>NZ_JBIOMH010000001.1:0-710000 GCF_051711285.1 Enterococcus sp. DIV0213h
ATGCCATCTGCTGATTCTATTTGGCAAGATCTTCAACGTTCCTTTAAAGAAGAGCTGAATCCGGCCAGTTATAGTGCTTGGATCGAGACTGCCAATGTCTTGTCGTTTGAAAAAAATCAGCTGCTGATCGAAGTACCCAGCGATCTTCATAAATCTTATTGGGAAAAAAATCTAGCTGCCAAAATTGTTGAAATGGGATTTATGAAAACTGGTGAAGAATTGATTCCTAGTTTTGTGACTGTCGAAGAAGCAGAAGCTTTAAAAACAGCCCCTTCTACTATTCAAACAGCTGCAGAAGAAAACGAGCGGCCGCCGAAATCGATCTTAAATGAAAAATACACATTTGATACCTTTGTCATCGGGAAAGGCAATCAGATGGCCCACGCTGCTGCTTTAGTTGTTGCAGAAGATCCTGGGTCTATTTATAATCCGCTGTTCTTCTATGGTGGCGTCGGTTTAGGGAAAACTCACTTGATGCACGCGATCGGTCATCAAATGTTGCTGAAACGTCCCAATGCCAAAATCAAGTACGTTAGTAGTGAAAATTTCACCAATGATTTCATTACTTCTATTCAAAAGAACAAAATGGAAGATTTTCGAAACGAATACCGCAATGTTGATCTTTTGCTGGTGGATGATATTCAATTCTTAGTCAATAAAGAAGGAACCCAAGAAGAATTCTTTAATACCTTCGAAGAACTGTATCGCAATAATAAACAGATCGTCCTGACAAGTGATCGTTTGCCAAATGAGATCCCGACTTTGCCGGAACGTTTGGTTTCCCGTTTTGCTTGGGGCTTATCCGTTGATATCACCCCGCCGGATCTAGAGACGCGGACTGCGATTTTGCGGAAAAAAGCCGAAGCCGAACGCTTGGAGATCCCCGACGATACCTTAAGTTATATCGCTGGGCAGATCGATTCGAATATCCGAGAACTTGAAGGAGCACTCGTGCGGGTGCAAGCTTTTGCTACGATGCAAAACTCAGACATTACAACGAGCTTGGCAGCTGAAGCCATCAAAGCCTTGAAATCAAGCCATGGCTCGACCCAAGTTTCGATTTTGCAAATCCAAGAAGAAGTCGCAAAATACTATCACATTCATGTCAATGATTTAAAAGGGAAAAAACGGGTCAAAGGCATCGTGGTCCCACGGCAGATCGCGATGTATCTCTCTCGAGAACTGACCGATAGTTCTTTACCAAAAATCGGCGGCGAATTTGGCGGCAAAGACCATACAACGGTCATTCATGCCCATGAAAAAATTCAGCATTTAGTCGAAACAGATCCCACGATCAAAAATGAGATCGCTGAAATCAAACAAATCCTCTTCAGCTGATCTGTGGATAAGAAAAGAAGAACCAAAAAAGTTGTCCACAAGTTATTCACAGGCATTTTCGTTAGTCTAATCACTCTTTTCTCGAGTTATCCACATTACTAACAAGCCTATTACTACTATTACTTTTATTTAATAACTATAAATTAAAGGAGTATCGCTATGAAGCTAACTTTAAACCGAACAGAGTTCATGCAAGAATTACAAACTGTCCAACGGGCGATTTCAACCAAAACCACCATCCCGATCTTAACTGGAGTAAAATTATCCCTTTCCGAAAAAGGATTGACCATGACTGGGAGCAACGCCGATATTTCCATTGAAACTTTTTTAAGTGTGGAAAACGAAAAAGCGCAAATGCAAATCGAAAAAACAGGAGAGATCGTTTTACAAGCACGTTTCTTCAGCGAAATTGTTCGTCGTTTGCCTGAAAGTACCTTAACGTTAGAAGTTTTAGACAATAATCAAGTAGCGATCACTTCTGGAAAAGCCAACTTTACCGTCAACGGCTTGGATGCCGATAGTTATCCACATTTACCAGTTGTCGAAAGTCAAGATTCGATCGAGATTCCGGCGCACGTATTGAATAAGGTCGTTAGTGAAACAGTCTTTGCGGTTTCGCAACACGAAAGCCGTCCGATCTTGACTGGGGTCCACTTTGTCTTAGAAAATCAAAAATTATTAGCTGTTGCGACGGACTCACACCGTCTAAGCCAACGGGTGATTCCATTGGAAAGCGGAGAAACAGCCTTCAACATCGTAATTCCTGGCAAAAGCTTAACGGAACTTTCTCGTTCCTTAACAGATGAAGAAGAAGCGATCCAAATCAGCATTATGGATAACCAAGTGTTGTTCCAAACGAAAACCATGAAATTCTATTCTCGTTTATTGGAAGGAACTTACCCAGATACCAACCGTCTGATTCCTTCAAGCTTCAATACTGAGATTGAATTTTCTGTGCCAGAATTGTTACAAGCTATCGAACGGGCGTCATTGCTTTCTCATGAAGGCCGTAACAACATCGTTCGTTTGGCGATCTCCGAAGAAGCCGTTGTCTTATATGGAAACTCACCAGAAATCGGAAAAGTGGAAGAAGATCTTTCTTTTGAAAAAGTGACCGGCGACCCATTAGAGATCTCTTTCAACCCTGACTATATGAAAGCAGCACTACGAGCATTTGGTGACACCAGCATCGTGATCCGCTTTATCTCAGCGATCCGTCCATTTACGTTGGAGCCGACAGAGAGCAAAGGCAGCTTTATCCAGCTGATCACACCGGTGCGAACCAACTAATTTTTCATGTCTTTTGAAAAAAGTTGAAACAATCATCTGAAAATGAATAAATGAGTTAAAAGGGCTTAAAATCGTTTTTAAGCCCTTTTTTCTATTTTGGCTTCTTTTTTGTCTAAAAGCAGTAAGTCTTCTGAGAATGAAAAATATGCCGATGAATTTGTTTTCTTAGCAAAAAAAGAGTATAATAGAGCTAAACGCTCTTTGATAGAATTGAGGGGAATTATGAAAATGCAAATACCGTTAGAAACGGAATATATGACACTTGGACAAATGCTCAAAGAAGTCAGTGTGATCAGCAGCGGCGGCCAAGCGAAATGGTACCTTGCAGAGCACACCGTTTTTGTCGACGGCGAGCCGGAAAATCGGCGAGGGCGCAAATTGTATGCGGGAATGCGTGTTGAGCTACCTGATGAAGGTACTTTTTTTATGGTGAAGAAGGAAGACGCCGATGCGGCTGAATGAGTTGCATTTAAGCAATTATCGGAACTATGATTCGCTGACACTGACTTTTGAGAAAGGTCTGGTCATTTTTTTAGGCGAAAACGCGCAAGGAAAAACCAATATTTTAGAAAGCATCTATGTATTGGCGATGACCAAAAGCCACCGCACCTCCAGCGAGCAAGAGCTTATCCGCTGGGACACAGAAGGGGCGCGGATCTCTGGCAGTGTCAGTCGGGGACGCTCAACGATCCCGTTAGAACTGTTTTTGTCAAAAAAAGGACGAAAAACGAAAGTAAACCACATTGAGCAAAAAAAGCTCAGTAGTTACATAGGGCAGTTGAATGTCATTTTATTTGCTCCAGAAGACCTCTCCCTTGTAAAAGGAAGTCCCCAAGTCCGCCGCAAATTTCTCGATATGGAAATTGGGCAGATCGATCCAATCTATCTCTATGATCTCGTTCAATACCAATCCGTTTTGAAACAGCGCAATCAATACTTAAAACAGCTGAATGAAAAAAAACAGACCGATGAGATCTATTTAGATGTTTTAACGGAACAGCTGGTGGCTTTCGGCAGTAAAATCATTTTAGCCAGACAACGATTTGTTCAGCGCTTGGCGTATTGGGCAAATCAGCTGCACCAAAAGATCAGCCAAGGAAAAGAAACCTTGCAGATCGACTACTTATCGAATGTGCCCGGTGAGGCGAGTACGCTGGAGGAGATCCAACAGCAATTTGTCAAAGCCTTGGCACAAGTCAAAGACCGTGAACGATTTCGGCAAGTCACGTTGGCAGGTCCCCATCGAGACGATCTGGATTTTTTGATCAATGAGAAAAATGTTCAGACCTTTGGTTCGCAAGGACAGCAGCGAACGACCGCCTTAAGTGTTAAATTGGCAGAAATCGATTTGATGAAAGAAGAAACGGGGGAATATCCCGTCCTTTTATTAGATGACGTCATGAGTGAGCTGGATGATTCCCGACAACTGCATTTATTGGAGACCATTGAAGGAAAAGTTCAGACCTTTCTGACAACGACGACATTAGAACATGTGAAAGACAAAATGTCTGTGGAAGCAGAGATTTTTTATGTAGAGCAAGGACATATTAAAGGAGAATAGACTGAATGACAGAAGAAGAAAAAAGCTTAGTTGAACGTGCAAAAGCCTATGATGCCAGTCAGATCCAAGTGTTGGAAGGACTAGAAGCCGTCCGCAAACGACCTGGGATGTACATTGGTTCTACCAGTTCAGAAGGTTTGCACCACTTAGTATGGGAAATCGTCGATAACTCGATCGATGAAGCACTAGCAGGCTTTGCCTCAAGTATTCAAGTGATCATTGAACCAGATAATAGTATTACGGTCGTCGATGACGGTCGGGGGATCCCCGTTGATATCCAAGCCAAGACAGGCCGTCCAGCGGTAGAAACCGTCTTTACGATCCTGCATGCCGGCGGGAAATTCGGCGGTGGCGGCTACAAAGTATCTGGTGGACTGCACGGGGTAGGTTCCTCCGTCGTTAATGCGTTATCCACGACTTTAGACGTAAAAGTCTATAAAGAAGGCAAAGTGTATTATCAAGAATACCATCGTGGGGCAGTCGTTGATGACTTGAAAGTGATCGATGAAACCGACCGCCACGGAACGACCGTCCACTTTGTTCCAGATCCAGAGATCTTTACGGAAACAACCGTATTCAATTTTGATAAATTAGCGACACGGGTTCGGGAATTAGCCTTCTTGAACCGTGGCTTAAAAATCTCGATCGAAGACAAACGGGAAGAAAAACCCGTCTTGAAAGAATATCATTACGACGGCGGGATCAAGAGCTATGTGGAGCATTTGAATGCAAGTAAGACAGTGATTTTCCCAGATCCGATCTACTTAGAAGGAGAACAACAAGGAATCACGGTTGAAGTTTCCATGCAATATACCGATAGCTACCACAGCAACCTGTTGAGTTTTGCCAACAACATCCATACCTATGAAGGCGGAACCCATGAATTTGGCTTTAAGACTGCCTTGACACGGGTGATCAATGATTACGCCCGCAAGTCAAAATTGATGAAAGAAAACGACGAAAACCTGACCGGAGAAGATGTTCGGGAAGGATTGACGGCAGTTATCTCTATCAAGCATCCAGATCCTCAGTTTGAGGGACAAACGAAAACCAAATTAGGAAATTCCGAAGTGCGGACAGTCACTGATCGTCTCTTTTCGGAACATTTCACGAAATTCTTGATGGAAAACCCGAATGTGGGTCGTCAAGTCGTGGAAAAAGGACTTTTGGCATCAAAAGCCCGTCAAGCAGCCAAACGTGCCCGAGAAATGACTCGCCGAAAAGGTGCGTTAGAAATCAGTAACTTACCTGGGAAATTAGCCGACTGTTCCAGTAATGATCCAGAAAAATGCGAATTGTTTATCGTCGAAGGAGATTCTGCCGGCGGTTCAGCAAAACAAGGCCGCAGTCGCGAATTCCAAGCGATCTTACCGATCCGTGGGAAAATTTTGAATGTCGAAAAAGCCAGCATGGACAAAATCTTAGCAAACGAAGAGATCCGTTCATTGTTTACGGCAATGGGAACTGGGTTTGGTGCTGATTTTGATGTAGCAAAAGCCCGTTACCACAAGCTAGTTATCATGACCGATGCCGATGTCGATGGTGCCCATATCCGGACCCTACTTTTGACGCTGTTCTATCGTTATATGCGTCCAATCGTTGAAGCTGGTTATGTCTATATCGCACAACCGCCATTGTACGGTGTCAAACAAGGGAAAAATATCCACTATATCCAACCCGGCAAGAATGCCGAACAAGATTTGAAAAATACGATTGAATCACTGCCTGCGACACCAAAACCAACGGTTCAACGCTACAAAGGTCTAGGGGAAATGGATGACCACCAGTTATGGGAAACCACGATGGACCCTGAAAACCGGATGATGCTGCGGGTCAGCGTAGATGATGCCATAGAAGCCGATCAAATTTTTGAAATGCTGATGGGGGATCGCGTCGAACCAAGACGGGCCTTTATCGAAGAAAACGCGCACTACGTGAAAAATCTTGACATCTAGCCAATCGTAGAGGAGGAAACAGCTTGAGTGAAGAAGCAAAACAAAATATTCATGACGTCAATCTGACCAGTGAAATGCGCGAGTCCTTTATCGATTATGCAATGAGTGTAATTGTTGCTAGGGCTTTACCAGATGTGCGGGATGGCTTAAAGCCGGTTCACCGCCGAATTTTATATGGAATGAATGAATTAGGGGTCACACCAGATAAGCCCCATAAAAAATCAGCCCGGATCGTCGGCGATGTCATGGGGAAATACCATCCCCATGGGGATAGTGCGATCTATGAATCAATGGTGCGGATGGCACAGCCCTTTAGCTATCGCTACATGCTAGTCGATGGCCATGGAAACTTTGGTTCAGTCGATGGTGACGGTGCCGCTGCGATGCGGTATACCGAAGCCCGCATGAGTAAACTGGCGATGGAGATGCTGCGGGACATCAACAAAGATACCGTTGATTTCCAAAGCAACTATGATGATACAGAACGAGAACCAGCGGTATTACCTGCCCGCTTCCCGAACCTTTTGGTCAACGGGACGACTGGGATCGCTGTTGGGATGGCGACCAATATCCCGCCTCATAACTTGAATGAAGTCATTGCCGCCATCGATCTATTGATGGAAAATCCAGAAGTCACAACGAGTGAATTGATGGAAGTCCTACCAGGACCAGACTTCCCAACTGGCGGGATCGTGATGGGAAAATCCGGTATTCGCCGTGCCTATGAAACAGGGAAAGGGTCGATCACTGTTCGCGGAAAAGTCGAAGTGACTGAAATGCCCAACGGCAAAGAACGGATCTTAGTGACTGAATTGCCATATATGGTCAATAAAGCGAAGTTGATCGAACGGATCTCTGAGCTGCACCGTGACAAGCGGATCGAAGGAATCACCGATCTGCGGGATGAATCATCTCGTGAAGGCATGCGGATCGTGATCGACGTTCGTCGCGACGTCAGTGCGTCGGTGATCTTAAACAATCTCTACAAAATGACTGCACTGCAATCTTCTTTTGGCTTTAATATGTTAGCCATTGAAAAAGGCGTGCCGAAGATTTTGAGCTTGAAACGAATTTTAGAAAACTACATCGAGCACCAACAAGAAGTGGTGACTCGTCGGACACAGTTTGATAAAAACAAAGCAGAAGCTCGTGCCCACATCTTGGAAGGATTACGGATCGCATTGGATCATATCGATGAGATCATTGCTTTGATCCGGGCATCAAATTCTGATGATGAAGCGAAAAATAGCATGATGGAGCGCTTCAAATTGTCCGATCGCCAAGCGCAAGCGATTTTAGATATGCGTTTGCGTCGCTTGACTGGTTTGGAACGTGACAAGATCGAAAACGAGTACCAAGGCTTGTTAGAATTTATCGCTGATTTGACAGACATTTTAGCAAATCCACAACGAGTCCTAGAGATCATCCAAACGGAGTTGCAAGAATTAGGCCAACGCTTTGGTGATGATCGCCGGACTGAATTATTGGTTGGGGAAGTCTTAAGTCTTGAAGATGAAGATTTGATCGAAGAAGAAGAAATCGTCATTACCTTGACGAACAATGGGTACATCAAACGAGTAGCTAAGTCTGAATTCCGTGCACAACGCCGCGGCGGACGTGGCGTTCAAGGAATGGGGATCCACGATGAAGACTTCGTGAAGACGTTGGTTTCTTGTTCGACTCATGACACATTATTGTTCTTCACCAATAAAGGGAAAGTTTACAAAGCCAAAGGCTATGAAATTCCTGAGTATGGTCGGGCAGCCAAAGGGATCCCTGTGATCAATCTCCTAGGGATCGATTCTAGCGAACGGATCGAAGCGATCATTTCGGCTTCTGGTGGGCCTCAAGAAGGACGCTACTTGTTCTTCACGACGCGTCTAGGTGTGGTCAAACGGACCTCAGTGACGGCCTTTTCAAATATCCGTGCCAATGGTCTGATTGCGATCGGTCTTCGGGAAAATGATGAGTTGGTCAACGTAATTGAAACCCACGGCGAAGATGTCGTGATCATCGGAACCCACGATGGCTACTCTGTGACCTTCAAAGAAGCGCTTGTGCGGGATATGGGCCGAACAGCTGCTGGTGTGCGAGGCATTCGTCTAAGAGACGGAGACTACGTGGTAGGCGCTGCAGTGATCACAGAAGACAGTGAAGTCTTGGTCATCACTGAGAACGGCTATGGCAAGCGTACCAAAGGCTCTGAATACCCAATCAAAGGTCGGGGCGGAAAAGGGATCAAAACAGCCAACATTACGGCGAAAAACGGTCCATTAGCCGGCTTGACGACGGTCAGCGGTGAGGAAGACATCATGGTGATCACCGATAAAGGCGTATTGATTCGTTTCAATGTAGCGACTGTTTCCCAAACTGGTCGGGCAACCTTAGGGGTTCGTTTGATGAAGATGGAAAACAATGCCAAAGTAGTGACGATGGCAACGGTTGAACCAGAAGTCGAAGAAGAACTAGCGACTGCTGAAGAAACAGCGGTACAAGACGTACCAGATGTGGAAGAAACAACGGAAGACACCACGGATACACAAGAATAAGCAATACGTTTTCTAGGAAGACAGCAAGCTGCGAACCTGCAGCTTGCTGTCTTCCTATTCTTTTTCAAAAAATCGGCAGCAGCTGACGTATTTATCAGTGTAAGCGATTGTTTGCGGTGATGGGTAGATGCAGGGACGCAAAAAACAGCTTGCAGTAAGGACGAAAAAAGTGTATAATAATTATTTGTGAGTAGTCTAATTAGACCACTCTCTCTGCTCCTAGAAAACTAGGGGCCAAAGTCCACAGGGAGGTGAAAAATCAATGGAAAACACGAAATATGAGATTTTATATATCATTCGTCCAAACATTGATGAAGAAGCAAAAGCCGCATTGATCGCTCGTTTTGACTCAATCTTAACTGATAACGGCGCTGAAGTTATCGAATCAAAAGATTGGCAAAAACGCCGTCTAGCGTATGAAATGGATGGATTCCGTGAGGGTATCTATCACATCGTTAAAGTTTCTTCTTCAACAACTGCAAGTGCAATCAACGAGTTTGACCGTCTTGCAAAAATCAATGATGACATTATCCGTCACATGATTGTCAAAGAAGAAGCATAATATTGTTTCACATGAAACAAAAGCGATGAGGAGATGATGAACTTTGATTAATAATGTTGTACTAGTAGGAAGACTAACCAAAGATCCTGATTTACGTTACACTTCTAATGGCACTGGTGTCGCAACCTTTACCTTGGCGGTAAACCGCAATTTTACCAACCAAAGTGGAGAGCGCGAAGCTGATTTCATCAACTGTGTTATTTGGAGAAAACCAGCGGAAACATTAGCAAACTATGCACGCAAAGGAACTTTATTAGGGGTTACTGGACGTATTCAAACCCGTTCATACGACAACCAACAAGGCCAACGTGTTTATGTAACAGAAGTCGTTGCTGACAACTTCCAATTATTAGAGTCGCGGAATGCTTCCGAGCAAAGACGCACAACTGATAGCGGATCTGGCAGTAACAATACGTATAACTCAAACAGTTCTTCTGGATTTGGTAACAATAACTCAAATCAAACTCAATCCTCTCAACCATCAGGAATGCCTAATTTTGATCGAGACAACTCCGATCCATTCGGAAACTCATCAATCGACATTTCAGACGATGATTTACCATTCTAAGAAATTGATAGGAGGGAAATAGGATGGCACAACAAAGAAGAGGCGGACGCAAACGTCGTAAAGTAGACTACATTGCTGCAAACCATATTGAACATATCGATTATAAAGATATTGAATTACTAAAACGTTTCATTTCAGAACGCGGTAAAATCTTACCACGTCGTGTAACTGGTACTGGTGCGAAAAACCAACGCAAACTTACCATTGCAATCAAACGTGCGCGTATCATGGGATTACTTCCATTCGTAGGCGAAGAATAAATCGAATGATTTTCATTGACAAGTTTCTTTTGAAGCTTGTCAATTTTTTTATCCATCGAAGAGTAACTTGTTATTTTATATATAGATAGAATAACGAATGATAGAAATTTTTTCCTGGTTGGTTCACCAAAAAAGTTTCACGTGGAACTTTTTTGCATCAATCGCCTATTTGATTGTTTTGTGGTAAAATAAGGAACAAAGCTTCAAAAAAATGGGATGATACATTGAGGGGTAAAAAAGATGGCAGCAATTGGGTTGATTTCAATTGATAATTACGATGATTTGATTGAGAAAAAAGACGACAAACAAGTTTCTTATTTGAACTCGCTGATCACGACATTGATTTCTGATTGGGCAAGTGAGAATCATGTTTTTTACAAGCGAATCAATTCCGAGCGGTTTCTTTTCGTCGCGAAGTATTCAGATATTGAGCGGATGAAGGAAGAAAAATTCCAATTTTTGACTAGAGTACGGCAAGTTGCGGAAAAAAATGATCTGCCATTAACGATCAGTATGGGGATCTCCTATGGGGTAGAGTCTTTTGAAGAGATCGGGGAAGTGGCACAAAACAATCTCGACATTGCGTTAGTTCGCGGCGGTGATCAAGTCGTTTTAAAAGAAGCCAAAGAAGAAGCAAAACCGCAATTCTTTGGTGGCAATACAGACGGCACACCCAAGAGAACGCGTGTTCGTTCTCGTGCCATGAGTACGGCGTTGAGAAAGATTTTTGCTGAAAACCAGCGGATCTTTATCATGGGTCATCGTTACCCAGACATGGATGCCTTAGGTTCGGCTTTTGGGGTGGCTTACATGGCGATGATGAGCGACAAAGAATGCTACATCATTTTAAATCCAAAAGAGATCACCGCAGACATTCAGCGGGCATTGGAAGAATTGAAAAAATACCCCGAGCTGGAACGATTTGTGATCACTGGGGAAGAAGCAGTTAATTTATCAAATGAAGAAAGTGTCTTAGTGATGGTAGATTACCATAAGCCGTCGATGTCGATCTCGCAAGCGGTCTATGATGAATTTGACAAAATCGCAGTGATCGATCACCATCGTCGCGGGGATGAGTTTCCCGATAAGCCACTCTTGACGTATATTGAATCTTCCGCATCTTCGGCATCGGAACTGGTAGCAGAATTGATCCAGTATCGCGCTTCTCGCAGATCGCAAGTCCCGAAATTTATTACGACTTCTTTATTAGCGGGCATCTACGTGGATACGAAGAACTTCACGGTGCGAACCACTGGTCGGACCTTTGATATTGCTGGTTATTTGAAAAACCAAGGCGCAGATACGTCATTGGTTCAATACATGTTGAGTACGGATCTCGATTCCTATTTGATGATCAGTGAACTGGTTTCTCGCAGCCAGCATTTCCGAGAAGATATCGTGATTGCTGCAGCGGATGAAGATCGGGTGTACGATAGTGTCACCGTTGCGAAAGCGGCCGATACTCTGCTATCGATCAACGGGATCCATGCCGCATTTGTCATTACGAAACAACCAGGAGATTTGATCGGTATCAGTGCTAGAAGCACTGGTAAAGTCAATGTACAAACCTTGATGGAGGCATTAGGCGGCGGCGGACATTTTACCAACGCAGCCACGCAAATAAAGAACAGCAGCATTGGTGATGTAGAAAACCAGCTGCGAGCGGAATTAACGAAAAATGAACAATAACAAGGAGTGACCAAGATGAAAGTTATTTTCTTACAAGATGTCAAAGGCAAAGGCAAAAAAGGCGATATCAAGGAAGTCCCTAATGGCTACGCACAAAACTTTCTGATCAAAAACAACTTAGCCAAACCTGCCAACAATGAAAGCATGGCAGAATTAAAAGGCAAACAAAAAGCCAAAGAAAAACAAGACGCAGAAGTCTTAGCAGAAGCGAAAGAGTTAAAAGCACTTCTTGAAAAAGAAGAAACCGTTGTGAAGATCAATGCCAAAGCAGGGGAAGATGGCCGCTTGTTCGGTTCGATCCCATCAAAACAAATCGCAGATGCCTTGAACAAGCAATACAAAATCAAGATCGACAAACGCAAAATCGAATTGGATCAGCCGATCCGTGCATTAGGCTTTACGCAAGTACCTGTAAAATTGCACCCACAAGTAACAGCAACGATCAATGTTCATACCATCCAAGAATAAGCATTACTCCCAACAGTCACATGTTGGGGTTTTTTTCGGCAAACGTCCAAGCAATCTTGTACTTTGGATGGGAATCTTGTAGAATGAATGGACGAAGGAGCGAATGGCATGAATGAAGTTTGGCAAAATCAAGTTCCCCCACAAGATATTGAAGCGGAACAAGCGGTCCTAGGGGCAGTCTTTTTAGATGCCGATGCGATCATCGATGCAATGGAAGTAATCGCCCCAGAAGATTTTTATCGCCGCAGCCATCAAATAATTTTTCAAGCAATGATCCAGTTGAACGACCGTAGTGAATCGATCGACTTGATTACGTTGAAAGCAGAAATTGAAAAAAGCAACAGTCTTGAAGATGTTGGCGGCCTGACGTATCTGACTGAATTGAGTCAAGCTTCACCATCAGCAGCAAGTATTGCTTATTATGCGAAGATCGTTGACGACAAAGCCACGTTACGCAATCTGATCCAAACAGCGAGCCGCATCGTAACCAAAGGCTTTGAACAAGATGAAGATGTGCAGTCGATCATTGATCAAGCAGAAAAAAGTATTTTAGAAGTATCCGAAAAGCGCAATAGCAATGGCTTCCAATCGATAGCGGAAGTCTTGAATCGGACGATCGAAACGATCGATCAGTTGGCGCAAAACAATGAAGAAATCACCGGATTACCTACGGGTTATGCGGCTTTAGACAAAATGACGGCGGGGCTGCAAAAAGAAGAGCTGATTATTCTCGCTGCCCGCCCCGCGGTAGGGAAAACCGCGTTTGCCTTGAATATCGCGCAAAATGTCGGAACGAAAACCGATCGTTCCGTAGCGATCTTTAGTCTGGAAATGGGGGCTGAATCATTGGTCAACCGGATGCTTTGTGCGGAAGGCTCGATTGAGGCCAGTCACTTGCGGACGGGGCAGCTCTCAGAAGAAGAGTGGCGCAATTTGATCGTTGCCATGGGCAGTCTTTCTAACGCCAATATCTATATCGATGATACCCCTGGGATCAAGATCTCTGAGATTCGGGCACGTTGTCGGAAACTGGCGCAAGAAAAAGGTAATCTCGGCTTGATTTTGATCGACTACTTGCAGCTGATTGAAGGAACGGGTCGCGAAAACCGCCAACAAGAAGTCTCTGAGATCTCTCGCCAATTAAAGAAACTGGCGAAGGAATTAAAAGTGCCAGTGATCGCACTGTCTCAGCTTTCTCGGGGTGTGGAACAACGACAAGACAAGCGTCCTGTTTTAAGTGATATTCGGGAATCAGGATCGATTGAGCAGGATGCCGATATCGTTGCTTTCTTGTACCGAGATGACTACTACCGCAGCGAAGGCGACGATGACGATGAACCAGAAGAACAACAAAACAACAATGTGATCGAAGTCATTATCGAGAAAAACCGGAGTGGTGCCCGAGGGACCGTCGAACTTCTATTTATCAAAGAATACAATAAGTTCTCCTCGGTCTCGCCGCGAGAAGAGTTCGGGTAAGACACCAACGATGTGAGAAACCAAGGCTCCTGCTGCCGCCTGCATTGCGCTGATGGCAGCAGGGCTTTTTTTATGTGCTGACTTTATTCGTTTTTACGTGTATAAATAATTATTGAGAAGAAAATAGTTCGTTTTTTACCCCTGAAAAATGAGAATTTAAAACGATTATTCGATTTTAGATTGAAAGAGCTTGCGAATCTTGTTACAATACTTAAGGAATGCACTAATTAAAGAAAGAGGTCATTATATGTCATCTGTAGTAGTAGTAGGTACACAATGGGGCGATGAAGGTAAAGGAAAGATTACGGACTTTTTGAGTGAAAACGCGGAAGTCATTGCACGTTATCAAGGTGGAGACAATGCCGGCCATACGATTAAATTTGACGGTGTGACCTATAAACTGCATTTGATTCCTTCTGGGATCTTTTATGCAGATAAAATCAGTGTCATTGGAAACGGGGTCGTTGTGAACCCGAAATCATTAGTTAAAGAATTAGCATACTTGAAAGAAAACAATATAATAACAGAAAACTTAAAGATCTCTGATCGTGCTCATGTTATTTTACCTTACCATATCCATTTGGATCAGCTGCAAGAAGATGCCAAAGGTGACAACAAGATCGGTACGACGATCAAAGGGATTGGACCAGCCTATATGGATAAAGCTGCCAGAGTCGGCATTCGGATCGCTGATCTTTTAGACAAAGAAATTTTTGAAGAACGTCTGCGTATCAACTTAGAAGAAAAAAATCGTCAATTCGTGAAAATGTTTGACGCAGAGCCAATCGCCTTTGAAGACATTTTTGAAGAGTATTACGAATATGGCCAACAAATCAAAAAATATGTGACGGATACTTCGGTGATCCTTAACGATGCCTTAGATGAAGGCAAACGGGTTTTATTTGAAGGGGCACAAGGCGTGATGCTGGATATCGACCAAGGAACCTATCCTTTCGTGACATCATCCAACCCCGTTGCTGGGGGAGTCACTATTGGTAGTGGTGTGGGTCCTTCAAAAATCAACAAAGTCGTTGGTGTCTGCAAAGCTTACACCTCTCGGGTAGGAGATGGTCCTTTCCCAACGGAACTGTTTGATGAAACAGGTGAACAAATTCGTAAGATCGGTCGTGAATACGGAACAACGACAGGACGTCCTCGCCGTGTGGGCTGGTTTGATACCGTCGTGATGCGCCATTCAAAACGTGTTTCAGGGATCACGAACCTATCCCTTAACTCGATCGATGTCTTGAGCGGCTTAGAAACCGTGAAGATCTGTACCGCTTATGAACTAGATGGTGAATTGATCTATCATTACCCAGCAAGCTTGAAAGAGTTGAACCGCTGCAAACCAGTCTACGAAGAACTTCCTGGCTGGTCTGAAGACATTACTGGCTGCAAAACATTAGCAGATCTGCCAGAAAATGCACGCAATTACGTTCACCGCATCTCTGAATTAGTTGGTGTCCGCATTTCGACCTTCTCGGTAGGACCAGACCGCAGCCAAACCAACATTTTAGAAAGTGTTTGGGCGCAAATCTAATCTGACGCAAAAGCTTCAGAACAAGACGAAGAACTCCTGTGTCAAAAGCAGTCAACGATAAGTTTGGCTGCTTTTGATGAGAATTTCTTCTGTCTTGTTCTTTTTTTGCTATAATAGGGGGTAACGAGAGGGGTGAAACCATGTTTCAAATCATGACAGATTCCTGCTGTGATTTACCAGCAGCAAGATTAGCGGAGCTAGATGTTGCGTATATTCCGATGCTGATCGAATTAGACGGCAAAGAATATATCGATGATATGGGCAAAGAATTTGATACGGAATGGTTTTTAGGAAAACTAAAAGAACATGCGCAGCCGACAACTTCTCAAATCAATGTCGGACGTTATATGGAGTATTTTCGGCCGTATGTCGAAGCGGGCACACCGATCCTTTATTTAGGTTTTTCTTCAGGAATGAGCGGCTCATTCCAAAGTGCCGTCCAAGCCGTAGCCTTACTAAAAGAAGAATACAAAGAAGTTGCGATCACCTTGATCGATACGCGCTCTGCGAGTTTAGGCGAAGGCTTCTTAGTGGCTGAAGCAGCCCAACAAAAAGCCCAAGGACGTTCGTTGCTAGAAGTCAGCCAATGGGTAGAAGAAAACAAACTGCGTTTAGATTCATGGGTCACCGTCGACGATTTAAAACAATTGGAACGCGGCGGCAGAATCTCTAAAACGGCGGCAGCGATCGGCGGATTGCTGAACGTGAAACCAATCATTACCGTCGATACTGCGGGAAAATTACGCAGCGTTGATCGAGTGCGGGGACGCAACAAAGCGATCCAAAAAATCGTAGATCAAACCATCGCCAATCTTCACGAATCAAAAACCAATACGGTTTATTTTGCCAATGCTGGCGATGCCGAAGCGGCGGAGAAAGTCATCAAACGTTTGACCGAAAAAATTCCTGACATTATTATTCATCATTATCCATTAGGTCCAACGATCTCCAGTCATACCGGCTACGGCTGCTTGGCGCTGTTTTCATTCGGCAAAGCCCGTTTAGAACAAGCGTAACCTGCCAAAAATACCCGAAGCACCTAGGAAAAATAAAAGAAACGCTCCAGTTGCAGCCTTGGTGGCGGGCAACTGGAGCGTTCTTTTTTTCAAAAGCAGCTTATTGATTCATTTCTGCTACGCGTTTTTGGACATCTTTGTTTTCTAAGAATTCATCGTAGGTCGTTTCGGCACGATCCACCACGCCTTTGCTAGAGACCGCAATGATACGGTTCGCAAGGGTTTGAATAAATTGGTGGTCATGAGAAGCAAACAACAATGAGCCGGTGAAGGCCATCAAGCCATCGTTTAATGCGGTGATCGATTCTAAGTCCAAGTGATTGGTTGGATCATCCAATACCAATACGTTGGCTTTTGAAAGCATCATTTTCGACAACATGCAGCGAACTTTTTCGCCCCCGGAAAGAACATTGACGGGTTTTAATACTTCGTCACCAGAGAATAACATGCGACCTAGGAAGCTGCGTAAGAAGGTATTGTCGTCTTCTTCTTTGCTTGCGTATTGACGCAACCAATCAACGATCGGGGTATCCGTATCAAATTCGCTGGTCGTATCTTTTGGCAAGTAGGCATGCTGCGTGGTCACGCCCCAACGAACACTACCTGTATCAGGAGTGATTTCCCCCATGATGACTTTGAATAGCGTTGTGGTGGTGATATCGCTATTGGCAACAAAAGCGACTTTGTCGTCTTTGTTCAAGGTGAAAGAGATATTGTCTAAAATCTTTTTGCCGTCGATCGTCACACTGACATTGTCGACTTGCAGCAAGTCATTCCCGATTTCACGTTCTGGTTTAAAACCGACAAACGGGTAGCGGCGAGACGAAGGTTGAATATCATCAAGAGTGATTTTATCCAACATTTTTTTCCGAGATGTTGCTTGTTTGGATTTTGATGCATTGGCACTAAAGCGTGCGATAAAGTCTTGCAGTTCTTTGATCTGCTCTTCTTTTTTGGCATTTGATTGGGATTGTAATTTCGCAGCTAATTGGCTTGATTCCAACCAGAAATCATAGTTGCCGACAAACAATTTGATTTTGCCGAAGTCTAGATCGGCCATATGGGTACAAACTTTATTTAAGAAGTGGCGGTCATGGGAAACAACGATGACGGTGTTGTCAAAGTTGATCAGAAACTCTTCTAACCAGTTGATAGATTGGATATCCAATCCGTTGGTAGGCTCATCTAGGAGCAAGACGTCTGGCTTACCGAAAAGGGCTTGTGCCAGTAAGACTTTCACCCGTTGACCAGCAGTTAGATCTTTCATCAAGACATGATGCAATTCATCGGGAATGTTCAAGCCTTGCAAAAGAACAGCGGCTTCGGGCTCTGCTTCCCAGCCATCAAGTTCCGCAAATTCGCCTTCTAGTTCGGCGGCACGAATCCCATCTTCATCAGAAAAGTCTTCCTTCATGTAGATCGCGTCTTTTTCTTTCATCACTTCGTAGAGACGTTTATGGCCCATGATGACCGTTTCGATCACTGGAAACTCTTCGTAATCATAGTGGTTCTGCTTCAAGACAGCCATCCGTTCATCAGGACCTAAAGACACATTCCCGGTTGAAGGTTGGATCTCACCAGATAAAATTTTTAAAAAAGTTGATTTACCAGCACCATTTGCACCAATCAAACCATAACAATTACCAGGCGTAAACTTAATATTAACATCATCAAACAGTTTGCGGTCTGAAAAATGCAAACTTACATCACTTACTGTAATCAATTCTTTTCCTCACTTTATATAAATTGACATGGAGTCTCCTAGCATTATAGCGATGAATGTTGAAACTTTCAAGTAAAGCCGAGGATTTCATCAGGAAAGGCTTAGGGCTGGTGAAAGAAAAATTTTGGCTGCTGCTGCCTTCCTAGTAGAACCTGACGGCTTCCTATGCTAGAGTATTGGTAGAATAGTTAGACAAAGGAGCAGACGAATGGTGGATTGGTTGGTTGGATTGTCGCCATGGCAGCAAGCGTTGGCGGGGACGATCTTTACGTATGGTATGACGGCGCTTGGGGCAGCGCTAGTCTTTTTCTTCAAAGAAATCAATAAAAATGTCCTGAATACGATGTTGGGGTTTGCCTCTGGCGTGATGATCGCTGCTAGTTTTTGGTCGTTATTAGATCCTGCGATCGCACGAGCCGAAGAAAATGGCGACATTCCGTGGCTTGTGGTCAGCATCGGGTTTGGTTTGGGTGGTTTGTTTCTATATGCAGCAGATAAGACGCTCCCGCATATGCATTTTGGGCCGAATCATGAAACAGAAGGTTTGCCCAGTCATTTGAAGCGAACGATCTTGCTGGTCTTTTCCATCACGCTGCATAATATCCCAGAAGGTTTGGCGGTAGGGGTAGCGTTTGGGGCGGCGGCAAGTGCCGATGATCCGCGAGCAGCGATCTTAGCGGCGCTTTCGGTAGCGATCGGGATCGGGATCCAAAATTTTCCAGAAGGCGCAGCCGTTTCGATCCCCTTGCGCCAAGAAGGGTTAAGCCGAACCAAAGCCTTTATGTACGGGCAAGCGTCAGGGATCGTAGAACCGATCGCCGGTGTGATCGGAGCTTTGCTAGTAACGAGTATGTCCGCTGTGTTGCCGTATGCGTTGGCTTTTGCAGCGGGTGCTATGATCTATGTAGTGGTGGAAGAATTGATTCCAGAAGCGCAGCAAACCTTGACGAGTCGCCGCCATTTTGCGGTCTTTGGCGTCATGCTAGGCTTTATCTTAATGATGGTTTTAGATGTAGCATTAGGCTGATCGATAAAAAAACACCTGACTTTCCAAACGTCAGGTGTTTTTGATTTACTTGTAATTAACGATAATATTTTCTTGGCTTTTGGCGAATCGATGTTAACCAGCGAACGATCAAAACGGCTAGCAGCAAAGGAATCCCGAAACGGAAGACCAATCCGATCAGCCCACCAATAATGCCTAATACAACGGATAAAACAAGGGATGCTGCGATTAAAACTGCCACGACAGTAACGATTCTTCCTAATAAACTTTCTGTATTCATTGTGACTCCTCCTAGACTTTTTTTCTTATCCCTAGCATAGCAAGAAAGAAAAAGAAACACATCCAACTTAAGACGGAATAATTGCTCCGCCGTGCGCCATAGGTTTGTGATAAACTAAACATGAATGAATCATGAAAGGAGTCAAAAAGAATGAATGCAGAAATTCTCACGAGCCAAGTCATCACAGAAGGAGGGTGCAATGCCTGTTTGCCTTATGAACTCAATACCTTCACGCTGCAGCTGCCGGATGGTCGTAGTTTTTCGTTAGAAAACTTGGATGCTGCTGCATTGGTGATGCCAATTGCCCAGATCAATCAGTGGCAGACGCGCTTATTATTAGAAGAAGACGAAGGATTGATCTATCAAAAAGGAACGCAAGAAGTAATTTTCGTAGAGGGCAGCCGTCAGGATACGTTTTCCAGCAAAGGACAGACGATTTCTTGTCCGAAAAAGAGTTGCGAAGCTGACGTCTTTGCCACAACCAATCGAGTGCTGACAGAATTGTTTGGCATCGAACCGATTTCCTTCGTTCTGCGGGCTGCACAAGCATAAGAGGACGAAAAAAAGCCGCTTGCGCATGTACCGACCTTTTAAAGTTAGCTTTTTAGTCTAACTATTGGAAGTCATGACAGCAAGTGGCTGTTTTTTCGTATCGTTACTTACGGATCTGGCCTTCGCCATAAATAATGTATTTGGTAGAAGTCAGTGCTTCTAACCCCATTGGCCCACGGGCATGGAGTTTTTGCGTCGAGATGCCGATCTCGGCACCAAAGCCAAACATAAAGCCATCGGTGAAACGGGTCGAGGCATTGACGTAAACCGCCGCCGCATCAACTTCTTTCAAGAAGCGTTGGGAAGCGAAATAATCATCGGTGATGATCGCTTCGGAGTGCTTCGTATTGTAGCGATTGATGTGAGCAATGGCTTCTTCTAGCGAAGTCACCACTTTGATCGCTAAGATATAGTCTAAAAACTCGGTTGCCCAATCCTCTTCAGTGGCAAGCTGTGCATTGTTCAAAAACGCCAATGCTTTTTGATCCCCTCGCAATTCGACTTGCTCGGCAAACTGCTTTTCTACCATGGGCAAAAACTCCGCTGCCACTGCTTCATGGACGAGGATCGTTTCGATGGCATTGCAGACAGAAGGGCGTTGAGTCTTTGCATTCGTGACGATCGCCAGTGCCATCGGCAGCTGGGCTGCTTGGTCGATGTAGATATGATTGTTGCCGGTGCCGGTTTCGATCACTGGCACCGTGGCGGTCTCTTTGACACGACGAATCAAGCCGGCGCCTCCCCGAGGGATCAAAACATCCAAGTAATCTGTCAGCCGCATCAGCTCAGCCGCTGTTTCGTGGCTCGTGTCTTCGATAAACTGGATCGCATGGCGGGAGTGTCCATTGGCAGCTAAAGCCTCTTGTAAAATAGTCACGAGGACTTGATTGGAGTGGAAGGCTTCCTTTCCACCACGCAAAATCACGGCATTTCCTGATTTGAAACACAGACTAGCTGCGTCAGTGGTGACATTAGGGCGGGCTTCGTAGATGATGCCGATGACCCCTAAAGGCACTCGTTGTTGACCAATCAAAAGATCGTCAGCATTGCGCCACATTTTATCCACGGCACCGATTGGGTCGGGCAATTGGGCGACTTCTCGGATGCCGTTAGCCATCTCGGTGATCCGTTGTTCTGTCAGCAACAGTCGATCCAGCATCGTCTGGCTGGTTCCTTTGGCTTTTGCGGCGGCTAGATCTTGTTGATTAGCAGCTAAAATCGTCTCGGCAGCTTTTTCTAAAGCATCGGCCATCGCTGCCAGTAGGTGGTTTTTTTCACTGGCACTCAGTAAGCTTAATGTCTGGGCGCTTGCTTGAGCTTGTTGACCGATCGTTTGCAAGTTGCTCATTGCTCATCCTCCGTTCGTTGATAAAAGTGGGTGCCGACAGGTTCCCCTGCGAGCAAGTCAAAAATAATTTTCGGCTGCTTGCCGTTAGCCAGCAGCATGTGACTGTTCAAGTCTAAGATACGTTGGGCGGCTTTTAGTTTACTGGTCATACCGCCGGTTCCATAAGGACTGCCTTTTCCCGTAGCTTGTTCTAAAAGTTCTGGGGTGATTTCATTGATCTCGGAATACAAAACGGCCTCAGGATCATTCAGCGGATTGGCGGAATAAAAGCCGTCGATATCAGAAAGCATGATCAAAAGCTCGGCTTTCGTCAACTGAGCGACGATCGCTGACAGCTGGTCATTGTCGCCGAATTTGGTGAGATGATCCAATTCATCCACTGCTACCGTGTCGTTTTCATTAATGATCGGGATGATCCCCATCGTAAGTAATTGCTCTAAGGTGTTGCTAACGTTTTGACGGCTTTGGGGAAATTCGATGATGTCTCTGGTCAGCAGGATCTGTGCAGTCTGCTGGCTATAGCTTTGAAAACGCTGGTTGTAGATCGTCATCAGTTCCGATTGGCCAACGGCGGCCACGGCTTGCTGCTGCGGGATCTCCACGGGTCGTTCTTTCAAATTCAACTTGTTCATGCCAACACCGATCGCACCAGAAGAAACTAAGATGATTTCTTTGCCTTGGTTTTGCAAAGCTGCTAAGACAAAGGCTAATTCATCGATGCCAGCTAGATTGATGGCACCATTGGGATAAATCAACGAGCTGGTGCCGATTTTTACAACGATTCGGTTTTTGTTTGAAAGATCTGCGCGCATATGCCACCGCCTATTTTTTGATATTTTTTCTATTGTACTCGCAAACGGGCGTTTCGTCATGTCCTTTTTTCTTTTTGGTCTATTTTTAAACGAAGAAATTGTAAAGACTTTTCGATAATTGTGTTTTCCATGAAGAAAATAGTTCTTCCTATGCTAAAATAGCTATATGTTTTATTATTGGAGGAACCCATGAAATTACGAGGATTTGAAATTATTACAGCATATAAAGAAAAAAGCATCACCTTGCCTCAACGTGCCACCCATCATGCGGCTGGTTACGACTTTGAAGCAGCGGAAGAAATCGTGGTGCCAAGCATTTGGAAAGCGGGCGTGATCGACGGGGTCAAAGCGCTTTTTGCGAAAGAGACCGCAAAACAGTTGAAGCCAACCTTGATTCCCACGGGGATCAAAGCCTATATGGGGGAAGACGAGTATTTGCAGCTGACAAATCGTTCCAGCAATCCTTTGAAACGTTTCTTAGTCTTGACGAATGGTGTCGGCGTCATCGACAGCGATTACTATGACAATCCAGATAATGAAGGGCATATCATGTTTCAGTTTACCAATTTCGGCCCCACAGATGTCGTCATTAAAAAAGGCGAACGGATCGGCCAAGGAATTTTCTTGCCGTTCTTAAAAGCTGATCAAGATACAACCACTGCCAGCCGAACCGGCGGCTTTGGCTCCTCGAATCAGTAAATCCTGCCTGGGGGTCTGTTTGATAGAAGTAGTGGAGGAGATCAATGGCAAAAAAAGCAAAAAGTCAATTTGTCTGTCAAAATTGTGGGTATAGTTCCCCTAAATATTTAGGGAAATGCCCCAATTGCGGCAGCTGGAATTCAATGGTGGAAGAAGTGATCCAAGAAACCGCCGATCGTCGAGTGCGTACGACATTGACGGGGCAAAAGATGCAGCCGACGAAAATCGCCGATGTCGTACCGAAAAAAGAACCGCGAGTCCAAACGAAACTCGCTGAGTTGAATCGCGTCTTAGGCGGCGGCGTGGTCCCAGGCTCCTTGATTTTGATCGGTGGGGATCCAGGGATCGGAAAATCGACGCTGCTCTTGCAAGTTTCCCAGCAATTAGCAGCGATCGGCGGGACGGTCTTGTATGTGTCAGGAGAAGAAAGTGCCGAACAAATCAAAATGCGGGCGCAGCGCTTAGGCGCCATCGACACAGAATTTTATCTCTATGGGGAAACGGACATGTCAGAGATCAGTAAAGCGATCGAAAACATCCGCCCAGATTATGTGATCATCGATTCGATCCAAACCATGACCCAACCGGATATCACCAGCGTGGCAGGCAGTGTCAGCCAAGTGCGAGAAACGACCGCAGAATTGTTGAAAATCGCCAAAACCAATGGCATCGCCATCTTTATCGTTGGCCACGTGACGAAGGAAGGCTCGATCGCAGGACCGCGGATGCTGGAGCATATGGTGGATACCGTCTTGTATTTCGAAGGCGAAAAGCACCACAGTTTTCGAATTTTGCGGGCCGTAAAAAACCGCTTTGGGTCCACCAATGAGATCGGGATTTTTGAAATGGAAGAAGGCGGGTTGAAAGAAGTCGCCAATCCGTCACAAGTCTTTTTGGAAGAACGCTTAGAAGGCGCAACTGGATCGGCGATCGTAGTGGCAATGGAAGGCAGTCGGCCAATCTTGGTGGAGATCCAAGCACTGGTCACGCCAACGATGTTCGGCAATGCCAAACGCACGACGACGGGGCTAGACTTCAACCGCGTCTCGCTGATCATGGCGGTTTTAGAAAAACGGGCAGGCTTGCTGCTGCAAAATCAAGATGCCTACTTAAAAGCAGCCGGCGGGGTCAAATTAAATGAACCTGCGATCGATTTAGCGATCGCTGTGAGTATCGCGTCTAGCTACAAAGAAAAAGGCACCAGCCCGACGGAGTGTTTTATCGGTGAAATTGGCTTGACGGGTGAGATTCGCCGAGTCAACGCGATCGAGCAACGGGTCAAAGAGGTGCAAAAACTAGGTTTTACGAAAGTTTATTTGCCGAAAAATAATCTGACTGGCTGGCAGCCGCCCAAAGGCATCGAAGTCGAAGGCGTGTCTACCTTAGCCGAAACCTTGCGGAAAGTCTTCCGTTAAAGTGGAGTCAATGCAAGAGCAAGGGGCAATCGCCTCTCCTCTTGCCCTGACGCTGCTGATTCATTCGTTTGAATCAACCGACCGACAGCCGCTGGCTGGCGGAAGGAGCCGGATTTTTGAACAAAAGAAACTTACTGGAGTATGGAGGAACATGTATGCAGAAACGAGTCATTACCGCACTAATGGTACTTGCCGGAGCAAGTCTGGGGATCTCACTGATGCCTATCGCATGGCAAGCCATTGGGCAAACCCAAAATGAATGGCTGAATAATAACATCACTAATAGTTTGCTTGGAGCCCTTATTTTCTTTTTATTATCTTTACTATTAGCGAAATATATTGCAGCCGGTATTCGCAAAATTGAAGAAAAACTAAGTGAATTGAGCTTAACGTATCTCTTGTTTGGCGCAATTGGTTCGATCATCGGTCTGATGATCGGTGTGATCGTGTCGATTCCTTTTTACAATTGGGATATTCCTTTTATCAACGGGATCGCCCCAATCTTAGTGATGGTCCTGTTAGGGTATCTCGGTTTTCAGATCGGGACGACACGGATCGATGAATGGAAAAAAGTCTTTGCCCCGAAAAACAAAAAGGCAGAGCCCCAAGAGCAAGATGAACAGCAGATGCTGGAAAGAAAGATCGCGGACCACTTCCACAAATACAAAATTTTGGATACCAGCGTGATCATTGATGGTCGGATCTATGACATTGCTAAAACAGGCTTTTTAGAAGGCGTCTTGCTGATCCCGAATTTTGTCTTGTACGAATTGCAATACATCGCAGATTCTGGCGATAGTTTGAAACGGGTTCGGGGCCGCCGCGGCTTGGATATTTTGAATGCTTTGCAAAAAGAAGAAGGCATCGCAGTTGAGATGTATGAAGGCGATTTTGAAGACATTTCCGAAGTTGATAGCAAGCTGATCAAGTTAGCGAAGATGCTGGATGGTGTCGTCGTGACCAATGATTACAATCTAAACAAAGTTTCTGAATTTCAAAATGTGCCTGTCTTGAATATCAATGCGTTGGCCAATGCGGTCAAACCAGTGGTGATTCCAGGAGAAAGCATGCACGTCTTAGTGGTGAAAGCTGGCACGGAGCGCCAGCAAGGGGTCGCTTATCTAGATGACGGGACGATGGTCGTGGTGGAAGATGGCCAGCATTACATGAATGAACACATCGAAGTGATCGTCACCAGCGCCTTGCAAACGGCAGCTGGGCGGATGATTTTTGCCAAACCAGCCCATTCTGGTCGCGGCATCGACAACAAAGAAGGATCGAAATCAGAGAAATAATCCTAGGCAGCTGGCGTAAAATATGCCAGCTGCCTTTACTAATTGGGTTATTGATTGTACAATTCAACTTGAGGGTTCTGTTTTTTACGCGGGTCTTTCCCACTAAACTGAACAATAAGCCCCAAGCAGCTTGGCTGGCTTGGAAATCAGATGAAGGAAGAGGAAAACAATGACAAAAGTACGTGTACGTTACGCGCCAAGTCCAACAGGACATTTACACATCGGGAATGCTCGGACGGCTTTATTCAATTATTTGTTTGCTCGTCACAATGACGGTGAATTTATTATCCGAATCGAAGACACCGATCAAAAAAGAAACATTGAAGATGGTGAAAAAAGCCAGCTTGAAAACTTGCAATGGTTAGGAATGGATTGGGACGAATCACCTGAAAATCCAGGAGAATACGGTCCGTATCGTCAATCAGAACGCGGCGATATCTACCAACCACTGATCGATCAATTGCTTGCAAGCAATCGTGCGTATAAGTGTTATTGTACGGAAGAAGAACTGGAAGCCGAACGCGAAGGCCAAAGAGCTCGTGGCGAAATGCCCCATTATGCAGGGAAATGTGCCAACTTAACACCAGAAGAGCAAGCCGAAAAAGAAGCACAAGGCTTGAAACCAGTGATTCGTTTCCGTGTCTCTCGCAATACTGAATACAAATTCCACGACATGGTCAAAGGCGAGATCGTTTTTGAATCAGATAATGTCGGTGGCGATTTTGTCATCCAAAAACGTGACGGTATGCCGACTTACAACTTTGCAGTAGCAGTCGATGACCATCATATGAAAATCACCCATGTGCTGCGTGGAGATGACCACATCGCCAACACACCAAAACAGTTGATGATCTATGAAGCATTTGGCTGGCAAGCACCAGAATTCGGGCATATGACGTTGATCATCAATAGCGAAACCGGGAAAAAATTAAGCAAACGGGACGAATCGATTCTCCAATTCATCGAGCAATACCGTGAGTTGGGTTATCTACCAGACGCTATGTTCAACTTCATTGCACTTTTAGGCTGGTCACCAGTAGGGGAAGAAGAAATCTTCTCTCAAGAAGAATTGATCAAAATCTTTGATCCTGAACGGTTGAGCAAATCACCAGCTGCCTTCGATGCCAAGAAGTTGGAATGGGTCAATAACCAATACATGAAACAAATGGATCTGGATGAATTGACGGCAATGTGCGTCCCTTACTTGGTAAAAGCCGGTCGCATCGAAGAAACATTGACCGAAGAAAAAGCTGCCTGGTTGAAAAAAATCGTTTCCTTGTATCAACCGCAAATGAGTTTTGCGGCACAAATCGTCGACCTTTCGGAATTGTTCTTCGAAGAACACCCTGAATTAGATGATGCAGCCAAAGAAGTCTTAGCAGGAGAAACTGTACCGACGGTTTTAACAGCCTTTAAAGAAAAATTACAGGCGATGCCAGTCGTTGAGGCTGCGGCAGTCAAAGCAGCCATCAAAGAGATCCAAAAAGAAACAGGCATCAAAGGCAAGAATTTATTCATGCCGATCCGCGTGGCGGTCTCAGGCCAAACCCACGGACCAGAACTACCAGATACCGTTGAATTATTAGGGAAAGAAAAAGCCCTTGATCATTTGAATAACGTGTTATAAACACAGCGAATAGACGAAGTACTAGCCGATTTTTTTCAGAGAGACCACGGAAGGTGAGAGTGGTCAAAAAAGGCTAGGAAATGCACCTAGGAGTGGCTTTGGCGCAAGTCAAAGACGAAGCAGCGGACGTTACCCGCTTGAAGGCAGTGCCGAACTGCGAACAAAAGTGGGACCACGCAAAAAAGCGTCTTTTGAATAAGGAAACTTATTTGAAAGACGCTTTTTTCGTATCAAGAAGTTTGGATAAAGTAGGTGAGAAGATGACTTGGTTCAAAAAAGCAATTGCGGCAACAAAAAAACATGATCCATCGGTACGATCAACGTTGGAGATCATCATCACATACCCAGGATTTCATGCCTTGTTTTGGCATCGTTGGTCGCATTTTTTGTTTCAGCATCGCTGGTATTTTTTGGCAAAACTGACGGCCCAGTTTTGGCGTTTCTTGACTGGGATCGAGATTCATCCTGGTGCGCAGATCGGCCAAGGGGTCTTTATCGATCATGGGATGGGCGTCGTGATCGGGGAAACGGCGATCATTGAAGATGATGTCGTCTTGTTTCACGGGGTCACCTTAGGGGGAACCGGTAAAGAGCGGGGCAAGCGTCATCCCACGGTTAAAACCGGTGCGTTTCTCTCAGCCCATGCGCAGATCTTAGGCCCTGTCACGATCGGTGAGCGTGCTAAGATCGGCGCCAATGCAGTGGTTTTGAAGGATATCCCCGCAGAAGCAACTGCTGTCGGAATCCCAGCAAAGATCGTTCGAATCAAAGGAAAGAAGGTTACCCACGATGATTAAAATCTATAATACGCTGACACGGGAAAAAGAAGTGTTTCAGCCATTAGAAGAAAAGAAAGTAAAAATGTATGTTTGCGGACCCACCGTCTATAACTACATCCATATCGGGAATGGCCGCAGTACTGTGTCGTTTGATACCGTGCGCCGTTATTTTGAATACCGCGGCTATACAGTGGACTATTTGATGAATTTTACCGATGTCGATGATAAAATCATTCGTGCGGCAAAAGAATTAGGCACGACGGCCCCAGAAGTGGCAGAGCGTTTTATCAACGCCTTCAATGAAGATACCGCAGCGCTGAACGTCAAACCTGCTACGATGAACCCTCGTGTGATGGATCATATCGAAGACATCATTGCCTTTATTGCTGCTCTTGTAGAAAAAGGCTATGCCTATCCAGTCAATGGCGATGTTTATTACCGTACCCGTAAATTTGCTCACTATGGGCAATTAAGCGACCAATCCATCGATGAGCTGGAAGTCGGCGCAAGCCAGCGGACCGGTGAAGAACAAAAAATCAAGGAAGATCCGTTGGATTTTGCTTTGTGGAAAGCGGCAAAAGGCGATGAGATCGCTTGGGAATCTCCTTGGGGAGCCGGTCGTCCTGGCTGGCATATCGAATGCTCGGTGATGGCGACCAAACACCTAGGCGAGACCATCGATATTCATGGAGGCGGACAAGACTTGACCTTCCCGCATCATGAAAATGAGATCGCCCAAAGCGAGGCGAAAACTGGCAAGACCTTTGCCAACTATTGGATGCATAACGGCTATGTGACGATCGGTGAAGACGAAGAAAAAATGAGTAAGTCACTGGGCAACTTCGTCACGGTGCATGAGATGGTCAAAAAAGTTGATCCGCAGGTGCTGCGTTTCTTTTTGGCAACGACCCAGTACCGCCGACCAATCAAATACAGTGAGACTACCTTGCATGAAGCACAAACCAACCTGCAAAAATTGCGGACGACCTATGAAAATGCCAAATTCCGCTTGAATAGCAGTCATTATCAAGCCAGCGATGAGGACGTCAATGCAGCGGTTCTGGAAGAATTTGAAGAACGTTTCGTCAAAGAAATGGACGACGATTTCAATGCGGCTAACGGGATCACTGTGGTCTATGAATTGGCGAAGTGGCTGAACTTAGCTAGCGAAGACCCAGAAACAGATTTGGCTTTATTAGCGGCTGGATTAGCCAAATTCAGCGAATGGCTGACGATTTTCGGGATTTATTTTGTATCCGAAGAATTGCTGGATGAAGAAATCGAACAGCTGATCAATGAACGGATCGCCGCCCGCAAAGCCAAAGATTTTGCCCGCAGCGACCAAATCCGTGATGAGTTGAAAGAACAAGGGATCATCTTAGAAGATACCCCGCAAGGAACCCGATGGAGACGAGAAGCATGAGAGATTATAAACAATTGAATGGTTTGGCATTGGCCTATGTGGGGGATGCGGTCTATGAAGTCTATATTCGCGATTATTTAGTCGCCCAAGGCCAAACCCGCCCGAACCAACTGCACCATATGGCGACCCACTATGTGTCGGCCAAAGCCCAAGCGGCATTGATCCAAAAGATGTTGGATGAAGAGATCCTGACCGAAGAAGAACATGATTTTTACCGCCGCGGCCGTAATAGTAAAAGCCATACGGGTGCCAAAAATGCCGATGTCACGACGTATCGTATCGCTACTGGCTTTGAATCGCTGATCGGGTATTTGCACCTCACGCAGCAACAAGAACGCTTAGACGAGCTAATAGACTGGTGTATAAAGAAAGTAGGAGAAGAAGATGCGAGAAAAACCGCAAAGAAAGCGTCCAAATAAAAAAACAGCTGGCCGATCAGAAGCCAGACAAGAAAATAGACCGGATCGCCGCAAAGAAGCCGCTGGAGAAGCCATCGAAGATAATTTTGTCTTCGGCTATCATGCGGTTGCTGAAGCCTTGAAAGAAGGGCGAGGCAACAAGCTGTTTCTTTCCGAAGAAGCCCGGGGAGAAAAAATCGATCGTTTGAAAGAAATGGCGCGGGAACAGGCAGTTCCGGTCAAATGGGTGCCAAAACAAAAGCTGGATACGATGAGTGACCAAGGGGTCCATCAAGGCATGATCTTGGCGATCACCCCTTATCAGTATTTGACCTTGGATGAATTGTTGGCCCAAACGAAAGAACAGCCGCTGTATCTGATTTTAGATAATCTAGAAGATCCCCATAATTTCGGCTCCATCATGCGAACCGCTGATGCCAGCGGCGTAGACGGGATCATCATTCCAAAACACCGTGCGGTGGGGATCACGCCGATCGTGGTGAAAACGTCGACCGGCGCAGTGGAACATATCCCTGTGGCCCGTGTGACCAACTTGACCCAAGCAGTCCAGCAGCTGAAAAAAGCTGGTTTTTGGATCTTCGGTACGGATATGAGTGGCAGTGATTACCGCACATGGAATGCCCAAGGGGCGGTCGGTTTGATCATCGGCAACGAAGGTCGCGGCATGGGGGAAGGTTTGAAAAAAGAAGTGGATCAAATGCTGACGATCCCAATGACTGGGCACGTGCAGAGCTTAAATGCCAGTGTGGCGGCAGGCTTGTTGATGTATCAGGCCTTTACTAGCCGAAATGGGGCGTCCCAATGAAAACCCCTTTGCTGATCGTGGATGGCTACAATATGATTGGCGCTTGGCCGGAGCTGGTTCTTTTGAAAAATCAGGACCGTTTAGAAGATGCCCGAGAAGCCTTACTGAATCGGCTGTCGAATTATGCAAAATATGAAGGGTTGAAAATCATCGTTGTTTTTGATGCTCAACTGGTGCCTGGTGTGACCCAAAGTTACACCAAATATCAGCTGGAAGTTATTTTTACCGAAGAAGGAGAGACCGCCGACAGCTACATCGAACGAATCGCTGGTGAATTAAACAATCGATTGACCCAAGTCACCGTCGCTACCAGCGATTTAGCCGAACAGTGGGTGATCTTCTCTCAAGGTGCTTTGCGAACTTCGGCACGGGAATTGTACAAAAGCGTGGAAAAAACGGAAAAAGACATCCACGAGCATCAAACCGACTTGCGGTTTGAAAATTTCCGACGCAACTCCCCTTGGTCACCTGAACAATTAGCTGAACTTGAAAAGAAATTGCAAGACCTTAGTTAGGGACAAAGTTGGTCTGGTAAATTAGAAGATGTCCCAGCCATTTATGATACGCTCCTTTTGTAGCAAATGAACCAAAAACAAAAGGAGTGATCTCGATGCGCACAAAGGAAAGACAAGTATCGCACCGTTCAGATAGATTTGAAGAGTTGTTCAGAAAATATCGACCGATCGTTGAGATTTTGCATAAAAAATATTATCTGCGGGATTATGACTTAGATGATTGGCTGCAAGAAGGCAGGATCGTTTTTAATAAGTGTCTAAAGACTTACGATAAGGACAAAGGAACGACGATCGGTATCTTGTTTAAGCGTTCCTTTGAGAACCGTATCTGCAGCCTGTTGCGGGCGCAGCATGCCCAAAAACGCAAAGCCCAAGTCGATGCCTGCTCGCTGGAAGAAAAGCTTTTACAAGAAGGCAATCGGTTTTTGACCGATCATAATCGCTGTGCGGAAACTGCAGAGACCTACTTGTTCGTTAATGAATCGTTGGCAGAGTATCCGAAAAGTTTATCGTCTTTAGAACGAATGGTTATAATGAATTATTTAAAAGGATTAGAACTTGATCAGATTGCCGCTCAAGAAAAGCTGCCTTATGAAAAAATAAAAAGCGCTTTCAGTCGCGGTCGGACAAAGTTGATAGCGCTTATCAAGGGTGTTTAACAAAAATCTTATTGAAAGTAGAATTATTTTATGGTAAACTTGAAATTTTCTGCTTTTCGTGGTATGATGATGCTCGAGGTGAATGCGATGCCAACAACTTTAGCTACGATCAAGAAAGATTTAGAAGGCCGTATCGGTAGTGAGATTATGCTAGTTGCTCAGACTGGACGTAAGCGTCAAACTGAACGTCGCGGCGTTTTGACAGAAACTTATCCTTCAGTTTTTGTTGTAGATTTGGATCCAAATGAGAATTCATTCGAGCGGGTTTCTTATAGTTATTCAGATATTTTAACCAGAACTGTTGAGATTGAATTTTTATCAGAAGCTGTTTGAAACAAGAAGAGTTGACACTTTGTTGACTCTTTTTTGGTTCAATAAGATAAGGAGTGATGGGATGGCGTTTTTTCTAAAAGAGTTAGGGGAAATGACTGGGGTGGAGTTTTATCAGCTTGCCCGTTTGCGTACAGCGGTTTTTGTGGTGGAACAAGCGTGTGCGTATCAAGAGATCGATGCGATCGATGCACAAGCCAAACATTTATGGGCCCTTGATGAGGAAGGGCAGATCGTTTCGTACGCCCGTATTTTCCAGCAGGAACAAACGGTGCATTTTGGTCGGGTCATTGTGGCACCAGCATACCGAGGGCAAAAAGAAGGCCATCGTCTGATCAAAGAAGTTTTGCATCGCATTGAGCAGTGTTATCCAGCTTTGCCTATTGAGATCGAAGCACAAGCCCACTTAGAAAAATTCTACGGCCAATATGGCTTTAAAACCATTACACCGCCTTTTTATGAAGACGGGATCCTGCATGTCGGGATGAAAAAAGAAGCAAGCACAGCGACTCTCTAGCGAGGTTCGCGTGCTTGCTTCTTTTAGCGCTATGATTGATGGATCGGATGAATCCGAATCGCTTCTTTCGACCTTATTGACTAAGAGCCGTTTTTTTATCGGATCGTATCATCCAATGATGTTGGACGTGGATCAACAGTGTTGGCAGGAGGCGTTTGCGCTTTTAGAAGATCACGAATCTCTTCTAAATAATCCTCTGCAGTGACTTCTGGTACTTCTTCTTCCTCAGGTTGTTGTTTCAGATTGCGTAGTTTGTTGACTGCTTTGACAATCAAGAACAAGACAAATGCGGTAATCAAGAACGTAATAATGGCAGTGATGACGCGGCCGAAATCAAAGACCACATTTTTGGCAGGTTCAAAGACCAAACCAGAAAAGGCATCGGCGTTACCAAAGAGTGATAAGATCCATGAAACCAATGGTGTCAGCAATCCTTCAACTAAACTAGTGACGATTGCGGTGAAGGCACTCCCGATCACGACCCCGATCGCCAAGTCAATGACGTTTCCTCGTAAAATAAATTCTTTAAATTCTTTAATCATCCTGTATCCTCCCTTCTAAATCTTACTGACAGTATAGCGAAAAACGCGGGATTTATAAAAAAAAACGCTCGCTGCAGCAGGTTTGATCAGCGAGCCGAGGAGAAAGTTTGTCAGCTATGCTATAATTGAAGAGATAATTTTGCTTCTAGAAGGGGTGTCACATGTCTATTGAATTAAAAAAAGGTGTTCGGTTAACGGTGCTACCGACCAAAAAGTATAAAACGATCCGTTTTTTCGTTCGGTTTACTGCACCATTGCAGGCTGAAATGACCGCCAAACGGACCTTATTGACCAGTTTATTAGAAACGACTAGTTTGGCTTATCCGACACAGACCGCATTTAGCAGTCAGCTGGCAGAGCTTTACGGTGCCAGCTTTGGTATGAATGTCAACAAACGGGGCAATCTGCATCAAATCAATGCAGCGATGTCCTTTGTCAACGGGAAGTACGTGTCAGATGAAGCAGTATTGCCGCAAGCAGCCGCTTTTTTAGCAGAAGTTTTGTTCCATCCGAATGCCCACGAGGAACAGTTTGAAGAAAAGAACTTCACCATCGAAAAACACAACTTGATCGCCTATATGAACAGCGTGGCAGAAGATAAGCAAGCATTGGCTTCTTTAGGACTGCAAGAGTTGTATTTTGAAAAGGATCAGAATCAGAAGTATCCGAGCTTTGGCCGTCCCCAAGACTTAGAAGCTGTGACCGCAAAAGAGCTTTACCAAACCTATCGCTCAATGATGGACAATGACCAAATCGATATTTTCGTGATCGGCGATGTGGTTGAAGCAGAAGTCGCGGAGCTCTTCCAGAACATGGCCTTTACCGATCGGCCAGACCAAGCAATGCCGGTCTTTTATCAGCAAGCGGCGGAAAACATCATTCGCGAGAAAATTTTGCGGGAACCAATCATCCAAGCCAAATTGAACCTAGGCTATCATACTGGCGTGTATTATGACCAAGCCGAGCGGATCGCCTTTATGGTCTTCAACGGGTTGTTTGGCGGATTCCCTCATTCAAAACTGTTTATGAATGTCCGAGAGAAAGAAAGTTTGGCGTATTATGCTTCCAGCAGTATCGATACGTTTCGTGGATATTTGTCGGTCCAAACAGGGATCGATGGCAAAAATCGCGACAAGGTCTTCAAATTGATCGAACAGCAGCTGCAAAGCTTGCAGCGTGGCGAAGTCACCGCGGAAGAACTGGCACAAACAAAAGCGATGTTGAAAAACCAGTACTTGCTTTCATTGGATAACCCACAAGCACTGATCGAAACAGCCTATCTGAATCAGTGGGTACCGAATACGAAAATGACGGAAGATGAATTTATGCAGAAATTGGCACAAGTGACCGTGGCAGATGTCCAAGCATTGGCTCAAAACGTGTCCTTGCAAGCTGTATTCTTCCTGGATAAGGAGACGACCCATGAATAAAAAAGTCTATCAGCAAATCAATGAGACCCTTTATGAAGAAGTATTGCCAAACGGCTTGAAAGTTTATCTGCTGCCAAAAGCCGATTTCCATAAAACTTACGGACTTTTCAGTACGAACTATGGCTCTGTCGACAATCATTTCGGGTTTTCACCCGAAGCATTGCATCAAGTCCCTGATGGCATTGCCCATTTTCTAGAGCACAAACTGTTTGAAAAAGAAGACGGCGATGTCTTTCAAACCTTTGGTCAGCAGGGGGCTTCTGCCAATGCCTTTACCAGTTTCACGAAAACCAGCTACCTTTTTTCGGCAACCGATCAAATCAAGCTGAACCTTGAAACGTTGATCGATTTCGTTCAAGCCCCGTATTTCACAGAAGAAACCGTCGAAAAAGAAAAAGGGATCATTGGTCAAGAAATCCAAATGTATGATGACGATCCGAACTGGCAGCAGTTTTTCGGCATCATCAAAAATCTCTATCCGAAGCACCCCTTGCATATCGATATCGCTGGTACGGTGGAAAGCATTGCGCAGATCACCGCAGAAGACTTGTATCTTTGCTACAATACCTTCTATCACCCAAGCAACATGACGCTTTTTGTGGTAGGCAATATCGATCCTGAAGAAACGATGGCGTGGATTCGGACCAATCAAGCGGCCAAGACCTTTCCAGAAACGCAGGCGATCATTCGCCAGTTTCCTGAAGAAACCTTTGCCGATATTCAAGCAGAATCAAGTCTTACCATGCCAGTAACACGTGCCAAAGGCGTATTAGGGATCAAAGGGGACTTGAACAAACTGCCGAAATCAGGAAGAGAGCTCTTGCGCTTCAAAAATGCGTTGAATCTTTTCTGCCAATTGGTGTTAGGCAATACTTCCGCCAATTATTTGCGTTTGTATGATCAAGGCATTATCGACGACACATTTGGGTTTGAAGTGAACTTGGATCGCGGCTTTTACTTTGCCGACTTCTCGGGGGATTCTGAAGAGCCAGAAAAAATGTTGGCAGAGATCGAAGCGATCGTAATGAATTTCCCGCAAGATCCAGAGATCAATGAAGAAAACTTGACGTTATTGAAGAAGAAAATGCTAGGGAAATATTTCCAATCACTGAACTCACTGGAGTTTATCGCAAACCAGTTTACCCAAAGTTTATTCGGTGAAACGACGCTCTTTGATCTGCCAGAAGTGATCCAATCGATCACTTTGGAAGATGTCCAGCAAGCGGCTCGTTCCTTTATCGATCCCAAAGCGTTTAGTCGTTTTTACATGTATCCAACGGAAAAAGCCTAAGCGAAGGCTGGTTTTGTCAAACAGCTGTCATCTAAGCGACACTGACTGATTCAAGGAGGAACGCCCAACAGAACAAGGGCTGGCCAACTCCTGAGTCATTCAGTGTTTTCTTTTTGCGTCAAAGGGTGGTTTTTTCTTGCAATTTGATGCCAATTTGGCGAAAAGTATTAAAATTTGTTTGCGAGTTGTGGTTAGGCTATCCTCAGACTTTTTCTTTTATGGTATTCTTTAATTATTGAAGCAAAATCTTTTTTTGTTTTTTTACAAAAAATCACGGAAAAAATGTTATATTTAGTAGACGGCGCGACCAGATGGCAATCGGCGTGACGGAGTTTTTTTTATTGACGTATACAGGGAACCCCTGTTTTAAAATGATAGAGCAGCTTTGCTGACCTTACGACAAGCAGCGAAGCGATTTTAGGGCTTTTTTTAAAGATGAATAAAAGACTGGAGTAGATGATCGAGTGGCCAACGAAACAACGATTGGAGCAAAATTACGGCAAGCCCGTTTAGATAAAAACATTTCATTGATTGAATTACAACAAATGACAAAGATCCAAAAACGCTATTTAGAAGCAATTGAAGCAGAGCGTTTTGATCAATTGCCAGGCACTTTTTATGTCCGTGCGTTTATTCGCCAATATGCAGCAGCGGTTGGAGAAGACGGCGACAAATTGGTAGCCGTTTTTGATGGCAAAGATACGTTAGACGCCCCCTTACCAAAAAGACCGCAGCCTGAAACCGTCAGCGGCTCACGAAAAGCACAGCACGTAGAAGAAAAAAGCGGCTCATTTGTCGTCCGCTATTTGCCGATGATTCTATTAGGTCTGGTGGCCATTACGATCGTGAGTATCGTGGGCTACATGGCTTGGCAAGACCGGAATACAACGCCGATGATCCAAGGAAGCTCTTCTCTTGTGGTAGAAAATTCAGCGTCTACCGCTTCCACCACGTCAAGTACGGAAGAAACCAGTACTTCGAGTGAAGCGACTGAGTCTTCAAGTACGACGGAATCCAGCGAAGCGAAAATGACGATGACTGTCAGTGATTCGACGCAATCGGCGATCACGATCACGATGAAAGATGCGGAAAATCCTATTGAATTAGCATTTACTGGGCTAGATGCTTCTTGTTGGGTCGGTGTACAAGTCGACAACGCTTATGTGTACCAATACACTGTTCAAGCGGGAGAAACGCAATCGATGACGCTGCCAGAAGGCGCCACGAATGCGACCTTGACCCTGGGCGCAAGCCAAAATATCTCCATCACTGCCAATGGTCAGGACGTGGACTTTTCTGACCCGCAATTTGAATTGTTACAAAAGACAGTCCGCCTCGTGATTGAATACCAAGACGATGCGGCATAAATCTGACAAATGCGCCTTATTGAGGTATCATTAGCTAAAAAGTTATCTGTTGCATCCGACCATTGAAAAGCAGAAGTAGTGGCATAATTTGCCGTTATTTCGTACAATAGTCGGCAGAGAGGAGTCTATTTCGTGAATTTACCCAATCAATTAACTGTATTACGGATCATTATGATCCCCATCTTTATTTTGGTCTTGGTTTTGCCAATCGATCTTGGCACGCTGACCGTTGGTACGACACAATTAGAAAACACGCACCTTATTGCAGCGATCCTTTTTGCGGCAGCCAGCATTACAGACTGGCTAGATGGCAAGATCGCTCGTTCCAGAGGCCTTGTTACCAACTTCGGGAAGTTTGCTGACCCGTTAGCAGATAAAATGCTCGTCATGACGGCTTTTATCATGCTGGTTGAATTAGACAAAGCCCCAGGCTGGGTAGTTTCGATCATCGTTTGCCGCGAGTTGGCAGTGACAGGTTTACGCTTGTTGTTAGTGGAACAAAGCGGGGAAGTCATGGCTGCTGCGTGGCCAGGGAAAATCAAAACCGCGACACAAATGGTTGCGATCATTTTCTTGTTCTTGAACAACATTCCCTTTTCAATGATCGGTTTGCCTATCGATCAAATCATGTTGTATCTATGTTTGATCTTCACGATCTATTCCGGGGTCGATTATTTCATAAAAAATACGAATGTTTTTAAAGATTCTATGTAAAATTTCTAGATCTAGATAAAGAAGCGATAAAAACAAGGATACAAGTCACGAAAGTTCAGAAGTTTTCTGGACTTTTTTTGTCAATATGAAAGACTTTTACGTATCTGATAAATGAAGGAGTAAACGAATGAAAGCAGAAATTATTGCAGTCGGGACCGAATTACTTTTAGGACAGGTGGTGAATACGAACGCGACCTTCTTGTCAGAAGAACTGGCAAGTCTTGGGATCGATGTTTTTTATCATAGTGTTGTCGGGGACAACCCCAATCGCTTAGAAGAATTACTGACGATCGCCGACAAACGCAGCGACTTGATCGTATTGTGCGGCGGCCTAGGGCCCACCGACGATGACTTGACGAAACAAGTCACTGCCCGTCATGTGGGACAAGAGTTAGTCAGAGATGAACCAGGGTATCACCAATTGAAAGCCTTCTTTGAAAACAGTCAACGGAGGATGACGGAAAACAATTTGCGGCAGACCCTCGTTTTTAAAGACGGTGTGTCTTTGCCAAATCCCAATGGACTAGCGATCGGGATCTTTTATCAGACAGCCGCTACCAGTTATTTGCTGCTGCCAGGACCACCAAGTGAACTACAGGCGATGTTTCTTACCCACGCAAAACCACTTCTGTTAGAGCAGTTTCCCCAAGAAGAGGTCTTGCTATCTCGCGTTTTGCGCTATTACGGGATCGGGGAATCGGCATTGGTCACAGAATTGGCCGATTTGATCGAGAATCAAGTCAATCCCACCATCGCTCCTTATGCCAAACCCAATGAGGTCACGCTGCGTCTGACGGTCAAAACTGCAGACGAGGCGCAAGGGATCAAACAATTGGATGCGTTAGAAAAAACCGTCCAAGCACGGGTCGGTGCGTATTTCTATGGGTATGGGGAACAAAATTCGCTGGCAGAAACAGTCGTCGAGCGACTGATCGAGAAAAAGAAAACCGTCACCGCAGCGGAAAGTTTGACCGCTGGTTTGTTCCAAGCGACCCTAGGAGGGATTCCTGGCGTCTCTGAGGTGTTTCCCGGTGGGTTCGTGACATATTCTGCTGCAACAAAAAGCAAGCTCTTAGGCATCGATCCAGAGCTTTTGGAAAGCTATGGGACTGTTAGTCAGGAATGTGCGGAAGCAATGGCCGTCTATGCCCGCAAACAAGCCGAGACTGATTATGCGTTGGCGTTTACTGGTGTTGCTGGTCCAGACGAGTTAGAAGGTCAGCCTAAAGGCACCGTTTGGATCGCCTTAGCTTCTGACAAAGGCGTCTCGAGCCAGCTGTATCACTTCAACCGCGACCGCGCCTATATTCGGCATAGTGCCGTCATGGCGGGCTTAAATCAAATACGTAAGGAATTATTAAATTAATGCGAATGTTTGTTCGTTTTTTCTTGCAATTTCCCGTCAGAAGGACTATTATTATCTTATGAACGACACACGAAAGTGATGAATATAAGGAGGATTATCCGTTTGGCAGATGATCGTAAAGCAGCCTTAGATGCTGCACTAAAGAAGATTGAAAAGAACTATGGTAAAGGTGCCATCATGAAGCTTGGCGAAAAAGTTGATCAACAAATTTCAACGATCCCAAGTGGTTCATTGGCCTTGGATGTTGCATTAGGTGTAGGTGGTTACCCACGAGGACGGATCGTAGAAGTTTACGGCCCAGAGAGTTCTGGTAAAACGACAGTTGCTTTACATGCCATTGCGGAAGTCCAAAAAAATGGCGGAACAGCAGCATTTATCGATGCCGAACATGCGTTAGATCCTCAATATGCGCAAAAATTAGGCGTAAATATCGATGATCTTTTGTTATCACAACCAGATACAGGGGAACAAGGATTAGAGATCGCTGACGCCTTAGTTTCAAGTGGTGCGGTTGATATCGTGGTCATTGACTCGGTAGCAGCTTTAGTCCCACGGGCGGAGATCGACGGTGAAATGGGTGATACCCACGTTGGTTTGCAAGCACGTTTGATGTCACAAGCATTACGGAAACTTTCTGGTTCCATCAACAAAACGAAAACGATCGCGATCTTTATCAACCAAATTCGGGAAAAAGTTGGGATCATGTTCGGGAATCCAGAAACGACGCCTGGTGGTCGTGCGTTGAAATTCTATTCAACCATCCGTTTGGAAGTACGTCGTGCTGAGCAATTGAAATCCGGTACAGATATCATCGGGAACCGCACGAAGATCAAAGTAGTCAAAAACAAAGTAGCGCCACCATTTAAAGTAGCAGAAGTCGACATGATGTATGGTCAAGGGATTTCCCAAGAAGGCGAATTGCTGGATATGGCCGTGGAACAAGACATCGTCGATAAAAGCGGTGCGTGGTATGCCTATAAAGGGGATCGTATCGGTCAAGGTCGTGAAAACGCCAAAAACTACATGCGTGAACACCAAGAAATGATGTTAGAAGTTTCTGCTCGCGTCCGCGATGCTTACGGGATTGGAACAGGAGAGACCGTAACCCTTGAGGAAGCGCAAGAAGAATTACCATTAGACGACTAAGTCTTGAAAAAGCCAAACAACCTCGTTGTTTGGCTTTTTTGTGGCTTTTTGCTAGATTCGTCCATTGTTGAAAAAACATCCGTAAAAAGGAAGGGTTGCGAAAGTTTACTTTATTATTTAAAGTTGACACTCTTGGGTTCAAACATTAGAATAAACGTATGTGGATTTCCACATAAGAAGTAGCGAATTGATAATTTTGTTATCCTTTGTTAATCAAAATTACAAAATATTTAAAAAGATAGTATGGAGGTGGATTCATTGGAACTACTTTACATTCTCCTCGCTATCATCGGTTTAATTGTCGGTCTTGGATTAGGAGTTTATGTGACGAAATCTCGTCATGAGAAAGAAATCAACGGCGCCCAAAATTCTGCAGCTGGAATTATCGAAAGCGCTAAGAAAGAAGCAGAAACTCTTAAAAAAGAAGCATTGTTAGAAGCTAAGGAAGAAAATCAGAAGTATCGGTCAGAGATTGAAAGTGAGTTGAAAGAAAGCAAACTTGATTTAAAATCACAAGAAAATCGTTTACTCCAAAGAGAACAAGTTCTTGATCGTAAGGACGATTCTTTGGAAAAACGAGAACGCTCACTTGAAGATAAAGAAGGCAGACTTAGTGAGAAACAACAATTAATTGACGAGCGAGAAAAAGAAGTAGAAAACTTAATCGATGGACAACAGAAAGAATTAGAGCGCATCGCTGCGCTGTCTAGAGATGAAGCAAAAGAGTTGATCATGAAATCAACGGAAGAGGAATTGAACCATGAATTAACGATCATGGTCAAAGAATCTGAACAGCGTGCGAAGGAAGAAGCAGATCGAAAAGCAAAAAATCTCTTGTCCTTAGCAATCCAACGTTGTGCCGCAGACCAAGTGTCTGAAACCACGGTATCGGTCGTATCATTACCAAACGATGAGATGAAAGGTCGAATCATCGGAAGAGAAGGTCGGAACATTCGCACCCTTGAAACATTGACAGGGATCGATTTGATCATTGATGACACGCCAGAAGCAGTCGTCTTATCAGGATTTGATCCGATTCGCCGTGAAATTGCTCGTATGACCCTTGAAAAACTGATTCAAGACGGCCGGATCCATCCAGCTCGAATTGAAGAAATGGTCGAAAAATCTCGGAAAGAAATGGATGAGCATATTCGTGAATATGGGGAACAAGCAGCCTTTGAAGTCGGCGCCCACACCCTTCATCCAGACTTGATCAAGATTTTAGGTCGTTTGCGTTTCCGTACCAGCTACGGACAAAACGTCTTGAACCACTCGATCGAAGTCGCAAAACTAACCGGTGTTCTTGCCGCAGAATTAGGCGAAGATATCCAGTTAGCCAAACGTGCCGGACTCTTGCATGATATCGGGAAAGCCCTTGACCATGAAATTGAAGGCTCTCACGTTGAGATCGGGGCTGAGTTAGCTGCCAAATACAAAGAAAATGGTGTGGTGATCAATGCGATCGCTTCTCACCATGGAGATGTTGAAGCAACATCGGTTATCTCTGTTTTAGTTGCAGCCGCAGATGCCTTGTCAGCAGCCCGTCCAGGTGCCCGCAGCGAATCATTGGAAAATTATATTCGCCGCTTGCAAAACCTAGAAAATATCGCCAACGGCTTCAAAGGGGTCGATTCCAGTTTTGCAGTCCAAGCCGGACGTGAAGTCCGTGTAATGGTCAAACCAGAAGAGATTTCTGATTTGGATGCTGTACGATTGGTTCGCGACATCCGCAAGAAGATCGAAGACGATTTGGATTACCCAGGTCATATCAAAGTAACCGTTATTCGCGAGACCCGCGCAACGGATTACGCCAAATAGCAAGCAAAAGCAGTATCCTCTCAGAGGGTACTGCTTTTTTGTGTAGCTGATTGTCAATAAGGACGGCTGAGTTGTGCAAAATCGACTCTATTTCATCAGTCCCATAAATGATCGTGCCTTTTTTATTCGTCGGCAACAGAACAACGAACAAGCAAAAGGATGGCTCGATAGCGACAGAGGCGAAAAATGGGAGGATCGATCCAGTATTATCGATTGGGGGCTATTGAAAAACAAAACAGACCCAGACTTCTCGGGGAAGTCCAGGTCTGATTCATGTGTTTCACGTCTATACGTCCATCAAATCTTGCGTCGGCGGGCAAAGTCCACAAAGCGGAATTTATCCAGTCGGTGGATCGATTCGGTGTATTCAAAACAGCGCGTGTCTTCTAGATACACGAGGCTGCGAACCGTAACGACATGCTGATCTTCAGGACGCAGATCCATTAGATCCCGCAATTCTTTGTTGACGGGGTCAACAGTGATTTCTTTTTGTGCATAAGCGATCTCAAGGCCAAGATCATTTTCAAAGTAATCAAAGATCGATACTTTCGCTCGGTTTTCTGGCAACTCTTCGATGATAGAAGCATCAAGGTAATCTTTATCCAAAATCACCACTTCTCCATCGATTCTCCGCTGACGGATCAGTTTCCATGCCTCAGAGGCGACAGGCCAACCAGTAGTCTCGTGCAGCTTTGGCGAAACGGCGATCTTACGGATCTCGACAACCTTAGTTTCACTAGGAATGCGTTGGGTATCTTGCAGCTCTCGAAAACTCGTCAAGCCAGAAATCGGGAAATCAAAGCGATTCAAGTCTAAAACGATCGAACCTTTCCCTTGTTTCTTTTGGATATAACCAGCATCCCGCAATAAATTCAATGCCTTACGGACAGTCTCGCGGGAGACACCATAAGTTTTGATCAATTGGTTTTCGCTAGGCAGCAAAGAATGCGGAGGGTATTCGTTTGCTAGAATTTTTTGTTCTAAATCTAAAAATATTTCTTTGAACTTGTTCATCGGATTGCCCCCTCTTTGGCTATTATAGCGAGGCCAATTTGGAAATGCAATCGACTATTTCGCCAAAAGTTCGTCAATGTTTAGGTCCGTTAATTTTTCAACGATCACATCTGCACCGTGTAATTCTTCTCCTGAATAAACGCCTACCGCATACATACCAGCAGCTTTGATGCCGTCGATCCCAGCTTGAGCATCTTCAAAGCCAACTGCTTCTGCCGGTTCAATGCCTAGTGCCAGCGCTGCTTGGATAAAGATCTCTGGATCTGGTTTGCCTTTTTTCAAGGTTGCTGGGTCAACGATCGTATCAAAGTCTTGCATGACCCCAAGTTTGTCCAAAATAAACGGCGCATTTTTGGATGCCGAAGCGATCGCACAAGGAATGTTTTTTGCTTTGGCTTCATCAAGGAATGTCTTCACCCCTGGCAATAGATCATCAGGAGTCAAGCTTTGTAACAATTGTACATAGTGGGTATTTTTCTTCGTCGCTAACGCTTCTTTTTCGACTTCTGTGTAGGCATCATTTTTGTTGCCTAGGGTTAAGATTCGCTCTAAAGAGTCCATGCGGCTGATGCCTTTTAACTGCTCGTTGAACTTCAAATCGATCTCGATCCCGATCTCCGCAGCTAATTCTTTCCATGCAATGTAGTGGTATTTGGCCGTATCCGTGATAACGCCGTCTAAATCAAAAACAAATCCTTTTTTCATGTGTAACACTCCTTTTAGTAAGTAATCGTTGCTTCTTTCTTTGCTTCTAGAGAAACTTGTTGCCCATTCACTAAGATCGTGACTGGCTGATCAGCGGTGATCGTCAATGTTTCATGTGTAACATTCATTGCAAAGCGGGTGCCGCGAACTTCTAGCTGAAAGGCTAAGCTGTCCCAAGCTTTCGGCAAGTTTGGCGTGATCTGCAGCTGCTCTTCTCGAATATCGATCCCAGCAAAAGTGGTTAATGGAATAAACAACGTAGCAGCCATGACACCGGCGTGAATGCCTTCTGCTGTAGTCCCGCCTTGGATATCACGGTAATCAGAAGAGAGGGCTTCTTGGTATAATGACCAAGCCAACTCCTGATCATCTACCATTGCCGCCAACTGGGCATGAACGATGCGTGACAACGTCGAGCCGTGGGAGGTACGAGCCAAGTAATAATGGAGATTTTTTTCAATATAGTCTGTTGGCAGCTGGTAAGAAAGATCTGCCAAAATCTGATTGACTTGCTCTTTTGAGAAATTGTAGAAAATCATCAAACTATCCGCTTGTTTCGCGACTTTGTAGCTGTCAGCACTCTTGCCTTCAGCGTTCAAGATGCGGTCCATCCGATAGATGTTGCCATATTTCTCTTTGTAGTGAGCCCAATCCAGATCTTCCAGCTGGAAGTACCCTTCAAATTGTGCAATGATGCCTTCTGGATCGATCTCTAAGCCCAGCTTGGTACGAATATCTGCCATAGCAGCAATATCTGCAGGGGTTAAAGCCGTTTTCTCTAATACCGCCTGGAAGCTCTCTGCTGAAAGTTGTTGTTGAAGGTTCTCGATCTCTTCAAACAACCATACTACCATCATATTGGTATAGGCGTTGTTTTTCAAGCCGCCTTGTTCACTATTTGGGTAGCTTTCATGAAATTCATCTGGTCCCATGACTTTATCGATAAAGTAACGTTGAGCAGCATCATCCCAGGTGGCAGCACTTTGCCAGAAATGAGCGACTTCTAACATCAATTCTAACCCATATTGTTCCATGAAGACTCGATCTTGCGTGTTGTGCCAGTATTGCCAAATGTTATAAGCGATCGCTAAGGAGACATGGCGTTGCAAGCGACTGTGATCTTCTTTCCATTCGCCGCTGATAGGGTTCAAATGCAGTTCTTGGGATTGCTCACTGCCATCCAATCCTGATTGCCATGGGAACATGGCGCCTTGGTAGCCAGCTTTTTGGGCATCTTTTTTGGCAGCAGCTAAGCGGCGGTAGCGATACAGCAGAATTTCTTTGGCGGTGTCAGGAAAATGTAGAATGTAAAACGGTAAGATAAACAGTTCATCCCAGAAAATATGACCGCGATAGGCTTCACCATGTAGGCCACGGGCAGTGATACTGGCATCTAAGGACTCCTGATAAGCATTCGGTGCTGCGGAGACCAGCAGATGATACGTATGCAGATTCAGCATTTTTTGCGACATCAAGTCACCAGTGACTTCGATGGCCGCTTTTGCCCATAATTCAGCCCAGGCTTGTTTTGAGGCGGTATACATCGTCGCAAAATCAGGTAATGCTAAGGAAGAAAACGTAAATGCCGGTTGCGGCTCTTCTTGGCGATAAGCGGCAACAGTGACTGATTTTTCGACCCGATAAGTTTGTCCTTCCGTCACCTCAAGGGTTACTTGCTGACGGATGAGCTGGTCATTTGTTTCAGCTTGCAGCTCAGCCAATGGCAGGTCCTGTGAAAACAGTTCAGAGGATTGGACAACGGTAATCTGTGATTGGTTAGTGGTGACCACTAAATGCGCTTTGTTTTGTTCAGCTGCTGCCTCTTTCACGGTCAAATGCTGGTTGGTTAAACTACGGTAACGAGCGACGTTATAGTTATAGACCGATCCGTCGGCTTCACTGACGAAGGTAACGGTGCCAGAAAAGTTCAGCGGGGTAAACTGATAGACCAAGCTGTATTGGTGAACGTCTTGCATATTGGCGATCTTCTTCGTTTCGATTCGCAGACGCTTTTGTTTTTTGGTTTCAATTTCTGCCACTGATTGGAACAAGCCGGTCTTCAGATCCAATGTCCGTTTAAAGGAAAGGAGCTGATTGTTGGCGATATCGATCACTTCATCATCGATCTTTACGTACATTTTTTGCAGATTCGGTGCATTGACGAAGTCTTCATTGCTGATGGTATGACCAGAAACATCCGATTCCACCGTATTGTAAAGACTTGCTAAATACAGTCCTGGATAGTTCGCTTCACAAATGGTCATCTCAGGCGTTGTGCCTCGCAGCCCTAAATAGCCGTTACCGACGGTTAAAAGTGACTCCACCGAGTATTCATCTTTACCAGGGGTGTAGCCATAGTATTCGAGGCGCCAAGGAATTTCAGTACTTTTTTCTTCATACTGTTCTTTCGTAGTGCAAACAAAGGGACGATTTAATTTTTCTGTCAACCATTGGTCCAGTGAAAAAGTCCCTTCTTCATTCGTAAACACCAGCGATTCAGAGACGATCCCGCCACCTTCCATTTGCTGCAGCTGCGCGGTCAGTGCGGCAACGCGTTCACTGTCAGTCCCAGAAAACGGATAGGTCGTACCAGTTTGATCCGTTAACAGCCATTGTTCCTTAGATAATATAATCGTATTCACAGTAGTTGTCCTCCTCTAAACTTGTCTATACATGCAAAATGATTATAACGTAAATTGTAAGCTATTTCAATTTATCTAGCCTGTTTTTTTATTCTTTTTTGTCAAATAAACAGTAAATAAAGTTGTTGGCAATATTATTTTATATTAATGAAACATTTTAAAAAACGTTTATTTATCAAGGTTTTTATATGGTACCTTTGCTATTTGCTTGTATTGTTTATAGAAAAAGTAAAAAAAATTGGTTTGAAACGCTTGCAATATCAAAATTATCAAGTTATGATTAGTGCGTAATCAAAACATATATATACAAGTGGAGATGAAAGGGGTTTATTAATTATGGGAAAGTATCGTGATGATGCTGAGAAGCTGCTGGAATATGTTGGCGGCAAAGAAAATATCGCCGCAGTAACACATTGCGCGACACGGATGCGTTTTGTTTTGAACGATCAGTCAAAAGCAAACGAAAAGGCAATTGAAGAAATTCCAAGTGTCAAAGGAATGTTTACCAATGCGGGACAATTCCAAGTCATTATCGGCAATGATGTCTCAACGTTTTACAATGATTTTACCGATGTATCAGGAATAGAAGGTGTTTCTAAAGAACAAAGTAAAGCGATTGCAAAAAACAATCAAAATATCGTGCAACGAGCGATCGCTACGTTAGCTGAGATCTTTACCCCGTTATTACCAGCGATTATTGTCGGTGGTTTGATGCTAGGGCTGAGAAATTTCTTAGAAGGTGTACCGCTAGAAGCTCTAGGTGGACAAACCATTACACAAGCTTCTACTTTTTGGAACGGTGTCAACGGCTTTTTATGGCTGCCCTGTGAAGCCATCTTTCACTTTCTACCAGTAGGGATTACTTGGAGTATTACACGTAAGATGGGAACCACGCAAATATTAGGGATTGTTTTAGGGATTACATTGGTTTCACCGCAATTATTAAATGCTTATTCAGTAAGTTCAACTTCTGCTGCAGAAATTGCTCAAAATTATACGTGGGACTTCGGGTTCTTCACTATTGATAAAATTGGGTATCAAGCACAAGTGATCCCAGCAATGCTGGCAGGTTTCTTATTGGTTTATCTTGAAAGATTCTTCCGGAAATGGATTCCAGAAGCGGTTTCAATGATCTTCGTTCCATTGTTCTCATTGCTGCCAACTATTTTAGCAGCCCACATGGTGTTAGGTCCAATCGGTTGGCAAATCGGATCAGGCATTTCTTGGGTCGTAAATGCTGGCTTGACCTCACCATTAAACTGGTTATTTGGTTTCATTTTCGGTGGCTTGTATGCGCCTTTGGTTATTACCGGATTGCATCATACAACGCTAGCGATCGACTCTCAATTAGTAGCGGATTTTGGGACAACCAACCTTTGGCCAATGATCATGCTGTCAAATATTGCGCAAGGTACGGCAGTATTGGCGATTTGGTTCCTTCACCGTGGCAATAAAAAAGAAGAACAAGTCTCTGTTCCAGCAACGATTTCTGCTTACATGGGGGTTACTGAACCAGCGATGTTCGGGATCAATTTGAAATATGTTTACCCATTTGTCGCAGCAATGGTAGGTTCTGCCTTTGGTGGAATGCTGATCACTGCAACGAATACCCGTGCATTAGGTATTGGTGTAGGGGGACTGCCTGGCTTCTTATCATTTAAAATTGAAAACTATCCAATGGTCTTCATCTCAATGGCGGTGACGATTGCCATCACGTTTGTTTGCACCATCATCTTTAGAAAAGTTACCTTCTTAAATAAATTAGAACCGCAATTGGCTGCTGATACAGCTGCAGCAGCGGTTGTTGCACCAACGACGGCTGCACCGACAACTGCAGCCCCAGAAGCAGCACAAGTTTCAGAAGAAACCCTTTATGCTCCAGCTGATGGGAAAGTAGTTGCCATCACTGAAGTTTCTGATCCTGTCTTTTCTCAAAAAATGATGGGTGACGGCTTTGCTGTTCAGCCAACGAATGGAACGATTTATGCTCCTGTTGCAGGTACGATCTCTAGCATTTTTGAAACAAAGCATGCAATTGGGATTTTAACGCCTGGTGGCGCGGAAGTTCTTGTTCATATGGGCTTAGATACTGTGGAATTAAAAGGTGCGCCATTTGAGGTCCTTGTTTCTGAAGGTGACACGGTCACACCAGAAACGAAGATTGCAGTGATGGATCTAGATGCAGTGACCGCAGCTGGCAAACAGACAGATGTTTTAACAGTCATCACGAATGCCGAAAAAGTGCGTCAGCTTTCATTGACGACCACAGGCACAGTGACAGCCAAAACAGCGGTTGGTTCAGCTGAATTAAACTAAAAAAATAATCCGTTTCCGAGAGCGCCCTTTGACTAAGAAGGGGGATCGGAAGCGGATTTTTTTATGGCCGCCCTCAAGGGAGAGCGGCTTTTGTCTTGGTTTTCAATGGGTAAAGCCGCAGTTAGCTGACGGCTTTTTTGTCGGTGCTTTTGCGGAAGTAGTTGATCGTTAATAGGAAAGTCAGTAAGACTAAGGCCCACAAAAAGAATAAGGCGATTTGAGAGCCGATGACCGTCCCTTGGGTGTAATCGGTCGCCGCATTTTGTGCCAAATTGATAATGGTCGCCACCACAGCCGTCGCCACTGCACCAGAAAATTGCTGTAGCGTATTAAAGATCGCATTACCGTCCGCGTACAACGCAGGAGTCAGCTTGTTTAAGCCGGTGGTCATCATATTGCTGTAGGCTAAGCCGATCCCGATCATGTAAAAGACATGTCCAGCAACTAGGCTCCAAATGAAAGGCGAACGCAAAACGAGGGCTAAGGCAAGCCAACCGATGGCAATCAACGTCAAACCAGACAGGATCGGTTTTTTCGGTCCAACTTTATCCAGCAACCGACCAGAGATCGGCGCAAGGATCGCCCCGATCGCCGCCCCAGGAAGCATAACTAATCCTGCAGTAAAGGCATCTTTTCCCAAGACGAGTTGGACAAAGTTCGGCAAGACAAAGGAAATGCCCAGTAAAAGGAACTGACAAACAAGAAAGCCAAACAGAAACAAACTGAAGCTGCGGTTTTTCAAAACAGCCAAACGAATCAAAGGGTTCGGGCCTTTTGAGCGTTGATAAAACAAGCCAGCACCAATGAAACCGAAAATCAGCGGCAGTAGACTCGCTAAGGTGCCTACTTGATTCAAGAACAATAAGAAGCCGCTGAACATCAAGACGATTCCTAATACACTCAGTAAATCCAGGGAAGTGTCTTTTGCCCCAGCCGTTTTAGGGATCGAGTAAAGGCCGAGTACTAGGGAGATCAGCAAGACTGGGATCAAGAAAAGAAAGATCGCATTCCAAGACCAATGGGCGGTCAATAAGCCCCCATATGTCGGTCCGATCGCTGGAGCGATGGAAGTGGTCAAATTCCCTAAGCCGATTGCCGCTCCCCGTTTTTCAAAGGGGGAGTAAGTCAAAATGATGTGGAACATCAAAGGCAGTGCGATCCCTGTGCTGGCACCTTGGAAAAAGCGGCCAATCAGCAAAATGGCAAACGTCGGCGATAAAAAGTCGATCACCAAGCCAACAAGGAAAAAGGCGTTGGCAGCTAGAAACAAGGTTCTCAATGAGAAGCGTTTCAAAAGGTAGGTCGATATTGGGACAATGATGGAGATGACCAGTAAGTAGATGGTCGTCACCCATTGAACATCGGATGTTGAAAGCGTAAATTGATCGATCAATGTCGGAAACGTTACATTCATGGCTGTTTCAATCAGCACACCTGCAAATGACATCAATCCGGTTGCGAGGATCGCCCCCACGAGTTTTTTGTTGTTTTCCATATTCTCACCTCTAAAAATTCGCAAAAAAAGAGACCGTTTCTATTCTCATAGAAACCGCCTCTCTCTCGACAAGCGAACCCGCTTGTTATCTGTACGATTTAATCTATCGCTATTCTACTGACTTCATAAGAAAGTGTCAAGAGAAGTGGATAAAAAAATAGCAAAAAACTTTTTTGAAAGTTTTCAAACTTTTACTTACACGAAAAATTTTCTTCTGCTAGAATAGTCGAGTACGAAAAAGAGAAAGGAAGTTGTTACATGCCCATCAATAAAAAAGAAAGTTTGATCTATACGACACTTATGTGTATTTTCATGGTGTATTTTATGAGTGTTTATAACCTCATGTTTCAAGTCGGTGTTTCGGCATTGGCATTCCAATTGGCGTGGAATGAATTGCCATTAGCCCTTTGTGTCGCCTTTATTTTGGATTGGTTCATTGTTTCTGGTCCGGCAAAAGGTTTGGCGTTTCGATTTTTGGACCATCAATCAGCTACTTGGAAAAAAATCGGTTTGATTTCTTCATTGATGATCGCCGGCATGGTGATCTGTATGTCACTCTTTGGTGCGTTGATGCACCCAAACCCTGATCACTCGGTGTTCGTCAATTGGCTAAGCAACATTGGGAAAAATGTGATCGTCGCATTGCCGTTGCAATTGTTCATTGCAGGTCCAATCGTTCGCCGGGTGTTTCGCGCCTTGTTTCCTATTGGCACTGTGCAAGAACAGCCAGTACTAGGGGAATAATCGATCATTAGAAAAAACGTACTGCAGACAGGTTCTGCCAAGGTTAGCTAAAACAGCTGGCTTGGCGATACCTGGACTTGCGGCACGTTTTTTTGCTTTTATAGACAGCAAAAAAACCCATAGGATGGTATGGGTTTTTTTGGTTACCCTATGAAATAGGATACAGGATGTACCTATATAGTAATATGGTTCCCTCAAAAAGAGAAGTTCAATTTTTTCACCGATACATGAAATTAATGCAAATTGCTAGTTTTTCTGACGAAAAAATCAACTTATAATTATTTTCCGTCTGTTATTCCGTATAGAAACCAACGAGTTGATACCAGCGACGATGCTCAATATGGTAGGCATCAGGTGAGTAGCCTGACATTGAAAAACCGATAAAGGTGATGACCAGTCCGAGAATAATAAACAACAGACTGAGAAAAACGAAAAAGCGCTTATTGATTTTGATCATAGGACTGCCTTCTTTCGATAGTTTTGAACAAATGATTTCGGCCAAACGACAAGGGAGTGGGTAAGACGTGAAAAAGGTCGGCTCATACTATAAGTGGCGATCAGGCAAAGCAGCCCTAAACCAAATAAGAAAATCCCCATGCCTAACTGACTTAAAAAGAGATAGAAACCATCCGCCATCAGCATGGGACTTAAGACAACGCTGGCGATCCCACCGATAAACGTAGTGACACCAATCATGCCAGTGGTGAAAGGCACACACCAGATGATTATTAAAAAGCTTAGGATCAGCAAAGCGGCACTTAACAAGAGGCTGCCCCACAATGGGAAGCCCAGTACTAAAATCAAGAGCAAAAAGGGATGAAAGCGGCGGGGAATCTCTACTACGACCTCTTCCGTTTCGGTAACTGCTTGGATCAGTTCTTTTGGGGAGCCAAGGCGTGCCACGGCTTCTTCTTCGGTGTATCCTTCTTCCATCAAATCTTCGATCATCTCGTCATAATAGTTGATCAGCTGATGAATCTCGCTAGGTCTGACTTTTTCAGATAATTCCGCAGCCAATGCCTTGATAAAATCAACTCTGTTCATCTAATGTTCCTCCTTTAATAAATCGCTGGATCAATGTCAATTGGGGCCAGTCGTTGGTTAAAAAATCGTCGATCCGCTGTTTTCCGATTTTGGTCAAGCGGTAATATTTTCGGGTCCGTCCTTGATGGCTTTTATTATAAGTCTCAACCGCTCGGCTGGCTTCTAAGCGCTTCAAGATAGGATAGAGCGTTGATTCTGAGATTGGCAGTAAAGGAGATATGTTTTTGACTAATTCATAGCCATAAGAGTCACCATGCTGCAAATAAGCCAAAACACAAATTTCCAATAATCCTTTTTTTAATTGGGCATCCAAAGGCTCTCCTCCTGTTCATACTCATACTATACATTACATAGTATCATTCCACAAGCAGCACCAGTCAAAATCAGCCTTAAGTCTGAGCACCATAAGACAACAAGAGTTTCTTTAATAAAATGGTCAAAAATAAAAAATAAAATTAAGAAAATCGGCGGAAAGTATAGGTTAACGTGCTCTTTTTTGTTAAAGTAGAAGTATAAAGATTACTTTCAGTAAGAAAATGGGCGTTGGTTGTGCTTCTAAAAGCTGCAAGTAGTCAAAGTGAATGAGACGAACATCAGCAAGAATTGGTGACGTCCAGAAAGGAAGGGGTATTATGAGAAAAGCAACGATTACGAAAAAATATTTGATCAATTGCTTAAAAAAATATCTGGTGGAATATCTTTATCGACCAATCACTGTCCGCGACATTGCTAAATATGCACGAACATCGACCCAACCGATCTATTTAAATTTTTCAAACATGCAAAATTATAAACAGGCGATGGTTGATGATGTGTTTCGCGACATTCACGAAACAAAAAAAGAGTCAGAAGAGACACTCGATTCCTTATACAGCTTTTGGCAGGACTATTACGTATTTGCCAGCCGCAATCGCAACCTCTTTTTCGCACTTTTTTTAAATGATATTGGCTGTGGTCCTTACATAAAAGAGCGTTCTTTTGCTTATTTTCAAGAAGCAATTGCTGAATCAGCTGTTTTTCAATGTGCGCATAAAAGCGATCTGAGAAAATATCATGAAGAAGCCTTGATCTTTTTTAGTGGGTTGGTATTGCTGTTTATTCGTGAAGGAAATACGCAAGATAATGCTAATTTTTTGAAAGAGACACAAAATTATTGGCAGCGAGTCCTTCATGAACCAGTCGATTTTTATCAAGGTGATTTACCTAAAACCTTACTCGAATCAGGTCTAGCTGTAAGTGATCAATAGATAGCGAGAAAGAGAGGAAGAGATTTCAGAATATTGTGACAGCTATCATTGCCATTATTGATTTCTTCTTTTTCAACAATCCCCATCGGAGCAGTGATCTTAAAGATTAGAAGCAATAGCTATTCTTTAAGAGCCGTTCAACGAGTGGGGGTTTTTCTTTTGATAAAAAGAGGTGCGGAGTCGTTTAGCAAAATAAGAAAAGGGCTTGTCTGTAGTGTTAAGGCTTATTTTTAGGTCAAAGAAAAGGCGGCTTATTGTTGGCAATTTTCAAGAAATATGAGAAGGTAGAAATAGCAGAAAAGTAACTGGGTTTTATAGTTAGCAACGTTGAATGGAGGAATTTTGATGGGACAAAACACGCAGTATGGAGAAAAAAAGATTGCGATCGATCGCAGGATCGGTTTTTTAGAAGAACATACGTATCACGGGAATGATCTTGGTGTGACTTTTCAAGGACAGCAAACCACGTTCAAATGCTGGTCACCAGAAGCAGAGGCCGTTTCAGTATTGATTTATCAAAGCGGTGTCGCTGGGGCTGATGATCGCCTGCTGACACTGCCAATGGTCCAAGAAGACAACTGTTGGCAAGTCACGACGGAAGAAACCGTCAAAGAGCTGTTTTATACGTTTGAATTTCAACGAGACGGTCAAAAAGTCGAAGCGGTGGATCTTTATGCCAAGGCAGTAGGGATCAACGGGAACCGTGGGGCCATCATTGATTTAAAGGAAACAGATCCTGAAGGCTGGCAGGAGACTCACGGCGTCGGTCAGCAATCGATCACAGATGCCTATATTTGGGAATTGCATGTCGAAGATTTCAGTGGCGCCGAAAACAGCGGGATTTCACCAGAAAATCGCGGGAAATATTTAGCCTTTACTGAAAAAAAGACCCATCTGGTGGGGGATGAAAGTCAACCAACTGGCATGGCTTATTTAAAAGAGCTGGGGATCAATTATGTTCATCTGCTGCCGATCTTCGATTTTGACAATGATGAAACTTCGTCTGCCTACAACTGGGGCTATGATCCGAAAAATTACAATGTCCCTGAAGGACGATACGCTTCTGATCCTAGTGATCCCAAGGCGCGGATTCGTGAATGCAAGCAAATGATCCAATCGCTGCATGAAGAAGCCATCGGCGTTGTAATGGATGTGGTCTTCAATCACACTGCGATCACAGAAGAATCATGGTTTAATTTGACGGTGCCTGATTATTACTACCGCCAAGATGATGCGGGGAATTTTGCGGACGGTTCTGCTTGCGGCAATGAAGTGGCTTCTGAACGGAAAATGATGCGCAAATTTATCATTGATTCAGTTTTATATTGGGCGCAAGAATACAAAATCGACGGCTTTCGTTTTGATTTGATGGGCTTGATCGATGTGGAAACCATGAACCAGTTGCGGCAACGCCTAGATGATGCCGGCTTCAGCCATGTGATTTTATACGGCGAGCCATGGGATGCCGGCAGCAATCAAATTATTCAGCCGAATATCCCAGCGAACAAAAGCAATGTTTGGGCACTGTCAGAAGGCGTTGCGGTTTTTAGCAATGATTTAAGAGACAGTATCAAAGGCGATGTCTTTGAAGAAACAGACGGCGCGTTTATTCAAGGAATGAATGGTCAACCGCAAGTCAAGCAAACCTTTTATGCAGCAAATTTGGCAACGGCGATTCAAGGAAATACGAAAGTTGCTGGACAAGAAGGCGCCGAGCGTTGGGCAAAATCGCCCCGTCAAGTGATTGCCTATGCGTCAGTCCATGATAATTTGACCTTATGGGACAAACTGGTGGCAACCATGCAAGCTTCAGCGAAGGAAAGAAATTATGACTTTGATCCTGAGCTTTTAGCCCGTAACAAACTAGCAGCAGCCATTTTGTTTACTAGCCAAGGAGCCGTGCTGACCCAAGCTGGGGAAGAATTTGGCCGTACCAAAGAAGGCGATGAAAATTCCTTCCGTTCGCCACTGGCAGTCAATCAGCTGGATTGGGCACGTGCCAAAACCTTCAAAGAATTGCGCGAGCTGTATCGGGGCTTGTGGGCATTGCGGCAGTCCTATGCACCATTGAGAGATGCCACGACCCAAACGGCTGAAAGCATGGTCTTTTATGAGACAAAGGATGAAAATCGCTTGGCGTATCAAGTACCCAATCGTGACAAACAGCATCCATGGCGTTCCTTGTTCGTTTTACTCAACAGCACGGAAGAAAGCTGGTCCTTTGACTTACCGACGACAACAGAAAATGCCACATGGCACCTCGTTGCTGACCCCAAAGGAGCTGGGATCGCTTCTCGCGGCGTAGCAGCGCCAAGGATAACCATCGACCCATTGTCCTTCTGCATTTTGGCGGAACAAAGTAACTAATCAAAGTAGAAGCTAAAACAAACTAAAAATTTTAGTTTGTTTTAGCTTTTTTGGTAGTAAAAAAACAATTCTTTTGCTATACTTTTAACAGAATGAGAAGCAGAAAGCGGTGAGCAAATGAAAGTTGTGATCTCTGATATTGCCCGAAAAGCTGGCGTTTCCAGCGGAACAGTCTCTAATGCGATCAACAATCGTAAGGGGATCAGTGAACAAAAACGGCAAGCGATCTTGAAGATCGCTCGTGAGATGGGGTATTTTGATCAGCGAGAAATTAAAAAAACGGAAAGCCAAAAAATCAAATTTGTCGTAATGAACAAACAAGGAAATGTCGTAGGGGATACGCCTTTCTTTTCTGAATTGATCCGAGGAATCGAAATGGAGTGCAGTGCGTTAGGCTATGAACTGGTCATTTCCCATATCACACTGGCACCAGAAGAAGACCCGATCGAAAAGATCCGTCCAGAATTAGCAGATGGTTTGCTATTGTTAGGAACGGAATTGGAAAAACAAGATTTAGCAGTCTTTCGCCATTTGGAAGTACCGTTAGTGATTTTAGATACGGTGTTTAATTCGCAGGACTTTGATTTTGTCGCCATCAATAATCGTGACAGTGCCTATGAGATCGTTGAAAAGATGATCGAAAAAGGCCACCGTGACATCGGCATCATCAATTCAACCTTTCAAATCAACAACTTCCGTGAACGCAAGCAAGGGTTCATCCAAGCGATCCAAGAGCATGATCTGATCCATTATGAAGAGACGGAAGCCTTAGTAGAACCCACCTTGGAAGGCTCCTATCAAGATATGAAGGTCTATTTGGAATCCTTGCGTGCCGATCAGCGACCGTTGCCAAGCGCTTTTTTTGCGGTCAATGACAATATCGCCATCGGTGCCATGAAAGCCATTCGCGAAGTGTTTCCCGATCATCCGTTGACCATTGTTGGGTTCGATGATATTCCTTTGGCGGAATTTTGCAACCCACCACTGACCACCGTCAAAGTAGATAAAGTGTACCTTGGTCGCCAAGCCGTGCGACGCTTGATCGAGAAAATCACGAGTGAAGATGAAAACCATCTGAAAATGCTGGTCGCCACGACGATCGTCGAACGCGAAAGCATCAATTAAGAATAAAAATAATATGAAAAATAAGAAGAAGGACAAAACGTTTAGCAAGCGTTTTGCCCTTTTTTAGTTATTTAACAAAAATATTTATCTAAAACTATTGCAAAATATTTAGCTTGTGCTATATTTAAGGTGTAAAAAGTAAGGGATTACATTTTGAGGAAGTGAATAGATGACACAGATCGGTCTTTTTTGTGCCACTGGGCTCTCCAGTGCACTGCTCGTCAAAGCGCTCAAAGAACAACTAGCGGATGATCAGCATTACCAAGTCAATTCCGCGCCTTTTTCAGAAATATTTATGGTGGGGAATGACTATGATTTTTTGATTTTAGCTCCTCAAACCCGCTTCAATCAAGCGAAAGTCGCTGCAGCCTTTCCTGATAAAAAAATCGTTTTACTGACGGATGAGGAATTTCTGAGCAAAAATGTAGCACGAATCGTCGAAGAAATAAAAATTTAGCTAAATATACTAAAACGCAAAGGGTGGTTTTATGGATAAAGTAACCATCGGGTTCGCCCCGACTAGAAGAAATTTGTTTAGTGCAGAAGCAGCCATTGAGTACGCCAATCTGACACGACAAAAAATGGACGAACTTGCCATTGATTATGTAGATATTTTAGATATCAACGAAGACGGCTTACTATACGATGATGAAGGGGTTGAAAAAATCGCCGAAAAATTCAAAGCAGCGAAGATCGACGGTCTTTTTCTAGCCAATGAAAACTTTGGTACGGAATATGCCTGTGCTCGTTTAGCCAAAAAACTAGATGTCCCCGTCTTACTGTGGGGACCTAAAGATGAGACGCCAGCCGCCGACGGTTCACGTTTGCGGGATACGCAATGCGGTCTTTTCGCTATTGGGAAAGTCTTGCGCCGTTTCAAGGTACCTTTCACCTATGTCAAAAATTCTGATATTGATTCACCAGAATTTGCCCGCGGCTTGCAAGACTTTATCAAAGTCTGCAATGTCGTCAAGACCTTCAAACAAACACGAATCTTGCAAGTTGGCCCACGCCCCTTTGATTTTTGGACCGTGATCTGCAACGAAGGCGAACTATTGGAGCGTTTCAATATTTCGCTATCACCAGTACCGATCCAAGAAGTGGTGCAAGAAATCAAAAAAGTCAAAGAACAGCAGCCAGATAAAGTGCAAGCAGTCATTGATTATTTCGAAACCAATACGGAAGTCCAAATTTCGACGAAAGATTTGGAGATGGTGGCAGCCCTCAAAGTGGCTTTGCAAAACTTATGTGAAAGCTACGGCTGCAATGCAGGAGTCATCCAGTGTTGGACGGCCTTACAAGACGAAATCGGTATTTTACCGTATGCCTCCTTGTCGCTGCTACAAGAAGAAGGCTTACCTTTTGTCTGTGAGACGGATGTCCATGGGGCGATCTCGGAACTGTTGGTCGAAGCCGCTTCGTTGGGGGAACACCGTGCGATCTTTGCGGATGTCAACTGCCGCCATCCAGAAAACGAGAATGGCGAATTGCTGCAGCACTTAGGAGTTTTTGCTTATTCCACCGCAGAGACCAAACCGATCTTGCCGCAACGACATTTTGTTTTTGACTATCCAGGATCAGTCGCTTTTCGGGCAATCAAAGACGAGTATACGCTGTGTCGCTTTGATGGGGACAACGGCGAGTACTCACTGCTGATGGGTACTGGTAAAGGGATCGATGGCCCATACAATCAAGGGACCTATCTCTATCTGGAATTTGCGAATTTGAATCGCTTGGAATTCAAACTCGTTGAGGGCCCTTATATTCATCATGTTGCGGCGGTCAGAAAAAATGTGGTGCCGATCTTGTACGAAGCGTGCAAATACATCGGCGTGCAGCCAGATTTTTATGATCCAATCGAAGAAGACGTCAAAGCATACTTGAGAGGGGATCAATCATGGAAATAAACGAGCTGGAGATGAAGGCTTTAACGATTCGAAAATCCGTGTTAGAGCTGATCTATCAAGCAAAAACGGGTCATACTGGTTCGGATCTTTCTTGTACCGATATTTTAGTGGCCTTGTATTATCAGATAATGAATGTCGATGCGAAAGATCCTCAAAAGCAAGATCGTGACCAGTATATCCAAAGTAAAGGACATGCGGCAGAAGTACTATGGGCCGTTTTAGCGGACAAAGGTTTTTTGCCGAAAGAAGAATTAGCCACCTTTTCACAATTTGGTTCACGACTGATCGGTCATCCAAACAATAAAGTAGCTGGTGTTGAGATGAATACTGGTTCGCTAGGCCACGGCTTACCTGTCGCAGTAGGGATCGCCTTGGCAGGCAAACTGGATCACCGCACGTATCAAACCTATACGTTGTTGGGAGATGGCGAATTAGCAGAAGGATCGGTATGGGAAGGAGCCATGGCGGCTGCCAACTACCAGCTGGACAATTTGACCGCCATCATTGATCGCAACGGCTTGCAGATCACGGGCGCCTCGGAAGATGTGATGGCAGTGGAGCCGCTAGATGAAAAATGGCGTGCCTTTGGTTGGGATGTGCATATCGTTGATGGCAATGATATGGCTGCCTTGGTGGCTGCATTAGAAAAACCGCATCAGCCCAATCAACCGAAGCTGATCATTGCCAAAACCATCAAAGGCAAAGGCTATTCTGCAGCCGAAAATCAAGCGCAATGGCATCATAAAGTGCCAACGGCAGAAGAGCTTGCACAAGCCATTGCCGAACTTGATCAGCAAATGGAGGTTTTGACTCATGGGAAAAAATAATATTGCCAATCGCCAAGCAATGTGCGACGTATTGATTGAAGAAGGAAAAAAGAATCCTGCGATCACGGTGTTGACCAGTGATTCTCGTGGTTCCGCTTCGTTAGCACCTTTTGCCAAGGAATTACCGACACAATTGGTGGAAGTAGGGATCGCAGAGCAAAACATCGTCAGTATTGCGGCTGGCTTAGCCCATATGGGCAAACGCCCTTTCGTTGCCTCTCCAGCTTGTTTTCTCAGCATGCGCAGTATCGAGCAGATCAAAGTCGATGTCGCGTATTCGAATAAGAATGTCAAACTCGTAGGCATCAGCGGTGGTGTCAGTTATGGGGCATTAGGCATGAGTCATCATTCCTTGCAAGACATCGCAGTGGCACGAGCGATCCCTAATTTGCAAGTGCTGTTGCCAGCAGATCGCTTTGAAACGATCCAAATGTTTAAAGCCTTAGCGGCATCAAATGAACCAGCCTATATCCGTCTCGGTCGCAATCCTGTTGAAGATTGTTATGATTCTGCAGATTATCCTTTTGAGATCGGCAAAGCCATTGAGCTGAGAAGCGGCCAAGATGTCGCATTGATCGCCACCGGCGAAACCGTGCGCCAAGCGTTGGATGCTGCGGAGCTATTGGAAAAACAAGGTATCACTGCTACCGTTTTAAATGTTCATTCCTTGAAGCCCTTTGATTCAGAAACGGTCAAACGAGTGGCGAAAGAAACAGGCACCGTGATCACTGTGGAAGAACACAGCCAATACAACGGCTTAGGAGCTGCCGTGGCGGAAACACTGACAGAAGAAACGGACATTCGACAAAAAATCATTGCTTTTCCGGATGAAGCCTTGATTACTGGTTCTTCGTCAGAACTGTTTGCCCATTATGGCTTAGACGGTGCCTCCATAGCGAAAACAGCGGTTGCGTTTCTAGGAGCTTAAGATGGACAAGACCTATCAGCTGGTTTTAGATCAGAGTACATCCGGTACCAAGCTCTTACTGTTTCAAGAAGGGAAAATCCTGCAACGTTACGATAAAAAACACCGCCAAATTTATCCAAAAGTCGGGTGGGTCGAACATGATCCCCTCGAGATTTGGCAAAATGTCCAAGAATTGCTGGCACAAGTGTTTCAAGAACAAGCGATCACTGCAGATCAAATCGTTTCCTTGTCATTGACCAATCAGCGAGAAACGATCGTTGCATGGGACCGATTGACTGGCAATCCCCTGTACAATGCGATCGTGTGGCAATGCAACCGCAGCGCCGCGATTTGTGAAGAATTGACGGCACAAGGCTGGGAAAGGACGATCAATCAAAAGACCGGTTTACGCTTAGACCCGTATTTTTCTGGCACCAAAGTGAAATGGCTGGCACAAGAATTATCGGCCATCAAGGAAAAGTCGGGAACTGGCGAGTTGGCGATCGGTACGATGGACAGCTGGCTGTTGTGGAATTTAACGCAAGGGACAGTATTTGCGACCGAAGCCAGCAACGCTTGCCGAACATTGTTTTACAATATTGAAGAGGGCCGTTGGGATGCAGAACTCGTCAAACTTTTTGGCATCCATTTAGCAGACTTGCCAGCGATCAAACCTGCTGATACGGTTTTCGGTAACTATCACGGAATCCCTATCAAAGGAATCTTAGCCGATTCACAAGCAGCATTATTCGGGGAAGGTTGTCAAAGCCTTGGGGATGTAAAAATCACGATGGGTACCGGTTGTTCGATCATGATGCAAGTGCAGCAGGAGCAGACGTTGCGAGATCGCCGCATTTTGACGACGGTCGGCTGGCAAACTAGCCAGGAAACAGCGTTTGCGCTAGAAGGCATCATCCGTTCCTGTGGTGACGCCATCAACTGGTTCAGTGAGCAAGTGGCTCCGCTGCCAGATGTAGCTGAGATTTGTCAAGAAGTGCTGACCAATGACAGTCAAGAAGACATCTATTTTATCCCAGCATTGCAAGGAATGGGTGCCCCTTTTTGGGATAATACGATGACTGCCAGCTTTGTCGGCATGAAACGCACGACGACGACTCATGAGCTGTTGAAAGCCGTTTTAGAAAGCATCATTTTTCAAATCAAAGCAGTGATCGATGTGATGGAAGAAGTCGCTGAACGACTGATCAATCAGGTAATGATCGATGGCGGTGTTTCGAAAAACCGCGCCTTGATGAGCTTATTGGCGACTTTGATCAATAAACCCGTCATCGTCAGCGAAGTCGAAGAATTTTCAGCCATCGGCACAATGCTTGTTGCCAATCCAACCATGAATGAACCAGCTATTCAGCAAACCACGATCGTTCCGCAAGCCGAACAGGCCGTGATCCGTTTGAAATATGAAAAATGGAAACGGTTCATTGAGAAATCAGCTGCTTTTAGTGAAGGATAAAGGAGGAACAATATGGAGACCCAACGAATCCAATTGAATCAAACGGCTTACGTGGATACCTATTTATTGCACCAATCCAAAGAGTACAATGTCGGCAAGAAACGACCGCTAGTGATCGTCTGTCCAGGCGGCGGCTACGCATTTACCAGTGATCGAGAGGCGGAAGTCATTGCCTTGAAATTCAATAGTATCGGGCTAAATAGTGTTGTTTTATGGTACACCACCGGTGACCAAGTGAAAAACGTTCCCCATAATGCCTTGATGGAAGCCGCCCAAACCGTCAAAATCATTCGTGCGCATGCTCAAGAATGGTTGGTGGATGAGGAGCAAATCATCGTTTGCGGTTTTTCAGCAGGCGGACATCTAGCGTTGCAGTTAGCGACGCGCTGGCACGATGCTGAGCTGGCAGAAGCGTTGGGCGTTAGCAGTGACTTACTGAAAGTGAATTTGGCGATCGCCGGCTACCCATTGGTTTATCAAGAGCATGCCTTCCCAATCGATGAGCTAGGCTTTGCTGCTAGTCTGATCGAAACACCTTTAACTGCCAACGAACGCTTTTTTGGGAGTAAACAACCGACGGAAGAAGCCATTCAATCCATGAACATTTTGCATCATGTCGATCAGTGGACACCTCCGATGTTTCTCTGGCATACGACGGAAGACGTCTTAGTCGATGTGGCGCACTCGTTGAAGCTGGCGGTCAAATTAAGAGAAGCCGAGATTCCATTCGAACTGCATATTTTTGAAAAAGGCGAACACGGACTGGCATTAGCGGATCGAACAACGGCACGCAAGCCAAGTCACCACAATGCCCATGTCGCTAAATGGTTTGAGCTGTGCGAAGGCTGGCTCAGTAGTTATATTGATTAAAAAACCGTCGGTGCACAACTTGTGCCGATGAAAGGAGAGCACCACTGTGAAAATCACCGTAAGCCAAAACAAACGCACCTTATTGCGAGACGGACAGCATTTCTTTTATTTAGCCGATACTTGCTGGAGTGCCTTTACTAGTATTCAAGAAAATGACTGGATCACCTACTTAGACAAACGCAAAGAGCAGGGCTTCAATACCCTTCAAATCAATGTGTTACCACAATGGGACCGCAGCCGTGGTCAATTTGACTGCTTGCCGTTTCCTCTTGATGCGGGCGTCTTTGATTTTACTGTTTGGGAGGATGCCTATTTCGAACGGGCTCAGCGTCTTTGTAAAATTGCCGATGAGAAAGGCTTTACTTTAGCGTTGGTCGTCTTGTGGTCAAACTATGTCGCAGGCACGTGGGCTAGCCAGTTGGACAAAGAACGCAACGTGTTGCCGGAGGATTGCCGCCAGGCCTACTATCAAAAAGTGATTGCGACTTTTGATGCCTTCCATCCGATCTACTTTATTGGTGGCGATACGGATTTCCCGACACAGCCAACCATCGATACGTATCTAGAAGCCTTTGCTTTCTTTGAAAAGCATTCGCCCAATACCCTGAAAACGATTCATATCAAGGGACGTTTTGAAGAGATTCCCGCAACGATCGTCGAACATTTGGACTTATTTTTATACCAATCAGGTCATAACAGCGCCTTTTTGAATATGCCTTATTATTTGGCAGAGCGTTTTTATCAAAGACAACCGCAGCTGCCGATCATCAACTCAGAACCTTGCTATGAACAAATGGGCTATGCCCGTCACGTATACGGCCGATTTGGTCAAAAGGATGTCCGCAAAGCGGCATGGCAATCACTGTTAGCCGGCGGCGCGGCTGGGATCACGTACGGTGCCCACGGCATCTGGAGTTGGCAAACCCCGACGGCGACTTTTGCGGAAGAAATCGGGGAAGCGTTTGATCGTCCGATGATTTGGCCAGAAGCTTTATCTTTTCCTGGGGCAGATGACTATGGCTTTATCAAGCAATTATTCGAATTATTAAATATTCAGGAGCTTGTGCCTTGCCAAGAGCGCTTGATCGATGCAGATGAACAGATTCGTATGGCAGCCATCGCAGGATCGAAGGATGCGTTGCTTTACTTGCCAAGCAATACAATAGTTCGTCTGCAAGGAGATCTTTTTACAGCGACCGTCACATTGATCGATTTGAATACCAATCGTTTCTTGAAACCAAAACTGACAGTTACCGATGGTATCACTGTTTTCCATCCCCACAATTGTCATGAAGATGTATTGTTTGTCATCCAAATAAAGGAGTGAAAAGAAAATGGATAAGTATATGGATAAGGTGTTAGTATTTGCAGATAAAATCTCCAACAATCGGTATTTAAAGGCAATTTCAAACGGGTTGATGGCGACGCTGCCGATCAACATTATTGGTTCGATCGCCTTATTGTTAGCAGTTTTGCCGATTCAAGGATGGACAGACTTTATCAATTCGATCAATATTGGCGGCTATTTTTCCGTCGGTTACAGTATGACCGTCGGGGTTATCTCAGTGTACGCTTCCTTTCTGGTCGGTCACCGTTTAGCGACAGAATTTAAGCAATCGGCGGTTCCTGCCGGCATCGTTTCACTGTTTGCCTTTTTGATGATGACGCCAATGGTTACCTTAGAGGAAACAACGACCCTCGACATGAGCAAACTCGGTGCTCAAGGCTTGTTTACCGCTATGATCTGTGGCTTAGTCTTTGCTCGTTTGTACTGCTTTATTTTAGAAAAAAATATCGCCATCAAAATGCCAGCAGGCGTGCCGCAATTTGTGACGGATACCTTCGCCGGTTTGATTCCAGCAATTATTTCTGGGTTTACCGCGATCGTCATTAGCTGGGCATTCAGTTTTACTTCTTATGGCTCATTCTCAGATTTCATCTATCAAATCTTGGCAATGCCGCTGCAAAGCTTGTCTTCTAGTGTAGGTTCGTTGTTATTTATTGTACTGATCCAAATGGTGCTATGGTTCTTCGGTATCCATGGTTCGTTGGTGGTGGGTAGCTTTGTCACCGCTTTGTACTTACCAATGGATGTGGAAAATATGGATGCTTTGGCTAGCGGCGTTGCTCGTTCCGAGTTGCCGAATATTTTGAGTCAGTCCTTCTATAACTTATTTTCTGGTATTGGTGGTGCCGGAGGAACATTATCATTAGTAATCGTTTTGCTTTTATTAGCAAAATCCAAGCAATCCAGAACAGTAGCGAATTTAAGTGCTGTCCCTAGTTTATTTACGATCAATGAACCAATTATTTTTGGATTGCCGTTGATTTTAAATCCGATCATGGCGATTCCATTTATTTTAACACCACTGGTACAAACCCTAGTTGCTTATCTAGCCATTTGGAGTGGTATCGTTCCACGACTTAGTGGCGTACAAGTTCCTTTTGGTACACCGATCTTTTTAAACGGCTTTATCGCTGGTGGTTGGCAAATTGCAGTTCTACAAGTTGTTTGCGTTTTGGCAGGCTGCTTGCTGTACATTCCTTTTGTTAAAGTCTTAGATAAAGGAAAATTAAAAACAGAAGCAGAAGCAGCGCAAGCGGAGGTTCAAACTGAAAGTATCGATGCAACGGGGGAAACGGTTTAAAAGAAACCGATTTTATGGTGACAAGCCAATGAGTTAGTGCTATAGTTAAAGAAAGAAAACCCACGTGGATTGTTACTGACTCGATCAGGCAAGACCTAAATAAGAAAGCGCTCTTCTCGTTTTAGCAGCGGCTCTTATTTAGGTTTTTTGTTTTTATCGGGGATTTTTCAGTAACCAGCTAGGTAGGTTTATCAAAAGAAAACAAAAGGAGAACGAGCAAATGGCAAAATTTCCAGAAAATTTCTTATGGGGCGGCGCGACCGCAGCGAATCAATTAGAAGGGGCGTTCGATCGCGATGGCAAAGGCTTGTCAGTGGCGGATGCAATGCCTGGCGGCAAACAGCGTTTAGCGATTTTAGGCAGTGATACGTTTGATTGGACGATCGATGAGGACAAATACACCTACCCAAATCATCGCGGGATCGACCATTATGACCGTTTCAAAGAAGACATTGCGTTGTTTGCAGAAATGGGCTTCAAGAGCTATCGTTTTTCCATCGCATGGACACGTATTTTTCCAAAAGGCGATGAAACGACACCAAACGAAGCTGGGCTAGCATTTTACGATGCGCTGATCGATGAATGTTTGAAATACGGGATCGAGCCAGTGGTTACGATCTCTCACTATGAAATGCCTTTGCATTTAGCCAAAGAATACGGTGGCTGGAAAAATCGAGCATTGATCGATTTCTATGAACGTTTTGCAAAAGTTGTCTTGGAACGGTTCCACAGCAAAGTCAAATACTGGATGACCTTCAATGAGATCAACTCTGCTTTCCATTTCTCCGCATTGAGTCAAGGAATGGTCAACAGCACGGGTGCCAGCGACTTTACAAACGTGATCCAAGCGTGGCACAACCAATTTGTTGCCAGCAGTAAAGCTGTCAAAATCGGCCATGAATTAAACCCAGAGTTACAGATCGGTTGTATGATCATTTATGCAACGACTTACAGCATTGATGCGAACCCAGTCAACCAAGTGGCGACGATGATTCATAATCAAGCCTTCAACTACTACTGTGCCGACGTGCAAGTACGTGGAAAATACCCATCCTTTACGGATCGTTTGTACAAAGAACACGGCGTCAATAAAGAGGATCTTGAGATTACCGAAGAAGACTTAGCCTTGATCGCTGAACATACTGTTGACTATGTTGGCTTCAGCTATTATATGTCTTCTGCCGTGGATATCACCACAGAAGAAGCCGATGAAGTGCAAGGAAACTTGTTGGGCGGCGTCCGCAATCCATTCTTAGAAGCAAGTGAATGGGGCTGGCAAATCGACCCAGAAGGGCTGCGCATCGCGTTGAATGAACTATATGATCGTTACCAAAAACCGTTGTTTATCGTGGAAAACGGCTTAGGAGCCATTGATACCTTTAACGAAGAAGGTAAGATCGAAGATGACTATCGTATCGATTACTTGCGCCGCCACATTGAAGCAATGGGGGAAGCGATCGCTGATGGCGTAGACTTGATCGGTTACACACCATGGGGCTGTATCGACCTTGTCAGTGCTTCAACAGGCGAAATGAGCAAACGCTATGGCTTTATCTATGTTGACTTTGATGACGAAGGCAACGGCACGATGGATCGTTCCAAGAAAAAATCCTTCGATTGGTACAAACAAGTCATTGCAACAAACGGAGAAGAGTTGGCCTAAGTGTTTCGTTAGACTCACGGATGACACAGGATCCGTTATAAAAGAAAACCGATCAACGGTGCTCCTATATAGGCGCATCGTTGATCGGTTTTTTTTGATATTTGGTTTTAACGGGTACGTTCATAGCTGTCTCGTAACAAAGATTGGAGTTGTTTTTCTGATACAGAGCCATCTAGTAATGCGGTGAGCCAATGGTTTTTATTCATGTGATAAGCGGGTAAATAGCCGCGACTTTGATTGATGATCGAAACCATTTCGGGCGCTGCTTTGACATCTAAAATTTCGATCATTTCCGTTCCTTCCAAGCCTAATTTTTGCTTTTCTACAGTCATCAGCAAGCCAAACCATTTGCCGCTTTTACGATGCCGCAAGACTTGGTACTCGGGAAACTTTGCAAATGGATGGTCGACCTGAACATCATTGAAGGTCTGAGCGAAGGCGATCAGACGGTTTTTAAGATCCATGGGTATCCCTGCCTTTTTATAATAAAAAACTACTTATATTATACCACTGATTCCTTTTACCTAGCGTAACCGTTTCTGATAAAGCATTCGTGCCAAGAACCAGCTCACCACTACGATACCGCCGCACCAGCTAAAGGCACTGATCAAGGTGGTATCTTTTAAGTTTAACAAAAGCCCGCGCAAAGAATGGATGATCGGCGACATTGGTTGGTATTCAGCAAAAATGGCTAATGGGCGCGGCATGGTTTCCGTAGGGACGAAACCAGAGCTTAAGTAGGGCAACAGGGTGATCAAGACAGTAAACAAGGTCGCTGTCTCGGGGCTTTTGGCGATGAGACCAACCAGAACGGAGACCCAAGTAAAGGCGAAGGTGAAGCAAAAGATCAATAGGAAGGCGAGTCCCCAGCCAGTAACTGTGGCTTGGGGGCGAAAACCGATGATCATGGCGACGATCAACACGACCAAGGTGCTGATCAAGCTCCGAAGGGTCGCGGCGAAGACATGCCCGTTTAAAAAGGCTGAGTTAGAGATGTTCAAGGTCATCAGCCGTTCCACCATGCCGGATTTCAAATCTTCCGTCACCGTTACCCCAACGGAGGAGGCGCTTTGGGCGATACATTGGACGAGAACACCAGGAACGACAAAATCGACATAAGAGGTATCGCCGACGTTCATGGCTCCCCCGAAAACATAGACGAAGAGGATCATTAAAATCGCTGGGGTCAAAATCCCACTTAGCAAAGTCTCCATACTGCGAATCGATAGCAAGAGATTGCGTTTGAATAAGGTGTTGGTTTCTATAATTGCTTTCATTGGTTTCCTCCTTGGACAAGTGTTAGAAAAATATCTTCTAACGAAGCATTCTTTTGATTAAAACTGGTGATGGTGATCGGTAGTTGATTGAGTTCCTGCAACAGCGTGAAGGAATGCTGGAAGTCTTGACTGACGGGAAATGCCAGAGAGAGACTGGACTCATTGACTTGCAGCGGAAAATCAGACAGATGCTGACGCACGGTCTGCAAGTGTTCTTTCGTCAATACGCTGATTTCCATCGTTTGTGAAGGATGCAGTGCTTTGACTTCCGTTGGTGTTCCTTGCAAGATGATTTTCCCTTCATGCAAGATGGCGACTTGGTCTGCTAAAAATTCAGCTTCTTCGAGGTATTGAGTCGTCAGGAAAATCGTTCGTCCTTGAGCGGCGATCTCTTTGATCATGTGCCATGTGGCTAAGCGGTTTTGCGGGTCTAACCCGGTCGTTGGTTCATCCAAAAAGAGCAGGTCAGGTTCGCCGATAAAACTCATGGCGATGTCTAAGCGTCGTCGCATGCCACCAGAATAATTTTTGACTAGTCGGTTGCTGGCATCCACCAAATCAAAACGCTCTAACAAATGTTGGACGATAAACTGTTTGTTTTTGACATGGCGCAAGGCAGCAATCATCAGCAAGTTTTCTCGTCCGGTCAGTTCTTGATCGACGGCGGAAAATTGCCCTGTCAGACTGATTTTTTCGCGAATCGCTGCTGGATCTTTGGTCAAGTCGATCCCATCGATCAGCGCGGTTCCTTGGTCAAAAGGTAGGATAGTGGACAAAATTTTGACTAAAGTGGTTTTTCCAGCGCCGTTTGATCCTAGTAAGACAAATACTTCGCCAGGAGTGACGTCAAAAGTGACCTCTTTCAAAACGGTTTTGTCTTTGAAGCTTTTTTGTAAATGTTTCACGTGAAGCATTTTCTTTTTTATATGGGTATCCATAGCTTTTCCCTCGTTTCTATAAGATAATTCAACTATAAAGGCTCTTTGGGAAAAGCAACTGCTTATTTCAATATATTGAAAAAGAAGGTGAAAAAATGAACGATTATGGTGCGACAGTGAAAGAGCTTCGCAAAAGCAAAGGCTTGCTGTTGAAGGAATTAGTGGATGAACAATTGTCGATGTCTTTGTTATCGCAATTTGAAAATGGCAAAACGACGATTTCCTGCGAACGATTTCATCGTTTGCTAGATAAACTAGAAGTTAGTTTTGCCGAATTTCAGCTGCTACATACGGGGGAGCATCATTCGGAGGCTCAAAAGCTAATGGTTGACTATGTCCGTTCGATGGGGATCGAATCCATTGATGAAGTACCTAAATTAAAAAAGAAATATCAAAAGCTGACCACGTACTTTCAACAGCATTACTCCTTGGAGCTGGACCACTTCTTACAACTGATCCGTTTTGACTACTTGATGAAAGAGGAGCTTTTTAAAGGGGTGCCCATCGAGGAGGCTTACCTGAAACACAATTACTGTTTGGACTCTGCCAAGCATTACTTGCTGAATACCGATACATGGGGTGTTTATGAGCTGCGGCTGTTTGCCCGCGTAGCAATTTCGATGGAGCCAGCTTTGCTTTGGCGCTGCTTGACGATCGCCATCAAAAAGAGTCAGCGCTTTGCAAAAATTCCTGGCAATGAAGATATTTTGTACAACACGTTTGAGACGGTATTTTCTGTCTTTGCTGTTTTCGACGAGGCGAATTATGCGGAAAAGACCTTTCATTTATGGCGAGATCATGTTTATGAAAAAGAGCACATTGAACAAGCGATCTTTATGCCGTTTTTTGAAGGCTGGACGCATCTATTAAAACAAAATAAGGCACAAGCAGCGGACTTGATGCAGCAAACGTTAGATCAGCTGGAAAGATTAGGGATGAAGAACACGTTTGCTATGTATCAATTATTAAGCACATCTGTATTGAAAGAAGAGTTTCCAGGGATTTTATTGAGTGATCCATTGCTTTCTGAAGGAACCCGTTTTGGCTGGGACTAGCTAGAATAAGCTGTATTCCGCCGATGAAAGCGCCTTATGTTTAAGAATCGGAGAGGAAGTGATTAAAAAACAGTAAATGCAAGCAATTTGCTTCTTTTTTACTGATTAGAGGAGTATATTCGAAGTTGGAATTTTTCTTTATTTAGAATTATTTTAATGTACTTTTTATGAAATAGGAGGATGTAGGATGGATATTGTGACACTAGCGCGAATCCAGTTTGCGATGACGACGATTTTTCACTTTTTCTTTGTACCGTTTTCGATCGGAACTGGTGTCGTCGTTGCAATTATGGAGACACTTTATGTGATCAAAAAAGATGAAAAATATCGCCGGATGACGAAGTTTTGGGGGAATATTTTTCTATTGAGTTTTGCTGTCGGGGTCGTGACAGGGATCATTCAAGAATTTCAATTTGGGATGAACTGGTCAGACTATTCTCGTTTTGTCGGGGATATTTTTGGTGCGCCCTTGGCTTTAGAAGCTTTGTTGGCGTTCTTCTTAGAATCGACGTTCTTAGGACTGTGGATCTTTACATGGGATCGGGTCAGTCCCAAGCTGCACGCCACCTTTTTCTGGTTGGTGACGCTGGGTTCGATGCTATCGGCGTTTTGGATCTTAGCTGCCAATAGTTTTATGCAGCATCCAGTGGGGTATACCTTGAACAATGGCCGGGCAGAAATGACTGACTTCGGTGCATTATTGGCAAATCCACAGGTGTGGTATGAGTTTTTACACGTGATCACCGCTGCCATCACGATGGGTGGGATCATTGTTGCTGGTTTATCTGCCTTTCGTCTATTGAAGAAAGACAAAGACATTGAACGTGATTTCTTCAAAAAATCAATGCGGATCGGTTTTGCGGTGGCATTGTTCGGTTCATTCACCGTCTTGCTAGCTGGGGATGAACAAATGAAATACTTGGTTGAAGAACAACCAATGAAATTTGCCGCAATGGAAGGGGCGTATGAAGATACTGGGAGTCCTGCGGCTTGGACCGTCGTTGCTTGGGCGAATGAAGCAGAACATCACCAAGTCTTCGGTGTTTCGATTCCCTATATGTTGAGTATCTTAGCCTTCAATGAACCCTTCGGCTCCATCGACGGGATGGATACGGTCAATCAGCAATTGATTGAAACCTACGGCGATCGTAATTACTACCCGCCGGTCAACACACTCTTTTGGAGCTTCCGGATCATGGCTGGTTTTGGTGCCTTGATGCTGTTGGTTTCTGGTCTGGGGTTGTATTTTACGCGTAAGAAGAAACCGTGGCTCTTTGAAAAACGCTGGCTGCTTTGGGTAGTGGCGATCACTTTGTTCACCCCATTTATTGCCAATACAGCTGGTTGGCTGATCACGGAGTTAGGACGTTACCCATGGACGGTTTACGGCTTGTTTACGATCGAAGATAGTGTGTCACCAAACGTTTCCGTGACCTCACTCTTGATCTCAAACATCGTTTACTTCCTCTTGTTCTCTGGCTTAGGCGGAACGATGGTCTATCTGGTGAAACGGGAAATGGATCATGGACCTGAAAAAGAAGCCTTCGGCGAAATCAGCCAAGGAGACAACCAAGAAGGGTACGAAGACCCATTTGATAAGGAGGCGTTTGAAGGATGACCGGTCTGCAATTACTATGGTTCACGTTGATTGGGCTTTTATTTTCTGGCTTCTTCTTCTTAGAAGGGTTTGACTTTGGTGTGGGGATGTCTGTGCAGACATTGGCCCACAATGAAGAGGAAAAAGACCAGATCGTTAAAACGATCGGGCCTGTCTGGGATGGCAATGAAGTGTGGCTATTGACCGCTGGCGGAGCAATGTTCGCCTCGTTTCCATACTGGTATGCTTCTTTGTTCAGCGGTTTTTATTTGATTTTGTTATTGATCTTAGTCGGGTTGATCATTCGCGGTGTTTCCTTTGAGTTTCGAGCAAACTTCCCGAAAGAACACAAAAACATTTGGAACTGGACGTTGACGATCGGCAGTACGATCGTACCGTTTTTCTTCGGTCTGATGTTTGTCAGCATGATCCAAGGAATGCCTTTGGGTGAAGATGGCAACATGACGGCAACCTTTACGGATTACGTCAATCCCTTTTCAATCGTTGGCGGGATCGCGTTGACCTTGTTGTGCTACTTGCACGGATTAAACTATATCGCTTTGAAAACGGAAGGTCCGATTCGGGCACGGGCACGCAACTATGCAAGTATTTTTTATGGCATCTTATATGCAGGCTTAGTCGTCTTTGCTGTGATGCTTTACTTCCAAACGGATTTCTTCGAGAATCATTTTGCGACAACGCTTGGTTTGTTGCTCGTGATCGTTGTACTGACACTGATTGCAAATATCGGCGTCTTTAAAGGCAAAGAAATGATGGCTTTCATTGCGAGCGGCTTGACGTTGATCGCTTTGGTGGCATTGATCTTCACAGGGTTATTCCCAAGAGTCTTGATCAGTTCGATCGATTCAAGCTATGACCTGTTGATCGCTGATGCGTCTTCAAGCCGCTACACATTGAAGATCATGAGTTATCTTTCACTGACGATCTTGCCTTTCGTCTTGGCCTATACGGCTTGGAGTTACTATATCTTCCGTAAACGGATCAGTCATACGGAGGCGTTGGAGGGGTATAAATGATTGATAAACAAATCATGAAGCTCCCAGGAATGAAACAACTTTTAGGGCTGCTTGCGGGACTTTCTTTCCTGCAGGCGCTCTTCATTATTGGGCAGGCGTATGGATTGGCACGTGCCATCACTGGCTTATGGGAAGGACGACCATTAGAGGAACAGTGGGGCTGGATTCTGCTGTTCTTTTGTTCGTTTATCGCCCGACAAGCCGTTATCTATTTCCGTTCCAAAAGACTTGATGATTACAGTTACCAGCAAGCCGCCGATCTGCGGGATCAATTGTTGGAGAAATTGTTTCGGGTCGGTCCTCAGATCGCACAACAGCAAGGGACGGGGAATGTAACAACGATGGTCTTGGAAGGGATCAACCAAGTCGAAAACTACTTGAAATTGATTCTTGCCAAAATCATGAATATGTCGATCATTCCTTGGGTCATTTTGGCACTCGTTTTTTATCTGGATTGGGAGTCGGGCTTGGTCTTGCTGTTGGTGTTCCCCTTGATCATCATTTTTATGATCATCTTGGGCTATGCCGCGCAAAGCAAAGCGGAAAAACAATACCGAACGTTTCAATTACTGTCCAATCATTTCATCGACTCCCTTCGAGGGATCGACACGCTGAAATTGTTTGGGGTCAGTAAAAAATATGGCAAGAGTATCTTTGCTTCCAGCGAACGGTTTCGGAAAGCGACGATGGCTTCATTAAAAGTCGGGATTTTATCGACCTTCGCCTTAGACTTTTTCACGACCTTATCGATTGCCGTCGTGGCAGTCTTGCTAGGCTTGCGGCTGATCAATGAAGGAATCTTGCTGTTTCCAGCGTTAACCATCTTGATTTTAGCACCAGAATACTTCTTGCCGATCCGCGACTTTTCCAGTGATTACCATGCAACCTTAGACGGAAAAAATGCGATGACTGCGGTGACGGAGATCTTGCATCAGCCCGAAGCCCAAGTACCGGCAGTAACGGTGCCTCGTTGGCAGGAAGACGCCCAGTTAACGATCGATCAGCTGGCGTTTTCCTACGAGGAAAAAGCGGCTTTGACGGATATCAACTTGAACGTGACTGGCTTCAAAAAGATCGGGATCATCGGTTTGAGCGGTTCTGGCAAGTCTACCTTGATCAATACCTTGAGTGGCTTTCTCGTGCCAGACAGTGGCGAGATTTCTCTTGGAGGGGCGAAGACCACGGCCTTTCGCCAAGCAAGCTGGCAAGAACAGCTGATCTATATTCCGCAAAATCCTTATATCTATCGGTTGACCTTGCAGGAAAATGTCGCGTTTTATCAGCCGACAGCTACCAAAGAAGCCGTACTGAAAGCCATTGAAGTGGCAGGCTTGACTGAGCTTTTAGCAGAGCTGCCGCAAGGGTTGGACACGATGTTAGGAGAAGGGGAACGGCATCTAAGTGGCGGACAAGCCCAACGGATCGCTCTAGCCCGTGCCTTTTTAGACCAGCAACGAAAGATTCTTTTGTTTGATGAACCAACGGCTCATTTGGATATTGAAACCGAAGTTGCTTTAAAGGAACGGATGCTACCGCTGATGGAAAACCGTTTAGTCTTTTTTGCAACCCATCGCTTGCACTGGATGGAAGAAATGGATGAAATCATCGTGATGGATCAAGGAAGAATCGTGGAACAAGGAACCTTGGCACAACTGCAGCAAAAGCAAGGTGCTTTTACAGAACTAGTCAATGGAATGAGGAGGGAACAGCTTGAATAAAATCGGCTTATTGCGCTCATTGAAAACTGATACGTGGGTCAAGCCTTTCTTGTCAAAATACAAAAACGTTTTGGCGCTGGCCTTATTCCTAGGCTTCTTGACCTTTTTCTGTGGTGGGGCACTGATGTTTAATTCTGGGTACCTGATCAGCCGCTCGGCATCGATCCCAGAAAACATTCTATTGGTTTACATCCCCATCGTACTGACCCGAGCGTTTGGGATCGGCCGTCCAGTCTTTCGCTATTTGGAACGGTTGACCAGTCATAGCTGGGTCTTGCGCATGACCTCTAATTTGCGATTGAAATTGTACAACGTAGTAGAAAAAGATGCGATATTCTTTAAGCAAGCGCATCGCACGGGGGATATCTTGGGCTTATTGGCAGAAGATATCAACCATATTCAAAACCTGTATTTGCGGACGATCTTTCCTACCGTGATCGCTTGGATCTTGTATGCGTTCTTGATCATTGGACTCGGCTATTTTTCTTGGTGGTTTGCTTTGGTGATGCTGCTGCTATTAGGAATCATTGTCTTTGTCTTGCCGCTTTGGTCGGTGATCATCAACGGCGCGCGGCAAGAAAAGCAAAAACACATGAAAAACAACTTGTATACGACACTGACGGATAATGTATTAGGGGTTTCTGATTGGGTCTTCTCTCAAAGAGGCAGCGAGTACGTGGCTGCCCATAAGGAACTGGAAACACAGTTGCGGGCGGTGGATGAACAGATGCTGTCCTTTGATCGCCGGCGTGATTTTCTTTTACAAAGCATCTTTGGAGTGATCGCTGTCGCATTGCTGCTTTGGACCAGCATTCGCTTTCCAGGTAACCACGGAGGAGCAGCCAACTGGATCGCTGCCTTTGTCCTGTGTGTCTTTCCTTTAGTTGATGCATTTGCGCCATTACCGTCAGCTGCTCAAGAAACCAATCGCTACAAAGACTCCATCGATCGCTTCAATGCACTGCCAGAAGAAAATCGCCAAGTCTCCATGGAGCAACCGTCAGTACCTGAAGTGACGGGCCTCGTGTCGATCACAGTCAAGGACTTGCATTTTCAGTATCCTGAAGGCAAAGAAGTGCTTCATGGGTTGGATCTAACGATTCCTGCGCATCAAAAACTAGCGATCCTTGGTCGCAGCGGTTCTGGGAAAAGTACATTTGCCTCCTTGTTGCGAGGCGATCTGCAACCGACGCAAGGGTCGATCACCTTAAACGACGTGCCTGTGACGGCATTGAGTGAGTCGATCAGTGACTTGATCGGTGTCATCAATCAAAGTCCCTATCTTTTCCATACGACCGTCTTGAATAATATTCGGCTAGGCAATGAGTCGGCTTCGGAAGAAGAAGTCTGGCGCGTACTGGAGCAAGTCGGGTTGAAAGAAATGGTGGCAGCTTTGCCTAACGGCTTGGCGACGATGGTGGATGAAGCCGGCTTGCGTTTTTCTGGTGGAGAACGCCATCGTTTGGCCTTGGCGCGGATCTTGCTAAAAGATACTCCGATCATCTTATTGGATGAGCCAACCGTCGGCTTAGACCCGATCACGGAGCAAGGCGTGCTCGAAACCTTTTTCCAAGTGCTGGAGAACAAAACGATCATTTGGATCACCCACCACTTGCAAGGAATTTCGATGATGGACCGTGTGCTCTTTATTGAAGATGGTCAGTTGACCATGAGCGGAACACCTGCCGAATTGGCAGCAGAAAACAAACATTTTCAACACTTATTGGCCATTGACCAAGGACGACGATAAAAAAGAGCGTCCATCAATCAGTGATGGACGCTTTTCTTCTCATTGCTCTATGGGTCAGTAATTGCGCTGCAAGAGCAGTTCAGTTAATGAACGAATTTTGGCTTTGCTAGGTGCTTCGGGCAGCAGATCGATGTCGTCTAAGGCTTTTTGCGTGTAGGTGACCGCGAAAGCGCGCGCTTTTTCAACACCGCCGTAACGGACGACAAGATCCGCAACTTCTTGGGCTTCTGCCAAGGAGAGTGCTGCTTTTTTATTCAAATAAGGAGCGAATGCTGCAGGTGCCTGTTCTTTGGCAAATAGCAGCGGTAAGGTATAGACTCCTTGTGCCAAATCTTCTAGAATCGGTTTTTTCAAAGTGCCGCTATCAGAGGTGTAGTCGAGAATATCGTCGAATACTTGAAAGGCGATCCCGATGTTGCGACCGATCTCACCCGCCCGCTCTTGGTTTTCTGTGTCGAGGCCGCCAAAATGAGCGCCTTCGAGACAAGCGAGCCAAAACAGTTCAGCGGTTTTGCCGTTGATGCTTTGCAGATAGTCGTCAATCGATTCATGGATGTTGTAGCGAGTGTGCATTTGATCAAGTTCACCTAAAAGGAGTCGTTTCATGGCTTGTGCGTTGGTTTTTAAAAACGGGGAGCCATTCATACTTTCGATCAAAAGCTCAAAAAATTGGGTGAACAAAAGATCACCCGTGTAGACCGCGATATCCTTGCCGTATTTGGCTTGAACAGTGACTTGACTGCGCCGCAGCGGCGAATCGTCAATGATGTCGTCGTGGATCAAAGTGGCCATGTGTAAAATTTCTAGAGAAGCAGCAATTTTTGTTAATTGGTCGGTTTTTTTATAATGGGGATCGCCTAAGTCAGCAAACAAAAAAAAGAGCGCTGGCCGCAGCATTTTTCCACCTGAATAAGTAAAGTCGATCAAAACATCTTGTATCTCTTTGTTACGAACAGTAACGTGTTCTTCAATGATGGAACATACGGTTTTCAATCGTTGTTCGATCGTCGGATAATCGATCCAAAAGTCAAACATAGTATAACCCTTTCTAACAGTCATTCAGCCCTTATTCTAGCGTAAAGGGGCGTGATTGACTAGTTTAATGCACTCACTAAAGGAGGTGAAGTTGTGACGCTACCTGTATTTTTAGAACTTGTCGAATTTAAAGCAAAAACCGCCAGTATTTTGCCATTTTTCATTGGTGTCTGCTACAGCTGGTACAATTATCAAACGATTCATCTTGGCTATGTCCTATTGTATTTCATTGCCATGCTGATCTTCAATATGGCGGTGGATATTTTAGATAACTACAACGATTACCATCATGCCACAGAAGGGCATGATTACAAAGAAAAGACCAATATCATTGGTCGGGAACAGTTGTCTGTCAAATTGGTTTTTTGGTTGATGGTCTCCATGATCATCGTTTCCGCCGCCATGGGAATCGCCTTGGCAATGGTGGTTGGTTGGCCGCTCTTTTGGATGGGACTGTATTGTTACCTAGTCGGGATCTTTTATTCCTCTGGTCCACGGCCGCTTTCTAGTTTGCCTTTAGGCGAGTTCTTTTCTGGCTTTACGATGGGCTTTATGATCTCATTGATCTGTGTCTACCTTAATGCCTATCAAACCTTTGAATGGAACATTGCCACGATTGGCAGTATTTTCTTGATCTCATTACCCAACACATTATGGATCGCCAACTTGATGCTGGCAAACAACATTTGTGATCTGGAAGAGGATGAAAAAAATGAGCGCTATACGCTGGTGCATTACCTTGGTAAAGCCCGTGCGTTGAAATTATTTATCACGATGAACGTCTTGGCGTTTGTTGCGATCATTGCCTCAGTTGCCCTCAACATTGCGCCTTGGTCACTGGTTCTGACCTTTTTCGCGGCGCCCTTTGTCTGGCAACAGACAAAACGATTTATGCAAAAACAAATCAAAAGAGAGACCTTCATTTGTGCCGTTCGGATCCTTGCGGTCGGAGCATGCGTACAAGTGCTGAGTTTTGCGATTGGTTTGATTTTATAATTTTTACAGCAAAGAAAGGAAGTAAGGAAACATGAAGGAAGTTGTCATTTTAGGAGCAGGGTATGCTGGATTGCGAGCATTGCACGTATTGCAAGGAGCAAAAGAAGCGTTTCACATCACATTGATCGACAAAAACGATTATCATTATGAGGCAACCGATCTTCATGAAGTTGCGGCCGGTACGCAACCAAGAGACCGCATTTGCTATCCCATCAATGATGTCGTTCGTCCCCAAAAGACGAGCTTTGTTCAAAAGGAAGTGGCGTCGATCGATCGTAACCAGCAAGTGATCGTTTTTAAAGATCAATCCACGTGCACGTATGATTATTTGATCGTGGCATTAGGCTTTGAATCAGAATCATTTGGGATCCCTGGTGTCGAGGAGCATGCGTTGGAAATGGTGGATGTCGACTCCGCAGAAAACATCTATCATCATTTGTTGAAACAAATGAAGGCATACAAAGAAACACAAAATCCTGACTACCTAAAAATCGTTGTCTGCGGTGCTGGTTTCACTGGAATCGAATTGCTAGGTTCATTGGTGGAAAACCGTAAAACCTTCGCGAAAGCAGCAGGTGTCAAACCAGAAGACATCAAACTGTACTGTGTCGAAGCAGTGACTCGTTTATTACCGATGTTTGATGAAAAACTATCGGATTACGGGATCAAAAATCTCGTTAAATGGGGCGTAAACTTCCTGACTGGTAAACCCATCAAAGCAATCAAACCAGGTGTCGTTGTCTATCAAAATGATGCCGATACAGGAGCAACAGCAGAATTATCAGCCAAAACCATCGTTTGGACCACAGGCGTCAGCGGCAGCCATGTGATGGCTGAATCAGACTTTTCTGCTCGTCGTGGTCGCGTGATGGTCAATCAAGACCTAACAGACCCTGATCATAGTAACGTCTATGTTGTCGGTGATGTTTCAGCAGTCATGGACCCAGCGACCAATCGCCCGTATCCAACAACGGCTCAAATCGCTTTGAAGATGGGGCAGCATGCGGGTAAAAACATCTTACGTCAAATGAACGGGGAAAAACCAGCAGATTTCCACTTTGAATCATTAGGTTCAGTGGCATCGATCGGCAATACCCATGCCTTTGGCTTAGTAGGGAAAATGGGCATCAAAGGCTATCCCGCTTCCGTGGTGAAAAAAGCCATTATGGACCGTTCCTTGTACCAAACCGGTGGGGTCAAAGAAGTATTGGCGAAAGGCCGCTTCGACTTTTATCATTGAGCAATAGAAACAGGAGACTGCGAGGGTGACCTCGCAGTTTTTTTTCAAAAAAAGCAGCAGTGGTATCCCGCAGACTACTTTTTTCTCCCAGAAACTGCTATGATAGCCAAAAGAACAGAACAAAGGAGCAAGGACAATGCCAGAAGGCCAACGAGTGTTACAGGGAATGGGAACGGTGATCACGATTTGGGTGCAGCATGAAACCCCAGAAGTGATCTTAGAGGAAGCAGCCAAAAGAGCTGCGGCCTTTGAACAGCGTTTTAGTGCCAATGACCCGACGTCTGAGTTGATGCAGATCAATCAGCAGGCAGGACAAGGAGCGATCGCTGCCACACAGGAATTGTTTGAATTGATCGCACTAGGGAAAGCCCATAGCGTACCCAAAGATAGCTACTTAAATATTGCCATCGGTCCTTTGGTGCAGGAATGGCGGATCGGGTTCCAAGATGCTCATCTACCAACGCCTGAGAAAATCGCGGAGCTGCTGCCAAAGACTGATCCTGCCAAGATCATTTTGGATGAAACGCTGCAGACCGTCGGGTTAGCTGCTGGCATGAAGCTTGATCTAGGGGCTGTGGCAAAAGGATATTTTGCTGATTTGTTGATGACCTATTTCAAACAGGTTGGTGTCACAGCCGCTTTGATCGATCTTGGAGGCAATGTGGTGACTTACGGCGATGCCCCGAGCCATCAAGATGGCTATTGGCGGATCGGGATCCAAAACCCTTTCCTACCAAGAGGGAATTTTGTCGCAGCGTTGAAGGTTCGTAATCAATCAGTCGTTACATCAGGGATCTATGAACGAACCTATCAGGTAGCGGGCAAGACCTATCATCATATTTTTGATCGAGATACGGGCTATCCGTTAGAGTCAGCCATTGCCAGTGTCACGATTCTCTCCGACCAATCGGTTGATGGAGAGATTTGGACGACCCGCTTGTTTGGCAAAGAGCCACAAGCCATCTTGCAGGAGCTGGCGCCGTTAGAAGGGATCACTGGATTAGTCATTACAAAACAAGGAGAGCTGATCTATCCGCAAGAATTAGCCCGTTTGATCGAAACGCCAACAGCAGAATGAAAACAAGCAGCGATCACCTAGGAATATAGGTGGTGGCTGCTTGTTTTTTTGTAAAAAGAAAGCTAGACGTGTTGCAAAAAGGTCTCGATCAAGTCGGCTTCGCTGTTTGACAATGCCCGTTCGGCTTGATGGGCAATAAAATAGGTGAGGGACAAGAGTTCCTCTGGCATCGGATAAAGATTAAAAGGGGTCGCAGTCGCTGCTTGCAGCACGCTTTCGGGTACGATCGCAATCCCAAGGTTGTTTTCTGCCAATGCTGCTGCTGTATAAATATTGCTGCTTTCTATGAGCACGGTCGCCTCTACTTTGTATTTTTGCAGCAATTGATCGATTTGACGCCGAATCGCCGAGCCGCTAGCGGTCAAAATCAACGGACTTTGCAGCAAGTCTTTGACGGCCAATGAATCAGGTGCTAAATACCGCTTCTCTGGTTGATACAGGGGAGAACAAGGCGGAATGATCGCTAGATACCGTTCTTGATTGGTACTGTGGACCGTTAGATTCGGTGCGATCGTCTCAGGATTTTGTCCGATAAAAAAGTCCAGCTGCCCATTCAACAGTCGTTTTTCATTGTGCTTCGGCAGGTCTTCCCGTAAGAAAAAGTGTACGTTGGGATAGTGTTCATAATATGCAGGCAAAAAGAGTGGCAGCAGATAGGAACCAAGGCTGGGCAAGATGCCTAAGCGCAAAGAACGCTTCTCGGTCGCGGTATACCAAGACAGCCGACTTTTCAATTTGGCAGACTCTGTTTCCAAGGTTTCCAGATATTGATAATAGATTTTACCAGCTTCCGTCAGTTGAAAATGACCCGGCTGCCGATTGATGATGGGGGTCCCTAGCTCTTGTTCGGCACGTTTCACGGTTTGTGTCAAGTAAGGCTGTGAGATGTAGAGGTCTTTGGCGGCTTTGGTATAGTTGCTATGTTTTAGCAAGGTATCGAGGTATTGCAGCATCAGATGGGAATCTTTAAGTGCCATTGCGTGGTCCTCCTAGTCATTTTTCTTATTATAACAAATTTGTTATCGATGGATAATTAAATAAATATTTCACAAATAAAGAATTCAGTCGTACACTAAATGGGTACTTGGGGAAGATTTTTTTGTTTAGGAAGAAGCCTTTCATCTCAGTAGGTCTTAAAAACCAACTTGAGAAACGATTGAAAAAAGAAATCAAAGCCAATGGTCAAAAACTTTTTATTTATTGTTAAATGTTAAATTATTCACAATTAGGAGAGATGATAATGAAATTGATTGGAATCGTAGGAACCAACTCGACGCGTTCGACCAACCGTCGCTTACTGCAATTTATTCAAAACCATTTTAGTGACCAAGCGGAGATCGAACTTTGCGAAATCAGTGATCTGCCAGCATTTAATGAACCAGAAGATCGGACGGCACCAGCGGCAGTTCAAGCCTTGTCAGAGAAGATCGAAGCAGCCGATGGGGTGATCATCAGTACACCAGAATACGATCACTCGATCCCAGCGGTGCTAAAAAGCATGATTGAATGGCTTTCTTATACGACGCGGCCTTTGATCGATAAACCAGTGATGATCACGGGTGCTTCTCTTGGTGCATTAGGTTCATCGAGAGCCCAAGCCCATTTGCGTCAGATCTTAGATGCACCAGAAGTAAAAGCTCGAATCATGCCGAGTGCGGAATTTTTATTAGGGCACTCCATGCAAGCCTTCGATGAACAAGGAAACTTGATCGATAGCGAAAAAGTTGCCGAACTAGAAGATTGTTTCAATGAATTTGTCTTGTTTGTCGAAATCACGAACCGTCTAGTCAGTGAATATTCAACGGCTAAAGAACGAGCAAAGAAATTTTCGTGGGAACAAGCATAAGAAAGAGAGGAACCAGTCATGAAATTTGTCGGCCTAATCGGAACGAACGCCAAAAAATCCACCAATCGCCAATTAGTGGCGTTTATGCAGCGAGAATTTGCTGCCCTAGCAGAAATTGAACTACTGGAAATCAAGGATGTTCCAATGTTCAATGAAACACAAGATCAAACCAATAGTGAAGTGATTCAACGGTTAAATAGCAAGATTTTAGCAGCCGATGGGGTGATCATTGCGACACCAGAGCATAACCATTCGATTCCTTCCGCATTGAAAAGCGTCTTGGAATGGCTCTCCTTCAATCTCCATCCCTTTGATGGCAAACCAGTGATGATCGTCGGTGCATCCTACGATGTTCAAGGCTCTTCGCGAGCACAGCTTCATTTGCGCCAAATCCTTGATGCACCGGGTGTCAATGCGACAGTCATGCCAGGAAATGAGTTCTTGTTGGGACGTGCGCATCAAGCCTTTGATGAACAAGGCAATTTAAAAGATCAACGAACGGTCGATTTTTTGGAAAGCTGTTTCCGCAAGTTTGTTCGGTTTACGGAAGTCGCTAATTTGTTGAACGTACCAGAAGAAGTCGTTTATGAGCCTGGCGAATACACCGTCACAGCACCAGGACATAACGGGGATCTACCAATGGTCGTCAAATTGAGTGAAGAACGGATCGAAGCTATCGATATCGATACTTCTGGTGAATCCGAAGGGATCGCTGATGTCGTTTTCGTACGGATTCCTCAAGAGATCATTGAAGGGCAAACCTTAAATGTCGATGCGATCTCTGGTGCTTCGGTTACTAGTAACGGTGTCGTTGATGGCGTAGCAAAAGCCGTGAAAATGGCTGGTGCGAACCCAGATGTCTTGCGCAAACGGCCAAAAGCCGCCAGTGCTTTGCAAACAGAAGATGAAACGTATACCACCGATGTCGTTGTCGTAGGTGGCGGCGGCGCGGGTCTGAGTGCGGCTGCCAGTGTGCTGCAAGCCAATAAAGACGTGATCTTAGTAGAAAAATTCCCAGCGATCGGCGGCAATACCGTACGTACTGGCGGACCGATGAATGCCGCAGATCCAAAATGGCAAAACGGCTTTTCCGCATTGCCTGGCGAACGCAGTGCTTTAGAAGAAGTGCTGACGATCGATGAGCAAGAGATCGATGCAGAATACTTGCCAGACTTCAAAGCTTTGAAGGCACAAATCACTGCGTATCTTTCAGAAACGACGCCAGAAAAAGAATACTTGTTTGATTCTGCTTTGTGGCATCGAATTCAAACCTATTTAGGCGGAAAACGCAAAGATTTGAATGGTCAACCGATCTATGGGAAATACGAGCTAGTGAAGATCTTGACGGATCAAGCATTGGACTCAGTGAAATGGCTAGAAGAAATCGGCGTAGAATTTGATATGAACAATGTCGATATGCCAGTAGGAGCGAAATGGCGCCGAGGACATAAACCAGTCAAAAACGAAGGGTATGCCTTTGTCTCTGCTTTGCATCAATTCGTGAAAGAACATGGGGGAACGATCTTAACCGATACGCCTGTCAAAGAATTATTGATCGAAGATGGCAAGGTTACTGGAATCATCGGGGAAGGCCGTAACGGTCAAAAAGTCACGATCCATGCCAAAGCAGTGATTTTAGCTTCTGGTGGGTTCGGAGCGAATACGAAAATGTTGAAACAATACAATACCTATTGGACAGAGATCGAAGACGATATCAAAACGTCAAATTCACCAGCGATCACTGGTGACGGGATCAAACTAGGGGAAAGTGCTGGCGCGGACCTTGTTGGCATGGGCTTTTCGCAAATGATGCCCGTATCTGATCCAAACACAGGGGCTTTGTTCAGTGGCCTGCAAGTGCCACCTGCTAACTTTGTGATGGTCAATCAAAAGGGTGAACGCTTTGTCAATGAATACGAAAGCCGCGATGTATTGACCCAAGCGGCGATCGATAATGGCGGATTGTTCTATTTGATCGCGGATGAAGAGATCAAGAAAACCGCTTATAACACGAGCCAAGAAAAAATCGATAAGCAAGTAGCTGCTGGTACGCTGTTCCGCAGTGAGACCTTGGCTGGCCTGGCAGAGCAGATCAATGTTGATCCAGCCGTCTTAGAGGCGACCGTTGCGAAATACAACAGCTATGTGGATGCTGGGAAGGACCCAGAGTTTGGCAAAGATGTCTTCGACTTGAAAGTGGAAAAAGCGCCTTTCTATGCCACACCAAGAAAACCAGCGGTTCACCACACGATGGGGGGATTGAAGATCGATCCGCAAACCCATGTGTTGACGAAGGAAGATCAAATCATTGAAGGGCTGTATGCAGCAGGGGAAGTTGCTGGGGGGATCCATGCTGGCAATCGCTTAGGCGGCAACTCGTTGACAGACATCTTTACTTTTGGCCGAATTGCTGGAAAAACAGCAGTCGCAGAACATCTCGAATAAAAAGCCTTGCGCGTTGTGTCTCGACACGCGCGCTAGCTTTTGAAAAAACATGTGAATAATGTAACATGCTTAAAGCAAAGGAGAGAAAAAATGGAAACAAAAATCAATCGCTGGCTGATTCTGATCGCTTCGACCGCGGTATTGCTGTGTACGGGCGCCGTTTACGCCTTTAGTGTTTTTGCAGGACCTCTTAGTCAATTAAAAGGCTGGTCCATGGAAGAGATCATGTTAGCCTTTACCATCAATGCCGCAGTTGGCCCGATTACCATGATTTTGGGTGGTTTGCTGACAGACCGAGGAGCCGCTAGATGGGTCATCGCTGGTGGAGGCGTGTTGTTCGGAGCGGGCTTCTTCCTGACGGGATTGGTCAACTCACCCGCCATGCTTTACCTGACTTATGGAGTCTTTGCTGGTTTAGGGCAAGGCTTTGCCTATTCGGCTTGTTTAAGCAATACGATTAGGCTATTCCCGGATAAACGGGGACTGGCTTCTGGCTTGATCACAGCAGGTATGGGTGGGGCAGCGATTATTGCCGCACCGATTGCGAATCGTTTGATCGAATCACAAGATGTACTAGCAGCGTTTCGGATTTTAGGGATCGCCTATATCGTGATCGTCTTAGTGGCTAGTCTGTTTATTCGCAAGGCACCAGAAGATTATCGCCCAGCAGGTTGGCAACCAGCGGCGCAAGGAAAAAATGGCCCACAAATCAATCTGAATTGGTTGGACATGCTAAAGACACCAACCTTCTACTTGATTATCGTTATGTTAGGAGCAGGGGCTTTCTCAGGTTTGATGATTGCTTCTAACGCATCAGTGATCGGGCAAAGTATGTTCGGTTTGACGGCAGCCGCCGCTGCCTTTTATGTCAGCTTGTACTCATTGAGCAACTGTTTTGGTCGTGTCCTTTGGGGCACCGTTTCTGATAAAATTGGTCGGACGAATACGTTGATGATCATCTATGGCGTGGTGGCATTGTCCTTATTCTTATTAACGCTTGGTCAAACAACCGTGATCTTCACTGTCGGGATCATCGGTTTAGGACTGTGCTTCGGGGGCGTGATGGGGGTTTTCCCATCGATCGTTATGGAAAATTACGGACCGATCAATCAAGGAGTCAACTATGGAATCGTCTTTATTGGTTATTCTACGGCGGCATTCTTTGGTCCCAGAGTGGCAGCAGCAATCGCTGAAAGTAACCAAGGAAATTATACAAAAGCCTTTTATACGGCAATTTTCTTGGCGGTTTTTGGGCTCGTTCTCAACATTGGCTATGCGATGCTGAAAAAAGCCAAGAAGCCCGCACCTGTTATTAAATAACAATTCGACCAAAGCAGTCTTTTTGATAAAGGCTGCTTTTTTGGTGCCAAAACCACTCTTTTTTCTTTTTTTAAAACAGAGGATTGGCGGATGAAGCAAAAGAGAAAACTGTTTCATAGCAAGAAATTATCTCGTTGATTTCACTGTTTTTTCATCTTAACCCCCCATTTTTTAATAAATCGTGTTACAATAAAAAAAGGCTAATACGACGGAGGGATTAAATGACAATTCGTAAAGAACGACGCCGCTTAGAAAAGCGCTTGAAGCGCACACAATATACCCAAAAAAGTATTACGATGGCTACTACTTTAGTAGCGGGATCAACGTTTATCCCGACCTTAGGGCATGCGGCTGAAACGGCAACGACAGAAACTAGCAATGACCTCAAGGTCGTTGAACAAACAACAAACACTACACCAGAAACCGACAGCACACCGGTTGAGGAAACGACAGCATCGACGACAGCACCTGTTGTGACCGAAGAAACTTCGGAAACGACGGAGGAGTCAGGGACTAAAGCAGTCACTGAGGGATCAGAAACAGCGACGACAGAAAGCACAACAGTCGCTAGTGATGAAGTCTTAGAAGCAGATGAAGTACCATCAGCCCTTTCGGATTTGACCAGTCGGGCATTATTTTCACGGGCAACGATCGATCCGGCTGCCTTTATCAGTCAGATTTGCGGCTATGCAACGGAAGTAGCGGCAGCAAACGATCTGTATGCCTCTGTTATGATGGCACAAGCGATTTTGGAATCTGGCTGGGGCGCATCAACTTTGACGACCACGGCCAACAATATGTTTGGGATCAAAGGTAGCTATAATGGCCAATACGTGACAATGGATACGTATGAAGATGATGGTTCAGGCAATTATTATTTGATCAGCGCCAAGTTTCGGAAATACCCATCATTAAAAGAGTCTTTTGAAGACAATGCGTATGTGTTGCGCAACACGAGTTTTTCTAGCGGCAACTACTATTACAGCGGTGCATGGAAAAGCAATACGACCTCTTACACGCAAGCGACCGCTTGGCTGCAAGGGCGGTATGCAACCGATACTTCTTATGCCAGCAAATTAAACAATTTGATCAGTACGTATAATTTAACGCAATATGACACTGGCAGCTCAAATGCAGGCGGCGGCAATAGCAATGAAACGATCGTCAGTGATGAAACAGCGATCAATCAGCAAATGAAAACCACGTCATCCATGAATATTCGTTCGGATGCCTCCACCAGTGCCTCTATTACTGGTTCGTTAGCAGCCAATACGACGTTTACGGCAACGGCGACCAAAACGGGCACCAGCGTCAACGGCAACACCACGTGGTATAAAATTTCTGGCAAAGGCTGGGTCAGTGGTGCATATTTGACGAAGGTTTCGACCGATGATTCAAATAACAATAGCGGATCAGGCAACACCGGTTCTGACAATAGCAATTCTGGCACGACGATCAACAAAAAAATGAAGACGACGGAAGCGATGAATATTCGTTCCAGCGCTTCTACTAGCGGATCAGTGGTAGGATCACTTAGCAAAGGCACGACCTTTACAGCCACTTCTATGAAAACCGGCACATCAGTCAACGGCAACAAAAATTGGTACTATGTCTCTGGCAAAGGTTGGGTCAGCGGTGCCTACCTTACTGAAGTGACCAACAATAATGCTTCTGAAGCAGAAAAAGAAGACAACAGTTCAAGCATCAATCAAAAAATGAAGACGACGGCCGCATTGAATGTCCGCTCGGATGCTTCTACCAGCAGCCGTGTCGTGACGACGCTTGGTCAAGGGGTGACCGTTACCGTGACAGCGAAAAAGAACGGTACTTCAGTGGAAGGCAATAAAACGTGGTACTACGTTTCTGGCAAAGGTTGGGTCAGTGGTGCCTACTTGACAACAACCAGCAGCTCTTCCAATAACAGCGGTTCAACGACGACAAATCAGAAAATGAGAACCACCGAGATTTTAAATGTTCGTTCCGATGCTTCTACCAGCAGCAGTATTACTGGTTCTTTAAGTAAAGGGGCAACCGTCACGGTTACCGCAACAAAAACCGGGACGACCGTCAATGGCACGAACAAATGGTATTATGTTTCTGGCAAAGGCTGGGTCAGCGGTGCCTACTTGACAGCTGCTAGCAGTGGGTCTTCTAATACGAATACCAGCAGTAGTTCAACGAAGACGCACACGGTGAAATCAGGTGACAGCCTATGGTCACTGGCACAAAAATACAATACCAGCATCAGCCAAATCGCATCATGGAACAAGATCAACAGCAGCTATACGATCTATGTCGGGCAAAAGTTGATCGTTTCCAAATAATAAGCAAAAGCAACCGCGTGTATGCCATTGGCTCACGCGGTTTTTTATGCTGGATCAAGCGTTCACTAAGCTGCTAGCGGTTTATCAAGAAACTACTTGTTTTTCGTAAGCGCAATCAAACTATTTGGTCAATCATAGAACCCTGCGTTAGAATGAAAGAAGCAATAGAAATTGCTAGTTTTAAAAGAATTGCTTCAGAACCAGAACAATCGAAGCGTACACAAAATAAGGAGGATTTCACATGCACAACAGAAACCTAACGATTATTGGCAGTTACGACACTCGAACAGAAGTATTACCGGTTATTGAGCAATTGACAAACGAAGGCTATGGCAAAGACGATATCGTGCTGTATGCGAATCAAACAGTCATCGATCAATTTGGGTTAGAATCCATCGATGATGTGGAAGTGGAGCATGCTGCTAGTGAAGACGAAGATCGTTCGCTTTGGGAAAAAATCAAAGATGCGTTTTCTTTTGGCGATTCAGATCACAGAGACGATGAACATGATCCATTATACGGCTACCGAGATGACATCGAACGAGACAAACTCGTTGTCGGCGTCTACGATTATCAGCCGATGGACAAAATAACGGATCGTGATGCAGATACTGGGCCAATCATCGATCAACCGTTACCAGGTGAAACAGCGATGCCCGATGAGTCCGTTCATCCAACACCGCGCATGGGAGACAGTGAGATTGAAGCACCGATCCATGACCCGAATCATCTGCGAAACTTATAAGTAAAAGAATTTCTTAAGTAAAGGAACTATTAAAGCCAGAGGAACGAGCATCTGTCGCACCTGCCAACCCTTAGTGAAGGGATGGGCCCGCAGGTGATCGACCGTCGCCCTCGGGCTTTTTTTGTTGCGCAACGGGCATTCATGTCTTTGTCATCTTTGAAAATAAAACTTAATTTGTTGACGATTGCTTTTTTTTGTATAATATAAGAATGAGATAGATCATTGACGGAAGGTCCAACCATATTTTTGGGAAAGGATGGGGAGTGCGATGAAATTCAAGTTCAATATGCAGTCGGCATTAGTCAGTTGTTTTGTTGCGGTTTTTTTGAGTGTGGCGATCAATCAAGATGCCAATGCCTTTGTTGCCGCGCCCTTTGTTCGAGATTCTTCCAGTAGTTCCTCCGAGCCACCTTACCAGACCGCAAGCAGCAGTATCGAAGAAACCTCTGATTCCAGTCAGATTTTTTATGAAGCCAGTGTTAGTTCGTATACACCGTCTTCAACGACTAGTCGCTCGATCGAAGCGTCGACAAATGAAGGCACGTCTGTTTCTGTAAGCGAAGTAGAGACAGAGCCTAGCGTCAGTACTTCTGCAAGTAGCGAAAGCAGTTCGAGTACCGCGCCGAGTGGCGGCTCAACGACCACCAGCGATACCTCCAGCAGTAGCGCTAGCAGCAGTTCTTCAAGCTCTTCGTCTACGAGTTCGACCAGTACTACAACAAGCAGCTCCAGCAGTGAAACGACTGAACCGTCTTCGGAAACCTCCAATAGCGATGACGAAGCTGCGGAAGATACGAGTGAAAACGTTGATCTAACAGTCGAAGGGGTCAACTGATCCCAGTTTATAAGGAAAACCAGTCCAATCCAAAGGCACCATTTCAGCTAGGCTTTATGCCTAGCTTTTTTATTTGCTTGTGTGAAGGAGTCACGCCCGGCCATTGCCATAAACAGGCTTTTTCGTGGCTGCGTCCCCATAAAGCAGCTATCCCTTTTGACTAGTGAAAAAAGCGACTACCCTCAGTCCTGCGTGTTTATTTCCTTCCTTCCTAAAAAAAGCTGCACTTGCAAGCATATCGTAAAGTGATTTTGAACAGTTTCGCTATAATAAGTGCGAGGAGGGGTGTTATGGGAAAGTATTTTAAGCACTTCGAAAAAATGATTAGTGTGATTGTTGATATTATGTTAGGACTGTTGGTTCTGTTGGTTTTGGTGGTGATGGCGGAAGCGATCTACAAAATCGTTGTCCATGTGATCCCGCTGCATGAAGTCAGTGATCTTTCCTTATTGATCGAAGAGATCGCGACATTGTTTATTTTACTGGAAATTATTTTGATGTTATTGCGTTACGTAAAAGAAGGTCACCATATTCCGGTGCGTTACTTGATTTTGATCAGTATTACAGCAATTTTAAGAGAGCTGCTTTTGGCACAAGGAAAAGGGTTAGAAACGCTCTTTTTGGCCTTAGCGATCTTGGTCTTGATCATTGTGCTGCAGGCGTTGGAAAAACTCAAAGCCTTTCATAGTTCTAAAGGACTGTAAAAAAAATCATCCGATTGGTTGACGAATGACTCGTCAAGGGATCGGATGATTTTTTAATTCTTCAAAAAGCACTCGGCTTTCTTGCTGCAGCCGCTTGCCGATATCTGTTTGCCCTACCGTTGTTCTTTCCGTTTGCCGCACGACGATTTTTTTCTGAGTGACGATGTCACGTCGCTGCTGGATGGCTTGCTGGCGATCTGTAAAGGGTTGATGGGCTGCTAAGGTCATGCCGAAGGAATTTGACAACAGCGTGTAACCAGCAATGCCTGTGACGGATTGATAGGAGCGAGAGAGTCCCCCATCGATCACCAATAAACGACCATTTGCCTTGATGGGCGTCTCGCCTTTACGCACTTTGACAGGGGTATGGCCATTGATGATGTGGCCTGTCGGCGGCAGACCGAAGGCAGCTAGGACACGGCAGCAGAAGTCTTCGTTTTCCCTTAAAGAATAATAGGCATTTTTTTGTTCCGTATGGGTGTTGCGATCTGCTATAAAGTAGCGCTCAAAGGTTTTCATGGCTTTTTTGCCGAAGAGGGAAGAGCCTTCGCCGCACCAAAGATACCAGATCATATCGGTGGCAAGGTCTGTTTGCTTTTCTGGTTGGGCAAAGCTTTCCTGCAAACATTGCTGAAAAAAGTCCATCAACGCTTTGCCTGCTAAGGGCTGCTGCTGGAAAGTAAAGGCCAGGAAATCGCCGTTTTCCTGACAAGGCAGGCAGCCGTGATACAGCAGGTTGTCGTTGAAGCGCTGGTACAATGTGCCATGCTCAACTAAAAAGCGCATATGCGCAGCTAAGCGGGGCGAGCGTTGAAATTGGCTCAGCAAATCTTGCAGTACCTCATGTTCTTCTGCTGTCAAACGGTAAGGATCATCGGGAGCTACTAGTTGAAAACAGCCGTTGATCAAAGGATAGGTCTGGTCTAGCTGGATTTGTTGCCGATCTTGAGACAAGCGATGCAACAAGCAGCGCTCTGCCATCGCAAATGCTGGTCGCCGCTGGATCACGGCTGCTTCGACTTTGAATTGGATGATGGCAAACGCCTGTTGCAAAAGCATGGCTGCTTTTTTTTGCTGGCTTGATAAAGGGTCCACTGTTTTTTGCGGATAAAAGCCTTCATTTTCTGTGTAATATTTTTGGCTAAAAGCCAGTGCTTTTGATAGATCGATGCCATAACCATCTTGTAATAATGCCAGATTGCCGTAGCGAGCAGCGATGCGGATCGTATTGGCCAAACAGGGCAGCGAGCCGCAAAAGCTGCCGATCCACAAAATATCATGGTTGCCTAGCTGAATATCCAGTGAGGGCAAAGTCATCAAGCGATCGACGATTTTGTCTGGCGCTGGTCCGCGATCATAAATATCGCCTAAGACGTGGAGATGATCCACTACGAAGCGCTGAATCAAGTACGCCAGTTCTTGGCAAAAAAGCGGGGCTGCCTCTAATTCAATGATCTTATCAAAAATCGCCCGATAGTAAGCTTCTTTATTGAAGTCAGCATCATATTGGTACAACAGTTCTTCTAAGATATAAGCAAAAGAAGACGGCAGTGCTTTGCGTACCTTGGAGCGTGTGTATTTACTGGAAGTAAAGCGGGCAACTTTCACTAGCTGTGCCATCTTTAAGCGCCAATCGGCAGGGGTCCATGCCTGTTCTTGTAATAGCTCCTCTGGATAATAAATGACAAAACAAAGTTCGGTCTGTTCTTCTTTCGTCAAGACGTCAGTAAACAAAATCTCGACTTTTTCTCGGATACTGCCAGAACCATTCCGCAAAATATGGTCAAAGGCATCGTATTCACCATGCAGATCGCTGACAAAGTGCTCGGTGGCTTTCGGCAGCTGCTGGATGGCTTCCAAGTTGATGATCTCGGTCAGGTTTGCCAAGGCGTCTTTATTGAACATGGGCCTGTTCTTTGGCTTGTTCTTCAATCAGCATCGCGCTTTCTTCAATGGAACGTTTGCTGACATCGATCACCGGAATGTTCAGCTTTTTGAACCATTCATTCGCGTAAGCTAATTCTGCTTCGATTCGTTCACAATTGGTGTAATGGGTCTCTTCTTTTAAGCCCAATGAATGCATTCGGGATCGCCGAATCTCGGTAAGGGATTCTGGATTCGTGGTCAAACCGACCATTTTCCGCGGGTCGACTTGGTGCACTTCGGCTGGCAAAGCAACTTCAGGAATCAAAGGCAGATTTGCCACTTTGTAGCCGCGGTTTGCCATGTATAAACTCAATGGTGTCTTCGAGGTTCGCGAAACCCCTAAGAGGACAAAGTCAGCATCGAGAAATCCCCGTGGGTCTTTGCCGTCGTCGTATTTCACCGCAAATTCCATCGCTGCCACCCGGCTGAAATATGCTTGGTTCAAGCGATGCAAGGCACCAGGCTCTTGGACGGCTTCTACACCGAATGTTTTTTCCAGCATCGTGGTCAAGGGCGACATAAAGTCGACATACTGCAAACCAGTCCGCTTGGCAAAGGCATCAACAAAGGCGACTAACTCTTTATTGACTAAGGTGGTAACGACGATCGATTTGTCTAGCAAGGCATCTTTGAGGATCTCGCCTAAGCTCTCTTCATCATTAGTAAAGGGAAAGAGCTGGATGTCTGAAAGGTCGATCGTGGGAAACTGCGCGGAAACGGCTGCGATCAGCTTTTGTGCCGTTTCGCCTACGGAATCTGAAATCAAATATATTCGAACGTTCTTCATTGTTTTTGCCCCCTAAAAGTGTGTGTTGTCACTGTCATTGCCTGCTTGAATAAAGTAATTCATCAGCCGTGTCTTCGTGATTTTGCCGATGACTTTTTTTGGTTCCTGCGGATCGACCACAGGCAAGGTATCGACTTCATGTCGCCCTAACAACGTACCAGCCGTCAAAATCGTTTCTTCGGGTGTGATGGTCACGATGTTTGGCATGCGAGTCATGATCATCGCTACAGGTGTTTTTTCTGGTGCGGCATTGCTGATCGCAAAGCGCAGTAGGTCTTTGCGGGAGAGGACCCCAATCAGCTCGTCTTGGTCATTTTTGACATAGAGGGAACCGACATCGTACATAAACAAAGTCGTGACCGCTTCATAAACGGAGACCGTTTGTGAGATCAGCAACGGCGGGATCATGACTTCTGCAACTTTGGTATGATAGAGTTTTTCGAAAAGCAAAGGCTCAACGGTTTGTCCTGTATAGAAATAGCCGACTTTCGGTCGGGCGTCTAATAAACCGGTCATGGTCAAAATCGATAAGTCATTCCGCAAGGTTGCGCGGCTCAAGCCCAACTGCTTCGCAATGGTCTCCCCACTGATCGGCTGATGCTCTTTGACGATCTCAATGATTTTCATTTGTCTTTGGCTTAATTCCAATGTGTCACCTTCTTTCTTTTATGTGCTATGCTATTGATTATATGATTTTCCGAATAAAAAGGCAATCCTTCTCTTTTAAAAAGGATAAATCCCTTAAAAGTTTTCTTTTTTCAGCTTGACGATTAAATGTGTCATACTATATACTGCTAATTAATCGAAATAGTATATAACATTTAAAAGGAGGAACATGATGGAAAAAGCAGTCGTATGGTTTTCAGAAGGCACAAAAGAGCAAAAAGCACTATTAGGCGGGAAAGGGGCAAATCTTGCGGAGATGACCAATTTGGGTTTGCCTGTTCCCCAGGGATTTATCGTCCCTGCGACTATTTGCCTGACCTATTTAGAAGAACAGGTTCTTCCTGAGGCGATCATCAAGCAAGTCAAAGCTGCCATCGAAGAATTGGCAGTCCGCAGGAACAAAACATTTGGCGGACTGCAGTCGCCGTTGTTGGTTTCTGTCCGCAGTGGGGCTAAGTTTTCCATGCCAGGGATGATGGATACGATCTTAAACCTTGGGTTGAATGATGAAACCGTCCAAGGCTTGGCTCAGCAGACGGGGGACCCCGTTTTTGCTTATGATTGTTACCGCCGTTTGATCCAGATGTATGGGGATGTGGTGAAAGGTGTAGCAAAAGAGCACTTTGAAGCCTACTTGACAGATTATAAGAAACAGCAGAATTATGCGTCAGACCAAATGATGACCGGCAATGATTGGCAAATAATCTGCCGCGTGTTTCAAAGTATTTATATGGAACATACTCAAGAAGCGTTTCCGCAAGACCCGTTTCAGCAATTGTTGGCAGCCATCACGGCGGTTTTTCGCTCATGGAACAACCCACGGGCAAAGACCTACCGATCTCTCCATCGCATCCCTGACGATCTAGGGACTGCCGTAACGATTCAAGAAATGGTTTTTGGTAACAGCGGGATAAATAGCGGGACGGGTGTCGCCTTCACCCGCAATCCAGCAACCGGGGAACCGGGACTTTTCGGCGAATTTTTAGTGTGTGCCCAAGGGGAAGATGTGGTTGCAGGGATTCGTACACCGCAACCGATCCAAGCGTTGGCACAGCAGCATCCCATGATCTATCAGGAATTAAAGCAACTGGCTGAGCGTTTGGAGGATCACTATCAAGACATGCAAGACATTGAGTTTACCATCGATGACGGCCAGCTGTTTGTCTTGCAAACAAGAAACGGCAAACGAACCGCCGCTGCCGCAGCGCAAATCGCAACGGATATGGTCGCAGAAGGTCGGATCACTATCAGGCAAGCACTAGATCGCATCACACCAGAAATGATCGATCAATTGCTGCACCCGTTATTTGCCCCCGAAGCCTTACAGCAAGCCAAAGCCTTTGCGCAGGGCTTGCCGGCTAGTCCAGGAGCAGCTTCAGGACATGTCTATTTCACTGCAGAGGCGGCGGAAAAAGCCAGCCGCGCAGGAGAAAAAGTCCTGCTGCTGCGGCAGGAAACCTCACCTGAAGATATTGAAGGCATGGTAGTGAGTGAAGCGATCATTACCGCTCGTGGGGGGATGACTTCGCATGCGGCGGTGGTCGCCCGTGGTCTGGGGGTCTGCTGTGTGGTAGGGTGCGAGGCATTAAGTGTCGATGTATTTTTGAAGCAGGCTCGCTGCGGCGAGCTGCTGATTGAAGAAGGTGACGTGCTTTCGGTAGACGGCAGCACTGGCAAACTGTATCAAGGGCAGCTGCCTATGACCAGTGTCCAGGAGCGGGTCTTGCTGGATCAGCTTTTGACGTGGGCACAAGCCCAGGCAGATCTAAAGGTTTACGCAAATGCGGAAACGAAAAATGACATTGAGGCTGCGCTGGCCTTTGGGGCATCGGGCATCGGTCTGGCACGGACGGAGCATATGTTTTTTGGGGAAGAGCGTTTGTGGAAAATGCGGGAAGTCATCTTGGCGGAAACGAAGGCGGAACGATTGAAGGCGTTGGCTGAGATCAAGGCTTATCAAAAAGCCGATTTCCAAGAAATGCTGCAGGCCGCGCAAGGAAAGAAGTGCACGATTCGTTTATTAGATCCACCACTTCATGAATTTTTGCCCCATGAGCATGAACGCCTTGAAATGGCTCGCCGTAGTCAAAAATCATTGGCAGTGATCGAGCGGCGAATTGATGAGCTGCAAGAGGTCAATCCCATGATGGGGCATCGCGGCAGCCGTTTAGGACTGAGCTATCCAGAAATTTATGAAATGCAAACAGCGGCGATTTGTGAAGCGGCTGTGGAATTGCGGCAGCAAGGAGTCGAGGTAGAGGCGGCGATCTTATTGCCCCTGATCAGTTTGCCCGCAGAGCTGCAGGTGTTGAAAGCGACGTTGACACAGGTGATCGCTCAAGCAGAAGCAACCCTGCAGCAACCATTGCACATCGAGATCGGCATGATGATCGAGACACCTAGAGCGTGCTTGATCGCTGGGGAGTGTGCTGAAGATGCTGCGTTCTTTAGTTTTGGTACCAATGACTTGACCCAAATGACGTTTGGCTTTTCGCGGGATGATGCAGGCAGCTTTATTCAAGCCTATTTGCAGTCGGGGATCTTACAAGAAGATCCTTACCAGCACTTAGATCAGGCGGGTGTTGGCACGTTGATGCGCCAAGCGATCACTGGCGTAAGAGATCGTCAGCCAGAGCACTCGATCGGTGTTTGTGGCGAAGTCGGCAGCGATCCCTATTCCATTGCATTTTTGCGAGAGATCGGCATCGACTATGTTTCTTGCTCCCCATACCGAATCCCTGCTGCCTGGTTAGCGATCGCCCAATCAGCCCCCATCATCGAAGAGGCGTCAGTGGGCTCCCGCTAAAATAGGAGAAAAAAATACACCGCAGTCCACTAGCAAGGCTCGCCTGCTTGGTGGATTACGGTGTGTTCGTGCAGCTTCACCTTACAGGGGCTGATCCGTTTTTTGAATCGCGGGTTTGCGTCCTTTTAAATACCAAGTGATCCCAATAACATGGGCGAGGTAGATGGCAGCGAGGACGAAACGTACCAGCAGATTAGGGATCAATAGTGCAGGAATTGCAAAGACTACCAGCATCATGGCAAACATCCGAACCATTCCCTTGGTACTCAGCTGTTTTTGTACGAGTGGTTTTTCAATGTATTTTTGATAATTTTCTGATTGAACCAAGCGTTGATAATAGGTATCGGAACTCCGCAGCCAGAAATAAGCCGTCAGCAAGTAAAAGACCGTTGTAGGTAAGAAAGGCAAAAATATTCCTAAAGTACCTAAACCGAATGTCAGTGATCCACAAAGAAAAAATAGTGTTTTTTTCAAAAGTAACCCTCCTTATTTGGGTGTTTCGTGTCTTACCCTCAGTATAACGGAGGAGGGGCAGCTTGAACATGCGTTTTGTGCTTTTCCCCGTTTTTTAGCGGCAATAAGAGTTTTTCTTCCCCTTACTCCTGCTTTTTTGATAGACTAGAAACAACACAAAGGGGGAAGCAGCATGGAAACGATTGAATTGAATACCGGCATTCAGATTCCAGTGATCGGCAGTGGGACGAATACATTTGGGAAAGAAAATCGAGAATACCAAGGTGCGATCAATGATGATACGACAGAGCTGTTGACTGCTATCAAGCTTGGGTATCGGCATTTTGATACGGCGATTTCTTACCGCAACGAAGCCGTGGTAGGCAAAGCCATCAAGGAGAGCGGGATCGACCGCAGCGAATTTTTCCTGACTTCTAAGATTCCTGGCAAACCAGAGCATACGCAAGATGCAGCTGCCGTGAAAGCGTCTGTCGAAGCGAGTTTAGCAGCCTTGCAGACGGAATCGATCGATCTTTATTTGATCCATCATCCGTGGGACAACTTGGCAGAGATCGCCGCTGTCTGGGCGGTTCTTGAGGCTTATGTCGATAAAGGAGTCTTAAAAGCGATCGGGGTGTCCAATTTCCAAGAAGAAGAACTTAGCTATTTATTGGCAAACAGTCGGATCAAACCAGCGGTCAATCAAATCGAATCGCATCCAGGCAAGTGGAACGATGCGATCATCGCCTATTCCTTAGCCAATCAGGTAGTTCCAGAAGCCTGGGGGCCACTTTCACGGATTTCAGAAGCGGCTCGGGAAACCTTGACCCAAATCGGTGAAGCGTATCAAAAAACCTGGAGCCAAGTGGTCTTGCGTTACCAAATCGAGCGTGGGGTGATCGTGATTCCGAAATCCCATTCAGAAAAACATCAAGCCGAAAATTTAGCGCTCTTTGATTTCGCTTTGACTGCGGAAGAAAAAGCCGTCATCAAAGAATTATAGGCAATAAAAAGCAGTCCCATTAAAGGGCCCCTACAGCCAGTGCGGAAACTTCCGTGCTGGCTATTTTTATGCAGTCGCAACGATCCTTGATGACTGAGGAGCTTTTCTATTCGTTAGATCAGCAACCGTAAGCCTTAGCAAAAAAAGAAAATGCGCTTGCAGCCGTTTCTGCCAATGAACCCTCTTAATCATTCAAAGAAATAACCGATTATCCTTACTAAGGGTCGTCTACGGACGAGTCTTCATTGGATCGTGTGAAATTGGAAATGAAGGAGTGGCACAGTTGTGAAAAAAAGAAAAAAGACGATAGGAATTTATGTGATGATCACCTTGATGCTGGTTGCGGGGATCCCGATCATTGTCATGCTGACAAGTTCCTATTTAACCACCAAGAACTTATTGATTGAACGAAATGATTTGAACAAAGAAAGTGCCGTCAATTTGATCTTGGCGGAAGAAAAGAGTTTGCGCCGATCGACGGAAAGCAAATTGAAATCAATGGCTGAACTGCCAGCGATGAAAACAGAATTCAGCATGGGACGCATCCGTTCAGATCTTTCTTTAGCGATTGCTGGAAGCAACAGCTTCTTAGCGGTGACTTTTGGAACAGAAGATGATGAGTATGTGACCTTCAATCCCTTACCAGATGATTATAAGCCCACGATTCGGCCATGGTACAAAGGGGCCGTAAAAGCCGAAGGAGAAGTCTATTGGACAGCACCTTATTTAGATACAGTGTCGAATCAATTTGTGACGTCGGCTTCGATCAGGGTCAAAAATTCCCATAATCAAGTGGGGGTTTTAAGCGTCGATGTTTCCTATGAAAGCATTCAAAACATCTTGTCTTCCTTTACCGTAGGGCGGACTGGGAATGTCACCTTAGTTTCAGAATCTGGGGTCATCGTGACCTCAAAAAACACCAAACAAATCGGTAAGAATATCAAAGAAGAAGAAGTGTTCCAAAAAATCAAAGAAGCTAAAAACCCGACAGGCATGGTTGGCTTAGGCGACTCGAATAAAGTCAACGATGTGTTGTATGACAAGTCTGCTGATTCCAATGTTTGGGCGTACTCCGAAGTCAAAGCTAGTGATCTAGACAAAGAGTTAGGAGCGTTGGTCCGTACCACCATTATCGTTACGATCTTGATGCTGCTCTTTGTAGGACTGGTTTCTTATGCCGCGATCAAAGTAGTCGCAGCGATCATCGATTGCTTCAATCGTTACTTTAGAAAAGTCGGTGAAGGCAAACTAGAGAAGATGAGCAAAACCAAAAGAGCCAAAGGCGAAAAATGGACATGGGATCAACTGGCACGCCGAGTTGTTTATCCAGACAAAGCAGGCAATGAGATCCAGCAAATGGCGGACAATTACAATGTGATGATCGAAGGCACGGGTGCATTGATCCAAAAAGTCCAAAAAGAAAGCAACAGTGTCGCAGGAATGTCGGATTCTTTATTAGAATTGTCAAAACAAACCAATATTGCGACAGAAGAAGTCTCTCAAACCATTACGGGGATTGCTGAAGTGACCGGTGCGCAAGCCCAAGAAACAGAATACAGCGTGTCCCAAATGCAAAATCTGTCGCAGGTCGTGAAAGAATTACGAGAAAATGTTGGCGGCATGAGCAGCAAGTCGCAAGAATCTACGAAGATCAATCAAGAAAACTTAACGATCATGGATCAAGTCGATGACAGCTGGCGACAAGAGTTGGCACAGATGGAGCGTTTGATGTCGAACATGACGGGAATGAATGATAGTATCCAAAACATCAACTCGATCATTGGGGTCATCAACGATATTTCTTACCAAACCAACTTGCTAGCCTTGAATGCATCGATCGAAGCCGCGAGTGCAGGTGAGTCGGGCAAAGGCTTTGCCGTCGTGGCTGCTGAAATCCGTAAATTGGCGGAACAAAGCAAGGCTTCTACCAAAGAGATCGAAGCGATCATTGAAGAAATTCGTGAGCAGTCTAGTCAAATGGTCAAACAAACGTCGGCATCTGTCAAAGGCGGCGTTCGCCAAACCAACTTGATCAAAGAAGCAATCTCGTCTTCAAAAGAAGTTTTCCAACGCAGCAGCTATATGATCGAAGGCATCCATCATATTGAAGCAGCCAGTGCCCGTATCGAAAACATTCAAAACAGTGTACTGGAAAACTTAGAAAACATTTCCGCATCAACGGAAGAAAATGCCGCTGGTACACAAGAAGTTTCCGCAAATGCAGAAGAAGTCTTGGCAACCATGGATGAATTTACCAACCATGTGGCCGATCTCAGAGACATTGCAGAAGAGTTGAAGCGATTGACCAATCGGTTTGAAGTGGAAAAATAAATGATTGACTAGCGAAAGCTGATCATCCCCCCATTCCCAATAAATTCGTTGGTAATGGGGGTTTTTTGATGTGTATGGTTAAATCAGAATTGTCCAACTGCAAAAAAAGAAGGTCAGTTAGGAAACCGTAGGGTGAGGCATGAAGCATCTGTTATAATGAGAAGAAGCAACCAATGGCTGTCGACTTTTGCCAAGCAGCAACATCAGACAGGTGAACTGTGATTGCTCATTAAGAAGCGTACACTTTAAGTTGAGAAAAGGAGGGGTACGGTTGCTGAAGATTTTTGGAAAAGAATACCAATTGATTCGTCTCGCCTCTTGGCTGATGCTAGTTATGGGTATCATCATTTTAGGCTTAAAAGGGTTGCTTTTTATGGTTTTTGAGGTTCCTTTTATTGACCGTTCCACATTGGTGGGCATTGTCATCATTTGTTACGGCTACTACAATTTATTTACAGATAAAAAAAACGATCGCCTTTGAAAGGGGATCGTTTTTTTAATTGGAAAAGGTTATTTATTGAGCAGCTGCCGTTTCAGTCCGCTGAATGATCATCTCCACGCGGCGGTTTTCCGAGCGGCCTTGGGGGGTGTTGTTATCGGCTTTCGGTTCGGTATCGGCAAAGGCTTGGATGGCAGCATTTTTTTCTAAAACGGCGCCTTTGCTGATGAAGTACTCCATAACGGTAATGGCCCGAGCGGAACTAAGATCCCAGTTAGATTGGTAGCGGCCATTGCCTTTTTCAGGTACGTTATCGGTATGCCCAGCGATCACGATTTTGTTGGCTTTTAATTTTTTCAGTGAGTCCGATAGCAGATCCAGTGACTGACGAGTGGTGTCCGTGATCTCGGCGCTGCCAGAGGCAAACAAGATACTGCTGGCAAGCGTGATATGCAAGCCATCGGATTCCAAGCGGACTTCTGTCTGCTCTTTTAAGCCAGAAGCTGCCAGCTCTTGTGACAGCTGGTCGCTGATTTTTTCTAGTTGCTGATTTTCCAGTTGGGTCCGAACCGCTGCTTCTTGCGCTTGTGCTTCGGCAGAAGTGGCGGCTTTTTTTCGCGGCGTGGTCTCGCCCATATCGATCACCGACCCAATCACAGATGAATTGCTGTGGTGGCTGGAAAGGATGGTGCCAAATTCGCTTTTGATTTCTTGGAACTTCTCATCATCGACTTTCGCCATGGCAAACATGACGATGAACAAAGCCAGCAGCAAGGTCAACATATCCGAGTAAGGCAAAAGCCACGCTTCGTCTACATGTTCTTCATGTTTCTTTTTTCGCTTCATGTCGCTTCACCCTTTATAATTGTTCTTGCCGTTTTTTCGGATCGATCAAGCTGTATAATTTTTTCTCAATGCTTTTCGGCGATTGCCCGGCTTGGATCGCTAAGACCCCTTCCACGATGATCGACATCATTTGGACCTCTTGCTCCGATTTCAAGGTCAGGCGTGAGCTAAAGGGAATGAACAGGACATAGCCGAAGAAAATACCATAAAGGGTCGCCACGAAGGCCGCCGAGATCATGTGCCCCAGTGCTTCTACATCCTCTAAATTACCTAGCGCCCCAATCAGCCCGATCACGGCTCCTAACACCCCTAAGGTCGGGGAACTCGTGCCGGCGGTTTTAAAAATAGCCGAGCCGATGCGATGCCGTTCTTCGATCCCATAGATCTCATTCTCCATGATTTCTTGGATCTGTTCGGCAGCGATGCCATCAACCACCATTTCCAAGCCCTTTTTTAAAAAAGGATCTTCTAAGTTTTGGATGGCACCTTCAAGAGATAGCAAACCGTCGCGCCGGGCTTGGTTGGCTAATTCAACGATGGTATTGATGGTTGTTTTTAAGTCGTATTCTTTATTTTTCAGCAGAACGCCGAAGATCTTCGGGATTTTTTTGATATCACTGCTGGGAAATGAATTGATAACGGCTGCGATCACACCAACGAAAATGATGATCGCGGCTGCCGGATTGATCAAAACGGCCACATTGGCACCTTTTACAATCATCCCAACCACCACAGATATCAATCCTAAAATAATACCGATCAGCAAGAAAAAATCCATTTGTTGCGTCCTCCTAAATTCTATTTCCAGGTTTTAAACCCTCATTTATTTTATCGGTGAATTAAAATCATTCTTAATAGCAAAAAAAAATAATCCTAAAAATAACTAAAATAAATTTTCAGCTTCTTCTTTTTTTGTTGTTTTTTGGGCAAGTGGCGGCAAATTTTTGAAATGGTACAGCTTGCAATTTTTGTGAATATTTATAGATGGTACCGTTTTTTTTCGTGAAGCGTTTCTCAGGGTTTGTCATGTCATTCAGCACAAATGAAAATGTTTTAATCAATTTTTCGAATAATGCTTGTTTTTTTATCAAAAATCATCTTTTGATCAAAAAGCATAGATATGCTTGTAAAACGCTTTATATCGATCGTTTACTTTTTATAACTGGGGACGAAATTGCGATGAAACAGTGTTTAACAAATAACATAACATGGTTGTAACTTAAATGTCATATCCGTAAAGTTGCAAAAATCAAATTGTAAAATAAAAATAATTCTACTATAATGACATCACGTCTTCTTGTTTTTTTAATCTATAACAAAAAAATAAATAAATATATTTGTTTCTGTTCCATCGCTGAAAAAAACGTTTGGTACAGAAGGTGGAAGGAGCAATTATTGTTGGATACCTATGATTTATTAAAAACAGCCATGAACGTTTCTGCCCAACGCGCAGAATTGATTTCGTCTAATATCGCCAATGTCAACACGGATGGGTACAAAGCCAAACGCATCGTGTTTGAAAGCGAATTAAAGCAGGCACTCGCTTCATCAGGGACGGACGCTGCAACCGAAGCGTCAGTTTCTCAAGTAAAACCGAAAATCACTGAAAATGCAACTACCAGCATCAAAGACAACGGCAATAACGTGGATCTTGAAGTGGAGATGTTGGATCAAGCAGCCAATGGGTTATATTACAGTGCATTGACCGCACAAGTCAACGGTCGCTTGCAAATGATGAACCTTGTATTGAGTAATTGATAGAAAGCGCAGGAAAAACAAATGGGTATGTTTAATGGACTAACGATCAACGCCAGCGGCCTAGCATTGGAACGGTTAAAACTAGATACGATCTCCAGCAATATCGCAAATGTAAATACGAATCAAACACAAACAACCGCTGCTTATCAAAAAAAGAGTATTCTTTTTTCAGAAAATTTAAAAAATAGTCGCGAAGGAACACCGGCTACATACGGTGTCAAAGTGACGGGGATCGCTGCCGATGAAACGGAAAAACTGACCTATGATCCTACCAATCCCGCTGCCAACGATGAGGGATATGTCGGTCAATCAAATGTGGATATTGCCGATGAAATGGTGGCAATGTTGCAAGCGGTTCGAACGTACGAAGCCAATGTTTCTGCTTCAGAAATGAATAAAACGATCTTGAAAAAAGCATTAGAAATATCAAAGGGGTAACGAGAAAATGGATGGACTTTTAACGACAGGATTAACGGACTACCAAAACGTTTTGCGGACACTAGGCACGGGGGCTGCTTCAAACGAGACCAGTGTTGCAGGCGCCGAGGAAAATCAGTTTTCTTCTTACTTGACCCATGCGGTCGATCAGTTGAATCAAAAAACGGCGGTCATGGATCAAGATACTGTAAATTTGATCACCGGCGATGAAAGCGATCTAGGGAATGTGATGATTCGCATGACGGAGGCGCAATTGGCGCTACAAACAGCCGTTCAAGTACGAAACAAGTGTTTGGAAGCTTACAATGACGTGAAAAATATGCAGTTTTAGCAGTGGGTGAGGGAATAAGGATAAATGATGGATAAAGTGAAAGAATGGACAGAACAACTCAAAGACCGTTGGCAAATGCAAAGCTCTTTAAAGAAAATGATTGTTGTTCTTTCCGTTATCAGCGTTCTCGGAATCACAGCAGCTGTGTATTATTTAAATACGCGAATTGAATACGGTATCTTGTTTACGGATCTAAGCGATGCCGATGCGGGAACGATCAGCAAGGATTTGGAGGAACAGCAGATCGCCTACAAATTAGCCGACAATGGGACGACTATTTTGATCGACAAGGACCAAGTCGATGAATACCGCATCAATCTTGCCGTGGACAATAAATTACCAAATACCAGTACAGGCTTTGAATTATTTGATGATGCCAACATGATGACAACCGACGAAGACCGCAAGATCATGTATCAGCGGGCAGTAACGGGCGAACTGCAACGGGCGATCGAGTCGATCGATGCGGTCAAATCCGCCAAAGTTTTACTCGTGATGCCAGAAGAAAGTGTCTTTTCTTCTGAGGAAAGTGCGCCAACTGCTTCTATCGTGTTGACCTTGAAAAATCAGCAGATCTCAGACGAGTCCGTGCAAGGGATCGTTACCTTGACTTCAGGGGCAGTGGAAAAGCTGAAGCCAGAAAATGTAAAAGTCGTTGATAGTGCGGGCAATACCTTGACGAGAACCGAAGATGAAGCCAGTCAATTAAGTGGCCTGAACAATAAATACATTGCCATCAAAGATTCCTACGAAAAAACGCTAGAAGAAAAAGTAGCGAAGCTGCTGACACCGATCTATGGTGCAGACAAATTCCAAGTGTCGATCAATTTAGACTTGAATTTTGACTCGATCGAGCGGAAGAAAGTCACTTATGATGACCCAGAGATCAAGAGTGAGACAGTGCAGGCTGCTGGTTCGCAAGGCACCGTCCAAGAAGCCCAAACAGGGACGGTGGATGACAATATCTCCAATGTGACGGGTACGGATGGAGAGGGAAACAATTCCTATAGCCGTTCGGTGGAAAACGAATTGGATACCGAGACCACCACGACCATTACGGCCCCTGGCATGATCGAACGAATGACCAGCTCGATCGTGATCAATGCGAACCTTTCGCAAGCGGATCAAGCAGAATTGCAGCAGTTGATTGCTAGTGCCGTCGGCTATGACAATGACCGTGGTGATCAAATCGCGATCCAAGGATTTGACTTTGCCCAAGCAGAGGTTGATCCAGCCGTTGATCCGCAAGGGAATGAACCGATTGCAGCTGCCAAAGGTTATCTCAAGTATGCCATCATCGGCGGCATCGTGTTGACCTTGTTCTTAGTGATTTTAATGATCGTTGGCGTGATCCGACGTCGTCGTAAAGAAGACGAGCTGGAAGTCGATGTGACGGAGGAAATGGTCACTTTTGCACAACCGTCAGCAGTTAGCACTGGTACAAGTCCGACCGTTGCACAAGAAGTCGTTTTTGGCGGTGTCGGCAATCGGTCTGCTGAAACGAAACCAGCGGTGCCAGAAGCATCCACACAAGAAGCCGCAGCAGAACATTCAGGAGAACCAACATTGGATCAAACGGCTAGAAATTATGCCGAAAGCAATCCTGAAGTAGCGGCGGAATTGATCAAAGCTTGGATGAAAGAAAAATAAGGGGGCAGCCATGGATACAATAGACGGGGTAAAAAAAGCAGCGATTCTTCTGATCTCTCTAGGATCAGATACCTCTGCAAAGATCATGAAGCTGCTGCCAGAATCATTTATACAAAAGGTGAGCTATGAGATCGCCAATATCGACTTTGTCAGTCCCGAAGAGCGGGATCAAGTGTTGGAGGAATTTTCTCATACCGCAACGGCTCGCAAATATGTCTTAGACGGCGGGATCGATTATGCCAAAAATTTGCTGAACCAAGCATTAGGCCCTCAAAAAGCCAAAGAAGTCATTGACGTATTGACTCAGATTCAGCTGCGGGAACGGCCCTTTAATATCGCTCGCAAAGCCGATGTTCAACAGTTGACCAATCTGTTGATCGGTGAACATCCGCAAACGGTAGCGTTGATTTTGTGCTACATGCAGCCGGACAAAGCGGCCAGCGTCTTGTCGCAGTTTCCCGATCATTTGCAAGTGGAGATCGCTGAACGGATCGGGACGATCTCCAGTACGTCGCCTTTGGTGATCGAACGGATCGAAAAAGTGATCGAGAACAAATTCTCGAATTACATTGAGAACGATACGGAAAATGTCGGTGGTGTGCATACTCTGGTTGAGATCTTGAACTCAGTCAGCCGCAGCACCGAAAAGAACATTTTGAACGACTTAGAAAAGCGGCAACCAGAACTCTCCAACGAAGTGAAATCCAGCTTGTTTACTTTCGAGGATATCGTGACCCTCGATCGCTTGGATGTTCAAAAAGTCTTACGAGATGTTCAAAACGATGTCTTAGTCTTAGCGCTTAAAGGCACGACCGATGACATCAAGAACTTTATTTTCTCCAACCTCTCATCACGGGCGGTGGAAAATCTGCAAGAAGAAATTCAATTTATGGGTCCTACCCGCTTGTCTGCTGTAGAAGAAGCCCAACAAAGTGTGGTGGCTGTGATTCGACGGCTAGATGAAACCGGTGAGATCTACATCGGAAGGGGCGACCAAGATGCAGTGGTCAAATAGCAGTTTATTGAAGCAGCAGGCGGTCAAAACGACCGAAGCTGCGCGCAGTATTTTGACGGATACGACCATCAAAGCGCCGATTGAGAAACCAAGCTTAGACCCAGAACTGCAAGCGGCTAGACGTGCACGCCAGTTGGAGCAGGAACGGCATCTGCAGCAAATGGAAGCCTTGAAGCAGCAGATTTTGACCGATGCACAAGAACAAGCGGCGCAAATTCTAGCAGAAGCGAGAACGGAAGGCTTTCAAGCAGGACAAGCAGACGGCTTTCAACAAGGCTATCAAGAAGGACTCAATGCCAGCAAAGAAGCCGCGCAAGCATTGATGGCACAAGCCCAAGCCAATGTCGCTGAAGCCGTTTCTGAGATCAACGCCTTTCGCTCAGAGAAAAAGCAAGAGATGATCGCTTATGGCACGGCAATCGCTGAAGCCTTGATCAATCAACGTTTTACAGACGAGCAAGCAGGCTTCCTGCCTTTTGTGGAGTCTGTGCTATGGCAATTTGAACAACCCGATCAATTTGTGACTGTTCGCAGCCAAGAGCAGCATCTTGCAGGGGTGCGAGAATTGTTGGAAACCAAAAAGCAGACGATCAGCGGGTTTCGCTATTTACTCATGGCAGATGACACCTTGGCGGAACACGATTTTTGTATCGAATCTGAAAATGCCTTGGTGGTTTTTGAATTGAGGAAAGAAATCGCTCGCTTTTTGAGCCAATTTCTAGAAAGCAGTGTGAAGGAATGACGTTTGAATTACCGATCACAGCGCTGCGCAAAACGGCGCAAGCACAGCCGTTTTTTACCACCTACGGCAAAGTCAGCGAAGTCGTAGGTCTGCTGATCAAAGTCGAAGGGCTGGCGGTTTTCATAGGGGAAATCTGTGAAGTCGCATTGCAAAACAAGACACATACAGCCTTAGCCGAAGTCGTAGGCTTTGTGAAAAAAACCGTGCTCCTGATGCCCCTTGATCAGCTAGAAGGCATCGGACCGGGCTGTTTGGTGCGGCCAACTGGCAAATCATTGACGGTAAAAATCGATGATACGTTGCTAGGGCACACCTTAGATGGACTAGGGCGACCGTTAGATATGGCGCTGGAGCTGGAAAGTGCGCCAGAATATCCAGTTAGTCAAGATTCTCCTGACCCCTTTCGCCGTCAAAAAATCGCTGAGATCATGCCGACAGGTGTCCGGGCGATCGATGGTCTTTTGACCGTCGGCCTTGGCCAACGGATCGGCATTTTTGCCGGCAGCGGGGTCGGTAAGAGTACTTTATTGGGGATGTTGGCTCGTTATTGCGAAGCCGATGTCATCGTGATCGGCTTGATCGGCGAGCGGGGACGAGAAGTCAAAGAATTTATTGAAAATGATCTAGGCCCAGAAGGTTACCGCAAGTCGGTCGTTGTCTGTGCTACCTCCGATATGCCGCCCCTCGTACGATTAAAAGGGGCTCATGTGGCAACAGCGATCGCTGAGTATTACCGCGATCAAGGCAAGAAAGTCGTATTGATGATGGACTCGGTGACCCGTTTTGCGATGGCACAGCGGGAGATCGGTCTATCGACAGGCGAGCCGCCGACGACCAAAGGTTATACCCCTTCTGTGTTTACAGCTTTACCTAAGTTGTTAGAACGCAGTGGGATGTCGGACAAAGGCTCGATCACGGCCTTTTATACTGTCTTGGTAGAAGGGGATGACATGAATGAACCGATCGCTGATGCGGTTCGGGGGATTCTTGACGGCCATATTCTGTTGTCCCGAAAAATCGCCGCTCAAAATCATTATCCTGCCATCGATATTCAAAACAGCCTCAGCCGCTTGATGAAGACCCTTGTTTCTGAGGAACAGCATAAACATGCGGGGGAACTAAAAGAAAACATGGCCGTTTATGCAGAGGCCAAGGATTTGATCGATATCGGTGCCTACAAAAGCGGCAGCAATGCGTTGACCGACCAAGCGATCGCGTTGCATCACCCCATCCTGCGGTTTTTGCAGCAAAAAGTGGATGAGCGGATCCCATTTGAACAAACGATTTTTGAACTGGCGCATTTGTTCAGTGAAGAAGCACTGATCGAGCGCCAGCGTTCGACCATGTAAAACAGATCGTAAAGGAGCAGCTATGCAAGCATTTCACTTTTCCTTAGAAAAAGTATTGGATCACCGAAAAACCATTGAGCAAGAAGCCAAACGCGCTTACGCCCAAAAACAACAGTTGTTGATTCAGCAAGAACAGCACCTGAATACGCTGACACAGGAAAAAGCCCAGCTTTTTGATGTCAATGAGATGACCATTGGGCGGATGCAAGTGCAACAACGCTATTTGCTTGCGTTGAATGCCACCATCGATGAGGTTCAGAACAAAATGTTTCACGTGAAGCAAGAATTGGCAGAGTCTTTATCGGTGGTGGTAGAAGCGCAGCAGGAACGCAAGATCGTGGAAAAGCTGCGAGAAAAACAATTCGCTGAATACACCTATGAAAAGCAATTGGAAGAGCAAAAACAATTGGATGAGTTCGGCAATCGCGCCTTATTTTCTTAAAGCACTAATGGTTTTAGTGATGAGACGACCTTGGTTTCAAAGCATCAGCTGAGAGGAGGTGAACAATGAAAGAGATCACAACAAGTGCCGCAACCGCTGTACCTATCGGTAGCAAATCAAAAAAGACGGAGGCGTCACCAGAAGTCTTCAGTTTGCTGATGCAACAGCTGACAGAACAGACAGCAAGCAATCTGCCAGCATCCTTCGAACCATCAGGTATGACGGAGCAAACCGCCACCGCACCAGAAATGGGGATTGCCAGCAGTATGGAACATCTGCCGCAGGAGCCAGAAATCACTCCAGCAGTCGAACAACCTGCAACGACACAAGCGCCAGGAATGAGCCAGATCAGCCAGGCACCTTTTGCAGGCTTGGTTCAAGAAGCGCCACAGGCATCAATGGCAACGACGGAGCAGAACCAAACGAGCGCCACAGCAGCTTCTCTCGACAGTGTTTCAGCAGCTTTTCCAGCACCAATAGACGTAGCCACCACAGTCATCAACCCCTCCGAGCCTGCGCTTGAAGGTCTAGCTTTGATGACAAATGACAGAAGTGAAGCCGCAGCAACAACGCTTGAAACACCTTTGCCAGAAGACTTAGTAGGCGAGGAGCAGACCACGGCAAAAGAAATCGCTCCTTTCAAGGAAATCAAGGAAGTCGATTCAGTAACACAAGCCGCGATTGCGCAAACGACAGAAACACAGCTGAAACAGTCCACCGAAGGGACCGCGCAATTGGGCCAAACGGGACCATTAAATCAAGTGTCGCCAGTGACCAACCAAGCGACGGATACGACTAGCACCTTGCAACGCACGAATGAAACAGTCGCCAAAAAAGCGGAAGCTGTTTCTGCACAAGCCATTGCTTCTTCAGCAGCAACCGACAATGAAATAGCGGCACTAGCACTGCAGCTGCTTGATGTTTCTCCCCTTTTGACCAAGCAAGGACTAACGCCAACAAAAGCGAGTATGGAGCAAGCGGTCCTGCCCTTAGCAAAAGCGACTGCCCAACTCGTCCAAACGAGCAGCACGGCAAGCGAGAAAAAAATCACGCTGCAATTCGTTCCCGAAAAATTAGGCACGATCCAGCTTTCCCTAGAAACGAATGCCCAAGGCAGCCGCTTAGAACTGACCGTTCAGCAGCCACAAGCCAAAGAATTATTGCTGTCCATCAAGCATGAGCTAGAGCAAGTTTTGCAAAAGCAAGAGCAGCCGATCCTAGCGATCAAAGAACCTACGTTAGCTTCTGTCCAGCAGGCTAGTCCGCTGGCAAATCAATCCTTTGCCGGCAGTATGATGGCAAGTGACAGTCAGTTAAGCCAACAGCGGTTTTTACAGGCTCAAAAAGGACAAAGCAAAAAGCCATTTCATCAAAGCAATACGGCTGAGGAAGAGCCGCAATTAGCACCGATCGATCATGCGATCAGTATTTTAGTGTAAAGGAGGAGACCTATGGCAGATGAAATTACAGCAGCTGCGGCCGGTATTGCCAATACATCGGCATTAACGCAAACAAAAAAATCTTCAGATATCTCCATGGATGATTTTTTGAAGATCTTAGCCGCATCTATGAGCAACCCATCGATGGGAGGCAGCGATTCTTCTGGTGGTGGTAGCACCGACTATATCTCGCAACTGGTTCAATTTACGACCTTAGAGAGCTTGAATGAATTGAGCGAAACATTGACGACCTCGGTGATTTTACAGCAACAGCAGCAAGCTTTTAGCTTGATCAATAAACAAGTCACTCTGATGGACGGCACAGAAACATTGTCAGGAACCATCGAAAAAGTCCGCTTTGCCAATGGCTACGCCACGATCGTCGTAAATGGCAAAGAATACAGTATGAGTGCGATCCAAGAGATTGGCGGCGAAGCAAAATGAGTTTGACGATTCAACAGGGGCTGCAAAAAGTTGCCGGGGAGCCTTATCAACATCCCCGCAAAGGCGTGGACAAACAAGCCTTTTCTGCAATGCTTGAACAAAAACAAAGCGACATCAAAGTCTCGCATCATGCGCAAAAGCGTTTGACCGCAAGAGAATTGACCTTACAAGACGATGATTATCAATCCCTTTCAACGGCGCTTAGTGAGCTAGCGGAAAAAGGCAGCAAAGAATCACTGCTCGTGTACAAAGATATGGGCTTGATCGCCGATGTCCATTCACGAACCATCATTACGGCGATGGGGATGAATGAGCTTCACACCGTCACCAATATTGACAGCGCCACATTTATCAAATAGCAGCTGGACTGAAAAGGGGCTGCAAGTATTTTCTGAATGACAGAGGAAAATACGCCAACCATAAGGAGGAAAACAAGCATGTTACGATCATTATATTCAGGTGTTAGTGGAATGAAAAATCTTCAAACGAAAATGGACGTGGTTTCCAATAATATCGCCAACGTCAATACGGTTGGATTCAAATCAAGTCGAGTACTTTTCCAAGACATGATGAGCCAAACGATGTCTAACGCAACTGCGCCAGGCAATGGCTTAGGCGGGATCAACGCAACGCAGATCGGTTTAGGGGTTCAGACGGGCTCCATCGATACTATCAATACAGTCGGTGCCCCGCAATCGACAGGTCGCAGCATGGATTTTTATATCAGCGGACAGGGCTACTTTATGGTACAAGGACCAGGAGCAAATGGCGAAACCTATTACACACGAGATGGCGCATTCGTGCGCGACAGCAACGGAACCTTGACCAATAGTGATGGGATGCAAGTCCTAGGTCGTTCAGTCAATGGCGGTCAACCAGTTGTCTATGATGACAACTTTGATGAAAACACGGCATTGAGCGGACAAGATGCGGTATCTCCCTTGTCGATCCCAAGCACACTGACCGTCAATGGGGAAACCTTGACCTATAACTCCATGGCGATCGATGCCAATGGCTTAGTGTTGGCAAAATACGGCAATCAAACCTTTGTGATGGGAAAAGTCGGTGTCGCAACCTTCAATAACCCAGAAGGCTTAGAAAAAGTCGGCGGCAACAACTATATCCAAACCAGCAACTCAGGGAATCCGATCGTTGCAGGACCTGGCAACAATGGCGCAGGAACGCTGCAAGCAGGTGCCTTGGAAATGTCCAATGTCGATCTTTCGACAGAATTTACCGAAATGATCATTGCGAGCCGTGCCTATCAAGCAAATTCAAGAAGTATTACGACTTCTGATGAAATGCTGCAAGAATTATTGAATCTAAAACGTTAAGAACGTGACGCTTCATCATTGAGAGGAGTTTGACCATGATTCTAGTGACAGCATTGAATGGCAAGCCATTCTATTTAAATCCAACATTGATTTATCGGATCGAAGAAATGCCGGATACATTGATCACACTGACAGACGGCAAAACATTAGTGGTGACGGAAGCTGCGCAAGAAGTTGCGCAGCGGGTGATCGAGTATCATACGGTGATCCATTCGAACCAAGTGAAAACGTAAGGGTGGGAAAGATGGCAAAAGAAGAAAAAGCACCAAAAGCAGAAAAAGAGAAAAAAGGCTTGAGTATGGTTGTTTTACTGCCGATCCTCTTGATCGTGGTAGTCGGCGGCAGTATCGGCGGGACCTTAGTGACGAATCACTTTTTGACGGGGGAAAAAACAGCAGCTGCTGAAACAGCAAAAGACAGCAGCAAAATCTCCTCAGACGAAGCGATCGTGGCATTGGATGAATTTTTAGTCAATCTGGCCAAAGAAGACAACCAAGAGCAGCAATACATGAAGGTCAATTTATCGATTTTAGTGGCAGATGAGGAAAAAAGCGCGGAAGCCACGAAAAATGTGGCCGTCATTCGTGACAGCGTCGTAAATTTATTGCGCCAACAAAAGGCCAGCGGTATTTTGAGCTCCGCCGAAAGTGTACCGAATTTAAAAAAAGCATTGAAAGAAACAATTAATCAGGAATACGGATCAGAAATCGCCAAGGATGTTTATGTGACGGATTTAGTGATCCAATAGAAAGAGGCATGTTGATGGAAACATTTTTATCGCTGGTCAAAATGATTGGGTTTTTGCTGCTTATTCTTTATTTGATCAACATCAGTTTGAAATATTTGAATCGTTACACGAACCAGCACAATCACCAGCTGCGTATTTTGCAAAAAATCGCCGTCAGCAAGTCGTCTTCGATCGGGATCGTCCAAATCATGGACAAATGTTATGTCATGAGCTTTTCTGAACAGCAAAACCAAATCATCAAAGAGTTGACGCCAGAAGAAACGGCCACTTTTTTACAGCAAAGCCTAGAAAGCACCCAAGTGCAAGCTGGTAAAGACTTTTCTGAATGGCTCAACAAAGCCAAGGCGGAAATTGCTGGAAAACGAGGCAAGCAAAAATGAAAATCAAAGGCAGAGATATCAAGATCATGGCTGCGGTCCTTTTCAGCAGTCTGATGCTTCCGCAGACGGCATTTGCGCTAGACACGGAAGACGTCAGTTCCACCATCAACAATTTATTGTCGAATGGGAATGGCTCAAGTGATACGATCAATACCTTCTTGTTGCTGACGCTGCTTTCCCTTTTACCAGTCTTGCTGATCATGATGACTTCTTTTACTCGTATCATCATGGTCTTGTCCTTTGTGCGCAGTTCGTTAGGTACACAGCAAAACCCGCCCAATCAAGTGTTGATCGGGTTGGCCTTATTCTTGACATTTTTTATTATGAAACCTGTGTATACCGACGTCTATCAGCAAGCGATCGAACCGTTTGATCGACAAGAGATCAGCCAAGCCGAAGCCTTTGACCGCTCAGAAAAACGGATCAAGGCCTTTATGATGGTACAGACACGGGAAAAAGACATTGCCTTGTTTGCGGAAGCTGATGGGGAGACCGAAAAGTATCATTCTTCTGACGATGTTCCTCTGACCGTTATGGTACCGGCGTTTATTATCAGTGAGTTACGAACGGCTTTCAGTATCGGCTTTTTGATTTTTATCCCCTTTTTGATCATTGATCTGGTCGTCTCCAGTATCTTGATGTCGATGGGGATGATGATGCTGTCGCCGATCATGATCTCACTGCCCTTCAAGATCTTACTATTTGTTTTAGTGGATGGCTGGTATCTGATCGTGGAGTCGCTGATCAAGAGCTTTCAATAGCCGCTAAGAAAGGAGCCAAGAGGAAATGACAGTAGAAATGGTACTTGATGTGCTAAGGGAAGCCTTTCTTCGAATTTTAGCGATATCTGGCCCTGCCTTATTGGTCGGCATGCTCGTTGGATTGGTGATCAGTATTTTTCAAGCCACTACCCAAATCCAAGAACAAACGTTGAGCTTTGTGCCGAAACTATTAGCGATTTTTTTGACCTTGATCTTGGCGGGGAATTTTATGCTGAATCTCTTGTTGAATTTTACCAAAATGATCTTCAAGATGATTGCGGCAATGTAAGGAGGAAACCTGATGGCGCCGATTCAAGCGACGGTGTTGATTTTTTGTCGAATATTGGCGTTTGTCGTCCTTTGTCCGATCTTCTCACAGCAAAATTTTCCGTCACTGGCAAAAATCGTGATCGGCATGGCCTTGACGGTCCTATGCCTGCCGACGGCACCTGCGATTCCCGAGCTTTCCCTCTTTATGCTGACGGTTTTCGTCATCAAGGAAGTACTGTTTGGGATGGCGATGGGCTATTTGAGTCAGCTGGTCTTTACTGGTGTGGAAATTGCGGGTCAACTGATCGACTTTCAAGTAGGCTTTTCGATGGCGCAAGCCTATGATCCGACGTTGCAAATCGCCTCTTCCCAGTATGGCAAAACGTACTATTGGCTGACGATCGCTGTGTTTTTTGGACTTGATCTGCATCATCGACTGATCACAGCATTGCTGTTGTCTTTTCGGATCGTGCCCTTAGGCTCTGTGGTGATCCAAGGAACGACGGTTGAAGGCATCGTCAAACTTTTCAGCCAAATGATGGTGATGGCAGTCAATCTTGCGGCACCAATGATCATTGCGCTGCTGTTGGTGGACCTGGTGCTAGGTGTGATTTCTCGGTCGATTCCCCAGATCAATATTTTGATGATGAGTCTTTCGATGAAAACCGCCATCAGTTTTGTGGTGTTTCTCTTGCTACTACCCAATGTTCTTTCGTACTTAGGCAAACACTTGCCAGATACGGTCCGCTATTTGCAGGAGTTTATCGAGTCCTTTCAATAAAGTAACAGGTAGCCAGCAGGAGGTGAGAAGATGGCAGAAAAAGATGGCAAAACCGAACTACCTAGTGCCAAGCGGCTGCGGGATGCCCGCAAACGCGGGGAGGTCCCTAAGACCCAGGAATTAGCAGCAGCTGTTTCGCTATTGGTCTTCTCGTTTTTGATCCTGTCTTTATGGCAGTTTTTCGCAGCTTCTTTTTTGCCTTATTTTTCCCGAAGTTTGGCGCAGCTGGCTGATTATCAAACCAGTTTGGCGGATCTGCCGAAACTGGGGGTGCAGAGTATCTTGCTGCTGCTTTTGTTGTGTGCGCCCGTCTTTCTGGTCGCGCTCGGAGTCGGGCTTATCACGAATTATGCCCAAGTTGGTCTGTTGTTTTCTGGCAAGGCCGTCAAACCAGACTTTAAAAAGCTGAACCCCATCAGCGGGATCAAGCAGCAATTCAGTTTGCGCTCGTTGATGAATTTAGGCAAAACATTGGCGAAATTCGGCGTGATCGTCTACTTGTGCTACCAACAATTTTTAGCCGCCGTCCCTGTTTTACTGGGTTTGAGTGAAGTCGGGTTGGAAAAAACGATCCTGTTCATGCTGCTGCGGGCCAAAGAATTGTTTTTACAGATCTCGATTTTCTTGATCGTTTTGGCCGTAGTCGACTACGGCTACCAACGCTATAGCCATCGTAAGAACTTGATGATGAGCAAGCAGGAAGTCAAAGAAGAGTTCAAGCAAATGGAAGGTGATCCGCAAGTCAAAGCACAGCGCAAAGCGAAGTACCGTGCGATGACCCAAAATGCCATCGCCAACGTCAAAGAAGCGACGGTTTTGATCACCAATCCGACCCATTTCGCCATTGCGATTCGTTACGATGCCAGTAGTGAAGGGGTGCCGCGGGTCCTGGCCAAAGGGGCAGATCAGCTGGCGCAGCGGATGAAAGCAGAAGCACTGAAAGAAAATATTCCACAGATCGAAAACCGTGAAGTGGCACGAGCCCTTTATCGCCAAGTAGAACCCGGGGATCTGATCCCGGTTGAGATGTATGAAGCCATTGCCGAAATCATCGCTTTGGTCTATCAGTTAGAAGAAAGCCAACGCGGCAAGATTTAAGGAAACAGGAGGAACAAAAATGAATGAGGCTGCCTCAAAACCGAAAAAAGGCATTGGTCTGGCGGATATCTTAATCTCGGTGATCGTCCTAGCTATTATTGGTTTGATTATTATTCCATTACCGAGTGCACTATTAGATATTCTGATCATTATCAATTTGACGATCGCGATCAACATTTTACTGATCACCCTGTTTACCAAATCAGTGTTGGAATTCACTACGTTTCCAACCTTGCTGCTGATCACAACGATGTTTCGTTTAGGTTTGAACCTATCTTCCACGCGGTTGATCTTGACCCAAGGAAATGGCGGACACGTGATCGATGCCTTCGCCAATGTCGTTGCCGGCAGCAATTACATCGTGGGGATCATTTTGTTCGTGATCATCATGGTGGTTCAGCTAGTCGTCGTGACCAATGGTGCAGGGCGTGTCTCAGAAGTGACTGCTCGCTTCACATTAGATGCGATGCCCGGCAAGCAAATGGCGATCGATTCCGACCTAAATGCCGGTTTGATCACGGAAGCGGATGCCCGCAAACGACGAAAAGATCTGCAGCGAGAAGCTGATTTCTTTGGTTCGATGGATGGTGCCAGCAAGTTTGTCAAAGGGGATGCGATCGCAGGGATCTTGATCACTGTCATCAATTTAGTCGGCGGGGCGATCATTTTCTCCATGGGGGGACAAATGACCGTCATGGAAGCCTTCGCCCAATTCGGGAAACTGGCAATCGGGGATGGCTTGGTCAGCTCGATTCCCTCTTTATTGATTTCGATTGCTTCTGGGGTGATCGTGACTCGTTCTGATAACGATAGTTCCTTTGGTTTAGATATTGCGGCAGATGTGATGCGTAATCCCCAACTGTTTCGGATCGTGGGCGCGATTCTCTTCGTCTTAGCCTTAGTTCCTGGGTTTCCTTTTGTGCCTTTTGTGTTGATTGGCTTAGGCCTTTTCGCAGCCAGCTTTCTGGTTACGCAAAAAGAAGAAAAGCAGCGAGTGGAACAAAAACAATGGGAACAAAAATTGGCACTGGAACGCAAAAAAGAAGCACAGGAAGAAGACGATTCCGTGGCTTCCTTCCAAGTGGAACCAATCTCAGTGGAAATCGGGTATGGTCTGATCCCTATCGTGGATAGTTCGATCGACAACAGCTTGATGAACCGCATCGTGGCGATCCGTAAACAGAGTGCTAGAGAATTAGGGATCTTAGTCAGTCCCGTTCGTATTCGCGACAATCTCTATTTGGATGCCAACGATTACGTGATCAAGATCCGCGGCAACGAAGTCGGCCGCGGCGATATTTACCCGAATAAAGTCATGGTGATCAGTCCGAATGAAGAGCCGTTTCCTTTTCAAGGAATCGCAACAAAAGAACCAGCCTTTCATCTGGATGCTATGTGGATCGATGAATCCGATAAGGAGATGGCGGATCTGCAAGGGTTTACGATTATCGAGCCGTTGACCGTGATCGCAACACACTTAAAAGAAATCATCTATGCCCATGCACCAGAGCTGTTAGGTCGCCAAGAAGTCAAGAAATTATTGGAGGGCATCAAAGAGCAGTACAATGTCGTGATCGATGAATTGATCCCCGATATTTTACGGCTCGGCGAGGTCCAAAAAGTTTTACAAAATTTATTGGATGAGCAAATTCCCATCAATGACTTAGCAACGATCTTAGAAACTTTAGCCGATTACGGCGTTGTCACGAAAGACGTAGAAGTTTTGACAGAATATGTCCGCCAAGCATTGAAACGGACGATCGCTGCCAAGTATGCCAATGAGAACCACGAGCTGCAAGTGGCGGTGATCCAGCCGAAACTAGAAGAAATCATCGCTCAAAGTATCCAAAAAACCGCAACTGGCTCGTACCCGGTCTTAAAACCAGATACCGTGACCAAGCTGTTGGATTCCATCAGTGGGATCCAACATGCGGCGATCGCTCAAAATATCAATTTCGTGATTCTGGCATCGCCTAAGATCCGGTTAGCATTCAAAAAAATGATCGTTTTTAATTTTCCAGATATCGCCGTTCTTTCTCTGAATGAGATTCCCAATGAAATTGCGATCGAAACGGTGGGCAGTATTGACATTTAAGCAGAATTTTCTTAGGAAGGGGCATCGCCGATGTATGAAGTCGATCGAGAAGCGGAGATCATCAAGTATCTGCCGCTAGTGGAACGGGTGGTTCAGCGCCTGTCTATCAAAACCGCCGATTATGAATCAGGCGATCTCTATAATATTGGGGTGATTGGGCTGATGGATGCCTTGCGGAAATTCGATCCCTCAAAAAAAGTTCCTTTTGAAAGCTATGCAGCGATTCGCATCAAAGGGGCAATTATTGATGAAGTACGCAAGCACGCCAAAATCTCCCGATACAAAATGGCGGCAGTCAATCAGTTTTATCAAGCACGGCAAGAGTTGGAGCAAAGCCTCAAAAGAGAAGCGACCGACACCGAGATCTGCAAACAGCTGGGAATCAACCAAAGTCAACTAGCGGATATTTATGAGAGTCTGCACTACTTAGCCAGCGTCTCTTTGGAAGATACCTTGTTTGCTTACCAAGAAGAAGGCATGACCTTAAAAGATATGGTTCGGGATCCAGCCGAAAATGTCGAAGATACCTTGGTCGCTGAAGAAAAACGCACCGCCTTGGTGGCGTGCATCAAAAAATTAGGGGAACGGGAACAATTGATTTTAAGTTTGTACTATACCGAAGAACTGACGTTAAAAGAAATCGCTGAAATCTTAGAAGTCTCGATTCCGCGAGTTTCACAAATTCATGGCAAAACGATTGCCAAATTGCGCACATTGATTGAGGAGGAACTGGCATGATTCGAGGATTGGATGTCTTATCACGGAACATTTCATTATTACAAAAGCGACAAGAGACGACGAGCGGCAATATTGCCAATGTCAATACAACAGGGTATCAAGCAAAAACTTTGTTCCAGTCGGCGCTAGATGAAGTCGCATTGCATAATTACCAAAGCGGGCCCAATGCGGATACCCGCCGTGATATCGGTGAATTGTCTTTAGGGACCCAATTGGCAGGCAGTACCATCAGTCAAGACCAAGGTGCTGTCAAACAGACGGGACAAGCCAGCGATTTTGCACTGCTTTCCGAAGGCTACTTTGTCGTTCAAAACAATGCGGGGCAGCGGTTGTATACGAGAAATGGCGACTTTACCGTCAATCAGCAGAATCAATACGTGACACAAGAAGGCTATCTTGTCTTGGGTGCCAATGGACAAGTAGTCAGCGCCTTGGGACCAGCGAACTTTCAGATCCAAACATTCCCCCCAGAAGCATTGACTACAGCTGGTCAAAACTATGTGACTAGCAACGCAGCAGGAACCACGGTGAATGCACCCGTGATCCAGCAAGGTGCCTTAGAACAAGCCAATGTAGCGGTTGCCGATGAAATGGTGGCGATGATCCAGACTTCTCGCGAATTTGAAGCCAATCAGAAAGCCTTGAGTTCAACGAATCAGACATTGCAAAAAGCGGTCAACGAATTAGGAAAGATTTGAGGATGAGTCAATGAATATCAGTGGATTATTAGGAATCAGCCGTTCTGGGTTGAATCATTTGCAGACAAACTTAGACACGACAGCCAACAACATCGCCAACGTCAATACCAATGGCTATCAAGCACAAACGCCCCATTTTCAAGCATTGATGGAAAATGCCATCGGTGCAGAAGAAACGCTATTTAATGGAAACGCCGCCCAATATGGTGCGTCAATGGGGGCAAAAGCGACTACGACTACCAGTTTTGCCCAAGGCAATCTGGCGGGCACCACTCAGCCATTAGATCTCGCGATCCAAGGCAATGGCTTTTTCGGGGTCCGGGACCAAACTGGTCAATTGCTGCTGAGTCGAGCAGGCAATTTTCATTTAAGTGAGAACAAGCAATTAGTCAATAGTGAAGGGTACCCTGTGGCAATGACCACAAACGTACCGACCCCTCAGTGGCCAGATGCGCAGCAAATCGCAATAGATGCCAGCGGTCAGCTGACGACGGAAGAAAATGGTCAGACTCGCGTGTTGGGACAGCTGACCCTTTATCAGCCGACGAATACAGAAAACATCACGCCAGTGGGCAACCAACTGTATCGTGCCGGTGATCAAGCGTTGCTTACTTCGCAAACCAATCCAGCAGCCTTTGGCAGCGTCTTGCAAGGACAGTTAGAACAGTCGACGGTGGATCTAGCGACGTCCATGACAGACTTGTTAACGACCCAGCGTGCGTATGGATTGAACACGAAAGCCATGCAGACAGCCGATGAGATGTGGTCCGTGATCAATCGTTTTACAGATTAGAGGAGAAAGAACATGATTCGCTTAACCAAGGTCAGTAAAAAATTCAGCAATGGCACGTTGGCATTGGCCGATATTTCTGTTGCGATCCCTCAAGGAGAATTTATCTATGTGGTGGGTCCCAGCGGTGCGGGCAAATCGACCTTATTCAAATTACTCTTGAAAGAAGAAGAGCTTTCGGCTGGTTCTATCCAAGTCGGCAATGTCTTGTTGGAACAACTCAAAGACCGTCATCTCTATATGGTTCGACGACAAGTCGGTATCGTCGGACAAGAAGACCTTTTGCTTCCTTATCTGACGGTTGCCAAAAACGTCGATTATGCGCTGCAAGTACTAGGCACTCCCCGCAAGCTGCGTCAGGAAAAAACCGCCAAAGCACTGCAACTGGTGGGCATGTTTCCTCAAAAGGATCACTATCCTGAAGAGCTTTCCGTGGGACAGCGCAAAAAAGTAGCGATTGCGCGGGCGATCGTCACAGAGCCAGCAGTCTTGATCGCCGATGAGCCCACCGCCAATCTGGATGCCAAATCAGCCGTTGAAGTCATGAAACTGCTCTTGCGGATCAATCAAGTCGGTGCCACGATCCTCTTGGCGACTCACGACAGCACGATGGTCAATACGGTCCGTAATCGGGTGGTCGAGCTGCAAAACGGTCGCTTGGTTCGTGATGAATATCAAGGCGGCTATACGCGCTTTGCTGATCCAAAAGATACATATGTCTGGTGAAGATGCTTAACTTTTCTAGCAAAAGATCCGATTAAAGAACTAGAAGATTGTTTTCATAATCGGATAAAGAAGGAGTGACCCAACGATTATCAAGTGAAGAGCGAATCTTGATAAACAGCACGACTGATCATTTTGCATAGGAAAGGATACTGTTATGAAGAAGAAGGTACAAGCTATCATCAAAAAAATCCGCTTGGCGGCGTTGATTCCGCTAGGATTTACCCTGATCGTATTATTAGGATGCTATTTCTTCGTGATCCGCACCCACGGAGACGGACAAGCAGCAAAAAGTTTCTTTATTTTTTCAGTAATCGTACTGCTGCTAGAAATCGCAGTGTTAGTAGGAATGACCTATTTGGTAAAAAAAGAGACCCATTCAGGCATGGATACGTTATTGACAGAACTAGAAGCAGTCGGTTCTGGCGATCTGTCGCATATCGATGAGATCGGCAGCAGCGACCAGACTTCTCTTTTTGGGCAAGTTCAAAATCGTTTTCAAGGGGTTTTAAACACCTTCAAAGCGGTGATCGTTGGCATGCACGAAGAAAGCAGCCGAATGGAAAAAATGGTAGGCGGCCTAACGACAACCTCAAAAAATGCCAAAAATTCAATTGAAAATGTGCGTCAGACGATGAATGCCATCGCAGATGCCACTAGTTCACAAGCCTCCGAAGCGGAACAAACCTCCTTTGATATGGACGAGCTAGCCTTAAGTATCGAAGAAATCCACAAAGAGATCGAATTGATGAACGGCTATGTCGGTCAATCCCAAAGCAGCAATGTCCACAATTCAGAAATGATGTTCCATGTGTTTGAAAGCTGGGAGATCGAACGGCAAAACCAAGCAGAATTAGTAGAAAGCATGAACGACATGAACGAAGATGTCCAAAGCATCGGTAAGATCGTTCAGCTGATCAATGACATTTCTGATCAGACCAACTTACTGGCATTGAATGCATCCATTGAAGCAGCTCGAGCTGGAGAAGCGGGCCGAGGGTTTGCCATCGTTGCGGAAGAAGTCCGCAGCTTGGCGGAACAAAGCAGTCAATCAACGAAAAGCATTCGTTCGATCATTGAAACGATCCGCAAAAAATCGGAAAAAGTGGTCTCTGCAGTGACGGATTCCTTTGAAAGCGGCGAAAAACAAACCAACAATATCAACAAAGCGATCGAGTCAGCCAATGAGATCTCTGATATTGTCGAAAAATTGGTTTCAAGTATTCAAGCCGTGGAAGCCCATATTACGGGGATCGTTGAGAAAAAAGACATGGTTCAAGTTTCCGTCAGCAACATTTCGGCTGCTGTTTCGGAAACCTCTGCCGGCACCCAAGAAGTAACGGCAAACTTAGAAGACTTCTACTTAGTCATCGAAGACTTTGAACGGAATGTGCAAGAGATCGAAACGATCGCCACTATCCTTAAATTCCAAGTGGATAGTTTCAAATTCTAAAAAGGAGCAGTGACGCCAATGGAACAATACGTTGTATTTAAAAGTCATCAACAACTCTTTGCCTTGCGTATCGACTATGTGGTACGGGTCATTGAGGCTGCTTCTTTTACACAGCTGCCAGAAGTGGCGGATTTCGTGCTGGGGATCCAGCCTTTTGAAGAGGCGATGGTGCCGATCATTGACATCCGCAAAAAGCTGTTTGATGAATTTACACCGGAAACTGGGCAAAATGTGGTCTTGTTGTGTCACTGGCAAGAGCAGGCGATCGGCCTTTACGTGGAAGAGATCGTCGGCATTTTACCGCTCGTTGAAAGTCCTAGCAATGCGGAACTAAATACATCAGGACTCAAGCAAAACTATATCGAAGCCTTTCTGAAAAAAGACGATGAACTTGTGCTGGCATTGGAGCTGCCGTTTCTCTTCAGCTATGAACAAGCCGCTGAGATGACGGCGGAGTTAGACGCCTATCAGACAGAGGAATTGGCAGCCGCCAATGACCATGACAATGATGACCGTGAATGAGGAACTGCATGTGGGGATCTCGGAGTATAAGATCGCCCAAGCGCCGACGCGTTTGATCACGGTGGGTTTAGGTTCTTGCATCGGCACGATCATTTACGATGAAGCCAGTCATATCGGCGGCTTGAGTCATATTATGCTGCCAGATAGTCAGCCTTTTTTGCACAAGCGGGAAATCAAGCCCGAGAAGTTTGCGGACTTGGCATTGCCAGCGATGGTGGCTGAGCTGGAACAAAAGATCCGTCGGCCTCGCTTTCAAGCGAAAATCGTTGGCGGCGCCAATATGTTTCAGTTCCAGACGCTTAACGCTGCCAGCAATATTGGCCAGCGCAATATTGAAGCCGTCGAGGAAGTCTTGGCTCGGTTAAACATTCCGATCGTAGCCAAACATGTTGGCGGCAGCGCTGGTCGAACGATGATCGTAGATCTTCAGGATTTCAAGACCATGGTTCGGCAAGTCAAACAAGAAATCGTTTATTTGTAAAAGGAGTACAGGGACATGAAAAAAGTAATGATCGTCGATGATTCGGCATTCATGCGGAAAGTAGTGACAGATTTATTGAATCAGCTGCCTGATATCGAGGTGACCGTCGCTGCCCGCAATGGCAAACAAGCATTGGACTATCTGACCAAAGAAGCGATCGATTTGGTAGTAATGGATGTGGAGATGCCAGTGATGAACGGATTAGAGACCTTGCGGAGGATGAAACAGCAATCAGCCATTCCCGTCATCATGCTTAGTTCATTAACCAATCAAGAAACCACGATTGAGGCTTTGGCGCTTGGCGCCCGAGATTTTGTGGAAAAACCCGTCAGTCTATCGATGATCGAAAAAGAATGGATCGCTGAATTTCATCAAAAGATTTTGGCGATGGATCATGAAGTCGGTACGGTTCACCCGCCAGTACCAACGATTGCCCAGCCCACTAAGCTGACACAAAACAGCTTGCCGGTATCACTTGATGCGCTAGTCATTGGTGCTTCAACAGGCGGACCCCGTGCCTTGCTGGGAATTATTCGCCGTCTGCCTGCACGTTTGCGTTGCCCGATTTTGATCGTTCAGCATATGCCAGCGGGCTTCACGGCTTCCTTTGCAAAACGCTTAGACACAGAGACAACCGTCCGAGTACAAGAAGCAGTCGACGGCATGCGGATCGAAAATCAAGTGTATCTTTGTCCAGGTGATTACCACATGACGGTCCAACAAGGGCACCTGCAGCTGGACCAGCGAGAAAAACGGCATGGGACGCGGCCAACCGTCGATTACCTTTTTTCCTCAGCAGCTGACTACTATGGCCCGCAACTAGCGGCAGTGGTTTTGACGGGGATGGGAAAAGACGGCACCGCTGGCTTACGACAGATCCAAGCGGCTGGGGGCTATACGATCGTTCAAGACAAAGAAACGTGTACAGTCTTTGGGATGCCACGGTATGCCATTGAACAAGGAGTCGTGGATGAAGTCCTGCCATTGCAGGGCATTGAAGCAAAAATTGCACAGATGGTCAGGTGAAGAAGATGGAAGAAGAATTTGCCTTATTTAATGCGTGGGTGGATCGCCGATTAGGGATTCCCTTAGCCGCATACAAAGAAAATCAAATGCAGCGCCGCATCCTTACGATCATGGAAAACAGCGGGGCAAAAACGTTGAGGGAATACCAGCAATTGATCGAAGGCGATGACGGGGTGCGGGCGGCTTTTTTAGCCCATATCACCATTAACGTAACGGAATTTTATCGCAACAAAGAACTGTTTGACGCCTTTGAACGCGTCTTGAAAACCATTGTTCTCCCGAAAACCACGCTGCCCAAAATTTGGAGTGCCGCATGTTCGATTGGGGCAGAGCCCTATACGATCGCGATGCTGCTAGAAAAAAACCAAATTGCCACAGCCAATGTTTTGGCTACCGATATCGATACGCAAATTTTGGCAAAAGCCAAGCAAGGACTCTATCGAGACCACGAATTGCGGAATGTCTCAGCGGCAGAACGTACCCGTTTTTTTGATGCAAAAGAAAAGAACCAGTATCAGATCAAAGCGGAAATCAAACGGCGGGTTCATTTTAAGCAACACGATCTTTTGAAAGACCCGTACAATGGGCCTTTTGATGTGATCGTTTGCCGCAATGTGACGATTTATTTCAAAAGTGATGCTCGGGATGCCGTCTATCAAAAATTCAGCGATGCATTGGTCCCAGGGGGCATTTTGTTTACGGGAGCGACAGAAACGATCAATTTCGCGGAACAATTCGGCCTTAAGAAAATCGATTCGTTTATCTATCAAAAAGTATAATTTTGTAAAGGAGGGACCCATTTGGATGACAATAGTGTCTATCGTACCCTTTTCTTTGAAGAAACAGACGATCATTTAGCACAGTTGAATGATCATGTCTTGCAATTGGAAAACGATCCAAAAGATAGCGCCTTGCTGAATGATATTTTCCGTTCTGCCCATACCCTTAAAGGGATGGCGGCAACGATGGGCTATGACGTCATGACGCAGCTGACCCATAAAATGGAAAATATTTTTGAGTTATTTAAAACTGGGACCTTGCAAGTGACCCAGCAATCGATCTCATTGATTTTCAAATGTCTGGATCGCCTGTCAGAACTTGTGGAGGACTTGCGGGAAGAACGCGACCTGCAGCCAGCTCAAATTGCCGATTTATTGGCCGAACTTGACCAAACGGAACATTCTGGCGGTATATCAACCGAGACAGAAGCAAGCCAAAACCCCACCGCAGTGGGCGCGTTAACCCCACAGCTTCAACAGATCGATCCTTCTGATCTGTATGTGATCGAGCAAGCGGCTGGAGATGGCTATCAAGCGGTCCAAATTGCTGTTCGCTTAGATGCCCAATCCATGTTAAAAGGTGCTCGTGCCTTCTTGATCATGGAAAAGCTTGGCCAAGCAGGGGATGTTCTTTATACAGAACCAGATGCCCAAACACTTGAAGAAGGCACCTTTGAATCAGATTTTTCACTACTGTATTTGACGCAGCAAACACTGGCTGATGTCGAGCAAAACATCGCCAGCAACAGTGAGATCGAAGCCTTCGTGGTGGCACCGTTTGATCCTTCAGCTGCTGTGTTGGAGGAGGCAGAAGAGCTGCTTCAACCAGTGCCGACCCCAGAGTCAGAGACTTCTGCTCTTCAGCAAGCGACAACAGAAACGAAAGAAAAATCGCCGGCGCCCGCGCATCATGCGTCCGCCCAAAATCAATCGATCCGAGTCGACTTGAATCGCTTAGATTCATTCTTGGATCTCGTGTCCGAATTGGTGGTCTATCGCAATCAATTGGAAGATGTCAGTGAGCGGGAAAACATCGAAGCAGTCAAAGACCCCTTAGAGCAAGTTTCGCGATTGACCTCTGAGCTGCAAGATTTGGTCTTGCGGATCCGCATGCAGCAAGTCAATGTCGTCTTTAGTCGCTTTCCACGAATGGTTCGGGACTTATCCAATGAACTGCAAAAGGAAATGGAACTTGTCATTTTTGGGGAAGAAACGGAATTGGATAAAACAGTGGTTTCTGAATTGAGCGAACCTCTGGTCCATCTGTTACGTAATTCTGTCGATCACGGCATCGAAGCACCCGATGTTCGGGAAAAACTGGGCAAACCGCGCAAGGGCACGATTCGCTTGGCGGCCTATCAAGAAGGCAATCGCGTGATCATTACTTTAGAGGATGATGGCAAAGGCCTTGATCCGCAAGTAATCAAAGCAAGTGCTGAAAAGAAAGGCTTAGCAACGGAAGGTCTTTCCGATGAAGCGTTGCAGCAGCTGATTTTCCATCCTGGTTTTTCAACGGCACAAGAAGTGACTAACATTTCTGGGCGCGGTGTCGGGATGGATGCCGTGCAATCCAAGATCACCCAACTAGGGGGCACGATCGAAATGAAGAGCCAGCCAAATAAAGGCACGCAGTTTGTGATCAAATTGCCATTGACTCTGTCGATCATTCAAGCGTTAATGGTTCGCGTCGGAGCAGAAACCTTTGCGATCCCATTAAATCTCGTCGAACGCGTGGTGATGGTCAAAGAAGAAGAGATCATCCAGACGGTCTCAGATGAGGTCTATCGTTTTCAAGAGGAGTTGATTCCGTTGGTTCGGACCGATCAACTCTTAGCGATCGAAGGCGATCCATCTGAGAAAAAATTCGCCATCATCGTCAACAATGACCAGCAATTTCACGGCATTTTGGCAGATGAGCTGATCGGCCAGCAAGAAATCGTCATCAAGAAAATCGATCCATTGCTGCAAAAGCTGAATCGCTATCAAGGGGCAACGATTATGGGCAACGGCTCGATCGCACTGATCCTAGACATTCATGCCATCTGTCAGGAAAAAAAGGATGACCGCTTATGAGCTATACAGCGCTGCAAATCGATGGCCTAAAAGAACTGATCAATATCGGCGGTGGTCACGCTGCGACTAGTTTATCAAAGCTCGTCCAACAACCGATCGATATGCGGGTACCGGAAGTCGAGATTCTAGCGTATGAGGACCTGTATCAGCAGATCATGGCGGAAGACAAAGAAGTTCATGTGGTGATGAGCCAGATCGAAGGGGCATTTCGAGGGATCTTCTTGTTTGTCTTAACGGATGAATCCGCCGCAAAATTGCGTCAGTTGATGATCCAAGAAAGCGATCCGTCTGAAGAATTGAAGCAATCGGTCATCAACGAGTTGACCAACATCCTTACCAATTCTTTTTTGATCGCGATCGGGCAACTGTTGGAAACCCAGCTGAGTGCGTCTTTACCAAGCGCCAGCTATGATTTCTTTGGCGCAGCGATCAGCTCCATCTATTTGGCGATGGCCCAGTATGATGAGCAGGTGATGGTGATCCGTAATGAGTTCGTCTACGCCAAAGAAACATTAGAGGCATCGTTATTTTTGATTCCAGAAATCGGTGTACTAGAAAACATATTTGATTCATTAGGAATTTGAAAGGGGCAAATACAATGTCAAAAAAAGTATTGATCGTGGATGATGCGGTATTTATGCGCATGAAATTAAAGGATATTTTAGAAAAAAACGGCTATGAAGTCGTGGGGGAAGCCCAAAATGGCCAAGAGGCTTTTGAAAAATACCAAGCAACGACACCAGACTTAGTGACCATGGATATCACGATGCCAGAAGTGGATGGCTTAGAGGCATTAAAAATGATCCGCACGTTTGATGCGCAGGCCAAAGTCGTAATGTGCAGTGCCATGGGACAACAAGGAATGGTGATGGATGCGATTCGCGCCGGTGCGGTGGACTTTATCGTGAAGCCCTTTGACACGGACCGCGTAATCACTGCCATCGACAAAGCCTTTGCCTAATGCCTAGGAGGATAGCGACATGCAGATGATTCTTTTCAAAATGGCTCAGCAGTACTATTTGATCTCGGCAGACTCGGTGGACGAGGTCATTGATGCCCCTTCTTTTACGAAGGTGCCCTTAGCACCAGAGTGGGTGGAAGGGTTGATCAATCTGCGGGGGTCTGTCGTAACGGTGATTCGTTTGGCAAAATTGATTCCCATCATGGAACCAGCCTACGAAAAAAACATATTGATCATGAAGAAGCAAGAGGAGACCAAAGGGGTCCTCGTAGAAGAAGTAATTGAAGTTCTTGATATCACCGAAGACGATATCCAACTGGGCAATCAAGAGACAGAACATGCCGTTGGGGTCGTGACGATCGGTGAAAAAGTAGCCAGTGTGATTCAAATCGATCACATGATTTTTTAAAAAAATGGGGGATTAGTGTGGATCAGGTATTGACGCAGCAAGAGATTGATTTATTGTTGAATGCGATGAGCAGCGGAGAGATCGATCAAGAAATTATTGAGATAGAAGACAAACAAGCCAAAGTGAAAGCCTACGATTTTCGCCGACCAACAAAGCTGTCGAAAGAATACGTCAATACCCTGCACATGATCTTCGAGGATTTCTCGAAGATGAGCAGTAGCATGCTTTCTACCCAACTGCGGACCAATGTTTCTTTGCAGTTGGCAGCTATCGAACAAGTCAGTTATGACGAATTTATCCATTCGATACCAAAATTTACTTTGTTGGGGCTCTTTCATTCGCAGCCTTTGAGCGGGATCCAAATGATCGAGATGAACCCACAACTGTGTATGATGTTGGTGGAGTTGTTGTGCGGCGGCTTGGATGTCTATCAAAACAAGCCGATCGAAATGGATTTTAGCGAGAAAAAAAGTTTTACTGATATTGAAACAGCAATCTTGGAAGAAGTGGTGGCACAATTTGTACGGGTCTACCAAAATGTTTGGAAGGACATCGTTGCCTTGGATTCGGTTTTGGATGGAATCGATACGAATCCGCAATTGATGCAAAACATGTCGCCCAACGAACCCGTCGTGTTAGTGACCTTTACTATCAAAATTTTTGAAGTGAAACATTTTATCAATCTATGTATCCCTTATGTCTTCTTTGAAGGGATCATTGATAAATTAAGTTTCCGCAATTGGTTTGATAGCAATCAGCCAGTCAACCAAGACGATAGCCGCGAGTTGCAAAAAAGTTTGAATGGCGTCGGTTTGAATTTAGAAGTTCTGCTGGGCCATGCTCAAATGAGTCTTTCTGAGTTTCTCCACTTAGAAGAAGGCGATGTCATCAAACTAGACAAAAAAATTACTGAACCATTGGAGACTTTCATCGATGGAAAACCTTACTTCCGAGCAAAACCTGGGAAGCAAGAGGACCGTTTAGCCATTGAATTATTAGACAAGTTAGAAGAGGAGCAAGAACTATGAGTGAACGTTTATCCCAAGCAGAAATCGATGCATTGTTGAATCAAAGTGCCCCAGCCCAGCCGCAAGGATTAGAAGAGCAAGTCAAAGTCGACATTATCGGCGAAGTTGGCAATATCTCCATGTCGCAAGCGGCGACGACGTTGTCTTCCATTCTTGATCGTCGGGTCAGCATCACGACTCCCCGAGTGTCTAAAATCAAATTTGGTGAGATCTTAAACGACCTCGTTGCACCAAAAGTAGCGACGACAGTTGAATTTAAAGAAGGCCTTTTAGGCAGTAATTTGATGCTATTAGAAGTCAAAGATGCCATCGTGATCGCCGATTTGATGATGGGTGGAACTGGTGAAACCAGCAACACTCAATTTACGGAATTAGAGCTAAGTGCTGTGGCAGAAGCTATGAACCAAATGATTGGGACTGCCTCGACTTCGATGGCAACGATGATCAGCCGCAAAGTGGATATCTTGCCGCCGATCGTCAAACTATGGGAGACACCAGAAAACATTGAGTATAGCGGGATCGAGGCAGAGGAAGAGATTTACTGTATCTCATTTTCTTTGCGCGTCGAAGGTTTGATCGAAAGCAAAATCATGCAGATCTTTACCGATCCTGTGGTCAACGATATCGCCAGTGCGATGCTCTCCGATGAAGCGACTGTCGTTACTCGGGAAACACCAACACCGCAGCCAACGGCACCCGTTGCTGCGCCTACGCCAGAACCAGCGGCTGCATCAAAGCCCGTGGAAGTCAGCAAACCTGCGTTTCAAACATTGGCCTCCAGCGGAGTGAGCGATGGGGATAATTTGGACTTGATTCTTGATGTGCCATTGGATCTAAGTGTCGTGTTAGGCCGCAGCAAAAAAACTATTAAGGACATTTTATCTTTCAATACGGGGTCCGTCATCGAGCTGGAAAAACTGACGGATGAACCGCTAGAGATTTTGTTGAACGGCAAACTGATCGCCACTGGGGAAGTCGTGGTCATCAATGAAAACTTCGGTGTGCGGATCACCAACATTCTTTCGCAAAAACAACGCATCCACAATTTGCATTAATTTGAAGAAATCGCAAAAAGTTAAACATATGGGTTTAACTTTTTTGTGATTTGACCGATAGTAGAGGGTAGAAGAATGAGAACGGAGGAGAACCTATGAAAATCGAAAGAGGTTACGCAGAATACAGCGACAAGGCCATCAAACGTGAAGCGGTCAAACAAGAAAAGCCATCTGCTGCTCAGACAGAAAAAACCGTCGATGTTCAATTGTCCGAAACAGCTCAAGCCATTCAAAAGAGTGCCAATCAAACAGCCAGTCGCAGTGAGCGAGTGGCAGAATTGAAACGAGCGATCAAAGAAGGCACCTACCAAGTATCTGCCGAAACGATCGCAGATAAAATGCTGCAACAAGATGAAAAGCAGGTCGACTAGATGACAGAACGGGAATTTGAGCGTCAGCTTCAGCAGTTCTTGCGGTTGCTGCAAAAAGAAAAGACCTGCTTGATCAAAAATCAAGCAGAAAAATTACCAGAACTCGTCGAGAAAAAAACCGCCTTCGTACCCGTTTTTTCCACGTATGAAGGAACTCTTTCAGTGACGATCAAAGAACTCATCCGCCAAATCCAAGTGCAGCAAGCCGAAAATCTCCTGCTGACGGAGCAAGCCATTAGTTTCCAAACTGTTTTGATGGATGCAGTCAAAGAAAATATCAAGACACCGGCAAATACGTATTCGAAATACCAAGAAAAACAAGCTGTCTCAACAGCGATCATCGATCAAAAAATGTAAGGAGTACTTCTATGACAGGACTATTTGGTTCATTAGGCACCGCAACCCGGGGCATGACCGCCAATCAAGCAGCGTTGCAAACCAGCAGCCATAACATTGCAAATACCAATACAGACGGCTACTCAAGACAACGAGTCAACTTGCAAGCCGAAGCGTCTTATCATTTAGCGGGTGTCGGCAGCATCGGTATGGGTGTGAAAGTCGGCAGTGTCGAACGGATCGTCGATGATTTTGTCATTGGACAAGTACGCAATGCCAATTCTACCTATACATATTATGAACAAAAAGCAGACATATTAGGACAGCTGGAAAGTTTAATGAATGAGCCTTCTGACAATGGACTGTCCAAACAGCTGGCAACGATGTTTGATTCTTGGACCGCATTAGCCAACAATCCTGAACTGGATACGTCTAAGACCCTTGTGCTGGAAAACAGCAGTACGTTTGCCGATACCATCAACCAAATGGGCAAACAAATGACGCAGCTGCAAAGCGACACGCTGGATACCATCGAAAAATCCGCGCTGGACTTCAATGAGAAGGTCAAACAGCTGCAATCCTTGAATGAACAGATCTATGGGTTGACGACGAGTGGTGAGACACCCAATGATCTTTTAGATCGTCGAGACAGTCTGTTGAAAGATCTCTCGGGTCTAGCAGGGATCGAAACCAAGACCGATCAGTATGGCCGTGGGTTTGTATCTATGAGCGGACAGACGATTTTAAGTGCGGAGGAACGCAATACCCTTAGTGTGGTGGTGGGACAAAGCGACACAGGCGCCTTGGTTTCCAAAGACGGCAACGCCTTGAATCCTGCCGAAACCATTACAGGGTCTTATCCAGCTGGAACCGTCTTGTTGACGAAAACCACCGACAATGGCGAAACCGCCTATACAGAATTGCCGATCAAAGAAGGCGCGATTGGTGGCCTGCAAGCATCATCTAGTGAAATCGGCAGCCGCTTGACGGAATTGAACAACTTTACGACGACGATCGCGCAAGCCATGAACATGGTCTTTACCGGCGGCGCTTCTCGCACAAGCGGACTATTTGAGATCGGCCAAGATGATACCGGCACAGCGACGACGATTCGGGTCAGCCAAGCACTGTTAGATAACCCAAGTCTGGTGACCGGCGGAACGAGCAATGCAGCAGGAGATGGTTCAAGAGCTGCTGCAATGGCGAAACTCAGCAGTGCCAAATTGGATTTCCCGTTGTCAGAAAAGACGATCGCTTCTTTTGATTCTGAGACATTGACGTTTGCTAATGCAGCATCGGGCATGAGTGTCAGCAGTTATTTTAACAGCATCGTCACCAAAAACGGAATCTCAAAACAGCAAGCCGACAATACGGTCAGTGCCCAATTGTCGCTGCTGAATCAACTAGAATACAAAAATCAATCGGTGTCTGGGGTTTCATTAAATGAAGAAATGTCAGATGTGATTCGTTTCCAACAAGGATTTCAGGCCAATGCCCGCATATTATCGGTCGTTTCTGAAATGTTAGACACATTGATCAATCGAACAGGAGTGTAGACCATGCGTATTTCCAATTCAATCACCTACAATGATTTTTTACGAAATCTAGGAACCAACGCCTCCAAAGTCCAATCCACGTTGAATCAGCTATCGAGCTTAAAAGAAGTCAGCAAGTCCTCGGATAATCCGCTGCTGGTTTCAAAAATCATGGATCTCAATGTGTCGTTAAATCAAAACAAAACTTACAACAATACGATCAAAGACAGTATTTCTTGGACAAAAGCCCAAGATTCTGCTTTAGAAAGCGTCAGTACTTCGATGCTGCGGATTCGCTCGTTGGTTCAATCTTCTGCCAATGCGACAGCTGGCAGTGAGGAATTAGGGGCAAATCGTTCAGAGATCGAGCAAGAGATCGAAGGCATCGTTGAATCATTAAACACCAACTTTGATGGCCGCTATCTATTTAGCGGAACGAATACGACGACGGCGCCTTTTGAGATCGTCAAAGAAAATGACGCCATCGTCGGTATCAAATACAATGGCACCAGCGAAGACTTGCCGCGAGAAATCGCAAATGGGGTCTCAGTGGATCTGTTAGCCAGCGGTGATCGTCTGATGAACGAGACGGGCACAGCTGCGGATCCCCAAAATTTAAGCACCTATTTCAATGATTTGTTGTCTGCATTGCGCAGTGATGATAAAGATGCCTTAGGGGGCGAGCTTTTAACCGCTCATGACCAGCATGCCACTAATGTGGTGAATGTACGGGCGCAGATCGGCACCCTCTACAATCGCTTGGAGGCGGCAGCTGATCGAAATGAGACGGAAAAGCTGAACTTGACCGAAACACTGTCCAACAAACAAGACGTCGATATTGCGGAAAAGTATATGGAATATCAAAATCAAATGACTGCCTACCGTTCAACATTAGCGATGGGAACAAAGATCATGCAGATGTCCATTCTAGATTATTTAAATTAACCCAAAAACTTTTGTTCTTTGCTGAGAGCAAAAGTTTTTTATTTTTTTTAGAAAAAAGGCTTAACCCTGAACGGTTTCTTCCGATAAATAGTAGCAGAGGGAAACCTTAGCGAATAAAAATTAGGAGGAACTACACATGAGAATCAATACAAACGTTTCAGCATTGAATACTTACTCACGCCTAACGGCAGCAAATGCTTCTAAAAGCAATTCTTTGTCTAAATTATCTTCAGGCTTACGCATCAACAAAGCTGGGGACGACGCAGCTGGCTTAGCAATTTCTGAAAAAATGAAAGGCCAAATCGGCGGTTTGTCACAAGCAAAAAGCAACGCACAAGATGGTATCTCATTGATCCAAACAGCAGAAGGTGCATTAAATGAAACCCACAGTATCTTAGGGCGTATGCGTGATCTTGCAGTTCAAAGTTCAAATGGTACGTTAAGTAATGATGACCGCGATGCGATCAACAAAGAATACACCGCATTGTCTGATGAAATCGACCGTATCAGCAATACCACTGAATTCAATACAAAAAGCTTGTTAACTGGTGAAGGCGATGATGCGAAATCATTCACTTTCCAAATCGGTGCCAACGCAAACCAAACAATGAGCGTTTCGATCAACAACATGAGCTCATCTGCATTGAAAGTAAAAGGCTTAGATTTAACACAAGCATTTGACACAAGCGATATTGCTGCAGCAAAAGATAAAGCAGTAGCGACTGCCTTCGAAGCAGATACTACAACAAAATATGCAGCGAACGGCACAGTTGATGCGGCAGCTGGTAAAACAGTTGCTGAATTAAAAACAGCCATCGAATCTGCAGCTGATGATACAGCAAAAGCAACAGCTCAAAAAACATACGATGATGCTTTAGCAACATTTACCGCTTCTGATGAAGGCAAAGCAGCAGCGGCAACTGTCAGCGTTGAAAACAACCCAATCACAAAAATCGATGAAGCGATCAAAGCAGTTTCTGCACAACGTGCGGATCTTGGTGCGGCGCAAAACCGTCTAGAACACACAATCAACAACTTAGGTACAACGCAAGAAAACCTATCTGAAGCAAACTCACGTATCCGTGACGTTGATATGGCGCAAGAAATGATGAGCTTTACGAAGAGCAACATCCTTTCTCAAGCAGCAACTTCAATGTTGGCACAAGCAAACTCAATGCCTAACAGCGTATTGAGCTTGTTACAAGGATAATTTTTGATCAAGTGAACCACTGACACAAGGACTGCCTAGGGGAAGCGCAGTTCTTGTGTTTTACATAGCAGCACAAAAACGCTTAGAAATGAGGAAGCTCTGATGGATATTCAGCCAATGTCAGGAATACACCCGATCGAAGCCGTTGCGTCGGTCGCTAAAGCACGTCCGATCGAATCCCTAGATCAAGAGAACGCCAACCTTCAGCCGCAACACCAAGAGGGGAAACTGGCGGAGAAAAAGGAACAGACAGTGGCCACTGAACCGCCGATCCACTATTTTTCAGTAGCCGATCAGCACAAGATCGCAGCCTCCGTGGAGGAAGTGAATCAGCGACTACTTGGCAAAGATATGAAATTGGCTTATGAAGTACATGAGCGCACAGGGCGTACGATGGTGCGTTTAGTGGATATGCAGACCAACGAAGTGATCAAAGAGATCCCGCCCGCCAACATGCTAGACGTGATTGGGAAAATATGGGATGACATGGGCATCGCGGTCGATCGAAAGGGATGAAAACATGGCAAGTGTAACCAGCAGTTCAGGAATCAGTACAACGCTAGGGAGTTATTCTGGCGTGACTTCAGAAGATATTGAAAAATTATTGGCGGCAGATGCGATCAACAAGACCCGCGCTGAGAATAAAATCACGTCGCTTAAAGCACAAAAAACGGCGTGGAGTGATATCAGCACTCGCTTGACTAACTTTTTGTCAAAAGTCGATGCATTACAAAAAGATGATGCTTATCAAACGAAAAAAGCGACGACCACCAATAACAGCATCGCTTCAATTGCAGGAACAACGGAAGCTCCAGAAGGCACCTATGATCTAAAAGTCAACCAACTAGCAACAGCCACGAAGGTGACGGGGAGTCAAGTAGCTCAAAGCAGCAAAACGGCCCTAAATGTCAGTGGTCAGCTGTCATTGACCAGTTCGGAAGTCGATGAAGATGGCAAACCGATCACCGCTTCGATCGAGATCACGGCCGAAGACAGCTTAAAAGATGTGGCAGCCAAGATCAATAGCCAAAGCAAGTCGACTTTCGTCGCGGCGAGCATCGTGGATAACCGTTTGATTTTAACGAACACCAAAATGGGCGACAAAAATTTCTTGATCGACGGCAATGCTGCCGAAGGGTTAGGGATCGGTTCAACTGCGACAACGACGCAAGGCCAACCGGCTATTTTTGAGCTAGACGGCATGAAGATCACTCGCGACAGCAACAGTGTGACGGATGTTATCGATGGTGTCACGCTGACGTTAGCGAAAAAAAGCGAGGAGCATGTGACGCTTTCTTTAGCCAATGATACCTCGAAAGTCGTTGATGCAGTGCAAGGATTAGTGGATCAATACAATAGCTTGATGAGTTTTATCGGCGACAATTTGACCGTGGGAGATCCTAGTAGTGAAAACAACAAGACGGGGACCTTGGTGGGAGACAGTGCGTTGACTCGTCTACAGACCCAATTGCGAAATTTGATCACCATTCCAGCCGTCAGCGGCTCAAAGCTGACCGCCAATAAGCTAGGCATCTCCACCGTTGATAATGATGGTACATTGGGACTGGATACGACAAAGTTAAAAGAAGCCTTAGCGGAAGATCCCGCTGCTGTGAAGTCTTTCTTTTATGCAAGTACGAAAACCAAAGAAGCTGATGGCACTGCGAGCACGAAAGAGACTGGCTATACACTAGCCCTAAAAGAATTAGCCAACAGCTATGTCGTCAATACTTCAGCCAATAAAGGGATCATTGCCACCAAATCTGCGACCTATGACAGTACCATCAAGGATTTAAACAAGCAGATCACACGGTTTGATGATATTTTGGCAATGAAAAAAGAGCGTTACATCACAATGTTTACCAAGTTAGACTCCGTGATGATGGAGGCTGAAAATCAGCTGAGCTACCTAAGCAATCAGTTTGCCAATACGTCAAACTAGGCAGGATAGCCGATTAAAGCAGTCATTTTTTCATTCGCATAAGAAACCCTCGTCAACATGAAAGGAAACAACCTATGGAGCCACACGTATCATTAGATGAACGTTTGAATCAGATTTTAACTGGTTTTGCCCAATGGCGCGGCGACAGCGAAGAAGCCAGTCGTTTGATGGCAGCCAATGCAGCGGTCATAGCAGCCATGCAAGCAGAAGCACAGAGCCATAGTCCACAAACCAGTGCATTGGCGCAACAAGTGATCCAAGCGTATCAAGCGTTCTTAGACCAGGTCAAAGCCCAGCAGCAAGAGATCAAACAAGAATTGGGGCGTTTGAACCGCAAAAACAATCTTGTCAAAACGTATTTGCAGCAAGAAGACAGTGCCGCCTTCGTCGAATTTGATTTATAGTGAGGAAAAAAAGATGAATTATCAAAAAATGCAAAACAACTATTTGCAGAACCAAGTAATGAGTGCTTCCCCCAACAAACTGATTGAAATGCTGTTGCAAGCAGCGATCAAAAATATCAAATTAGCAGTGATCGCATTGGAAAAAGAAGATTTGAGCCAAGCTCATCAGCAATTTGTCAAGGCGCAGAATATTTTATTGGAATTACGGGTCTCTTTAGACCGTGAGCAAGGCGGCGCTATCGCTGAAGATCTCGATTCTCTGTATGGCTATATGTACGATCAGCTAGTCAGTGCCAATGTCCAAAAAGAGGCAGCCCCTGCAGAAACGGTCGTCCCACTTTTAAGCGAACTACTGGAAAGCTGGCAAACGATCACCCAACAAATTTGAGAAAAAGCACAGAAACGACCACCTAAAACCTAGAAAAGTTTAGTAATTGGTTAAATTTTTACCATGTATCCCTTTTCACTAAGCTTTCTTTTTCCCCTCCTCGTCCCTATCTGGTACTCTTTTTATGAGCGTACCGAAAAGGTGCAAGGAGGTTTTTTTTTGAAACAAAAAATAGTACAAAAGCCGCTTTTCTGGCAAGTGGTGATTCTGATTGCAATGAGTGGTGTTTTTTTATTGCCGCAGATCTTAGGCCAAGGCATGATTTTGGGCTCTGATGTGGTCTTTCACTTCAATCGTTTTTATGAGACCAGCCAGCAGATCAAAGAGGGCAATTTTCAATATTTTCTTTCTATCTACGGGTTTCAGCAATCTGCTCGTATCGTCAATGCATTATACGGGCCCTTTTTTGCCTATTTCCAAGGATTGCTGGTCTTGCTGAGTCCTTCGTGGTTTTCCTACCAGCTGCTCGCCAACGGGCTGCTCTATTTGTTAGCAGGGTTTTCGATGTTTGGCTTATTAAAGAAATTACGAGTCAATGGTTGGCTGTCAGTGGGGATGAGCGTCCTGTTTATGGCGACCTATTCTGTCCAGTATTGGATTGAGCGACAGGGCTTTTCTGCTTGGGGGGCGGCTGTGCTGCCGCTGTGCCTGATTCCACTGATCGCACTAGGGGAACATAAACGGTTACGGCCTTTTGCGGTAGGGGTTTCCGTGGCGGTCTTATTTCAAATCCATGTGTTTTCAAGCATCTTGTTAGTGTTCTTATACGTGCCCTTTTTCTTACGCGCCTTTTTTGTTGGGACTTCTGGCGAAGAAAAACGACAATTGGTGCTGCGCTTAGCAGGAGCGATCGGGATCTTCTTGCTACTGACCGCCAATATTTGGTTAGGGATGTTGGATCTTTATACGAGTAACACGTTGATCGCGCCTTTTGTGAATCGCAACATGCAGAACAATACCATTACTGGAACCAGCAGCTATTGGTGGACGACTCCGTACCTGCTGCCCATCTTATGTGCTTTGTTCTTTTGTGGTGCGATCCGTGTGTGGCCACGTCTATCTGGCGGCTTCAAATTAATGACGGCAGCTGCAGCAGTCTTTTTCGTTTTATCATCGAACGCTGTTCCTTGGCAATGGCTAGGCAGTCTGGACAATGGTGTAATCAATTTACTGCAATTTCCTTTTCGGTTCTTTGTTCCTGCCACGATTTTGATCTTAGTCGGTTTGTGCCTGCTAGTTCCTTATTATCGGGGCAAGCCATTGGCAAATCCGCGTTGGTTTGTCCTCGTTTTAGTCTTGAGTGTTGGTCAAATCCTGATCCAAAACACGGTCAAAATGCAGGACTGGCACTCCGATGAAGCTGCGGTTTCACTGCGAAACCACACCTATCTGTCCGCGGAATCTGAAGCGCAATTGAAGGAAGCCTATTTTAGTAAAGACAAGTCCTTAGCATTAGCGCTGTATCAACGTTCTACCCCAGATTATCTGCCCCTCTATCAAGAGACCAAGAAGAACAAATACAATTTGTACGGAGAAGAAATCATTGAAAAGAATGATACCGTGGCAAAAACCGTAGAAAACGGGAAGCTTACTTTACGTTGGCAAGGTGATCAAGAGACGTGGAAGGCGTTACCGATCATCAATTACCGATATACTGAATTGATCCTCAATCAGCAGCCACTAACTGAAAAAGATGTCTCTTTGAGTGCCATTGGTGCCGTTTCTGTCCAACAGCAAGCAGGGGAGAATGTCTTAGTCGTTGATTACGACGCGCCTTGGTTTTTCGACGGAGCTTTATGGCTGACGATCGTTTCTTGGCTCGCTTTACTCATCGGCTTTATCAGCTGGAAAACAAGACAGCTGTACCGTCGTCGTAAGGTCGTACAAGCTTTATTGAAAGAATCTGAATAAAATGAATCAGAAAAGAACTTCAGCGAGAGGGCTGAAGTTCTTTTTTTGCTGATCAACAACAGTGTACCTGTTGCTTTTCGTCAGAAACAATAATCGTTGCGCACGCAACGATTATTCCTTATAATAGATTAGACACTTTGAAGAACTAAGAAAGGCAGGAGTGCTCATGGAAGCCATTATCCGCTCAATCAATCATATTGCCCGTCTCGCCACCCTTTATCGGGAAAAAGAACTGAAAAAATTTGGTTTAGGCGGGATGCATCATACCTATATCTTAAACATTTGCCGCCAACCGGGGATCAGTCAAGAAGCCTTAGCCAAGAAGATTTTTGTGAATAAAAGCAATGTTGCCCGTCAACTAGCAATCCTAGAAGAACGAGGATTTGTCACTAGAACCAGCAGTCCCACCGACAAACGACAATTACTGGTTTATCCAACCGAAAAAGCACTCGCCGTCCAACCAGCGATCCAGCAGCTGCTTCAAAGCTGGAATGAACAAGTCGTAGCAGGTTTTTCTGCTGCCCAACAGCAGCAGTTGATCGCCGATCTGGAAATCGTCAAAGAAAATTCCCAGCGGCTTTTAGCGAAAGATGAGGCGATGGAATGAATCTTTTGACTCAATATTTAAAACCCTATATCGGCCGCATCTCCCTTGGCGTCAGTATCAAATTCTTCGGCTCCCTGATGGACTTGCTATTGCCTTGGATTTTGGCGTACATCATCGATTCTGTGATCCCCACGAAGCAGGTATCTGCGATTTTTGCTTGGGGTGGGGCGATGGTGGTCTGCTCCATCATCGCAGTCGTCACCAATATCATCGCCAATCGGATGGCCTCCAGTGTTGCTCGCGATACCACTGGTAGTATACGCCATGATTTATTTGAAAAAGTTTCCTATCTGTCGATTCCGCAAGTCGAAGAAGTCGGGATCCCTTCTTTGGTGTCTCGTTTGACGACAGACACTTACAACATCCATCAAACGGTAGGCATGATCCAACGGATGGGGATTCGTGCCCCGATTCTGTTATTAGGGGGGATCATGATCACTGCCACATTAGATCCCGTGTTGACGCTGGTCTTAGTAGGCGTCTTGCCCTTCACTTTAGTGGCGGCAGTCACGATCTCGAAACGGGGGATCCCCTTGTTTGCTTCATTACAAAAGCAAGTGGATGTGTTGGTGCGAACTGTCCGTGAAAATGTGACTGGGGCTCGGGTGATCAAGGCCTTGTCCAAAGCAGATTACGAGAAAAAGCGCTTTGACCACGTCAACCAAGACGTAGTAGCTGCGGAAACTACCGCTAATCGAACGATGGCTGCGACACCACCCCTGATGGACCTATTTTTGAATATCGGACTGACGCTAGTGATCGTCGTCAGTGCCTTTCGCGTCAATCAAGGATTGACCCAACCAGGCGTCATCATCGCCTTTTTGACTTATTTTACGATCATTTTGAATGCCATGCTCAGTATCACGCGCATCTTTGTGATCGTGTCGAAGGGGCTGGCTTCTGCCGATCGGATCCAATCCGTCTTGCGCCTGCCGCAAAATATGCAAGTCATTGAGGCGCCTGTCAAAGAAGAGTCTGCGCATATCGTTTTTGAAAAAGTTTCCTTCACCTATCCTAACGGTACCCAGGTGCTGAAAGACATCGATTTTTCCTTGCAGCCGGGAGAAACTTTAGGGATCATCGGTGCGACTGGTAGTGGAAAATCAACGATCGTCAAACTACTGCTGCGGCTCTATGACCCAACGAAGGGCATGATTCGCATCGCTGGTCGCGACATTCGCTCCATCGATCCGACGGAGCTGCATCAGTTATTCGGTGTCGTCTTACAAAAAGACGTGCTTTTTGCGGAAACGATCGAAGAAAATATCGCTTTTGGTCGGCGGTTTTCTAAAGAACAGATCGAAGAAGCGGCGGCTCGCGCCCAAGCCAAGGAGTTTATCAATCAACTACCCAAGCGCTTAGCTCATCCACTGCATGCTAAAGGCAGCAATTTAAGCGGGGGTCAAAAGCAGCGGGTCTTGTTATCGCGGGCCTTGGCGGGGGATCCAGAGATTTTGATTTTGGATGATTCTGCCAGTGCGCTGGATTATCGGACCGACGCTCAGTTGCGCAAGGTCCTGAGACAGCAGTTTCAACAGACGACGACGGTCTTGATCGCGCAGCGGATCAGCTCGATCCAGCATGCCGACAAAATTTTGGTACTGGAAAACGGGCAAATGAACGGCTTTGGCAGTCACCAAGAATTACTAGCAGAAAATGCGATCTACCAAGCCATTTATCAAGGTCAGACAGGAGGTACCGACGATGCCGAAGAAAAAAACGGAAAAACCGCAGGATAGTAAGAAAACACTACGGCGTTTGTGGGGCTATCTCTACGAGTACAAAGGTCTCCTGCTGGCAGCCGCTGTATTGATGATGGCCAGCAACATTTTCGCCTTGGTGGGACCGTTGCTTTCAGGGTACGCCATTGATGCCATTCAACCGGGTCCCGGCAAGGTCATTTTTGACCGAGTCTTCTTTTATTGTGGGCTGATGCTGCTGTTTTATCTTGCGTCTTCCCTTCTTAGTTATCTGATTTCGCTCATGATGATCCGCTTGAGTCAGCGGGTGGTGGCAGCGATGCGCAAGGCGATTTTTGATAAAATCACCGAACTGCCGGTTGGGTATTTTGACCGAGTCGCCACTGGGGATATCATCAGCCGCATCAGTTATGATGTCGATACCATCAATACGTCATTGGCCAGCGATGCCATTCAAGTCCTCAGCAGTCTTGTGACGATCATTGGTTCGTTTGTGATGATGGTTTTGATTTCGCCGCTGCTGGTGCTGATTTTTGTCGTAACGGTTCCCGCTTCGATCTTTTTGACCCGCTTTTTGATGAGCAAATTTCAACCATTGTTTCGCCGTCGTTCTCGCAAATTAGGCGAACTGAACGGCTTTGTGGAAGAGATTATTTCTGGTCAGCAAACGATCAAGCTGTATAACCAAGAAGAAGCGATCATCAGCCGTTTTGACGAAAAAAACCAAGAAGCGGTGGATGCCTATTACAATGCTGAGTACTACGGCAGTATGACTGGTCCTTCCATCAACTTTATCAACAATCTGTCGTTGTCCTTGATCAGTATGTTTGGCGCTTTGCTGTTTTTGTTCGGTCATCTGACATTAGGGAATGTTTCTTCCTTTGTTCTTTACTCCAGAAAATTCTCAGGACCAATCAATGAGTTAGCCAACATCTTCAGCGATTTGCAATCAGCATTGGCGGCGGCAGAACGGATCTTCCGTTTGCTGGATGAAGAACCTGAAGTTTCTGATGTTCCTGGAGCCTACGAATACCACGAGGTGTCTGGTGATGTCGCCTTTGACCATGTGACCTTCGGCTATCAAGCACAGCAACCCATCATCAAAGACCTTTCGCTACAAGTACCAGCTGGCAGCTTGGTCGCGATCGTCGGACCGACGGGAGCGGGGAAAACCACCATCGTGAACCTCTTGATGCGGTTTTATGACCCTGACCAAGGAGCGATTCGGTTAGACGGTAAAAATATCCGCCAAGCGACACGCCGCAGCTTACGGCAAAGCTATGCGATGGTGCTGCAAGATACCTGGTTGTTCACGGGAACGGTTTTCGACAATTTGGCCTACGGCAAGGCGAATGCGACGTTGGCAGAAGTCCAAGCTGCTGCACAAGCCGCCCATATCCATGACTTTATTATGAGCCTGCCAAAAGGCTATGATACTTTGATCTCTGAAGACGGAACCGGTATCTCACAAGGGCAAAAACAGCTGTTGACGATTGCACGAGCAATGCTGTTGGATGCCGATCTGTTGATTCTTGATGAAGCCACATCGAATGTCGACACGCAAACAGAGCTGTTGATCCAAGCAGCGATGACCAAATTGATGAAAAGCAAAACCTCCTTTGTGATCGCCCATCGCTTGTCCACGATTCGACATGCCGATACGATCCTCGTGGTGGAACAGGGGAATATCGTAGAGCAAGGGACCCACGAAGAGTTATTAGCCAAAGAGGGGCGTTACGCCACACTCTATCAGGCACAATTTGATGCATGATCCATAGCTAGTCCACATCCTTGCAAGGAGAACGCCACTGCTTGCAAGGATGTTTTTTGCGTGCCATCGACTTTCTTGGCATAGGTACAAAATCTTCTTATGACAAATCAGGCAATTATCGGTATACTTAAGAAAGGGGTATCATCAAACAGAAAGAAGGGAAACAATTGGATCATAAACAACTAAAAGAATTCCCCAATGATTTTTTATGGGGTTCAGCATCAGCAGCCTATCAAGTAGAAGGCGCATGGCAAGAAGACGGCAAAGGCGCTTCGGTTTGGGACGATTTTGTCCGCATTCCCGGAAAAACCTTTAAAGCAACTAACGGAGATGTCGCGGTCGACCATTACCACCGCTTCAAAGAAGATGTTGCCTTGATGAAAGAACAAGGATTGAAAACCTATCGTTTTTCCATTGCTTGGACACGGATTTTTCCAGAAGGACGAGGAGAAGTCAATCAAGCAGGGTTAGACTTTTATTTAGCATTGATCGATGAACTGATAAAAGCAGGGATCGAACCGATGGTGACCTTGTACCATTGGGATCTGCCACGAGCTTTGCAAGAAGAATACGGTGGCTGGGAATCTCGCAAAATCATTGAAGATTTCACCAACTATGCAGCTGTATTGTTTGAAGCCTTTCGCGGCAAAGTCCACTATTGGGTCAGCTTGAATGAACAAAATATCTTTACTTCGTTAGGCTATCTTTTAGCTGCCCATCCACCAGGAGTGACCGATCCTAAACGGATGTATGAAGTCAATCATATCGCTAACTTGGCGAATGCTTCGGTGATCAACAAGTTCCATGAGATGAAAATCCCAGGGAAAATCGGACCAAGTTTCGCCTACTCACCAAACTACCCAATCAACAGCGACCCGAAAAATATTTTGGCAGCTGAAAACGCGGAAGACTTGATGGCGCATTATTGGTTAGACGTCTATCTATGGGGCGAATACCCGATTGCGGCAATGAATTACTTGAAAGAGCAAGGGATCGCACCAACGATCGAACCAGGAGATATGGACTTGCTGCGTTCAGCAAAACCAGATTTCTTAGGGATCAACTATTACCAAACAGCAACAAATGCCTACAATCCATTAGATGGTGTCGGTGCGGGGAAAATGAACACCACTGGGAAAAAAGGCAGCTCCGAAGAAACCGGGACACCAGGAATGTTCAAAAAAGCCGAAAATCCATTTGTGGAACGGACGAATTGGGATTGGGAGATCGATCCTCAAGGGCTGCGGATCGCTTTACGACGAATCACTAGCCGTTATCGGGTGCCTGTGATCATTACGGAAAACGGACTTGGTGAATACGACAAACTAACCGACAATCATCAAATCCATGACCAATACCGCATCGATTATTTAGCAGGGCATGTCCATGCCATCAAAGAAGCGATCAGCGACGGCGCGGAAGTTCTTGGCTATTGCACCTGGTCCTTCACTGATTTGCTAAGCTGGTTGAACGGCTACCAAAAACGCTATGGCTTTGTCTATGTCGACCAAGATGAAACGCAAGAAGGATCTTTGGCACGCTACAAGAAAGACAGCTTCTACTGGTACCAAGAGCTGATCAAAACCAACGGGCAAGAGTGCTAGCCTCCTAAAACCAATACCTGAATAAGCGAAACGACCCCTGCAACGGCAGTGATCGTTTCTTAGAAAAAAGTACGTTCCACCGGTAGCGATCGCCCAAAGGTAGACCAAAAGTCTCGCGTTTTGGGCCGCTTCAAAGGAGAACGTCCTTTTTTTGAGTATTATCGTTGACAAGTGTAAACGATAATTGTAAAGTAGAAGAAGATTACAACTGTAAACATAAAAGGTTAATGGGTTTGCATAGCAAGCAAGGAGGAAGGAAACAATGATCGAAAAGAATTATGGGGTAAAAGGGATGACCTGTGCGTCTTGTTCCCAGACCGTCGAAAAAACAGTCAGCAAGCTGGCGGGGGTCGACCAAGCAGCTGTCAATTTGGCTACTGAAAAATTACATATTCGTTATGATGAGCAGCAGCTCACCGAAGAAACACTCGCTGCGGCCATCAAAGCAGCGGGCTATCAACTGATCGGCTCCCAAAGACAAGAGACCTTTGCCATCTCGGGCATGACCTGTGCGTCTTGTGCCCAAACAGTAGAAAAAGCTGTTCGAAAATTAGCGGGTGTGGAGCAAGCCTCCGTCAATCTGGCAACAGAAAAACTGACGGTCAGCTATCAACAAGATCAAGTGACCGCCGCGAAGATCGCAGCTGCCGTGAAAGAGGCGGGCTATGATGCACAGCTGCCGACCGCTTCTGCCGACAAGGTGGATTCAAAACAGGCAGAGATTCGTGCTTTATGGCAACGGTTTTGGCTTTCAGCGCTCTTTACGATCCCCTTGTTCTATTTGACGATGGGGGAAATGATCGGTTTGCCGATCCCTGGCTTTTTAGATCCGATGGCCTATCCAGTCAATTTCGTTACCACTCAATTGCTTTTGGTCTTACCGGTGATGGTCCTCGGTCGCGCCTTTTACATTGCTGGTTTCAAAGCGCTTTGGAAAGGCCATCCCAACATGGATTCCCTCGTCGCATTGGGAACCAGTGCTGCCTTCTTTTATAGTATTTATGGAACCGTGATGGTCTACCTGGGCACGACCCACTATGCGATGCACTTGTACTATGAAACGGCCGCCGTTATTTTGGCATTAGTTACTTTAGGAAAATACCTTGAGTCGGTCTCGAAGGGCAAAACCTCCGAAGCCATCAAGAAGTTGTTGGATCTCGCACCGAAAAAAGCCCGCGTGCTTCGTGGCAGCGGGAATCAAGCCGAAGAAGTCGAAGTGGGTATTGAAGAAGTCGCAGCTGGCGATATCTTAGTCGTACGACCTGGTGAGAAGATTCCTGTGGATGGGATCGTTACCCAAGGGCGCTCTGCCATCGATGAATCAATGATCACTGGAGAAAGCTTACCTATCGAAAAACAAGTCGGTGATCGGGTGATCGGCGCCAGCATCAACAAAAACGGCTCCTTTCAATATGAAGCCACCAATGTGGGAGAAGATTCAACGTTAGCGCAAATCATTCAGTTAGTAGAAAATGCCCAAGGCTCCAAAGCGCCGATTGCCCGCATGGCTGACAAAGTTTCGGGTGTGTTTGTCCCGATCGTCATGGTCTTGGCGGTTTTTGCAGGACTTGCCTGGTTTTTCTTAGGACAAGAAACCTGGATCTTCTCATTGACCATTACGATCTCTGTATTAGTGATTGCCTGTCCGTGTGCCTTAGGATTAGCGACACCGACCGCCATCATGGTGGGTGCGGGCAAAGGGGCAGAAAATGGCGTCTTGATCAAAAGCGGCGATGCGTTAGAAACAGCTAGAAATGTGACGACGATCGTTTTTGATAAAACCGGCACGATCACAGAAGGCAAACCAGTCGTAACCGATCTCCTACCTGCAGGCAATCACACGCCGACGGAATTGCTGCAGCTGGCGGCTTCTGTTGAAAAAGGCTCAGAACATCCATTAGGCGAAGCCATTGTGATCGAAGCCCGCACGCAAGCTCTCGCCCTACAAGAAGTTGACGGATTTGAAGCGATCCCAGGGCATGGGATTCAAGGAACGATCGCTGGCAGTCCAGTCCTATTAGGCAACCAGAAATGGTTGGAAAAACAAAACGTTGCCATCGATGGCCTGATCGAGCAAGCCCAACAATTGGCTCACGAAGGGAAAACACCGATGTATGTTGCCAAAGACGGCGAAGCGATCGGGATCATCGCTGTGGCAGATACTATCAAAGAAAGCAGTCGAAAAGCCATTGAACGGTTGCATCAAATGGGCTTGTACGTAGCAATGATCACGGGCGACAATGCCCGAACGGCCCAAGCCATCGCCAAACAAGTCGGTATCGATGAAGTGATCAGTGACGTCTTGCCAGAAGATAAAGCCGCCAAAGTAGCTGGCCTGCAAGCCAAAGGCCAAAAGGTTGCGATGGTAGGTGACGGGATCAATGATGCGCCCGCGTTAGCCCAAGCCGATGTAGGGATCGCGATCGGCTCTGGTACCGATGTCGCCATCGAATCGGCAGACATCGTACTGATGCGCAGCGATCTGATGGACGTCCCATCAGCGATCGAGTTAAGTCGGGCAACCATCAAAAACATCAAAGAAAATCTTTTCTGGGCTTTTGCTTATAACGTCTTAGGCATCCCTGTCGCAATGGGTGTGCTGCATCTTTTCGGTGGCCCCTTGCTCAATCCAATGATCGCTGGGGCGGCCATGAGCTTCAGCTCGGTATCCGTTTTATTAAATGCCTTGCGGCTGAAACGATTCCAACCCTCAGCGAAAAAGTAAACGAAGCAACGAATGCACCAACAAAAAGACCTACCCACGGTTTCTGATGGAAGAAAACCGTGGGCAGGTCTTTTTAGTGCTGGACATCTAAATAAGAGTAGGCCCGCACGTCATAACGGTTGCGACTACGGGAAAATTCGATAGGTGAGCCATTTTTCTGATAGACGATCTGTTCGATCTCTAAGACCGGATCATCGGCTTTACAGTCCAAATACTGTTGATCGTATGCGGTACTTTTATCAGCGGCAATGGTGCGGTAAGCGCCGGCAAACTGGACCCCTAGTTCCTCTTTGACATAACGGTAGATAGAACTTTCTAAATGGCCACGAGTTAAATTGGGCACCAAATGGACGGGCATATAGGTATATTCTAAAATAAACGGTTGGTCTTCAAGAATCCGCAAGCGGACAATACTATAGATCGGCTGTTCTTCCGTTAACATCAACTTTTCTTGGATCGTTTGGTCAGGAAATTCGACTTGAAAATCGATGACCTGACTGACTAGCTTGCGGCCAGCTTTGCCCATTTCCGTTGACAAGCCTTCATAGACCGTTAAAGCAGTGGTGTCTTTTTTTAAGAATGGGTGGTTCAATATTTTTGTTCCAGCGCCCCGCTGAGAATAAACCAGTCCTTCCATGGCTAAAATACCGATGGCTTTTTTGACGGTCATCCGGCTGACTCCGAATTCCTCGACTAAATCAGTTTGATTCGGCAGTAAGCTGTCAGGCGGATACGTTTTGTTTTTGATACGTGTGCGTAAAATATTGGCAATTTCTTGGTATTTTGGCATCTGATCACCTCGCAAGAAGTATAGCTGAAAAAAGCGGTTTCGACAATCAAACCTTGGTTTTTTTATAAAAAGAACGGCTGACTGAAAAAATTCAGCCAGCCGTTGCGCTTAATCGATCGATGGTTCTGCTTGACGATCTAACACACGTAAGAATGGATACCAGATCAAGCCGACGATCACCACGTCAATGACTTGCAGCAAACCACCTAACCAAGAGTTGGTTGCTAAGACACCACTGAAGACCACTGGAACGGTCCAAGGAACAGAAACACCAGTTGGTGCAGGAACAAGTCCAGCCGCCATCACTAAGTAGTTGAAGGTCGTTACCACAAGAGGTGCTACGACCCAAGGAATCAGGATCGTCGCATTCAAGACGATCGGCATACCGAAGATGGCTGGTTCGTTAACGTTAAAGATCCCTGGTGCTAAAGCCAAACGACCCACATCGCGGTATTGTTTTTTCTTCAATACGAAAGCCATCAAGATAACAACGGCTAACGTCATACCAGAACCGCCTAATCCAACAGTAAAGGTTTCCATAAATGGTTTTGTGACGATATGCGGCAGTGCATCCCCATTTTGATACGCTTCTAAGTTGTCTAACATCAATGTATTCCAAATCGGGTCCATCACAGAGTTGACGATGATTTGACCATGTAGACCGAAGAACCAAAGGAATTGAACAAAGAACAAAGCCAATAGAGTTGCTGGCAAGCTGCTGCCTAGTCCAGTCAATGGTTTTTGGATCAATTCATAAACCAGGTCATGCAAGTTGGCATTGAAGACACCCGTCATGATGGCATTGATCACTAAGAATACCGTTAAGGTGATAATTGCTGGAATCAAAGCGGCAAAAGATTTAGAAACTGCTGGTGGTACCCCATCAGGCATTTTGATCTGCCAGCCGCGTTTTGTGATGCGGCAATAGATTTCAGCTGCCAAAAATGCTGCGATCATCCCGATAAACATCCCTTTTGCGCCAAGACGATCAAGAGACAGCACACCGGAGATCGTTTCGCCAGATTCAGTAGTCATAAAGAAAGGAGTCAAGATCAAAAAGCTGGCAAACGAAACGGCACCACCAAAAATCCCTTCCACATCATATGATTTTGATAAATAATAGCCAATACCGAAAGTAACGAAAACAGTCATGATACTCATTGTTGCATTTTGCCCATTGCCAAACAGTGTTCCTAATGTTCCTTTAGTGGCATCACTGAAGAAGGGCAGGTTGTTTAAAACGACCACGATCGATCCAAACATAGTGATTGGGAACGAAAGCATAAACGCGTCCCGCAAGACGGTCAGGTAGCGATTTTGTCCTAAGGCATTCGCCAAGGGCAAAATCTTTTCAGATAACTTGTCCATAAAACCATTCATTATTATTTCACTCCTTAAATTTCTTTTTGCAATCGATTACATTGATAATGTATCATGTTTTATTTTAAATGTCTATACATTTATTTTAAAAAAGATTGATTTTTGTAACTGCTTCCTTTATGATTAGGGCAGCAAAGAAAAAATGAGGAGTGAATGAAGATGGATTATCAATTTCCAGCAGGCTTTTGGTGGGGTTCAGCCGCTAGTGGCCCACAAACAGAAGGTGTATTTGAAGGCGATGGCAAAGGGGCAAGCATCTGGGATTACTGGTATCAGCAAGAACCAGAGAAATTTTTCAATAAGGTAGGTCCTGAAAAAACCTCGCAAGTCTACACACGCTATCAAGAAGATATTCAACTAATGAAAGAAACCGGCCATACGACGTTTCGGACGTCGATCCAATGGAGTCGTCTCTTCCCGCAAGGCAAAGGAGAAGTCAATCAAAAAGCCGTTGATTTTTACAACGCCTACATTGATGAGCTGATCGCCAATGGGATCGAACCTTTCATGAACCTTTACCACTTCGATATGCCGATGGCGCTGCAAGAAAAAGGCGGCTGGTTGAACCGAGAGACCGTGGATGCCTATGTCGCATTTGCGCAAACCTGCTTTACATTATTTGGTGATCGTGTCAAGAAATGGTTCACTCATAATGAACCGATCGTCCCTGTTGAAGGCGGCTATCTTTACCAATTCCATTATCCAAATGAGATCAACATGAAACATGCAGTCCAAGTTGGGTTCCACGAAACGTTGGCGAGTGCTAAAGCCATCAAAGTCTATCATGAGATGAACCTTGATGGGGAGATCGGCATCATCTTGAACTTGACGCCAAGCTATCCAAGAGATGAGAACGATCCAGAGGATGTCAAAGCAGCGCAAATCGCGGATGCCTTCTTTAATCGTTCTTTCTTAGACCCTGCGGTCAAAGGCACGTTCCCAGAAGAATTAGTGACCATCGTCAAGGAATTGGATATGGTACCAGCGATGGAAGCCGATGATTTACAAACGATTCGCGAAAACACGATCGACTTGTTGGGGATCAATTATTACCAACCTCGTCGTATCATGAAGAAAGAATCACCGATCGATGAAGCGAAAAGTCCAATGCCTGATGATTACTTTGATAACTATGATATGCCGAACAAGAAAATGAACCCGTATCGTGGATGGGAAATCTATGAAAAAGGGATCTATGATATTTTGACGAACACGCGAGAAAACTATGGCAATATCAAGTGCTACATTTCTGAAAATGGCATGGGTGTCGAAGGAGAAGAACGTTTCGTCAATGCTGATGGCGTGATCGAAGATGATTACCGCATCGAATTTGTCTCTGACCACTTGAAGTACGTCCACCAAGCGATCCAAGAAGGAACCAATTGTGTTGGCTACCATATGTGGACCTGCATGGACAACTGGTCATGGACCAATGCTTACAAGAACCGTTACGGATTTATCTCCGTTGACTTAGCAAATGATGCTAAACGAACGGTGAAAAAATCAGGTCGTTGGTTTAAAGAAGTTTCAGATAATAACGGCTTTTAATAACAATGAAAAAAGCAATGCTGTAGGAATCAGCATTGCTTTTTTTGTGTAAAATCGCGGATTTCTTCTGGCTAATTTCAAAGGGGGGATTCTATTAAAAAACCACCTGTTTTTGCAAATGATAAGCTGGGTTAAATAAAAGCACAGTTTTGATAAAGAAAAGACTAGACATGGAAACGTTCTCGTGGTATTCTTTAGTAGAAATCGGTTTCATTATTTTGTTTAGGGTTTGAAAGGAGAAAAAACAATGGATAAATTTATTGGATTTATGGAGAAGCACTTTATTCCGATCGCTTCTAAAATAGGCTCTCAAAGACATCTAGTGGCCATTCGTGACGGATTTATCGTAACGATGCCGTTGATGATCTTAGGCTCTTTTGGGGTATTGATCAACAACTTACCAATCCCTGCCTATATTGATTTTATGAATGGCATTTTTGGTGAAGGAACATGGCAAGCCTTTGGGAACAACTTGTCAGCAGGTACTTTTTCAATACTTGGTCTGTTAATCGCTTTCACAGTAGCGTATAATTTAGCTAAAAGCTACAATCAAGACGCATTAGGTGCTGGGGCGATCTCAGTTGCAAGTTTCTTCGCATTAGGTGCTATGGCGACAGGCCCAGATGGTTTGTTAACAGCTGCCGGACTTGGTTCTCAAGGATTATTTTTAGCATTAATCGTATCGATCATTTCTACTGAGATCTTCCGTCGTCTAGCTGGCAACCCACGCTTAGTCATCAACATGCCTGATGGAGTACCACCAGCAGTTTCACGTTCATTTGCTGCATTATTCCCAGCAATGATCACCGTATCGATCTTTGCTTTGTTTACAGCAATTTTCCAAGCATTTGGTGTGACAAGTATCGTATTGTCCTTCTATGAATTGGTGCAACAACCATTCATGGGCTTGGCAAACTCTTACCCAGCTGCTTTGCTATTAGGTTTTATCTCTGCATTCTTATGGTTCTTTGGTTTACATGGTGCCAACATCATCGACCCGTTCATGCAAACGATCAATGTGCCAGCGATCGAAGCAAACGCACGAGCATTAGAAGCAGGAACAGATTTGCCTTATATCGTGAACAAACCATTCTTTGATTCTTTCGTGAACATCGGCGGAACAGGTGCGACACTAGGTCTTTTGATTGCGATCTTTTTAGTTGCTCGTCATCATAAAGCATATATGACTGTCGCAAAACTATCTGTTGCACCAGGTGTGTTTATGATCAATGAACCAGTGATGTTTGGGTTACCAGTTGTCTTAAACCCAATCTTGTTCATCCCATATGTGTTGACCCCACTTGTTTTAGTAACGACTGCTTATTTTGCAACCGCAACTGGCTTAGTTCCTGCAAGTACCGTCATCGCACCATGGACGACGCCACCAATCATCGGCGGTATTTTGTCGACACAAAGTATTGCTGGCGGAATCTTGGCAGCTGTAAACTTGATCTTGTCAATCGTTATCTACTTGCCGTTCGTGAAAATGGCGCAAATTCAAGAAACACGCCGTTTAAAAAATGCGTAATGTCTGATCGAGTCGATTAGAAACAAGCGCCAAACGTAATAGACCTTATCCGGCCGCGATCAGAGTGCAATACCCCTTATCACACTGCTTCATTGGAAGGTGCAGTGGTGTGATGACACTCTTTTCGTTTGGCCGGTTCTTTTATCGTTTTTCAATCAATACAATACAACACACGTTTTGGAGGTGGCAAAATGCCCAAATATATGGAGATCGCAGATGTTCTGCGTAAAAGAATCAAGGACGGAACTTATCCGAAAGACAGTCTTTTACCTTATCAAACAGAGTTAGTGGAAGAGTTTGGCGTCAGCCGAATGACGATTAAAAATGCGGTGAATATCCTGATTATGGAAGGCTTGCTGCTGACAAAGCGCGGCTTAGGGACCAAAGTTTTGAATCATTCCTTTTGGGGCAAAGATACCTCATCGGTGACAGAATACAAAGGCCTGAGCTATCAGATGAAACAAGAAAAACGGACATTGACTAGCCAAGTCATCACCTTTGAAGTCTGTTTTCCTACAACAAGAATTCAAGAGATGCTTCAGATCACTGCCGAACAACCAATCTATCATGTGATCCGTTTGCGGATCTTAGAAGGCAATCCATACATACTCGAGCATTCCTATATGCCGTTGGATCTGGTCAGCGGTTTGACGAAAGAAATCTTGGAAGAATCCGTCTATGACTATCTACTGCAAGATTTAGGCTACAAATTTGCTGGTGCTTATCGGACCTTTCAGGCTGCCAAAAGCGATGAATACGATCAAACCTATTTAGCGTGCCAAGCAGATGACCCAGTATTGGAATTAGAACAGATCATCTATTTAGAATCGGGACGTCCAGTGGACTATTCCTGCAGCCGCAATCGGTATGATGTTCGTGGCTATTCCATGTTAGACATGAAGCCTGACCTGTTACAGCACCGCAAAAAGTAACGGCTTACAAAATGCTTCTTTAACGAAAAAACGCTTCATAGCTACTGTTGGCTATGGAGCGTTTTTGTTTTGACTTAAGAAGTGGGTTGGTTTTGATCGCCTAGTTTGGCTAAGATAGTTTCCGCAACGGCTTTGGGGATGCCAGCTTGCTGGATCTCTTCCACGGAAGCTGCTTGGATGTTTTTTAACGACTTGAAGGTTTTCATCAGCTGTTGCTTGCGTTTTGGTCCTAAGCCAGGAATTTCATCCAGTTTGGAAGAAAAGCTGTTTTTACTGCGCAATTGGCGATGGAAGGTGATCGCAAAACGATGGACCTCATCTTGGATCCGTTGCAGCAAAAAGAATTCCACAGAATTGCGTTCCAGCTGGATCGGATCTAAAAACTCCCCGAAAATCAACTCGCTGGTTTTGTGTTTGTTGTTCTTCACTAAACCGGCAACGGGAATATCTAAACCTAGCTGGTTATACAGCACTTCTTGGGCAGCACCGACTTGGGCTTTCCCACCATCGATGATGATCAGATCAGGAAAAGGCAGGTTTTCTTTTAGGACACGAGAGTATCGGCGGTAGATGACTTCTTGCATAGAGCCATAATCGTCGCCGCCTTGTGCGGTACGGATCTTATATTTCCGATAATCATCTTTAAACGGCTTCCCGTCGACAAAAACCACCATTGCAGACACTGGGTCGGTCCCCATGATGTGGGAGTTATCGAAGGCTTCGATCCGATAAGGTGTCGCGATCCCCATGGCTTCGCCTAGACGATCCACTGCACCGATCGTCCGTTCTTCAGTACGCTCGATCAACGCAAATTTTTGTGCCAAGGCAATGCGGGCATTTTTATTGGCCAAATCGACCAATTTCTTTTTGTCGCCTCGTTGGGGCTGCAGGACTTTGGTTTCCAGCAGCGCTTCTAATGGGGCAGCATCGACATTTTGTGGAACAAAGACTTCTTTGGGAATGAAGTGCTCATTCTTTTGGTAAAACTGGCCGACGAAGGTCAAGAAATCCTCATCCGCTTCATTGTAGAAAGGAAACAAAGAGACTTCCCGTTCGATCAGCTTTCCTTGACGGATAAAGAAGACTTGGACACACATCCAGCCTTTGTCGACACTGTAGCCAAAGACATCACGGTCCATCAGATCTGTCAGAGTCATTTTTTGTCGCGTCATGACGGTATCGATTGCTTGGATCTGATCCCGCAGCTCAGCCGCTCGTTCAAACTCTAACGTTTCAATAGCTTCGCCCATCTTCTCTTTCAGGTCTTTCAAAATATCGACGTGACCGCCGTGGAAAAAGTGTTTGACTTGATCAACGATCTTCTGATAATCCTTGGGATCTACATTGTTGACATAAGGACAGACGCATTGACCCAAATGATAATAAAGACAAGGCCGCTTTTGAGAAGGACCGCATTTTCGCAATGGAAAGAGGCGATCCAGCACCCGTTTGGTTTCATTGGCTGCTCGTGCATCAGGATAAGGGCCAAAATATAAAGCCCCGTCTTTTAAAACTTTACGAGTGATGATCAGACGCGGATAGCGCTCTTTGGTCACTTTAATAAAAGGATACGACTTGTCGTCCTTTAGCATGATATTGTATTTCGGTTTGTTTTTTTGAATCAAATTGATTTCCAGCAATAAGGCTTCCGTATTTGATTCGGTAACGACGTACTCAAAATCATTGATTTCTTGAACGAGCCGTTCGGTTTTCGTATCGTGACTGCCGGTAAAGTACGAACGGACACGATTTTTTAAAATTTTGGCTTTCCCAACATAGATGATTTTGTTATTTTTATCTTTCATTAAATAACAACCGGGTTGGTCAGGAAGCAGCGCTAATTTGTTCTTGATTTGTTCGTTCATTTCAAGATCCTTTCTTACTGGTTTGCTCACGAACTGCAAAAGTAGTCAAAGGGCGGTCTAAGATCCACCGAAAAGGGGAACATTAGAGCCCATAGCCAGTACTCTTCATTTTAGCACAAATTTCTTAAGAAACAATCAAACGGACCAGATCGGCAGCGAGGAAGCGTAATCGTAAGAAAAGGTTAAGAAATCCCACGAGGCGGTGGTTTCCTCCCTTAAAAACAAGTGAATTTATTTGCTTTCTGCTTGCAAGGAATCCTCTTGCGACCACTCCTGAATGAAGGTCCGCAAACCCTCGATGGCTGGTTCTGTGACGGCTTTGCGCTGGATGAGGTAAAATTGCCGCTCAAAATTTTTATCCAGCAGTTGATAGCCAATGCCGTGGGCGGCTCGCTTGGAAAGGATCGAACAGCCGAAGCCTTGTTTCAGTAAAGCGACGATCAATTCATTGCTGGCGATCTCAATGATCGGTCCTTGAATATTTTGTTCCTCTAGATAGCGCTTAGTGTAATAGTAGACACCAGAACTCGCTTCTCGGACGAGCCAAGGACCGACTTGGGGATCACCAGCTAAGACGAGCTGATCTTTCAAAATCGGGAAACGCAAAATACTTGGTGCAGATAAGGGTTTTTCAATGATCCCTAAATCTAGTTGATGTTGCTCAAGCGCTGTTAAGACTTCAGCGGAATTCATCATCGATACCCGAAAACGCACCGTGGGAAAGGCGTTGTATAAAGCAATCATCAAGTCAGGCATCAAGGCCATCGCATAGGTATGAGAGATGCCTAGGGCACAGTGGCTTTGATGCTGCGTGTTGGTATGGATCTCGCTGGCGATCGTCGACCACTCATCCAATAAATTCAGTGCCTTTTCGTAAAGGTACTCTGCTTGGGGCGTGGCGATCACGTTTTTGCGACCATTGCGTAAAAAAAGCGGTGTATCCAGGTCTTGTTCCAACTGCTTGATCTGAGCAGAAACCGTGGGCTGCGAAATAAACAGCAATTCGGCAGCTTTCGAAAAATTTTTCGTTTCATAGACCATCTTGAAGGTCTCCAGTAATTTTAACATTGCAATCCCTTCCATTAGAAAATTCAATCATAACTATTATACCAATAAATCCTACTGATCGGTCAATCTGTGTATAATGGATGTTATATGAAAGGATGAAAGCAATGAAGCAACGACAAACAGCTTTGATACTTCCCGGTTTGTTCCTATCCTTTTCGGTAGCCGTCATCGCCCGAATCATGGCTTTGGCTGTGCCAAAATTAGGGGGAGCAACCCTTGCTATTTTATTAGGAATCATTTTAGGAAATACACTGTTCAAGCAAGAACGCTATCAAGTCGGAACGAAGGTTGCGGAAAGTCGGCTCTTGGAATATTCGGTGGTTTTGCTGGGCTTTACCGTCACTTTCCAGACCATCAGTGAAATGGGCCTTCGGGGCTTTCTCTTTATATTGCTGATGATGAGTTTGGTCATTACCGCTGCTTATTTGATAGGGAAAAAAATGGGCTTTAATCAAAAGATGAGCCTGATGATGGCAGGCGGCAACGCTGTCTGCGGGTCCTCTGCGATTGCGGCGATCGCACCGGCCATTGATGCCGATGATGAAGAAAAAGGGCAGATCATCACCTTGGTCAATCTTTTAGGAACAGTGATGATGCTGACGCTGCCGTTTTTAGGCTTGGCCTTATACGGCGATGATCTGTTGCAAAAAAGCGCCTTACTTGGTGGCACGCTGCAATCCGTCGGACAAGTCGTGGCGGGGGCTAGTTTGATTGATGCCGACACCGTCAAATACGCGATGCTCTTTAAAATCGCGCGCATCATCATGTTGGCAGTCGTCGTCATTGTTTTTGAACGAATGACGACAAAGACCCCCACCAAAACCAAAGCCAAAGGCAAGCTGCGGCTGCCGATCCCTTGGTATGTGTTGGGCTTCTTGACCATCTGTATCTTGAACAGCTTCTTGCCGCTGCCTAGCTGGTTGAATGAGGGCGCTCATTTTATCAGTACGTGGTTTGAAACGACGGCGTTGGCAGCCATCGGTTTGCGCTTGGATTTCCGCAAGTTTTTAAAAGAAGGCCCGCGCTTTTTATTCTATGGTCTTTCCGTTGGCGCCGTCCAAACCGTGGGTGCTGTTGCATTGATTTGGTTGCTGCGGCTCTAGTGTTTTCACATAAAAGCGATCCATCGTGGTATGCTGTGCTGCCAATAGTGGCTGGCACAATGCGCGATAGCCGGCTTTTTGATAGACATGCAAGGCTGCTTTTAGAGAATGATGGGATTCTAAATAGAGTTGCCGATAACCTAGTTCAACAGCTTTGGCCTCGATCTTCGCCAGCAAGGGATAGCTGAGGCGCTGCCCTTTGGCAGCATCACTGAGATAAAATTTTTGCAGCTCGGCGATTTGCCCTTCTGAATCATAAGCGGCAAGACCACCGCCACCCAAAAGGGTACCCGATTCATCGGTGACGACAAAATAATGACGGCTAGCAGGATCTGCTGCATAAAATTCACTTAAGTGATCTAACTCGGGATCAAAATAGGCAGTTCCTGGAACCGCCAACTGGTGGTCGGTCAAGCTTTTGCGAATGATAGCGGCTAAGGGCGCATCATCTTGAGATTGGATCGGACGAAATATCGGCTTCATGCAGTTCCTCCTTAACGTAAAAGTAAATGAATAGCTATAGTGTACCACAGCATTGAGGTAGTGTTTAGTGATGATAAGAAAAGCCATCCTCGCAATGGCGCACCTCTTTAATAAGAAAATCGCCCCCTCGTTGCCAGGCTCCTGTTGTAAAAAGGAGTATGGCGCAACGAGGGGGCGTTTTTTTTGTGTTAGTCATGGAAGCAGTAATTAGAGCGTTTCACCATTAGAGGCGATCACTTGCTGGTACCACGCAAAGGAATCTTTTTTCAAACGGTTCAAGGTACCTTTACCAGTATTGTCTTTGTCGACATAGATCATGCCATAGCGTTTCTCCATTTCGCCGCTGCCGAAGCTGACGATATCAATGATCCCCCAAGGCGTATAACCTAATAGCGGTACACCATCTTCAACCACCGCTTTTTCCATCTGTTCGATATGCTCTTTCAGGTAAGTGATGCGGTAGTCATCATGGACTTGCTGCTCATCGGTTAATTGATCGTAAGCACCAAAGCCATTTTCTACGATAAATAGCGGCAAGTCATAGCGTTGATAGATCGTATTTAACACATAGCGCAACCCGACTGGATCGATAGGCCAGCCCCAATCAGAAGCACTGATATAAGGATTACTCACGATTTTTGCTCCTGGGATATCCTCAGTTGGTGTGCCAGCCACTTCATCAAGGGTTGAGATCGTTCCTGACATGTAATAGCTGAAGCCAATATAATCAACGGTTCCCGCTTTTAATAGCGCTTGTTCCTCGGGCGTGATCTCAATCGTGATGCCTTTTTTTGCCCAATATTTTTGTACATAGGTTGGGATCTTGCCTCGTACATGGACGTCGCTGTAAAAATAACGCCGTTCATTGGCTTTGACGGATGCCATCAAATCAGCGGGTGCGCAAGAGTAGGGGTAGACTGGGACATAGGCCATCATACAGCCAATCTGAAACTCTGGATTGATTTTTTTGCCTTCGATCACCGCTGCCGCACTGGCAATCAACTCATTGACGCCCGCTTGAAAGACGAGTGCTTCTTTTTGACTGTCATCCTCGATGATCATGGCGGAATTGGTCCAAACGTGCAGCGGCTCTTGCCCATCTGCTTGATTATTGATCTCATTGAAGGTCATCCAATACGTTACTTTGTCACGATACCGTTGAAAAACAGTCTTGGCGAATTTGACAAAGAGGGGAATCACTTCTTTGTTAGCAAACCCACCAAATTCTTCATAGAGGGCATAAGGCATTTCAAAGTGGGACAAAGTGATGACGGGTTCGATGTCGTTTGCCTGCAATTCGTCGAAAAGATCATCGTAATATTGGAGACCGGCTTCATTTGGTTCTTCTTCTGTTCCAGTTGGATAGATCCGGCTCCAAGAAATCGATGTCCGTAGACATTTCAAGCCCAGTTCTTTGAATAACTGGATATCTTCTTTGTAACGATGATAAAAGTCAATGGCTTCATGGTTCGGGTAATATTCCCCTTCAATGACGCCTTTGGTGATTTTACGGGGAATACCGTTGCCGCCGGCCGTCATGACATCGGCGGTACTCATTCCACGGCCAGCAACATTCCAAGCGCCTTCCGCTTGATGGGCAGCGATCGCGCCGCCCCATAAAAAATCTTTTGGCATTTTTGCGGACATAAATTTCATTCCTCCTCGACTCATTCGTTTGCTTATAATTCCACTTTTTGGGAACGGTTAGAGGCGATCACGAATGGCAAATAGATCAAGACCGAAATCGCAAGACAAACGACACCGACAACTGCAGCGATCGCATTTCCTCCAGTTCCTAAAAAGAGATTAATGATTCCGGGGGTCGTCCATGGTACCCCAATCGCTGGGGTCGGCATGATCGGCCAGACAACAGTGACAAAATAACCCACTAAAATATTGACCATTGGCGTCAAAATAAACGGAATGATCATGATTGGGTTCAAGACGATCGGTAGACCGAAGATCATCGGCTCATTGATTTGGAAAATTCCTGGAACTAAAGACATCTTAGCGATCTCACGTTGTTCTGGACGTTTTGAAGCGATGAAGATCGCAATGATCAAGCCCAATGTCATACCAGTTCCGCCCATATTTGCGAACATATCATTTAAAACGCCCCAAGTTTCTTTGTAAGGAACGTCCCACAAGGAGCCGCCTTGGTTGATAAAGTCTAGGTTAGCTAGGTCCTGTTCGGTAAAAATCGCTGAACGAACCGCATTCAAAGTATTTGGTCCATGGATCCCGATCGCAAACAACGTAGTTTGCAAGAACGCCAAGATCAAGACACCGACGACATTGCCCCCCAGATCCCGCAATGGACTTTGGATCCCATTATAAATCAGTTCATTGATGCCTTCTGGCGCGATCATCAAAACTAAGAAATTGATCAAAGCAGTGACTGCCACGATGATCACGATCGGAATCATGCCAGAAAAGGAGCGAGAAACTGCTGGTGGTACCATTTCAGGCATTTTGATCTGCAGTCGTTTGACTTTGAAAAGCTTCGGCAAGAATTCACCGACCAAACAAGCCACGATCATAGCTACGAACAACCCTTGGGCGCCTAAATATTGTGTGGAGATCACATTGACATCATCTACTGCAAAGGAGGTCGGGTACAAGATCATAAAGGCAGCGACACTTGTCAAACCAACTAGCGTAGCATCTGCTTGGAAATGCTTGGCTAAAAGCTGAGCAACAAGAAACGCAATAAATAAACTCATAATGTTGATGGTCCCGTTCGCCACGGAAGCTAGGACTTGCTGGGCACTTTCCAGATTCGGGAAAAGTCGATTCAGTTGAAATAATTGCACGATGAAACTCTCATTGGAAAATAAAATATTGTTGACCAAAATAACGAGAGAAGAAGCGATGGTCAGTGGGAAAATCAGCATGAACGCATCTCGAATCGCTGCTACGTGGCGTTGATTGTTCAACTTTGTTGCGATTGGTACCAACGAGCGGTCTAACAGGTCATTGAATTTTTGCATAATAATAACACCTTTCATTAATTGATGCCATCATTATAGCGAATGAAAACGGCTAAAAGTAAGCGGATACGGATTCCGTACATATCTCTCAAGAAATGAAAAAAATTCCGCAGCTGGAACACAGTGTTACAAAAAAAGATGGTTCAGTAAACTGAACCATCAAGAATGGGTACGATAATCTTGTAAATAGCCGATCAGCGTTTCTAAAATCGCTACTGAAGGCAATTGACTAGTCAAATCAAGAAAGATGTCTTTGCGTTCCTCTTTGATCGCATACTCGATCGAATAATCGCACAGGCGTGCCAACGTACTTTCCCGATTTGGGGTAATGCAGTACTTCTGCACGATCGCCTGATTGTCTAAACCGGTAATGACTTCGATCAGTTCTTTGGTTTCACCAGAGACACTCAAAAAAACCAAAACATTCTTTTGATCTTTTCGTAAAAAGCTTTTGATCGGGTAGGTCAGTTCATCAATGCTGATGCTAAAGTAACCGAGGCTGGCTAGTTTGCGGGCAACGTATTGCGCGATCGCACCAGATGCTCCCATGCCCATAAATAAGATCAAATCGGCATCCCGCATCGCTTCGGCGAGTTTTCGTATTTGGTATTCCGCATCAGGGTGGAAGATCTGCATATTCAAGCCTTTGATGCGCGCTTCTAAACCCAAGTGTTCCGGATGTGCATCAAAATGGGCTTTTTCTAAATGATTTTTGATATAGAAGCGAAATTCTGGAAACGACTGAAAGCCGACTTTTTGAATAAAACGAAAGACCGAAGTCGAAGAGACATGGGCATCATCGGCAATGTCGCGCACGCGCATATACGGGATCTTTTCTAAGTGATTGACGATAAAACGGTAGATTTCTTGTTCTACCGCAGAGAGCTTGTTCAAGTTTAATTGTTCAAAAAGCGCCATGCTGGTTCCTCGCTGTCCTAGATAATCAATTTACACCAGTATAGCATATCCGAACTTTTAACGGTGCAGCTGTTGGTGGATCTGATAGACTGCGCCGATCAAGCCGGCGTCGTTTTTCAGCTTCGCTGGACGAACAGGTGCGATGGTTTGTCCGCGCAAATAATTGATCGCTTCATGCCGTGTTTCCGTGATCGTCAAGCGAGCCTGCAGGCGTTCCCAGAAATAAGGATTGGCACTGATGCCGCCGCCGATCAATACCAATTCTGGGTCAAAGCAGCTGATCAAATTGATCAGCCCTACAGACAGATCCGTCAGAAATTGGTCCGTCAGCTTCAGCGCCAACGCTTCGCCTTGCTGCGCGCGGTCAAAAATCTCTTTGGCGTCTTGGGTGGGTTCAAAGCCAGGAACTGCTGCCCCCGCTAAATTGTAGAGGCGAATCAAGCCGCCCACGACGGCAGTTTTTTTATTGATGGAACTTTCCTCGATATTGCCTTCTTCTGGCAGCTGATCGATCACCATCCAGCCAAATTCACCAGCCATGCCATGAGCACCTCGGTAGACTTGATTATTGATCACGATCCCACCGCCTACACCAGTGCCTAGGACAAGACACAAATAGTTGGCAGCCTCTTGCGCATTGCCGATCCATTTTTCAGCGATCGCTGCTGCATTGGCATCATTTTCCACCGCCACAGGCAACCCTGTACGCGCTTCCAATACTGCTTTGAAATTTTCGCCATATAACGATTTGATGGCGCCCGCAGTTAACATAAAGCCGTCTTTTTGAACGATCCCGGGGGCGCTGATCCCAATGCCATCAATCGTGTGGCGGTTCTGGGCATTTTCGATGATCGTGAGTAGATCCTGATAAAACTGGGCTGGCTCATAGCTAGTAGGGATCGCTGATTTTTCAAGGATCACTCCGTTTTCATCTAAAACACCATATTTAATACTTGTTCCGCCAATATCAAATCCTACGTACATTCTTCTTCCTCACCTTCTAAAACATTGTTGCCTTAAGTGTACCATCTGGCAGGAGGAATTTTTTTCTTTTTTTAGCTATTTTTTGCCTGCCGTTTCCGCTGCATCCAAATAAAACAAAATGTCACTTTTGCCTTCCTGATTGGTTCCTTTGTACACTTCCGTATCCAGACCTCCGATACGAAAGCCTGCTCGCAAGTAGAACAGACAGGCAGAAGGATTGTTGTCCTGTGCTTGCGTGTAGATGCCGCGATAACCTTTGGCAAGGGCCGCTTTCAGTGCCTGTTGGATCAGCAGTTGACCGACTCCTTGCTTACGGTAGTCTGTGTTGACCTTTAAGTCATAGAGGTACAGATACTTGAAAAAAGCGTCTTGAACGATCGCTAAGCCGATGCATTTTCCATCATCATAAGCACCGATAAACAGACTGTTTCGGCTCATTTCGTCATAGGAATAATTTTCATCTGGGAAACACATCGTCTGAATGTCTTCGGATGCAAATTTACAGATCGTGTACTGCCAGTTGCCCTCATTATAAGTCGGCAGCAGTTTCCCCCATAAGGAGAAGGGTTCGTTTTTCAAGCGGATATCAGCTTGATGTTTTTGATCGATCCGTTTGATTTCTAGCATGGAGCACCTCGTTATCTTTTTTAGAAGCAGTTGTTTGGTTTGATGTGGTTGTAAGTATTGTACATGCCAATGTCTCGCTACTAGGGGAACATTGGCATGCACTTGTTAACCATTTTAAAGTGGATTTCAATCGATATCGTTATTATAAAGTATAGAAGTTTCGATTTTACAAATACCCATAATAAAGAATCTGATGATTGGCATATTGCTGGTAGTCTTTTAGGCAGCGAATCGCTTGGCTATAATCTTCTGCTCGGAGATGGTCGATGTAGGTTTGGAAAAATTGAACCGTCGACAGTGTTTTTCTTGGCGAATTTTTAGGATTCGCCATTTTTTTATAGATTGAGGCACTAATGACACGGCTGCTCAACCATTGGTAGGTGCTGACCAGAAGATCATTGGGGCTGGCTGCCATGATCGCCATGTAGACTTCTGGCATCTTGTTCATATAATTGACGTAATCCATCTGCTGTCGGTACGTTTTGGCTTCATTCAGCAGCTGTTGAATGTCGTCAATCGCAAAACTCCCCAAGCCATCAGCAACCTGCTCAGTAGTTAAAATCAGCCAATTGACACAGATTTGCGTGATATCGGCCAGTTCTTTGATTGAAGCTTCCCGCAAAACGACCCCGCGGTTTTTCTTATAAGTGACCAATTTTTCGTGTTCCAGCTGTTTTAAAGCAGAGCGGATCGGGCTGCGGCTATAGCCGGTCGATTTGGACAAAGAAGCTTCCGAAAATGCTTCGCCGACTTTGATATTTCCTGTGAGGATCTCACTTTTTATTTTTTTATAGACAATGGTTTCGATGGTTTCTTCCAACGTCGTTTCCTCCATTTGTGGGTTTACAAGACCTTTACGTAGTTTTTACCCGTTCTTGATGACGCCTTTGTTTCAATCAAAGTATACTACATATTGTTAGTAGTATACTACTAAACAAAACGAAAAGTGAGGATTTTTTATTATGAATAAAAAACAGTGGGCTTTGGTTGGTCTCATTCACATTTTTGCACTAGGTATGCTGGCAGGCTGCGGGAAATCAGCAGCATCGGCGGATGCTAAGGATGGACAGTCAGTTGATAAACTGACGATCGTTCAAATACAAGATGAAACAAATCCAGACTCTGGTCAGAAAAATGAGCAGTTCCGTTCAGACATGTCAGAGGCGTTAGGAATTGAAGTGGAAGAATTAGAAGGTGCTGACTATTCAGTCGGGATCGAAGCGTTGAAAGCAGGGAAGCTGGATGTTTTACTGGTTAGTCCGATGAGTTATTATCAAGCCAAAAAAATCGCAGGTGCAGAACCACTAGTGACAACGACTTCAATGGGCCAAGAAGAATACAAAACGCTTTTCGTTGTTGGAAAAGACGATACCACGACTCAGTCATTGGCTGATTTAAAAGGAAAAAGCTTTGCCTTTGTTGATCCTGCTTCTTCTTCTGGCTATATGTACCCCAAGGCGAAATTAGTCAAAGAGTTGTCATTGGACCCCAATCAATTAGAAAATCCCGGCTATTTTTTTGATACTGTTGCCTATTCAGGCAAGCACGATTCCAGTTTGATGGGGGTAGCCAAAGGAGATTACGATGCCGCAGCAGTGGCTGGACAAGTCATCACCTCACTCGTAGATGCTGGGATGATCCAAGAAGACGATATCCGAGTGATTGGAGAAACAGAGACGATCCCGAATGCCCTCTTCGTCGTTCGCTCCGATTTGCCAGCAGAAACCAAAGCGGCATTGAAAGACTTTTACCTTACCTATGAAAACGAAGAGTATTTTGAGACCTTCTATGGCAGCAAAGAGGTTCGTTTTACCGAAGCAAAAGATGAAGATTATGAAGTGGTACAAGAAATGGTCGAGATCCTTAACTTAGAGGAGGAATAGTCATGGCGAATAACTTATTAGAAATCAAGCAGTTGAGCAAAACCTATGATGGAAAAAAATATGCGTTGTCGCAAATTGATTTAACGGTGACAGAAGGGGAATTTATCGTCGTGATCGGTCCATCGGGTGCTGGGAAATCGACCTTTATCCGCTCAATCAACCGCATGATCGAACCTTCTGAGGGGCAAGTGATCTTTGCGGGGACGGACATCACCCGTGCGAAGAAAAAGCAGCTGCGACAGATTCGTTCAGAAATTGGCATGATTTTTCAACATTACAATCTGATTGGCCGTACCAATGTGCTTAAGAATGTCCTGCATGGACGTTTAGGGAAAATTCCTTTTCGCAAAACGGCTTTCGGGCTGTATCCTGAAAAAGACAAACAAGAGGCGGTCCAACTATTAGAAAAAGTCGGTCTACAAGAGCAGATGTACCAGCGAGCTAATGCTTTGTCTGGGGGACAAATGCAACGAGTTGGTATATGCCGCGCCATCATGCAGCAGCCGAAGCTGATCTTGGCGGATGAACCAATCGCTTCTTTAGACCCTAACGCTGCGAAAGTCGTCATGAAACAGTTGCAAGAGATCACTCAAGAGCGCCAGATCACCTGCATCGTCAATTTGCATCAAGTTGATTTTGCCAAGGCGTATGCCACTCGGATCATCGGCGTCAAAGAAGGGAAGATCGTCTTTGACGGAAAGCCCCAAGAATTGACAGAAGCGATGATCGCACATATCTATCAAGGAAAAGAAGAACAGCAGAGGTTAACGCAAGCAACGATTCCCGTAGGAAAGGAGCAGTTGACCTATGGAGAAGCCTAGATTTGTGATTCCGTTGAGGGTTGAGTCAAACAAAGGACGAGTCTTGAACGGCTTATTGGTAGTAGTAGCTGTTCTATTGTCGTTTGCCTATTTGCAAATCAATGTGGTGGAAGCCTTTCGGTCACTTCCAGCATTTGTGGGATTTTTTGTGCAAAACTTTTTCCCAGCAAATTTTGCAAATATCCGTAGTTACTTGCCTTTGGTGGCAGAGACCGTCTTGTTTGCGATCGTTGGCACCTATCTCTCGGCTTTTTTGGCTTTTGTCTGCGGGTTGCTGATGTCAGAGCAGACAAATCCCTATCCTTTCGTGCGGACGAGCGTCCGCATGGTGATCTCTTTTCTGAGAAATATCCCAGTACTGGTTTGGGCATCGCTGTTCGTTTATATTTTCGGCATTGGGAATATGGTGGGGCTATTGGCATTGACCGTTGCGACCTTAGGTTTTCTGGCTCGTTCTTATGCGGATTCGATCGATGAGATCGGCAGCAGTAAATTAGAAGCGCTGCGAGCAGCAGGCGCCTCTTATTGGCAGATTCTTTTTCATGGATTGATTCCTGAATTTATTCCTTCTTGGATCAATTGGACTTTGTTTTCTTTCGAAATCAATATTCGTGCGTCTTCCATTTTAGGAATGGTAGGGGCAGGAGGAATGGGGATCATGATTCAGACCAATATTCGTTTATTTAAATACCGCGAAGCGTTTGCCCTAATTATTCTTTTAGTTTTGCTGGTGCTATTGACTGAATTTGCAGTCAATCAGCTTAGAAAACGAATTGCCTGATTGAAGGAGGAAGCGATGACAACAAAAATTGCATTATCTACGAAAAAAGAACGACTGCTGACTTTAGGCACGATTTGTGGCCTCATCTTGTTGCTGATCACAAGTGTGGCTTTGCTGGACTTGGAGGTCGCGCGCTTTTTAAGCCGTTGGCAAGATGCTGGGACGATTTTGGCAAAATTTATGACCCTCGACTTTTCAAAAATCATTCCAGCGTTGGGCCAATTGTTTGTGTCCTTGTGTATGGCGATCTGCGGCTTATTCATCGGGTGGCTCATTGCACTGGTATTAAGCTTTCTTGGAGCAGCCAACACCACACCGCATCTTTTCCTTTCAATGCTTATCAAAGGCAGTGTAGCGGTAGTACGGGCCGTTCCAGCCCTAGTGTGGATCTTGATCGTGGTGGCTAGTTTAGGATTTGGGAATACCTCGGGGGTTTTAGGACTGGTTTTCCCGACGGTGGGGTATTTAACAAAATCCTTTATCAGTTCGATCGAAGAACAAGACGCGGCAATCATTGAAACGATGCAAGCCACCGGTGCCGGCTGGCTGCAAATGATTACAGAAGGCCTGCTGCCTAACTTGAGCAGCCGCTTTCTAGCCTGGACGTCGATTCGTCTGGAAGGCAACATCGCTGAATCGATCTCACTTGGAATGGTAGGCGCCGGCGGGATCGGCATGCTCTTGACGCGGGCGATCGGTCAATACAATTATGGTGAAATTTCGATGCTGATTTTGCTGATCTTTTTCACGATGATCAGTGTCGAATTAGGGATCGGACAAGTCAAAAAACGAATGAGATAAGGAGACGATCAAGAATGTACACACGATTGCCATTAAAAGGAACCTATAATACAAGAGATTTAGGCGGTTATGCCGCAAAAGACGGAGCAACTGCCTGGAAGCGTTTCTTAAGAAGCGACAGTCTAGCCAATCTACATCCAGAAGATATCGCTTTTTTACAAAGGTATCAGCTGACGACCATCATTGATCTACGGACGACCTTAGAGATCGAAAAGGAGCCAACACCTGTGATCGACGGTGTGGAGAATTGGCCGATCTCTTTGATTTCAGAAACGATGGGGGATGTGACCCAACTGGAGCAGCCGCTGATTTTCAACATGGCGGAGCTGTATATCCAGATGATTGAAGACCGTAAAGAGCAAATCAAGCAGATCATGGAAACGATGGCGGCTGCTGAAGGTTGTGTGCTGTTTCATTGTGCGGCGGGCAAAGATCGGACGGGTGTGATCGCTATGCTGCTGCTTCAACTGGCAGATGTAGCAAAAGCCGATATCATTGCCAACTATCAAACGACGCACACCTATTTAGCTGCTAACCCGCTGGTAGCTCAGCAAGTCCAAACGATCACGAATGAGATGTGGCTGTCAGCACCTGAGTATCTGTTGCCCGTCTTAACGCATCTGGAAGCAACCTATACCGATGCGTATCATTATTTGCGGACGATTGGTGTCGCGCAAGAGACCCTCGTTCATTTGCAAAGCAAGCTGATCGATGTGGCAGTGACGGTTTAAGGGTCACGAACAAACGGAACATCTAAGTGAGGGACTACTGCTTCTTTTGAAAAAGTGGTCCCTTTTTGTCTTAGTCACAATGACCGACGGAAAAATACGCCTTAAGTTTGATTATATTTATCGCTTGTTTTTTTATACTGAAGGTAGATAGAAAAAACGGAGGACAATCACTTGAAGAAAGCAATTAGTATGATCCTGCTCGTGTTAACGATCGGGACCGTCACATTGGTTACATGGTCTTATTTTACGAAAGATGATTCCAGCGAACTGGTTCAGCTGGTGGATCGTTTCAATCCGTTCGTACCGGAGAAAAAGGTCTATGTCAAAACATCCGACGAGTATGGCGTGTTGCAAGAACACGATTCCTACGAATATACACAAGAAGGGGTCAATGAAGATGGGCAAAAGATCAAAATCACGTTTTGGGCACCACAAAAGCTAAAAGAAAATGCCTACCTAGAGCTTGATGCAAAGGGCAAACATGTGGAGTCGTATCAAGAGGTGACCGAACAAGATCTCCCTGACGCCGTCAAAGACGAGTTGGTTACGACTCATTGATCATCAAGCCTGCTTGAAAAAAGGACAGGAAGTCATTTCCCGCAAGTTGGGAGATGGCTTTTTTCGTGCATTCACTTAGATAAAAGCTCGCCAAGATTTGATTTAGGTGAAAAAGATTAGAGGATGATAGAATTTTCAGAAAAAATAGATAATTTTTTCAATTCTTAGTTGCAATAGCAGAAGCGTCTGGTATTCTCTATGAGGTAGTTAAAAAAAATCATTCATATAATTAAAAATAGCGACAATGAGAGAATCACCTTGTATGGAGGATCAACGGTTTTCAAGGAGGAACCTATGACAGAAAAAAATCAATTAAAAAAGCAGATGAAAACCAGACATATCACTATGTTGGCACTAGGTGGCGCCATCGGTGCTGGCCTATTCAAGGGCAGCGGTGAAGCGATCCAGTTAGCGGGGCCTGCGGTCTTGCTGGCGTTTATTTTTTGCGGGCTGATCTTATTTGTCGTCATGACAGGACTGGGACAGTTGGTCTTATCTGACCAAAAACAACATGGTCTTTCGGGCTTAGTCCAGCCATATCTTGGCGTGCATACAGCCGATTTCATTGACTGGATCTACTGGTCAATGTGGATGATCAACATCATCGCCGAAGCAGTTGCTGCCGCAAGCTTTTTGCAGTTGTGGTTTCCCAATATTCCAGCTTGGATCTTTGTGTTGATTTTGGCACTGCTCACGACCATCATCAATTTGTTTTCGGTTCGCTTGTTTGCGGAAACGGAATATTGGCTTTCCTGGGCCAAAATCAGTGTGGTGATCGCGTTGATCTTGGTGGGTCTCTATCTGGTTGCCACGCAAGTCTTTGATTGGGGCTTTTTCCCGACGATGAGACAAATGACAGACTATGGTGGTTTTGCCCCTCATGGTCTCAAAGGGTTTATCAATTCTTTACTGGTTGTGATCTATTCGTACGGCGGTTCTGAGTTAGTAGCCATTACGATCAGTGAAGCGGAAAATCCCAAAAAAGCGATCCCGCAAGCAATCAAAGGAGTAATGACTCGGATTGCCGCTTTTTACATCATTCCCTTGTTTCTTTTACTGATCATTTATCCGTGGAATCAATTAGCCGATCCAAATGTCAGTCCTTTTGTGATGGTGTTTCAAAAAATCCATGTCCCATTTGCCTCCGACATCGTCAATTTAGTGATTATTTTGGCTTTGTTTTCGTCGATCAATTCTGGAGTCTATGCTTCTTCAAGAACGTTGTTTTTCCGATTAAGCAACAATGGCCAGAAAAAAAGCCGCTTTACGATGCTGAATAAAAACAGCGTGCCCCAACGAGCGATCATGTTTTGCAGCGGTACTTTATATCTTGGGGTCGTTCTTTCTTACTTTTTAGGCGACAAACTCTTCAATTATCTAGCAGGCTCCCTGTCTTATACTGTATTGCTGATCTGGTTGCTGATCAGTGCGGCGGCGTTTGTTTTGGTACGCAAGCAGAAGAAAATGGGCTATACGATTTTCTTGAGTGGGGCGATCCTTGCACTGATTTTGCTGTTTGTCGGTATTTTGATCACTAACCCATTGGCGGTCACTGGCTTCACCGCATTATTGTATACGATCATTTTTCTTAGTTTTTATTGGAACCATCGAAAAATAGGGGAAACCAGTGAAAAAAGTTGAAGAAACGTCCCTTAAGACATAAACTGATGGGGAAGGAACCCTGCGTTCGGTTGTTTCTTCGGTTCTCAGGAATGTGACGATAAAATAAAGTGTAGGAGAAAACGAAAATGGTTAATTTTTGGACATTGATTTTCGGCACCCTCAGCTGGGTCGTGGTGGAAAGTCTGCTTTACAATCCGATGCATAAGTGGGGCAAGTTTTGGGCGAAAGAATCAGGAATGGCAGAGAAGATGGCTGATCAGCAGATGACGACCGGTGACATGCTCTTTACCTTTGGCGGCACGATCGTTGGTGGGATTCTCTTATCAGCAGCGACCTATCAAGTCGTCTATTGGTTTGCAACATTCGATCATGATGGTTGGCTGATGACCTCCTTGCAAGTCGCTTGCTTATTGTGGCTAGGGGTTTATGGGGTCGCCACCTTCGTGATGGCTGTTTACTCGGGACAGTCCCGCAAATTAGTCGGGCTGCACCTTGTGAACGGGTTTCTAGGAGTGATCGTTTTAGGACTTGTTGTCGGCTTGATTGGACAGTAAGCAACGATCATACCCCAGCGAGAGCGTTCAAAGGTCTCAACGAATCAATCCTAAAGAAAGCCGATCTTGTTTCAACAAGGTTGGTTTTTTTGTGCGTAAAATTAATCTTACTATAAAAAATAGCTATAAAAGCAAATAATTTATGCTATACTAAAAGCACTTTAATCTGTAGGAAACCAAATCCGCGGATTGCGGAAAAATCATCAAAGAAACAAAATTAGGGGCAACGAGGAGGAAAAAATGAAAACGAAAAGCATGTTAGGTAGAGGAATATTTGCTGCCGTTTGTTTAGCGACACTATTTTTCTTGACAAGCTGCAGTAGCTCAAGGGTTGACTCTGCAGCTGCGAATCAAGTATTGACCAATAGCAACAGTCATCAACAAAATGCCTTGTACGTTTTGGAAGATGGTAAGCTCACCGTTAATAAAACGCTGAGTTTTTTGGTCGATCCGAATCAAGAATCTGCGGACTTGGTAGAAGAACAAGAGACACAATTAGCACAGATCAACGAAACACTACAAGCAGAGTTTCCCAAAAGCAAAGCACTGACTGCGGCAGACATCGGTTCTATGCACACCTTTGAAGTGACAAATGCCCAAGTGATCATTGATCAAGAGAAAAAGGAAGTGCGCATGACTGGCGATGATTTTGAGAAAGTATTCAAAATGGCGGACAACAATGACAAGCGTCTGATCGATGACGAACAAAACGAGTACGAGTTTTCGTATGAGGAAAACTAGCAAGTGACAAAAAAACGGCTGCCTCCGACGAGACAACCGCTTCAGACAGTAGACAAACCTTAGACAAAAATGAGGTTTGTCTTTTTTCGTTGCAAAATTTAGTGGCTATTACGGAAAACATTTTACGCAACTAGCAAATCAGCAATTATTTTTATCAATATTAAATAGATTTAAGGTATTTTTTATTATAAAATGATATATAAAGGGTTGTTTTTCGTTTGCGGTTGTTTTTTTGCTAAACAGCTCTTGGTACAAATACACTTGTTTGCTTCATCACTGGAAAAAATGTTTCGAACAAACGGATGAGAGCGAGCAACTACCTGCAAACAAGCAGCTTTCCTTCGCTGCTTCCCCCAACTAACACTATAAAAAAGATATTCCCCCTCACTTGCAACCAAGCCACTTCATTGATAAGAAAATCAGTATGTGCAAAAGGAGATACAATGAAAATCACACAAATCCAATGTCCCAGCTGCTTGGGTCAGTTAACCGTTGACTGGGAGACAGGAAAAGCAGTCTGCCAGTATTGCTTAACGAAGTCAGTCCTACATTCGCCGCCAAAACAAACGCAAGAAGCTTCGAATGAACAGGTTCCCGTAGTTTTTCAAGAAGTCAAAGAAGGGTTTTATTCGTTTACCTTTAATGAAGACGAGGTAGCAAATGCCTTGAAAAAATGGCTGATCCAACAGGAATCAGTTCCTGAGGACATTGTCGCTCATCTTGAAGTCAGCGAGGTAAAACGATATTTTATTCCGATTTATGAATTTCAGGTGACCTATACGATGCACTGGGAGGGGGTCTTTGGCTACGATACCCATTCCATTGCTTGGGACGGCTCGCATACGACCACGTGGGAAAAGAAGCGCGGCGACCATCCAGATGAGACGGTCATACTCTATCAATGCGGCAGTTCGGAGGTGATCGAGCAAGAAATTCCTCAGAGCTTCGAGGTCAATAATGAAATGAAAAGAAAACCGCACTTTAGTACCGATCAAAAGGAATTTCAACAGCTAATCTCAGCACATGCTATTCATGTTTTTCCCTTTGATATTGAGCAAGAGCAGGCGCTCTTTGGTTCTGAAAAACAAGCGGAACTGAGAGCCCATGCGAATGCGGTGATCCAGAAGAAAGAATCTGCCGATCATCTAAAAGAGCTGCACCTAGATCTTTCCCTGATCAGCTGTGCTACAGAAAAGCTCTACTTTCCCCTGTATATGGGCACCTTCAAGTACCAAGAGCAATCCTTTGAATTTGCGATCGACGGCAAAGATCCTGACCGAATGAAGCTGCCGATTATCCCACAATGCCATGAAACCTTACAAACGGTTGCGAATTTTTCAAAAGCTCGCAAGGTTTTTGGCTGGTCCTCCGTACTCTTTTTTACGTTAGGTGTGCTCCTGCTGTTCCTTGCACTATTCATTTCTGAATGGATCCCTCTAGGAAGAGTGTTCAGGGCTGTCATAGGGGGGATTGTCATGAGTTCCCTGCCAACTGCCGTCTATTGGGTAGTATCGGGGATAGTGTTGCACTTTCTAAAAGAACAGTATCTCAAAACAGTCCAAAAATTTAGAGATGAGCTTAAAAGAGAATTATTAGGTAAGAAAACGGCCGGGGCAGCTTTGTTAGCAAACTATGAGAAGCGTGGGAAGCACCTTGCAAGAATCAGGAAATTTTATGAATGGCTCGATACGCTCGCTTATGTGGTCGTGATCGCTACCCTTATTTGGAACATTCGTCGGTTTTTTTGATAAGCCATCTTGTTGAAAAAAATGATTCATAAAAAAGGAGAAAAAATGAAAATCACACAAATCCAATGCCCCAGTTGCTTAGGGCGTCTAGAAGTTGATTGGGACTCAGGAAAAGCAGTCTGTCAGTATTGCTTGAATGAGCTGTTGATCAAACCGGAACAAAAAAAACAGGAACAAACAAAGCAAGTCGTCTCGCTGAAAGAGTTGCCACGCATTCAAGGGACCGTCAAAGAAGGATTTTATCCGTTTGCCTATGATGAAAAGGCATGTGAAGCTGCGTTGAAAAATAAACTAGCCTGGCAAGAGACCATCTCGGAAAGTATCTTTTTTGAGCTAGAGATGGTTCATCTGAAACGTGTATTCATCCCGATGTATTATTTTCAAATTGCTTATGATGCGCAAGTGAGAGGAAGCTATGTCCACGAGGAACAGCAGAGGGGGCGTGGGCGCATTACTGCCGACATTTCTTTACATAACAGCGGAAACACAACGGTTTTCAATGAATATTTTCCTACGGATACCCAAAAAGAAGCGGATTACAGTATCAATGGCAAGCTGCCGTTGCATCTTCAAAAAGGTACCGCCTATTGCACGGATATGCAGCAGTTTTCGGCACTTAGCCAAGACGCTCAGGTGCTGCCCTTTGATATTTCCAGAGAAGCAGCACTTGCTGATACCCATCTATTGGAAGTCTTTGAAGCAAAAGCCAAAGACCATTTGGTGGGAGCAGAGGTTGCCAATGAGGTTCAACTGACTCTTTTTCCGAAACAATGTGATACGGAAAAACTGTATTTTCCTTATTACATTGGCGAATTCAAGTACGGAAACCAAATCTATTCTTTCGTGGCTGATGGCACCGATGCTGAACGTCTTTTTCCAACCCAGCTTCCTGAATGTGAACAGCTCGTGCAAGTGAAAAAAAGTTTTTCCAAAACCAGCAGGATCCTTGGAAATTCTTTCTGTATATTTTTATTGTTAGGTATGCTTTCAGGAACGTTCTTGAATCTTTTTTTTGGTGGATTTTTAATGCCTGCCGTTGCCTTTAGTCTGACTGTTTCAGCGATCATCTTGCTGATTGCTTGTGTCGTGACTTGGTATTTCTTGCTCGTACCAGAGGTCAAGTTTTTCTCAGAGTACGGCAAATTCAAAGCAGAACTTTCTCAGGCATTGAGTCAATCGGATGCATCAACGGCTGCAGTGAAGAAAGCTTTTGAAGCGCGTAGGAAGAAACTCGTCCGACAGACAGTATTTTACAGCAGTCTGGAAAACATGGCGTATGAATTTGCCTTGATCCTTTTTTTAACATTCCTTATTTGGTATTTCGGTTTTTATGGCATATCGCTTCTAGTGCTGCTGGCGTTTGTCAGCTGGAATACGATCCGTATCTTTACCACGGATAGCTCCGATACCTGTATCGAAACGAAAGGATGATTCAATGGATATTATTCCGATTCAATGCCCCCACTGCCTAGGAGAACTAGAAGTCAATTGGGAAGCTGGCACGGCGATTTGTCTGTATTGTCGTGGGAAAATGGTGATCAAACGGTCCTTCGATCCTACCAAAAGCCCGCATGCCAATCCTATGACAGCAAAACAGCTTTCGTTGACGCATCTTGCTTTTTTACTGAAGAAAATCAGTCAGTCAGCTGCTGCCAACCAAACGATGGATCCTCTTCCCCTGGGAAACTCCTCAGCGGCAGGGGCTTCAAGTGATCACAAGCAGTCAAAGCAAGCGGCAATGAATCAGACGTCTTTGATTCAGCGGGCGCCACGCGATCCAGTCAAGGAGCGACAAACTCGTTTGAATGCTTTTTTGCAAGAGCAAGATTTTTTGTTCTATTTTTCTGGGGAAAGACAAGTGCTGCCACGGCAATGGCAAAGACAAGTCCTTACCAGTTTTCAAGTGCCTGAAACGGAGACGCCTCTGGCACTGCTAACGGCACAGATGACTGGCAAGAAAGCGAATGCGGGGCTACTTTTTGGTATCGAGCGAGTGTATTTGTGCACGTACGAAAAGAAAGAAAAACGAATAGCCAGTTTTTCGTGGAGTATTTGGAAAAACCTCGCCTTTGAGGTCCAACATAAAATCTTTGGCAGTTTTTTGGTGGTTCAACAGGAATATCGTGTTCCTCTTCAAGCATTGGGTTTTGCGACCCAATCATTTTTGCAAGAATTACAGCAGTTGTTGCAAGAGTGGGAGGCTGGCTAGTGCTGAGTATCAATAAAATCAAATAATGGATCAATTTATTGGTCAAAAAAAAGAGCGCGTCGCAAACAGCGGCGCTCTTTTTTCACTTTATGTGGTTTCTAGCTCAGCATCGTTGGTTTCTGATAAATACTCGGCTTCATCGTTTAAAAGACTGGCCGTCGTTCGCAGCGTGTCGTAAGAATGCAAAACGGCAGCGAGGCTTTTTTGCGAATCACTGATTTTCATGGTCGTCGAATCGGCACTATCTAACACGACTAAGGCTTGTTGGTTGATGGCTTGCATGGTTGCGGCAATGGTTTGGGTCAACTGCTTGGTCTGTTCAGCTAATTTTTGCATTTCATCCGCAACCACCCGAAAGCCAGCTGCCTGTTCGCCGATCCGTGCCGTTTCGATGGAAGCATTGAAGGACAGCAGTTTGGTTTGTTGCGCAATGCGGTCGATGTCATGCAGCACCGCTGTCACCTGTTGGCTATCCATTTCTAAGGCATGGGTCGTTGCTTGATTTTGATCAGACAGCTGTTTGACTTGCGCCAAGTTCTCTGACAAATGATCGACTTGCTGGTGTCCGTTGGCAGAAAGTCGTGTCAGGGAAGCAGCACTTTCTTGCACTTTTTTGATAGTGACCGCTAAGGCTTGTTCTCTTTGGGTAATGTCAAAAGCGATTTTGACGACGTTAACGACTTCTTGCTGCTCATCGAGGACGGGGAAGTAAATCCCTTCTAAAATCAGTTTTTCTCCTTGTTTGTTTTTCCGAATGATTTTGTCTTGAAACCGTTGCTTTGAGTAAAGCAGTTGATCCCAGAAAGCTTGGTAATCCGTACTGGCAGCATAATGGTCAAAACAAAAGGTCCGATGCGGCAAGCCAATGATTTCTTCTTGGCTATAACCTAGGATATCCGTCATGTTGGCATTGGCGAAAACAACTTCTTTTTGCGGATCAAAGACTATGACAGCGAGTTCTTGAAAAATAGCAGCGAGCAGACGGTTATTTTGTGTTTCATCTAATGTGAATTTCATACGTACTTACCTACGCCTTTCAGTTTTTTGGGAAGTTTACACAGCGAGTGTCTTACAGTTATCGGTGATGAAGGCAAGGCAGTTAAGAGTGCAAAAACCACCTTTTTTGTCGAGCGAAATGCCTGGAAGCAGAAGGAAGCAAGATTCTTTGCATCAGAATGACTTGGTGGTACCCTTAAGGTCAACACGAACGATTTCAAACAAAAGGAGAGAATCGTATGACAGATAGAATTTCGTTGGAAAAAGCAGCCGTTGAATTTAGTGAGGCAAATGCACCGCACCCACGGATCTATGAATTACCGCCAGAAGAAGGGCGCGCACTATTGGAACAAGTCCAAGAGTCACCCGTCAATAAATTGGCGGTTGAGATAGAAGATCAGACCGTAGATACAGGCGAATGGGGGACCATCAATGTTCGTTTTGTTCGTCCTGAAGGAAATCATGCGATTCTCCCTGTCATTTATTATCTCCATGGCGCGGGCTGGGTCTTCGGCAGTGCCGCGACTCATGATAAATTGATTCGTGAATTGGCGGTACGAACCAACTCGATCGTCATTTTTCCTGAATATAGTCGTTCACCAGAAGCAAAATACCCAACGGCGATCGAACAAAATTATGCGGTCTTGCAGCAATTACCGGGATTTGTCGATGTCAAAGGCTTAGACCTTAGCCGTTTGACCGTGGCTGGCGATTCCGTAGGTGGGAACATGGCGACGGTTATGACCTTGTTGACGAAAGCCCGTGGCGGCATTCCGATCGCACAGCAATTATTGTTCTATCCTGTGACAGATGCCCGCTTTGATACGCCTTCGTATGAAGCATTCGGTGAAAATTATTTTCTGACCAAAGAAGGGATGCAATGGTTCTGGGATCAATACACGACGGATGAAACACAGCGGGATCAAATGACCGCTTCTCCACTACGCGCGACCAAAGAGGAGTTAGCCGATCTGCCGCCAGCGTTGATCATTACAGGCGAAGCAGATGTCTTGCGGGATGAAGGGGAAGCCTATGCGCAGCATTTACGAGCAGCTGGCGTGGAAGTCACCCAAGCACGGATGCAAGGGATCATCCATGATTTTGTGATGGTCAATGCGATGGATCAGACCCAAGCCGCACGAGCGGCCATGACACTGGCTGTCGGTTGGCTGACGGAAAAAAATGTCCCCGCAGAATAAGAAACCGACGAAAGCAGCTTCTTTTTTTGCGGTGTTCTGATACAGAAAAGGATGTATGGAGTGGAGCGATCCACTCCCTTTTTTTGTCGGAAAAATGGAAAGACGTACACCTGCAGTCTGAAGCAGATGCAAACGCTCTCTAAAAAATCACGCTTTTATAATACAGATTTTAATAAGTGTTTTTCGTTGATAAATAAATAAAAAGTGCTATTATATGTATTGTGATTAATACAGTTTTTGAAAAGAGGTAATACAGTGAGTGCAAGAGGATCAGAAATCATTGTTGAAAGTTTAGAAAATCATCGGGTGCCTTATATCTTTGGGATTCCCGGTGCAAAAATCGATGGCGTGTTTGACGTGTTGAGTGATCGGGGACCAGAGTTGATCTTGGCACGACATGAACAAAACGCGGCCTTTATGGCACAAGCAATCGGTCGCCTGACAGGAGAGCCAGGAGTCGTCATTGCAACAAGTGGACCAGGAGCCAGTAATTTAGCGACTGGGTTGGTCACGGCAACTGCCGAAGGTGATCCCGTCTTGGCACTAGCAGGCCAAGTGAAGCGTTCTGACCTTTCAAAATTGACCCACCAAAGCATGAATAACGCGGCGTTGTTTGCGCCGATCACGAAATTCAGCAGTGAAGTCCAAGATCCTGAAACCCTTTCTGAAAGTATTGCCAACGCCTTTCGCATCGCAAAAACAGCGAAAAAAGGGGCGAGCTTTTTATCCATTCCTCAAGATGTGACAGACGGAACCGTTCAAGGGGCAGCGATCAAACCACTATCTTCGCCTAAATTAGGCAGTGCCGATGCAGAAGATATCCAGGCACTCGTCGATCGGATCAAAGAAGCCAAACTGCCTGTCTTACTCTTAGGGATGCGGGCTTCAGGCGTGAAAGAAACACAAGCGATTCGTCAGTTAGTTGCAAAAACTGGGTTGCCTGTCGTAGAGACCTTTCAAGGTGCTGGGATCATTTCTCGTGAATTAGAAGAGCATTTCTTTGGCCGCGTCGGCTTATTCCGCAATCAGCCTGGTGATATGCTGTTGAAACGCAGCGACTTAGTGATTGCTGTAGGGTACGACCCAATCGAATACGAAGCCCGCAACTGGAATGCGGAAAAAGATGCCCGCGTGATCGTTATCGATGAAGTACCGATGGAGATCGATCCATTTATGCAGCCAGAAGTTGAACTGATGGGCAGTATCGCGAAAATTATTGAACAACTATCAAAAGCCATCGATCAGTATCACTTGAGCGAAGACGCCCAAAACTATTTAACGACGCTGCAAACCAAACTCAATGAAAAACCAGCGGATGTCGAAGGCAGCAACAATACCTTGCATCCTTTGGAAATCATCGATGCTTTGCAACAAGAAGTGACCGACGACATGACGGTAACGGTGGATGTCGGCAGCCATTACATTTGGATGGCCCGTCATTTCCGTAGTTATGAGCCACGGCATCTGCTCTTTAGTAATGGCATGCAGACCTTAGGAGTCGCTTTGCCATGGGCGATCGCTGCAGCGCTCGTGCGACCAAATACTCAAGTGATCTCTGTATCTGGCGATGGCGGCTTCTTGTTTTCTGCCCAAGAGTTAGAAACAGCTGTCCGTTTGAAACAAAACATCATTCACTTGATTTGGAATGACGGTACTTACAATATGGTGAAATTCCAAGAAGAAATGAAATATGATCGTGCTTCTGGGGTTGATTTTGGACCCGTTGATTTCGTAAAATATGCCGAAGCATTTGGTGCCAAAGGCCTACGGGCAACTACTAAACAAGAATTGATGGCAGCCATCGAAGAAGGCTTTGCAACGGATGGTCCAGTGATCATTGATATCCCTGTGGATTATTCAGATAATGCCGATCTTGGCAAAACGATCCTACCTGATCAATTTTATTAAGACCAAAGGAGCAGCAAGATGAAAGTGAAAAACAAAAGTTATTTATATCAGCATGGCACCCTAGGTGGGTTGATGCAGGATTTAATGGATGGCACGGAGCAAATCGGCAAAATGCTTGAATATGGCGATTTTGGGATCGGTACATTGGCTGGTTCCAATGGTGAAGTGATTATTTTAGATGGTGAAATCTACCATGTAGACGAGTCGGGCAAGGTGCAAGTGCTCCAAGGCAATGAAGGAACCCCCTATGCGGCAGTCGTTGATTTTTCTGCAGCGAAGCACCTACAGGTCAGCCAAGAAATGACCGATGAAGAAGTGAAAAACCACGTCCTGACCGAAGTCAGCCCGAATTTGTTTTCCGCTGTCAAAATCCATGGGGTATTTACCAAGATGCACGTCCGCGTTGCCCCAAAGCAAGAAAAACCATATCCAAAATTCATTGAGATCATCCAGCATCAGCCCGAATTTCAGTCAGAAAATATCAGCGGAACGATCGTCGGATTCTTTACCCCGCTGTTGTTCCACGGTGCTGCGGCTGCTGGTTTCCACCTGCATTTTATTAGTGATGATCGGACATTTGCTGGCCATGTCTTAGACTTTGAAGTGGCAGCTGGTGAAGTCGAATTGATGGAACTAGCCGAATTTCGTCAGCATTTTCCTATCGACAACCAAGACTACTTGCAGCGGGAGATCGATGTCGCAAAAATCGCCAAAGATATTGAAGCTGCCGAATAAGCAGCAGACAGCAAAATTAATTGATCGCCAGTAGAGTGGTCTTGAATCGAATGGAACGCAAAAAAGCAGTGAAGCCAACGCTTCGCTGCTTTTTTGTGCTTTCTTCTATTCATGCGGATTGCTGCAAAACCTGGATGCTTCGATAGAAAAGCTGGAAAATAGTCAAAAATCTGAAATAATTCTTACTTATAAGCAAATTAATTGATATATTTGAAGAATAATGATAATTTTTGTACTAATTAGAAGTGTTTTGTTGAGAGTAATTGCACTTGACTGATTTTATAGAGAAAAGAGGAAGGATATGAAAAACGATTTGACGACTGCGCAAGGAGCCAGTGTAGCGGATAACCAGAATTCTTTGACGGCGGGGCGCCGTGGACCAGTGTTGATCCAAGATGTCCATTTGCTAGAAAAACTGGCACATTTTAATCGTGAGCGGATTCCCGAACGAGTCGTTCATGCGAAAGGTGCGGGGGCTCATGGTGTCTTCCGAGTAACAAACGACGTAACGATGTACACGAAAGCGGCTTTTCTTTCAGCCATCGGTAAAGAAACGGACCTGTTTATTCGCTTTTCAACGGTTGCCGGAGAACTGGGGTCTGCGGATACATTGCGCGATCCTCGGGGGTTTGCGGTTAAATTTTACACGGAAGCGGGGAATTATGACCTCGTGGGCAATAATACCCCGATTTTCTTTATTCGTGATCCGTTGAAATTTCCTGATTTTATCCATACCCAAAAAAGAGACCCGCGAACGCACTTGAAAAATCCAGAAGCGGTGTGGGATTTTTGGTCCCATTCACCAGAGTCTCTCCATCAAGTCAGCCTGTTGATGGGGGATCGCGGCTTACCGGCAACCTTTCGCCATATGCATGGGTATGGGAGTCATACATTTGCTTGGATCAACGCAGAGGGGGAACGCTTTTGGGTGAAATATCATTTTCGGACGGATCAAGGCATTATGAACATGAGTGCGGCGCTTGCAACAGAACTTGCGGGAAGCAATCCTGATTATCATATTGAAGATCTATACAAAGCGATCGAGGCAAAAGAGTATCCTTCTTGGACACTCTATGTTCAAATCATTCCCTTTGAAGAAGGCTGGTCAGCTGCTGTCAATCTTTTTGATGTGACCAAAACAGTCTCACAAAAAGACTATCCGCTGATTGAAGTGGGACGCATGACCTTGAATCGCAATCCAGAGAACTATTTCAACGAAGTCGAGCAAGTCACTTTTTCACCGGGCAATATCGTTCCAGGGATTGATTTTTCACCGGACAAACTATTGCAAGGTCGGCTGTTTGCTTATGGTGATGCGCATCGTTATCGAGTTGGCCCCAATAGCAGCCAGTTGCCGATCAATGCGCCGAAAGCGCCCGTCCACAATCACCAACAAGATGGCTTCATGAATACCAAAACGAATTCTTCAGGGATCAATTATGAACCGAACAGTTTTGATGGCGTCAAGGAAAACCCGCATGCCAAGGGCATCCACTATTCGTTAGAAGGAGAGATCGGTTCCTTTGAATACGACGAAGACTATTATAGCCAAGCAGGTGATTTTTATCGTTTGCTCTCAGAAGAAGAACGAACACGCTTGATTCAAACGATCGCGGGGAGTTTGGGACAGGTTCAAAATCAACAGATCAAAGAACGGCAGGTCATGCATTTTTACCGTGCGGACCCAGATTACGGCAGACGAATCGCTGAAGCAATCGATGTGAACATTTAAGAATGGAGGAAAAAGAATGTTACTGTTACATGTAGTTTTTGGCCTTTTATCTTTTGTCGGAGCAATGATGCTGGGGGTGGCCTTCAAAGGGCAGCTGCGAGAGCTTTCAAGGCTCCAGCAATGGGCAGTCGGTTTGAGTTATACGGGCACGCTGTTGACGGCGATTTTGGGGATCTTGTCTGCATCCTCTCATCCAATCATCGTGCTCGTGACCCTCGTAGGCGCATTGGCTTTTACGAAACGGACATTTTTGAGTGCCGATCAATCAAAAGAGCAATAATCGCAGATCGCAGCCACGTAGAAGGAAAAAGCGTGCGGCAATAAGTGAAAAAGTCCCTTGTAACGCTGCGTTCTCTAAATGGAGAACAGCCTTACAAGGGATGATTCGTAAGGGGCGACTGAAAGCTGAAAAAAAGCTTTTAAGAAGCGGCACTCAATGGTTGGTATCGTCATGTATTATCAAGTACAACTAATCGCAAAATCCTTGGATTGATCCGATTCAAGAGATGATTCCAATCGGCAGCATCAGGTATCGATTTTAATAAGACGCTTTCGACATCCAGCAAATACTCCGTCGCATATTCAGGGTAGTTGGTGATCAGCAAGTTGATATTTTTTTCCTTTAAGTACTCATGGGAAAGTTCGTTTGAATCAGGGTAGTACATTTCATGATAAAACCCTAGATATTTTCGGATAATGCTTTCGGCATGCTCGCAAACATATTCATTGCCTTCAAAAATAACAGCAATGATTCGCGGCTTGCCCCAATTCTCTTCAATAATTGCTTCCATATGGAACGTGAGGCTTGTACAAAAATCATCCAAATGATCGAGAGAATAGAGATTTTTTACAAGCGGGTGGGAAAGGAGAAACTGGCGATTTTTCGCAAATTCTGCGGCAAACTTTTCTTGGACAAAGTCATTGAGGTCGTCAATATTGATATTCATCGTTGGCGATAACAATTCACGGAGTTTGACAACGATGAAAAAAGATTCTAGCCAAAGCAAGTCTTTTTGTTCATCCAAACTATGCCCGCGATTTTGTGCGTAAAAATCTGCAGTGATCTGTTTGATCTCTGGCCATTGGTTGTAATTGCGGCAAAACGCTTCGCTGGCTGCTAGGTCGGTGTTGATTTTGCGGCGACAAATGATACACGTCAAAAGGTAGACGGCTTCTTCTTGAGGGAATTCATAATGAAAATAACGCCGAATGATTGTTTTTAGCGCCTCATAATCAAACAGCAGATCATTTTTTTTGATCAGCTCCTTGAGTTGAGGGGAGGGGGCAGCAAGTAAACCACGTTTGCTGCGCTCCACGCTAATATAAAGGATATAAGCAAAATAAGAAAACGAAGAGCTCTGTAAGGCCTTCGTTTCCAAAAGATCAGTGATTTCCATCACCGCATCTTGGACATGGATCGAAGGAAATAGCGTGTGGACATTAATGTCAGACTCGTAGTAAAAAAGACAGAAAAATTTCCGAATATCGATCTCCGAACCTGCCAAAGAGACGGGGTCAGTTTTGATTTTTAAACCGAAAGGGGATAAAAAAGGCTGTATTTTTCGGAAATAGCTGATCAGCGCTTGTTCAGAAATATTAAGCGTTAGGCTCCAATCAAAGAGTGACTGCTGCTCATTATAAAAAGTACTTTCTAAAATTTGGAAAATCGGTTCATCTTTTACCAACTCTTGCTTTTGCTTTCGATACCTATCCTGATCGATTACTTCAAAAAGGTACCCGATTTTTGCTGTATGGATCGCAATCGTCCCGTTAAAGTGCTCTCGCAGGCTAGCGATGTCAGTAATCAACGTACGGGTACTGCTTTCGGTCACTTCAGCAAGTTCTCCCAATGTACGGGTGGGACTTTTCTCAAATTCATTTAACAATTGCAGCCAGCGAATCAACGTGCGGTTTCGCATGAATTTTAATTGAAATGTTTTCATGTCAGCCTCCAACAAAATAAGTTTAAATAATTATAGCATAATCATTTGCACAGAGAATGAAACCCTCAACTGATCGGCGTTTTTGGTCATAGTCCCTTGAAGACTCTGACTGCCAGCAGAAAACTTCTAAGAATATCAATTCTTCAGAGTAATTATAGCAAGGACCTGAGAAACCAATTGCCAAAAATCATACATAAAGGAGGAAAAAGGAATGGACCGTCGCATTGTTTTTTTAGCAAGTACCTATGTTGTATTGGGGATGGTGAAGATTCCGCTGGCTTTTCCTCATACAGGACATTCTTTTGAACCCCAAGTCAAGATAGTAAAAAACATGCCTGATGTTACTGATCGATCTGCCGATGCTGCTGCTTTGATTGCTGGAAAGCTTCCTGGACACGAACATGGCTTTTCCGTAAAAAAAGCTAGACCATCAGCCGAAGCCTTACAGCCAATCATGCTAGAGGAGGTCTTTGGGAAGGAAGCGAGAACATCAGCTTTTCAAAAGGAGTCCCATCAGGTGATGCAAAGCAACTACCCGACGACGTATCATGGCCAGCTCAGCATGATGTTATCTGGAATCGCTCTTTATGGTCAGCGAAGGGAGGAGGCATCTATTTGTGTTTCCAACGTTTTTGAATAAAAAAGATCAGCGTAAGCTGAATGTATACAAAGAACTGGAGCATGCGCCCTTCATGACAAGATCAAGGGAGCAATTAATGGATCGTTTCGGCATGTCTCCATTTTTAGTAGGCAAAATAGTGGAAGAATTAGCTGCTGATTTCGTTCAGTTTGGCTTACAAAAAGAAGTAGCACTCAGCTGGGACGGGGAATCAATTGAACTGCACACGAATGGTCGATTTACTTCTGAGCTCCTCTTTTCTTATTACGCTGAGGAATCGATCAAATTTTCACTGTTTACGGCCATTTTTTGTGAACAGCTGCATTCCATCAACAGCTTTGCTTTGGACCACTTTTTAAGCCATACAACCGTCTACAATGAATTTAAGGAGCTGAAAAAAGCGCTGCAGGCATTTGCGATCGACATCAATAAAGAGTTTAAGTTAGTAGGGGATGAATGGCGCATCCGAGAAGTTGCTTTGCTTTTTTTTAGTATGAAGAAGCGCTTAGACCCATTATGGACCCCTCAGAATGCGAAAGAAATCAATCATTTTGCTCAGCTCTTTTTCGGGTCAGCTTTTTCTTGTAGCTATTCTTCCTATATGGATTTACGGTTGAAAATCTATTTAGGGATCGTGACTGTCCGTATTCGAAATCAGTCGTATTTGACGAAGCGATCACATGATGCTTTAGCAAAACGACCAGCAAACCAGAAATTCAAAGCGATACAAAGGTGGCTGCGCAGTGGAAAGACCATGGATGCAGAAATCGTCAGATCCGAGAGTCTGGGCTTACTAAGCTATTTGCTTGTGGAAGGTTGGCTTGAGGAGGAAGGGTTCATGCAAGACTCTTGCCCAGAGATTCTTCGCTTCAATCAGCTGTTTATGGATTTTTTGAGGCAACGACTGAAAGAGAACAGTCGCCAATACGAGGCTCGACTAAAAGAACAACTAATGAAGATCCACTATGAGTTGGTTCATTTTCCTTTGTACGTGAAATACAAATATACGATGACAGAGGTGACGTACTTCTTCGAAGCGTATCCTGAATATGTGGCATGGTGTCGAACATTTTTGGAAAAGAATAAAAAGGAGCAGGTACTATGGGAAGCAAAGGAATTTTTATTTTATCGCTATTTGCTCTTATTAGTAACTACGATTCCAATGAATGAAATTATTGAACCATTGTATGTCTGCGTCGACTTTTCATTCGGGGAAGCCTACAATCGCTTTATTAAAGAATCGATTTCCCGTATCGTCAATCTGAATATTTTATTCCAGCGTAGCCCTACGCCACAAACCGATTTGATACTTTCGGATATTGTTTTAGCAGAAAACAGCGGCATCGATCAAGTTTGTTGGTTAACACCGCCAAGGCCAGCAGATTGGGCGATTCTCACAGAAAAAATCCTCGACTTGCGAAAAATGAAGCACGAATAGAAAAGCTCCCAACGCTCGATGGAAGGTAAATGGAGCAAGAAGAGACAATTGAAACACTGTTGTTCAACGGGCAGCCGCCCATTTGAACAACAGTGTTTTTTTCTGATGACGCCAGAGGATCTTAGGCAACAGAAAAAAACTGCTGAAGCCGAGGATCGACAATGCGTTGGATGCAAAACGTGATCTTTTACCAGTAGACCCATTCTCCAAAAGCTCGTTCTCTTTCGCTAGGGCGGGAGTCATTTGCTTGAGTCGAAAAAACGAAGCGTAGTATAATAAAAGAGAATTGATATTTATTTACTAATTGGATGGCAAGATGTTTTTTCAATAGAGGTTGTTAAGAGGAAAAAGAAAGAGAAAGGATTTCGCCTATGAAGCATTCGCAAAAAGGGGTAGCGCTTCTTTTGGTTTGCGGACAACTTTTAGCTGGTGTGCCCGTTTCAGCTGCGGTTGTTGCATCAGAAAGTACGACCGTTACCCAAACATCAGAAACAGCTGCACAAGCAAGTGACAGCAGCACAGCTGGGACGATCGAAGAAACCGCTCCAGCAGTGGAAGGACAAGTGCCCGATTCTGAGCAAGGATCGGTACCTGTAGAAAGTGTACCAGAAGGATCTGAGACAGCGCCGGAGGGGACAGAGCAAACCGAAGAACCAACCCCAGTTCCCCAACCGACCCCAGAGCCAGAACCAGAACCAGAGCCAGAGCCAGAGCTACCGAGTAAGCCAGAGCCTTCTCAGCCAGAAGAACCAACGCCAGCACCGAAACCAGAAAAACCAACACAGCCTGAAGCACCCAAACCTGAGACGCAGCCAGAGAAGCCCAAACCGTCAAAACCTGTAGAAACGAAACCGACACCAGAAGCAAACAGTGATGCAAGTCAAGAAACACCTGCGGCTGTGTCACCGATCATGCCACCAAGTACCCAAGCACCAAGCGCGCCAAGTCAATCCGATCCGACACCGCAGCAAGGCAGCGAAACGACCTTGACGGTCACACCAGTAAAAGAAGTGTGGGATTTTATCCAAGAAATTGGTGAAGATGCCCGAGAAATCGGCTTGAAAAATGATTTGTACGCTTCTGTCATGATTGCACAGGCTATTTTAGAGTCAGGCGGCGGGCAAAGCAGACTGAGTCAGGCGCCGTACTTTAATCTCTTTGGTATCAAAGGAACCTATCAAGGACAGGGTGTCGCTTTTCGGACACAAGAAGATGATGGTTCGGGAAATCACTATACGATCACGGCAACGTTCCGCCAATATACTGGCTACAAAGAGTCATTGATGGACTATGCTCGCTTGTTGAAAGAAGGGGTCGGGCAGCAGTCTGATTTTTATAAAGGCGTATGGAAATCAGAAGCGGCTTCTTATCAAGAGGCTGCCCGTTATTTGACTGGTCGGTATGCCACAGATACGACGTATAATCAAAAGCTGACAGCTTTGATCGAAGCCTATGCGTTGACCCGTTATGATCAGAAAAAACCTGATGTGACCGCAAGTGAGACGTATCTTTTTCCTGTTGAAAAAGCCGTTGTCACTTCTACTTTTGGCCCACGTTGGGGAAGCTTTCATCGGGGCGTTGACTTTGCCGCAGCGTTTGGGACCCCAATCCTGGCGAGTCAATCTGGAACGGTCATCCGTTCAGAGGTTCATCCTTCTTGGGGGAATTATGTAGCGATTCTCCATGAGGACGGGATGACGACGCTCTATGCCCACAATCAACAGAACCTTGTGAAGGTTGGTCAACAAGTGGAACAAGGAGAAACGATTGCCCTCATGGGTAGTACGGGCAATAGCACAGGCGCACACCTGCACTTTGAAGTCAGTGCATCGCCTAGCTTGAGCCAAGCGCAATTGGTCGATCCAATCGCTTTTTTAACAAAATAAGAATAGTCAAAAAAGAGAGTATCATGGATGCTTTCTTTTTTTTTGTCTTTTTCTAGTCATTGTTAGAATCGCCACTTTTTAAAATTTTTTTCACAAAAATAAAAAAAATATTTAAAAAAGGCGTAAGCGGATTCTTTATAATTTTTCACATAACAAGAACAGTTGCTAGGCCATGCTCTTTCAGATGGCTGGCAGTTGGGCTTGTTATCAACGAATTGAGAGAGGAGGATGAGCTATTGCTTCGAAAAAATTAAAGAAGAGCATTATTTTTAGTTTTTGCCTGACTGCACTACTGCATCCCTTACTGACTACGTCAACTCTCCAAGCCTATGAAGGCGAAACAGAAGTCTTAAGTGAGCAGATCGACCCGCAAGTAGCACAAACGGTGGATTCGGAAAGCTGGCTGCCTAGCAGTGAAACGGATGATACCGCCAGTGACGATCAGTCGGAGCAGGAATGGCAGCCAGAGACACAAGAAAGCAACCAAATCAATGATGCAAGCAATCAAGAAGCACCCGAAAATGAAGCGGATGAGTTTTCTCAGCTGCCGTCAGCACTAGAAAATGATGAGCCAGAGAAGGTAGAGACTACCGATTCACGGGAAGAACTAGAAGATTCGGAAGAACCCGAGCTTTTTTCCGAAAATGAAGCTGTTTTGTATCTTACTATTGAAAACCAGGAGCATCTTCGAGCCGTCTTATTAGGAGAAGTTTACACGTTAGTAAACGGCAGTAGTCAAAATTACGGCTCAATCAGTGATGATACCCATCTTGTATTGACGTTCTTCCAAAGTCTGCAATTGACTGAACCAATCAGCGGGATCGCCAGAAAAGTCATTACGTTTGCTGGTGGCAGCGAAGGAATCACCTTTTCCCAAGCAGCCCCGCAAAACAACATTGAAAATACGATGACCTTTCTTGATGCCCAACGACTGACATTTGAGAATTTGACCTTTTCAAATATCATGAGCGCCGGTGGACTTGTGCAAACGCAAGGATCGGTGAACCTGTGGTTTACGAACGTGAATTTTGTGAGCAGCAATGCGACTGGTCGATTCAGTAGCAATAATCAAGCGACGATCACCTTTACGGAAAATAATCGCTTAACGACGGGCACGACAGGGATCCCTGTGTTTTTTACCGCCAATCGAATCACGATCAATGATCATTTTCACGCAACGATTGCTGGTAGCGGATCGAATCCGCTTTTCGAAGCGAACCAAGTTGCTTTTGCAGAGGAAGCCAATTTTCGCTTAGAAAAGAGCAACAATGCCAACACCGGTGCAGTTATACGCTTAACAGGCAGCGGGCCTATGATGACGCTGGAACAAGCCAGTCACGTCCATGTCCGACAAACAGGAATGTTTGTCACTGTAACGAACACCACCCAAGACAGCATCGTTCGGCTAGAAAATGGTGCGCACTTCGATGGTGGGTTAGGTCAAGGATTTTCGGGGAATACCACAGCAACGATTGGCGAGCTGCACTTAGCCAGCCGCAGTAAACTGACCTTCAGTGAATTCGGCACGGTGGCTGCGTTTCCAGCAATCAATGTCGGTCGATTATTTAAAACTGAAGCAGCCTCATCAGAAGAGCAAGGAGTCATCATTGAGGGGAGTCGATCTGGAGGAACCACCGGGGCGTTTATTCATCTGCGAAGTGCCAACTCGATTGCTGAACTAGGCAGCTACACGAAAACGAGGATTCAACAGCAAGGACCTATGTTTACGGGAGTTGCCACCAGTACGATTACCATCGGCGATCATGCCGTGATCGATAATACCCATAGCTTTGGCTTCAATGGAAATACCAATATCAATGCGATCGATATTGGCAATCATGTGTCACTGAGCATTCAAGAACCGACCAATGCAGCGACTAGTTCGTACTACAATACCTTCTTTGCCAGAAGCAGCTTTACGGTTGGGGAGCACAGCAGCATTGTTGTACCTCGCAGAAGAACGATCAATACCTCAGCCCTTAATGCGGTGATCCGTTTAAACGTTACTGGCGGCAGGGTCGTCTTTGGCAAGCACAGTACGCTGGAAGCAAACCATCGTGGTGCATTGATCCATGCACAGCTAGGCGAAGTGGTGTTTGAGGAAAACAGTCGGGTCGAAGCGGTCTTGAGCAGAGGGGTCACCAATGGGTTTGCAGTCAGAAACTTCACCATGAAACAAGGAGCGGAAATGGTGATTTCTGAACACACGGCCAATCAGCAAGCGGTGGCAAGATTCAATGTACAAAGCACGTTTTTGATGGAGCGAGGAGCCAAACTGACTTCAACCCGCAGTTCTACCGGAACTCAAGGAATGGTGCAGTTTGCTGCGGCAAATGCCCGTTTCGTGACAGAAGAAGAGGCGCAGATCCATTTAACACAAAGAGGTGCCTTGGTCGTGGGGAATACCTCTTCTGACGCCTTTATTGGGGCACGATCAGAACTAACACTCAATACGACGAGCGGCTTTACTGGCAACACCATGATGCGCCGTTTAGACGTCGGACCGGGCGCAAAGATCAATGTGACTGAACCAAGTACGAATGCGCTGAATCTGCAATATTTTACCTTTACGACAGAAATTTTGATTCGCGAAGAAGCGGAAGTGACTGTCACACGGACCAGCAATGTAAATGGTCCAGCCTTTCGCTTGACTGGATCAGGTTCACGTTTTACGACACTAGAGGGTAGTAAATTGTCGGTCAGCCAGTTAGGGATGGCGTTGCGTGGGGTAACAACGACCGATGTATCCCTTGGGAAGCGTTCCATCAATACGATCCAAACGGGTTGGGGCTTTACCGCTAATTATACGATTCGTTCGTTCGTCTTAGAAGATCAAGGAACGTATCGTTACACACAGCCAACCAGCGGTAGTACCGCGCCGGCGGTAGGGACCAATTACGCTTCTATTCGAGTCGCACAGCGTTTTGTCCTTGGAGAAGAGGCAGCGTTTCAAGCGACGAGAGCGAGAACAACCGCAGATTCACGATTTATTTTATTGAATTCAGCGAATTCCACGGTCTTTCTTGGCAAAAATTCTACATTTGACATCAGCCAATCAGGGGGCATCTTCCAAGTGCAGACTACCTCGACCTTGACTTTGGATGAGGGTGCCAAACTCAACGTATTGACGGAACGCGGATTGAATACAGCGAATGGTGGTGCTGGTGGTTTCAATCTAACCAATGCCTTTGGGACGATCAACGTTGGGAAAAACGCGGAGTTTATTGTCAGAGATGGCTATCAAAACCAACGAACAACGGCAGAATTTACGAATCGTCCGTTAGTAAATGTTGGTCGTACCTTTAACGTCGACGAAGATGCCACCGTGCTGATTGAAACGACGATCAATAAATCGCTATCAAGTGCGGTGCTGTTTTTCCGACAGGCAAATGCCCAGTTGAATCTATCAAACGTAAAATCCTTTGAATTAGCGCATCCAAGTGCAGTTTCTGGGGGGAGCAACGGCAACCTGCAACGGCTGATTCGTTCTCAAGCGAATTTCTTGGCAAATGGTCTGCGGATCAATGTGACGCATCAGAAGCTCACCCTATGGCAGGGAGCAAATCAGACAGCTACCTCGCCACCAACTGAAGAGTTCATTAATTTGTCTGGGGTGTTCCGCATCAACAGAAATAACGGCACGAATGCCAATGGGTTGCCAGCAGGCGTCTGGTCAGGAACAATGAATGCTGTTTCGCAGGCTTTTCTGATGACCGCTGAATCAGTCACGGGGTCAGTGACCTCCACTGGCAATCAGACACCGATCGAAACGGCGATCGCTCGCAACAATTTCAGTCGGTTACGCTTTTCTGAACCAGAAGGCTTAATGGCTCGGATCGATCCTTTAAGTGACCGATCGACGGAGATCACGGGGTTTATGTATGAGGATGCTCAATCACGGATCACGTATGAGAATACTGAGGGGGAAACGGTGATCATCACCAATGAAACGGTCACTGAGAGTGGCGAGCGCATGATCCAATGGGGAGATTATCGTGACGAAAACCGAATCTATCGCTACTTTACGATCAAATTAGCAGAAAATGAACGATTAGAAACGGGTAGCAAGCTGAATGTCTTTCTTACCAAACCGGATCACGATTTTTACATTGATATCGATGTGGAGGTAACGGTCATCCAAGGGATAGAATACCAGGCATTCAACATCACCCTCGATCGTCAGACAATCAATCAACTGGCCACGGAAGAAGAATTGCACAAATTGATCATCAAAGAAAGTGACGCATCGGCGCGAGATGTATTAAGCAATGCAGATTTGACCGAGGAAATTCGTCTGGCTGAAACCAATTTAACTACAGATGTGACAGAAGATGGCACGTATTTTGCCGTATTAGAAGTCGGCAGCAAAACCTATGAGTTTACCGTAGGGATCGACGTTACAAGCAGCTTGGATCAATTATCCGTACGGATACCGACCCGCATGCTTTTCGAATCAATGTACGACAGTCAAGAAAGCAATCGTGACTTCACGAGCCCTGAATACGAAATCAGGAACAACTCGTATGTGGGGGTAGCTGTCAAAGTCAATCGACTAATCGTTGAAGATTCTGCTGGGATCGTCCTTCTAAAAGAGGGGGAAGATCCGTTAGATTATGCTGAACCAGATCCAGAATCGGAAGAAGAAGACCCAATCTTAACGGAAGAAGACATTTCGCAACCGTTGTTGGCATTGAATGTCATGACCGAACAAGCGACGGTTCGCCTATACGATCAGATGCCTGAAGCGGACTTGGTTTCTATGCCTGCCCGCAACCAATCCGCATTGACGCTAGGCGGCACATTTTATGGCAACTACCCTCTATGGATCGTTGATTCGGAATACGAGGAGGGCGGTTACTACGAGGACAATCTGCGCCCGCAATATCGCTTTGTCTTAAGATTCGTTCCTAAATAACACGAAGGAGTGGTTGTAATGACAGTGGAAAACCAAAAGAACAAAAAACTGTTTTTCCTTTTGTTGCTGCTCTCCTTTTTGGGTGGTATCGGCTTTTATTACTGGAATCAGCAACAAGTGAATGTTCCTGTGATCAGTGCCGATCTTTTACCAGAAATCGGCGATGCTTCCGATCGTGAAGTCGCTGAAAGAGCGCAAGAGGTAGCAGATGCGAATTATTTTACGCTGACAATCAATCCTTCTGCGGTTTTTGAAGCTGGCGATCGCGAAGGGTCCATTGAGATCATCAATCCGGCAACCAATGTTTATCCGATTGCAGTCGACATTCATTTAAATGAAACCGAGGAAATGATTTATTCTTCGGGTGCCATCTATCCAAATCAGCAAATTTTGACCGCTAAGCTTGCTCGTCCCTTAGAAAAAGGTGAATATGCAGCCACGGCGACGGTGAACATTTATGACCCCGAGACACATGAAAAGCAAGGGGTCACAGAAGCAGCAATGACGATAAAGATTCATAATTAATTGACAGGAAAAGGAGAAAACAGAATGAAAAAAATTAGCTCAATCGTATCAGCAAGTATCGCAGCACTGACTTTATTGGCTGGAGGTGTGACCGCAGCAGCGACGACACAATCCATCAATGCAGAAACCAGCGGGGATGTCCAAATCAACGGGATCATCGGCAGCTTTGACAACACAACCCCTGGACCAAACCCAGGTGACCTTAATGAATGGATCAATGTAACGATTCCGACGACTGCTTTGTTCTATACGACGCAAGAATCAGGCCATCAAGAAATCGTTTCGCCTACGTATACGATCACTAATAATTCTGCAAAAGGAGTGATCGCTACAGTAGCGGATGTCATTGACCCAGTAACGATCGAACCAATCAATCAATTAGCAGTCAATGACATTGACTTGATTACCGAAGGAGTCGTAGATGTTGTGGAAACCGACCTGTTTGAATTAGGATCAAATCAAACCAACGCAAATGTGGGTGAGTTTGTTTTTTCTGGAACAGCGACACCTCAACAAGATGCAAAAGAGATCAATCCAAGCTTTAAATTGGTTCTAAACTTTGCCCCAGTAGTTGAGTAAAACAAACGAAAACGCGAGGAGGGAACTGTGTGAGACATGTTCAAGGGAAATACGTACTAATCGTCCTCCTGTTTGTTTTGTTTGTGACACCCAGCCAAAGCTATGCACAAACTGCGAGCGGGAATGCAGCCACTCGCTCTGTGCAAGTCCAAGGGCGTATCGGAGAAACTGACGACAAGCTGGATGAAGAACAGCTAGATTCGGATGCCGTTGGAGACGATGGGAGAACCAAAATCGTTGCAGATGTTTCGGCTATTAACAAAGGCTCATTACCGAAAACCGGCAGTGAGCAAGCAAAAATAGCCTCTATTGCAGGGGTATTCCTTTTAGGCATTAGTTTTTATTTGCTTAGCAACAGGCAGCTAAAAAAGAACTGAAATAAAGAGGACTATCCGAAATCAAAAAGAAGCAGTAGCTCGAACCAAACTGCTTCTTTTTTTTCGGTACAAACGAAGCGAAAGCGACAAGCGATAAGTGAAACGACAGAGGAGAAGAACATCAGGCACATTTAGACAAATAAAGAAAACATAGTCGATTTTTCACGCAGCAACTTTTTCACGCAGCAGCTTTTTCAAGCATGAAGCAAGACGCGCATCCGCCCTAGGTGGTCTCTGAGGAAAGCAAAAGCGAAATCCTTGCACTATTTTCAATAGCCGATAAAATAATTGTTATACAACAGTAGTCTGGAATCCACGCTTTTTTTCATCAGGCTATGAAAAAACCGATTTTTTATGTAGGATGAAAACCGATATAATGAGACTGCTTAGGCGCCTTTCATGCGTAATTTAGCCGCAAAAAAGAAATTTTTTAGTAAGGAGCTTATGTTTGAAAAATTTTCAATTGAGTTTTGTCACAAGCAAATCGACCGTCCGATGGCTGCAGATTCTAAGTGAATTTGAAAAAAATGAAATTTGCAGTGCCAGTCAATTGGCTGAAGTAACAACTAGTACCACCAGGACGATTGGCAAAGACATCAGTCAGATCAACGAGTATTTCTGTGGGCTGATCCTGATCACTTCCACCAATCAAGGCTATTCGTTTGAACTATTTGATTATTCACAGTATGAAAAGAAAAAAGCCTCGCTTTTAGCGAATGAACCGCTCTTTATTTTATTGGAAAATATTTTTATTGGAGAGTTAAAGACGATCGATGAGTGGGCGGACTGCTTGTTTTTATCTAAGAGTACCTTATCGAAGTACTTGCAGCGCATTCATGAACAGCTGGCACGTTTTGATCTCCAGCTAGCATTAGATCCTGTGAATATCGTTGGGGAAGAAGCAGATATCCGCAATTTCTTCTGTACCTTTTTTTATGAAACGGACAGCACCCCCCACACTGTATTTCCGCCAGCTGCGGTCCAGCAGGCAGTAACGGAAATCGGCAGGATGTTTGACAAAAATAGTTACCACACCGTTTCGTTTTCACAATACACGTATCTGCTCTATATTTCGCTTGAGCGATTTATGCAAGGTAAGACTGTGCAAATCAACGCCGAATTGTACCACGCCTTGCGACACAGTATTCAGCTGATGCATTTTCAACGAATCAATGGGGTCATTGAAAAGTACTTTCAATGTCGATTGACGAACGATGAACTTATCTTCTTGTTTGTTAGTATTATCACAAAGAAAAAACTGCAAAATGTGATCGTCGAACAAAAGTTTTGTCTTTCGTATAATCATTGGACAGAGATCCGCACGTTGACCAACAATTTTTATCAGATGTTGAATGTATCGTCGAAAAAGCCCAAAGAGGATCAGATTCTGATTGAATCCTTTTTTACCTCTGCTAAATTGAAGGAGTGCTTATCCACGTCTGCCAATCGCAATATCTATGATGTGAATGCGTTTATTAAGAAAACCTTTCCTAAGGAGTTTGCTGCTTACCGAGAGTTTTTAGAAAATAGTCGCGAGTACCACAACCTTTATTCTGAGGAGTATCTGACGGATTTTTGTGCAAACTTAGTGATTTATATCGAGTCTGTTCGAGAACGTCATTGGTTTCCCCGAAAAAATATCGCCTTTATCTTCGAAGGAAATAATAATATCGTTCAGTACATTGAAGGCTGGTCTAACCGCTATTTTAGCCGATCCCATCAAGTCTTTTATCCTGACTCAGGGGAAGTCAATGCTCAGTATTTAGAACAAAACACCATCGATTTGCTAGTGACGAACTATGCCGAGCATGCGACCGAATTTCGAGATATCGTTGAATGCATCGTCTTCAAAACGATTCCTTCTTCTTCTGACTGGAATCGACTGCTTGAACGGATCAATCCTAACGTCACCCGCCAATTTGCCTTAAAAGACCTCTTCTAGTTTCCCATTATGTTTTGACCTAAAGAGCTGCTAGAAAGGGCCTTTTACATGAAAAGAAAGCATTTTTCCTTCACTGCTTAAACAGTGAGAAGGAAAGATGCTTTCTTTTTTAATGGCTTGACTCTCCGCAGCTGTGCAGGAGTGTGGGGAGGGGAAGTGGGGAGTGCATCAGGTACGGATGCAAGCCTTTGGAACCAGCGGTTTTCAATTCAATCGATCGATGTGGGCGAACTCATTGGGCTTCACTTAAGTAAATCAAACTCCAAGGCGCCTTTTGGTTTAGCTGAAGGCCGGTCAATTCCCGATAGAAACAGGTTTTGTCTTTGACCGTCAGCTGAATGATCTCTTCTTCCGCATACTCATTTAAAGAAGAAATTTTTAAAACATAAAGTTCTTTTAGTATTTGCAGCTGTGCGTCGATATCTAGTAGCAACGACATTTTTTCGAAAAAAGTACCCTCTTCTTGTTCATAGATCGCCAAAAATCGTTGGCGCAAAGAGAGATAAAAATTAAAGATTTTCGGATGAGTATAAGAACAGGGCGAGTGGATAAATTCTTCGTCAAAAAAGTTTAAATATTCTTCGGCTGATTGGATCGTTTTTAAGTTCATATCAATACTCCTTATAAGTGTTAGGAAAAAGCGACAATACGTGTCATTATCAAAAACAGTCACTGTTAAGCAATGTCTTACTGAGAAGGTCCGTTTGTTTTTTTAAAATGATTGGGGGAAGGACTTTCGCTACATTCAATGTACAGGATATTCCAAATTGGCTCAAACGCGTTTTTTCGTAACCATACGAAGATTTGTTTTTCGCTGGTATTAACGTCAAAAATGTTCAAATATTCTGATAATTGTTGTTATAAAAAGAATATTTCCGAATTGGGCGAAATTGCTGGGTTTCCATTCTTTGCCAGCAGGTTGTTTTTTCATTTGCTGAAATCATGGACGAGGACAAAGCAGCATCAGTTGACCGATAGGCTCATCCCCGTCATTTTTTCAAAGGTGTGATACTATAGAATTATCTAGAAAAACGATCCTTTGATTCAAGTGGTCAATGCCAAAACAGTGCCAAGACACGCAGTTGCAGTGAGACGCAACCATCTGTTTTGACGAGAAGGTTTGGCTAAATAGGGACGTTCATTAAAGCAAACGAGGAGCAATTCAATGAAAGAGAAAAAAACAGTTGTAGTGATCGGCGGCGGACTTGGTGGTCTATCAGCGGCGGTCTCATTAGCCCAAAATGGCTTTGATGTATCATTATATGAAAAAAATCAACACTTAGGCGGCAAGTTGAACCGACTGGAAACAAACGGCTTCGGCTTTGACTTAGGTCCTTCGATTTTGACGATGCCGCAGATTTTCGAAAAATTATTTACTGGCAGCAATCGCGATATGGCGGATTATGTTGCGATTCGCCGATTGCCATTGGAATGGCGCTCCTTTTTTCCTGACGGCACTAAGATCGATCTCTATGGCGATCTTGCACGTATGGCAAAGGAAAACCCGCACTTGTCGGAAAAAGACATGGCAGAGTACCAAGACTTTTTGGACTATGCGCAAAAGATTTATGCAATCACAGAAAAAGGCTATTTTGAGAAAGGCTTAGATACCACGAAAGAAATCTTGAAGTATCATGGCGTGATCAAAGCACTGAAAGGGTTTGATTATTTCTCTTCGATGCATGATGCTATTCAAAAACGTGTCAGCAATCCGCAGCTGCAAGACATGCTGAGCTATTTTATCAAGTATGTCGGCTCATCTCCTTATGACGCTCCAGCCGTCTTGAACATGATGATCTATATGCAGCATGCCCAAGGTGTCTGGTACGTGCCAGGCGGGATGCATCGTTTAGCCGAAGGCATCGTTCGCTTAGCAAAAGAGATCGGTGTGACCTTCCACACGGGACACAAAGTGGAAAAATTGATCGTTGAACAGGAACAGATCCGTGCCGCTCGTTTGGATGATGGCACGTTGATCGAAGCCGACTATTTTGTTTCCAACATGGAAGTGATCCCGGCCTATGAAGAGCTGTTAGAAGAAGCGCCGACCTTTACTCAAAAACTGGAAGAAAAATTTGAACCAGCAAGTTCTGGTTTTGTCTTGCACTTAGGGGTCAAAACCTCCTATCCGCAATTGGCCCATCACAACTTTTTCTTTTCAAATGCCTCAAAAGAAAACTTTGATCAAAATTTCCATCAGCATCAGCTGCCAGAAGATCCAACAATCTATTTGGTCAATGCCAACAAAACCGATCCTTCGCAAACAGTGGCAGGGCATGAGAACATCAAAATCTTGCCTCATATCCCTTATTTGCAGGATAAACCCTTTACGGAAGCGGAATACGATGCCTTTCGTGAACGGATCTTGATCAAGCTGGAAAACATGGGTTTAACAGATCTACGTAAGCACATCGTGTATGAAGACCGCTGGACACCCGAAGACATCCAAAAGAATTATTTGTCACATCGTGGCGCCATCTACGGCACGGTCTCTAACCGCAAGAAAAATCATGGCTTTAAACACCCAAAACACAGCGAACGCTACGACAATCTATACTTCGTTGGCGGTACGGTCAATCCAGGTGCCGGCATGCCGATGGTGACCCTCAGTGGCCAGCAAGTCAGTGAGATGATCACCAAAAGAGAACACTAAGACAAGAAAGGATGATGACTGTGTACCTGCTGCTCGCTGGTATTTGCGCTGCTTGGCTAGCAGGCTGGCTGATTTTTTTCCGCCTGCCGACGATACCCACCCGCAAGGAGACAGCCGCATCCAAAGACTTGACGGAGAGGGGAGAACTGTCGATCATCATCCCCGCCCGCAATGAAGCAGAAAATTTGCCGCAATTGTTGGCGTCCTTGCAGCAGCAAACCCTTCATCCTGTGGAGATTTTGGTGGTTGATGACGGATCGGAAGACGAGACGATCGTCTGTGCCAAGGGCTTCGGTGCGACGGTCTTGCAAACCACTGCTGATTCTGCTGGGAAAGCGGCGGCTTGTTGGTTAGGCGCCTCACAAGCGGTGGGCAAGTATCTATTATTTTTGGATGCCGATACCTTCTTTCTAGCAGAAGATGGCTTAGAGCGTCTTTTCGCTGTGTATGAGGAGCGATCGGGACAAGGACTGCTCTCGGTGCAGCCCTATCATCAAACGAAGCGCCTGTATGAACAACTGTCTGCCGTCTTTAATGTCGTCTTACCTGTCGGGTTGAACCGCTTTTCTATCGTAGGCGAAAAACTCTCAGCTGGCGGTGCCTTTGGTCCGTGTATTTTGTGCAGCAAAACTGGGTACCTTCAAGCCAATGGACATCAGGACATGCCACAAGGAATCTTAGATGATCTAGCATTAGCGAGACGCTTTAAGAAAAAACGCTTGCCGATCGCCTTGTATGGTGGAAAAGACTTGGTGGCCTTTCGGATGTATCCAGCTGGTGTTCGTCAACTTGTTCAAGGCTGGACGAAGGACTTTGCCACTGCTTCGCAATCCACTCACCCTTTGATTATGGCGGGCGTCATCTTGTGGATCAGCGGCGGCATTGGGGTACTGGCGGCACCATTTCTGATGGAACCGCTTTGGCTAGGACTGCTTTTTTATGCTGCTTATTTTGGACAAACTCTGTGCTTTGCCCGCCGTGTCGGCAACTTCAACCGAATCCTGCTGCTTTTTTTCCCATGTTACTTTCTTTTTTTCCTAGGCTTATTTGGTTGGTCGTGGTTCCAAACCCATTTGTTGAAATCCGTTACCTGGAAAGGACGCAAAATCAATTTATAGGAGGCGATGCACATGCCGCTGATCACCTTATCTCCACTGCTCTTGCTCATTACAGACAGCTTGGCTTGGCTGCTGTTTCATCTAGGCATCTCCTTTGGCTTGCGCAAAGTCAGCGATGCCTTTTTTGAACGTCATGCCAACTGGTTCCGTTCTTTTGCCTTTGAAAAAGGCGGTAGGATCTGGTCGGAGGTGTTTCGTATTCGTCAGTGGAAAGACAAATTGCCCGACGGCACTGTGATTGCCAAAAAAGGCTTTGACAAATCCCGCTTGGCTCAACAGCAAAAGGACTATCTGGAAAAATTCGTCATCGAGACACGCCGAGCAGAGCTGACCCATTGGCTGCTGATGGTTCCAGCACCGTTCTTTTTCCTCTGGAATCCTGCGTGGGCGGGCTGGGTGATGATCGTCTATGCGTTATTGGCTAATTGCCCATTCATCATGATCCAACGCTACAATCGCCCCCGTTTGGAGCGAGTCTTGCGGAAAAAAAGTGCCCTGCAAGTCAAGCAGAAGGCGACGGTCTAGGTTCCTATAGGTGCCGCTTTAAGATTCACTGAAAAACAGGCAAACTGGAAATCAAAAGGATCGGAGGGCAACTGCCTTCGATCTTTTTTAAAAAATTGGTGTTAATTTTTATGGGATGTGCCAAGACCGTTTTTTGTACACTAAGGTCATTCAGAGGAAAGGGTGATCGTATGTCATCAGAAGGATGTGGGCAAATTTTCGAACTGCCATTGCAGACTGCTACATTGGTTGATCGTGTGTTTGGACAGGCACGAAGTATTTTTGTAAGTGTAGAAAAGAGGGAGGGATGCGCAAGATGATTGAAGATAGCCGACAACGGGACCACTATTACGACATGTTGATTGAAAAAAATTCCCAATATGAAGGGATTTTTTACGTTGGGGTAAAAACCACCGGCGTCTTTTGCCGTCCCACCTGCCCAGCGAAAAAACCGCTCAAAAAAAATTGCGAGTTTTTTCAGACGGCACAAGAAGCGCTGCTGGCGGCATATCGTCCCTGCAAACGATGTCGCCCGCTCAGCTCGCCTAGCCACTTATCCCCTGACGTGAAAAGCCTGGTGGAAGCCGTGGAGAGTAACCCAGAGAAAAAGTGGACCGACAAAGATTTTGAAGCACTAGCGATCCATCCCAATACCGCACGCCGACAATTCAAAAAATATTTTGGCATGACCTTTATCGAATACTCCCGTGCACGCCGCTTAGGATTAGCGTTTAAGCAGATTCGTGAAGGAGAACCGCTGATCCAAGCGCAATTAGAAGCCGGTTTCGATTCTGGCAACGGCTTTCGAGATGCGTTTTCTCGGATTATGGGGGAGTTGCCTTCCAACAGCCGCGAAAAAACGATTCTTTCTTCTGCTTGGCTTGAGACCAAGCTGGGGTCGATGTTGGCGATCAGCGACCAGCAGCAGCTTTACTTGTTAGAATTCGTGGATCGCAGAGGGCTAGAAACGGAGATTGCTGTTTTGAGAAGCCGTTTGAATGCAGTGATCATTCCCCAGCAAACAGCAATCATTCAGCAACTCAAGCAAGAACTGACGGAATATTTTGCAGGGAATCGAACTGCCTTCACGGTACCCATCGCATTGATCGGCTCTGATTTTCAAAAAGCCGTCTGGCAGCAGCTGTTGGCGATGAAGATCGGAGAAACATACTCTTACAAACAATTGGCACAGCGAATCGGCAATGAAAAAGCCACCCGAGCTGTTGCCAATGCCAACGGAAAAAATCAATTGGCGTTGATCGTTCCATGCCACCGCGTCATCAATAGCGATGGCAGTATCGGCGGCTATGGTGGCGGGATCGAACGCAAAAAGTGGCTGCTGGCTTTGGAAAAGCAGGTGCAGCCGACCACAATGATCTAAAAAGGACAAGTATGCGTCGGAATCAGCGCTTCATTGATCGGTACATGGAATGGATCGAATCCTTTTCATTAAAATATATATTTAGCGGAACTTATGGAACCTTTCATAGGTTCCGCTTTTTTTTCTTAGATTTGGCGGGTTCATAGAGAAAAGGCGGGACCGTCGTTAGTGTCTAAGTGTTCTTTATCTCTACAAAAATAAGCATTGAATGATTTTCTTAAATAACCAAAGCATATCCTTTTACAACTTACAAAAAGTAAGTTATGATTATCTCGAATTCGAAATAAAGAGGTGAGGAAAATGGCGCATCAAGAAGAAGCGCTCAAAGCATACATCGGTTTGCTGCGTACGGCGAGTCGTTTGGAACAAGTGGCAAAAAAAGATGTCCGTTGTTATGGCTTAAATATCACAGAGTTTTCCGTACTGGAATTGCTTTACCATAAAGGCACCCATACGACGCAAGCCATCAAGGAAAAAATCTTGATCGCCAGCAGCTCCACAACCTACGTGGTCGATCAATTAGTCAAAAAAGGCTGCGTGCAACGGGAACCTAGCCAAGAAGATCAACGGGTAACATACGTCAGTATTACGGAAGCAGGCAGGGCGTTGATGGAGAAAATTTTTCCCAGTCATGCACAAAAGATTGCGGCGAGTTTTTCCGAACTCAGCAGTGAAGAATTGCAACAATTAAAAACAATTTTACGAAAAATAACTTACGATCAGAAATGAGGAAAAGAAAATGAGAAAACAAGACCAATTATTAGGGGTACACCATGTGACGGCTATGACAAGTGATGTGGAACGGAATTACCATTTCTTTACGGATGTGTTAGGGATGCGTTTAGTGAAAAAAACTGTCAATCAAGATGACATTTATACGTATCATACCTACTTTGCGGATGATTTAGGGACACCGGGAACGACCATGACGTTCTTTGATTTTCCCAATACCGCTCGCGGCAGCAAAGGAACCAATTCGATCACCCGCACCAGTTTTCGAGTACCCAGTGATGCAGCCCTTGATTATTATGCCGCACGCTTTGATGAATTTGAGGTAAAACACGAGGCAATCACCACCGAATTTGGGAAAAAAGTGTTGCGCTTTTGGGATTTTGATACGCAAGCCTATCAACTGATCTCTGATGAACACAATACTGGCGTGAAAGCTGGTATCCCTTGGAAAAAAGGACCCGTTCCTACTGAGTTTGCGATTTATGGCTTAGGTCCTGTTGAAATGTCTGTTTCTTATTTGGCAGATTTCAAAGGGCTGCTGGAATCCGTCTTTGATTTCAAAACCATTGATCAAGTAGACAATCGCTATTTGCTAGAAGTCGGTGAAGGCGGCAATGGCGCCCAAATCGTTTTAGTGGAAGATACCACGAGCCCGCAAGCACAACAAGGGGACGGCGAAGTGCATCATGTGGCTTTTCGCTTAGCCCATCACGATTCGTTAGCAGTCTGGCAAGAAGTCTTTGATAACTTGGGATTGGCCAACTCTGGCTATGTCGATCGTTACTATTTTGAATCGTTGTATGTGCGCATCGGCCATATTCTTTTTGAACTAGCGACAGATGAACCAGGGTTTATGGGGGATGAGCCATATGAAACATTGGGTGAATCCTTATCATTGGCACCATTTTTAGAAAATCGCCGTGAATACATCGAAGGAGTCATCAAACCCTTCAATACAAAACGCGCCTAAGGAGGCACATAGTATGCAACCCATTCAACAGATCCACCATATTTCAGCCATCGTAGGCGATCCGCAAACGAACGTTGCCTTTTACCGTGACGTGTTGGGGTTGCGCCTCGTCAAACAAACCGTCAATTTTGATGATCCCTACACGTATCATCTTTATTACAGCAATCAAGCGTTAGAAAATGGGACCATCATCACTTTCTTCCCTTGGGCAAATGCCCATCCTGGACGAGTAGGAAGCGGACAAGTCGGCACGATCGCCTTTCGTATTCCTAAAGGTAGCAGTGCCTATTGGCAAGAACATTTGGCGAAACATCAAGTAACTGTCCAAGAAAGTACATTGTTTGACCGGCCAACTTTAGAACTTCATGATCAGCATGACCTGTCTTTGGCGTTAGTCGAAGCCGAAGAATCGGCGGAAACACCAGCGATTGTAGGCTTTCATGGGGCCGTCTTGCTTTCGGCACAACCAGAAGCGACCATTCAAACGCTGGCAGATGATCTAGGACTGAACATTTTTAACAAAACAGAGAAAAGCACCCATCTTCATACCGCAGGCACCCTCGCTCATGAGATCGTCGTGCCCCATGAAGCACTGCCAGCAGGGCGCTGGGGTGTCGGTACCGTCCATCACATCGCGTGGTCTGTGCCAACGGAAGCAGTGCAAAAAGAGTGGCAAGAGTACTTGTACGATCAAAGATACGGAGTCACTGAAATCAAAGACCGCAACTATTTCAAAGCCGTCTATTTCCAAGAGCGGGGCAACATCGTCTTTGAGATCGCAACAGAAACCCCAGGCTTTTTCGTTGATGAACCATTAGAAACGTTAGGACAGCAGTTGATGCTGCCAGCCCAATTTGAAAGCCGCCGTGCAGAAATCGAGGATCGCTTGCCAGATTTATCGGTTTAGAAAAGGAGACGCTGTATGCACTATTTAGATCCCAAGGATTTGACCCAACGAGAAAATTATAAACTACTGATTGGCTCCATCATTCCACGGCCAGTGGCAGTGGTCAGTACACAATCAGCCGATGGTATCGTCAACATCGCCCCATTCAGTTTTTTTAACATCGTCAGCTCAGAACCTGTGATCCTCTCGTTGGCTATCCAGCGCAAAGAGGGGGAACTGAAAGACACCGCCCGCAATCTGTTGGCGACGAAAGAAGCCGTCGTGCATATTTTGGATCAAACAAATGTCCAAGAGGCCAATAAAACCGCGGCATTATTGCCCGCAGACCAAAGCGAGTTGACGGTTTCTGGGTTTACCACAACGACATCGAGAATGATTGCCGTTCCTGGCTTGAACGAAGCCAGTGTCCGCTTAGAAACGATTCTGCATCAGCACGTACCCATCAAAAAAGACCAGCAGACCACTGCCGATCTCTTATTGTTGGAAGTCGTCGGCTACCAGATTGCAGAGGATGTCTATCAAGACGGCAAGATCGATCCCCGTGCCTTACAAGCAGTCAGCCGGCTAGCGGGAAATTCTTACGCAACGATTGGGGAGATTTTCGATATCAAACGACCAAGTTAAAGGAGGAACTTCGATGAAAGCAATCTACCAACAAGGAGCAGCCGACGCACCAGTTTTGGTGCTGCTCCACGGCACTGGTGGCGACGAACAGTCGTTGCTGGAAGTAGGCAAAGCCCTTGATCCCCAAGCATCACTATTAGGTATTCGCGGGAACGTTTTAGAAAACGGCACGCCCCGTTACTTCAAACGCCTGGCTGAAGGGGTGTATGATGAAGCCGACTTAGCACTTCGCGGCGACGAATTAGCCGATTTCATTCGGCAAGCCGCCAAAGAATACAACTTTTCATTAGCCCAAGTGGTACTGGTGGGTTATTCCAATGGCGCCAACATTGCCATTCGCTTATTACTAAATGATAGCGACCACTTCAAAAAAGCGATCCTCTACCACGCCATGTATCCAGTCGAGAATGTACCGACGAATTCCTTGCCTGACACTCATGTGTTTCTGAGTTTTGGCAGAAACGACCCGATCGTTTCCCTAGCTGACAGTGCTTACGTCCAAGAGATCTTCACCTCACGGGGTGCAGTCCTTTCAACCGTTTGGACCCCAAGTCATCAGTTAACGTATGAAGAAGTCGAACACTCGCGCACGTGGTTGACCGAACAATAAAGCAGTGCCTCTTTCCTAATCAAACAGCGATCCTGCTGGTTGGTTAGGTTTTTTTGTTTCACGTGAAAACAGGAAACAGATTTGCTTTAATTACATCGAGTCAAGAGTATTTGCTGAAACATTGAATTATCTCTAGTAACCCAATTTTTTTTTATATAAAAATAAAAATTGTGATGAAAGCGATAACAAAAAGTTTGTGAAATACCTTAAACTATAAATACAGTCGCAATGGAAAGGAGGAATATGAGAGTTATGGAAGAATTCTTTGACACAAAATTGACAGATGTGATTGAAACCAATGGGAATCAAGAAGAATACTTTACCTGCATCTTTCAAAAGCTAAAAGAACAAGGATATGTTCAAGATAGTTTCTTGTTGGCGATCACCAATAGAGAAAAAGATTACCCAACGGGATTAAAGACCCAATTTATGGGAATTGCAATACCTCATACGGAACCACAACATATCAAAAAACCGTTTATTTATTTAACAAAGCTCAAAACACCCATTGAGTTTGGACAGATGGGCTCGTGTGATGAATATATACAAGTTCGTTATATTTTTGTTTTAGGATTTGATAAAGGTGATCAGCAATTAGTTTTGTTAAAGAATTTAATGGCGATGTTCGCTGATGAGAGCACTATGAACAAGCTGTCTCAAGATATCACTGCAGATGAAATGTATCAATTAGTTACACAATATTTTAAAAATAGATAGGAGAGAAGTAATGATGAAGATCCACAATATTTATGAAGCACCGTTTATCAAGGAAATGTGTGAAGCAACAAGGAACTTGTGGAACAACGGGTGGGCAGAAAGAAATGGCGGGAACATCAGTTATCGTATAGATGAAGAGGAAGTTCAGTTTTACCTTGATACGAATCGAGTGGTTTATGAAGCGGCATTGGGTTTTGAAATTCCTGAACTGGCAGGTATGATCTTTTTAGTTTCAGGATCAGGTAAATATTTTAAAAATGTTTGGCAAAATCCAGCAGATAATTTGGTCATTTTAAAAATCGATAAAGAAGGGAAGCACTATCAAGTTTTGTGGGGACTTGAAACGGGCGGGATTCCTACGAGTGAACTTGCTTCTCATCTTAAGTGTCACGCAGTGCGTCTTCGTCAAGATTCGGAACATCGAGTGATTCTACACACCCATTCAATTGCTATTTCGGCGATGACTTTTGTTCATGATTTAGATGAAAATCGCTTTACTAAGACATTGTGGGAAATGATCACAGAATGTTTAGTCGTTTTTCCCGATGGAGTTGCTGTCTTACCGTGGATGGTCGCAGGGACAGTTGCGCTTGGGGAAGCTTCTGCAGAAAAAATGGCATACTCACGAATCGTGGTTTGGCCGCACCACGGTATTATGGGTGCCGGACAATCCATGGACGATGCCTTTGGATTGGTTGAAACTGCTGAAAAAGCAGCTGATATCTATATGCGAGCAATCGCTGCACCAACAGGAATCGTTCAAAAAATTACGGATCAACAACTTTGGTATCTAGCCGATCGCTTTGGTGTAACGCCTAAAGCTGGCATCTTAAACGAAAGAAAATAAAAAGGAGGAACGAATTATGAAGAAGGTCAATGTCATTTCAGTATGTGGTTCGGGAACTGTTACAAGTTCGATGGTTGCGGGCAAAGTTAAAGACTTTTTAGAAGAAAATGGTTATAAGGCAAAAACGGTAGAAGTCAATCCAGGGGGAGTTGATGGGGAATTGGCTTCTGGTCAATGGGATGTGATTGTCCATACAAGTCCTTTGAAAGGAAAATATGAGATTCCAACGATCAATTCTGTAGGATTGTTGACAGGAATGGGGGAAGAAGAATTCTATGAGGAGCTGCTAAAAACAGTTGCAGCGATTGCTGGGTAATTCGAGAGAACTAAGAAGAGGAGGGGGAACCTTTGTTAGAGATTTTATCGAATATTATGGATTCGTTTGGGGCTGCGATCGTCGTTCCAGTGATTATTTTCTTTATTGCTTTAGTGATGAAAGTAAAACCCAAAAAAGCGTTTAACGCAGCACTGAATGCAGGGATCGGTTTAACCGGATTCAATATGATTATCGGTGCATATTCGCCGATCGTTACGCCAGTCGTACAAAGAATGGTAGCAGAAACAGGGGTAAACTTAAGGATTTTAGATACTGGTTGGCAGGCTACGAGTGTTGTTGCCTATTCTACACAAGTTGGGATGATTTTCTTAGGTTTGGGATTGCTTATGCAGCTCATTTTATTCGTTTTGAAATTTACCAATATTTTCATGCCTTCTGATTTATGGAATAATTATTCCTTTATGCTTTGGGGCTCGATGCTTTACATCGCAACGGGAAATTTATGGCTCTCAATTGGTTTGATGGTCCTTTCAAATCTGTATTGCTTTGTTTTTTCCGAGATCGTCGCCAAAAGATGGTCGACGTATTATGGTTATCCAAGCTGCACGATCACCGCACCACACCATATTTGCTCAGTTCCTTTAGCAATTGGCATCGATTGGATATTAACGAAGTTGGGAGCTAACAAGGTACAATGGAATCCAGAAAAAATCCAAGAAAAACTAGGGTTTTTAGGTGAACCGACTTCATTAGGACTCGTACTTGGTTCTCTGTTGGGATTAGCAGGAAACTTTATGCGGTTGAATACACTTGAAGGTTGGGGAGAAATTGCCACTGTCGGTATCGCAACGGCTGCTATCATGGCGATCTTTCCAAAAATTGCGGGTATATTTGCTTCAGCGTTTACGACCATCACGGACGCTTCGAAAAAAACTGCAAAAAGTGGAGGCAAAAATCGTGTTTGGTTTCTTGCAATCAATGATGCCGCTGGTTATGGTGAAACGTCTACTTTGTTAACAGGAATGCTGCTTATGCCGATCGTCTTGATTTTAGCAATCATTTTACCAGGAAACGAAACGTTACCGATGGTCGATCTGATTGCGATCCCTTATATGATCGAGTTGATTATTTGTATTTCAAATGGCAATATTTTTAAATCGTTGATTTCTGGAACAATTTGGTGTATCGGCGGTTTGTATATGATTACAGCTGTTGCGCCTATTTTTACTGAAGTTGCCATGGAAGTCGGTGTAAACCTTCCTGAAGGTGCGTTATTGATCTGTAGTTTTGCAGTAATGACAAACCATATTATGGGTGGTCTTTTCTTGATTTTTTTAACTCAGAATCCATTTTTGATCGGCTTGTCAGTGATAGTTTATATCGGCATGTACTTCTTTGTAAGAACGAAGAGAGAGGTTATCCATAATTATTTAGAGAAGCAAGCAGAGTTAGAATCAAATGTACAAATTACGTTAAATGAGGGGGCAACTTGATGACGAAAGTGATTGTGGTTGGTGATCGGTTGGTAGCAAGTAAGACATTAGAAGAAGCGGCCTATCAAATGAATTTAGGAGATTCTATCCAAGTTGAGCGGTTTGAATGGTACTCGGATTTAACAAAAGAACAATTTCAGGAAAAGATTTTACTGATTGAAAAAGGTGGACCTGAGGCTGTAGAGATTCCTGAAGGACTGGTTGAGTCAATGAGGGATGCAGACTATCTATTTGTTCATATCGCTCCGATCTCGAAAGAAATGCTTGATCATGCGTCTTGCTTAAAATTAATCGGTACCTGTCGGGGCGGATTAGAACATGTCGCACTGGAGGAGATTAAAAGCAGAAATATTCCTTTGCTTCACGTGATAAGAAATGCTGAGCCTGTAGCAGACTTTACCATAGGGTTGATTTACGCGGAAACCCGCAACATTGCCAGAGGTCATCGAGATGTCATGGATGGCAAGTGGTCGAAATCATTTCCGAACGACCCATATAAAACCACATTGAATCATTTGACGGTGGGCTTGATTGGATTAGGGTATATTGGCAAACTTGTTGCTAAACGGCTGAATCACTTGGGTATTTCAGTAATTGCGTACGATCCGTTTATTGATCAAGAGAAAATAAGACAAGAGGGATTAGCAATTGAATTCAGAGGACTTGAGGAGACATTCTCAGAAGCGGATGTTGTATCGTTGCATTTACGGGCAAGTCCTGAAACAAAAAACTTAGTGAATGAGCAGTTGATCTCGTTGATGAAACCAAGTGCTTACTTAATCAACACGGCAAGAGCGGCAGTCTTAGAAAAAGACGCATTGATCAAAGCACTCCAAGAAAAGAAAATTGCAGGTGCGGCATTAGATGTCATCTGGAAAGAACCAATTCAAAAAGATGATCCTCTTTTACAGCTAGAAAATGTGACTCTCACCCCACATATAGCTGGCGACACAATCGATGCAATACCTAAATCTCCTTATCTTTTAAGAGATGTGATCAATGCGTATTTAGAAACTGGCATAAGTGATATGCTAATTAAATTATAAACAAGTTGTGTAACAAAAGAAAGTCAAACTGGGCTATAAGATGAACTCTTATAGCCCTTGACTTCTAATAGTACACAGAACGTACTTAGGGAGAATCGGCAAAAGTTGTTTGAATGGATCTAGGTGAAAAGGGGCGGGGACAAATGGACTCGATGATGCATCGGATATTGCTATTTATTTTGAACAATCAAAGTATCTCTGCACATGTTTTGATGGAAGAATTCTATTTGAGTAAAAATCAGTTAGACTATCGAATCGGAAAAGTAAACGAATTTTTACAAGAAAAAGGATTTCCGGTAATTATCAAGAGCGGTTCTTACTATGTGTTAGACATAAAAAAGAAATATAGACAAGAAATTTTAGCCTTAGAAAAAGCACCCGTCTATTATACTGCTGAGGAAAGACAAATATATATTTTGCTTTTGATCACGTTATACGAGAAGTTCACTTTAAGCGGGTTAGCCCAAAAATTCAGAGTAAGTAAAAATACGATTTTAACAGATATCAAAAATTTGAAAATACTAGCTAACAGAAACGGCGTAGGTATTCGATCGGCGCGTCAAACAGGATATTATTTGCATGGGAAAGAAATAGAGATCCGAAAGCTATGGACGAACCTATTGAAAAAAGAACAAGAAAAAGATCCTGCACTTCTACAGTCTAAATCAGTTCTTATGATAGAGCACGACCTTATAAATGAAGTTTCCCTAAGAGTTGAGCAATTAGAAAAAAAGATGAATGTATCTTTTTCTGAAATTAAAGTATCTTTTTTAAGTATGATCATTTATCTATCTATTCAGCGGGCAAAACAAAAAAAGTCGATTGAAGAGTCGACGATTCGTACGGTTAATAGATTATTGGATAAGAAAACTCATGAAACAGCAGAAAAATGTTTTAAAGACTTATACAAAGACAGCCCCAAAACACTCGTTACGAAAGAAATCTACTACATCACCATGCATATACTCAGCATGAACGTTATAAAAAGAATGATGTTTCGATACAATCAAGAATTAGATACAGCAATCATGAAAAGTATCCAACGATTTGAAGAGTGTAGTATTACCGTGATTGAAAATAAGGAAGAATTGAAAGATGTGTTGTATCAGCATATTGTACCAGCGAGTTATCGAATTCGATTTGGGGTGCCAGATGAAAATACACTATCGGAAAAAATAGAAAATGAATATAAAGCATTTGAACTGATAGTAAAAGAATCGATCAAATTTATTGAGATCGAGCTAAATATTAACTTCACAGGAATGGAGCTTTCGTACATAGTGATTCTATTTATGAGCTTCTTACATGAAGCGAAAAAAAGAAATGATCAAAAGAAGACCGCAGTTGTCGTGTGTATGCACGGCATTTCTGTGTCACACCTTTTATTGAAAAGCTTGCGAGAACTGTTTCCTCAAATAAATTTTATTCGCTTTATGTCGTTAAGAGAATACTATGATGTTGGCCCCCAAGTAGACCTTATTTTCTCTACTGTTGAAATTGACACAGACCAACCATTCTATTTAATTAAGCACTTTTTAACAGACTCGGAGAAGAAGTTATTACGAGAAAAAGTAGAAATAGACGCTTTCGAGAACCGTAACTTGATTAGAACTAGCAGTGAGCATGAAATAGAGGAGCTTATTTCTTTGATCGGAAAATATGCAAAGATCCATTCAAAACAACAGTTGAGAAAAGAACTGCAAAAACATATTTTTCACAAAACCTCATCAAAGCAAGTTCCATATAATCCCAAAAAAGAAAGTCAATTGTTAGAGCTGTTGCCGTGCGCCCATATCCAGACTTACGATACAGGCGAGCTGTCCTTTGAAGAAGCGATTAGACAATGCGGAAAGCCGTTACTAAAACGAGGATTCGTTTCAGAAGCATACATCGAGACAATCATCAAAAATTATAATAGTGAGTATCCATATTTTGTTATTGCACCGAGTGTTGCTATTCCTCATGCTGCACCGGAAGACGGAGTGTACGAGTTAGGGATGTCTCTACTTCGTGTAAAAAAACCAGTGAAATTTTCTAAGCAGTTAGGTGTTCAACTATTGATTATGATTGCGCCGAAGGACAAGAAGAGCCATTTAAACGCAGTAACGACCCTACATGCTTTGGTGAGTGACACTACCTTTAGACAAAAACTCCTTTCGGCAACCTATGAGAAAGATATTTATCAACTACTGAAGAAAAGATTAGAAAATAGCGAAATCAGGGATAGGGAATGATTCACATGAACTAGAAAAAAATGACCGTTTCACATCGGGATGATTTGTGTTTTTCATTATTTATTTCCCGAGTGATTTACCATATTTATCATGCGGCAGTTCAAAATATCTTCGAGCGAAAATAAAAAACCAGTCACGGAGTTACCCTGACTGGTTTTTTATTTTATTCAGCATGGTATTCTTAGGATCGCTTATTTCAAGGGGAAATAGAGGTTTTCATCGGAAAAAAATGAGCGTATGGTTCTTTTAATACCAGTATCTGAAAGCAGATGCTAAAATTTGTGAAAAATAACAATCGTATATATGTCTAGTTTGCTTATCATTAAAAATAATAGATTATTATGTTTGATAAACACAATATTTACGCTCTTTTCCGTATTTAAAGATAACAAAGACATTTTTATATAAAAACAAAAATTTTATTGACAGACAAAATGAAAGCGTTTATATTGGATATGTGGTTACTACCAGTTGAGGATAAGGGGAGGAGATAAGATGCTTGGTTTGGTTTTAACAGGTCATGGAGGATTTGCGCAAGGGATGGAAAATGCGCTTGCGATGATTGCAGGGCCGCAAGAACAGTTTCTAGCAGTGCCGTTTTTAGAGGAAAATCCGTTAGCTGGCTTTGAAAAAGAGTTGCAAGGAGCAATCGATCAATTAAAGGAAACCTGTGATGGGGTCGTGATTTGTGCAGACCTTGTGGGCGGAACCCCTTTTAATGTTGCGATGACCGCTGCCAATGAGGACCTGCAAGTCGAGGTCATCGGCGGCAGCAATCTACTGATGCTAGTGGAAGGTTCGTTGACTAGATATACAGCAGCTGATCCAGAGCGTTTTTGCCAAGAACTGGCAGAGATTGGCAAGACCGGTATTTTTCACGGAAAGATCAAAGGCCATGAGGAAATCAATGAGGAAGAAGGGATTTAACGATGTGGGAAATGATCTTAGCAGCCTCAATCGTGGTGCTTGTTTTTCTCTTTCTCTTTTTGGCGGTCTCATCTTTCTTGAATGGGAAACATCTGAAAAAGCAAAAAGGCTATTTTGCTGAATTGCAGCAGTCCTTGAAAAAGGGGCAGAAAATCAAATTATACGGCGGCATTATTGGGGAGATTCAAGCACTTGGGAAAGAGACAGTGGATCTAAGGGTGAAATCGGGAACGGTGATCGAAGTAGAACGTAGTGCGGTTGCAGAAATCATGCAGTAAATAGAAGGAGGACATATTTATGGGAGAACCAAATATTTTATTGACGCGAATCGACAATCGGTTGATTCATGGGCAAGTTGCCACACAATGGAACGGTACGTTGGGGGCAAATCTAATTTTAGTGGCAAATGATAAGGTCGCCAAAGACAAAGTCAGACAAGGGTTGATGGATATGGCGGCGCCAGCTGGCGTCCAAACGAGGTATTTCTCGCTTCAAAAAACCATCGAGATCATTCATAAAGCATCGCCAAAACAAAAAATTTTCATGGTGGTTGAAAATCCGCAAGATGCGTTGAAATTAGCTGAAGGTGGGGTGCCGATCAAGAAACTGAACATTGGGAATATGCATATGTCAGAAGGGAAAAGACAGGTTGCTACGACAGTTGCCGTCGATGAAGCAGATGTCGATGCCTTTAAAAAACTGAAGGAAATGGGGGTGCAATTAGTGATCCAGCGGGTTCCAACGACACCTGTTGAAGATGAAAAGAAATTGTTTCAGTAATGCAGAGGTAAGGAAGGAGAAAGAAAATGGATTACACGATTTTTCAAATCATTTTAGTCTTCATAGTCACATTCATTGCCGCGATCGATCAATTTAGTTTTTTAGAATCATTGTACCAACCCATTGTTACTGGGATGGTTATCGGACTTATTCTTGGAGATCTTCAAACCGGCTTGATCGTTGGCGGAACCTATCAGTTAATGACGATCGGCAATATGCCAGTGGGCGGCGCGCAACCACCAAATGCGGTGATTGGCGGAATTATGGCAGCAATCTTAGCGATCACGCTGCAGCTGGAACCAACAGTAGCGGTTGCTACGGCGATTCCGTTTTCTTTGCTGGGGCAATATGGGGTGACGATTATCTTCTCACTAATGTCGCCAGTGATGTCAAAAGCCGACAGCTACGCCCATGATGCCAATACGAAGGGGATTGATCGAATCAATTATTTAGCGATGGCGGGTCTTGGTACGATCTTCGGCTTGATCGTGGTCTTATTCTTTATCGGCGGTGCTGCTTTCGGGAATCAGGCGGTCGCAGCGATCCCTCAATGGTTGATGGGTGGTCTCGGCGCAGCTGGGGGCATGATGCGGTATGTCGGTTTTGCGATTTTACTAAAAGTGATGGTTTCCAAAGAAATGTGGGGCTTCTTCTTTATGGGGTTTGGTTTAGCCACGATCGTAATGGCGGCACCTTCTTTGCAAGGACCAGCCTTGATCATTCTAGCCTTTATCGGTTTTGCATTAGCCTTTTGGGATTATCAAATCCAGTCCAAGTTTAAAGTAGCAGCAGCCAATACCTATGATTTCGGAGGCGATGAAGATGGCATATAATATTCCCGATTCTTATAGCGAACAAGCGCCCGCAGAACAACTGGATAAAAAGACCTTGAACAATATGGTCTGGCGTTCCTTATTTCTACAAGCCTCTTTCAACTATGAGCGAATGCAGGCAGGAGGCTGGTTATTCAGTATTTTACCGGGATTGAAAAAGATCCACAAAAATGAAAAGGACTTGGCTGCTTCAATGAGCCATAACTTAGAGTTTTTCAATACTCATCCATTCTTGGTGAACTTTGTGATGGGGATCATTTTATCGATGGAACAAAACAAAGCCGATATTCCCATGATTCGGGCAGTGCGAGTCGCCGCGATGGGACCGTTAGGCGGGATCGGTGATGCGTTGTTCTGGTTTACCTTGGTACCAATCACGGCGGGTATCACAGCCAATATGGCGATCAGCGGCAATATCGCTGCACCGTTTATATTCTTACTGGTATTCAATGCGGCCCAATTTGGTTTGCGGTACTTCTTGATGCACTGGTCCTATCGTTTAGGGACAGATGCAATTGGCATCTTAACGGAAAATGCCAAAGAGTTTACCCGAGCAGCGAGTATTTTAGGGATTTTTGTTGTTGGCTCCTTGACCTGCGTGTATGGAGCGACGTCTTTGGATATTCAGATCCCTAATGGCACTACCAATGAAGTGACGCAAGCGACGACGATCGTGGATGATCAAGCAGCCATTGCCGCTTACGAAGACATGCTGTATACCACGGATGAGAATGGTCAATTGACTGACACATTGCAAGAAAATGCGGCGGTCAACGAACTGGCTAACGGCAAATATGAATTGACGTTTAACAAAGTCAACGAAGTGCCTGTGACGATCGATATTCAAAAAATCCTCGATGGGATCTTGCCGCAAGTGATTCCATTGACCATCACATTGATGCTGTATTTCTTCTTATCAAAACGCGGCTGGACGCCGTTGAAATGTATCGCTTTGCTGCTAGTGATCGGCTTGATCGGTTCTGGCTTTGGCCTGTATCCATCCATTTGGCCGCAATAAGCAAGCTAGCAGAAGAAACGGCGCAACACGTAGGAGGAGTTTTGCTAAGCAAGCAACAGCTGACTTTTCAGCTTAGCTCGTGCTGGCAATTGGTTCATTTTCCTGCGTGAAAAGACACAAATTCAGGAAACAGAGCCCCTGTAGACGATTGTTTGACACGCCTATCGGGAAATAGTACACTCGTTATGTGGTAGTAACCAGTTTGGAGGGGCTTATGAATATCAATAAAAATCGACAACCATTATACGATCAATTGTTAAATTTACTGATTGAAAAAATCGAAAATGAAATGGAAGCAGACACAATGCTTCCCTCAGAAAGAGAGCTGTCAAAGCGCTACGGATTAAGTCGGACCACCGTTCGCTTGGCTCTACAGGAGTTAGAAAAATTAGGCTATATTTATCGCCAACATGGCAAAGGCACCTTTGTCTCGGATATCCGCAAGCAGGCAACCAATTTATCAGGTTCGTATAGTTTTACCGAACAGATGAAAGCACTAGGAAAACAACCAGAAACTAGAGTATTGGCATTCAAAAAAATGGAAGCGACAAAATATTTTGCCACTCAGTTGCAAGTTTCCATCGGCGAGCCGATCTACAAGTTAAAACGATTGCGTCTTGCTGATGGCCAACCGATGATGATCGAGCGTTCTTATCTGCCGGTCAAACGCTTCATGCATTTAACGAGTGAGATGATCGAGCAAAAACCATTGTACGACATCTTCCATGAAGACTTTCATCAAGTGATCCGCCTCGCGGACGAAGAATTTTTTGCCAGCATTGCCAGTGCGAAAGATGCGGCATTGCTGAAAATCCACGAAGGTGCGCCAGTGTTGAACCTGGTACGCAGCACGTTCAATATTGAAAATGAAGTGATCGAATACACCTTGAGTGTTGCTCGAGCAGACCAATTTAGATACAAAGTCCGCCACTTGCGTAACGACGAGTAGCGCATTTCCTAGACAGTCTGAAATGATCCACTCGAGCAAAGAAATGGCGTGTATTCAAAACCAGTGAGGTCGGGGAAGTTTGCCCTTTGGGTGATCGCTAAGCATTCATCCAAGACAAGCGCTCCTCGCACCGTCACTGGGAATACATACTGGAAAAACAGTAGCTAGGAGGAAGAAAGATGTTTCAACTGTCAACAAAGGAATTAGCAGAATTAGGTGCGGAGATTACAACAAGAGAAATCAAACAACAGCCAGAACTTTGGCAAGAAACCTTGACGATCTATCAAGAAAAGCAAGAGGCGATCGCGACTTTCTTACGTACCATCAAGCAAAAGACGGATAAACGCATTCGGGTGGTCTTCACGGGAGCGGGGACGTCGCAATATGTTGGAGATATGATCGTTCCTTACTTGAATAAGACGGGCGCAACTGCGGATTATCTTTTTGAAAGTATTGCTACGACGGATATTGTCGCAGCTCCAGAACAAGTTTTATTTGCGGATGAACCAACACTGCTCGTTTCTTTTGCTAGAAGCGGCAATTCACCAGAAAGTTTAGCAGCGGTCAAAATCGTCGATCAATTCGTTGCCGATAGCTATCATTTGACGATCACTTGTGCAGCCGACGGATCTTTGGCACAACAAGCTGCCGCTGATGAAACGAGCTATCTGTTATTGATGCCTGAGAGGTCAAATGATGCTGGCTTTGCAATGACTGGAAGTTTTTCTTGCATGGCTCTTTCCGCACTGCTGATTTTTGACCAGACGCCTCTGACAGAAAAGAGGCATTATGTTGAAACCCTTAGCCGATTGGGGCAAGAAGTGATCGACAGAGAAACAGAACTCCAAGTACTGACGGACCGTTCCTTTAAGCGGATCGTTTACCTTGGGTCAGGCACGTTGTCGGGGTTGACCAGGGAAGCACAGCTAAAAGTATTGGAACTGACTGCGGGAAAAATCGCCACCGTGTTCGATTCTTCGATGGGCTTCCGTCATGGACCGAAATCATTCGTAGATGATCAAACCCTCGTCTTTGTCTTTGTCAGCAATACGTCCTACACGCGGCAGTATGATCTTGATATGTTGGAAGAATTAAAGAGCGACGGCATCGCCGCCGCAGTGACTGCTATCGGACAGCCGACAGCTGTGAATTTCTCAGGAACAAACTTTTTCTTTCCAGATGACACATCATTGCCAGACGGTTATCTTGCCTTAGCAGACATTGTTTTTGCGCAAACGATCGCACTGTTGGCATCGATCAAAGTCGGGAATACACCCGACACCCCTTCGCCAACGCGTACCGTCAATCGGGTGGTCAAAGGTGTGACGATTCATCCGTACAACAACTAACGATGACTGAGAAAGCCCACCACGAGCACGTATCTTTTCGTGTACGAAGTCGATACGTGCGGTGGTCAATCAGTCGAACGGCTTCATCAATAGACATTTTTATACGTGCTGACAACCGTTTCGCCAACGCTGAAAAAAGTGAAAGCGGTTGATTCTTTGGCATGGACAAAAAAGGAGGAATTTTAATGAAAGCAACCGTAACGAAAGCCAAAAAAGCAGCGATGGATCGCCTGTCAACGAAAGAAGGAGTGATCGCAGCTTTAGCGATCGACCAACGAGGTGCCTTGAAAAAAATGATGGCAGCACTTGGCGTGGAGGCTGATGCAGAAAAAATCAACCAGTTTAAAACGCTAGTCTCACAAGAATTGACCCCTTACGCGTCTTCTATTTTATTAGATCCAGAATATGGGTTGGCAGCTGCGCAAAGCCGTGATCCAGAGGCGGGGCTTTTGCTGGCGTATGAAAAAACCGGCTATGATGCGACTACGCCGGGACGTTTGCCTGATTTATTAGGGGAATGGTCGGTTGAGCGATTAAAAGCAGCTGGCGCAGATGCTATCAAATTTTTGCTTTACTATGATGTAGATGAAGATGCCCAGATCAATCAGTTGAAACATGTCTTTGTGGAACGACTCGGCAGTGAATGCCAAGCGGCTGATCTGCCCTTCTTTTTAGAAGTCCTTTCCTATGATGCTAAGCTGCCTGAAGTCGACTCAAAAGCATATGCGCAACGCAAACCAGAAAAAGTCATTGGATTGATGAAGGAATTTTCAAAACCGCAGTACAAAGTCGATGTGTTAAAAGTGGAAGTACCAGTCAACATGAATTATGTGGCAGGTTTTGCCAAGGGAGAAGCCGTGCATACCAAAGAAGAAGCTGCCGCGTATTTCAAAGCGCAAAGCGACGCGACACATCTGCCGTTTATTTTTCTCAGTGCAGGGGTATCGGCCAGCTTATTCCAAGAAACGCTGGTTTTTGCCAAAGAAGCTGGCTCCACCTTCAATGGCGTCTTGTGCGGCCGGGCAACGTGGAAAGATGGTGTTGAACCCTTTGTAAAACAAGGAACAGAAGCAGCCCAAGAATGGCTAGCAAGTACTGGAAAACAGCACATCGAAGACTTGAATGAAGTGATCCAAAAGACCGCCACTTCTTGGTGGGACAAAGTCACGGTCGAAGAATAGTTTTTTCGCTGTTTGACAAGAGAAATGGCCAGTAATCAGACATCTTAAGGGCTTTTGAGAAGAAGTGGTAGGCTTCTGACTTAAGGCTCTAGGGTGTCTTTTTATGCCTTGACAAGTTCGGTTATCATCGTAGGAATGCAACGTAAATAGGAAGAGGTTGCGAGAGTAATTTACGAGGGGACTTGAATAGGATAAACTAGCAGTAAGAGCCATCAAATCCACCTGCTTCACTTTTGGTCGAAATAAAGTTCAATAAACCTACAATAAAGGAGCATTCATGAACGAGTATACGTTTCATTCCGTCACGTCAGAAAACCAACAAGCTGCCTATAGTATTTATCAGAAAAACCAGGCCTATTTTGCTTTAACGAAAGAGACACCTTCCATCGAACAACTCATGCGAGACATGACTGTTCTTCCGCCAGCCGTGGCTCAAGAGCAAAAGGTATTTTCTATCATTTATTCTGATCAAAAACCTATTGCTATCATGGATTATCTTGTTGATTATCCGCAAGAGGGCACTGTGTATATTGGCTTGCTGCTGGTTGGCGAAAGACGTCAGGGGCACGGGCAAGCTATTTATCAGCAAGTAGAACAAGACTGGCACTTAAAGGGACTTTCCTTCGTTTCTCTCGCTGTTATTGAAGAAAATACAGCAGGTAGATCTTTCTGGAAGAGTCAAGGATTTAAAGAGACACGAAAAGCCGTGACAACAGTCAGTGATCAGGAGGTAAGTGTGGTCTGCTTTGAGAAAAAGATCAGCAAGTCTTAACCAACAGGGGAAGTAAGAATTAAATAACGATTCGTTCAGGCATGAAAATCTAAAAAACCTCCTTATTAAATTAGATTTTTTCGGAAATAATCCTAAATAAATGAGTAAACATTACGAAAAATAGCTATAAAAAATCGTTGGTTTTTATAACTAACACTGCGTCTTAGTGCTCTTATCGATTTGCATAAACATCGATTTTTAGAAAAATGTAAGGGTTGACATTTTCTTTTGTAGATAGTACGATGTTGTCAAAGATGCAGGAGTGTTACTGATAAACAAGTCAGGCACCACCAAGTCCAAAAGCAAAGTTATTCTTCGCGTAACAGCGCAGGAAGCTTCGTTTTAGGTTTGGTGTTTTTTTGTCTTTAAGGAGGTGGAAATGATGACTATAGTAAAAACACTGAATAACAATATTGTTTTGGTACGAGATGATCAAGGGACTGAGAAAGTTTTATTTGGGACAGGAATTGGGTTTAAAAAGAAACGTGGAGACATGGTTGATGAAACATTGATCAGTAAAATTTTTACTCCCAATGAAGAGGAGCAGCATAGCCATAAGATAGAGAATTATACGCCGGAAGTATTAAGTATTGCAGCAAAAATCATTGATCTTGGGGAAGCAGAATTAAATCAAAAGTTTGGGACCGGATTGTTGTTTTCTTTAGCAGACCATTTAACTTTTTCGTTGAACAATTCGGTAGAAAATGAAAATCCCATCAAATGGGAAATTCCTCATCTATATTACAAAGAATATCAAATCGGTAAGCAAGCGTTGGCACTTATTCAACAAGAGTTAGCTGTGCACTTATTGCCAGAGGAAGCAGCATTTATTGCGCTTCATTTTGTGAATGGACAGATTGATCAGTCGAATATGGCGGATACATTGCAAATAACAGAAGTGATCAAAAAAATCGTTAAAATCGTCCAAACCCTTTATGGAACAGTCTTAGATAAAACAACAGCAGATTATTCACGATTTATTACTCATATTCGTTATTTCATTATGCGCCAAAAAAACAAAAAAACGTCGTTGAAGATGGACGAGCAAATACGGGAACTGATTCAGGAACGATATATGAAAAGTTATGCTTGTGGTCTGCTCATTAAAGATATGCTAGATAGAGATTACCATTGGAAAATCTCTGAGGATGAATTGGTATATTTAGTCATTCATATTGAACGAATTACAACTAAATAAAGATAAGGTGTGTTATCTAGAAAAGAGCATAAGCCTAAGTGGAAGTTTTTTCACTTGGGCTTTTTCTTTAGTAAAGGAGGAGCAACAATGGAAAATAAAGAATTAGCGAAAAAAATCATTGCCTTAGTTGGTGGAAAAAGTAACATATCCCATAGCTGGCATTGCATCACCCGTTTACGATTTAACTTGATAGATGATTCGAAAGTAAAAAAGAATGAGATCAATGAATTAGCAGGAGTGATCGGCAGTCAATTTAGTGGGGGGCAATATCAAGTGATCATTGGTGCCAAGGTGGCTGAAGTCTACAAAGAAGTTGCCGATCAAATAGGGGAAGAGGCTACTAAGGAAGGGTCTTCGAATAAGAAAATGAACTTCTTGGATAAAATTTTCGATGTGATCAGTGGAATCTTCACGCCACTGATGCCTGCAATCATCGGGTCAGGTTTGATCAAAGGTCTCATGGCATTATTCGTTGTAGTTGGGTGGCTTTCACCAGAGAGCTCAGCCTATGAAGTATTGAACATCTTCTCAGATGCGGTATTTTACTTCTTGCCTTTCTTTGTTGCTATCACAGCAGCTAGAAAATTTCAGACGAAAGAGTCACTGGCTGCTGCGTTAGCAGCGATCCTCATGTATCCCACGCTGATCAATGGTGCAGCAGAAGGAGGAAGTGCATTATCGTTATTTGGTCTAGCCATTCCATTAAATAACTATTCTTCTACGGTATTACCGATTATTTTAGGTGTACTTCTTATGAGCTATATCAATAAATGGATGGATCGAGTAGTTCCTAAAACAGTTAACATCGTTTTTAGTCCAATGTTGACCTTACTAGTCACGGCACCGATTCTATTAGCGATCGTTGCACCACTAGGAAATTTTTTAGGTAAATATTTAGAAGAAATCTTTACCACGTTGTTCACCGTTGCAGGTCCTTTAGCGGGCTTGTTGATGGGAGGTCTGATGCCGCTGATCGTCATAACAGGTATGCATTATGCTTTCTTTCCTGGAACATTTGCTAGTCTTCAAAAATTAGGCTACGATATTATGCTTTTGCCGATGAATTTGGTTGCGAATAGTGCACAGGCTGGAGCTGTTTTAGGGGTAGCTTTGAAGGCGAAAAAAGCGACCACGAAATCTTTGGCATTTTCTACTCTGATTCCTGCAATTTTCGGAATTACTGAACCAGCTATCTATGGCGTAACGTTGCGCTTGAAGAAACCTTTCTATGCCTCATTGGCAGGTGGCGCTGTAGGAGGAACGATTTTTGGCTTTTTTGCTGTCAAAGTGACCGCATTTTCTATTCCTGGTATTACTGCTTTACCAACATACATTATTCAGGATTCGAATAATTTTATTTATGCGCTGATCGGTTATATCGCTAGTTTTGTCGTTTCGTTTGTTCTAACAATGTTTTTGGGATTTGAAGAAGAAGCATCAGAAAAAGCATCAGAAAAAATGACCAATACTCCAGTTGAAACCAAATATCCGATTGAAGTTTATTCTCCTATGAAAGGCGAGGTCAGAGATTTAGCGACCGTTACAGATGAGACATTTTCAACAGGACTAATGGGAAAAGGAGTAGCAATTTTTCCAGAAGAAGGCGTAGTCTACGCACCATTTTCTGGGAAAATCACGATGATGACTCCGACGAAGCATGCGGTAGGAATACGTTCAGAAGAAGGTGTCGATCTTTTGATCCATGTTGGGATCGATACCGTCAAGCTGCAAGGCGAATCTTTTGATTATCTTGTTGCAGCAGACGAAACAGTCGAAAAAGGACAACCCATCATTAGGTTCGATTTAGAAAAAATAGCTAGAAGTGGGTATGATCTAACAACAATGATCATTGTGACCAATAGCTCAGAATTTTTAGACGTGATCATTACTGGTGATAGGCAAGTGGAGTCAACGACATCGCGCTTGATGATGTGCATCCAATAATAGAAAAGGAGAGAAAAATAATGAAAAAATTTACAGGACTTAAAGATGATTTTTTATGGGGAGGAGCTACCGCTGCTAACCAAATCGAAGGTGCCTATTTAGAAGGCGGAAAAGGATTATCGACTTCAGATTTTGCTGCATACAAAGACCCATATGCTTCTGGAAAAGTAAATAATTTTACTTTTAACGTTACTTCAAAAGAGTTAGCTGAGTATACGATGCATCCTGAATATTATCTTTTCCCAAAACGTTGGGGCATTGATTTTTACCATCGGTACAAAGAAGATATTGCTTTATTTGCAGAAATGGGATTTAAATGTTTTCGCTTATCAATCTCATGGGCGAGGATTTTCCCCACGGGACTTGAAGATGAGCCGAATGAATCAGGACTAGCTTTTTATGATGCTGTTTTCGATGAGTGTGCGAAATATGGTATTGAGCCTTTGGTAACGATGTCACATTATGAAATGCCGATCGAGCTGACGAAGAAGTACAACGGATGGATCAGTCGTGAGCTAGTTCCCTTGTTTGAGAAGTATGCCCGAGTCATTCTTGAACGCTATAAAAATAAGGTGAAGTATTGGATCACGTTCAATGAAATGAATATGAATCTTAATAGCTTATATACAGGGGCGGGGATCTTAGAAGATTTAGTGGATGATTCATTGCAAGCGGCATATCAAGCGTCTCACCATCAATTCTTGGCAAGCGCATTGGCTGTAAAAGCTGCGAAAGAAATTATTCCTGATGTAAAGATTGGGTGTATGATCAATCAAATAGAAGCATATGCGCATACAACAAAGCCAGAAGATCAACTGCAAGCGGTGAAATCCAATCAGTTGAATATGTTTTATCCAGATGTTCAAGCACGGGGGTATTATCCTAGCTATATTTATAGCTACTTTTCAGAGAATGACTTGTCCATCGATATCCGACCAGAAGATGCGGCTATCCTTCAAGAGGGGACAGTGGACTTTGTGGCCATTAGTTATTATATGTCTCATGTTGCGGAGGCTAGAGAAGATGCTTCTAAATTAGCAGGTACTTTTGATAGCCCAATTAAAAATGAATATTTAGAGCTCTCTCAATGGGACTGGCCAATTGATCCAATTGGGTTAAGAATATCATTGATCAAATTATATGATCGTTTCCAAAAACCTTTATTTGTTTGTGAAAATGGATTAGGAGCGAAAGATGAGTTAGTCAATGGGGAAGTTCACGATGCGTATCGAATCGATTATTTAAAAAAACACATTGAACAAATGCGCGAAGCCGTTAGAGACGGTGTTGATCTCATGGGATACACGCCATGGGGCTGCATTGATCTGATCAGTTGCGGAACTTCTCAAATGTCAAAACGCTACGGCTTTATCTATGTGGATCAAGATGACCAAGGACAAGGAAGTTTGGCTCGTTATCGGAAAGACTCATTTTATTGGTACAAGAAAGTGATTGCTTCTAATGGAGATGAATTATAAAAAAGGCTGTGAATTACTAGTTCGTTTACGAAGTATAAAAATAGAAAAGATCAGATAAACTTTAAAAGCGGAAAGTTTCCTCTTGTCGGACTCTTTCAAAGCAGAAGCCAAAAAGCACGCGACAGCATTTTCAACTGCTGTCGCGTATTTGTGATTCATCGGTTTTTAAACGTGTTGGTTCGTAAAGTAGAAGCTCCTAATCAATCAGGACCATTTTACTTTTGCTGTATTCTCTTTTAATTTTCTCAGGAATATTTTCAGAAATCAAAAAACTAATATCATCGACGGGCCCTACGATTTGGTTACTTACTGTACCGAATTTATCATTCGTAATCATGGAGAGAACTTCTGTTGATATAGAAACCATTTTACTTTTGATTTCGGCTTCTTGTACAGTGGGCACACTAATACCAGTATCAATATCAATATTATATATGCCCATAATATAAAGATCGGCACGTATTTTATCTAAATCTTTGTACGTTTGCACTCCTAAGTTGATCATTGAGTGTTTATATAAGATCCCGCCTAAACTAATGACCTCAATATTTCGATGCTGTGCTAACGAGACTGCAATTGGTGGGCTATTTGTAATGATCGTTGCACGAAAATCATGGGGGATTTTCCTGACAAACGCAAGATTTGTTGTACTGCCATCAATAATGATTACCGTATCTTCTTTCAGAAAAGGAAGAGCTTTTGTAGCTAAGCTTTCTTTCTTTTCACTAAATAATTGTTCACGAAAGTGAAAATCTGTAAGTGGTGGCCCTACACGTAAAGCACCGCTATGTACACGTTTGAGTAATCCTTGATTGTCGAGCTCCTTCAAATCTCTTCGAATAGTATCTTCTGAAACATTAAAACGAAGACTTAAGTCGCTGGCAATTACTTTTTGTTCTAAATCCAACAATTCTAAAATCTTTTGTTTCCGTTCCTCTTTTAGCATATAATCACCTCAATTTATTTTCTCATGGATGCATGTTTTTGACAATTTAAATAGCGTAATTATTAATAATACAACAAAAACGTGCACATAAACGCTAAAATAGGCATTAAAAATGCAACAAAGTGTTGACAAGTGCGTTTATAAGCGTTTACAATAAGCTTAAATTTAAAAAAAGGAGCAAAAAAATGAAGAAAATAGTACTTTCACCTTCTGTTATGTGTGCAGATTTAGTTAATTTAGCGTCTAGTGTAAAGGAATTGGAAGAAATCGGCATTGATACACTGCATATCGATGTTATCGACGGCGCATTTAGTCCGAGCATGCCACTGGGTATCGAAACGATCAAACGAATGAGAGAAATTACCAAGCTAGATTTTGATATTCATATTATGGCTATGAATAATGAGTACTTTATAAAAGAAATGCTCGCTATTGGGGTTCAGAATATTACTTTCCATTATGAGACAAGTTTACACATTGATCGTTATGTCCGTTTGATCAAAGATGCCGGAGCCAGAGCAGCGATCGCGTTAAATCCTGGTACTTCTTTATCAGTTTTAGATGCCATTATTGAGGAATTAGATATGATTTGCTTAATGTTGATAAATCCCGGTTTTGCAACAAACAAGAATGAAAAACAAGTACCTTATGCTACTCAAAAAATTACTAAACTAAAGCATATGATTGAATCTAAGGGGTTATCTACCTCTATTCAAGTGGATGGGCGTGTTTCTTTAGAAAGTATTGCGGAACTTGTTTATGCAGGGGCTGATAATCTTGTCTTAGGGAGTACAAGTTTGTTTATCAAAGAAAATAGTTTAGCAGAAAATCGACGATTGGTTTGGGAAGCCGTGGAAACAGGACAAACACTAGGAGGGCAATAATGAATTATTTAAAAACTGAAGAAAAAATTGTTTCAGAAATCGCAAGCACATTGCGTTTGATTTCTGAAAAACAGATAGAAGAATTGATCATGGAAATCAAGAGCGCTAAGCGAGTATTTTTTGTCGGTGTAGGACGTGTCCTACTCTCCTTGCAATCAATCGCTAAACGGTTAGCTCATCTAGGGGTCGAAACGATTATTGTTGGTCAAATCACTGAACCCGCAATTACTTCTGAAGACTTGTTAATTGTGGGATCAGGAAGTGGCGAAAGCCTATTTCCGCTTTCAATTGCCAAAAAAGCAAAGAGTTTTTCTGCAAGAGTTGTTCATATTGGCTCAAATCCTGATAGTTCAATGAAGAGCATCGCCGACTTATTTGTTCGAATTCCTGTACAAAGTAAGTTGAGTCTTTCAGATGAAGTTGCTTCTGTTCAACCTATGACAAGTCTCTTTGAACAATGCTTATTATTGCTAGGTGACACGGTCGCTTTGATGATGATTGAAGAAGCTCAAATTGATATGCCAAGTTTGTGGCAGTATCATGCAAATTTAGAGTAGGTGAGTTCGATGAAAGCTGTTCATTTTGGCGCTGGAAATATTGGTCGTGGTTTTATTGGTCAGGTTTTAAGGAATAGCGGTTTTAGTCTAGTTTTTGTTGATACCAACCAAGAAGTTATTGATCAAATCAATTTGGATCAAGGGTATTTCATAGAGGTATTAGACGAAATGCAAACACAATTCTGGATTGATCAAGTATCCGCAATCAATAGCAACGATACGGAAAAAGTAATTGATGAGTTAATTGATTGTGATTTGATTACGACTTCAGTTGGAGCAGGAAACTTAAAATATATTGCTCCAGTGCTGAAGAGCGCTATGCTCAAGCGGTATTCGGATGGAAATAAAATTAATGTTTTAGCAAATGAAAATGTAATAAATGCCAGTGATATTTTAAGGGATGCAATTAAGCGACTATGCTCGGACAAAGAATGGGAAGAAATTACGAGTATTGCTTATTTTGTAAACACAGCAATCGATAGACAGGCATTGTCAAAATTTGAGAATGATCGTCCTATTGCAGTTGTCGAACCATACTATGAGTGGGTGATCGATCAAACTGCCTTAAATCCAAATCAAAAATTTCAATTGATGAATGTGACCCTCGTTCAAGAAATGAAACCTTTTATTGAGAGAAAATTGTTTATTGTCAATGCTGAACATGCAGCATTCGCTTACTTAGGTAGGTTATTGGGGTTTTCAACTATACAAGATGCCATTCGTGATCAAGAATGTTGCTTAATAGTCAGGAAGTTTCTAAATGAAAACAAGCAGTATTTTCTAAAAAGTTACCCTATGTCTGAATCCGAGTTAACTCATTTTATTGATAAAACGATTGAAAGACACGGAAATCCTGCTATTTCAGATGATGTTGCTAGAGTTGGCAGATCGCCAATTCGGAAGTTAGAAAGATATGATCGGTTAGTAGGTCCAGTCATGGCCTTAGAGGAGCGGGGACTAGCTAATTCTTTCGGGAAGTTTATTATAGCGGCAGCTTATCTTTATGAGAACGAAGAGGATGTAGAGGCTGTTCAAATGCAAAGAATGATTCAAGAGATGGGTATACAAGACGCAATTTGCCATATTTCTAAGGTGCCGCCATTAGTCGCACAAGAAATTGCTGGTGCTTACGTTCAAGTAAAAGAGAATCTCAACCAAGTTTTTTCTTTTATGGAAGGAGGAGACGAAACATATGATACAAGAAGTCCTAAAAAATAATATTCAGTTTCGAGAGAGCATATCTGATTGGCAAGAAGCTATTCAAATAGCAGCAAAACCATTATTGGAGAAGAAGTTTATTAATGAGGAATACATTGAGGCGATGATAAATAATGTGCTTGATAATGGGAATTATATAATTATTTTACCAGAAGTGGCTATGCCTCATGCGCGCCATGAGTACGGTGCACTCAAAACGGGAATTAGTTTTATGAAAACGACTAGTCCTGTCTTTTTCCCAGGAAATGAACCGGTTTTCTTATTTTTTGTCCTTTCTGCTGACACGAATGATGGACATTTGGAACTTTTAGCAGATTTGGGTGAGGCATTGATGGAAGCTGCAACAGTCCAATTATTAAAAGAGGCTACGACCGAGGAGCAAGTTTTACAGGTGTTTGCTCAACAGTTAGATGAGAACTAGGCGATTAGAAAAGGAGGTAAAATTATGACAGAAATGGTAAACGAAAAAGTTTCGTTAAGGGCGAAAGTTCAAGCGTTTGGTGGCTTTTTAACAAACATGGTCTTACCAAACATTGGTGCATTTATTGCTTGGGGAATTATAACGGCACTATTTATTCCTACGGGGTGGTTTCCCAACGACTCATTGAACGAACTGGTTGGTCCAAGTATCACTTATTTATTGCCTTTACTTTTAGCTTATACGGGCGGTCGAATGGTCGGAGGCGAAAGAGGAGCTGTTCTGGGAGCTATTGGAACGATGGGTGTCATAATTGGAGCTGAGATTCCAATGTTCTTAGGGGCAATGATCGTAGGACCTCTGGGTGGTTGGATCATGAAAAAAACAGATAAGTTTTTAGAAGATCGGATTCCTGCGGGCTTTGAGATGGTGGTTAACAATTTTACTATAGGGATTATTGGTTTTTGCTTGATGATTTTATCATACAGAGTGATTGGACCAGTTATCGAAGGGCTAAACTTAGGTGTTACAAATGCTGTAGAAGCTTTGGTAGCTACTGGCTTTCTACCGCTATTATCTTTAATCAATGAACCAGCAAAAGTATTATTTTTGAATAATGTTATCGATCAAGGGATTTACTATCCGTTAGGGATGCAACAAACTTTAGAAGCTGGGAAATCAATTTACTTTATGGTTGCTTCAAATCCTGGACCAGGTTTAGGACTACTTTTGGCTTATACCTTTTTTGGGCAAAAAGCAGCAAAGCGTACTGCTCCAGGAGCAATTATTATTCATTTCTTAGGTGGTATCCATGAAATGTATTTCCCGTATGTACTGATGAAGCCGATAACTATTTTAGCAATGATAGCGGGTGGTATGGCTGGAACAGCAACGTTTCAAATGTTGGGTGTGGGATTGGTTGCGGGACCTAGTCCAGGTTCAATTTTTTCTTATTTAGCTTTGACACCAAGAGGGAATTACTTAGGTGTAATCTTAGGTGTGCTTGTTGGAACGATTGTATCTTTCTTAATCACAATGATTATTCTGAAGGCGGATAAAAAACATACAGTGGATACTGATGAGTTTGAAGCGAATTTAGAAAAATCAAAGCAAATGAAGGCTGAAGGAAAAGCTTTATTAAAGCAAAAAGAAAATGCAAATAACGAACAAAGCTCTATAAGTTTTACTAAGATTTCTTTTGCTTGCGATGCTGGAATGGGATCCAGTGCGATGGGAGCGACAACGTTCAAGAGAAAGCTGCAAAAACTAGGGATCGAACATATTGAGGTTAAAAACTACCGTATTGAGGATGTACCAGAAACTAGTGATTTGATAGTTGTTCATCGTGATTTAGAAGAGCGGACAAGAAGGACTCATCCGAGTGCTCGAATCATTGGATTGTCTAACTATCTACAGGATCCCAAAATCGATGCGTTGATTGAAGAAGTATTACAGGATAAAAAGATTCATGAAAAGCAATATTAATAAAGAATATCAGTCGTTTTGAAACAAACAGAATTATTTGGGGAATGTGGATTAGAATTTTATAGGGAATATAATTTAGATCTGGAGCAGAAATAAATTCTGTTCTGGATTTTTCTTTATATTCATTAAATCCGATTGTAAACCAAATTGTCGCCGTATTATATTTCTATGGCCCAGTACAATATTTAGGAACATCACAATATCCATTAGTTATTTTTGTAGTAAATAAATCACATGTTAGCTTTACAAGAGGTCCGAAAAATTAATGGAGAAATTCACTCCTTTTTCCCTTCTTTTATTTTATCGGTAGTTACGTTGCATGATATCTTATTAAAAAAGTTATTATTGTCTGTACATGGCGGTTTAAAAATAGAGTGTTCACATTTGTTTTATATAGAATGGATAATTTCAAATTTAGTTCGAACAAAATTCTATATGACGAAAGTAAGTTATGTTTAAGATTGTCCTTAAAAAATCCTAGCATTAAATTTTCATCCAAATATTCTCATGGTTTATCACATTTTCTTAATTTTACACCAGTTAACTTTCACCATTTCTCCAATCACTTTCCCATAGCTTCAATTCCTCTTTTTTTGTTAACAGGTTAAGTCAAAAATCCCTCGAAATCTTTTCTCATTTTTCAGCAGTATTGCCAGTAGAAGATCGCTTGATAAAAAAGCCGTTGCTTGCTATTCTGTTCTGTAAATTGACAGAAGGAGATGGCGTATGAAGCAAATGGCAATCAAAGAGAATCCATTTTTGACGCGTCTGGATTATCAGCGGGCATTGGAAGATATGATCGCTCCTTTGCGAGAAGCGATCTTGGCAGATGACTATCCAGGATTGAATCTAGGTAGCAGTGGGGCCGTATATGATCGAACACGGGCTGAGATGGAAGCGCTTGTGCGTCCTTTGTGGGGGCTGGCGCCTTATTGGAGGGTTTGCCCAGATGATCCGTTACGAGCAGCTTACGTAGAAAAAGTGATAGCAGGGACAGATCCTGAACACGCGTTTTACTGGGGAAGGATCACGGATTATGATCAATACATCGTGGAAGCAGCCGCATTGTCATTGACCCTATTGTTGCAAAAGGACGCTTTTTGGACAGCGTTGCCGCAGAAGAACCAGCGAAAGCTAGTGGCTTGGCTTTCCCAAGCACTTGAGTGCAAGATTCCTAAGAACAACTGGACATTCTTCAAAGTGTTGATACGCGTTGCCTTGTTTCACTGTGGGGAACCATTGGCAAAAGAAGAATTGTCCCAAGAGTTGGCATTGATCGATTCCATGTACGTTGGCGATGGTTGGTACGTAGACGGGAAAACGACGCAGCGAGATTACTACATTCCTTTTGCGTTTCATTATTACGGCTTGATTTACGCTACATTTATGCAAGACGAAGATCCAGAATGGGCGCAGCGTTTTAAAGAGCGAGCCACGCTATTTGCGCAAGACTTCGTCTATTATTTTGATGAAGATGGCGAAGCCTTGCCCTATGGCCGCAGCCTGACTTATCGGTTTGCGCAAGGGGCGTTTTTCTCGGCACTGGTTTTCGCAGACGTCGAAGCGATCCCATGGGGACAGGTGCGAGGACTACTGGCGAAGCACTTGCGCAATTGGATGGCACAAGAAATTTTCACTTTCGATGGTCGCTTGTCCATCGGGTACCACTATGAAAATCATGTAATGGCAGAAGGGTACAATGCACCAGGCTCGCCTTATTGGGGGCTGAAGACCTTTTTGCTTTTAGCGGTCGCAGAAACGCATCCTTTTTGGCGGGCTGAACCTGAGCCAATCAAAAGAGAGCCGCAAAAACGGATTGAAAAAGGCAATATGTTGCTGGTGCACAACGAAAAAAGCCATCATCTGTTGGGGTATCCTGCAGGCTTGATGCTTGAACAGCAAGCCCATGCTCAAGCAAAATACAGCAAATTCGTCTATTCGAGCAAACTTGGTTTCAGTGTGCCGAAAGCTGGCGTCACGTATGCCGAAGGCGCCTTCGATAGCACATTAGCTATTGCTCGAGATGGCAGCTATTTTCGCACGAAGGGCGCAGTCAGGGATTATCGAGTGACGGAAAAAGGGGTCTTTTACCAATGGGCACCCTTTGAGGAGGTAGTGATTGAAACTGAGATTTATCCCTTTGGTCAGTGGCATGTGCGCGTGCACGAGTTGACGACGACGATTTCGTTGGACCTCCGTGAGGGCGGGTTTAGTGTACCGCTGACTGGACGGTTGCCTCAGGCCCAAACAGGATCGACCTGGAGTCGAGTCAGTGAAGGCGGCTTTTGTTCTCAAATCATCAACATCGAAGGCTATCAACAAGCCAGTATTGTTCAGCCAGAAGCCAATACCTCCGTCTTTTTTCCAAGAACTAGTTTTCCATACTTAGCACAACATATCCTGCCAGGGAAGCACCGTTTGATTTGTTTAGTCGGTGGTATCGTAGAAAAAGAAAGGAGCGATCCAAATGATTACGCTAGCAATAAAAAATAAGCAGGACCAGGTGATCGTCGGTCGCATCGACCATGAAAAAGAACCCGCGCCGTTTCAAGTTTCTGGTGATGATTTGGCCGTATTAGCCATTAAAAACTATCTCTATGAGGAAGGGGATAAGATCGTCGTTGAGGTAACGGGGGAAAATCCGTATTATGTCCTTCAGCTTGATGAAACCTTAGCACCATCACTGATCTATCTTTCCCAATCCACTTGGGAATATCAGATCCCTTGGACGGAATCTCATCGAAAGTCCTCGGTGGAAACGGCCTTTGCCTCGCAGCGCCATCACCTGATGGTGCGTAAAGCCCATGCGTTTGAGATCACGAATTATCAAAATTTATCTTTCAATGCCCATGATCAAAAGTCAGCGACAGGGGTTTATCCTCATGCTTCAGCGAATGTGGAGACGCGAGGTGATTCCGTCTTTTTTGCCAAGAATGCGATCGATGGAAAATATGGCAACCGATCCCACGGTTCGTATCCGTTTGCTTCTTGGGGCATCAATCAGCAAGCCGATGCTGCATTGACCATTGATTTTGGTCGTCCTGTCTTGATCGATCGGGTTCGCTTCCTATTACGGGCAGATTATCCCCATGATAGCTATTGGACCAAAGGGACCTTGGTCTTTGCTGATGGAGAAGAGCTGGTGGTGGAAACGACAAATATGGCGTCATTTCAAGAAGTTCGTTTTCCGAAAAAAGAAACGACTAAGCTAACCTATAAAGAGCTGCAAAAAGCAGAGGATGATTCCCCATTTCCAGCTCTTACACAAATCGAAGTATTTGGTTGGAACTGTTAAAAAAAGAGGACAAGAGCATGACAGGTCTGCATTTGTGGGCAGTTGTCATGCTCTTTTTTTAGGAATCAATGAAGGAAGGTCGCTTTTTTTATGCATTTACGTTATAATGATTTCAGTTAATATGTTAACAAGTTAAGGAGAGGGTAAACATGCGTCTGCAAGAGAACAAACAACGCTTGATCCTGTTAGGAGAAAAAGTGACCGATGTGTGGTTAGCGGATAAAATCACCGCGTGCATCCAACAGATCGAAAAAAATAGTCAGCGCTTTGGCACACAGTTTCCTTCAGCCTGTGCCACCAATGGCAAATATCGGCTGAAAGGCAACGATGATTGGACCAATGGCTTTTGGACGGGGATGTTGTGGCTCGCCTATGAGTGGACCAAAGAGAAGAACTTTTTGACTCGAGCAATGGAGAATATCGACAGTTTTCAAACGCGCTTAGACGACCATTTTGTATTGGATCATCATGATATTGGATTTTTATATAGCTTATCTGCCGGTGCGGGCTACAAGATCACTGGCGATGAACACTGCAAGCAAGAAGTCATTCAAGCAGCAGATGTTTTGTTGGCACGTTTTCAAGAAAAGGGGGAATTTATTCAAGCTTGGGGCACTTATGGCGACCCACAAGAATACCGCTTGATTATTGATTCGCTACTGAACTTGCCGCTTTTATTTGCAGCAACCCAATTGTCGGGAGAGCCTCGTTATGCAGAGGCCGCGAGTAAGCATTATCAGACAGTCCGAAAGACTGTCATCAAAAATGACGCCACCACCTTTCATACCTACTATTTCGATCCAGAGACGGGACAGCCAAGTCACGGGGCGACGCATCAAGGAAATAGCGATCAGTCGATTTGGGCACGAGGGCAAAGCTGGGCGATTTTAGGGCTTCCTTTGAATGAAAGCTACTTGCATAGTCAACCTTTTCCAGAAAATTATTCGCAGATCGTGGAGGTGTTCTTAGCTCATTTGCCCGCAGATCTCGTGCCGTATTGGGACTTTGATTTTAACGACCAACATCCTGCTGAAAAAGACAGCTCAGCTTTAGCGATCGCAGCTTGTGGCTTGTTGGAAGCAGAGAAAATGGGGGCGTATCCGGATGCAAAAAAAATCGCTAAAGGGATGCTTTACCAATTAGGCGAGCAGTATGCAGCGAGCCAAGTGCCAGAAAATGAGGGCTTATTGCTACATGGTGTGTATGCTCATGCGGAAGGCAAAGGCATCGATGAACCCAATCTTTGGGGAGACTATTTCTATTTAGAAGGATTGATCCGATTGGCATTGCCTAATTGGCAAAGATACTGGTAAAGGGGAAGACGACATGCGAACGTTTGAGATAAAAGAAGATTTTTTGTTAGATGGAAAACCAATCAAATTGATCAGCGGAGCGATCCATTATTTCCGTATGACACCGGCGCAATGGACAGATAGCCTCTACAATCTAAAAGCACTGGGAGCCAACACAGTTGAGACCTACATTCCTTGGAATCTCCACGAACCTCGTGAAGGAGTCTACGACTTTGAAGGAATGAAAGACATCTGTGCTTTTGTAAAGCAAGCCCAAGCGCTAGGCTTGATGGTCATTTTGCGGCCTTCTGTCTACATCTGTGCTGAATGGGAATTTGGCGGGCTGCCAGCTTGGCTGTTAAACGAACCGATGCGGTTGCGCTCAACCGACCCACGCTTCATGGCAAAGGTGCGTAACTATTTCCAGGTCTTGCTGCCAAAGCTTGTGCCGTTGCAGATCACCCATGGGGGACCAGTGATCATGATGCAGGTGGAAAATGAGTACGGCTCTTATGGAATGGAAAAAGCGTATTTGCGCCAGACCAAAGAGTTGATGGAAGAATGCGGCATCGATGTACCCTTGTTTACCTCAGATGGGGCATGGGAAGAAGTCTTGGACGCTGGGACATTGATTGAAGACGACGTCTTTGTCACAGGAAATTTCGGCAGTCGTTCCAAGGAAAATGCGGCTGTGATGAAAGAGTTTATGGCAAAACATGGCAAAAACTGGCCCATCATGTGCATGGAATATTGGGATGGCTGGTTCAACCGCTGGGGCGAGCCGATCATCAAGCGAGACGGTCAAGACTTAGCTAATGAAGTCAAAGAGATGTTAGCGGTCGGCTCCTTGAATCTCTACATGTTCCATGGAGGCACGAACTTTGGCTTTTACAATGGCTGTTCCGCTCGGGGAGCGCTGGATCTACCACAAGTGTCCAGCTATGATTACGATGCTTTACTGACAGAAGCAGGAGAACCTACCGACAAATACTATCAGGTACAAAAAGCCATAAAAGAAGCCTGTCCTGAAGTGTGGCAAGCCAACCCACGGACCAAGCAATTAGCGGCGTTAGGAACCTTTCCCATCGAAAACAGTGTCTCGTTATTGGCCATCAAAGACCAGCTGATGGCACCGCAAGAAAGCATGTATCCACTAACAATGGAAGCTGCCAGTACAGGCTACGGCTATTTGCTCTATTCGGTTCAGTTAAAAAACTATCATCGAGAAAACAAATTAAAAGTGGTAGAAGCTAGCGATCGGTTGCATATTTTTACCGACGGCCAATTACAGGCGATCCAATACCAAGAAACGCTAGGTGAGGAGCTGTTGATCCAAGGGACACCAGATAAAGAAACCATCGAGCTAGATGTCTTAGTAGAAAACTTAGGGCGCGTGAACTACGGCTTTAAATTGAATGGACCTACACAAGCCAAAGGCATCCGTGGGGGCATCATGCAAGATATTCATTTCCATCAAGGCTATCGTCATTACCCATTGACGCTTTCCGCAGAGCAGCTACAAGCCATCGATTATCAAGCAGGAAAAAATCCGACACACCCCTCCTTTTATCAAACGACCTTCACGCTGACAGAGGTAGGAGATACGTTCATCGATTGCCGTGGGTATGGCAAAGGCGTCGTTATCGTCAACGGCACCAATCTTGGTCGCTATTGGCAACGTGGCCCCGTGCATTCCTTATACTGTCCGAAAGAATTTTTGAAAAAAGGCAGCAACGAAGTCGTGGTATTTGAAACCGATGGCGTGGAGATCAAGGAACTCGTTTTCTGTGATCAACCTGTCGTGGAATAAAAAAATAGAAGTAGAGACCCAAATTTACGCGGGCTCTACTTCTATTTTTGTTTTGAAATATTTCCAATGCTTGTAGCTGACGATGTATTCAGCGACACTTCCATCTGCTAAATAGGAGTGCTTGACTTGTTTGACCGCAGGCTCTCGGAAGCTCAGTTGCAATAAGTTCAACAATTCAGCGTCATCAGGAAAGACGATTTCGTTGGTTTCAACAGAAGCCAATGAGAAAAGATCGATCGCAAAGTCTTTTCGGACCCGCTCATAAACACTGGCATACCGGTTGAGGTTTTTGGCGATCGGTTCTTTCATCAGCTTCTTCGGCAGATGAGTGATGTGAACCAAGAAAGGAACATCGCCAAAATAGCGGACCCGTTTGATTCGGTAGTAGGAAGCACTGGCAGCCAAGCCTAATTCTTTCAAAATCTCAGGATCATTTCCTTCTTCCACCGCAAGAACCTTGACCTTTTCTTGGTCCAGTGAATGCAGCTCGATGTCGGAAAACTTCACACTCTGAGATACTTTTGCTTTTGAAACAAAGGTCCCTTTGCCTTGGATGCGATACAGATAGCCAGCACTCGTCAATTCATTCAACGCTTTGACTGCCGTGATCGAACTAACAGAATACATCCGCTTGATATCCGCCTCTGAATAAAACTTATCACCGGGAATGAATTTATGGTCTTTGATTTCTTGTAAAAGATCTTGCTTGATCTGCTCATACTTTGGCAACACAGTGGTTTCCCTCCATTCCATATGAATACATCAAGCATAACATGTTAAATCCTTTCCTGCCACTTAATTATTGTAGAAAATATGTTGTTTTCCAGTCTGTACAGGCCTAAAAAATAAAATTCAATATGTTAAGATATTAGGTTTACGGATGGCTTGCCATGTGGTATAGTATGCTTACAAGGAACATAACATGTTAAGTAGGGCGACCTACGGAGTAGGAGGGAAATTAGTGGAAAACATTGTATTGATCAGTCATGGCGGCATGGCAGAAGGGGTCAAAAGCAGTCTGGAGATGATCGTAGGCCAGCAAGCAAACGTTCACACCGTTTCATTACGACCAGATAGTGACAATCTGCAGTTTGAAAAAGATTTGAACGAGAAAATGAAAGCCCTTAACGGTTCAACATTGATTATTGCGGATCTATTAGGAGGAACCCCGTGCAACGTTGCAGTCAAGAATTATTTAGAGGATGACAAAGTGGCGATTTTCGCTGGAATGACATTGTCCGTAGTGATCGAGGCAGTCGTCAATCAACGAGCGACGATCAACGAGCTGCTTTGCTTAGCCAAAGAAAACATCGTTGATGTCAAAGCAGGGATGAACCAGGCAGAACAAGAAATTTTAGAAGAAAAGCAAGAGGAACTAGGGGATTACAGTGCGTATGCTGGACAAGAAAATATTGTCAATAGTCGGATCGATGAGCGCTTGATCCATGGACAAGTTGCGGGTATCTGGTCCACCAGTTTAAACACGCAACGGATCATCGTGGCCAATGATGAAGCCGCCGCAGACCCATTACAAAAATCTTCTTTACGAATGGCAGCGCCAACTTCGATGCGACTTTCCGTCCTTCCAGTGGCAACTGCAGCCAAGAATATTCGCGCTGGTCGTTACGGCAAGCAACGGTTGTTTTTACTTTTCAAAAATCCCCAAGATGTTTTGCGTTATATTGAAGCAGATGGACCGATCAAAGCGATCAACGTCGGTAACATGAGCTACAAAGAAGGCGCACGGGAAGTGACCAAAAGCATTCAAGTGCTGCCAGAAGAAGAGCCGATCTTTGAAGCGATCGCCGCAAAAGGAATCACCGTCACGGCACAGCTTGTACCCAATGAACCATCGATCGACTTTATGAAGAAATTACGAGGATAAATCAGGCAGCGCTTCGATCGAGGAGAATATGTAGCGGAAGATCTGTCGAAAAACGAGTGTTTTTCACGATTTATCTGAGGCGACACAACGATCGATAACCAGCCAGTTAAGACTCGTTCATACAATTAGGAGGAAAATTCATGCATTTAGCAGCGTATCAAATCATTCTTATTACTGTTTATGCTTTTATTGCTATTAATGATTCACTTATTTCCAATACGTTGACCCAACCAGCGATCGCCGGAATGATTTCTGGAATGATCATGGGGGACTTGAAGACCGGTTTGATGGTCGGCGGTACCTTGCAGTTGATGCGTTTAGGGATCGCCGCATTTGGTGGTGCATCCGTCCCAGATTATTTTACCGGCGCAGTACTGGGAACGGCGTTTGCCGTGATCTCAGGAAACGGCGCGGAATACGGCATCGGCTTAGCGGTTCCAGTGTCCTTACTGATGCTGCAACTGGACGTCGTGGCTCGTTTTTGTAACGTATTTCTACTACACCGGATCGATAGAGCCATCGACAACATGCAAGTCAAACGAATCCCACGGTTAGTTTTATCGGGTTCTTTCTTATGGGGATTGTCACGGGCGATTCCGATTTTATTGATGCTTTTAGCTGGAGATGCAGTCGTTACGACGATTACCGATAACACGCCAGAATGGCTGATGACTGGACTAAAAACCGCTGGTGGCGTCTTGCCAGTCGTCGGGGTAGCGATCTTATTGCGCTACTTGCCAACAAAGCACTACATTCCTTATTTGTTATTAGGCTTCTTTTTAGCTGCGTATCTGCAAGTCCCAATGCTCGGCGTTTCCATCATTGGGCTCGTAGCAGCAATGTTAGTCTTTAAACGAGATAGCGAAAAAGGCACCGTTGCAACGGCAGCTGCTGGAGATTTTGAAGGAGGATATGATGGCGATGAGTGATCAAAAACTGACAAAAAAAGAGTTGAATACCATTAGCTGGCGCTATATTTTGGCAAGCCAATTAAACTGGAACTATGAGCGAATGATGAGTTCAGGCTACCTTTACGGTATCCTGCCCGTCTTGAAAAAATTCTATGGCCACGATGAAGCTCAGCTACAAGATATGCTGCGGACCCACAATCAATTTTTCAATACCAATGCGATCTTTGGGAACTTGATCATGGGGATCGATGTCGCGATTGAAGAACAAGACGGACACAAAGCCAAAGAAACGATCATCGCCTTGAAAACGGCCTTGATGGGTTCCTTAGCAGGTGTCGGTGACTCCTTGTTCCACGTGATTTGGGGAACGATCTTTGGCTCTGTTGCCGGCACATTGGCGCAAAATGGTTCCGTCGTTGGCTGTGTCATCTGGATCATCGCCAACATCGCGTTACTTTTCGGTCGGGCAGCGTTGCTACCTCTAGGTTACAAACAAGGGGTCAAATTAGTGACGACCTTGAAAGACAAATTATCGGCCTTCACCAATGCCGCAACCGTTTTAGGAGTCACAGTGATTGGTGCCTTGATTCCCTCTGTGGTCAAAGCAACTGTTCCTTTTGTCTATAAAAAAGATGGCGTCGAATTGGTGATCCAAGACACGTTGGATGCCATCTTGCCATCCCTTGTACCTATCTTGCTCGTCTTGCTGACCTACTGGATGTTAGGCCAAAAGAAACTAAATTCCACTCGAGTAATTTGGATCATCTTGATCTTGTCGATCGTTTTGAGTGCGTTTGGTATTTTGGGTTAGAATTAGCAGTAACAACTGATAGATAGATAAGAATATGTAAATAGAAAAAGAGTGTGGAATATTTTTCCGCACTCTTTTTTTATAAAATAATTTTCTTATTTGTACTCATAAATGATTTGATTTTAACGAAAAACCGTTATATTTACTCCTATAAATCAAATATTTTAATTATTTTTATTATATAATGATTGAAAAGCTGTTTTTTGTTTGGGCAGTGGACTAGAAAAATGAGGATCTTTGGCTTGGTAATTAATTGACCAATTCACAAGGGTCTTACGGTGATTATGGTGATAATCTACTATTAGTGATAAAGCTGCCACCAAGTAATTCATAAAACAGCCAAAGGAGTGGGTATGATTTGCTTGCAGTCAGATATGATGAACTATCATTAGAGTTTGAAACAAATGAAAGCGTATTTTCCCCAAAAGGGTTAGATGTAGGAACGAAAGCGATGTTAAAAGAAGCAGTTATCAATGACCAGGATAGAATTTTGGATCTGGGATGCGGTTATGGGTTTGTAGGGATTTATCTGGCAAAAAAGTATCCTGACACAACAGTTACAATGACAGACATTTCAGCAAATGCCATCGACTTGACTACAAAAAATGCGCAACGAAATGACGTAGCACCAGAGATCGTCTTAAGTGAAGGCTTTAAAGAAATCAGCGACAAAACGTTTGATGTTATTCTGTCTAATCCGCCGTACCATGTAGATTTTTCTGTGCCAAAAGAATTTATCGAACGAGCCTATCGTCAACTGGCACTCAACGGAAAGCTATACATGGTGACCAAGCGCCGAAAATGGTATGAGAACAAGATTCGCTCCGTTTTCGGTTACGTGAAAGTCACAGAAGTTGACGACTATTACGTATTTTACGCAGAAAAGCGGGCGAAAAAGCCGTTAGTAAAAAAGAAAGAAAAAAAGATGTCAAAGAAGCTGCAACGGAAATATGGGAAGAGGAAAGGATGATATGTTAAAAGATTGATGAGGAAAAATTATACAAAAGAAAGTTCTGAAATTCACCTAGCATAGGCACTACAGTCACAAGGAAAATGGCAGTAAAGCTAAATAAGCTCGTTGATAGGACGCCCATTTCCTGACCCCAATTATTTCACTTGTAAGTTAGATTTTCTAAAAAGTGTTGCTAATTCTGGTAAGTTACTTAACGTATTGTTAGCGAATACATTGGTTCGAATAACAAACTTATAGTGGTAGATAAACCTCCAGGAGGAAGTGATAAATTCCCGTTGGCTCCTTCTCATGTATCTATTTTACTCTGAGAAATCACACCATAACGAAATAAATTACGTTAGGAATATCTTGTTCAATTTTTTTTGCTTTTAAAGACAACTTTAAAAAATCGTTAGACAAATTTTAAATTTACGAGGAGAGCATAGAAATGGGAAATGACTTTTACACCAAAAACCAACAGTTTGACTATTTGGATTATATGGATGAAATGAAAAAACTAAGTAAAAAGAAATATATTGAAAAATTATTTAAAGAAGCGCCTGATGATATTTATCTTTTTCTGCTTAAAATCAAATCACTTGGCTTAGAAATTAATGAGTATCTGTGTTCCTATAAACCAAATCCATATTTAGAAAAATACAATAATTTACTAAAAAAAAACACAGATACAGGAATGAATAAAGTTTTAGATAGACATTTAAAACAAGTTGACCAGCTACAAAATTTGTTCGTAGAATCTAATAAATCTATCAACAAAGAGCTTGATGAATCTATGATTAACCCCAACCATATTTTGGCTATATTTATAATTTTTTTGGAGAGACAATTGAGATTTTTAAGAGAACAAAATAATTTGGATATTAGTCTTGAACAGAGGGTTAATACTTATGATACTTATGTATTTAGTTCAGGAAATATCTTAAAGTATTTACTTCATAACATTTCTCTGGAAAAACAATGTGGAATTAATCGAATATTTTCAGAAAAAAATTTATTATGGAATATAAATGTATATTCGAAATATCAAGAAAGAGATAATTTAATGGATGCTTTTGAGTATTGGAAGTATTCAGATATACGAATTGAAGAAATTTATGAGAAAGTAATTATCGATTTTTTAGATGAGGATTTTAATAGAGCTGTTTTAGTATCTAATTTTAGATATAAAAGATTTATGACTAGTATTGAATTAGACATTTTAAATTATAAATTAGAAAAAGACAGACGAAGGATTGATGGAGCAATCGACGAAGAACTAACAACTTTTTTATCAGAAGAACTTTGTCGAAGATATATTGGACAAGAAAACTTAGATAAAAAAGTTCATGGCATTGAAATTAGAAAGTGGATAGAGGGAATCTATTTTTTACAACATGAATCTATTCTATATTCCAATAAAAAGAAGAATAGAAATATTTACTCTGTTCAGAATTTATGTGTTGTAAAAACAAAGTATGATTGGATCAAAAAATTGTCTAAGTTTTCTCAAAATATATCAAAAAAAGAAGCAAAAATGATTTTAGAAAAGTTCATTTTTACTGGCAAATCAAAAGACTTAATAGATGCTCCATTAATAAAGATTCAAGATAAATTAATACTGTTACCAACGTTAGCTAAAGAAATTCGACCACTTTCTGTCATTTTATCTATGTTTTCAAGAGATGAAGAAGAGAACAAAAAAAATAGGGAAGACATTGCATTAGGGTTCAAAGGAGCTATGTTTGAACAACGTACCAAACACTTATTACAAGTTTGTAGTCAAATAGATGCTAAACGATTACATATTAAGATTACAAAGGAAAAAGACTTGGAAAGAGAGATTGATTTAGCATTTGTTTTAGATAAAACGCTCTTCTTATTTGAATGTAAGTCATTCAATCAACCGTATACGGTAAGAGAGCATGCTAAAACTAATAAGAAAATAAAAGAGGCAATTAAACAATTAAATAAAAATGCTGACTATTTTGAGGAGAATATTTCTATAACTCTAAAGCAATTGGGATTGAGTGAAGAAATATCAATAGAAAAAGTCCAGCGGGTATTACTTACCTCTACTATTCTTGGTGAAGCTGGGAAACAAGAGAATGTGTTGGTAGTTGATGAAGCTTCATTTAACGCATTTTTGTTAAGGAATCCTCCAACGGTTTCTCATATTGATGGAGCTATTAAAGAAAGAATATGTTTAGATACAGAAAATATTTATTCAGGTAAAATTACAGCAGAAAAATTGTTGGTATTTCTAAGAAGACAGCTTTCAGTTAAAATTATGCAAAGCTTTATAGTGAAAACACACGATTCAGATAGGAAAGTGGAATATAAATACTGTAAAAAAGACATTGAAGACTCCTATATAGAAAATGATGTGAAAATAAAGATAGCAATAGATAGAGTCTTTGCTACTTATGAGAAAAATTTATCAGAATGATTTTCTACTATAAAAAAATATAAAAAAACAATTGATATCAGACACAAAAAAGCCTTGGTAGGCCTTTTTATAGGAACTCCAAAGCTTTTTATACTATTCCCATTCCATGCGCTTGATGATTTATAAGGATTGATTTGTTGAGTTTATGCAGTTTTGTATCGTTTGGGAGTGATAGAAATTGTAATGTTCTTCTTGTGTTGGTTGCAAATTGGTTGCAGTAATAAAATTTTTTTGAATGAAATGCTTGAAAATGCTTGAATTTATGTTATTGTAAGTTGTAGTAATTCAAATAAACAAAAGAGGTGGGGTTTTATGTTGTTCAAAGAAAATCTAGATAGAGTTTTTAAAAGTAGTGACCTAAGAATTCTAATTGATTCAGAATTTAAAATATTAATTGATAACTGGGGAAAGCTTCAATTAAATGAATACTTAAGTAGAGATGAACTAAAAGAATTATGCAGAGGTATAAAATATGCTTTAATCGAAGCGAATAAAAAGGTTGTGGAAAAAGAGAACTTTGTTTTTTATGATTTTGATGCCAAATATTTCATTGATGATGTGCAGTTTTTCTTACTTGCAAGTGCAAACGCAAAAGATTTGATTTGAGAATTTGAGAGGAAAAAAAATGTTATCTGAAAAACAAGAAAAATTAAAACAAATGCTGCTAACACCTATTGTGGTTGATAAACTTACCAATACAATTCAAAAAGAAGGCGACACAATAAAAAGCGCTCAAGTATATAGAGGTGTGGAAGACCCCGACATGTCTGATGTATCAATTGCTTTTTACGAAATCATCTATAAAAATACTATTCCCAAAAATCAACAAGGCGAATTTAATGTATTTGGAAAATCTGATGATAAAGGAAATATTTATATTAATGATTTTGCCAATGTTTCTTTTGCTGGTGATACAATGAACTCTTTTAAAACAATTTCTGGGAAATTGATTAAAGAGTTATCAATAGATGGGGAAAAAATAAATAAGCAATACTATATGCCCAATGATTCAAAAGGACGAATGAGATTGATATTTGACAGTGATGCTGATGAGTATACTCAAAAGATATTTTATGAATTTTATAAACTGTATCATAGTTTAGCTAATTTTTGGATAATACCTATAGAGATGGGAAGAAAGAGTTCTAAAACAATTTCTATAGATAATTTTGAATTTAGAACACAAGATTATATGGGAAGGTTTTTGAGTGAAATTAGGAATAATTGGAACAGATTGAAAAAACAAGGATTATACAATTTCTATTTTAAAAATTTTGAAGATTACAGCGAATTTATAGAAAAGCATTTTATTATTGAAACGGACTATTTAGAATCTCCAAAAGATGAAACTGAAAACTTCGGTTCACTGAATGAAAAAGATGCTGTTAGCATTGTTTCAGGAATGATTACTGCAATTAAAAATAGAGCGGAACTGTTATCGAAATCAGAATACGCCGAACAATTATGGATTTTACTTAGCAATATCACAACAGATAGCTCTGATAAATTGTAAATAGGGAGTATGACAAATGGCAAGGGTATATAAAGCAGTCAGATTGGCTTATGAGGCTAAAATTTGGATAGACAAACTAATTATTCATAGAGAACGAGAACTAAAAAATGAACTAAAAAATGGCTTGATTAATAAACTAGAAACAGACATGCAAGAACATTACAGTGATTTGCTGGATGGGATATCATTCAATGTGGTGTTAAAAGTATCAGCTGGTAGTGTTATAGAACAAGCTTACAGATATTGTAAAAAACAAAATTTCACTGATGACGATTGGGAAAAAATTCAAAATCGCATGGATAGAACAATTGTAAAAGAAAATTATAAAGATAAATCTTCCGTTACGCCCCGACTTTATTTAGATGAAAATGTATTAGATGGCTTAGAGGAATATCGTTACCATTTTAAAAGTGATGAGCCTAGTAAACGTCTACCGCGATTAAGTTATATCATTAAATTAATTATTTTTGCCTTTTATAGTCAAATCGACTAGAAAGTTATTTTTCTAAATAGTTTAGTCGCTATTTAGAATTTTATTTCAAATAAATGTTTACATGTTGTACCACGATATCGAATAGAGGGTGTTATTATGAAAAAGTGGAACAAGCAAGCCTTATTCTAAAAGAAATCGAATACTACTTACAATTCGATACCCTATAACGTGAATACGCCGAAAAAGCATACTCAAAGCATTATCAAAAATTGAAAGGATTGAAAAAAATGAACGCTGATAATTTTCGTTTCTACTTTTTCTTAGCTCTAGGTATAGGGCTAGCCATAACAAAGGTGACTGGCTTAATGTTTGGTTTACTAGCCGTAGTCAGTTCCCTCAACAACAAATTAACCCCCTCGAAGTGAGTGAAATAGGGAGGTAGTCGCCCCAGCGACTAAACGGAGTGTCCGAGTCTTTTCACTCACTTTGTGGGGGCCAGTCGGGCGGTTTTTGCCTGACACTTAACTTGATATATAAAACAACATCTGCTCGTTTGAGCGCGCGCTGAGAGGTGTGTGATGTCTAAAGAAACTCGTGCGTATAATACTAAAATTATTGAAACTTCCACCTATATTGAGGTGTATCAGTATGATGAACCTATTTTCTATAGTTATTCTGTTGAAAATGAAAATGGTTCACGTCAATTAGATTGGTTAATTGATAGTAATACACGTCGAACTTATGATGAGCTACCAACTATTGAGAAATATGATAGCTTAAAGCGAAAATAACAACATTATGAAGAAATGCGTTGGTCGTTCGTGATCGCTTAGGTCATGAAGATATTCAAACAACTTTGGGAACTTACGGACATTTATACGAAAACGCTAACAAAGAAGTCGCAAAAAAATTAACGAATACTATTGAAATGCCTAAGGAAAATGCGCAACGGAAACTTACAGGTAATCAGTATGTGAAGCATAAAGAATGACGAGGATCAATATGGAAAATACTGTTTTTGATTCAGACAAATTTAAAGGGCAAAAAATACCGAAATATGATTCTAAATCTGGTGTTTGGGCTGTTGATACAGGTAATCGTGTTGAATTTGGCGATATGTATTATGTTTTATCGGAATTTATTGAGGATGGGTTACATTATAGTTTTAATACCTTAATAGCCGGAGATGTACGGCGAGACCATGCACATTCTTTTGATTGTGTCGTTTCAGCTTTACTCAAGAATGTCACCCATTTTTCAATTGTCGGATTTGAGAAAGATTATTCTCAGCAAGAAATAAATTTCCTCAATGACATTCAGACCAAAATTTTAAAAGAAAGTCGGGATTGCCAACATGACAGAATATGATAAATTTAAAAATATGGCTATCGAGGTAGCGAAAAAAGCTCACGCTGGTCAAACTGACAAATGTGGTGAACCTTACTTTTTTCATGTTCAACGAGTGGCAAATTCACTAACAGATAAAAATGCTAAGGTTGTTGCCTATCTTCATGATACTGTTAAAGACACGGATATTACTATTGAAAAACTGAAAGAGTTAGGTTTTTCAGACACGATTGTTTCGGCAGTCCAGGTTTTGACACAGGAACGTTATCAACCCTATTTTGACTATATTGTAGAAATTAAGAAAAATAAACTAGCCACCATGGTTAAACTTGCAGACTTAAAAGATAATATGAATCTTTCAAGAATTACTACTCCAACTGAAAAAGACTTTGAAAGAGTTAAGAAATATCAAAAGGCGTTTAAAAGATTAGAGTTAGAGGGAGAGTGATTCAAAATGAGAACACTTTTAGTGGGCGATTTACACTTAACAGCACAAATAATCTTGCCAATGGTTGAGCAGAAAGTTAAAGAATTAGGCATTAAACAAGTGATTTTGCTAGGAGATTATACAGACGCATACGAGCAAGAAAAAAACGTTGATCTCTACATGAATGAATTAGACTATTTGTTCATATGGAAATCAAAGATGAAAGTTTTCGGTGTCGAAGTGATAAATCTCTTAGGAAATCATGACGTGTCTTATTTGACGGTTACACCTAGAAGGTATTCACTGCAAAGTGCAGATGGATTTCTTTCAGTCGGTCGAAAGCTGTTGAAGTTAAATCTGCAAATTGCCTTTCAGTTAGATGATTATTTGATTAGTCATGCTGGTTACACCCAAGACTTTAATTTAGAAGATTGGCATTTTGAAACAATAACTGAAAATTTAATCGACAATTTAGATGATTTAGAAGACCATGTCGGCAAAGCAAGAGGTGGGAAATACTTTTTAGGTAGTCCATTATGGGCTGACTTTGACCATGAATTAAGCTGTTTGCCAAATCCAAAGTATCAAAAACAAATTGTAGGGCATACACCGCAAACGAAAATCACGACTGTTCATAAGGGAGAGTCTGAACTTGTGGGAATTGATACATTTACGATTATTCCAATTAAAAGAAAACCTTTTTTCAAAGAAATTGGTAGTGGAGAAATTTTACTTTATGATAATGGCACACTAATACCAATTCAAGTGGATTGGCAAAGTGATGAAGTGTTTAACAAGTTGAACGAAATATTTGAAAAAAATTCATAGTATTGCTAAGTTATATGGCATTTTATTAGATTTTAAAAATGGTCGATGACTGTTGATGATAAAGAAATCTTTTTGAATAGAAAATATTTTTAGAACATAATTAGGAGGTTGTTGTATGCGGAAAAATCAAGTATCTATAAAAATTGAAAGATTTGGCAAAGATATACCAGATGAGTTTAAAGAATTGAATATGCAAGTCATGTCTGTTTATGCTGATGGAAATGATTTATATGAAACATTATGTGGAGCTTTTCAGTTAGCCTTAAATGAAGTTGCTAAATATGAGCATAATAATTTCGGATGTAGAGAAAGTTATGATTCTTTAGAACTTACACAAAGAAAAGTTAAGGGGTTAAAATTATGTAGAAAAATAAAACATGATTTTTCTGATTCTAACTCAAAAGAAGAGTAAAAGCTAATGGTTGAGTAACCTCGAGAAAAAGAGCCTAGACACCCTATAAATAAAGGGTTCTAAGCTCTTTTTTCTTACTCCCACTCCACAGTAGCAGGTGGTTTGCTCGTAATATCGTACACGATCCGATTGACGTGTGCGACTTCGTTGACGATGCGGACGCTGATTTTTTGTAGGACTTCCCATGGGATGCGGGCAAAGTCAGCGGTCATGCCATCGATCGAAGTGACTGCACGGATGCCGACGGTATAATCGTAGGTCCGGCCATCACCCATGACACCGACGGAGCGGATGCCTGGTAAGACGGTGAAGTACTGCCAAATGTCGCGGTCTAAGCCGGCATTTGCGATTTCTTCCCGCAAGATTGCATCCGAGTCGCGGACGATCGTTAGTTTTTCTTCTGTTAATTCGCCAAGGACACGAATGCCTAGACCTGGTCCAGGGAATGGTTGGCGCCATACGATGCTGTCTGGCATACCAAGTTGAGTCCCTAATTCACGGACTTCGTCTTTGAACAAGGTGTTCAATGGTTCGATCAATTTGAATTGCATGTCTTCAGGTAAACCACCCACATTGTGGTGTGATTTGATGGTTTGAGCAGTCTCAGTTCCTGATTCGATGACGTCGGTATAAAGGGTTCCTTGGGCAAGGAAAGAAACGCCTTCTTCGCCAGCTAGTTTGGTTGCTTCATCATCGAAGACGTACACGAATTCATTTCCAATGATCTTGCGTTTTTCTTCAGGATCAGAAACCCCCGCAAGTTTTGATAGGAAACGTTCTTTGGCATCAACTTTGATGATGTTCAAGCCGAATTTGCCGCCTAAGCTTTCCATTACTTGCTCGGCTTCGCCTTTACGCAAGAGGCCGTGGTCAACAAAAATACAAGTCAGTTGATCGCCGATCGCTTTTTGTAAAAGAACACCAACGACAGAAGAATCGACCCCGCCGGAAAGACCAAGCAAGACTTTTTTGTCGCCCACTTGTTCGCGGATTTTTGCGATTTCCATATCGATGAAGTTGTCCATTGTCCAATCACCTGTACATTGACAAACGTCAATGGCAAAGTGACGCAATAAGTCGTTGCCGTATTCTGAATGGCGAACTTCTGCGTGGAATTGGATACCGTACATTTTGCGCTCGGCATCTTGGATAGAAGCGATCGGGCAATCTTTGCTCGTTGCCACGACATCAAATCCTGCAGGTGCTTGAGTGACCAAGTCTCCGTGGCTCATCCACACGGTTTGGGTTGCGGGCGTGTTTTGGAAAAGGGCCGCTGCATCAGAAGTGACTTCCAATTCTGCTTTGCCGTATTCACGGTTTTTGGCAGGTTCAACTTTTCCGCCTAATTTATAAGTAATCAACTGCATGCCGTAACAGATCCCTAAAACTGGGATGCCTAACTCAAAAATTTTCTCGTCGATGCCGAAAGAGTTCTCGTCGTAGACGCTGTTTGGTCCGCCAGATAAGATGATCCCTTTTGGGTTCATCGCTTTTACTTCTTCAGCGGTAATGCGGTGGCTCAATAATTCTGAGAAAACACCGAACTCACGAATACGGCGTGTAATCAGCTGGTTGTACTGACTACCGTAATCAAGTACGATAATTTTTTCGACGTTTGGCAAAGTGTCAACGTTTGTCACAATAAATTACCTCAATTCTTTTAGTTTTTATTGAAAAAAGGCTGGGCCTTTTCAACAGCATAATCATAAAAATGAAGCGGTCAATACTTGCGCAAGAACACTTCATCGATCAAATGGTGCTTTGTTTTATGAAGAATTATATCGGCTCTGCTGCGTGTAGGCAAGATATACTCGTGTAAATTCTTTAAATTCACATTTTTCCATACTTCTTTTGCCATTTTAATCGCTTCCTTGCGATCCCCGATCGCATATTGGTAATAATAATTGCTGGGATCTTGAAAGGCCGTGTCTAGTAATGATTCAAATCGTTCCAAATACCATTTTTCGATCAGTGCTGGTTGGGCATCCACGAAAATTGAAAAATCAAAAAAGTCACTGATATAGATTTGTTGGTTGGCAGGCAGTTGCAGGGTATTGATGCCTTCCACGATCAAGATATCTGGTTGACTGATCGTTTCATACGTATCAGGAATAATATTGTAGACTTCATGGGAGTAGACGGGGATCTGAATGTCTGGTTCTCCTGATTTGACCGCATTCAAAAAGTTGATCAAGGCTTCCATGTCATAACTTTCTGGAAATCCTTTGCGATTCAAGCTGCCGCGTTCTTCCAAGACTTCGTTCGGGTACAAAAAGCCGTCAGTGGTGATCAGTTGGACGGTTCTACGGGGAAACAAACGGGCCAACAAATTTTGGACGAGCCGTGCGGTGGTGCTTTTGCCGACGGCGACACTTCCAGCGATGCCGATGATAAAAGGCGGCATTTTGACGTAGCGGTGTAAAAAGAGTCCCTTGCTGAGGGTCAATGATTCAAACTCTTTCATATAAAGATGGATCAGATGGCACAAAGGCACGTAAACATCTTCCACATCTTGGACCGAGATCCGGTCGTTCAAACTTTTGATATTATCCAATTCTTCTTGAGTGAAAGGCATCATGCCGTTCGTATAAAACCCTTGCCATTGCTCACGAGGAATTTGATAAAAATTCATGGTTTCTTGCATAGTAGGCTCCTTTTTTGCGGCATCATCGGTTTCTATTAGAAGCGATAAGCCACTGTTCGAAAGTATTTTACCATAGAAACTTGCGGAACTTGGAAAAAAGACATGATTTCCTTTGCAGAAACAACAAAAAACTGTTTTTTCGTTGTTTTTTTTGCTGGGCGTTTACTTCTGGCTGTTTTTCGGTATGATTAGAAAGAAGCAGCAGACAAATCTTGCAGGGCTTTTTTACTGGTGATTTCACTATGTTCACTTGTTCGAATAGAAGAAACAAGGAAAAACTAGTAGAAACCAGTAGAAACCAGTAGAAAAAACAAGCGAAGAGGAAATAGAAGAAAGGAGCATAACCATGAGTAATCATTACTATACAGAAAATCCTGATACGGCCCATGATTTTGAGCAGTGGTCGTTTGAATTAAGAGGAAAGAAGTTTCATTTTGTGACAGATAGCGGGGTGTTTTCCCGTGACACGGTGGACTATGGCTCGCGGGTGCTGATCGATGCGTTTGAGTGGGGGGAGCTGCCAGAAGGAAGTCTGCTGGACGTTGGGTGCGGCTATGGACCTGTTGGCTTAGCGTTAGCTTATGCGAGTCAACGACCTGTTGAGATGATCGATATCAATCAGCGGGCAGTGGATTTGGCAAAAGGCAATGCCCAGCGTAACGGCATTGAACAGGTAGATATCCATCAATCCAATATCTATGCCCAATTAAATCAACCTGCTTATGCGGCGATCCTCAGCAATCCGCCGATTCGGGCAGGAAAAGAAGTCGTTCATGAGATTTTGACGGGGGCGTTTCCTTTGCTTAAAGCAGGCGGGACTTTAACGATCGTGATCCAAAAGAAACAAGGGGCGCCGAGTGCTCAAAAGAAAATGCAAGAGACCTTTGGCAATGCCGAAATCATCAAAAAAGACAAAGGCTATTACATCATTCAAAGCGTAAAAGAAGCGTAGCTGCTCTTTTATTCTCAACAGATCAAAGGCATCGCCAAGACAAGCACTGGTTAGCGGCAACTGGACCAGTTGGTTTCTCAAAAAAGCCTTTTGTCATCAGCCTTTGGGGCAATCGCAGCTCCGCTAAAAGGGCTGTCTGTATCAGCGGGCCATTTTTGATCAACGAAAAAGAAAGTCGCACACTTGTTGAAAGTGTGCTATTTTTTTTGAGAAAAATTTGCTACACTTTAGGCAAGAGAGGAGAGAAGCAGATGAAATTGACGATTAAACAGATTGCTGAAATGGCTGGCGTCTCTGTCACGACCGTGTCGCAGATCCTAAACAATAAAGGCAGCCGTTTTAGTGAAGAAACCCGAAAGCGGGTCTTAGATATCGTAAATAAATATCACTATAAGCCGGATTTTTTTGCTTCGAATCTTATCAACCGCCATTCAAAAACGATCGGCATGATCGTGCCTGATGTGACGGATTTCTTTTTCTCTAAAGTCATTGAAGGGGCGGAAAGTTATTTCAATCCACTAGGTTACATGCTAGTGTTATGCAATTCGCGCCACAGCCAAGAAAAAGAGGTTCAATATTTGAATGAACTGTCTCATCGTTCGGTAGATGGCATCTTATTAGCGACGCCGCATTTGCTGCCAGAGGATTATTCCTTGAAGAGCGGGTTCTTTGACGACCGACCAATTATTTTAGTCGATCGTGGGATCAATCAACGGGACAATGGTCGTTTGATCGTGAAAGAATACGAAGGCGCCTACCAAGCCGTCAGCTATTTGATCAAAAATGGTCACCGCAACATTGCGATGCTCAAAGAAATCACCGGCTACTATCAATTAGAGGAACGGTTCAATGGCTATCGCCATGCCTTAAAGGATCATCAGATCCCTTTTAAAGGCCGATATGTAGAAAATGCTGAATTAACGGTTACCGGCGGGTACGAAGCAACGAAGGAATTATTGAAGTATAAAGAGATCACAGCGTTCTTCTGTGGCAACGATGCTATGGCGATCGGCTGTTATCAAGCGATTTATGAGGCGGGCAAAAAAGTACCAGAAGACTACTCGGTGATTGGCTTTGATGCCTTGAAATTATCGGAATACATCACACCACCGCTTACCACGGTCATGCAGCCGACTTTTGAGATCGGGTTTACCGCAGCGAAGTTTTTAGTGGACGCCATTGAGTTTCCGACACGGCGAATTCCAAATAAGATTTTTGATACAAAATTAATTATTCGTGAGAGCGTGAAGACATTGACAAGCGAGAAATAATGCGGTATATTTCTTCTTGTAAGTGTTTTCATAGTTTTACGATATTTAGTAAACTGTTTTACTAAAGTGGTTTACCCTACGAAAAATTATTGTATAATGTTAAAGGAAGCGAGGGTCATTTCGATGCGAATGGTGGATTTAATTGAAAAGAAACGTGACGGCAAGTCATTGACGAAGGAAGAAATTGACTACATTGTAACTGCGTATACTGAAGGAAGTATTCCAGATTATCAAATGAGTGCCTTGTTGATGGCTATTTTTTATGTAGATATGACAGATGAAGAAATCACGAACTTAACGCTAGCAATGGCAAATTCTGGTGAAGTGATCGACCTATCCTCAATTGAAGGAATCAAAGTCGATAAGCATTCGACTGGCGGTGTTGGTGATACGACCACATTGATCTTAGCGCCCTTAGTGGCTAGTGTTGGCGTACCAGTTGCAAAAATGTCTGGGCGCGGCTTAGGCTATACTGGTGGGACCTTAGACAAGCTTGAAGCGATCCCTGGATTTAAAATCGAGCTTTCTGAAGCCGACTTTATCCGATTAGTCAACGAAAGCAAAGTGGCCGTGATCGGTCAATCAGGAGATTTAGCTCCTGCAGACAAAAAACTGTATGCCTTACGAGATGTGACGGCAACGGTTAGTTCGATCCCATTGATCGCCAGCTCGATCATGAGTAAAAAAATCGCGGCAGGTGCCGATGCGATCGTGTTAGATGTAACCACAGGCGATGGCGCCTTTATGAAAAACTTGGAGGATGCCAAACGCTTAGCCCAAACGATGGTCCGCATCGGAAAATTGGCAAATCGCCAAACGATGGCAGTCATTTCTGATATGTCACAGCCTTTAGGGGAAGCGATCGGCAACAGTTTGGAAGTGGTGGAAGCCATTGAGACACTGCAAGGAAAAGGACCGAAAGACTTGGAAGAAATGTGCTATGCACTGGGCAGCCAAATGGTCGTTTTAGCGAAAAAAGCTGATTCATTGGAAGAAGCACGCCAACTGTTGGAAGAAGCCCTGCATTCAGGCAAAGCGTTAGAAAAATTCAGACAGATGATCACAGACCAAGGCGGAGACGCTACAGTGATCGATGACCCGAGCAAGATTTTGACAGCGAAATATGAAGTGGAAGTCCCAGCGAAAACGAGCGGCGTGGTGACGAAATTAGTTGCCAATGAGCTAGGGATCGCGGCGATGATGTTAGGGGCAGGTCGTAAGACCAAAGACGAAGACATCGACCATGCAGTGGGCATCAAATTGCATAAGAAAGTTGGCGAATCCGTAAGCAAAGGAGAATCGCTATTGACGATCTATAGCAATACCGAAGCAATCGAGGATGTCAAAGCATTGATCGACCAAAATATTGAAATTGGGGGAGATGGCGCAGAACCGCCATTGATCCATGACATTATTACAGAATAAGGAGCGAATAAAAATGGAATTGAATCGCATGATCGACCACACGATTTTGAAAGCAGACGCAACGGAGGAAGATGTTTTACGAATCATCGAAGAGGCAAAAACCTATCACTTCTATTCTGTCTGCATCAATCCAACGTGGGTTTCATTAGCAGCAGAAAAATTACAAGGCGAACCAACGGCTGTTTGTACCGTGATCGGTTTTCCTTTAGGAGCAAACACATCTGAGGTTAAAGCTTATGAAACAACAGATGCGATCAAAAACGGCGCAGATGAAGTCGATATGGTAATCAACGTAGGTGCCTTGAAATCAAAACAATACAAAAAAGTTCAAGCAGACATCGAAGCAGTCGTTGAAGCAGCCAAAGACAAAGCGCTTGTCAAAGTAATCATTGAAACAGCGTTATTAGACAACGAAGAAATCGTCAAAGCCTGTGAATTAGCCAAAGCAGCTGGTGCAGATTTCGTGAAAACCTCAACTGGCTTTTCAACTGGTGGGGCAGTCGTTGAAGATGTTCGCTTGATGCGTGAAACAGTAGGACCAGAAATGGGTGTCAAAGCTTCTGGTGGTATCCACAACGAAGCAGAAGCTGCAGCTATGGTCGAAGCGGGCGCAAACCGCTTAGGAACAAGCGCAAGTGTTGCTATCGTGACTGGCTCAACAGGTGCTGGCTACTAAGCCTAGCATCAAGTAGCAAAAAATAAAAATAAGAGCGGGGAAGACAATGACAATAGCGAAAAAAGAGTGGATCGACACCGCCGTTTCCGCCTTAGATAAAGCGTATGTGCCGTACTCTAAGTTTCCGGTCGGTGCTTGTCTCGTTGCCAAAAATGGTACGATATATCAAGGGATCAACATTGAAAATGCCTCATATGGCTTAACAAATTGCGCAGAACGAACCGCTTTTTTCAAAGCCGTTTCTGAAGGCGAAAAAGAGTTTCAACATTTGGTTGTGGCGGGTCATACGCCAGAACCGATCTCTCCTTGCGGTGCTTGCCGCCAGGTCATGGTGGAATTTTGTGCGCCAGATATGCCGGTGACCTTAGTCGGCGATGATGGTGTCATCAAAGAAACCACGGTAGAAGGCCTATTGCCTTATTACTTCACGAACAAAGATTTATAAACCATGTTCATTCAGTCGATGCGGCTGTTGAAAAAAACTATATTTTTAGGGGGCTTTACAGCAATGAAAAAAGCAAAATTATTTAGTTTAGGTATTGTTGCAGTAGCTGGGTTGACTTTACTTGGTGCTTGTGGCGGAGGAAATTCAGGTTCAACTGATTCAACTGGCGGCGGTTCTGCAGACGGTACGACTGATGCAGCGCATAGTGTCGCAATCGTTACCGATATCGGTGGGGTGGATGACCGTTCATTCAACCAATCAGCGTGGGAAGGCTTAGAAGCATGGGGTGAGGAACACGGGATCGCTCGCGGTGCTGGTGGTTATGACTACGTGCAATCAAATGAAGCTTCAGAATACACAACCAACGTAAATGGTGCCGTTCAAAATGGTTTCAAAACAGTTTTCGGTGTAGGTTACTTATTGAAAGATTCAATCGCAGCAGCAGCTGACCAAAACCCTGATACACAATTCGGGATCATCGATGATGTGATCGAAGGCAAAGACAACGTTGTTTCAGCAACATTTAAAGATAACGAAGCAGCTTACTTAGCTGGTTTTGCCGCAGCGTATACAACCAAAACAAACAAAGTCGGCTTCATCGGTGGTGAAGAAGGCGTCGTTATCGACCGTTTCGAAGCTGGTTTCATGAAGGGCGTTCAAGACGCAGCTGAAAAATTAGGCAAAGAAATCACGGTTGATCCTCAATATGCAGCATCATTTGGTGATCCTGCTAAAGGGAAAGCATTGGCAGCTTCAATGTACCAAAGTGGCGTTGACGTAATCTTCCACGCATCTGGTGGTACTGGTGCAGGTGTCTTCCAAGAAGCAAAAGCAATCAATGAACAATTGAACGAAGCAGACCTAGAAGATAAAAAAGTTTGGGTCATCGGTGTAGATAGCGATCAACAAGACGAAGGAAAATACACAACTGCTGACGGCAAAGAAGATAACTTCACATTGGCTTCAACATTGAAAGGTGTTGGCGCAGCGGTACAAGATATCTCAACTCGTGCGTTGGAAGACAACTTCCCTGGCGGCGAACATATTGTTTACGGCTTGAAAGATGGCGGTGTAGACATTACTGAAGGATTCCTTTCAGATGATGCCAAAGCAGCGATCGAAACAGCGAAACAAGACGTGATCGACGGCAAAGTAGAAGTACCAGAAACACCTGAAAAATAAAGTTGTTCTTTTCGGTTATCTTGCCCTAGTTTAGGGCAAGATGATCGTCATTGGATTACTATGTTGATGAAAGCTACGGGTTTTCATGAGGATAGTAATCATCCTAAGCAATAGCAATTATTTTTTTGACATGACGAATGGTTTGTATAAGCGAATTAGAAAGTAAGGATGTGAGTAATTTGGCTGAGGAAAAATATGTTGTAGAAATGCGTCATATCACCAAAGAGTTTGGAACGTTCAAAGCCAATGACGATGTCAACTTGCAAGTAAGGCCAGGAGAAATCCACGCATTGCTTGGTGAAAATGGAGCGGGCAAGTCGACCTTGATGAATATGCTGTCAGGATTATTGGAACCAACATCTGGTGAAATCTGGATGAATGGTGAAAAAGTGAATATCACGAGTCCGACCGCAGCAAACAAATTGGGGATCGGTATGGTGCATCAGCATTTCATGCTGGTAGACGCCTTTACTGTAACAGAAAATATCATTTTGGGGAGCGAACCCCATCATCTCGGTGTGTTAGATCGCAAGAAAGCCCGCAAAGAAATCAAAAAAGTTTCTGAGCAATATGGTTTATCGGTTGATCCAGATGCCTATGTGCGTGACATCTCTGTTGGGATGGAGCAACGGGTAGAGATCTTGAAGACTCTTTACCGCGGCGCAGATGTACTGATTTTTGATGAACCAACGGCAGTTTTGACACCGCAAGAAATCGAAGAGCTGATCGAGATCATGCGCGGATTGGTGCGTGAAGGCAAATCGATCATCTTGATCACCCACAAACTGGATGAGATCAAAGCGGTGGCAGACCGTTGTACAGTTATCCGTCGGGGACAAGGGATCGGCACTGTCAATGTCAAAGACGTCAGCTCGCAACAGTTGGCCGATATGATGGTTGGTCGTTCTGTGTCCTTCAAGACACCGAAGAAAGAAGCGTCACCAAAAGAAGTCGTGCTTTCTGTTGAAAACTTAGTCGTAAAAGAAAACCGTGGCTTAGAAGCAGTCAAAAACTTAAGCTTAGAAGTACGTGCAGGTGAAGTATTGGGGATTGCTGGGATCGATGGCAATGGGCAATCAGAGCTGTTACAAGCCATCACTGGTTTACGGAAAGTCGAAAGCGGCAAGGTCTTGCTGAATGGTGATGACATCACCAACTTCAAGCCTCGGAAAGTCACCGAAGCCGGCGTTGGTCATGTGCCAGAAGACCGCCATAAATACGGACTTGTCTTGGATATGATGTTATCAGAAAACATCGCCTTGCAAACCTACTACAAAAAACCTTTGAGTAATGCAGGTGTCTTGGATTACGGAGAGATCAACGAGTTTGCTCGTGACTTGATTCAAGAATTTGACGTACGAACAGTCAACGAGATCGTACCAGCACGGGCATTGTCCGGCGGGAATCAACAAAAAGCGATCATCGCACGAGAAATCAGCCGCGATCCTGATCTATTGATCGTTGCCAATCCGACCCGTGGGTTGGATGTTGGAGCGATCGAATTTATCCACAAACGCTTGATTGAACAGCGGGATAAGTTCAAAGCGGTATTGTTAGTCAGCTTTGAATTAGATGAAATTTTGAATGTATCAGACCGCATTGCTGTTATTCATGCTGGTGAGATCGTTGGGGTCGTTGATCCGAAAGAAACATCAGAGAAAGAGCTTGGCTTGTTGATGGCAGGGTACTCCTTGGAGGAAGCAAGACGAGAGCTGCAAATGGAGGAAGTAGGTGGTTCGGTTGAATAACCGCAAAGAAAAGATCCGCAATATATTAGTGCCGATCATCGCTGTCTTGTTAGGATTCGTCCTTGGCGGGATCATCATGGCGGCCTTCGGCTACAGCCCAATCACAGGGTATACACAAATGTTTCGGACCGTTTTTATCAACGGACAAACAGGTGGGTTAAATGCCCGCAACATTGGTGAGATTTTTGTTACAGCAGGACCATTGATCTTTACCGCTCTGGGGTTTGCCGTTGCAAACTCAGCCGGATTCTTCAATATCGGTCTTTCTGGTCAAGCGCTAGCAGGTTGGGTTGCCAGTATCTGGGTCGCACTAGCGATGCCAGATGCGCCTCGGTTGGTGGTCTTGCCATTAGCCGTGATCGTAGGGGCTTTATGCGGGGCGATCGCAGCTGCGATTCCTGGTTTCCTACGGGCATTCTTTGGAACAAGTGAAGTCATCGTGACGATCATGATGAACTATATCTTGCTTTATACGGGGAACCATTTAGTCAATAATGTGATGAGCGAATCCATGATCACGACAAAAGGGGTCACAAAAATGGTGGGGGAAAATGCCTCCATGCAGACGCCGTTTCTAGCAAGCATCACGAGCAACTCTCGCTTGAACTTAGGGATCTTCTTAGCTTTGATCTTCTTAGTTTTGGTTTGGTTCTTGATGAAAAAAACCACTCTTGGTTATGAAATCCGCGCGGTGGGCTTGAACCCAAGCGCTTCTGAATATGCGGGGATGAGCAGCAAACGGACGATCATTATCTCCATGATCATCTCTGGAACGCTTGCTGGATTAGGTGGAGTCGTTCAAGGACTAGGAACGTTTGAAAACTTCTTCGTTCAAGGGTCATCATTGAGCATCGGTTTTGACGGTATGGCTGTATCCTTGTTAGGAAGCGGCTCATCGATCGGAATCTTGCTTTCAGCCCTCTTGTTCAGTATTTTGAAATTAGGTGGACAAGGCATGCAGTTTGCAGGTATTCCATCTGAATTAGTCGATGTCAATATCGCAATTATTATTTTCTTCGTAGCGATCAGCTTTGTGATTCGTTTCTTGTTGGCAAAAATCTTTGACGGCAAAAAAGAAGCGCTGGTCGTACAGGAGATTGAAGCCCAACCAAACGATCAAGATCAGGAAGGAGGAACCATCTAATGGATATTAGTTTAATTTCTTCGATCGTCACTCAAACATTGATTTATGCGTCTCCTCTGATTTTGACGGCGCTAGGTGGCGTGTTCTCAGAGCGCAGCGGGATCGTTAACGTGGGTCTTGAAGGAATCATGGTTATGGGTGCTTTTAGCTCGATTGTTTTCAATATTGAATTTGCGTCACAATTTGGTGCGTGGACACCATGGTTAGGGATGCTCGTCGGCGGACTTGTCGGTGTGGTTTTCTCCTTGCTGCATGCGGTGGCAACCATCAACTTCCGTGCCGACCACATCATCAGTGGTACGGTGATGAACTTGATGGCACCAGCTTTGGCTGTGTTCTTAGTCAAAGCGATCTACAACAAAGGGCAAACGGATAACATCCAACGGACATTGGGGTATTTCAATTTCCCGATTCTTAAAGATATTCCTATCATTGGCCCGATTTTCTTTAATCAAACATTCTTACCGGCGTACTTCGCTATTTTGATCTCAGTGATCGCGTGGTTCGTGATTTTCAAAACACGCTTTGGGTTGCGTCTTCGTTCTGTCGGTGAGCATCCACAAGCAGCGGATACCTTAGGGATCAATGTTTACGTGATGCGCTACTCAGGTGTCTTGATCTCTGGTTTCCTTGGCGGGATGGGCGGTGCCTTGTTTGCTCAATCGATCGCGGGTCGCTTTGCCGTGACAACGATCGCCGGTCAAGGGTTTATCTCGATGGCTGCGATGATCTTTGGTAAATGGAATCCACTTGGTGCGATGGGAGCTGCGATTTTCTTCGGTTTTGCGCAAAACATCAGTATCGTAGGTGGTCAACTGCCAATCATCTCTTCCATTCCAGCGGTTTACTTACAAGCTGCGCCTTATGCCTTGACGATCATCGTGCTCGTTCTTTTCCTTGGAAAAGCCGCTGGTCCGAAAGCTAACGGGAAGAACTACATTAAATCTAAATAATTTTTTCAGTATGAAAGGGTGGGGCTATGGGACATGAATGTGTTGCTGTGTCCTGCCCTTTTTCTATCCTCTGGGTGAAAGGAACGCATCAGGAAATTTCCAAAGCAACCCAGCGCAATTTTTGCTTAAGTTTAGTATGATAGAGGTAGTAGATCCGCTTGTAAAAGCATAAAATAAAGAAAGTAGGGAATAGAATGTTTAAACGTGTACACTTGATCGTGATGGATTCAGTCGGAATTGGTGAAGCACCTGATGCGGCAGCTTTTGGTGATGTCGGTTCAGATACGTTAGGCCATATTGCAAAAGAAGCAGGCTTGACGATCCCTCACTTGGAACAATTAGGCCTAGGGACGATCCGTCCTTTAGAAGGCGTGAAGGCGGTAGCTGACCATGATGGGTATGCAACCAAATTGGAAGAAGTTTCCGTTGGGAAAGATACGATGACGGGGCACTGGGAGATCATGGGCCTGAATATCCAAAAACCTTTCCGCGTATTTCCCGATGGGTTTCCCGATGAATTGTTGCAACAGATCGAAGCGTTCTCTGGACGTAAAATCGTCTGCAATGCGCCGTACTCAGGGACAGCAGTCATTGATGACTTCGGCGAACATCAAATGAAGACAGGCGATTTGATCGTTTACACCTCGGCTGACCCAGTGTTGCAGATCGCTGCGCATGAGGAAATCATTCCATTAGAAGAATTGTATCGTATTTGTCAGTACGTTCGGGACATCACGAAAGATGAGCCATATATGATCGGCCGCATCATCGCGCGTCCGTATGTCGGTGAGCCTGGAAACTTTACTCGTACGAGCAATCGTCATGACTACGCACTCGATCCATTTGGCCATACAGTATTAGATTCCTTGAAAGAAGCTGGAAAAGATGTGATCGCCGTTGGGAAGATCAATGATATCTTCAACGGACAAGGAATCACCGATTCTGTACGGACGAAGAGCAATATGGACGGTGTGGATCAGTTACTGAAGGTGATGAAACAAGACTTTACGGGTCTAAGCTTTACGAACTTGGTCGACTTCGATGCGCTTTATGGTCACCGTCGCGATGTCGTAGGGTATGCCCATGCCATTGAAGATTTTGATTTGCGTATTCCAGAACTTTTAGAAGCAATGGGAGACGAGGATCTGTTGTTGATCACAGCTGACCACGGCAATGACCCAACCTTTACGGGAACGGATCACACGAGAGAATATGTGCCATTATTAGCGTACAGCAAGAAATTCCAAGGCCAAGGCCAATTGCCACAAGGCTACTATGCGGATATTTCCGCAACGATCGCTGAAAACTTTGGTGTTTCAGCTACAGAAAACGGAACAAGCTTTTTACAACATTTAAACTAGAGGTGATGAGATGACAACGTTACATGAGAAATTACAAGAAACAACGGCATTTATCCAAGAAAGCGGCGTCGGTGAAGTGGAGTTTGGGTTGATTTTAGGATCTGGCTTAGGTGAATTAGCCGATGAGATCGAAAACCCAATCGTGTTGCCTTACAACGATATCCCGCATTTTCCTGTTTCGACAGTGGTTGGTCATGCAGGACAATTGGTCTATGGAACATTAGCTGGGAAAAAAGTCTTAGCGATGCAAGGACGATTCCACTATTATGAAGGCCATTCGATGCAGACAGTTACTTACCCCGTCCGTGTGATGGCGGCATTGAAAGCTCACTCTTTAGTCGTGACCAATGCCTGTGGCGGCGTAAACGAAAGCTTCCAGCCGGGAGACTTGATGTTGATCACCGATCAAATCAACTTTATGGGGGACAACCCACTGATTGGTGAAAACGAAGAAGAAATGGGTCCACGTTTCCCAGATATGAGCCAAGCCTACCATTTGCCTTATCGGGAAGCGGCACAAAAAGTTGGTGCATCAAAAGGATTGCACTTAAAAGAAGGCGTTTATATGGGCTTCTCAGGTCCTACGTATGAAACGCCAGCAGAGATCCGCTTTGCTCGGACGATCGGCGCCGATGCTGTCGGTATGTCGACTGTCCCGGAAGTGATCGTTGCTGTTCACAGTGGCTTGAAAGTCTTAGGTGTTTCTTGTATCACAAACTTGGCTGCTGGTATGCAAGCGAGCTTGAATCATGAAGAAGTCGTGGAAACGACGGAACGGGTCAAGGCAGAATTTAAAGCGTTGATCAAAGAAACGTTAGCAGTACTATAAAAAGCAGACCAAAGGAGAAAAACGAATGAGCGTTCATATCGAAGCAAAAGCAGGCGAGATCGCAGACAAAATCTTGTTACCAGGTGATCCACTGCGGGCAAAATATATTGCTGAAACATTTTTAGAAGACCCGATCTGTTACAACAACGTTCGGGGGATGTTGGGCTATACAGGCGTTTATAAGGGCGAGCGGGTCTCTGTCCAAGGAACCGGCATGGGCATGCCTTCAGCGAGTATCTATGCCCATGAATTGATCAACTCTTACGGCGTGAAGAAATTGATTCGGGTCGGTACGTGTGGTGCCATCTCAAAAGATGTCCACGTGCGTGATCTTGTGATTGCCCAAGCGGCAGCAACAAGTTCATCGATGGTAGCAAAAAACTTCCAAAGTTTCCATTTCCCACCAATCGCTGACTTTGCACTGTTGCGTAAAGCCTATGATACAGCGATTGAATCAGGATTTACGACTCACGTCGGTAACATCTTATCTGAAGATACCTTCTACAAAGATGACATGACGGAAACGTTACAGTTGGCAGACCTTGGGGTGATGGGTGTTGAGATGGAAGCCGCAGCCTTATACTATTTAGGGGCGAAATTCCACGTTCAAACTTTAGCGATCTGTACCGTCAGCGACCACATCATCACTGGAGAAGAAACAACGCCAGAAGAAAGACAAACGACATTTAACGACATGATCAAAGTTGGCTTAGAAACAGCGATCGCGTAAAAAAGATACCGCAGGATCGGTGCATGAACGATGCGAAGGCTGCTTGCTTTTGATAGAGCAAGCAGCCAAATCGTATTGGTTTGCATGCAACCGAGAATGTGTTATCTTTTTTTGTTGGCAAAAAGCCACGAAGAAGCGTTGCACTTTTGCCAGAAAATGGTTTAATGAAAAGAAAAGGTGTAAAAAGGAGATGAGACAATGAATAATTTTACGTTTCATGTAACGACGGACATTCGTTTTGGAAAAGACCGTCTGAACGAGCTGCCAGAAGTACTGAATACATTTGGAAAAAACGTCTTGCTAGTCTATGGTGGCGGCAGTATCAAGAAAAACGGCTTGTACGATGCAGTCATGGCGCAATTGACTGCCAACGGCAATCAAGTCACTGAATTGACTGGTGTCGATCCAAATCCACGAATCGAAACCGTTCGTCAAGGAGCCGCTCTTTGTCGTTCAGAAAAGATCGACGTCATTTTAGCTGTTGGCGGCGGTTCTGTAATTGATTGCAGCAAAGTGATCGCTGGGGCGGCTTGCAGTGAGCAAGAGCCTTGGGACTTAGTTCTTTCCAGAAGCTATCAAGGACCAGCGATTCCATTAGTAACGATCTTGACCCTTGCGGCTACTGGCAGTGAAATGAATCGCGGTGCGGTGATCTCTAATCTAGAAACGAAACAAAAACTTGGTGTTCACGGACCCGAATTTTTACCGAAAGTATCTTTTTTAGATCCAACAACGACCTTTAGTGTCAGTCGCTATCAAACGGCTGCCGGTTCAGCGGATATCATGAGCCATCTGATTGAAAATTATTTCAGTAAAACAGAAGGAACAGATGTCCAAGACGGTGTAGCAGAAGGATTGCTAAAAGCAGTCATTAAAAATCTGCCCATCGCATTAAATGACCCCACAGACTATGATGCGCGGGCGAATTTGATGTGGGCGAGCACCTTAGCCTTAAATGGTTTGACTGGAAGCGGCAAGGGTGGTGCTTGGTCTTGTCATGCGATGGAGCATGAGTTGAGTGCGTTTTATGACATTACCCATGGCATCGGCTTAGCGATCCTGACCCCACGCTGGATGCTTCATGTATTGAATGAAGAAACGGCGCCGAAATTTGCGCGGTTTGCCAGAGAAGTCTTTGGTGTCCAAGAAGCAGTGCCAGAATTAGCTGCCCGAATGGGGATTCAAAAACTGTATGACTTTTTTGCTTCTTGCGATATTCCAATGACTTTGCCAGAAGTAGGGATCGCCGATGACACCCATTTTGCTGAAATGGCGGCTCAAGCAGTTCAATTCAGCTCTATTGCAACAAATGCGTATGTACCGCTGCAAGAAGAAGACGTGATCGCAATCTACCAAGATTCCTTGACTCCTTCAACCTATCTTTAATCATAAAAAAGACCGTTCCTGCGACTTGGTTGTCGCGGAGCGGTCTGTTTATTTACCCTTCAGAAGAAAAAGCCAAACGGGCCATTAGCTGATTCGCAATCAAGGCGTGTCCAGCAGGAGTGGGGTGCACCCCGTCATCGCCTGTCAGTGCCTGCGGGGAGCTAGCAACGGCTGCTTCGGCAAACAAGCCATCCAGCGGCAGCAGCTGACAATGAAAGGCGGCAGCTAAGCGACGAACGATTTGGATTTTCGGATCAAGATCGATCCGCCAGGTTTGACGATCTTCAGGATATGGCAAAACAAAAGGTTCCAGCAAGAAAATACGCGTGATCCCCTGTTGGGTCACTTGTTCCAGAATTTGACGGTAGGTTGCCTCAAAGGACGTTGCGGCCTCTTCTGAACCAAAATCGGGACCACCGGCATTGTGCCACGTGTCGTTGATCCCAATCATAAAGACCAAGACGTCAGGCGCTAATTGAAGGCAATCTTCTTGGAGACGGGCTAAGACATCGGCAGCTTTATTGCCGCCGATCCCGCGGTTATAAAAGGTAAAGTCCGCAGTGGGGAATTTCTCTGCCAGCTGATCGGCAACGAGACGGGCAAACCCATGTCCTAAATCGTGGGGATCTTGGCGATCACGATCGCAATCTGTGATGCTGTCACCTAAAAATAAAACGGTATCATTTTTGACTAGTTTCATAATAAGCTCCTTTCGAGTACGCCCTCAATTATAAAAGAGGGGGGAGGAAATGCCAATAAAAAAACTGCCCTTTTTTAAAAAAGGGCAGCGATAAGCGAGGCTTATAAGTAGTATTTTTTCGCAACAGTCAAATCATCGTTCAATTCATAAACAAGTGGTTGACCAGTTGGGATCTCAAGATCCATGATATCTTCGTCAGAAATACCTTCGATATGTTTTGCTAATGCACGTAGAGAGTTTCCGTGAGCCGCAACTAAGACAGTTTTGTCGTCTTTTAATGCTGGGGCGATTTCATCTTGCCAGAAAGGCAATGCACGTTCTAAAGTAACTTTTAAGTTTTCTCCACCAGGTACGTCGCGAGGGTCAAGCATTGCATAACGACGGTCGTTTGCAGCAGAACCTTCATCTGAAGCTTCCATCAATGGAGGTAAAACATCGTAAGAACGACGCCAGATGTGTACTTGTTCGTCACCGTATTTTTCAGCAGTTTCTTTTTTATTTAAACCTTGTAATTTACCGTAATGACGTTCGTTTAAGCGCCATGATTTGATCGTTGGTACCCAAAGTTGATCAGAATATTCTAAAATGTAATTACAAGTTTTGATGGCACGAGTTAAAACAGATGTGTAAGCAACGTCAAATTCGATGCCTGCTTCTTTGATTTTACGTCCGCCTTCGATTGCTTCTTCGACACCTTCTGGCGCTAGATCAACATCAGCCCAACCGGTAAACTGGTTTAATTTGTTCCATTCGCTTAGTCCATGACGAGAAAATACTAATTTTGGCATGTAAAACTCTCCTTTAGATATTCGATATTTTTCTGAAATTTTCAATTCCGTATTTATTGTACACTCTTTCTCAAAGAATTTCCATGGTTTTGGAGGAAAAGCTGGGGGAAAACGCCATTCTTAAGGAAAAACAAAAGGGGATCATTAAAAAGAGGACCGCTTTTGTTTCATGCTGTTCTAGGGGGAGTCGACAACTATGAACGTAACTTGTTCCATTCTTCTTCGGATAATTTTATGTATTTATAGCATGTACCTACAGAAACACCGCATTTTTCAGAAATATATTGAATCGTTTCTTTTTTCTCGTAGTACAATTGACGGATTTTTTTGATCGTTTTCGGATCGATTTTTGGACGACCGCCAATTTTGCCTTTTTTGCGGGCTTTATTTAAGCCGACCAGCGTGCGCTCTTTGATGAGTGAGCGTTCCATGATTGCAAGTCCTTCCATTAAATTGAAGTAAACCTGTCCCATCGGACCGCGGGTATCGATTTGTTCTGCCAGTGAAACCAGATGAAGCTCTCGCTGTTTTAATAGATCAGTGAGATCGGTCAGCTGTCTGGTGGTTTTCCCTAAACGATGCAGTTCCGTAACGACTAAGGTGTCGCCGGGTTGCATTTGTGCCACCACTGACTCCAATGAATGATTTTCTTCACTTTCTTCCACGCTAAATGTCTCATGGAAAAATTCATGACACCCGAATTCTTCGAGCTTGTTTAATTGTTCACTTGTTGAGTTGTCGGTGATCGTTGAACGAGCATAGCCTATGATTTTCATAAACCCTCCTACCTTTCCCTTTTTATTGAATGTATCATAATTATTTCTTAAATGATAGGGTAATTTGCACAAAAAATAATAAAAATTAAGTCGATTGAAGAAAAATAACGAAAAAAAGAGAAGCGATATCGCTCCTCTTTTTTGTTTCCTTTATCTAACGTGCTTGGTACTCGGGCCTTCAGGCAATCCGACAATGATCGTGTGGACCATATCCAAAAACAGACCGTGTTCAACCACGCCCACTGTAGCATCTAATTCCTGTGCCAACTCAGTAGGGGCGGTGATCGTTTCTAGATGAAGATCGATGATGTAATTGCTACAATCGGTTTTTAACGGTTCGCCTTCTTCATTCAGACGCAGTTTTGGATGGTAGTTTTTCTTCTCGAACAGACGCAACAGCTGTTGGCTGCCATAAGGGATCACTTCCACTGGCAACGGGAAGGCACCAAGTGTTTCGACCATTTTCGATTCATCAACGATCCACAAGACTTTCTTGGAGTTAGACGCCACGATTTTTTCGAATAAAAGGGCTGCACCGCCGCCTTTGATGCCATGATAATCCTTGCTGATCTCATCTGCACCGTCGATCGTTAGATCCACAGCGTCCACTTCATCGATGGTGCGAATCGGGATACCTAATCCTTCTGCTTGTTTTTTCGATGCCCAAGAAGTTGGGACACCCGTGATCGATAGACCTTCTTCTTTTACACGTCGACCCAGTTCTTCAATCATGTAGTAGGCTGTTGAGCCAGTGCCCAAGCCAACCACCATGCCATCTTTTACATAACTAGCCGCTTCAATGCCGACCATTTCTTTTAGGTTCATTTTCTTCCCGCCTTTTTTAAATAAATGCTTTGTCTCTATTATATAGGAAGAAGCGCAAAATTTGCGGATTTTTTCGTAACAGATTTCTTTTGAAAAAAGCTTAGGAGGATACTTGACAGGTAAGAATAAGCATGATATTCTATCAAAGGTGCTTTATCTACAGGTCTCTCGTTGGAGACGTGCTGACTGTCTATCAAAGCATAGTTGATATGAATGCAGAGAATGCATTATTTTTTATCGCAAAAAAAGAACCACCTGGATGTGTGGGACTATAAAGCGAATCAAGGAAGGAGGACAACTAGGGATGCCTACAATTAATCAATTAGTACGTAAACCTCGTAAATCCAAGGTTGAAAAATCAAATTCACCAGCATTGAACAAAGGATATAACAGTTTCAAGAAAGCTCAAACGAATGTTAACTCACCTCAAAAGCGTGGGGTAGCTACTCGTGTGGGAACTATGACACCGAAAAAACCGAACTCAGCTCTACGTAAATATGCGCGTGTTCGTTTGTCAAACTTGATTGAAGTGACAGCTTATATTCCAGGTATCGGACACAACTTACAAGAACACAGCGTGGTCTTGTTACGTGGTGGACGTGTAAAAGACTTACCAGGGGTACGTTACCATATCGTTCGTGGTGCATTGGATACTGCCGGTGTTAACGATCGTAAACAATCTCGTTCTAAATATGGTACAAAACGTCCTAAAGCTTAATCTTTAAGACAAACAGATCAAATGAATCTTATTTAAATCAGAACTGATATCTCGGAAGGAGGAGTTACGGATGCCTCGTAAAGGTCCTGTTGCAAAACGTGATGTTTTACCAGATCCTATTTATAACTCAAAATTAGTAACTCGTTTGATCAACCGTGTAATGGTTGATGGTAAACGCGGTGTTGCTGCAAATATTATCTACAATGCTTTTGGCATTATCAAAGAATCTACAGGAAATGATCCATTGGAAGTTTTCGAACAAGCAATGAAAAACATTATGCCTGTATTGGAAGTTAAAGCTCGCCGTGTCGGTGGTTCTAACTACCAAGTACCAGTAGAAGTACGTCCTGAACGTCGTACAACTCTAGGTCTTCGTTGGGTGGTAAACTACGCTCGTTTGCGTGGCGAACACACAATGGAAGAACGTCTTGCAAAAGAAATCATGGATGCAGCGAACAACACTGGTGCTTCTGTGAAAAAACGCGAAGACACACACAAAATGGCGGAAGCCAACCGCGCATTTGCTCACTATCGTTGGTAAGATCCTCACTGCTTTTTATTGGAAGGTACTGAGACAACCTTAGCTTAAGTTAAGTAAGAATGAGAGGGGAACAACCTAGAATGGCAAGAGAATTTTCGCTAGAAAAAACTCGTAATATCGGGATCATGGCCCACGTTGACGCTGGTAAAACAACGACAACTGAACGTATCCTTTATTACACAGGTAAAATCCATAAAATTGGTGAAACACATGAAGGTGCTTCTCAAATGGACTGGATGGAACAAGAACAAGAACGTGGGATCACAATCACTTCTGCTGCGACAACTGCGCAATGGAAAGAAAACCGCGTAAATATCATCGACACACCAGGACACGTGGACTTCACAATCGAAGTGCAACGTTCATTGCGTGTACTTGATGGTGCTGTAACTGTGTTGGACTCACAATCAGGTGTAGAACCTCAAACAGAAACAGTTTGGCGTCAAGCGACAGATTACCGCGTACCGCGTGTTGTATTCTGTAACAAAATGGACAAAATTGGTGCAGACTTCTTATACTCTGTATCAACTTTACATGATCGTTTACAAGCAAATGCTCACCCAATCCAATTACCAATTGGTGCGGAAGATGACTTTACTGGTATTATCGACTTAGTAAAAATGAAAGCTGAAATCTACACAAATGACTTAGGAACTGAAATCCAAGAGACTGAAATTCCTGAAGAATACGTAGAATTAGCTGAAGAATGGCGCGAAAAATTAATCGAAGCTGTTGCTGATACTGATGAAGAACTAATGATGAAATTCTTGGAAGGTGAAGAAATCACTGAAGAAGAATTGAAAGCTGGTATTCGTCAAGCAACATTGACTGTTGACTTTTTCCCTGTTCTTTGCGGATCTGCCTTTAAAAACAAAGGGGTTCAATTGATGTTGGATGCAGTCATCGACTACTTGCCTTCACCACTTGATGTTCCTGCGATTAAAGGGATCAATCCTAAAACAGACGAAGAAACTGATCGTCCGGCTGACGATGAAGCACCATTTGCTTCATTAGCATTTAAAGTAATGACTGACCCATTCGTAGGTCGTTTGACATTCTTCCGTGTGTATTCAGGTATCTTGAACTCTGGATCATACGTATTGAATGCTTCAAAAGGCAAACGCGAACGTATCGGTCGTATCCTACAAATGCACGCCAACACTCGTGCTGAAATCCAAACAGTATACTCAGGCGATATCGCCGCTGCTGTTGGTTTGAAAGACACAACAACTGGGGATACACTATGTGATGAAAAATCACCAGTAATCCTTGAATCAATCGAATTCCCAGAACCAGTTATCGAAGTCGCTGTTGAGCCTAAATCAAAAGCTGACCAAGATAAAATGGGGGTTGCTTTACAAAAACTTGCTGAAGAAGATCCATCATTCCGTGTGGAAACAAACGCTGAAACAGGCGAAACTGTTATCGCTGGTATGGGAGAACTTCACTTGGACGTCTTAGTTGACCGTATGCGTCGCGAATTTAAAGTTGAAGCAAACGTAGGTGCGCCTCAAGTTTCTTATCGTGAAACATTCCGTGCAGCAACACAAGCGGAAGGTAAATTTGTACGTCAGTCTGGTGGTAAAGGTCAATACGGTCACGTATGGGTCGAATTTACACCAAACGAAGAAGGTAAAGGCTTCGAATTCGAAAACGCGATTGTCGGTGGTGTGGTTCCTCGTGAATACATCCCAGCAGTTGAAAAAGGACTTGAAGACTCAATGGCGAACGGTGTCTTAGCCGGTTACCCATTAGTAGACATCAAAGCAAAACTTTATGATGGTTCATACCATGATGTCGATTCAAGTGAAACTGCCTTCCGTGTTGCAGCTTCTATGGCTTTACGTGCTGCAGCGAAGAAAGCAAACCCAGTAATTCTTGAACCAATGATGAAAGTAGTTATCACTGTACCAGAAGATTACTTAGGTGATGTTATGGGTCACGTAACTGCTCGTCGTGGACGCGTAGAAGGAATGGAAGCACACGGTAACTCACAAATCGTGAACGCAATCGTGCCATTAGCTGAAATGTTCGGTTACGCAACAACACTTCGTTCATCAACACAAGGTCGCGGTACGTTCATGATGACATTTGATCACTATGAAGATGTACCTAAATCTGTTCAAGAAGAAATCATCAAGAAAAACGGCGGCAAAGCTGAATAATTGATGGAAGTATAGGAAATTAAGTAAAAAGCTATATTTTTTTCTGAGTTTCGTGTACAATATTATCGATGATAAGGGATGGGGAGCTGCGGCTCCCTACCTATCAAATATAAAAAATAAACTGCATTTTTAGGAGGAACATTTTAAAATGGCAAAAGAAAAATTTGACCGTTCTAAACCCCACGTAAACATTGGTACGATCGGACACGTTGACCATGGTAAAACTACACTTACAGCTGCTATCACAACTGTATTATCTAAAAAAGGTTTGGCTCAAGCTTCAGCTTACGACCAAATCGATGGCGCTCCAGAAGAACGCGAACGCGGAATCACTATCTCAACTGCTCACGTTGAGTACGAAACTGAAGCACGTCACTATGCTCACGTTGACTGCCCAGGACACGCGGACTACGTTAAAAACATGATCACTGGTGCTGCTCAAATGGACGGCGCGATCTTAGTAGTATCTGCTGCTGATGGTCCTATGCCTCAAACACGTGAACACATCTTGTTATCACGTAACGTTGGTGTACCATACATCGTTGTTTTCTTAAACAAAATGGATATGGTTGATGACGAAGAATTACTAGAATTAGTTGAAATGGAAGTTCGTGACTTATTGTCAGAATATGACTTCCCAGGCGACGATGTTCCTGTAATCGCTGGTTCTGCTTTGAAAGCTCTTGAAGGCGATGCTTCATACGAAGAAAAAATCATGGAATTAATGGCTGCAGTTGACGAATACGTTCCAACTCCAGAACGTGACACTGACAAACCATTCATGATGCCAGTCGAAGACGTATTCTCAATCACTGGACGTGGTACTGTTGCTACAGGCCGTGTTGAACGTGGACAAGTTCGCGTTGGTGACGAAGTTGAAATCGTTGGTATTGCTGAAGAAACTGCTAAAACAACTGTAACTGGTGTTGAAATGTTCCGTAAATTGTTAGACTATGCTGAAGCAGGGGATAACATTGGTGCATTGCTACGTGGTGTTGCTCGTGAAGACATCCAACGTGGACAAGTATTGGCTAAAGCTGGTACAATCACACCTCATACAAAATTTAAAGCTGAAGTTTACGTTTTAACAAAAGAAGAAGGTGGACGTCACACACCATTCTTCACTAACTACCGTCCTCAGTTCTACTTCCGTACAACTGACGTAACTGGTGTTGTTGAATTACCAGAAGGAACTGAAATGGTTATGCCTGGTGATAACGTAACAATCGACGTTGAATTGATCCACCCAATCGCTATCGAAGACGGAACTCGTTTCTCAATTCGTGAAGGCGGACGTACTGTTGGTTCAGGCGTTGTAACTTCAATCCAAGCTTAATTTGATTGATCGAAGAGCAAAAGCGTACGCGCTTTTGCTCTTTTTTTGACTCTTGTAGAAAAAAAGCCGCTCTCTCTAGCGTGGATGAATCCGTTACGGTTCATCGAAGCTAAAGAGAGCGGTGCTTTTTATTTTATTAGATTTTGCTTCTTCAAGAAGGCGTCAAATCCTTGGTCAGGACGATTGCTGTAAAAGCCAGCGAATTTTTCTGACCATGGTTTGGTCTCGCGGGCTTCTCCAAAAGCAGTCATCGTTTGATCGTACGCTTCGATCGCCTCATAAGAATAGTCCTGATAATGGTTGTAATGAATGACCGCTTCTTCTGGCAAGCGAGGTTTGACCTTCATTTCTACGATTGGTTTACCGATGCTCAAGCCAGCCACAGGATAGACATATTCTGGTAAGTGCAACAATTCAGCGATTTTGGCGCTGTCTTTGCGGACACTGCCAGAAATGACGGTGCCTAAGCCCAGTGATTCAGCAGCGATCGCACCAGATTGCAAAGCGATGCTGGCATCAGTGGTGGCGATCAATAGTGGCTGATAGCCCTCATCGATTGGATAGGGAGTCTGTTTTTCGTCAGCAACTTTTTTGGTTCGATTTAAATCAGCTAAAAATAGCAGAAAGAGTGAACTTGCTGCGATATGAGGATTGCCAGGATTCCATTCGACCATTTGTTGGCGAATCCGCGGGTCGTCGATCACTAAGATCGAATAGGCTTGCCCGTTCATCCAGCTAGGTGCTTGACGAGCCGCAGTCAAAATCGCGGTTACTTGCTCTTGGCTCAAGCGGTAGTCAGGGTCAAATTGTCGGTAAGTGCGGTGATTGTGCAAAAGCTCAATGGTTTCGTTCATAGGTTTGCTCCTTTAACTGTTGGGTGATTTTTGTGAATCGTTCTTGAAATAGCGGTAAATCATCTTTGGCTAAGCGGGTATAGTTCAAACGCAAGCCATTCGTATCGTTACTGAAAAGAAACGCAGGTGCTACTAAGCAATCGTTCGCCAAAAAGAGTGACCAATCTTTGCGAGTCAATGTGCGGTGACGCCAAGTCAACCACAGGTAAAGACCACCTTTCGTCGGCTGCCATTGCCAATCCTCCTGAAATGCCTGCAAGAGTTGGAGTAAGTCTTGCTGGCGCTGGGCCATTTCTGCAAGCAGTGTCCGCTGCTGCTGGTGGTAATCAGAGGAGCGTAAGGCGATGTTGGCAAGGACTTGCGGGAAGATCGTGGTATCGATCGCCATCCGTTTTTTCGCTTGGGCAAATTGGTCGGCTAACGCTTCTGGCACCAAAAGCCAGCCGATTTTGATGGATGATCCTAGTAATTTTGAAAGCGAGCCTAAATAAATGACGGTTTCGGGAGCCATGGATTTTAGCTTGGGTGGTACTTTCTCAAAAGCCAACTCGCTAAAAACATCGTCTTCTATGATCGGTACTTGGTAGGTCTGGCAAAGGCGGATGATCGCTTGGCGCCGATGGTCACTCATAGTATGTCCCGTTGGATTTTGGAAGGTAGGATTCAGATAGACGAATTTGATCTTCTTTTCCTTCAACACTTTTTCCAATGCCGCAGGCCGCATTCCTTCGCTATCTTGCTTGATCCCGATCAACTGGACATTCATCGTGGAAAACAAGGGGAGAGAGAACAAGAAAGAAGGGTCCTCTGTCGCGATATAATCCCCCGCATGCAATAAGACTTGCATTAGCAAGGTGATTCCTTGTGTCGATCCAGCAGTGATCACTAGTTTTTGTCCGTTGGTGGGCAAATTGAAGGAATCAGCAAGGTGCTGCAATAAGATTTCTTGCAAAGGTTCATAACCCGTCGGTAATACTTTGGTGCTTTCTTTGCGAATCTCTTCCCAGGTAAAGGCAGGAAACGTGAAATCGGGGATCAGATCGGCAGGTAGATCACCTGTGTACAGATCCAGCACATCCTTCTCAGTGCGCAAATGCTGAATCTGTTGAACGTAAGGGTCTTGCTGCAGATAAGGGCTGCTTAAAGACGAGCGCAAATAAGAAAGTGGCGTTTGGCGGTTCCCCCAACGACCTTCCAATACACGAGAGCCGCTGCCTTGTTTTCGTTCGATCCATCCTAAGCTTTTCAATTCATCTAACGCTTTGACGACGGTGGAACGATTGACGCCAAAAGTCTGGGCGAGGCTGCGCTCTGGTGGCAAACGATCCCCAGGTCCATAGATTCCCGCTTGGATCTCTTCGATAAAATGAGTCACGATCTGCTGGTAAATCGGTTGTTTCTTCTGTTTGTCGATACTTGATGAAGCCATCCTGCACCACCTTTTTCAATTGGATGGTTTAAAAATAAGCCAAATGGCTCTTTTCGTCAAGGGGAAGATTGACTATACTTAGCAAAAAGCACAAGGAGATGAGGGAGATGGAAAAAGTCCTATCAATTGCTGGGTCGGATTCAACCGGAGGTGCCGGTATCGAAGCAGATTTAAAAACATTTCAGGAATATGGTGTCTTTGGTTTTGCCACGATCGCTTCGATCGTCACGATGGACCCACAAGCAGGTTGGAGCCATGAAGTAACGGCGATGGAAACAGCGCTTGTCGAAAAACAAATGATCTCTGCTTTTGCAGGTGATCCGATGGATGCTCTAAAAACGGGCATGTTAGGCAATGAAGACAATATTGTCCAAGCTGCGCAGATGATCCAACAGCAGCAAGTCAAAAATGTGGTGATCGATCCTGTCATTGCTTGCAAAGGGACTGCAGAAATCTTACAGCCAAAAAGCGTCGATGCCATCATCACGCATTTGTTGCCGTTAGCAGATGTTGTCACCCCTAATTTAGTAGAAGCGGGGATTCTTTCGGGTTTGGGTGATTTGACGAGTGTGGAGGCCATGAAGCAAGCTGCTGAAAAAATCCATGAATTAGGTGCTAAATACGTCGTGATCAAAGGGGGGCATCGCTTGCCAGGAGCAAAAGCCGTTGACCTCGTTTATGATGGGCAATCCTTCCTCTTGTTAGAAAGTGAAAAAATCGCTACCGATTTCAATCACGGGGCAGGCTGCACCTTTTCAGCTGCGATCGCTGCGGGTCTTGCAAAAGGCAAACCCGTCGTGGAAAGCGTTCGGTTAGCGAAAGCCTTTGTCACAGCGGCAATCAAAGAAGGAGTGGTGATCAATCCTTATGTGGGTCATGTGTGGCATGGTGCCTATACCCAGGCCCAAGACCGTATGCAGGAGGAAGCGCCGCAATAGCAGGTTTTCTTCTATAATAAATAGGAAATGAAGAAGTGCTTAAAAGAAGCGGTCAACGCTTCTTTTTTTGTGTTACGAAACCAAAAGAAAATTTTCTGAAAGAAATGCAAAAGAATCCCGGTTTTTCCATAAAAAAAGCTTGCAATCAATGTTTATCCGTAATATAATCATAAAGGTGCTGTTTACGTAAATACGTAAGTCACACTGGCAGCAAAGAAATTTTCTGCCGGCTACGAAACGAGAGGTTGCGACACGCCCGGACGCTTTGCCATGGACGAGCGTGACGGAAAATTTTCGTGGAGCTATGTCTACTTTTCAAAATAGGCGAAGGAGGGAAAACAATGGCAAAACAAAAAATTCGTATCCGTTTAAAAGCGTATGAACATCGTATTTTAGATCAATCAGCGGATAAAATCGTAGAAACTGCAAAGAGAACTGGAGCTGGCGTATCTGGTCCAATTCCATTACCAACTGAACGCAGCTTGTACACGATCATCCGTGCGACGCACAAATACAAAGATTCACGCGAACAATTCGAAATGCGTACACACAAACGTCTAATCGACATTGTGAATCCAACACCAAAAACTGTTGATGCTTTAATGAAGCTAGACTTGCCAAGCGGTGTTAATATCGAAATCAAACTATAATAATTAAGATGGAGGTGTAATCATGACCAAAGGAATCTTAGGGAAAAAAGTGGGAATGACTCAAATCTTCACTGAATCTGGCGAATTGATTCCAGTAACTGTAGTAGAAGCTACACCAAACGTAGTGCTACAAGTGAAAACAATCGAAAATGACGGCTACGAAGCAATTCAAGTCGGCTACCAAGATATGCGTGAAGTTTTGTCTAACAAACCTGCGAAAGGTCATGTTGCAAAAGCAAACACGGCTCCTAAGCGCTTCATTCGCGAATTCAAGAATGTAGAGCTAGAGGGCTTAGAAGTAGGATCAGAAATCAAAGTTGATATTTTTGAAGCAGGAGACATCATCGATGTAACCGGCACTTCGAAAGGTAAAGGATTCCAAGGCGTTATCAAACGTCACGGACAAAGCCGCGGACCAATGGCTCACGGTTCTCGTTACCACCGTCGTCCTGGATCAATGGGTCCAGTTGCACCTAACCGTGTATTCAAAAACAAACGTCTTGCTGGACGTATGGGCGGAAATCGCATCACGATCCAAAACTTGGAAATCGTACGCGTAGACGCAGAACGCAACGTTATCTTGATCAAAGGTAATGTACCTGGCGCGAAAAAATCATTGATTACAATCAAATCAGCTGTGAAAGCTAAATAAGTAGATAGGAAGAAAGGAGGAACTAAGGAATGCCGAATGTAGCATTATTCAAACAAGATGGAAGCCAAAATGGCGAAATTACATTGAACGAAGAAATCTTCGGAATCGAACCAAATGAATCAGTTGTCTATGATGCAATCATCATGCAACGCGCTTCATTAAGACAAGGAACACACGCTGTGAAAAACCGCAGTGCCGTTCGTGGCGGTGGCCGTAAACCATGGCGCCAAAAAGGAACTGGACGTGCCCGTCAAGGTTCAATCCGTTCACCACAATGGCGTGGCGGTGGCGTAGTCTTCGGACCAACACCACGTTCATACAGCTACAAACTTCCTAAAAAAGTTCGTCGCTTAGCAATGAAATCTGTATTGTCAGAAAAAGTTGCTTCAAATAACTTGGTAGCAGTAGAAGGATTAAGCTTTGATGCTCCAAAAACAAAAGAATTCAAACAAGTTTTAGCTAACTTGACAATTGACTCTAAAGTATTGGTAGTTTTAGAATCTGAAAACGACTTTGCCGCTTTATCTGCGCGCAACTTGCCAAAAGTTTCTGTAGTTACTGCTGATAACATTAGTGTTTTAGACATCGTTTCTAACGACAAAATGTTAGTGACACAAACTGCTCTTACTCAGATCGAGGAGGTGCTTGCATAATGAACTTACTAGACGTTATTAAACGCCCAGTGATCACTGAAAAATCAATGCTTGCCATGGATGACAAGAAATACACTTTTGAAGTGGACACAAAAGCTAACAAAACTTTAGTAAAACAAGCTGTAGAAGCTGCCTTTGACGGAGTGAAAGTGGCAAACGTGAACATCATCAACGTTCGTCCGAAATTCAAACGCATGGGTAAATATGCAGGATATACAAAAAAACGTCGCAAAGCTGTTGTGACTTTAACTGAAGATTCTAAAGAAATCCAAATTTTCGAAGCTGCTGAATAAGCAACTCACGCATAAACTTTACATGGGAGGGAAAAAGACGTGGCGATTAAAAAGTACAAACCTACCACGAACGGCCGTCGTAATATGACAAGTTCTGATTTCGCTGAAATCACAACTTCAACACCAGAAAAAACATTGTTAGCTCCTTTGAAAAACAATGCTGGTCGTAACAACAACGGACGTATCACGGTTCGTCATCAAGGTGGCGGTCACAAACGTCAATACCGTTTGATCGATTTCAAACGTAACAAAGACAACGTCGTTGCTACGGTTAAAACGATTGAATATGATCCAAACCGTTCTGCTAACATTGCGTTAGTACATTACGAGGATGGAGTAAAAGCATACATCTTAGCACCTAAAGGATTAGAAGTTGGCATGACTGTCGTTTCTGGTCCAGATGCAGATATTAAAGTAGGGAATGCATTACCACTAGAAAACATTCCAGTCGGTACTGTTATCCACAACATCGAAATGAAACCTGGTAAAGGTGGACAATTGATTCGTTCAGCTGGAACAAGTGCTCAAGTACTTGGTAAAGAAGGCAAATACGTATTGATCCGCTTGAACTCTGGTGAAGTACGGATGATCTTAGCATCATGTCGTGCAACAATCGGTTCTGTTGGTAATGAACAACACGAATTGATCAACATCGGTAAAGCCGGTCGTTCTCGTTGGATGCGCAAACGCCCAACTGTACGTGGTAGCGTAATGAACCCTAATGATCACCCACACGGTGGTGGTGAAGGTAAAGCACCAATCGGACGTAAAGCACCAGTTTCTCCTTGGGGACAACCTGCACTTGGTTACAAAACACGTAACAAAAAAGCAAAATCAGACAAACTTATCGTTCGTCGTCGTAAAACTAAGTAATATACTTGACCGTGTGTCGCACATTTTGAGAGGAGGTACACCATGGGTCGTAGTTTGAAAAAAGGACCTTTTGTCGATGACCATTTGATGAAAAAGGTCGAAGCACAAGAAGGCGCTGAAAAGAAAAAAGTGATCAAAACTTGGTCACGTCGTTCTACAATTTTCCCTAATTTTATCGGATTTACAATTGCTGTGTATGATGGACGGAAACATGTACCAGTTTACATCCAAGAAGACATGGTAGGACACAAATTAGGTGAATTTGCACCAACAAGAACTTATCGCGGACATGCTGCCGATGATAAGAAAACAAGACGCTAATTTTGAGGGGAGGATATCCAAAAATGGCAGAACAAATCACATCAGCGAAAGCAACTGCTAAAACAGTCCGCGTTTCTCCTCGTAAATCTCGTCTAGTTATTGACTTAATCAGAGGGAAAAGCGTTGCTGAAGCAATCGCGATCTTAAAGTTCACACCAAATAAAGCAGCTGGAATCATCGAGAAAGTCTTGATGTCAGCTATTGCCAATGCAGAAAATAATTTTGACTTAGATGTTGAAAACTTGATTGTTTCTGAAGCATTCGTAAACGAAGGACCAACGATGAAACGTTTCCGTCCACGTGCGAAAGGTTCAGCTTCACCGATCAACAAACGTACAAGTCATATTACTGTAGTCGTATCAGAAAAATAAGGAGGGACAATCAGTGGGTCAAAAAGTACATCCAATTGGAATGCGTGTAGGCATCATCCGTGACTGGGATGCTAAATGGTATGCTGAAAAAGAGTATGCTGAATTTCTACATGAAGATTTGAAAATCCGTAAATTTATCGCATCTAAACTTGCTGATGCCGCTGTGTCTACAGTTGAGATCGAGCGTGCAGCAAACCGCGTGAATATTTCAATCCACACAGCTAAACCAGGTATGGTTATCGGTAAAGGCGGATCTGAAGTCGAAAACCTAAGAAAAGAATTAAATAGCCTAACTGGCAAACGAGTTCACATCAACATCGTTGAAATCAAAAAACCAGATTTAGATGCTAAATTAGTAGGCGAAGGAATCGCACGTCAATTAGAAAACCGTGTTGCTTTCCGTCGTGCTCAAAAACAAGCGATCCAACGCACAATGCGTTCTGGCGCTAAAGGAATCAAAACACAAGTTTCTGGCCGTCTAAATGGTGCGGATATCGCTCGTTCAGAAGGTTACTCAGAAGGAACCGTTCCACTTCATACATTACGTGCGGACATTGATTACGCATGGGAAGAAGCAGATACAACATACGGAAAACTAGGAGTTAAAGTGTGGATTTATCGTGGAGAAGTTCTTCCAACTAAAAAGAACACTGAGAAAGGAGGGAAATAAACATGTTAGTACCTAAACGTGTAAAACACCGTCGTGAGTTCCGCGGAAAAATGCGTGGCGAAGCGAAAGGCGGAAAAGAAGTAGCATTCGGTGAATACGGCTTACAAGCTGTTGAATCACACTGGATCACAAACCGTCAAATCGAAGCTGCCCGTATCGCAATGACTCGTTATATGAAACGTGGCGGGAAAGTATGGATCAAAATTTTCCCTCACAAATCTTATACTGCCAAAGCTATCGGGGTACGTATGGGTTCTGGTAAAGGGGCTCCTGAAGGATGGGTATCACCAGTTAAACGTGGTAAAATCATGTTTGAAATTGCCGGTGTACCTGAAGAAGTTGCGCGCGAAGCGCTACGTCTTGCTTCTCACAAATTACCAGTGAAAACGAAGATCGTAAAACGTGAGGAAATGGGTGGTGAATCGAATGAAGGTTAAAGAAATCAGAGAATTAACCACTGCCGAAATGCTAGATCAAGAAAAACAATTGAAAGAAGAATTGTTCAATCTTAGATTCCAATTAGCAACAGGTCAATTAGAAAACACTGCACGTATCAAAGAAGTACGTAAATCGATTGCACGCATTAAAACAGTATTGCGTGAACAAGCTAAGTAATAGTGGAAGGAGGCCATTTAGCGTATGACTGAAGAAAGAAATCAACGCAAAGTTTACCAAGGTCGCGTGGTATCAGACAAAATGGATAAAACTATCACTGTTGTCGTTGAAACAAAGAAAAACCACCCTATCTACGGCAAACGTCTGAACTATTCTAAGAAATACAAAGCACACGATGAAAACAACGAAGCAAAAGTTGGCGATATCGTGAAAATTATGGAAACTCGTCCATTATCAGCTACGAAACGTTTCCGTCTAGTAGAGATTGTTGAAAAGGCAGTGATTATCTAATCACACGAGATTTTCCTATATAGATTGTGAATTGCAAAATCTGAAAGGAGGATACACATCGTGATCCAAGCAGAAAGCCGATTAAGAGTGGCGGACAACTCAGGTGCCCGTGAAATTCTAACGATCAAAGTCCTTGGCGGATCTGGTCGTAAAACTGCCAATATTGGTGACGTGATTGTTGCTACGGTTAAACAAGCAACGCCAGGTGGGGTTGTCAAAAAAGGTGACGTCGTTAAAGCCGTTATCGTTCGTACTAAATCAGGAGCTCGTCGTACAGACGGTTCATACATCAAATTCGATGAAAATGCTGCGGTTATTATCCGTGACGATAAGAGCCCTCGTGGAACTCGTATCTTTGGCCCAGTTGCCCGCGAATTGCGTGAAGGCAACTTTATGAAGATCGTTTCCCTAGCACCAGAAGTATTGTAATAGTGATTCTTATCTAAAGGAGGTGCGAAACAAACATGTTTGTTAAAAAAGGCGATAAAGTTAAAGTTATCACTGGTAAAGACAAAAACAAAGAAGGCGTTGTGCTAGCAGCGTTTCCTAAAAAAGACAAAGTCGTTGTTGAAGGTGTCAATGTTGTCAAAAAACACCAAAAACCTTCTCAAACTGCTCCTCAAGGCGGAATCGTTGAAATGGAAGCACCAATTCATGTTTCTAACGTGATGGTGGTTGATCCATCGAACGGTGAAGCTACGCGTGTCGGTTACAAAGAAGTTGACGGCAAAAAAGTCCGCGTTTCTAAGAAAACCGGAGAAGTTCTTGATAAATAATCTGATGAAGGAAGGAGGGGCTAACAGATGAACCGCCTTAAAGAAAAATATTCAAAAGAAGTTGTCCCATCATTAATGGACAAATTTAACTACAGCTCAATCATGGAAGCACCAAAAGTTGATAAAATCGTTATCAACATGGGTGTCGGTGACGCTGTTTCTAATGCTAAAAACTTAGACAAAGCTGTTGAAGAATTACAATTGATCTCAGGTCAAAAACCATTGATCACAAAAGCGAAAAAATCTATCGCAGGATTCCGTTTACGTGAAGGAATGCCAATCGGTGCGAAAGTAACACTACGCGGCGAAAGAATGTATGAATTCTTAGATAAACTAGTAAGTGTGTCATTGCCACGTGTCCGTGACTTCCACGGTGTGAGCAAAAAAGCGTTCGACGGACGCGGAAACTACACTTTAGGTATCAAAGAACAATTGATTTTCCCTGAAGTAGATTATGATTTGATCGACAAAGTACGTGGTATGGATATCGTGATTGTAACAACAGCAAACACAGATGAAGAATCTCGTGAATTGTTGACACAATTAGGCATGCCATTCCAAAAATAAAAAAAGGAGGCGAACTACGTGGCTAAAAAATCAATGATTGCTAAAAACAAACGCCCTGCTAAATTCTCAACGCAAGAATACACTCGTTGTGAACGTTGCGGACGTCCACATTCAGTTTATCGTAAATTTCATCTTTGCCGTATTTGCTTCCGCGAACTTGCCTATAAAGGACAAATTCCCGGCGTGAAGAAAGCTAGCTGGTAAACTATACTCGCATAAAGGAGGTAAATTATCCCATGGTCATGACAGATCCAATTGCAGATTTTCTAACGCGCGTGCGTAACGCAAACATGGTTAAACACGAAAGCCTAGAAGTACCTGCTTCAAAAATCAAACGTGATATCGCTGAAATCTTGAAACGTGAAGGTTTCGTCCGCGATGTTGAATACATTGAAGATGACAAACAAGGCGTGATCCGCGTATTTCTTAAATACGGTAAAAACGGTGAACGTGTTATCACAAACTTAAAACGTATCTCTAAACCAGGCTTGCGTGCTTATGTCAAAGCTGACGAAGTACCAAAAGTATTGAATGGTCTAGGAATCGCGATTATCTCAACTTCTGACGGTGTAATCACTGACAAAGAAGCTAGAGCAAAAAATGTTGGCGGCGAAGTAGTCGCTTATGTATGGTAATTTAAAATATTCCACAAGGAGGTGCCTCTAAGTGAGTCGTATCGGTAATAAGATCGTCGTTCTTCCTGCTGGTGTTGAAATCAAGCAAAACGGAAACGACATTACAGTTAAAGGACCTAAAGGTGAATTAACACGTACTTTCTCTTCTGATATCACAATGAATATCGAAGGAAACGAAGTAACATTCACTCGTCCAAATGATAGTAAAGAAATGAAAACTATCCACGGAACTACCCGTGCAAACTTCAACAACATGGTTGTTGGTGTTTCTGAAGGTTTCCAAAAAGCGTTAGAATTAATCGGGGTTGGGTACCGTGCTCAATTACAAGGGAAAAAACTTGTATTGAACGTTGGTTACTCTCATCCAGTTGAAATCGAAGCGCCAGCTGGAATCGAAATCGAAGTTCCTTCAAACACTTCTGTGATCGTTAAAGGATCAGATAAAGAAGTCGTTGGCGAATTGGCTGCCAATATCCGTGGCGTTCGTCCTCCAGAACCTTATAAAGGCAAAGGAATTCGTTATGTTGGCGAATTTGTACGCCGTAAAGAAGGTAAAACTGGTAAATAGTCGTAATTCTTTACGACTAGCAGCTTAGGCTAGCAAAATTAAAAGAGGTGACAAATTGTGATTACAAAACCAGATAAAAACAAGACACGTCAGAAAAGACATCGTCGTGTACGTAACAAAATCTCTGGTACTGCTGAGTGCCCACGCTTAAACGTGTTCCGTTCGAACAAAAACATCTACGCACAAGTAATTGATGACGTAGCGGGTGTGACGCTAGCAAGTGCCTCTGCCTTAGACAAAGAAGTTTCAGGTGCAACAAAAACTGAACAAGCACAAGCTGTCGGTAAATTAGTCGCAGAACGTGCAGCAGCAAAAGGTATTAAAGTAGTAGTCTTTGACCGTGGTGGATACCTTTACCATGGCCGTGTAGCAGCTTTAGCTGAAGCAGCTCGCGAAAATGGACTGGAATTTTAAGAGAAGGAGGAACACCATTCATGGTTTATATTGATCCAAAACATTTGGAATTAGAAGACCGCGTTGTTGCGATCAACCGTGTAACTAAAGTTGTTAAAGGTGGACGTCGTCTACGTTTTGCTGCATTAGTTGTTGTCGGTGACAAAAACGGACACGTAGGTTTCGGTACTGGTAAAGCACAAGAAGTACCAGAAGCAATCCGTAAAGCAATCGAAGACGCGAAGAAAAACTTGGTGGAAGTACCAATGGTTGGTTCTACAATCCCTCACGAAGTTATCGGTGTATTCGGCGGCGGACGCATCCTTATGAAACCTGCTGTAGAAGGTTCTGGGGTAGCTGCTGGTGGACCAGTTCGTGCCGTATTGGAATTAGCTGGGGTAGCTGATATCACATCTAAATCTTTAGGTTCTAACACACCAATCAACGTTGTTCGCGCAACAGTTGAAGGTTTAAAACAATTAAAACGCGCTGAAGAAGTGGCAGCACTTCGCGGCAAATCAGTAGAAGAATTAATCGGTTAAGGAGGACACTATAATGGCTGAATTGAAAATTACTTTAAAACGCAGTATTATCGGACGTCCCCAAAACCAACGTGATACTGTAAAAGCGTTAGGTCTTACAAAGTTGAATTCAACAGTTGTAAAACCTGCTAATGATGCAATCAAAGGCATGGTTAACACTGTTTCTCACTTAGTGGACGTTGAAGAGGTCTAAGGATCAGCAGATCTAGTTTGATTAAGGAGGTGCCAAACCTATGAAACTTCATGAATTAAAACCATCAGAAGGCTCACGCCAAGTACGTAACCGTGTCGGTCGAGGAACTTCATCTGGTAACGGTAAAACAGCTGGACGTGGACAAAAAGGTCAAAAAGCTCGTTCAGGCGGCGGAGTACGTCTAGGATTCGAAGGTGGACAAACACCATTGTTCCGTCGTTTACCAAAACGTGGCTTTACAAATGTGAACCGCAAAGAATATGCAGTCATCAATCTTGATGTCTTGAACCGCTTTGAAGACGGTGCTGAAGTAACACCTGTTGCTTTACACGAAGCTGGAATCGTCAAAGACGAAAAAGCTGGAATCAAAGTATTAGCTAACGGAGAATTAACGAAGAAATTGACTGTGAAAGCAGCTAAATTCTCAAAAGCAGCTGAAGAAGCAATCGTTGCTGCTGGTGGATCAATCGAGGTGATCTAATGATCAGACTATTGAAGGATGCCTTTAAGGTTAAGGATATTAGATCCAGAATATTGTTCACCGTCTTAATCTTGTTTGTCTTTCGTCTGGGAACACATATTACTGTGCCAGGCGTAGACGCAAGTCGCCTAAATACCATCGCGGATCTACCATTTTTAAACATGTTAAACTTGGTAAGTGGTGGCGCCATGCAACAATTTTCGATTTTCTCGATGGGGGTTTCGCCTTACATCACTGCCTCAATTGTTATTCAGTTGTTGCAGATGGATATCGTCCCTAAATTTGTTGAATGGTCGAAACAAGGTGAAGTGGGTCGTAAGAAACTAAATCAGGCAACACGTTACTTGACGTTGGTATTGGGCTTTGTCCAATCCATGACATTAACGGCTGGATTTAACTATTACACTCAACTCGGGTTTGTAAACAATCCTAATATGGCAACCTATATCGTGATCGGTCTGATTTTAACAGCCGGAACGATGTTAGTCACTTGGTTAGGAGAGCAGATCACCGAGCGTGGTATCGGAAACGGTGTGTCAATGATCATCTTTGCAGGGATCATTTCACGCTTACCAGCAAGCATCAAAGAATTGATTGAAGATTACTTCATTAACGTGGATCAATCGGATATCTGGCTAAATGCTATCTTTATGGCGCTGCTTGTGATCGCTGTGTTGATCGTCATTACTTTAGTAACGTATGTTCAACAAGCAGAACGCAAGATTCCGATCCAATATACAAAACGGGTAGCAGGAGCGCCTACCAGCAGTTACCTTCCTTTGAAAGTAAATGCTGCCGGGGTTATCCCAGTTATCTTTGCCAGTTCTTTTATTACAACACCAAATGCGATCATTCAAGCATTAGGTAGTTCATATAGAGGAGAAACTTGGTACGAAGTGGTGCAAACGATCTTTAGTTACAACACTGTACCGGGTGCGATCATCTATACTGTCTTGATTGTTGCGTTTACTTTCTTCTACGCATTTGTTCAAGTGAACCCTGAGAAATTAGCGGAAAACTTGCAAAAACAAGGAAGTTACATTCCGAGTGTGCGTCCTGGTAAAGGAACCGAAGAATATGTATCACGTTTGTTGATGCGATTAAGCACGGTTGGATCGATCTTTTTAGGATTGGTTGCTTTACTTCCAATCATCGCTCAGATGGCTTGGAATCTACCGCAATCGATCGGTCTAGGTGGAACGAGTCTATTGATCATTATCGGTGTGGCACTTGATACTGCCAAGCAGTTAGAAGGGCTTATGCTGAAACGGAAATATACTGGTTTCATCAATTAAAGTTATTGAAGTGTTGAGGATTTCCTCAACACTATTCAAAAACTTACAGGAGGAATTAGAATGAACTTCATTTTAATGGGATTACCTGGTGCTGGAAAAGGTACTCAGGCAGAACGTATCGTTGCTGAATACGGTCTTCCTCATATTTCAACAGGCGATATGTTTCGGGCTGCGATGGCGAACGAAACAGAACTAGGCCTTAAAGCAAAATCATACATGGATCAAGGCGCATTAGTTCCTGATGAGGTTACAAATGGGATCGTTAAAGAACGTTTAGCTGAACCTGATACCGAGAAAGGTTTCTTATTAGATGGTTTTCCTCGTACATTGGATCAAGCAAAAGCGTTAGATGAGATGCTAGCTGACCTTAACAAAAAACTTGATGCCGTTATTGATATTCATGTTCCTGAAGAAGTTCTTGTAGAACGTTTAGCCGGCCGCTTCATGTGCCGCAATTGTGGGGCAACTTATCATAAATTGTTCAATCCTCCAAAAGAGGAAGGAACATGTGATCGTTGTGGAAGTCATGACTTCTACCAACGTGAAGATGATAAGCCTGAGACGGTCAAAAATCGTCTAGCTGTCAATATCAAAAGCAGTGAACCAATTTTGACTTATTACAAAGACAAAGGGTTATTGCAATCGATTGATGGGGATCGCGACATCGACGCTGTATTCGAAGATGTTCAAAAGATCATTGACTAATCATAGATTGCCCGAGTCCAACTTGCAGCTTAAAACTTTCTCTTGAAATCTTTGACAGGATATGATAGAATATGTCAGTCCGACTTCTACTTTTTATTAAGTAGGAGCATAGTTTGAGAATATCAGGTGGGAACCGAGTTTCCGCCATTTTATCGTGTGAAAATCACAAGTACAAGGAGGTACTGTGCGTGGCAAAAGAAGATATGATTGAAGTCGAAGGTACAGTCGTCGAAACTTTGCCGAATGCAATGTTTAAAGTAGAATTGGAAAACGGACACCAAGTTCTAGCGACCGTTTCTGGTAAGATCCGGATGCACTACATTCGTATTTTACCTGGAGACAAAGTGACGGTGGAATTATCCCCGTATGATCTGAACCGTGGCCGCATTACTTATCGCTTTAAATAATTGTACTCCGTAAAACCACAGGAGGTATTATCATGAAAGTAAGACCATCAGTAAAACCAATGTGCGAACATTGTAAAGTAATTCGTCGTAAAGGACGCGTTATGGTGATTTGCCCAGCAAATCCAAAACATAAACAACGTCAAGGATAATCGGAGGTGTAACAAATATGGCTCGTATTGCAGGAGTAGATATTCCTCGTGATAAACGTGTGGTCGTTTCACTTACTTATATCTATGGTATTGGTAACACGACTGCAAAACAAATTTTAGCTGACGCTGGCGTGTCTGAAGAAGTTCGCGTTCGTGATTTAACGAATGAACAAACAGATGCTATCCGTGCGGAAGTTGATAAATTAAAAGTTGAAGGTGACCTTCGTCGTGAAGTGAACTTAAACATCAAACGATTGATGGAAATCGGTTCTTACCGTGGAATCCGTCATCGCCGTGGATTGCCAGTTCGTGGACAAAACACGAAAAACAATGCACGTACTCGTAAAGGCCCGTCTAAAACAGTCGCAGGCAAGAAAAAATAATTCCTAAGTGAAGGAGGTTAAAACTTCATGGCAGCAAAAAAAGTGAGTCGTAAACGCCGTGTGAAAAAGAATATTGAAGCGGGTATTGCACATATTCACTCAACATTCAATAATACAATCGTAATGATCACTGATACTCATGGTAATGCATTAGCATGGTCATCAGCTGGTTCATTAGGTTTCAAAGGAAGCAAAAAATCTACTCCTTTTGCCGCTCAAATGGCAGCAGAAACAGCTACCAAAGCAGCAATGGAACACGGATTAAGAACTGTTGAAGTAACAGTTAAAGGACCTGGTTCTGGACGTGAAGCAGCAATTCGTTCATTACAAGCAGCAGGTTTGGAAGTGAGTGCGATCCGTGACGTGACTCCAGTCCCTCATAATGGATGCCGCCCTCCAAAACGCCGTCGTGTTTAATGAGTGCTGCTCATTTTGAGTGTAACAAATACGTCATTGAACAAGACACTTTTCGTTTTGAAAGGGGTAATAGATAAGAATGATTGAATTCGAAAAACCAAGAATCGCAAAGATTGATGAAGACAAAGATTATGGCAAGTTCATCGTGGAACCTCTTGAAAGAGGCTACGGAACTACACTAGGAAATTCCCTACGTCGTATTTTATTATCTTCTTTACCTGGTGCGGCAATCACCAATATTCAAATCGATGGAGTTTTACACGAATTCTCAACTGTTAAGGGTGTTCGGGAAGACGTTGCTCAAATCATCTTGAATATTAAAGGTCTTGCATTGAAAATGTACGGGGATGAAGAAAAGACCCTTGAAATTGATATTTCAGGACCTGCTACAGTAACTGCTGGCGATATCATCGTTGATAGTGATGTAGAAATCCTTAACAAAGATATGTATATCTGTACCGTTTCTGAAGGTGCTACGTTCCATGCTCGCTTAACAGTGAAACCTGGCCGCGGCTACGTTCAAGCGGACGAAAACAAAAAAGAAGACATGCCGATCGGCGTTCTTCCAGTCGATTCAATCTATACACCAGTACGTCGTGTCAACTACCAAGTAGAAAACACACGTGTCGGTCGTCGGGATGATTTCGACAAATTAACGATGGAAATATGGACTGATGGCTCAATCGAACCATTGGAAGCAATGAGTTTGTCTGCGAAGATCATGACTGAACATTTAGACATCTTTGTTAACCTAACAGATGAAGCGAAAAACGCTGAAATCATGGTTGAAAAAGAAGAAACACAAAAAGAAAAAATGTTGGAAATGACGATCGAAGAATTAGACTTATCTGTTCGTTCATACAACTGTCTAAAACGTGCAGGAATCAATACTGTACAAGAATTGACAAACAAATCTGAACCAGAAATGATCAAAGTAAGAAACTTAGGCCGTAAATCTCTTGAAGAGGTCAAAGTAAAATTACATGATTTAGGTTTAGGACTACGTAAAGACGATTAAACCGTTTTCGATTACGTTAGTTCGGTTCGTCTGACCGATACAACATTCGAAAGTGAAGGAGGGAAACCACGTGAGTTATCGTAAACTAGGACGCACATCTAGCCAACGTAAAGCGATGTTGCGTGATTTGACAACTGATTTATTCATTAACGAACGTATCGTTACGACTGAAGCTCGTGCGAAAGAAGTTCGTTCAACTGCAGAAAAAATGATCACTTTAGGTAAACGTGGTGATTTGCATGCACGTCGTCAAGCAGCAGCATTCGTTCGTAATGAAGTTGCAAGTGTACGTGAAGAAAACGAAGAAGTAGTTATTGAATCAGCATTACAAAAATTATTCAATGATATCGCTCCTCGTTACACAGATCGCCAAGGTGGATATACTCGTATCTTGAAAACAGAACCAAGACGCGGAGATGCTGCACCAATGGTTATCCTAGAACTTGTTTAAAATCACACTTATCATCACTTTATAGATGTTTACTAAGAGTGTTATGATGTTGGAAGAAACTTTCCGAGTCTAGCTCAGCGCCTACACCTCGATGTATTTCGAGGTGTACGCACTCATCATAAAGTGCTTTTTTTTTACTTTCGATTACCTGTCAAGACAGGTAATGGCAAGTGAAAAAAAGATCTGGAGACAAATCGTGCGTGAATCATTGAAAAACGTGCGCTTTTTTGGTAGTGTTAGAAAGAATTAATCGCAAATGAAGGAGTCTATCATGAAGCCAATCATTGAATTGAATGCTATTACTGTGCGTTATAGCGAAGAAGAGCGTGCCGCGTTAAATAACGTATCCTTTTCCATCAACAAAGGGGAATGGGTGGCGTTGATCGGCCATAACGGCTCTGGTAAATCAACTTTAGCAAAAACCATCAATGGCTTGATCTTGCCGCAAGAAGGCAGTGTTTCTGTCGGCGAATTGCCTTTGAATGAAGAAAATATCTGGAATATTCGAAAAATGGTCGGTATGGTCTTTCAAAACCCTGACAATCAATTCGTTGGTTCGACGGTGGAAGATGATGTGGCTTTCGGTTTGGAAAATCAAGGAATCCCACGTGAAGAAATGCTGGTTCGTGTCAAAGACGCTCTGGAACAAGTACGGATGAGCGAGTTTGCGACCCGGGAACCCGCGCGTCTTTCTGGTGGTCAAAAACAGCGGGTAGCCATTGCTGGCGTCGTTGCATTGCGCCCAGATATCATCATTCTTGATGAAGCCACTAGTATGCTAGATCCAGAAGGCCGTGAAGAAGTGATCGCAACGATCAAAAAAATCAAAGAGAAAAACAATTTGACCGTGTTATCGATCACCCATGATATCGATGAAGCAGCCAATGCCAATCGGGTGCTGGTGATGCGTCAAGGAGAGCTCGTCCGCGAAGGGACACCCGCAGAGATTTTTTCTGCAGGTCCAGAACTGATTGAGCTAGGCTTAGATCTGCCATTTCCTGAAAAATTAAAGGCGGCACTAAAACAGCGGGGCGTCACGGTACCGCAAGCGTACTTAACTGAAGAAGGGATGGTGGATTGGCTATGGACATCCGTTTTGAACAAGTAGGATTCACCTACCAACCGCATTCTCCGTTTGAACAGCGGGTTTTGTTCGATATCGATTTAGAGATCAAAGAAGGCTCTTATACCGCTTTAGTCGGTCATACGGGTAGCGGAAAATCTACGTTGTTGCAGCACTTGAATGCATTATTAAAACCAACGACTGGCACGGTCACGATCGGTGAGCGAGTCATCAAACCCGAGACAGACAACAAAAATCTAAAACCGTTACGTAAAAAAGTCGGGATCGTTTTTCAATTTCCTGAATCCCAATTATTTGAAGAAACTGTTGCGAGAGATATCGCTTTTGGACCGAAAAACTTTGGGGTCTCCGAAGAAGCAGCCAAAGGTTTAGCCCAAGAATACATTCAATTGGTAGGTTTAGATGAAAGTTTTCTGGAACGTTCACCCTTTGACCTTTCAGGGGGCCAAATGCGCCGTGTAGCGATTGCTGGGGTCTTGGCTATGGAACCAGAAGTTTTGGTCTTAGACGAGCCGACAGCTGGCTTAGATCCACAAGGACGCAAAGAGATGATGGAAATGTTTGATCGCTTGCATCGGGAAAAGAACATGACGATCATTTTAGTGACCCACTTGATGGATGATGTGGCAAACTATGCTGATTATGTCTATGTGTTAGAAAAAGGCCGTCTCGTCAAAGCAGGCACGCCGTCTGTTGTGTTTCAAGACACTGCCTGGCTGCAAGAAAAGCAGTTGGGGGTGCCGACAGCAACCGCATTTGCGGAGCAACTGCAAGCCAGAGGATTGGCATTTGAGCAGTTGCCGCTAACAGCTGATGAGCTGGCAGATGTTTTAGTAGCAAAGGGGGCGACTGCCCATGATGAATAAACTGATTTTCGGTCGTTTTATTCCTGGGGACTCCTTGATCCACCGTTTAGATCCACGAGTCAAATTGATTGCTAGTTTTTATTTTATCGCGATTATCTTTTTGGCGAATAATTGGCAAAGCTATTTATTAGCGGGTGCTTTTACGCTCTTTTGTATCTCCTTTTCAAAAATCGATTTTGGCTTTTTTATTCGAGGCGTGCGACCTTTGATTTGGCTGATTTTATTTACTGTGGCGTTACAGATTTTGTTTACTACCGGCGGCGACGTCTACTGGTCTTGGTGGATCTTTAACATCACAGAATTTGGTGTCCAAAACGGGATTTTTATTTTTTGCCGTTTTGTTTTGATCATTTTCATGTCGACCTTGTTGACGTTAACGACGCCTCCATTAGAGCTTTCAGATGCGATCGAATACATTTTGCGTCCTTTAAAAGCGATCCGTTTCCCTGTCCATGAAATCTCACTGATGCTGTCGATCGCGTTGCGCTTTGTGCCAACCTTGATGGATGAAACAGAAAAAATTATGAATGCTCAGCGTGCCCGCGGGGTCGATTTCGGCGAAGGGGGACTGTTGCAGAAGATGAAGGCGATCGTTCCTTTATTGATTCCTTTATTTGTCAGCAGCTTTAACCGTGCGGAAGATCTAGCTACCGCTATGGAAGCCAGAGGCTATCAAGGCGGCGAAGGGCGTACGAAGTATCGGATTTTGCACTGGCATCAACGGGACACATTGGTTGTCATCGTTTTTGCGCTCTTTACAGTAGCGTTAGTGTTCTTACGAGGATAATCGAAGACCTATGATTGAAGTCAACCCACGAAAGGTTCTTAACGAAGCAACGAGGCTGCTGGCGATCCCAGCGGCTGGTTCGAAAAGGCCTGTCGATCGATCAGACTTTTCTCATAGGCTTTTTTTGAAAAAATAGAAAGAAACAGGTGATTCAATGGTCCGCTATAAAGCGACGATCGCTTATGATGGCACGAATTTTCAAGGATTTCAGCGTCAACCCAATGGACGAACGGTTCAAGAAGAGATTGAAAAGACATTAACGAAGATGAACAATGGTCAGCCGATTCAGATTCATGGCTCTGGACGCACCGATGCGGGGGTCCATGCGCAGGGGCAAGTGATCCACTTCGATTTCCCTCAAAAGCGCCCACTGGAAAAAATGCGCTTTGGTTTAGATACCCAAACGCCAGAAGATGTTGCGGTAAAATCGGTGGAGATCGTTGACGATACCTTCCATGCCCGCTACTTAGTCGTTGAAAAAACCTACCAGTTTCGAGTGGACATTGGGAAACCTCGCAGTCCTTTCCGCCGTCATTATGCCAGCTATTATCCGTATCCGCTAGATTTGGAAAAAATCCAACGAGCGTTGCCAGATTTTTTAGGCACCCATGACTTTACCAGTTTTTGCGCGACGGGCAGTTCCGTCGATGACAAAACGCGGACGATCCATGAAGCGTCCATGGCGGTCAATGACGCTGGAGATGAGTTGATTTTCACCTTTCGCGGCGATGGATTTTTGTACAAGATGATCCGAATCATGGTGGGCACATTGTTGAAAATCGGCAATGGACGACTCGCACCTGACAGTATTCCTGCGATCATTGCGCAAAAAGACCGAAATGCGGCAGGACCCACAGCTCATCCAGAAGGATTGTATTTGGTTCACGTTGCCTATGAATAAGGAAAAACACAAGCTTCGCTGCTCTTGTCCAACAAGAGAAAGCGAAAGCTTGTGTTTTTATTTTTTCTCAGGCAAAACAGGGGCAGTTTCTTGCCAATCTTCAGTCCTTTCCGCAGCGGTTTTAGACGCAGCAGTGGTGGGTGTTTTTTCTAACGTACTGGCAGCGACTAAGGCGGCGATGGCTACCAAAAATGCGAAAAGCAAGTAAAGCAGCCAGCTCCAAGCAACGTGATAGCGATTGCCGATGCCTAAAAAGACCATTTGACCGACGGGCCCCCCTAGCATCACAATGGTGGAGAAGATCCCGCTGCTGATGGCGAGATGTTCTTCATCGATCTCACGAATCAGATGTGCCGAAAAGCGAGGATTGATTTTTCCAATCAGATAGCCTTCAGCAAAGAGCAGCACAATCATGAGCCAACGATTATGCAGGAAGAGAAAATTCAAGGTCAATAGACATAAAACGAAAGAGGTATAGGCAATCAAGCGAACCAGACCAGTATTCTTGAACCAGTCGGCAGCAAACAAGGCGCCAGCGACCATGCCGATGGAAGTGGCGATGCCTGCCATCGCAACGGTGTTGCCATAAGTGGCAAACCAAAGCGCAAGGTCATCCAACAGCTGGAGATTTAGTAGACCGCTCGTACTAGCGGCTAAGGTATTGATCAGTAAGGCAAAGAGGATCATCTTTTTAAGAAAAGCTGTGCCAGTCAATAATTTAAAGGTTTCCGAGAAATTCTGAAAGAGTGGTGTGGGTGCTTGATTGATTTTCCCAGGCACCGCATAAAAGAGCGAGCGGTTCCAGAAGATCACGATGGCGGCTAAGAAAAACGTCACGGCATTGATCAAACCAAAAGCGGCAAAATTATTATTCAGTAAAAGGATCCCCCAAGCACCGATCCCTTGAAAGACGATTTGAACGGTGGTTTGACACGCCATTTGAAAGCCCATGGCACTGTCTAAGGCATCGGCAGGCACAAGACGGCGAACATAGGGCAGCTGCAACCCAGAACAATAAGCGCCCAAACAATCAGATACAATGTTGATGCCTAGCAAAAGGAAGAAAGACCATAAACTAGGCGGCAGTTGGATCAAAAAAGCGAGTGCCACAAAAAGGACTCCTTGTAAGAGTCGACTGCTGATCATCCATTGCACTTTGTTTTTGGTACGATCGGCTAGATAGCCAGTCAGGATCCGTAAGAGATCAGGGACCAGCAGTGCCATGGAGGCTAAGGAAACAGCAAGGGCATTAAAGGGTAATGTACTGGCATAAACTACAAAGACGATATTAAATAAACTCATGCCGATGCCACTGAGTAAGGCGGCGTTGACTAAGGCACGATAGCCTTTGTTTTGTTGATATTCTTTCATCGAAATCATCCTTTCACGTTCTACGTTGTAAAATCAGTATAGGATGCTTTATACTAAGAAGAGAAAATAATCCACTATAGTGGAATTTAAATGTACTAGGAGCGTACCAGAGGTTACTGCCACGAGTGGCTAACAGCTAAAAGAGTGGTATGTAAATAGGGGATCGTAGATTTTGTTCCTCAACATTTTATAAGGTTGAATCTAGATTTGAATCTAAAATAGTAGCATTTAATGGCAGAGCTTCATTCGTAAAGCAAGTTTGGTTTGGCGTTTGCAGACTGATCGCTAGGAGGATGGTTATGGAAGAAGGAAAACTGTACCGACAATTGCGCAAAGAGCGCGGCTATACGATCGCTCAAGTGGCGGATGAACAAAACAGTCGCTCGTTTATCAGTAAATTTGAGCAAGGTGCTTCAAGTATCAGTATTCATCGCTTGGAACGCTTATTAGAAAATATCCATGTTACGGTGGAGGAGTTTTATTATTTACGTGCGCAGCAAAAAGGCATAAAAAGTCACGACAACCTGATGAGCTTCCCCAGCTATATGACGAGCGAATTTATGGATTTACTGGATCGAATTTTAGGGATCAACAAAGAAGCTTTCTTGAGTAACGCCCACGCCCAGCGAAGCAAAGAAGGGCTGGAGGAAATGCGCAGCGAACTGATCGCCGCTTCCAAACAGCATTCTTTTGTTTTTCTGTACCTTGAGATCACAAAGGAGATACATGAAATCAATCTCTCAGGTCTTAAACCCAATCACTCTTCTGGTGACTATATGGAAAAGCTACGCACCAAAACTCGCCCCGTCATTTCCTACCTTACGAAAGTAGACAACTGGGGCGTTTATGAGATTTTACTGTTTCGGTATTTTCAATTCTTGTTTCCTGTCGAAACCTCCTATCACTTACTGCAGATCGCTATTTCCCGCACAAAAAAAGAACAAGGCTTGTCCTTGATGCGAGAAATTCAAATGGATTTGATTTTTAGTTGTTTTACGACGTTTGTCAATTTTCGCCGCCTGGAGTGGGCAAAAGAGGTGTTGACCATTGCAGAGGAATTATTGGCAGATCGCGGAGACATGCTAAACAGCACGCATCTTCTTTGCTATCAAGGGTGGTACTGGTATATTTATGGCGATCAAGAAAAAGGACTGTTAAAAATCGACCAAGGGCTTTCGATCTTTCGCGTCTTGAAACAAACCAAAATGGTTAACTTATGGGAGCGATCGTTGCACTCCATCAAGAAAAATGCGGAAGAACCTAACAGTTATCTTATGTTTCGCTAAACGCTCTAAGGGCTAACGGGCTAGGCATTTGGCCCCGCATCGAAGGGGACCTAGTCGGTAGTGGAGGCTAAGGCCACTAGAGCGAACAACTGCGGAACGCCAGCGCAAAAAAAGAACCAAACTTACCGATCATTGAGCGACACCCATAAGTCAGCGTTTGCTCTAACTTATGGGGAGTGCCTCAAAAAGACGAGTTGGTTCTTTTTCGATTAGGTTTCTGGTGGTTGATCCATGAGTTGACGTTGGTCGTCTAAAACTTGCTTTTTGGCTACTTGTTTCTGGTAAAACCAAGCAAACAGGATAAACAATGCGATGCAGCTGAAGAACAAGCAAACACCGATAACAAAGCCTTGCGGCAAGAAGGACAGTTCCAAGTGATGGGTGCCACTTGGGATCGTCACACTGATAAAGCCGTCTTGAAAGGCGGTGATTGGAACTTCTTTGCCGTCAAGCGTAGCAGTCCAGCCCTTGTCATAAGGGATGGTCGTTACAAGCTGCTGCTCTTTTTCAGTCGTGATATCGGCTTTGGCACTGCGTTTGCCGACCGTCATAGCGACCCCTCGATCTTGGATCGCATCAATTGCTTGTTGGTAGGCGTTGGTATCCAAGGTCACGACTTGCGGGTTTTGGAAGGAGATTTCAGGCGTTCCGTAGAAGCTGACGGTGAATTGAACCGTCGTATCGGTCTCATAGTGCCCTAAGTCGTAGTATTGACCGTTGATACTGATTTGCGTTTCTCGCTGCTGACCGTTGACTGTCACGGTGGCAGATGAGCTTTCCAATTCCCCAAAGTTGGCAGGGAAAAGACTCAAGTATGCTTGCGAGTTCGCTGGAACCTCCACTTGCCAAGTCACTTCTTTTGCGACATTGCTTTCTTGCTCGGTAAATTTCATATACATGCCGTCATTGGTGATATCTGTATTTTTACTATGGATCACCGTGATCGGCTGAAAGGCAAAATACTCTAAATTTAAATCCGCCAAGCCATTGAAAAGATTTTTCTGGCTCGTCAAGTTGTCGTTTTGCGGCTGTTCAATCGATTCAATGGTTGGTTCAGCCAAGAAACCTAGCGGTAACGCATTTTGATTCTCATAAAGCTTGTATTCACCAGATTCCCCCACACGTTGAAAGCCGTATTTGGTGAGATTTGGCTTGGAGATATTGTATTTGATCCCTGTAAAAGCATCCATCAGCAAGGTATTATTCGGATAGCGGATATTTAAATTGGTGCCGCGGGACCGAAAGCCCAGCTTATCCAGGTAGCTTGAGGAATTGCGGTTACGGATCGAAGAAAACATGCTGACACCGCTGTAGCCATAATTGATACTGTCGTTGGAAGAAACAGGATCAAGGTTTTCTAATCGGAAAAAGGTATCATTGTCTTCGTTGGCTTGAGTGACTAGTTTTTTGATGTCCGGATAAGGTTCTGTATACAAACTGCGAGAAGCATAGTTCCAATCATTCAAAATTCCGCGAACCATGCCGCTCGTATTGACGGCCATTTCTCCGCAGACGAAGATCAGCATCAAGATCGTCACTCGTTTTTGTGTTAAAAGACCTAATTGCCCGAACCCAATACATAACAAGTAAAGAACAAAGAATACGATCGTTAGCGCAAAAGAAGTAGCGGAAACATATTCATAGGTTCCAGGTCCTTTCAATGCGTAGGAGAGGGCAAACACCACGATCGTAGAAAGACCAATAATGAGAAACAATCCGCGATCTTTTTGCTGCAGCTGCTCCCACCCGTATCCCGCCAGCATGATCACTAAGAAGGAGAACAAATAGGCATAACGGAAAAGGAACATATTTGGGGCATGCATCCCGTGCCAAAAAAGATTCATCGGCACGATATAAAAACTGGCGATCAAAACAGCAAACATGCCAGCGTATAAGAATTTATCCTTCAAGCGGATTTTCTTCGAAACAAAATATAAAATACACAACAGCAGCGGCAATAAGCCGATATAGATGAAGGGAATGGAGCCGTATTTTGTCGTATCGTAAACACCGATCATGTTTTTCATCACGAGGTCAAAGACATCGGTGGCTTCGGTTTTAAAGGAAGAAATCGTTGTTAATTCTTCCCCGTTTGAGCGCAAATCCAATAAAGCAGGTAAGATGATCACCATTGAGGCGCCGCCAGCTAACAAGGAGGTGATGCCGTAAGGAATGATCGCCCCCCGAGCTTGCTTCCAGTTGCGCCCCAACTGAACCAAGAAATACATCACGGAAAAGAGACCGATCATAAAGCCCATGTAAAAACTGGATAAAAATAACAGCAGATAACTGATAAATAACACGACTGGTTTTTTCTTTTTCACTAAACGGTCAATACCTAAAATCACTAGCGGTAGATAGATCATGGCATCAAGCCACATGATCAGTTCCGAATGGGCGGTGATGAAGGACATCAAGGCATAACAGACGGCTAAGGTCACATGCTGCCAACGTTGGATCTTAAAGGTTTGGCTGGCATAAAACCAAAACGCCAAGCCCGCACTGCCGATCTTGATCAAGGTCAAGAAGTACAACGCATCTGGCATCAGCTGATTTGGGAAAAACAAGACCAGAGGAGTGAAGATCCCGCCTAAGTAATAGGAGATCAGTGCCAGATAATTCAAGCCTAAAGAGGCATTCCATGTATAAAAGATACTTTGCTTGCCTAAGAGCATATTGCGAAAGCTGGCATGAAAGTTTGAGAATTGCGAAAAGGCATCACTGGCTAAGACACTGCGGCTGCTGCCAGGGTAGATGCCGATGGTCAAATAGATCACTGCCATGATAAGAAACGGCAAGCAGAAACTAGCAAGCATATAAGGCCAATGTTGTTTGGCAAATGTTTTTATTTTCGTCACAAGAAGTCACCTGTTCTTTATCAATTTTTTCTTAGTTTACCACAGGTGAATCGATTAAAAAAACAAAGACCTGTTTTCTTTAATGAAAACCTAAGTGAAAGCGCACCAAAGAAAAAAGGGTACAAAAAAAGCCGTTCAAAACGAACGGCCGAAAAGGTCTAATTATACGCGCTCAACTTTTCCAGATTTCAAAGCACGAGTTGACACCCAAACTTTTTTAGGTTTTCCGTCAATCATAACGCGAACTTTTTGCAAGTTAGGTTTCACAGTACGTTTTGTCGCATTCATTGCGTGAGAACGATTGTTTCCACTTGTAGTTTTACGTCCAGTAAAGTAACAAACTTTAGCCATGTGGTTATTTCCTCCTTTGCCTTGATGTTGGAGCGCTATTTCAGCTCATACCATCTGAATTTATCACAGAAAGGTGAAAAAAGCAAGAGTAATTTTCAAGAAACATTGACTTTTCCCGGTAAACATTGTAAATTAAACAAGGTCGAAATGCAAGACGTTTGGTCAGAAAGCCCCTTTTCATATGTCTCATCCTTTTATTTGCGGTACAGCTATGATAAAATATGTAAGAAGAAAGATGGGTCATGCCCATTGAAGGAGGCTATAAAATGGCTGTAAAAATTCAAACCTCATCAGGTATTATTGAAATCAGCAATGAAGTCATTGCAACAGTGGTCGGAGGCGCAGCAACAGATGTGTTCGGCATTGTTGGTATGGCTAGCAAGAAACAAATCAAAGATAACATCAATGAAATTTTACGAAAAGAAAATTATTCTCGCGGTGTCGTTGTCCGCCAAGAAGAAAACGGCATTGCAGTGGATGTATACACGATCGTCAGCTATGGAACAAAGATTTCCGAAGTTTCCCGCAACGTGCAGGAAAAAGTGAAATACAACTTAGAAACGATGCTAGGTGTTTCTGCGAACTCGGTAAATGTATTTGTTCAAGGCGTACGTGTACTGCCAGATTAGGCAAGGGATCCGTTCATGGCGGATGATTTTAAGGAGGACTATCTAAGTGAAGGTAACGAATATCAGCGCAAGTCAGTTTCAAGAAATGGTGCAGGCAGGCGCGGCTCGTCTACAAGTTAATGCAGAGTTTGTCAACTCATTGAATGTGTTTCCTGTTCCAGATGGAGACACTGGGACAAACATGAATCTATCCATGACCAGTGGAGCAAAAGCGGTCGCAGATGCGACTTCAGAAAACGTCGGCGATCTTGCCGCTACACTTTCAAAAGGACTATTGATGGGCGCACGTGGGAATTCTGGCGTCATTTTATCTCAATTATTCCGCGGTTTTTCTAAAGCTATCCCGACCGCAGAAACACTCACTGCACCAGAATTGGCTCAAGCCTTTACTCATGGAGTAGAAACCGCCTATAAAGCAGTCATGAAACCTGTGGAAGGAACCATCTTGACTGTGGCACGCATCGCAGCTGAATATGGCGAGAAAAAAGCACAAACTACCGATGATTGTATCGAAGTGATGAAAGCCGTGGTTCACGGTGCAAAACGTTCATTGGCGAAAACCCCAGATTTATTGCCCGTCTTAAAAGAAGTCGGCGTGGTAGATAGCGGCGGTCAAGGATTGTTGTTCATTTATGAAGGCTTCTTAAATGCGTTGACGGGTGAATACCCAGCCGATGAAATCTTCGAACCTTCCCCAGCGGCTATGGATGAAATGGTCAATGCCGAACATCATCGCAGCGTTCAAGGACACTTAGCGACAGAAGATATCACCTTTGGTTACTGTACAGAAATCATGGTGAAGATCGGTGAAGGTCCGACTGTAGATAGTGAATTTGATTATGAAACATTCCGTAATTACTTAAATGAGTTAGGGGATTCCTTATTAGTGGTCAACGACGATGAGATCATCAAAGTCCATGTCCATACGGAACATCCTGGCGAAGTCATGAATTATGGTCAAAAATTCGGCTCATTGGTGAAAATCAAAGTTGACAACATGCGTCTTCAGCATGAAACGATTTTGGAACACGACCAGCAAGGTGCAAAACCTGCACCAGTGAAACGTCCACGGACACCATTTGCGATCATCGCGATCGCGGCTGGCGAAGGCTTGAAAGAATTGTTCACTAGCCTGGGTGCTTCATATGTCATCAGTGGCGGCCAAACGATGAACCCAAGTACGGAAGACATTTTGTTGGCGATCAATGAAGTTAATGCCGACCAAGTGATCGTTCTACCAAATAACAAAAACATCTTTATGGCTGCACAGCAAGCAGCGGAAGTTTCCGAGATTCCAGTAGCGGTTGTTGAAACACGGACGATCTCACAAGGGATGACAGCGATGCTGGCATTCCACGAGCAATCCACACTAGCTGAAAATCAGCAAGCTATGACCGATGTCTTAGCAAGTGTTGTCAGCGGATCAGTGACTCATGCGATCCGTAATACATCAATTGATGGCATCGAAATTACAGAAGGCGACTTCTTAGGAATGGTCGACGGCAAAATCGTTGTTTCTGTTCCTGATCGTTTCTCTGCTTCCATGACTACCTTAGAAAAAATGATCACAGAAGATACTGAGATCGTCACCATCATTATCGGTGAAGAAGGCAAAGCCAAAGAAGCAGCGAAAATCGAAGAAGCAATCGTTGAACTGCATCCTGAGATCGAAGTAGAGATCCATCAAGGCGATCAGCCAGTTTATCCGTATCTTTTCTCAGCAGAATAAACAAATTAGGCGGCGGGGGCAAAAATCGTAGATGATTTTTGGCTCCGTCTTTTTCTATGAATGCAGGAATCTCTGCAATAAACAAAATTACTTTGGAAAAGGAGGGTACCTATGCTGAATCAGCCACTTACGGTATTAAAGGGTGTCGGAGAAAAACGCGCCCAAGACTTGGCGAGTTTAGGGATCGAAACCATTGAAGACCTGCTGAAGTATTATCCGTTTCGTTATGAAGACATTCAAGAACGGCAATTAGCGGAGATTCAAGACCAAGAAAAAGTAACGATCAAGGGGATCGTCGTTTCCCCGCCGGTCGTCAATCGCTTTGGCTATAAGAAAAGTCGGTTGCAATTTCGCATGATGCAAGACCACGATGTCTTTAATGTCTCCTTTTTCAATCAGCCTTATTTGAAGGATAAAGTAGAGGTCTCAGAAGAGATCGCCGTCTATGGCAAATGGGACGCCAAACGCAAAGGACTGACGGGGATGAAAATTCTCGGCAGCAAGAGCGCAGAAGACTTTGCCCCCATTTATCATGTCAATAAAGCCGTGCGTCAAAGTGTGTTGATCGAACTGATCAAACAGGCATTCCTTGATTTTGGTGATCAAATCACAGAGATCTTGCCTTTGTCATTGATCGAAAAATATCGCTTGTTGGATCGGAAATCCGCGATGTTTGCGATGCACTTTCCTAAAGATCCCCAAGAGAGTCATCAAGCGAAGCGTCGGGTGATTTTTGAAGAGTTCTTTTTGTTCCAAATGCAGATCCAAGGACTGAAGAAAAGCGAAAAAGCCGAGAAAAACGGCTTGGCGATCGATTATGATGTGCAACGCTTGAAAGAGTTTACTCGTAAACTGCCCTTTGAATTGACGAATGCGCAAAAGCGCGTGACCAATGAAATCTGCCATGACCTGAAAAGTCCGCAGCACATGCAGCGACTCTTGCAAGGAGATGTAGGAAGCGGGAAAACAGTCGTGGCGGCGATCGCCCTTTATGCCACGATGACGGCTGGCTTTCAGGGCGCACTGATGGTGCCGACTGAGATTTTGGCCCAGCAGCACCTAGAAAGCTTGAATCAGCTCTTTGACCCCTTAGAAGTGACCACCGCTCTTTTGACAGGCTCGACCAAACCGAAAGAACGGCGGGTCATCTTAGAACAATTAGCAGCTGGGGAGATCGACATCATCGTTGGGACCCATGCGCTGATTCAAGAAGGCGTGGACTTTGCACATCTTGGCTTAGTCATCACCGATGAACAACACCGTTTTGGCGTCAATCAGCGAAAAGTCTTACGGGAAAAAGGCTATCTGCCTGATGTGCTCTTTATGACCGCCACACCGATCCCTCGTACGTTAGCGATCACGGCTTATGGCGAAATGGATGTTTCGGTGATCGATGAAATGCCAGCAGGACGGATTCCTGTAGAGACTCGCTGGGTCCGTCCGCCGCAGTTTGAATCGATCTTAGAGTGGGCGCAAAAAGAATTGGCACAAGGGCATCAGATGTATGTCATCTGTCCTTTGATCGAAGAATCCGAAATGCTGGATGTCAAGAATGCCACGGAGATTTATGAGCAGCTGCAAAGTTACTTTTCTCCTACTTATCAAGTGGGGATGCTGCATGGGAAAATGAAGAATCAAGAAAAAGACAGCATCATGGAAGCTTTCAAAGAAAATCAACTGCAGATCTTGGTTTCCACGACGGTCATCGAAGTAGGGGTCAATGTCCCCAATGCGACAGTGATGCTGATCATTGACGCCGATCGCTTCGGGTTAGCCCAGCTTCATCAATTGCGTGGACGGGTAGGGCGCGGCGCCGATGCTTCTTACTGTATATTGATCGCAAACCCGAAGAATGAAACAGGGGTCGAGCGAATGAAGATCATGACAGAAACCACCAACGGCTTTGTAGTCAGCGAAAAAGATTTGCAGTTGCGAGGACCAGGAGAAGTCTTCGGCAATCGACAATCGGGCTTGCCAGAGTTTGCGGCTGCCGATTTGGTCGCAGATGCCCATATTCTAGAAGTGGCACAAGTCGAAGCTGCCCAGCTTTGGCAAAAAAATGGCTGGCAGCTGTTGCCAGAATTTTCGGCATTGGCGAACTATTTAGCAGCAAAAAAAGCAGACAAACAATTTTTTGATTAAAGAATATGCTATACTGATTGGGAAAATGAAGGGAGTGGCAGCGAGATGCGGATTGCTGTTGATGCAATGGGCGGAGACAACGCCCCAAAAGCGATCGTAGAAGGAGTCATGCTGGCAAAAAAAGACTTTCCAGAGATTGAATTCCTCCTTTACGGAAAAGAAAATGAAATCAAAAAATACATGACGGATGATAAAAATGTCACCATTATCCACACGGATGAAAAAATCAATAGTGATGATGAACCTGTCAAAGCGATCAGACGAAAAAAAACCGCCTCAATGGTCTTGGCAGCACAAGCGGTCAAAAATGGTGAGGCAGATGCGATTTTTTCAGCTGGAAATACTGGGGCCTTATTAGCGGCTGGTTTGTTTATCGTCGGTCGGATCAAAGGGATCGACCGTCCCGGATTGATGTCCACGATGCCAGTGATTGGCAAAGATGCTGGCTTTGACATGCTGGATCTAGGTGCCAATGCCGACAATAAACCAGAACATTTGGCAAACTATGCCGTCTTAGGGTCCTTTTATGCCCAAAAAGTTCGCGGGATCAATCGACCACGGGTCGGCTTATTAAATAACGGAACGGAAGAAACCAAAGGCAGTGAATTAACGAAAAAAGCCTTTGAACTGCTTTCGCAAGACCCGACGATCCACTTTATCGGCAATGTCGAGGCTCGGGAATTATTGGATGGTGCAGCTGACGTCGTCGTGACAGATGGCTTTACTGGAAATGCTGTTTTGAAATCGATCGAAGGAACCGCCTTGAATTTGATGGCGCTGTTGAAACAATCGATTCTCGATTCCGGTGCCAAAGGGAAATTAGGCGCATTATTATTAAAAGATGCGTTGCGGAAAGTGAAAAATGAAATGGATTATGCGAAACACGGCGGTGCCGTATTGTTTGGGTTGAAAGCCCCAGTCATCAAAACCCATGGTGCGACAGGACCAGAAGCGGTGGCGTACACCATCAAGCAGATCCATACGATGTTAGCGACAGATGTCGTGGCACAATTGGTCGCCCATTTTGAAGAAATGCCGACTGACAAAGACGAAACGCAATCATAATGCAATGATTGTAATGAAATTGCAAAAATATCTAGACAAAAAGCATAGAAAGCAGTACAATGTTTGTTAGCCATTCTATGTTTTGTGCAAACGCGTGGAGGTGAAGCCAGTTGACACGAGATGAAGTATTCAAGAAAGTTGCGGTCGTGATCGCCAATCATTTTGAAATTGACGCAGAGAACGTAACGGATACGATGAGCATTAAAGACGACTTGAACGCTGATTCGATCAGTGTGATGGAATTCGTCCTTGAACTAGAAGATGAATTTGGTACCGAGATTTCTGATGAAGATGCCGAGCAGATCGAAACAGTCGGTGGAGCGGTTGATTATATTTCAAGCCATCTTGCTTAAGACAGACATAAGAGCTAAGTCCTAGATGACTTAGCTCTTTCTTTCTCATAATTGATCCGCAGTGATTTTGAGCGGCTTTTCTTTGGTAGCGGAATCTAAAAAACGGTCGTTAAACCTGACATGACGGCGTTGAAAGCATAATGTAAATTTTCTGAAAATTCAGTGTATTAACTTTTCTGGGACTTGCATTATTGGTGGCATTTCTATATAATTATTAAGAATATATTATACAATGTTAAGAAAGCTTTTGGAAATGAAATGCATGTTCCTTCTTTTTTTACATTAAATTGCAAGACATCTTAGAAAGTAGAGAGGGGTATTCGATTGTCCAGAGATAATCAATTACTAGATGTTCAAAACCTTCACACAGGTTTTCGTATTAAAGACGATTACTATGACGCAGTAGATGGTATTTCTTTTACACTGGATCGCAATGAGATCTTAGCGATCGTAGGAGAATCTGGTTGCGGCAAGAGTACGTTAGCTACAACGATCATGGGGCTGCATGACCCAAACAACACGAAAATCACCGGAGAAATCTTATATAAAGATTTAAACTTGTCAAACTTAAACGAAACGCTGTACAACAAAATTCGCGGAAATGATATTGGGATGATTTTCCAAGATCCATTGTCTGCACTGAATCCTTTGATGCGGATCGAAGATCAAATCAAAGAAGGGTTATCCTACCATACGGATATGACCGCCGAACAGCGTCAAGCACGAGCATTAGAATTATTAGAACAAGTGGGGATTCCCAATCCACCGCGAGTAGGACGTCAATACCCTCATGAATTGTCTGGTGGGATGCGTCAGCGGGTCATCATTGCGATCGCGATTGCTTGTAAACCACCAATCATTATTGCCGATGAACCAACGACCGCGTTGGACGTGACGATCCAAGCACAGATCCTTGATCTACTAAAAGATTTGCAAGAAGAAACACAGACGGGGATCATTTTGATCACCCACGATTTAGGTGTCGTAGCAGAGATGGCCGACCGAGTAGCCGTGATGTACGGGGGTCAGTTTGTGGAAGTCGCAACAGCCGAAGAGTTGTTTGCCAATCCGAAACATCCATACACTCGCTCATTGCTTAACTCGATCCCTCAAGAAAATTCACAAGACAGTGAACTGCACGTGATCGAAGGCGTAGTTCCTTCATTGAAAAATATGCCACGGACGGGTTGTCGGTTTGCCGCACGGATTCCTTGGATTCCTGAAAGCGACCACGAAGCAAACCCAGTCTTGCATGAAGTAGCACCTGATCATTTGGTCCGTTGCACATGCTACAAGCATTTTCATTTTAGAGACGAAGAAGGAGAAGTGTAGATGACAGAATTAATTACAATTAAAGATCTGAAAGTCCACTATCCTATTCGCAGCGGATTTTTCAACCGCGTCACAGACCATGTGTATGCCGTTGACGGTGTGGACTTCATCATAGAAAAAGGAAAAACCTACGGATTGGTTGGTGAGTCTGGTTCTGGTAAATCCACGACGGGGAAAGCCATCGTTGGATTAGAAAAAATCACCAGTGGCGAAATCATTTATGACGGGCAAGACGTGACCAAACGTTCCGTCCGCAAAAAAATGAACTACAACAAAGATGTCCAAATGATTTTCCAAGATTCAATGTCCAGCTTGAATCCTAAAAAACGCGTGGTCGACATTATCGCCGAACCATTACGCAACTTTGAACGCTTAAGCGATCAAGAAGAGAAAAAACGCGTGAAAAGCCTTCTGGATATCGTTGGGATGCCAGAAGATGCCCTATACAAATATCCTCACGAGTTCTCTGGTGGCCAACGTCAGCGGTTAGGGGTTGCCCGCGCGGTAGCATCCAATCCAAAACTGATCGTCGCCGATGAGCCGGTTTCAGCCCTTGACTTATCCGTGCAAGCGCAGGTACTGAACTTTATGAAACGGATCCAGCAAGAATTTGGCTTAAGTTTCTTATTTATCTCTCATGACTTAGGGGTCGTAAAACACATGTGTGACAATATCGCCATCATGTACAAAGGCCGCTTCGTTGAGATCGGGACACGGGAAGACATCTATCAAGACCCGCGTCACATCTATACAAAACGTTTATTATCAGCGATTCCTCAAATCGACGTAAAAAATCGCGATGCTCACAAAGAAAACCGCCGCAAGGTCGAGTTGGAATATGTGACCCATCAAAAAGATTACTACGACGAAACTGGCAGAGTGTATGACTTGCGTAAAATCACCGAGTCGCACCAAGTCGCATTGAAAAACGGGGGTGCTGAATAATGTGGAAAACAATTCTACGTCGTTTGTTGTTGATGATCCCGCAAGTCATTATTTTGAGTATCTTGATTTTCTTGATCGCACAAGCAATGCCTGGGGATCCATTTACTGGTTTGATCAATCCAAACCAAGATCCAGCTGTTATTGAGCGGATGCGTGAAGCCGCTGGTTTGAATGACCCATGGTATACCCAGTATTTCCGTTGGATCGGAAATGCCTTAAAAGGGGACTTTGGTCAAAGTTTCATCTTTAAATTACCTGTTTCAACGTTATTAGCAGGACGTATCAGCAATACATTGTGGTTATCTTTATTGACGGTCATTTTGACTTACGTGATTGCCATTCCTTTAGGGATGTGGGCAGGACGTTACCAAAATTCATTGCTTGATAAAGTCGTCGTTGTTTACAACTTCTTCAGTTTCGCCGTACCGTTGTTTATCTTTGCGTTGATCGCATTGTTCATCTTCGGTTACCGATTGGCTTGGTTCCCAACGGGTGGTTCCGTTGCACCGGGGGTCAGCGGCATGGCTGAGTTTTGGAGTCGCTTGTATCACCTACTATTACCGGCGATCACTTCTGCATTATTAGGAACAGCAGTGACGATCCAATACTTGCGAAGTGAAGTCATTGATTCGAAATCATTGGATTTCGTTCGTACCGCTCGTTCAAAAGGGGTACCAACGAATAAAGTCTTCTCACGTCACGTTTTCCGTAATGCATCGTTGCCGATCGCATCACAAATGGGCTACGAGATCACTTCATTGATCGCAGGTTCTGTGGTCATTGAGAAAATCTTCGCTTACCCAGGTGTCGGAAAACTGTTTATCGATAGTATCGTCCAACGGGACTATGCCGTGATCACTTCACTGACATTGATCTTAGGACTAGCGACCTTGATCGGTACGCTACTATCAGATATCATCATGAGTATTGTCGATCCAAGAATCAGAATCCAGTAATAGGAGGGGATAAATGTGTCTGAAAAGAAAGAAAAAGTACTAAAACAAGAGAGCATCCCGCCTATGGGATTAAAAATGATTTTTCGCGAATTCTTAAAAGATAAAATGGCTATCTTTTCATTAGTGTTGTTAGTCGCAGTTTTATTGTTCGTGTTTATCGGCTCAGCAGTTATCGACCAATCACAAGTGATGCGTGTCAGCATCCTTGATAAATACGCTGTACCCGGCGCGATTTCGCCAAACGGTGGCACCTACCTTTTAGGGGCGGATGAAGGTGGCCGTGATGTTTGGGGACAATTGATCATCGGTGCGCGTAACTCAATCTTGATTGGTTTTTCAATCACGATCATTACGTCGATCGTTGGGGTCGGACTAGGGATCATCTCAGGTTACTATGGTGGCATCATTGATAACATTTTGATGCGTATCGTTGACTTTGTTATGATTTTGCCGATCATGTTGATCATTATCGTTATCGTATCGATCGTACCTCGTTACAACGTTTGGACCTTTATATGGGTCATGAGTGCCTTTTACTGGGTCGGAAAAGCAAGGCTCTTCCGAAGTAAGACCCTTTCAGAAGGCCGTCGCGACTATGTTAGTGCATCGAAAACCCTTGGAACCAATGACTTTGTCATCATGTTCCGCGAAATCATGCCGAACCTTAGCTCATTGATCATCACCAACTTAACAATGAACTTTGCAGCGAATATCGGTATTGAAACGACACTAACATTCTTAGGTTTTGGTCTGCCGACCAATGTTCCAAGTTTGGGAACACTGATCGGATATGCCAGCAGCGGTGATGTGCTGGTCAACAGACAGTGGATCTGGTTACCCGCATCAATTCTAATTTTAGTCTTGATGTTGAGTATCAATTACGTTGGTCAAGCATTTAAGCGTTCAGCGGATGCGCGTCAACGACTAGGATAAACAAGGAGGATACAGGATGAAGAAAAATATTTTTGGTATGGTCACTCTTTTGTCAGTGTTAGCATTGGCAGCTTGTGGCAGCAACGGCGGCGGAACCGATTCTTCTGGTGGCGGTAATGCAGCGACAGAAACAGAAGATATCAGCACAATGCCAGTCGAAGTCAGCAATGATGAAGAAGCAATCGAAGGCGGTACATTGGATGTTGCAGTAGTGATGGATACGCAGTTCCAAGGGTTATTCGTACCTGAGTTTTATCAAGACAGTTATGACAGTTATTTCATGGAACCAAGTAATGAAACATTGTTCTTATACGATTCTGACTTCAAAATCGTTGACGGCGGTGCAGCAAATCTTGAGTTAGATGAAGACAACAACACAGCAACGATCACATTACGTGATAACTTGAAATGGTCAGATGGCGAAGATGTTACCGCTGATGACGTGATCTTCTCTTATGAAGTAATCGGTCATAAAGATTACACAGGTATCCGCTATGATAACAACTTTACCAATATCGTTGGTATGGAAGATTACCATGATGGCAAAGCTGATACTATTTCTGGTATCACCAAAGAAAGTGACAAAGTCGTTAAAATCCAATACAAAGAAGTTCACCCAGGTATGTTGCAAGCTGGTGGCGGAGTGTATGAATCTGCTTTACCGAAACATGCCTTTGAAGGTATCGAAGTCAAAGATATGGAATCAAGCGATCCAGTTCGTAAAAATCCAGTTGTCTTTGGTCCTTATGTAATGTCAAATATCGTTGCGGGAGAGTCTGTTGAATACGTACCGAATGAGTACTACTACGGCGGCGCACCTAAAATGGATAAATTATCATTTAAAGCTGTTCCTTCAGCATCAATCGTAGAAGGATTGAATGCAAAACAATATGACGTTGTTTATTCAATGCCAACAGATACGTATCCAACCTACAAAGATGTAGATGGCTACCAAATCTTAGGTCGTCCTGAACAAGCATACACTTACCTAGGCTTTAAATTAGGTACTTGGAATGAAGAAGAAAACAAAGTAAACTACAACCCTGAGTCTAAAATGGCGGATAAAGCATTGCGTCAAGCAATGGGTTACGCAATCGATAACGATGCTGTCGGAAGCCGTTTCTACAATGGCTTGCGTTCAAATGCAACGACATTGATCCCACCAGTATTCGGCACACTGCACAACACCGAAGTAGAAGGCTACACATTGAACATCGACAAAGCAAATCAATTACTTGATGATGCTGGCTACAAAGATGTCGATGGCGACGGCATGCGTGAAGACAAAAATGGTGAGAAATTAACCATCAACTTTGCTTCAATGTCAGGTGGCGAAACGGCTCAACCATTGTCTGATTACTACATCCAACAATGGAATGAAATCGGACTTGATGTACAATACACAACTGGTCGCTTGATCGACTTCCAAGCTTTCTATGACAAGTTGAAAAACGATGATCCTGAGATCGATGTCTTCCAAGCAGCATGGGGAACTGGTTCAGATCCTTCTCCAAGCGGACTTTACGGCCCGAACGCAGCATTCAACTACACTCGTTTTGAATCTGAAGAAAATACAAAACTTCTAGATGCAATCGACTCAAAAGATTCATTTGATGATGCAAAACGTAAAGAAGCATTTGATGCATGGCAAGAGTATGCAGCAGACGAAGCGTTTGTTATCCCTACTCTTTACAGAAACCAAGTAATGCCTGTTTCAAACCGTGTCAAAGACTTCTCATGGGCTTATGACATTGACCACAACAGATGGGCAACAGTTTCAGTTACAGCTGAATCTCGTTAATCAATGATCGATGAAAAGACGTCCTTTCCAGGACGTCTTTTTTTCCTGTTTTTTTGCGGGTATCTGAGGAAAACAGGCTTTTTTATACAGGAGAAGATTAAGTAAATAAAATTTTATTACAGTCTTTCCAAGAATTTGGAGGAAACATTTCATAATTCGGCAAAAACCAGTATAATAGGGAAGTGTCGATAAACTAATGAAGGAATGTGACAAATGAATACACAATTAACGAAAGAACTAAAAGAAAAGTTTGATATTGTGTTCCATGATGTAGATCTGCTTGAACAAGCGTTTACGCATTCATCTTATGTGAATGAGCACCGCAACTTGCACTTGTCAGATAACGAACGTTTAGAGTTTTTGGGCGATGCTGTCTTAGAGTTGATCGTTTCACGGTATTTGTATCGCGAATTGCCAGATCTGCCCGAAGGTAAGCTGACGAAGCTACGGGCGGCAATCGTTCGCGAAGACAGTTTATCCATGTTTGCCAAAGATTGCCGATTCGATGAATACATTCGTCTAGGCAAAGGGGAAGAAAACTCTGGCGGTCGTAAACGACCTTCTTTGCTTTGTGATCTATTTGAAGCCTTTTTAGGTGCGTTATACTTGGACCAAGGATTGGAAAGTGTCAGCGGCTTTTTGACGAAAGTTGTCTTTCCAAAAGTAAAAGCAGGTGCTTTTTCCCATGAGATGGATCACAAGACCCGCTTGCAAGAAGTCTTGCAGCGTGGCGGCGATGTTTCCATCAATTATCGTTTGATCAAAGAAGCAGGCCTCGCCCATGAACGGATTTTTTGGACGGAAGTCTATTGCGATGATACCTTGATCGGAAAAGGACAAGGAAAATCGAAGAAATTATCAGAACAGGACGCCGCTGCGAATGCCTTGGCGGATCTTGAACAGTAAGAGAGGACTGGCGGAGTGTATTTAAAACGAATAGAGATTGCCGGCTTTAAATCCTTTGCCGACCGCACAGTCATTGATTTCGAACATCGAGTGACTGCAGTCGTCGGACCAAATGGCAGCGGCAAGAGCAATATTACCGAAGCGATTCGTTGGGTTTTAGGAGAACAATCTGCCAAAAATCTACGTGGTGGCAAAATGCCTGATGTTATTTTTGCAGGTTCTGACACCCGCAGAGCGCTAAATATAGCGGAAGTGACGATCGTTTTAGACAATAGCGATCATTACTTGCCGATGGATTACAGTGAGATCAGCGTGACTCGCCGCTTGAGAAGAACCGGCGAAAGCGACTTTTTCTTAAATAAACAAGCTTGCCGCTTAAAGGATATCCAAGAGCTGTTTATGGACTCTGGGTTGGGGAAAGAATCATTTTCGATCATTTCCCAAGGCAAGGTAGAAGCAATTTTCAGCAGCAAACCAGAAGACCGTCGTGGGATTTTTGAAGAAGCGGCGGGGGTATTGAAATACAAACAGCGGAAAAAGAAAGCCGAGCAAAAATTGTTTGAAACGGAAGACAATTTAAGCCGTCTACAAGATATCATTTATGAACTAGAAGATCAGTTGGTGCCTCTGGCAGCCCAAAGTGAAGCAGCCAACCGCTTTTTAGCGTTAAAAGAAAAATTGACGACGGTCGATGTGGCCTATGCGGTCTTAGAGATCACGAAAGCAAAAGAAGCGTGGGAGACAGCCAAAGCTCAACTGAGTACCTTTAACCAAGAACTGGCGCAGATTTCCGAAAAGATCAACCAAGGGGAACTGTCGCTACATTCTTTGCGGCAACAACGTACTGCTTTTGATGAAACGTTGGAGCGTTTGAATCAGCAGCTTTTAGAGGTCACCGAAGGACTGAAGCAAGCCGAAGGGCAAAAAGAAGTCTTGGATGAACGTTCAAAGCATACGCAAAAAAGCTCTGCCGAATACCAAGAAACTTTAGAGGAAGTCACAGAGCGGGTCACACTTTTAAATGAAGAAAAAACGGAACTGATCGGCTTGCTTTCACAAAAGAATCGTAGTGTGCAGGAAGTTGAAGCAGCGATGCTGGCGTGTCAGCAAGAGCAAGAAAAGTACCAACGTTCAGCAAAAGAAATCATTGAAGAGTTGCGTAGCCAATATGTCGAAGCCATGCAGGAGCAGGCAACGATCGGAAACGAATTGAAATACTTGGAGCGTCAATACCAACAAGAAGCCGCGAAAAATCAAACGGCGCTAAGCAAGCAGACGCAAATGAATACGTCGTTGAAAGAAAAGACGACAGAAGCGCAAATCGTGGAAGAGCAGCTGACGCAGGCTAAGGCGATTTTAGAAGAACAACGCAAGCAATACATCCATCTTCAAGAAAAAGCTCAGACCAACAAAAAACGCTTTGATGAAGAACAAAAGAAAATGTATCAGTTAATGAGTCAAGTGCAGCAGGTACGAGCGAAACAGCGCAGTCTGCAAGACATTCAAGAAAATTATAGCGGCTTTTATCAAGGCGTTCGCTTGATTTTGAAAAACAAACAGCAGATCAGCGGTATCGTTGGCGCAGTAGCGGAGTTGATCGATGTGCCGCAAGACTATACCGTGGCGATCGAGACCGCATTAGGCGCCGCTGCACAGCATGTCGTCGTTGAAAATGAGCGGGATGCGCGAGCAGCCATCACGTATTTGAAAGAAAATCGAGGGGGGCGTGCAACCTTCCTACCGCTGACGACCATCAAAGCCCGTCATTTGCCAGATTATGCCCGCAATCAAGCCAAGCAAGTGTCTGGATTTATCGGCGTTGCCAGCGAATTGGTCCAGTCGCCCGAACACGTCCAAACGATTACGGATAACTTGTTAGGCAGTATCTTGATTGCCGAAGACTTGCAAAGTGCCAATGCGTTAGCACGGGCATTGAACTATAGCTATCGGGTCGTTTCCTTAGAAGGGGATGTCATGAATGCTGGCGGTTCCATGACGGGTGGCGCAACGAAGAAAAATGCCGGTAGTTTGTTTAGCCAAAGTAACGAGCTGCAACAATTGACGGCACAAGCGGCGCAACTGGATGAGCGGCTTTTAAAAACGGAAAAGCAAGTCCAGCATTTTGAAGCAGCGACCAAAGAAGCACAAGCAGCATTAGAAGAATTGCGGACGCAAGGAGAACAGGCTCGCATGACGGAGCATGAGCTGCAAAGCCGCTTACAAAATCTTGAGAATGACCTGAGCCGCTTGAAGCAAGAGCAGCAAGTGTTTGATTTTGAACATCGCGAAGTGCAAGCCTTCTTTGAGGAATATGATGAGAAGAAGACGAGCTTGGAAGAACAGCAAAAGAATATTGCAGCGCAATTGGCGAAAATCGACCAAGATATTCATCAAATGAATGCCGAAGAAGACTTGATCGAGGAAAAACGCCAAACCTTAGCACAAGAAAGTGCGCGCTTGCAGGCAGCTTTCGCAGTTCAAAAAGAACAAGTGGCGCATTTGCAGCAAAAAATTGCCGCTACGAATCAAGCATTAGAAGAAAACGAAGCGCGTCAACTCTCCTTAGAACGGCAGTTAGCTGCCTTGACAAGCAACGTCAGCGATCATGAGTTTTCAGAAGAAAGCATTCTTCAGCGAATTGAAGCCTTCACAAAAACCAAGCAGCAGGTAACAGCGGAATTGACGGTGATTCGTGAACAACGTCAAGTCGTTCAACAAGAAATCGGCGCATTAGACGAAGCCCTGAGTGCTGAAAACTTAACGCAAAAAGAAAAGCTGTCAGAAAAAACCGAAGTTGAGATCGAAAAAAATCGCGCAGAATTGGTGATGGATAATCGTTTGTTGTATTTACAAGAAGAATACAATCTCACCTTTGAAAAGGCAGCGCAAGATTTCCCTGAAATCGAGGATGCAGAACAAGCCAAAGTCGACATTCAGGAACTAAAACAAGCGATCGAGCAAATTGGTCCAGTCAATTTAAATGCGATCGAACAATATGAGCAAGTCAATCAACGGCATTTGTTCTTGACGAGTCAGCGAGACGATCTGCTGTCGGCTAAAGCACAGCTGTTTGATACGATGTCTGAAATGGATGAAGAGGTCAAAACCCGTTTCGGCGAAGTCTTCGATGCGATCCGTCTGCAATTCAAACAAGTATTTCCTAATATGTTTGGCGGCGGTCATGCGGAATTAGTCTTAACAGATCCGAAAGATTTATTGAACACTGGGATCGAGATCGAAGCCCAACCACCGGGCAAGAAATTGCAAAACCTCAGCTTGCTATCAGGGGGCGAACGGGCGCTGACTGCGATTGCGTTATTGTTTTCCATTATTCAAGTTCGTCCAGTACCGTTTTGTGTGCTTGACGAAGTGGAAGCAGCATTGGATGAAGCCAATGTCTCTCGTTTCGGTCATTACTTGAGTGCTTTTCAAAATGATACACAGTTTATCGTCGTAACTCACCGTAAAGGAACGATGGAGGCAGCAGATGTGTTGTATGGTGTGACCATGCAAGAATCTGGAGTGTCGAAGACCGTGTCCGTGCGCTTAGAAGAAGTGCGTGAAGGCGGTAGTTTTGCAGCAGATCAAGCATAGAGGAGGAATGATATGATTAAACTGATTGCGATCGATTTAGACGGAACGTTATTGAATGACAAAAAAGAAGTGACTCCTCGCAACAAAGAGGTACTTGCTCGTGCCAAAGCACAAGGCGTAAAAATCGTCATTTGTACGGGACGTCCATTACGGGCGATCCGTCCCTATTTAGAAGAATTATCGCTGAAAGAACCCGGCGACTATAGCATCACCTTTAACGGCGGTTTGGTTCAAAAAAATGAGACTGGCGAGATCATTGAAAAAGCAGCGATGCAGCTGGCAGATATCCATGAATTGGTTTCAGTGGCGGAAGACTTGAATTTGCCTTTAGACGTGGTATCCGAAGAGATCGTCTTGAGTTTACCCACTTCAGCAGCGCATCCATCGATTTATGGCTCGTTGAATCCTTTATTGGATTGTCGTCCTTTTGCCGTAGCTGATCTGGATGAATCGATGCTCTATAATAAAGCGGTGATCGCCTACCATCAGGAAGTCTTGGATCCTAAGATCCCTGAGATTTCCTCAGAGATCCGCGAGAAATATGAAATCATCAAAAGCCGGAATAACCTGTTGGAATTTATGCCTAAAGGAATCACCAAAGCCTATGGTATCAGCCTATTGGCGCAAGATTTAGGGATCAAGCAAGAAGAAGTGATGGCGATCGGTGATGAAGAAAATGACTTGCCGATGATTCGCTATGCAGGGATTGGCGTAGCGATGGCCAATGCCGTGCCAATCATTAAAGAGGCAGCTGACGTTGTCACCGTTTCAAACCAAGAAGACGGTGTGGCAGCAGTGATTGAAGAATATGTCTTAAAAGGAGGTGCGTAAGATGGGATTTTTTGACAAAATCAAAAAAGCGCTGATTGGAGAAACCAAAGAAGCAGAGCAAGAAACCGACAAACCGTTAGTCGATGCTGACTCACCAGAGGCACAGCGTTCAGAAGAAAGCCAGCCAGCACAAACTCCTGCTGAACAAGGCGCTTCAGAACCAGTGGCACCTGCAGAAGCCGCCGACTCCAGTGATTTGGAGGCAGAGCAAGAAACTGCTGAAGTGTCCCCGCAGCAAGAAGCAACGACAGCGAATAAAGGAGAAGAAGCACCAAGTATTCCAGAAGAAGCACCAAGTATTCCAGAAGAAGTGGCTAAGGATACACCATCAGAGGAAGTACCAGCTTCTGAACCAATCCTTCAACCAGCGCCAGAAACAGAAAGTGTGCAGGATAAATACACCAAAGGATTGACGAAATCACGGAAAACCTTTGGGCAACGGATGAACGAATTGTTTGCCAACTTCCGTACGGTGGACGAAGACTTCTTCGAAGAAGTGGAAGAAACGCTGATCGGCGCAGACGTCGGCTTTGATGCGGCGATGAAGATTGCGGATGCATTGAGGCAAGAAGTCAAACTACGTAATGTGAAGAAAACGGCAGATGTCCAAAATGTCATCATCGAAAAATTGGTTGACCTATATGGGGAAGCAGGTGTCGGTGAAGTCAACGAGTTGAATATGCAGTCAGGGTTGACCGTCATTTTATTTGTTGGCGTGAACGGTGTTGGAAAAACCACCAGTATCGGGAAATTAGCCCACCAATTCAAAGCCGAAGGCAAGAAAGTCTTATTGGCTGCAGCGGATACTTTCCGTGCCGGTGCCATCGATCAATTAGTGGTCTGGGGTGAACGGGCTGGTGTTGAAGTCGTTCGTGGCAATGCAGGAGGCGATCCAGCAGCAGTCGTGTTTGATGCGATGGAGCGCGCAAAACGAGAAAATGCTGACGTTTTATTAGTAGATACAGCGGGTCGTTTGCAAAACAAAGTCAATTTGATGAACGAACTAGAAAAAATCAAACGGATCATTCAACGAGTGGACCCAACGGCCCCTCATGAAGTCCTGCTCGTGTTGGATGCAACAACAGGTCAAAACGCGATGAATCAAGCAAAACAATTTAAAGAAACGACGGATGTTTCTGGTCTCGTCTTAACCAAACTTGATGGAACAGCTAAAGGGGGGATCGTCTTGGCGATCCGTAACGAGCTGCGGCTGCCCGTCAAATTAGTGGGACTCGGAGAAGGCATCAATGATTTAGAACCATTTGATCCAAATGAATTTGTCGTTGGCTTATTCAAAGGCTTGATCAAAGAATAAAAAAACAGAGCCCTGTGTTAGGTGATACACCTACACATGGCTCTCCTTTATTGTTGCTTTTGTGAGATCAAAGGGAAGAGAAAACGGGTCGTCGTCTCTTTCCACGAGCTTGACTTGTGACGTAAAGCTGAGAACACTTGGCGTGGCAAATGTGGGTACAGCGATGCACGACTTTGCCAAAAATCAGGAAAAGCAGTTTGAAGACTTCGTTTTCTTCTGCACTGTCTAAAAACTTTGGGAAGTATCAGGCAGAATACAACGAGTTCAACGGTAGGGAAAGATTATTTCTTAAGTTCCCCTTGGCGCTCAGTGATCATTTTTTCCAAGTTGTTCAATGTATCGATATCTTTATTGGTTTCGATAAAGTTCGTAATCAAATTCAATAAAGATTGATCAGACAATTCTGCTGCTAAGAAGTCTTCTTGGGTCACATTCGGAGAATACAACCGAGTCAAAACAGTACCGCTGTAGCCGATATCCGCTACTTTCAATAAGTCGTGGTTTTTTAGTTTACGTACGACTGCTTGAATGGTATTCTTGCTTAGATCTTGCTGTTGGACAGCAATGTCATTTGCAGAAAGAGGTTTGTCTGAATTCCAAAAGATATTCATGATTTGACGTTCGCGTTTGGTAAGATTAAGTGGCTTCATTCACTATTCTTCCTTTCAAAAAAGAGTAATATGGACATAATAATTTACTGTTCTATAAGCAGTATACTTTATTTTGAAGGTAAATATCAAATTTATTCAAGTATTTTATAAATTCTTGGTAATTTTAGTAAGAGATATTACAAGTGAGGAGCAAATTTCTGCATTTTTCACCAGTTTTCACTATAATAGATGGAAAGAAATAGCATTTGAGAAAAAATTTAGTAGAAGAACATAGAGGGCAGTCGAATGAAAATAAAAACATTGTTATCACATAAAGAGCTTTTTCCCTATTTATTGAAAGGACGCTACGGGATTGAGCGTGAAGCGCAGCGGGTGCGGATCGATGGGACGTTTGCAGGTACCGATCATCCTAAAACGTTAGGCAATCGACGCTTCCATCCGTATATCCAAACGGATTTTTCCGAAAACCAACTGGAACTGATTACGCCCGTTGCTGATTCCGTGGATGAATTGTTCCGTTTTTTAGGGGCTATTCATGATGTGGCGTATCGTTCGATGTCAGCAGAAGAAATGCTCTGGCCATTGAGTATGCCACCGGCTTTACCAGAAAAAGAAGAAGACATCGTCATTGCTAAATTAGACCAATTTGAAGATGTGCTCTACCGCCGCTATTTAGCCAAAACATATGGTCGCCGCAAGCAAATGGTCAGTGGGATTCATTTCAATTTCGAATTTGCGGAAGACTTTTTGCAGCAGCTGTATGCTTTGTCTGAAACGAAGGAAAGCTTCCAGACGTTTAAAACGGCACTTTATTTGAAAGTAACTCGCAATTATTTGCACTATCGCTGGTTTTTGACGTATTTCTTTGGGGCGACTCCTGCTTCAGAAGCCAATTATTTTACGACAGAAAACGGACCGCAAGAACCAGTCCGCAGTATTCGCAATAGCCGCTATGGGTACACGAATCACGAAGACGTCAAGGTATCTTACGCTTCGTTAGAGACCTATCTTGCAGATATTGCCAAATTAGTGGAGACGGGAAAGCTTTCAGAAGAAAAAGAATTTTATGCGCCAGTGCGTCTACGTGGGGGAAAACGGGTCGCAGATTTAGCCTCAGCGGGTATCCGTTATATTGAGTTAAGAAATATTGACATCGATCCCTTTGCCCGCTATGGGATTTCCAAAGAGCAAGTCGCATTCTTGCATTTCTTCTTATTGTTTTTAAGTACAAAAGAAGAAGGCAGCGATGCGGATGCGTGGATCGAAGAGGGCAATCAGAAAAATGATCAGGTCGCATTAGAACATCCGCTTGCACCTTTGACTTATCAGCAAGAAGCGCAAGCGCTGATTACTGAAATGATGGACTTTGCCCAAGCCCTTGAGCTGCCGCATCCACCATTTTTGGATCAGCTCTCAGAAATGCTGGCTGAACCAGAAAGAACCTTCGCGGGACGTCTTTTCTCAGCAAGTCAAGCAACCAGTCAAGCGCAGACAGCAACAGTGCTGGGACAAAAGTATCATCAAGCTGCTTGGGAAAAACCATATCAATTAGCTGGCTTTCGAGCAATGGAATTGTCGACCCAGATCCTCTTGTTCGATGCGATCCAAAAAGGAATCGAAGTGTCGGTACTGGATGAAACGGATCAATTCTTGAAATTAGCCGTGAAAGACCACATCGAATATGTTAAAAATGCCAATATGACCAGTAAGGATCAGTACATCGTCCCATTGATCATGGCGAATAAAACGGTCACTAAAAAAATCTTAGCCGAAAATGGCTTTCATGTACCAAGTGGCGCTGAGTTCGCTTCGGCAGAAGAAGCGATCGCGTTTTATCCTCAGATTGCCCACAGCGGGTTTGTGGTAAAACCGAAAACCACCAACTATGGGATCGGTATCTCGATTTTCAAAGAAGGTGCCTCTTTAGCGGATTATCAAGCGGCGGTCGCCATTGCCTTTGCGGAAGATGATTCGATCCTCGTTGAGACTTTTTTGTCAGGGACGGAATATCGGTTCTTCGTGATCGATGGGCGAGTCGATGCGATTTTACTACGTATCCCTGCCAATGTCGTGGGTGACGGCAAGCGCACGATCACGGAACTCGTCGCAGAGAAAAATCTTGATCCATTGCGCGGCACCCATCATCGGACCCCATTAGAGCTGATCCAATTAGGGGAACTGGAACAACTGATGTTAAAAGAGCAAGGGTATCAAGTGGATTCAGTACCCGAAGAGGGGCAGATCGTTTATTTGCGAGAAAACTCGAATATCAGTACTGGCGGTGATTCTATCGATGTGACGGATGACTTCAACGATGATTACAAACAAGTAGCAGTCGATGCGGTAGCCGCATTACAAGCATCTATCAGCGGAATCGATCTGATTATTCCAGATAAAACCAAGCCCGCCAATGAACCGGGGGCTTATGGAATCATTGAAGCTAATTTCAACCCAGCGATGCATATGCACGTTTATCCATACAGCGGGAAAGGCCGACGCTTAACTATGTCTGTTTTACGCCTGTTGTTCCCTGAAGTCTTCGAGAGCTGATGGAAGTACAAAAAGCAAAGAACTGCACACTTTGGAAGGAGAGTTCCTTTCAAAGTGTGCAGTTTTTTTTATTAGGATTCAAAAGCAGCGATCTCAATCGTTTGTTTTGTTTCTTCCACCTTGAGACCCGTTCGGGCTTCCCACCATTGTTTCATTTCTTTTTCATACGTGGTAGGAAAACGTTGGATCAAGGTCAATAACGGTACGCCTTGAATCGAGGCGTAGGGAAAGTTTAAAACCAGATTGTACTTCAGTTCCGACAGGAGGCTATAATATTGAAACATCATAAAGTTCATTTCATTCTTATCCTCCAGCAGGAGTACTTTCGGAGCGCGATCCAGCATAAAACCCAAGCTGCGCATCATGAACAATACGCCATCTAGATGGCTGGATTCGATCGTGGGTGCCGTTTTTAACAAATCGATATGCAGATCCAAAGCATCAAGCAGTTCTTTCTTTAATGAAAGGTAGGGCGGTGTTGATTGTTCCATGATAGTTCCTCCTTTTAATGGAAAAGACGTTTCCAAAATGACGTTTTCTCTGGTTGTTCCTGCTCTTTATCCGATGGAGCGGCAGCTGCAGGGAATTTTTTTTCGATATCGATGACGTCTTCATTGACGGCTTCTTTCCCAGCAATCAGCAAGCCGATACTATCTGGACCGGCATCTTGGGCATCGGAGACGATCCGAAATTCCATCTGTTGCTTGGTCAGTAAAGTGATGTAATCGGTCTGGATCGATTCTGGCAATTTTCCATTAAGCAGCACGAGCGCTCCTTGATAATCTGGTAAGGCGTTCAAGAGCGTTTTCTGGTTGTCCTTCTTCTTCATTTCTGTTACTGTCATACTAAGATAACACCGTTCACGAAACGTGCCTAAATACTTGCGCTGTTCATCTGGGTTGACGCGAGGCGTCCCATACATTCCTGTATCAAGGCGTTTTTCTAATTCGTCTGACATTGAAGTATCCTCCTCAAAGCGTTTACTTATGCTTATTATAGCATATCCAGCAAATAGCAAAAGAGGGGTGCGATCGTGAGAGAGTATTGACAGAAAGTAGGGATCCTATGACAACAAAAGAACGACATTTGCTATTGTTAGCAGAAAATCAACGGTTGGAGACACCGAGGCTGCTCTTGCGTCCTGTTTCCTTGGCAGATGCAGCGGACATGTTTGCCTATGCAAATGATGAAGAAACGACGACCTTCGTCTTTGCTAGACATGGGTCGGTTGAAGAAACAAAACTACGCATCGCCGAGTATTTTGTTGCTGCACCCTTAGGAAAATTTGCGATCGAAGAAAAAGACTCAGGAAAAATGATCGGGACCATCGATTTGCGGGTAGAATCAGAAAAAGAGATCGCTGAGCTCGGTTATACATTGAGTCGCGATTATTGGGGGCAAGGGATCATGCCAGAAGCGGCAATGGCACTGCTGCATTTCGGTTTTGAAACACTCGAATTGATTCGAATTTTTGCTCGACATGATGCCCGAAATCCCAAGTCTGGACGGGTCATGGAGAAAATTGGGATGAAATTGGAAGCAACGATCCCAGCTGCCCGCAAATCGGGTGAAGAAATCATCGATGAAGTCACGCGTGGCATCACCCTTGAGGAATGGAAAAAACGTATCATGTAAAGGAGGGCTCTCGTCATGGAACTGAACATTGAGCCAGCAGCAATTGAAAAAATAACCCCTTATGTGCAGCCAGATGATCGTCTCTACTTGGATTTTGAAGACGGCGTTGGTCCGTTTCCTGCAACGGAGATCACCTGCCGTTTGGACATCCATTTTCGCCTGATCATCGTGCCGCAAAGCTATCCAGAAGAAGGATTGGCGATCTACGACACCCCTTTAACGACACCCTTAGGCACGATTTGGTTGAAGCAAGGGGCTCAGGTGTATTTAGAAGAACAGACTCGGATGCAGGTGGAACCGACCTATCAACGGTTGCAATTGGTGGGAAATAGCGGGATCTTAGCTAACGATGTCCAAATGTTACGGATCGAAAAGCAGACGGCGGGCCGCTGAGATGGGCACGCTGGCGGTTATTAGCGACTTGCACGTCGATATCAACCAATTATTTGATCCCCATCTGCAGCTGATCGCTGATTATTTGCAGCAAAATCAGGTGACCCATCTGCATCTGGCAGGAGATGTGGCGAATAAAAAACAACGGCTATTAGACGTGGTCGCATTTTTTCAAAGTCGACAGGTGCCAACGACCTTTCATTGGGGCAATCATGAAATGGTGGACTTGACGGAACAAGAGATCGAGGCTTTCGATGATCCCGCCTTTCTTAATTTTCAGACGTATCGCTTATCAGAAAAAACACAGCTGTTGGGAATCAATGGCTGGTATGACTACCAATATTCTGATCTGACCAGTGAAGCTGAGATCTTGCGGCTGAAAAATTTGTTTTGGTATGACCGCATGATTCAACGAAAGGGATCGGATAAGGAGATCAGCCAAGCCATCAATGAGCGTTTAGCGGAAACATTGGCCCATTTGCCGCAAGACCAAGAAATTCTTCTTTCTACGCATTTTGTGCCCCAAGAAGCGTTTATTGTGCGGCAGACCGGCAAGTACGCCCGCTGGAACCACCTAAATGCGTTTTTGGGGTCGCCTGATTTTGGCGCAGTGATCGATCAGTACGCCAATGTGCGGGCAGTCGTCTTTGGGCATACCCATCGACGCTTTGAGAAAAAAGAGCTTGCGGGAACCAGCTACTATTGCCGTCCCTTCGGCTACTATTATGAATGGCAGTTGACCCGACGCTTCGTTTTGGAAAATCACTTAGCAGAAGCATATTCTCCAACGAAAGTTCGGACGCTGCTGCGAAACCATCATGAGGCATTTGAGGACTATAAAACGGCGCATCTTTTAGAGGAATTGGCGCAAGCGATCACGCTGCTGCCGTATTAGCGCAGCAAACGAGTTCTGCTTGTTTTCGTAATTGATTTTCCAAGCAATTTAAACCATTAGAAGAAACACACAAAGGAGAAAAATCATGACATTTGAAGAAATCTTACCAGAATTAAAAGCTGGCAAAAAAATCATTCGTGAAGGTTGGGGCGGCTTTGAACTTTATGTGACATTCGTTGAAGGCGAAGTCTACGACAATGCCCCAGTCACCCCTTACTTTTTGATCAAAACAGCAGATGAGGGATTCTCGAGTTTCGCACCGACTGTTTGCGACATTCTTGCGGAAGATTGGAAAATCGTGGAATGACGGCAGCGTGGATCGATGGCAAAACGATTGTGTTTGTCACAGGGGCTGCTTCAGGTATCGGTAAAGCGCAAGCAGAGGTGTTTCTTGCAGAAGGCGCTCAAGTATTTGGTGTTGACTGCCAATCGTTTCCTGATACGCTTTTAGCCCAGCCCCGCTTTTTCGGCACATGTTGTGACTTAGCGGTGAAAGAAAATTGTCTTGCAGCGGTCCAAGCTTGTGTGACGCACTTTGGCGGTATCACGGTCTTGTTAAATACAGCAGGAAAACTTGACGGCTATCATACGATCGCTGAGACGACGTCAATGGAGTGGGAGGAGATATTTCAAACCAATGTCTCCAGCATGTTTTATTTAACGAAAGAAATTTTGCCGCTGATGCAAGCCAACGGCGGCGGAACGATCATCAATATGGCGTCGATCGCTGGAATGGTCGCAGGTGGGGGCGGGATCGCCTATACAACCGCAAAACACGCGATCGTCGGGTTTACCAAACAGTTGGCATTGGATATTGCAGATCAAGGGATCTCGGTGAAGGGCATCGCGCCCGGTGCGATTCAAACGCCGATGAATGCGGCTGATTTTGCCGGTGACGGGAAAATGGCGCAATGGGTAGCAGAAGAGACGCCGGTCAAGCGTTGGGCGCAACCAGAAGAAGTTGCAGCGCTGACTCTTTTTCTTGCCAGTCCGCAAGCTAGTTACTTGCAGGGGGCGATCGTGCCCATCGACGGTGGTTGGACCTTGAAATAACTAGCCTGAGCCCATTAGAGGAGGACGCCAATGAAGGAACAAGCGATCCAGAACTTGTTTGCAAAAAATCGTGAATGTCGACAACTGCTTACGATCATTGAAGCGTTGCAGCTGTCGGATTGCTGGCTGTGTGCTGGGTACCTGCGGAATTATTTATGGGGGTTTCTCAGTGGAAAAATAGCGGAGGTGCCAATAACCGATATTGATGTCGTGTTTTATGATCCGACTGTAAGCATAGAAGAAACAGCAGCGATCGAAGCGCAACTGCGCCGTTCGTTTCCCGAATTTCCTTGGGAGGTTCGAAACCAAGCGTTGATGCACCAGCACAATTTTGCCGAGGAGCCGCCTTATACAAGTACCTTCGATGCTTTAACGAAGTTTCCAGAGCGTTGTACAGCGGTAGCGGCACGAATGAATCAAGGCAAGCTTGAATTGATGGCGCCTTTTGGTTGGCAGGATATTTGCAGTTTTCGGGTGCGTCCAACACCGCATTTTGCCCAAAATGAACAGTATCTTGCGGTTTATCGACAACGCCAAGCGATGAAGCAGTGGCAGAAAATTTGGCCGCAGCTCTCGATTGAAGAGGGGAAGAAATAAAAAAGAACACTCGCGTGATGCGGCGATTTTCAAAAGTTAGACGAAAAAGCTAACTGATGGGAATCGCTGCATATGACGCGAGTGTTTTTTATTAACGTAAAGCCAATGGTTGCGCCAAGCGGTTTCTTAAAAAGATACCTAGATAAGCTGCGGCAACGGCTTTGATGATCCCAGGGATAATAAACAGAACAAAGCCACCGTTAAAGGCAGCCGGCCATGCCATGCCCGTGCTCCATTTCAGCCACAATGTACCAAACAACAAAGTTGCCAGCGCACCGACAATATTGCCGATCACTGCTCCTGTGTAGCGAAACGCTGTTTTTTCTACGATCAATCCAGTAAGCAATCCATTAAAGAGGAAGCCGACTAAATAGCCACCAGTTGGTCCTAACAAAACACCGACACCGCTGGAAAAACCAGCGAAAACGGGCAAACCAATCAATCCTAACAGCAAGTAGATGATGATCGCCATCGTTCCAGTTCGCGTGCCGAGGAAAGTCACCGCCAACCCGATCGCAAAGGTTTGTCCTGTCAATGGGATCAAACCTAATGGAATCGTCAGTTGGGAAAGACCAGCAATAATGATCGCAAATAAAGCGGCATGGATTTGTTCACGTAATGATAATTTCATCGAATCCTTCTCTCTAATAATAATTTCGTTAACCTAAAAATAAATTATTTGGTTAACGAAATTATAAACGGTGGTTTACCAAAAGTAAAGAAGAATCTTGTTTTTTTAGTGTCCTTTTTTTAAAAGGACAATCAAGTTCTTTGAGGAGAGGAAAGGGGCGATCTCTTCCAGCTCATCTGTTGAGAAGGGCAGTGCTTGAACGAGCCGGCAGATCGTTGCTTCTGTCAGAAACGGCAGCAGTTCTTCGATTTCATCATAAGCCAAGCGTTCTGCTGCGGCAACGTTTGGCTGTTCCAGGGCGGTCAGCAGGAGTTCATCCAGATACGGCGCAGGTAAAAAGGGCAGCAGTTCTTCAATCTCAGAAAAGCGGAAGTCAGGATTTTCAAGCCAGCCTTTGATTTCTCCCGCCAAAAAGTTGGGGGGTAAAAAGGGCGCCGCCTCTTCCCAAAAAGCCATGGAATAGTGCTTGCCTTTCAGGAGCTCTTCTACTTGGGGCTTTTTCAAAAACGGCAGGAGTTCTTCCAGTACCTCTTCTGGGATATTCTCGGCACCATTTAGCAGGTGCTGCAAGTCTGCGCTGGTCAAATGAGGTGCTAGCCTAGGCAATAAGTCTAAATCTAAAGAAGTTTCTTGAAACGGTTCTTCTTGAATCAACGCTGACAATTCTTGCGGTTTGATCAGCGGAGCTAGTTCGGCGATTTCTTCTGGCTGTGCGGTTCCCGCTTGATAATGTTGCACCGCAGCTGCTGGCTTTCCTAACAGCTCATCGATGGATAGGTCTAAAATCGCTGCTAGCTGCGGCAATTTTTCAATGTCCGGCAGTGAGTTGCCCCGCTCCCAATTACTGACCGCCTGATAGCTGACAAGTAACTGGTCGGCCAAGTTGCTTTGGGTCAGGTTTTTTTCTTTGCGTTTGGCAGCGATCTGCTGACCGATTTTTCTCATGTTGAATTCACTCATAAATGAATTCCCCCTTTCATGCTCTAAGTATAGTTTCTCAAAAGGTGAAAACGCAATCAAGCTGTGATTGAGCAGGCAAATGCCGACTCAATCACAGCTTGAGTTTACGAATGGATCAACTGAAGGAGGTGTTCACCAAACGCTTGTGTCGTTAAACAGACCGCTTCTGGCATCAACCGCGCGAAGTCGGCAGTGACGTGTTGACTTTGCAAGGCTTGTTCAATGGCTTGTGTTAGGATTTGAGCTGCTTCTGGCCAGTTCAAATGTTCTAAAAGCATGCACGCTGACAGCAGCAGCGAACAGGGATTGGCTTTGCCAAGTCCTGCGATATCCGGTGCTGTTCCGTGGGTAGCTTCAAAGATGGCTGCCCCAGTAGCGTAGTTGATATTGGCACCGGGGGCGATCCCGATGCCGCCGACTTGTGCAGCAAGTGCATCAGAAATGTAGTCGCCGTTCAAATTACAAGTGGCAATGACGTCGAATTTTTCTGGATACAAAAGGATCTGTTGTAAAAAGTTGTCTGCGATCACGTCGTTAACAACGATTTTCCCAGCCGCTTTTGCCGAGGCAAGGGCGGCTTCGGCTGCCTTTGAGCCGTTTTCTGCTTTGATTTTGTTGTATTGATTCATTGTAAAACACTGGTCGGCGTATGTGGTCTCTGCAAGCTGATAGCCCCAGTTTTTAAAGCCGCCTTCTGTAAATTTCATGATATTGCCTTTATGCACCAGTGTCACCGTGGGCCGCTTTTGAGCGATCGCATACTCAATGGCAGCAGCGATCAAGCGCTGACTGCCTTCTAAAGAGATCGGCTTGATGCCGATAGCGGCAGTTTTAGGAAAACGAATCGCCTTGACAGCAAAGTCTGCTTGCAATGTCTGGATCAGACGCTGCGTTGCGTCGTCGTCTTTGGCAAATTCGATGCCAGCATAAACATCTTCAGTATTTTCTCGAAAGATCACCATATCGGTTTTTTCTGGCTGCTTTAAAGGCGAAGGGACCCCTGTAAAATAGCGAACAGGTCTGACACAGGCATAAAGATCCAGCGTTTGCCGCAAGGTGACATTCAAGGAGCGAAAGCCCTCGCCAATTGGGGTAGTCAACGGTCCTTTTAAGGCGTATTGTTGAGCCTTGATCGTATCGATGGTTGCTTGCGGCAGCCATTCCCCCGTCTGTTCAAAGGCGGCTTCTCCAGCTAAAACTTCCAGCCATTCGATGCGGCGTTGATTGTCATAGGCTTTATTTACAGCGGCATCAATCACAGGTTGCGCAGCCTGCCAAATCTCGGCACCGATGCCGTCTCCTGCAATGTAAGGAATGGTGATCGTCGTTGCTTCATGGGTTGTTTGGTTAGGCATGGGCAGTTCCTCCTAATTCAGCTTTTTTTCGAATGACCATCGGTAAAATTCCTTGATGCTTCCAATAGCGAATATCTGCAGGGGCATCAAAGCGCAGGCGGGTCATAAAGGAGACAGTCCCTCCGTCGATCCGTTGCGCAGTGACTTCGATCAGCTGCTTGACCACTGGCTCTTCTGGCAAAGCGATCGAGAATGTTTCGCTGCCGTCCAAATCAAACGATGCGGCACTTTCACCAGCAAGATATTCAAGCGGAATGATCCCCATCATGACCAAGTTGCTGCGATGGATTCGTTCGAAGCTTTCTGCTAAGACGACTTTAACGCCTAACAATTGTGTTCCTTTGGCGGCCCAGTCGCGAGAAGAACCCATGCCATAATCTTTACCAGCTAAAATGATACAGCTTTGACCAGCTTTTTGGTAATTCATAGCTGCGTCAAATATCGACAGGGTTTCCCCAGTTGGAAAATAATGCGTGACACTGCCAGTACTGCCAGGCACTAGCTGGTTTTGCAGACGGATGTTGCCGAAAGTCCCCCGCATCATAATCTGATGATTGCCGCGCCGCGAACCAAAGGAGTTGAATTCACGATACGGAACTTCTTTTTCTTGTAAAAATTTTCCGGCTGCAGAATCCATACTGATGCTGCCAGCAGGAGAAATATGGTCAGTGGTGACGGAATCACCCAATTTTGCCAAGACTTTCAGATCAGCTAAGACATCTGGTTTAGGCAACTCTTTGGTCAATGTTTCAAAGTAGGGCGGATGAGCGATGTAAGTGGATTGCTCCTCCCATTCATAACATGCGCTCGTGGTGGTTTCGATCGCATTCCAGCGTTCATTGGCATCAAAAAGATGCTCATAGGCAGCGCGAAATGCTTCTGGTCCGACGTACTCTTGAACGTAAGCATTGACTTCTTCATTGCTAGGCCAAATATCAGACAAATACACCGGCTCGTCATTGACGATAGCTAACGGTTCTTTTGTGAGATCTTTGCGAATGCTGCCAGCGATGGCATAGGCAACAACTAATGGCGGTGAAGCCAAATAATTGGCTTTGATCTGTGGATGGATTCTTCCTTCAAAATTTCGATTGCCTGACAGAACCGATGCCACCAGTAGATTTTCTGCCTCAATTGCTTCAGCGACCTGCGCTTCTAAAGGACCTGAATTTCCGATACAGGTGGTACAACCGTAGCCCACTAAATAAAAGCCGAGTTGCTCTAAATACGGCAGCAAACCACTGTTTTGCAAATAGGTGGTCACGATCTGGGAGCCCGGTGCAAGGGAGGTTTTGACCGTACGAGAGACGGTCAGACCTTTTTCAATGGCTTTTTTAGCCAATAAGCCTGCCGAGAGCATGACGAAGGGATTGCTCGTATTCGTACAGCTAGTGATCGCCGCCAAGACGATATCGCCGGTCACTAATTTGTCAGGTGCAGCATCTGGCCAGGTAACGCTGGCTTCTTTTTGCCATTCGTCCTCTGAAAGACCAAAGCCCTTGGGACCGACGGCAGCCGTGACCGATTGTTCAAAATCCTGACGGACTGCTGGAAGCAAAATCCGATCTTGCGGGCGCTTAGGGCCCGCTAATGCTGGCTGAACTTCTGCTAGATCGATGGTGATCGTCTTAGTATAGGTCGGCACGATCGTTTCATCATAAAAGAAATGGTTGGCTTTGGCGTAAGCGGCAACGAGTTCGATCAGCTCGCTGGAGCGACCGGTCGTTGCTAAGTAGTTCAAGGTCTCTTGATCAATCGGACAAAAACCGCAAGTCGCACCATATTCGGGAGCCATGTTTGCTAACGTTGCTCGATCAGCTAAACTTAAATGACGATAGCCAGGACCGAAGTATTCGACAAATTTTCCGACCACTTTTTCGATCCGCAGCACTTCAGTTACTTTTAGTGCTAAATCGGTGGCGGTGGTACCTGCAGGCATCTCGTTGATAAATTTCACCCCGATGACTTCAGGCGTAGGGAAGAAAGAAGGTTCGCCAAGAATCGCAGCTTCCGCTTCAATACCGCCAACCCCCCAACCGAGAACCCCCAAGCCGTTGATCATCGTGGTGTGAGAATCGGTTCCTTGCAATGTATCAGGAAACAGCAGTCGTTGATCTTCGTGTGTTTTTTGCAAGATTACATCAGATAACGATTCGATGTTGACTTGATGAATGATCCCTGTTTCAGGCGGTACGACTTCGAAATTGTCGAAAGAACCTTGCGCCCATTTCAAGAATTGATAGCGTTCTGCATTGCGTTCAAATTCCCGCTCCGTATTAAAAGCGATCGCCCCAGGAGTACCGGCTTGATCGACTTGCACAGAGTGGTCGACGACGAGTGTGACGGGAATCTCAGGATTGATGTCTTCTGCGGCACCGCCTAAAGCGACCATCGCATCCCGCATGGCAGCCAAATCAACGACTGCGGGTACCCCAGTAAAGTCTTGCAAAACGACCCGCTCTGGTTTGAACGGCACGACACCAGTAGGGGTTTCTGCCTGCCAGTTCGCTAAAAATGGTAAATAATCCTCTGTAATTTCCTCGTCTTGATGACGAGCAACACTTTCCAATAAAACTCGAATGGAGTAGGGCAAGCGAGATAAATCAGCCCCTAAGTCTTGGGTGATTTTCGCTAAGTCAATATACGTGTATTGCGTATCATTGACGGTGAGTTGAGATTGCCACTTCATAAGAATCCTCCTTTTTACGAAGATAAACGTACTTATTAGGAATAATTATACGTTGATAATTTAAAAAATCAATTAAATTTATGAAAAATATTTCATTTTCTCAACATCGTGCTATAATGTGTGAAAGTTTGTTAAAAAGCAACGATTTTATAGGATGACTATTTTAACGATGTTTGTATACGGTTAAATAACATTGTAGTCGATAGTTTGTAGAAAGATTGGAGGTAACATCACCGTGGAAAGATTAGAAAAGAAAGAGAAGATGTCCTATCTTGCATCGCAATGTCAGAAATACAATTTGATAGATGTGAATCTTTATTCAGAATATGATGTGAAACGTGGACTGAGGGATTTAAATGGCACGGGGGTCTTAGCAGGGCTTACGACGATCTCAACCATTTATCCAGAAAAAATCATTGCTGGCAAGCCAATTGAAGCTTGTGGCGAGCTGCGTTATCGCGGAATTGACATCAACGAGTTAGTTGCAGGGTTCGTCAATGAAAAACGCTTTGGCTTTGAAGAGATTGCATATTTATTACTTTTCGGCGAACTGCCAAACAAAACAGAACTTGCGGCCTTTCATTGCCTATTAGCAGAAAAACGTACATTGCCGACCAATTTTGTTCGTGACGTCATTATGAAAGCACCTTCTTCTGATATCATGAATAGCTTATCTCGCAGTATCTTGACACTGGCAAGTTACGATCCACAAGCAGATGACATCAGCATTGAAAATGTATTGGAACAAAGTCTGATGCTGATCAGTGTCTTTCCGCTCTTGGCAATCTACGGCTATCATGCCTACAATCATTACAATCAAGGGGAGAGTATGTATATCCACCGTCCGACCGAAGAGTTGAGTACAGCTGAAACGATTTTGACTATGCTACGTCCAACGAAAGAATATAGCTTCCAAGAAGCCCAAACATTGGATATGGCACTGGTTTTGCATATGGAACATGGCGGCGGGAATAATTCGACCTTTACGACACGAGTCGTTACCTCCAGTGGGACGGATACCTATTCAACGATTGCTGCAGCGCTAGGTTCTTTGAAAGGGCCTAAACATGGTGGTGCTAATATCAAAGTGACGGAAATGATGGGAGATTTGAAGCGCAACGTTGCTGACCTTACCGATGAACAGGCGATCCGCAGCTATTTGGAAGCAGTCTTAGATAAAGAAGCGTTTGACCGTAAAGGATTGATTTATGGCATGGGCCACGCGGTATACAGCGACAACGATCCCCGTGCGGCGATTTTTAAAAATTATGTGGCAAAACTGGCCCAAGAAAAAGGATCAGAAGCTTGGCAAGAATATCAATTGTATACGATGGTCGAACGAATTGCTCCTCAAGTCATCAATGAAAAGCGCAAAATCTACAAAGGAGTCAGTGCCAATATCGACTTTTTCAGCGGGTTTGTTTATAACATGTTGGATCTGCCAGAAGAACTGTATACACCAATGTTTGCTATCGCGCGGATCGTCGGCTGGTCCGCCCATCGGATCGAAGAGCTGGTCAACGCACAAAAAATCATGCGTCCCGCCTACAAAGAAGTGTCAAACGATCGGGAATATATCGATATAGAGTCAAGATAGATCAAAACAGCAGGGAGGAAGCTCGCTGCTGTTTTTGTTTTGGACACTCGAAAAAAAGAAGGATTGAGCCGTTTTTTGCGTATTTTTACTAGAGAGCAAATGAATGGCTTGGATCATTCATTCGTTAGAAAAATCAAGTTTTTCTCGTTTTTCATATAGGAATGCAAAAATTGATTACAAAGTTTCTTGCATTTTTTGTATGATAGAGGGAGGAATAAAGGAGGAAAGTTCACGAATGAAAATAAAAAAATGGATGGCGATTGCCATTATTACCAGTCAATTTTCAACAATGCTGCCAGTATCGGCTGCGGCATCTGTTTTGACGAACGAGTCTACTGCAGGTCAAAATACAGCTGAGTCAACGGTTCCGGGAGTGAACGGGCCAACCATGGGCTTGGTCCCTGAAGATGCCGCAACGGTACCAGGAGAAAACGGCGAAGTAGTTCCAGGAGAGTCAACACCTGCTCCTGAACAGCCAACACCAGAACCTTTGCCAGAACCAGAACCAACCCCGACACCAGAACCAACACCAGAACCAACACCAGAACCAGAAGAGCCGACACCAAATCCTGATCCTGAGCCGAATCCAGAACCAGAACCAACACCTGAGCCGGTGCCAGAACCAGAAGAACCAGCACCAAATCCAGCACCAAATCCAGAACCAGAACCAGAGACAACACCAAATCCAGAGCCAGAATCAACACCAAGCCAGCCTTCGCCTGACATCAAAGAAGTACCGAATGTACCAGAGTTGACGGTAACGCCGCCGCAAGAAGATGAGCCAGCAAAATTTGAAGTCACGCCAGTCAAAGAAACGTGGGACTTTATTATGGAGATTGGAGAAGATGCTCGTAAAGTTGGACAAGAAGAAGATCTTTACGCATCGGTCATGATTGCCCAAGCGATTTTAGAGTCTGGCAGCGGAAGAAGCCGTCTGAGCCAGGAGCCTTTTTATAACTTATTTGGTATTAAGGGACTTTATGAAGGGAATGGGATTTCCTTCCAAACACAAGAAGACGATGGTTCTGGTAATTTATACACAGTTCATGCCACTTTTCGCCAATATGACAGCATCGAATCTTCTTTGAAAGATTATGCGAAATTGTTGAAAGAAGGATTGGACCACAATCCGAATTTTTATAAAGGTGTTTGGAAATCAGAAACGGAATCTTATGAAGACGCCACGGAATATCTGACCGGACGTTATGCATCAGATACACAATACAATGAGAAGCTGAATGCGCTGATCGAAGCGTATGCCCTGACGAGTTATGACAAAGAGAAACCAGAATTACCCACAGGCAGCGAAAAGATGATCTATCCTGTCAGCAATCCAGTTGTCTCCTCTGTCTTTGGTCCACGAGGCAATGGGTTTCATCGTGGAGTGGACTTCGCCGCACCGCAAGGAACGCCAATCATGGCTAGTCTTTCAGGAACAGTGATCCGCTCAGAATATCATTCTTCATGGGGAAATTATGTTGCCATCGAGCACAAAGATGGGCTGACGACATTGTATGCCCACAATCATCGCAATTTAGTGGAAGTCGGTCAAACGGTCGAACAAGGCGAGGTGATTGCTTCTATGGGAAGTACGGGGAACAGTACAGGTCCGCACTTGCATTTTGAAGTCAGTCTTTCACCAAGTTTAGCGCGACACCAACTGATTGATCCGTTGGAAGTTTTGTCAAAATAACACGAAAAAAAGAGAGCGTTGTAGATGCTTTCTTTTTTTTTGTCAAGAAAAACGAATCATTTCAGGAAAATTATGCTTTGAGATTTTTTTAGCGCATTCATTTTATCTTGCGCGATAAATTTATTCCGAAAACAAGTGTTTTTCTTTGTAAAAAAAACAAAAAGAATTTATGCTAGAAAGGTAGGGAAAAAAAGTTCCCAAGAGGAATGTCCACTTTAGACAAGGTCGTGTATGCGACTTTGCGATGTCTCTAGTATCCTTTCTTATTTAACCAAGGAGTGTGAAAAATGACTGACGATCAGCAAACAACGAATGTGTCTAATGAAGCAGCGCAAGCAAGTCCACTGTCCTTTGAAGAGAAAGTCATTGAAACAATTGTTGGTGTCGCTTTGCAGTCAATTGATGGCTTGATTAGTGTAAATGGCAGATTTCTTTCAGATATGACCGAAAACCTTGAAGAACAGCCGCAAGTCGCTTCTGGCATTGATGTGGAAGTTGGCAAAGAAGAGGTTGCAGTTGATTTGGAAGTAATCGTGGCTTACGGCAAAGATATCCCCAAACTCTTTGCGCAAGTCCAAGAAGTGGTCTTAGAAGAAATTAGCCGCTTGACTTCTTTGAAAGTCAAAGAGATCAATATTCGAATCGCCGATATCGTCAAACAGGAAACGATCGATCAAATCGAAGGTTGAGCACCAAACAAAAAATCGAAGTACATCAAAGAGAAAGGAAGAATGAACAAATGATATCACTATATACAACACCCAGCTGTACGTCATGTCGTAAAGCCCGTGCATGGTTGACCGAAAATGAACTGCCATTTAAAGAGAGAAACATTTTTAGCGATCCATTAAATAGTGATGAACTAATGGAGATTCTTTCTTTAACGAAAAATGGAACGGAAGACATTATATCTACTCGTTCGAAAGTGTACCAAAAGCTAGACATTGATTTAGAAGAGTTGAAGCTAGAAGAGTTGCTTTCATTGATCGAAAAATACCCGAACTTATTGAAACGACCAATTATCTTAGATGAGAACAAGCTCCAAGTGGGGTACAATGAAGAAGACATTCGTAAATTCGTGCCACGAAACTTACGAAAGATCATTTTCAAACGACGCCAAACAGAGCTGCTCATGTTTAATTATCGCCAAAAGCAAGAAGAAGGCGAATCTGTTGCGAACTTTATCTAAAATAGGAACAAAACCGGCAAATGAATACAGCGATGTATCATTGTCGGTTTTTTTGGTATTTTTTTAAGGGTCTTCTTAAAGGGATCCGTAAATCCGCTGAGTCCACAAAAAAACACGATTCCCAAAAGGAATCGTGTCGGTTGAAATCTTAAAGTTTTTGGTTGTAGAATTCAACGACTAGTGCTTCGTCAACTTCTGCAGACAATTCATCACGCTCAGGTAAACGAGTTAATGAACCTTCTAATTTTTCGCTGTCAAAGCTTACAAATGACGCGCGGCCAGCTGTTGCTTCAACTGCTTCTTTGATTGTTGAGATGTTTTGTGATTTTTCACGAACGCTGATGACTTGTCCAACTTCAACGTGGTATGAAGGGATATCAACGCGTTTGCCATCAACTAAAACGTGACCGTGGTTTACTAATTGACGTGCTTGACGACGAGTAGTTGCTAAACCTAGGCGGTAAACAACGTTATCTAAGCGTTGTTCTAGCAAGATCATGAAGTTAACACCGTGTTTACCTTCTTTGATTTTGCTTGCTTTGATAAACAATGTACGGAATTGACGTTCGTTCATGCCATACATATGACGCAATTTTTGTTTTTCAGTTAATTGCATGCCGTATTCTGATTTTTTGCCACGGCTGTTTGGTCCGTGTTGACCTGGAGCGTAAGGGCGACGTGCCAATTCTTTTCCAGTTTCTGATAAAGAAATTCCTAAACGACGAGAAATTTTCCATGATGGTCCTGTATAACGAGACATAATTTAGTTCCTCCAATAAAATAGTTTGGAGTAAAATAATCCGTTGAAAAACTCACATTCGTGCAGTTCGTTCTTCAATCTTCACCTTTGCAGCCGCGGTTACGCAATTGCACCCGAGGGGCAACGAACTGGTGACGAGCTGTTATTTTCCTGCTGCATTATTTTACACAAGGAATAGTATACGACAAACTAGGGGCAAAAGTCAAGATGGAGCTGGCTTTGGATTTGATGAAAACAAAGCTTGAAATTTTTCATTAATTACTTATATTTTCAAATATCTCTTTACAAATCAGCATTTCGTCATTAGAATATGGAAGTATTGTGCAAATTATAACGAAGTAAAATTTTTCATAAAAGGAGTAGAAAAATGAATCCAGTATCCCCATTATTTGAGAAGATCGATTCATCCATAGAAAAGAAAATCGATTTGATCAAGAGTAGTTATTTGCGTTACGCTGTACGTGCGATGATGGCTTGTTTATTCTTGACCCTCGGAACAGCTATTGCTTTTGCGATCGCTATGAAAGGTGAATCAATGGTTCACGGGTTAGGAAAAATTTTGTATGCATTTATGTTTAGCTGGTCTTTAGTCATGATTCTTTATATGAACGCAGAATTAGGAACATCGAATATGTTGTATATGACTGTTGGGGTTTACCGTAAACGTCTAAGTATTCCTTTGGCATTGAAAATTTTGCTTACGTGTGTCTTGTTCAACTTGATCGGCGGGGTGATCTTCGGCTCGATCGTTGCGCTAACGGGACCTTTTCAAGGGCTGACCGCAGACAACTTTATGCTGACCTCGATCACTGCAAAATTAGAAAAATCCACTATCCAAATTTTAGTGGAAGCGATGTTCGCTAATATCGTGGTAAACACAGCCGTGTTGGTAAGCATGCGGATGAAAGACGATGCTGGAAAAGTCGCAGCAATCATTTTCATCATCTTCATCTTTGCTTTCTTAGGCTTCGAACACGTCATCGCTAACTTCCCAGCGTTTACCTTAGCTTTTTGGGCTTCAGGCGGACATTTGGCAGGCATGACTGCCGGCAGTGTGATCCATAATTTAGTTTTTGCCTTTATTGGTAATTATATCGGCGGTGGCTTGGTCATGGGACTTGGCTATGCATGGTTGAACAACTCAAAATCGACCTATGTCGACTAATCAGAACCTACAAAAAGAAGCAGCGATGCTTCTTTTTTTCTTTTCTCTAACATTTCTCTAGGAAGAAGCTATCATCCCTTAACGGAGCGTTGAAATCAGCGGTCATTTGTGTTAAGAATAAGTATGTACGGTTTTTCTTGCTGTTTTTTGTAAAAATGACCGCAACCAAGACCAAAATCTTAGTTACTTCTTAATAGAAAGCGAGCCTTAACCTTTTATGAATCGGAAATTCTTTGCCTTTGATATTGATGGAACCTTGCTTGACTCGAACAAACAGCCACTAGACAGTACGCTAAAAGCCCTTGACCTTCTGCGAGATGCTGGCCATTTCGTGACCGTTGCCACTGGGCGCAGTCGTTTTCACGCCCAAGACATTATTCGTTCGTTGTCCTTTGATAATTACATTTTATGTAATGGGGCAGCCGCCTTTCTTTCGCATCAGCAGGTGTATAAAAATTTGCTCGATGAAACGCAATTGGCTGCTTTCGTGGCAGAAGCCCAAGAGCTTGGGATCGATACGGCCTTTGTCGGGATGGATACAGCGAAACGAGCGTCTTCGTTGGATATTGCTAAAATGGAAGCAGCGATGCATTCCTTTGGTGCCCAACTTCCTGAGTTGGACATGGACTTTCCTGAAGAAAAAGAAGTCTATCAAGCATTGGCTTTTTACGGAAAAGAGTATGAGCATTTCTTTGACGAGAAATACAGCAAACTGCGTTTTGTACGTTGGCATGAAAACAGTGTGGATGTCGTTCCAAAAGAAGGCTCCAAAGCAGCAACGATCCTGTGTGTCGCAGAACAATTAGGGATAGCGCAAGAAGATGTGATCTGTTTTGGTGATGGCCAAAACGATCGTGAAATGCTGACTGCCGCAGGTGTCGGTGTGGCAATGGGCAATGCGGTCCCTGAGATCCAACAAGTCGCAGATATGGTGACCGCTAGCAATGATGAAGATGGTATCTGGTTAGCCTTGAAAGAATTACAACTGATTTAAAAAGGAATCCTTTAGACATAGCACAGTCGATTTGCGGCATCTGTGCTATGTTTTTTTTGTTTTTTCTCGGTCGCAAAGAAAATAAATTGGTACAATAGAAAAAAGGGGGAATGCAGCAAATGAAAATCGCATTGATTGCTCATGATCGAAAAAAAGATGTAATGGTAAAATTAGTGACTGCCTATCGAGAAATTTTAGCGCAGCATGAACTTTTCGCAACAGGAACTACGGGGAAGAGGATCGAAGAAGCAACCCAATTGCCTGTCCACCGCTACAAATCAGGGCCGCTGGGAGGAGACCAGCAAATTGGCGCCATGATTTCGCAAGATGACTTGGACATGGTGATCTTTTTGCGCGATCCTTTAGCCGCACAACCCCATGAACCAGATGTAACGGCATTGATTCGCTTGTCAGACGTGTACGAGATTCCTTTAGCCACCAATATGGGAACGGCAGAGATCTTGCTGCGCGGGTTAGCAGCTGGCTTTGCTGATTTTCGACAAGTGATCCACGAAACGGACAATCGTCCCCTGTCGTTATAAAGATAGTAGAAGAATTGAAGAAAAAGGATGTGCAGAATTGAAAGCAATCTTAAAGGATTTTTTGACCTATGCAAAAATGAATACTCGCTCGGATGCCACGAGTCAGACCATCCCAACGACGCAGGGACAAGTTGAGTTGGCTCTTTTATTGAAAGATCAGTTGATCGAGATGGGATTAGCGGATGTTGCTTACTATGAAAAGAATAGTTTTGTGATCGGACGTCTACCTGGTAATCCTGAAAAAACGGCGATTGGCTTTATTGCCCATGTAGATACGGCAGATTTCGAAGCTGAAAATATTCAACCGCAGATCCATGAAAATTACGATGGCAAGGATGTTTGTTTAAATAAAGAAAAAGCCATTTATATGACAACTGCTGAATTTCCTAATCTCAAAGACTATGTCGGCGAAACGTTGATCACAACGGATGGAACGACCCTGCTGGGTGCAGATGATAAAGCTGGTATCGCAGAGATCATTGATGCGCTGCGGATCTTACAAACGATGGATGCGCATAAGCGTGGCGATGTCTGGGTCGCTTTTGGTCCTGACGAAGAGATCGGGACTGGCGCTGATCGCTTTGATGCGGCGGATTTTCCAGTAGCATTTGCTTACACGATGGACAGTGGTCGCGTGGGCCATATGGAGTATGAAACCTTTAATGCGGCTCGTATCGATATAACGATCGACGGTACGAGTGTGCATCCTGGGACTGCCTATGGTCGTTTGGTCAACGCCTTGAAAATCGCGCATCAAATCGATGATGCCTTACCAGCAGAGGAAGTTCCTGAACGCACCCGCGGGTATGAAGGCTTCTACCTGCTGCACAATTTGACGGGACATATTGGTCGAGCAGAAGTTTCTTATATCATTCGTGATCACGATCATACGCTTTTTGAACAGCGAAAAGCCAACATCGTGGGGATCATTGATGAACTGAACACAGCCTATGGGCAAGAACGTATCACCTATACGCTGTATGACCAATATTACAATATGGGGGATTTGATCAAGAAAGATCCCCGCAGTATCGAAGCTGCCCGAGCAGGGATGCAAGCGATTGGCGTGACGCCGATCGAAGCACCGTTTCGTGGCGGGACCGACGGCTCGAAAATCACCTATAAAGGGATCCCAACACCGAACTTATTTGTCGGCGGTGAAAACTTCCATGGCCAGTATGAATTTATTACCGTGGAAGCGATGGAAAAAGCCCGTGATTTGATCGTGGCGATCGTAGAACACGTAGGACAAGAGGACACCACTGTTTCCTAAGAGAATTAAGCGACACGCTAGACTGATGCGAAAGAGTCTAGCGTGTTTTTTTGTCCTGCTGCAGGGAAGAACCGCAAGTGAAAGAACCTTTTTTTTCTGGACCAAAACCCTTATAATAGAAAAGAAGCTAAAAGAGAAGAGGAAAAATGTGTGCGGGTATTATTCATTGGAGATGTAGTTGGTTCATTAGGAAGAGAAACGATCACGGAGTACCTTCCAAAATTAAAAAAGGCGTATCGGCCACAGGTGACGATCGCAAACGGCGAGAATGCGGCGGCGGGTCGTGGGATCACTGGTAAAATCTATAAGAAATTTTTGCAAGATGGTGTCGATGTCGTGACACTAGGCAATCATACATGGGACAACCGTGACATTTTTGAATTTATTGGCGATGCGAAGAAAATGATTCGTCCAGCCAATTTTCCAGAGGGAACACCGGGCGTCGGCATGGTATTTGTGAAAGTCAACACCATTGAATTAGCGGTAATCAACATGCAAGCTCGCTCGTTCATGGTAGACCTTGATGATCCGTTTCGCAAAATGGATGAACTGGTTGCGATTGCCCGCAAACGTACACCGTTTATCTTTGTGGATTTTCATGGGGAGACCACCAGCGAAAAACAAGCGATGGGCTGGTATTTGGATGGCCGTGTTTCGGCAGTCGTCGGCACGCATACCCACGTCCAGACCAATGATGCGCGGATTTTGCCCCAAGGAACAGCTTATTTGTCAGATGTCGGCATGACTGGTCCTTATGATGGGATCTTGGGGATGAAACGCGAACCAGTCATTGAAAAATTTTTGACGGCGTTGCCGCAACGGTTTGAAGTGATTGAAAAAGGCCGCAGTATTTTGTCGGCTTGCTTGCTTGAGATTGATGAAGCCACTGGTAAAGCAAAATCGATCCGTCCGATCCAAATCAGTGAAGATCGCCCGTTTACAGAATAGGAGAAGCATGGAAGAGCAATTAGCCAAGGAACCACACGTTGCCCAAGAGCTGGCTGCTTTGCAAAGGCTCTTGTCTGATCATCCGATCGTTCAAGAATTTCAAGAAATTCAAGCACGAGCCTTGCAAAACCAAGGGCTATTGGAGCTGGAAGAAGCGCTGAAGCAAGCGCAAAAAGAGATCGTTCAATTTGAGCATTATGAGAAACCCGAAGCAAAAAAAGCTGCCGAGCAGCGTTATGCGTCATTGACAAACGAATACGAGCAGCATTCTTTAGTGGTTGCTTATCGCCAAGCGTTACTGCAAGCAGATGAATTGCTGCAATATGTCACGACGGAGATCCAAAAGAAAATGAATAAAGCCATCGAGGAGGATGAAACCAATGCCTCAAAAAACTAAAAATACCCCGATGATGGAACAGTATTTAAGCATCAAGGCTCAGTACCAAGATGCTTTTTTATTCTATCGTTTAGGGGATTTCTATGAATTATTTAATGAGGATGCTGTCAAGGCAGCACAAATTTTAGAACTGACGTTAACCAGCCGCAACAAAAATGCGGAGGAACCGATCCCTATGTGTGGGGTGCCTTACCACGCTGCCAGCAATTACATCGACACCTTGATCGAGCAAGGCTACAAAGTAGCGATTTGTGAGCAAGTGGAAGATCCAAAAACCACCAAAGGAATGGTCAAACGCGAAGTCGTTCAACTGATCACGCCGGGAACGGTGATGGACAGCAAAGGCCTATCCGCCAAAGAAAACAACTTTTTGACAGCTGTTTTGCAGCAAGGGGAGCGTTTTGGCTTTGCCTATGTCGATCTAAGTACCGGTGAATTAAAAGCAGCGCAATTGGAAGATGAAGAAGCTGTCGTCAATGAGGCCGCCGCTCTGCAAACGAAAGAAGTCGTTTTGTGCAGCGAGATCCCTGAGTCATTGCAAACAACACTGACCAATCGCTTGAATGTCGTGTTTTCTAAGCAAGAAACGTTGGAAGAAAATGCCGAATTTCAATTTTTAACAGAACCCCTCTCCCAAGAGTTAGAAAAAGTAGTCACAGGGAAGTTGCTAAGTTATTTGGCGATCACCCAAAAACGCAGTTTAGCGCATATTCAACAAGCCGTGGAATATCAGCCCGATCATGCCTTGAAAATGGATCATTATTCCAAATTCAACTTAGAATTGACGCAGTCGATTCGAACTGGCAAAAAACAAGGGACTCTTTTGTGGTTGTTGGACGAGACAAAAACCGCAATGGGTGGCCGTTTGTTAAAGCAATGGTTAGACCGTCCCTTGATCCAGCCAAAGAAAATCACTGCCCGCCAAGAAATGGTCCAATCGTTACTGGACAGTTTCTTTGAGCGAGCAGATCTGCAAGAAGCGTTGACGAAAGTCTATGACATGGAACGCTTAGTCGGACGGGTCGCCTTCGGAAATGTCAATGGCCGCGATTTGCTGCAGTTGAAATCTTCTTTGGAGCAAGTGCCTTTGATCGCGCAATTGCTGCAAGGCATCAACCGTGGCGAGTGGAATGACTTGCTGCTGGAATTAACGCCCTTAGATGATTTGGTTGCACTGATCGAAGCTGCGATCGATGAAGATGCCCCGTTACAGATCACGGAAGGCAACATTATAAAAGACGGGTTCCATCAACAATTAGATGAATACCGTACAGCGATGCGTAACGGCAAGCAATGGCTGGCGGAATTAGAAGCCAAAGAACGCCAAGCGACGGGAGTCAAAAACCTGAAAGTTGGGTTCAACCGCGTCTTTGGCTATTACATTGAGATCACGAAAGCCAATCTAGTGAATTTAGATACCTCTCGCTATGAGCGCAAGCAAACGTTAGCCAATGCGGAACGGTTTATTTCCCCCGAGTTGAAAAAACTGGAGACTTTGATTTTAGAAGCCGAAGAGAAATCGGTGGATTTGGAATATCGCCTGTTTCTTGACGTCCGTGAAGAAGTGAAAAAGAGTATCACCCGTCTACAAAAGTTAGCCAAAGCCGTCAGTGCGGTCGATGTCTTACAAAGTTTCGCCACAGTTTCGGAACGCTACCAATACGTGCGGCCGACAGTAGCGAAAAAACGAGCGGTATCGATCATCGACGGCCGTCATCCTGTAGTGGAAAAAGTCCTTGGTCACCAAGAGTACATTCCGAATAGTATCGTGATGGATGAAGAAACAGAGATCTTGTTGATCACAGGCCCAAATATGTCTGGGAAAAGTACGTACATGCGGCAGTTTGCCTTGCTAGTCATTATGGCGCAGATCGGCTGTTTCGTACCCGCACAATCTGCAGAGATGCCGATTTTTGATCGGATCTTTACTCGCATCGGTGCCAGCGATGACCTGATCGCCGGTCAAAGCACGTTTATGGTGGAGATGATGGAAGCCAACCAAGCGCTGCGTCATGCAACGCCTAACAGCTTGATTTTGTTTGATGAGTTAGGGCGTGGGACTGCGACCTATGATGGGATGGCATTGGCACAAGCCATCATTGAATATATCCACAAAGAAGTTCATGCCAAAACACTGTTCTCCACCCATTATCATGAGCTGACGGTTTTAGATGAGGAATTGGCGCACTTGCGCAATGTCCATGTCGGTGCTGTTGAAAAAGAAGGCGAAGTCGTCTTCTTGCATAAGATGATGGAAGGGCCCGCAGATAAAAGCTATGGGATCCATGTAGCCAAAATCGCTGGACTGCCAAGTGCACTCTTACAGCGCGCAGCCACGATCTTAAAAGCGCTGGAAGAACATGAACCGACGGTACAGCCAAAACCCGTCGTCGAAGAAAGTCAGCAGTTGTCGTTGTTTAGTGAAGTATCTACGGAAGAAATCGGCGTCATCGATCAATTGAAGAAATTGAATCTGTTGGAAATGACCCCGATGGACGCTCTGAATACATTGTACGAGCTGCAAAAACGAATTTAGAAAGAAGGTCAGCAGATGGGAAAGATCCAAGAGTTATCCGAACGTCTGGCGAACCAAATCGCGGCAGGAGAAGTCGTTGAGCGACCGGCTTCTGTCGTCAAAGAATTAGTTGAAAACGCCGTGGATGCCGGCAGTACCCAAATCGATATTTTTATTGAAGAAGCGGGCTTGCGTAAAATCCAAGTCATCGATAATGGCGAAGGGATTGCAGAAGAGGATGTCTTGACTGCCTTTAAACGCCACGCCACCAGTAAAATCCACAATCGGGATGACTTGTTTCGAATACGTACCCTCGGGTTTCGCGGGGAAGCTTTGCCTAGTATCGCTTCGGTTTCAATCCTCTCGATTGAAACGGCAGTCAAAGGCGCCCAACAAGGCTCCTTTGTGCGCTTAAAAGGCGGCGCTGTTGAAGAGCATCTGCCTGCCAACTTGCGGCAAGGAACCAAGATCACTGTGGAAAACCTCTTTTACAATACACCGGCACGTTTGAAATATGTCAAGACGCTGCAAACGGAACTAGCGAACATCGGCGATATCGTCAATCGGATCGCCCTGAGCCACCCAGAAGTGGCTTTTCGTCTCGTTCATGAAGGCAATAAGATGTTGAGCACCACTGGAAGTGGGCAGTTAAAACAAACCATCGCAGGGATCTACGGGGTGGAAACCGCCAAAAAAATGATCGCGATCGATACTGAGGACCTCGACTTTAAAGTCACTGGCTTTGTGTCACTGCCAGAAGTCACCCGAGCCAGCCGCAACTATTTATCCACGATCATCAATGGTCGTTATATTCGCAACTTCGCTTTGAATAAAGCGATCGTTGCTGGTTACGGATCAAAATTGATGGTCGGTCGTTTTCCATTAGCTGTCCTTGAAATCAAAATGGACCCCTTATTAGTCGATGTCAACGTTCATCCGACTAAGCAAGAAGTTCGTTTGTCAAAAGAAGAAGAATTGACCAAGCTAATCAGTAAAGCCATCAATGAGGCGCTGCGGGAAATCAATTTGATTCCTAACGCGGCTGACAGTCTTCGTTTTAAGAAAAAAGTGGCCGATCAGCCAAAAGCCCAGCAGCTTGGCTTGGAACTGGAGTCAGCAGGAAATTCGACTTCTGGGTTGTCTTATAATCGCGAAACAGGGAAATTTGAGGTGCAGGGCAACACTTATCAACAGACTGTGGATAACTCTGTGGAAAAACCTGTGGAGGAAGGTGGAAAACTTCCAGAAATGCCACAGGAATCTAGCGACAACCTGTTGGAAGAAACCGAGGAAACCTTTCGCAGTTTGGAAGAGACGCTGCCAAATAAGCCTGTCCGAAAACCATTTGTGGAAGGCCAGACGGAAACAAAAGCGTCGCTGCCAGAAGCGCCAGTCTTTCTCCCAGATGAGACGCCAGAGCTTACGGCGCAGGATCTGCAAAGTCAAGCGACTCTGCATCCTGAAATGCATGGGGATGACCGCAACTACCTAAAAACGGTCGAACGGTTGCTGGAAGAAGAACCAGCGAAGGAGCGTTTTCCCCAATTGGATTATTTTGGGCAGATGCATGGGACCTATTTGTTTGCCCAAAGCGAGGCGGGGCTATATATCGTCGACCAGCATGCGGCGCAAGAACGAATCAAATACGAGTATTACCGCGAAAAAATCGGCGAAGTGACCAATGACCTGCAAGAATTGTTGGTGCCGATCGTTTTGGATTATCCCAACAGCGATGCACTGCAATTACAAGAACAAAGCGACAAGCTGGCAGAAGTCGGGATCCATCTGGAATCTTTTGGGACCAATAGTTTCATCGTCCGAGCGCACCCGACGTGGTACCCTAGCGGTGAAGAAGAAGCCATCATCCGCGAAATGATCGATATGTTATTGACGACAGGAAGTGTCAGTGTCAAAAAGTTTCGTGAAGCAACCGCGATCATGATGAGCTGCAAACGATCCATCAAAGCCAATCACTATTTGAATGAAGCACAAGCTAGGATCTTGTTGCAAGATTTAGCGAAATGCGAGAATCCCTTCAACTGTCCCCATGGTCGTCCGGTGCTGATCCATTTCACCAACAGCGACATGGAGCGGATGTTCAAACGGATTCAAGATCCTCATCGAGCAAGGAGTGGCATGGAATGATTATTTTGGCTTCACAGTCGCCGCGGCGCAAAGAATTATTAGCAGAGTTAGTCTCGGAATTTGCGGTCATACCAGCAGATATCGACGAATCGGTCCGACCAAACGAAGCTGCGATCCCTTATGTCCAACGGATGGCAGCAGAAAAAGCGGCGGCTATTGCACAAACCAATCCTGAAGATCTGGTGATCGCGAGCGATACGACGGTCGTGGTGGATGAAGAAATCTTAGGAAAGCCAGTCGACCGTAAAGATGCTCGGTCGATGTTGCGAAAAATGAGCGGACGTACCCATTGGGTGCATACCGCCGTCGTTTTGCAAAAAGGCAAACAGCAACGCCAAGCAGTGGTTTCGACGGAAGTTGTGTTTCGTCCTTTGACGGATCAAGAGATCGACAAGTATCTTGCCTTAGATGAGTACCAAGACAAAGCGGGCGCCTATGGGATCCAAGGGGCAGCCAAAATATTTGTCTCATCGATAAACGGCGATTTTTATACGATCGTAGGATTTCCTGTCGCTACGGTCTATCAGTTGTTGCAAGAGTTTACGGAGGAGGAATAAGGATGGATGTTTCTGGTAGTTGTCTTTGCGGCAAAGTCACGATCAACTTGACGGGAGTTGCGAAAGAAATCACGGTTTGTCATTGTAGTCTCTGCCAGAAATTTCATGGCGGACCGATGTTTGCTCTTGCGCCATGCTCGGAGGACCAGATGGCTCTTCAAGGAGTGAAGTGGCTGCGACGTTACGATTCTTCTGAGTGGGCACAGCGAGGATTTTGCAGTCAATGCGGCTCGAGCCTGTTCTTTTACCTCAATGAAACACACACCTATTTTTTTGCGGCTGGGTTGTTTGGCAACATGCCAGAAGCTGTCTTAACCGAAGAAATCTATACAAAAGACCAACCGCAGTTTTACCATTTTGCGGAACCAACGACTCGTTGGCAAAAGCTGCAAAACCCTTAAACAATTTGAGCAAGTCATTTTACATTCGCTAAGAAAAAAGGCATGATAGAGCATACAGGATGAGTCTAGAGGAAAAGCAGGTGAAAAAATGACAGATAAAAAAGAATTAAAAGAAAAATTGTCGCCGATCGAATATGCGGTGACCCAAGAAAATGCAACCGAACGCCCCTTTACTGGCGAGTATGATGATTTTTATGAAAAAGGGATCTATGTTGATATCGTCAACGGAGAACCATTGTTTGCTTCTACTGATAAATATGACGCAGGTTGTGGCTGGCCGTCCTTTTCGAAACCGATCAGTCGCCAAGATATTCAAGAAAAAGCCGATTTTTCTCACGGCATGCATCGGGTAGAAGTCCGCAGCAAAGAAGCTGACTCTCATTTAGGACATGTTTTTTCAGACGGTCCTCAGGACAAAGGCGGTTTGCGCTATTGTATCAACTCGGCAGCATTGAAGTTCATCCCTTTAGCAGAAATGGATGAAAAAGGCTATGGCGAATTCAAATCACTCGTTGAGTAAGTATTAGGAACTGTGTGCGAAAAAAAGACGCAGCAGCATGTCTCGTTTGAAAAAATGCGACTGAAACAACGGTTTTTCCTCCGTTTGTTTCCTGCTAAGCCTTTTCCTTCGTTCACAGTCCTTTTTTTGCCCTCTCGTCTGTGCTACAATAAAGGGAACATATGTACAGAAAGGAAAGCACATGTACGAATATATCATAGGAAAAGTAACGGATATCTTTCCGGCGTATATCGTCGTTGAGACCCATGGCATCGGCTATCAGATCGCTTTTGGCAATCCGTATTCATTTAGCGGCAAGTTGAACCAAGAAGTAAAAATCTATCTGCACCAAGTGATTCGTGAAGATGCTCATAGTCTCTACGGCTTTGCCACGATCGAAGGCAAGCAGTTGTTTTTAAAATTGATCAGTGTCTCAGGTATTGGACCAAAGAGTGCGTTAGCAATCATGGCCAATGAAGACCATACAGGGTTGATCACGGCAGTCGAAAATGGGGACGTCAATTATTTGACTAAGTTCCCAGGTGTCGGTAAAAAGACGGCGCAGCAAATGATCCTAGACTTGAAAGGCAAAGTGGCTGAACTGGTTGGAGAAGAAGCGATCGTTCCTCTAAGCGTAGCAACGACTGCTTTAGATGAAGCGATGGAAGCCTTGAAAGCATTGGGTTATAGCGAAAAAGAAGTCAAGAAAGCCGAAAAACAATTAGCGGCGAATACCACAAAATCGACGGATGAGTACTTGCGGGAAGCTCTCCGATTGATGATGAAAAAGTAAGGAGCAAGTAGACGATGGATGAACGAATTGTTTCGCCAGAAAGCACAGAACAAGAAGAGATCATCGAAAAATCCTTGCGTCCGCAAACCCTTGCCCAATATATCGGACAAGACAAAGTCAAGCAGGAGCTTTCGATTTATATCCAAGCGGCGAAAAATCGAGAAGAAGCGTTGGATCATGTCCTCTTATATGGTCCGCCAGGCTTAGGGAAAACAACGATGGCAATGGTGATCGCCAACGAGATGCAGGTCCAAATCAAGACGACCAGCGGTCCTGCGATCGAAAAACCAGGGGATTTGATTGCGATCTTGAATGAGCTACAGCCGGGAGATGTTCTATTTATCGATGAGATCCATCGCTTGCCTCGTGTCGCCGAAGAAATGATTTATTCGGCAATGGAAGATTTTTATGTGGATATCATGGTGGGGCAAGGGACAACGGCTCACCCAGTTCATTTTCCGCTCCCGCCATTTACCTTAGTCGGCGCAACGACGCGGGCGGGGATGCTCTCGGCGCCACTACGGGATCGCTTCGGGATCATTTCTCATATGCAATATTATGAAGACCATGATTTAAAAGAGATCGTGCAGCGGACTGCGTTGATCTTTGAAACGGATATCGTGGAAGAAGGGGCGATCGAAATCGCCCGCAGATCCCGAGGCACTCCACGGATCGCCAACCGGTTGCTTAAACGAGTTCGCGATTATGCGCAAGTGCAAGCGGATGGGTTGATCGATCGCACCGTTGCTGACCAGGCATTGGCGCTTTTGGCAGTCGATCATGCTGGCTTGGATTATATCGATCAGAAATTGATCCGCACGATGATCGAATTGTACCAAGGCGGCCCGGTGGGATTAAGTACGATCGCTGTCAATATCGGGGAAGAAACCGAAACAGTGGAAGATATGTACGAACCGTTTTTGATCCAAAAAGGATTTTTGAAGCGCACCTCGCGTGGGCGGATCGCAACGCCGTTAGCCTATGACCATTTTGGCTATCCCCAAAGAAGTGAATAGAACGAAGCAGCAATCAACGATGATTGCTGCTTTTTTGTGCTTTTGGTGAAACGTTTCTTTTTATTTTTTAATGATTTCTGAGAATTAATCGATGTTGAAAAAATACAATATTTGTGAAATTTGATTAAAAGGAAATGTTTGGAAAAAGGATTTCTTATGAAAAAGCTGATATGAAAGCTTTTGTATTTGTGAGGAACCCAACAAAATTTGTGAAAAAAGAAAAGCTGAAAAAAATAATTGGAAAGGCTTGCATTTTCGATTGGCAGCGGATATAATCTTTTTGTAGAAACGTTTCACCAAATTGTGGAGATATAGGTAGTGTTGCGAGGATAGAAAGAAGGAGATTTTGTGTATGAGTAAACTGCAAAAGTTTTATAGTCAACGGCAGCTTCACTGGATGGTTTTTCCCGGCGTGGCATTTATGATCGTATTTAATTATATTCCGATATACGGAATTATAATCGCTTTCAAAAACTATACGGTGATTGACACGATTTCATCAGCACCATGGGTCGGGTTAGAGAATTTCCGTATCATTATGAATGACAGTTTTTTCTGGGAAGCGGTTAGAAATACGTTAGCCATCAGCTTATTGAAATTAGGTTTAGGTTTTGCGATCCCGATTGTGTTAGCCATTATGATTTTTGAAATGCAAGATGGCCGCTTGAAGAAATTTATTCAAACGGTTTCATACATTCCCCATTTTTTCTCATGGATCGTGCTAGGTGGGATGATGATTTCTTGGCTGTCAACGAACGGCTTTATCAACCAAGTGCTGATGTCCGTAGGATTGATGGACAAAGGGGTCAATCATCTATTGGATCCAAGCAAATATTGGTGGATCGCGGTCCTTTCGGATCTATGGAAAGAAGTCGGCTGGGGAACGATCCTTTACTTGGCAGGTATGTCGCGGATCGATCCAACATTTTATGAAGCCGCACGAATCGATGGTGCCAGCAAGCTAAGACAGATTCGTTCGATCACATTGCCATTACTGACACCGATCATCTCCTTAAACTTGATTCTGAATGTGAGCGGTATCTTAGGGTCAAACCTAGATCAAACATTAGTTTTAATGAATTCACAGAACCAAAACCGTTCAGAAGTCATCAACTCCTTCGTTTATAAAATGGGGTTGACGCAAGGTGATTTCTCTTATGCAACTGCTGTCGGCTTGGGGATCGCGGTCATTTCCGTCATCTTATTGGTGATCACGGATCGAGTGACCCGCAAGTTGAACAACGGCAATTCAGTTATCTTATAGGAGGAAAAAACATGATCAAAAGAAAAGCAAAAGAAAACACGTGGTTTTACTTCTTCAATACCGTGATCTTGATTTTATTCTCATTGATGATCATCGTACCGATTTGGAATATCTTGGTTTCCTCCGTGTCTTCTAGTTCTGGATTAGCGGGCAACGGCCTCGTGTTATGGCCCAAAGGCTTTACCTGGGAAAACTATCGGAAAGTTTTTTCCGACGCAAGTATCCCCCGTGCCTTCTTGATCTCAGTGTTAAAAACGGTTCTTGGGGCTGCGACCCATACCTTGTTTTGTGCGATCGTGGCTTACGGATTGAGTAAATCACGCTTGGTCGGCCGCAACATCTATACAACGATGGGGGTCATCACCATGTACTTCAGTGGTGGGATGATTCCAACGTACTTGCTGATTCGCTCGCTAGGATTACTGGATTCTTTCTGGGTCTACATTATTCCAGCCTTGTTCAGCTACTATGATGTCGTGATTTTAATGAACTTTTTCCGTGAGATTCCGCCTTCACTCGAAGAATCTGCGAAGATCGACGGTGCAAGTGAATTCCAAATCTTCTATAAAATCTTCTTACCATTAACGAAACCGGCCTTGGCAACCATCATCTTGTTCAACGGGGTTGGCCAATGGAACGATTTTATGACGACAAAACTGTATATCACAAAAGAGTATCTCTATCCGCTGCAAATGAAGATTTATGAAATCATCGTCCAATCCAACTTGAGTACGATGACTGAAAGCGGTAGTACCGACTTTATCGTCCAAGCAACGACCCGTGGGGTTCAGTTGGCTACGATCGTCATCACGACAGTGCCAATTTTAATTATATATCCATTGCTTCAAAAACACTTTATCGGCGGTATGATGGCCGGTGCAGTAAAAGAATAGAAAGAGGGATAGACATGAAAAAAGTAGTAGGCGGTTTATTGGCAGCATCAGCATTACTCAGCTTAGCAGCATGTGGCGGCAGCTCAGACAATGCCAGCAGTTCGGATTTTTCTATCAAAGATCGGTATGAGTTAGATGAAAAGACACCAGCATGGAAACTCGATACCAAAGAAGAACCAACCAAGATCACATGGTACATCAATTCAGACTGGACAGCTTTGCCATTTGGTGAAGATGTGACGACAGCCCAAATCAAAAAAGATTTGAACATTGATATTGAATTTATTTCAGGGGATGATTCGAAATTAAACGCTTTGATTTCAAGTGGTGATATGCCTGATATCGTGACGTTGATGGATAAAACCAGCCAAGCAGCCACAAAAGCTGATAGCTGGGCATACTCATTGAACGATTTAGCGGAACAATACGATCCGTATTTGATGAATGTCGTGACCGAAGATACCTTCAAATGGTTTGCTTTAGATGATGGCAAAACTTATGGTTATCCAAACTATTCCAACACAGCAGCAGACTACGAAAGCGGCAATATTCCCGTCAACGACAACTTTGTGATCCGTGAAGATGTCTATGAAGCATTAGGCAAACCAGATGTTTCGACGCCAGAAAACTATGTGAAAGTCATGAAAGAAATCAGCGAGAAATTCCCTGATTTGACACCAATGGGTTTCACAACGATCGGCGAAACAGCAGGACCATTCTTAGATAAATTGCAAGATTTCTTAGGTGTTCCATTAGAAGATGAAGATGGTGCGTTCTACGACCGTAATTTAGATGAAGAATATATCTCATGGTTGAAAACCTTCAATCAAGTGTATCGTGACGGCAACATCAGTGATGACAGCTTTACCGATGACGGTCCAACCTATGATGAAAAAGTAAAACAAGGGGACTATGCAACGATCTTAGTCGCAGGAACGAGCGGACAAGGTGGGAACTTCACTGAATTCATGAAAAACTCTGACACACGCTACATCGCAATCGATGGCCCTGCCAGCACGTCTGGTCGTGAAGCAACCTTGAACCAAACAGGAATCTCTGGCTGGTTGATCAACTACATCACAAAAGATGCGGCGGATCCAGCAAAAGTAACCCAACTCTTCACGTACTTGATCGATGAACCAGGACAAATTTTGACAAAATTCGGTGTTGAAGGCGTGACGTATGAATACAACGATGAAGGCAAAATCGATTACTTGCCAGAAATCAAAGAAATGGAACAAACCGACAACGAAGGCTACAACAAAAAATATGGTATCAGCCGTTTCAACTACTTTAACAATGACCGTGTCAATGCACTGAAAGTCAAAACCGAAAATGCGTTGACTCAAATGCAAGAGTGGGGCGAAGGCAAATTGTATCCACACTTTGTGATCGAAAATACGGATCCAGATGCTGGAACTGCTGAAGCACGTTCAAACACAGCCATCAAAACCAAAATCAACAGCACGATCATCTCACTGATCCGTTCAAAAGATGAAGGAACATTTGACAGCACACTAACCGACTTTGAAAGCTTCTTAGATTCAAACAACTGGGATGCAATCAAAGACATTAAAACTGAAAAAATGGCCGAAAACCGCGAACGACTAAAATAACCCCCATAGGAGAGGAAAGGAAGCCAAAAAAAAGACCTTTCCTCTCCTTTGCTTTGAAACACAGGTTTTGCGCGCACTTTGCGTAAAATCTGATGTTTCAAAGTACTAGGCGACTGTAAGGAGCGTAGTGACCAACCAAAGAAACACAGGATTTGCGCGTACTTTGCGCAAAATCTGATGTTTCAAAGTACTAGGCGACCGCAGGGAGCGTAGTGTCCATACAAAGAATCACTGCGATTGGCTCACGTAGTGAGACATGCAAGCTGCACTTAGTGTATTTTTCTTAGTGCAACTATAGGCGAAGCGAAAGCGGAGACGAGCAGATGATGAAAAGTACTAGGCGACTGTAAGGAGCGTAGTGACCAACCAAAGAAACACAGGTTTTGCGCGCACTTTGCGCAAAATCTGATGTTTCAAAGTACTAGGCGACCGCAGGGAGCGTAGTGTCCATACAAAGAATCACTGCGATTGGCTCACGTAGTGAGACGTGCAACCTGCAACCCAGAAAACTGTACGTTGAGAAACGACCCAAATTCACAAGAAGGCAAGAAACAAGTTTACGTAGCACCCGCAGCACAAATCAGCAAGTTTTGATTGGAGGATCATAATGAATCGACTATTTTCTTATGAAGGATGGTACTATCGGGTCTTTGCTTTTTTAGCAGATATGATCATTGTTAGTTTTCTCTTTATGATTCCAGCAATGACGCTGATTCTCGCAGGACCAGCATTGATCGCGCTGTATCAGACGATCGATCAATTGTACAAGGAACGGGATGTCCCGATTTGGCAGCGATACAAGCAAGCATTCTTAAGCAACCTCAAACGTGGGCTCTTCTTAGAAGGTCTTATTATTGCGTATGTTGCAGTCTTTGCTGGGTTGATCTATTCCTTGATGATGATTACACCTTACTTTGGCGTTTTAGCCGTGATCCTCGTCAGCTTGGCTGCGCTGTATCTCGTCGTGTTCGTTCTCTTGTACAGCTTGTTTGCCCAATCATTGCAAGAAACAGCAAAAGAAACGGCCTATGCGGTTCTTAGCAGTACGGCGAATGCGATCATTTTATTGGTGATCCCCATTCTTGTCTTTGTATTGTGCAGCAAAGTGAACCTATTCTTATTTGTTTGTTTAGGGATCTCAGGCTCAGCCTTTGTCCAAGTGTTGTTTTTCAATAAAGTATTAGCGAAGGGGGAAGAGACAAATGACTGAATCCACAGCGACGGATCGATCCTATTTTTGGGCTTCGGTCCAACAAGAACTTGACACCCTTCCGCTAGCCTTTGAAAGAACCAAACAAGCGCCTTTGCTGAAAGGGATCGATTGTTTTACGATTTCTTTTCAAAGTCTTGGTAATGAAACGATCTATGGGCATCTGCTGCTGCCAGAACAAGCGGCAGATTGTCCAATCGTGATTGATTTTTTAGGCTATATGAATCATGTGCAAGAACCGTTCCAATTTGCTCATTGGTTATTGATCGGCTGCGGCTGTCTTGTCATCGACAATCGCGGACAAGGGGGACGCACGCAAGATCAGGTTTCCTATGAAACCACGCAGCATGAAGCACCTTTTGGACGCGGCATCTTGAAAAAAGAAGATTTTTATATGAAGCGATTGGTCGCAGATAGTTTGCGCACACTAGAAGTCCTTCAACAGATACCGGAAATCGATCCGCAGCGCATTATTTTAAGAGGCGGCTCACAAGGAGGCGGCATCGCCTTATTGGTCAACGCATTAACGAACGTCCCGATTTTTGCGACGTTTGCCGATGTGCCAAGCCACTCCAATCTTGTCCATCGGATCGAACAAAAAACAGGAAGTTACCAGGTGATTCAAGAGTATATCGAACAATTTCCAGAAACGCGGGAAACGATCTATCAAGTCATGAGTTATTTTGATTTGAAGTATTTTGCTCATCAGATAACTGGTCCTGTTTATACATCGGTCGGCAGTGCTGATCCCATCTGTCCCATGGAAGATTTCTTCGTTTCCTATAAAAAGATTCCTGGACCGAAAGAATTGCGTATTTACTTAAATAAAGGGCATGGCGGCGGCGAAGCGAAACAAATCCGTCGTGAGATGCAGCAAATCACAAAATTACTCAAAGGAAATGAATGCAGATGAAAGCAGCAACCTACAATCTACGAGTCGATACCGACTATGACCAAGAATGGCAATGGCACTATCGATCGGAGGCGGTCTGCTCCTTGATCGATTACTACGACTGGGATGTTCTGGCGATCCAAGAAGCTCGTCCCAGCCAATTTGCAGATTTAGCAAAGTTAGCGCAGTATGCTTCCGTCACGGCTGAACGTGACGGTGATGGCTTAGGCGAAGGCATCGGACTGTATTATCAAAAAGAGGCTTTCGAGTTATTAGCTTCAGGTTCGTTTTGGTTGTCATTGACACCGACTGAACCAAGTATTCATCCAGAAGCTGCGTATTCACGCTTATGTGTTTGGGCAGTCTTGCAGGAAAAAAAGAATCCGCCGTTTCTTGCTATCACGACTCATTTAGATAATATTTCAGAAATGGCTCGTTTTGAAGGGATGAAAGTGATCCTTGAGCAGCTGGCAGATCAGATCGAACGTTATCCTGTATTGCTGATGGGCGACTTGAATGCGGAGCCAACGGAGCGGGTGCATCGGTACTTAGAGCAGCATTTTCAAAATGCCAAAGAACATGGACAGAAGCACCATCATGGGCCAAAAGGCTCCTATCAAAATTTTATTTATACGTTACCATGGCAAGAACTAGAAGAAATTGATTATATCTATACGAAAGGCTTCACGGTGGTCAAAACCGCCTGTCTAACGGATTCTTATGATCGTCGTTTTCCCTCCGATCATTTCCCTTTAGAAGCAGAAGTCCAATTTGAAGAAAGCAAAGGATGAATAAAAATGGAACAGCAGAAATTAACCGAACTACTTTCAGAAATGACCTTAGATGAAAAAATCGATCAGTTGCTGCAACTGGCAGCGGCTTTTTATTCAGATAAAGCAGAAGAGAAAACAGGTCCGATGGGCGACTTAGGACTGACACAAGAAAACATCAACAACGCGGGAACAACGCTAGGTGTTTCTGGTGCAAAAGAAGCGATCCGCGTCCAAAAAGAGTATATCGCCAATAACCGCTTGAATATCCCGACGATATTGATGGCGGACATCATTCACGGCTTTCGGACGATTTTCCCGATTCCATTAGGATTAGGTAGTTCATGGGATTTGGCAGCAGCGGAGAAAATGGCGGAAGTATCTGCCAAAGAAGCAGCTGTTTCTGGCTTGCATGTGACCTTTTCACCGATGGTGGACTTAGTAAGAGACCCACGCTGGGGCCGTGTCATGGAATCGACGGGGGAAGATCCTTACTTGAACAGTCGCTTCGCTGAAGCCTTCGTCAAAGGCTATCAAGGGGATGATCTGCGAACGGATTTCAACCGCGTGGCTGCTTGCGTCAAACATTTTGCGGCTTACGGTGCGGCTATCGGTGGTCGCGATTACAACACGGTCAATATGTCAGAACGCCAACTGCGAGAAAGTTATTTGCCAGGCTATAAAGCAGCCCTTGATGCTGGTGCTAAGCTGGTGATGACCTCCTTTAATACGGTAGACGGCATTCCAGCAACGGCCAATCGCTGGCTTTTCCGCGATGTTTTGCGAGAAGAATTCGGGTTTGAAGGCGTTGTGATCTCTGACTGGGCAGCAATCAAAGAAGTGATCGCTCATGGCGCAGCGGAGGATGAAAAACATGCCGCTGAACTAGCCATCAAAGCTGGGGTCGATATCGAGATGATGACGACTTGCTACACCGATAACTTGAAAGAGTTGATCGCAGAAGGCACCGTTGAGGAAGCCTTAGTCGATGAAGCGGTGCTAAGAATCTTGACCTTAAAAAATGAGCTGGGGCTATTTGAAAATCCATACCGCGGCGCTGATGAAGCCGCTGAAGCAGCCACTGTTTTGTCTCAAGAACACCGAGAGATCGCCAGCGATATCGCAAAGAAATCAATGGTGTTGTTGAAAAATGAAGGTGTCCTGCCGTTGCAGAAAACCGAAAAAGTCGCGATCGTGGGCCCAGGTGCTCACTCCCGTGATCTATTAGGTGCTTGGTCTTGGCAAGGAAAACAAGAAGAAGTAGTGACATTAGTGGAGGGTGCTCAAGCCTTGGGTGCGGATCTGTTGATCGGTCAAGAGCCCTTTGATTATTTTGCACCGTCTGAAACGGCGATCCAAGAAGCAATCGAATTAGTGAAGGCAGCCGATAAAGTGGTCTTAGCACTAGGAGAGCAGGAATGGATGAGCGGCGAAGCTGCCAGCCGCAGCGACATTCGTTTGCCGCAAGCCCAATTGTCCTTGGTTGAAACCTTAAAAGAATACAACGAGCAATTGATCGTAACTCTTTATAACGGTCGTCCTCTTGATTTGCAAGGTGTGGATGCAGCCAAAGCGATCGTCGAGGCTTGGTTCCCTGGAACCGAAGGCGGAAACGCACTTGCTCAGATCCTGTGGGGAGAATACAATCCAAGCGGTCGCTTGAGCATGTCATTCCCAGAAACCGTTGGACAAGTTCCTGTGTATTACAACGTTGACAATACCGGTCGTCCTTATGAAAGTGCACCGGATGAAAAATATGTCTCAAAATATTTGGATGTCTCCAATTATGCCAAATATCCATTTGGGTTTGGCTTGAGTTATAGCCCAGTTGCGTATTCTGCGGTGACGTTGGATCAGCCGACTATGACCAAAGATCAAACGGTCACGGCTTCCATCACTGTTACGAACCAAGGAACAGCAGCGGTTTGGGAAACGGTCCAATGCTACATTCGCGATTTAGTCGGTGAAGTGGTTCGCCCAGTGAAAGAACTGAAAGGCTTTAAGAAAATTTGGCTAGAGGCTGGCGAATCAGCAACCGTTCAATTTGAGATCACGGAAGAACTGCTGCGCTATGTCCACAGCAACCAACAATTAAGCAGTGATCCAGGGAAATTCCACATCATGATTGGTGGGAACAGCCGAGACACCCAACAAACAACCCTGCAATTAGTTAGGTAAGATAGGAAGGTTTCTATGACGAAAAAAATAGTGATGAATAACGCAAATACGACCGTGACGTTTTTACCAAACGGTGATTTATATGAGATCCAAAGTCACGGTGTGATGATCAATCAGTTGAACGGAAATGCGCTAGATGGTAGTTTGAATCAAATCTATCTACGTCTGCGTGAGGCGGGGGAGTTGTCCTTTATTCCCTTGATCGGTTCAAATGCTAACAGTGCCTTTGCCTACTCAGACAAACAGCTGACTTGGACTGGGACGTACCAGTCCATCGATTACCAAGTTGATTTCCAATTGGCACAAGATTGCTGGTTCTGGCGGGTTCAATTGAGTGGTTCTGGGGAAGCGGAACTAGTTTACGGACAAGATCTTGGTAATGCCGCCAAAGGTGCTGTTCAATCCAATGAAGCCTATGTTTCGCAATATATCGACCATCATGTTAGCCATGATAAGGGTCGCATCGTGCTTTCTTCGCGCCAAAATCAACCTCAAAATGGTCAATTTCCCTTAGTGGAACAGGGCAGCTTCCAAGCCTTGAAAGGCTTCTCGACGGATGGCTATCAATTTTTCGGTCGCAGCTACAAAGAAACGAATCAACCAGCTGCACTTAGCCAAGAAACGTTAGCCAATGAAGTGTATCAATACGAATTTGCCTATACGGCACTGCAAACGCAATGGTTGACGGTAAGTGAGACGCCTACGGAAATCGTTTTTTACGCAGCGGTCAAAGCCAATCAAGCGACGGCAGTCAATGAACCGCAGTTTGCACTTGAAACGCTGAAAGAAACGTATCAAGCCTTGTCCTTTGACTCGTTGCAAGCAACGGCGCAGCCACGAAAAAACTTCGGTCGACCGCTCACAGGGCTGACATTTTCCACAGAAGAAATCAACGAGCGGTTCCCGCAGCAAGAAGCAGTGGAAATCGTTGATAAGCAGCTTTATTCCTTTTTTACCCCTGACTATCACCATGTCGTGTTGAAGGAAAAAGAAGCACAGATGGAACGCTCCCATGGACATATTTTGATGAGCGGACAAGAGTTGATCGTCGATCAACCCATTTTGAGCACGACTGTTTACATGACGGGGATGTTTAACTCCCAAATCGTATTAGGCAATACGAACATGAATAAATTGTTGAGTAATAGCCGCAACTCATTGAATCTGTTCAAACGTTCTGGTCAGCGGATCTATCTGAAAGACGGCGATCAATGGCGGATTTTAACGATGCCATCTGCTTTTGAAATGGGCTTGAATTCGGCGACGTGGTACTACAAAACAGCGGATGATGTCATTCAAGTAACGACCTTCACGAAAGCAAACGGACGCACGATCGCAACCACCATCACCAGTGAAGCAGGACGTGCCTACACCTGGGCCATCACTAATCAATTTGTGATGGGGATCGATGAAGCCACACCAACTGCTACTGTTACGCGAGACCAGCAATTGCTCACCATCAAAGGAACAGCGGATTCACCGATTGCGGAAACTTATCCAGAATTGACGTATTATCTCCATGCAGCTCAACCTTTTGAACTGACCGATGAAGCAATCTTCAATGTGGCCGCTGCTGATAGCACGACCGTATTGACCTTTGCAGAACAGCCGACGGTTTCCTTCGTGATCCAAGGCACACTGACTGGTGAACCCTTTGTTTCCGAAACGTTAGATCGCCAGCAAGAAGACACTGCCTATACGGCCTTTGTCGATGATTTGTTGAATCAGTTTGAATTGAAACATTCGCAGGCGGACGTTACATCCTTCAATCACTTGGCACGTTGGTACACCCACAATATGCTTGTTCATTACTTGTCTCCTCATGGTCTTGAACAGTACGGTGGTGCTGCTTGGGGGACTCGAGACGTTTCCCAAGGACCGACTGAGTATTTCTTAGCACTTAATCGTCCTGAAATGGTGGCGTCCATCATCGAGCATTTGTTTGAAAATCAATTTGCAGATGACGGCAACTGGCCACAATGGTTTATGTTTGATCGCTATGAGAAACAAAAAGCCGATGAGAGCCACGGAGATGTGATCGTCTGGCCAATGAAAGTCGTTAGTGACTATCTCGAAAAAACCAAAGATTTCGCGATTTTGGAAAAAGAACTGCCTTATACGGATCGCGCAACCTTCCTGAAAACCAAGACCAAAGCTTCGTTGTTTGATCATTTGAAAAAAGAAGTGGCGTATATCGAAGCGAACTTCTTGGAAGGAACGTACCTGTCTTGTTATGGCGATGGCGATTGGGATGACACCTTGCAGCCAAATAACAGTAAGTTGAAGAAACAAATGGCCAGCAGCTGGACCGTTGCCTTGACCTATGAAGTATTGAAAAAATTAGCCAGCCAGTTGCAGTCATTTGACCCAGAGTATGCCAAACATTTAACAGAACTGTCTAAGGGCATCAAACACGACTTTGAAAAATACATGTTAGCTGATGGCACGTTGCCAGGATTTGTCTATATGGAAGATAGCGAGCACGTGGAACTGATGGTCCATCCGACTGACAAGAAAACTGGTATCCAATACCGCTTGCTGCCGATGCAACAAAGCATGATCGGTGAGCTGTTATCTCCCGAACAAGCCGATCATCATGTGGCGATCATCAAGGAGCATTTGCAATTTCCAGATGGGGTGCGCTTGATGAATCGTCCAGCGACTTATGTGGGTGGTGTCAGCACCAATTTCAAGCGAGCAGAACAAGCAGCCAACTTTGGACGAGAAATCGGTTTGCAGTACGTTCACGCCCACATCCGCTTTACCGAAGCGATGGCGAAATTAGGTCGAGAAGAAGAGACTTGGCAAGCGCTAGGGGTCATCAATCCGATCCAGATCGCTCAACGGGTCGAAAACGCGGAGATCCGTCAAGCAAATGCGTATTTCAGCAGTTCTGATGGCGATTTCAAAACAAGGGTTGAAGCCCAAGAAAATTTTGGTAAACTTAAGGAGGCAGCAGTCGGCGTCAAAGGCGGCTGGCGCATCTATTCTAGTGGACCGGGGATCTATATGAATCAGTTGATCAGCAATGTGTTAGGCATTCGTACCTTTGTTGATCACGTTGAACTTGATCCTGTCTTGCCAGCGGAGCTAGCAGGGTTGACACTGACGTATCGACTCTTTGATCGGCCGGTCGAAATCGTCTATCATTCGGCAAGTACGCCGAAAGTATTGATCAACGGCGAAGAAATGTCCACTGAGTTTGCGGAAAATCGCTACCGTCAAGGTGCGCTTGTCCTGAAGAAAGCAGCACTTTGCGCCAAATTAAACGAAAACCAAACCAATACGATCGATATTTATCGTTAAGAAAGGAGAAGCCATGGTAGGAATCAAAGATATTGCCCAAAAAGCGGGTGTCTCCATATCCACCGTTTCGTATGCATTGAATGGCAGTCCAAAAGTGACCGAGGAAACCCGCGCGCGGATTCAAGCGATCGCAAACGAATTGAACTATGTTCCGAACATGGCTGCTCGCACACTGAAACGCAGACAAACCAACATCATCGGTGTTTATCTCGCCGATTATGCGGGAAGTTTTTATGGGGAATTGCTAGATGGCATCAAGAAAGGGCTGGAACTTTTCGGCTATGAAATGATCGTCTGCAGCGGCAAGAAATCACACTTGTTTATTCCTGAGCGGATGGTGGACGGTGCCATCATTTTGGATTGGACGTTTCCAGCAAAGGAAATCGAGCAATACGCCCAACGAGGGCATCAAATCGTCGTGTTAGACCGCGTCTTGTCTCATGAAAACATCCATCAAGTCTTGTTAGACAATAAAGGAGGGGCTGCGCTGGCGATCGATCGCTTGATCGCTGGACAAAGCCAAAAAGTCTTCCTCTTAGCAGGGCCAGAAAAAGGCTACGACAGTCGGGAGCGCTTGGAAGCCAGCACGAAAGAATTGACGCGCTTTGGTATTCCTTATGAAGTCATTCCTGGTGACTTCACGGAACCTTCTGGTTATCGAGCGGCAAAACAGCTCTTAGCAAATGATCCCCAGTTTCCCATTGATATCTTTGCCTTCAATGATGAAATGGCGATCGGTGTCTACAAATATGTCCGCGAGACCGACTATCGCATCGGAAAAGAGATCCGCATCATCGGGTTTGATAACACGGAATTAGGCGCTTTTGTGCAGCCGCGCTTAGCGACGATCTCCTATTCGAAACATCGATGGGGCATGGTGGCAGCTGAGAAAATCGTACAATCGATCCAAGGGGATCCAGTGGCGGACGAGCATATTTATACCACTTTTGTGGATGGCGGATCATTTATTTAATTGATCCATAAAAGGAAAAAGAGTTGAAAAAGCCTCAAACAGAGAACGCTGTTTGAGGCTTTTTTTGCGTTATTTCAAAAATAACTTTACTTATTTTATCAAAAACAGTGATTTATAAAAAAAATAATAATTTTTATTTTGTTATTTTATATGCAATGGAATTTTTAAATAACGTTTTTTATTCATTTTTGATTATAACATTATCATTATCTACAGTCAGAAGATAGGAAGCGTTCTTTTAACTTATTATTTTAGGTCGTTAGAAAAGAGTTTTGTGCCGCTGAATTTTGTCAAATATTCTAACTTTTTATTTATTTTTCTCATCTTAATTTAATTATGAGTGTTGATTTATCCCTCGTTTTTTGTATGATTTATGAAAGAGAAAAGCAGTTTTTTGAAAAGAATCGATGATTCATCCTGATAATTTGCGCTTTTTTTCAATCGATGAGTAACAGATAGCTCTAAGATGTGGAAGTTACAAAAATCGGAATTATGAAAAATCAATTATAATCATAATTTTGAATGGAAGAAAAAAAGAATTATAATTCTCTTTCGCCAACTCGCTAAACTAAGAGTTGTAACACAGGGCGTGCACTGCGCGATACGTTTATTTTTTTAAGATAGGAGGGATAAAGTGAAACGGTTTTTAACAACTTTACTTGTTTTTCTACTAACATCAGGTCCGTGTTTTTCATATGCAATGGTAGTGGCACAAGCCGAAAGTGTTACAAAAACAAGTGAAGAACAAAGTATGTCTTCTTCTGACCCTGTCGTTTCATCGATCGACAGTCTGGAAGAGACGAACGAAACTGAAGTGCAAGCATCTAGTGAACCTGCTTCGACAGATTCGTCTACAGGAGCCACTGACACAGCTTCATCTGAAACAGAAGCTTCATCGGAAGCTGCAGAAGAAGTACAGGTGACCTTTCTGACAGACACGGAGCATCTATTTGCTACCGGGGAAACCCGCACTCAGATCAGCAAAAACAAAGGGGAAGCACTAAAAGAAAGTGAGTTGCCAGTTTTTGAAGATGATACTGCTTTTGAAGGCTGGTCGTTAGATGGCACGGTCTATACAAGTCAAGCGTTGACCGAATTGATTCTCACGGAGAACCAAACCTTAACTGCTGTTTTTAAACCGACGGTTAAGGCAAGAGCGGCGGACATCTCGTTGGCAGAGCAATCGATCAAAGAGATCATTGCAGAAGCCGATAAAACGAAAGTGATCGCTGTACCAAGCCCAGCTGGAGATGGATCAGCATATGCGGAATACACCAATAGTGCTGAAGGCATTCGTCAAGCGTTGTTTGATATGTATCAAAACGGCAATGGCCAAGAATTTGCTTTGTATGTTGGCTCGGGTGGATCGCTATCACTGCCAACGAATCTGACTTCAAAGACGATTCCAGCCACAGTCGATAATACGAACATGACTTTTTATGCGCTACAAGGAAAAGTCAGCCGCTTGATCATCACAGGGCATAGTGATGATCCCATCACAGATGCAACAACGTTGACCACTGGGAGTCGCACGGTTGCACTTGGCACGGACATTTACTTCGGTTCTGATGTAGTGATTCGAAACCTCAACTATAGTGGTACGAGGATGTACATGAATGGGTATAGCCTTTCATTGAACGGTGGGTCCACCGGGAATGGTCTTGCGATTTATGGGGGAAGCAACAATGGCGACCTTTCGGGAAACCCAACGATCACATTGAATGCGACAGGTTCAGGAACTTGGAATATTTATGGGGGGAATCAAAACGGTGGTACATTGACCGGGAATACAGCGATTGTCGTAAATAATACAGTAGGTAATATCAGTACGATCGCTGGAGGTGCCAATATCGGTACGATTGATGGGAATACCAGTGTCACGATCAATCGTTTGAATGGGACCTTAAGTAATTATTATGGCGGTGGTTTTGGAACAAACGCTTCCAATACAGCCAATGTGACAGGCAATGTTGAAACGACGATTCAAACCACCAATGCAAGCTTCCGTTTAAGTACTTTTGCTGGTGGCGTTCAATATGGCAACATCAATGGAACGATCCGCAGTACGATCTCGGGTGCAGGCGGTTGGTCAGGTATATCCAATCGGTTTGTAGGCGGTTCATTTTATGGCAACATCGGCTCTGACCGTTCTAAGGATGCCATCGTGACCAACCTTGATGCCAGCAGCTATTCCACTGGACGGAGTGAATTTGAAGGTGGCAATCGGAATACTGGTACCATCACAGGAAACATCGTCAACACCGTGAAAGCGGGACCGAGTGCCAGCGTCGGCGGAATTGGTGATTTTAACGGCGGTGGGGGAAACAACGTTAGTACCTTGACTCAAAGTTCAATGGGGGCTTCGAATACGACGACGTATGACAATTATACTCCTGAGCAACGAGCAGCACTGGCAGAAGCAGCGGCAAGTTTTAAAGTTTATGGCGATATCACTTCTCATCTAGTCAGCGGTTCCTTTTCAAACGGTGCGATTTATTCGACGGCAGCTGGTCGAGGCGGCTATGTTGAGGGAAATACGACGATTGAAGTTGGTACGATCACTTCGGATGGTAGTCCTGGGGGAGATGGGATTGCTTACACAGGAACCAGACCGACAAATCTAGATTACTCAACGAGCAATAAAACGAGAGGCTATTCATCTGGATGGGATATCGTTGGTGGCGGCGGTTATCCAGGAACAGCTTGGGATATCTATATTAAAGGGAATACCAAAACGATCTTGAATAACACGGTTGCTCGCTGGACCTACGGTGGTTCCTTCTCAGGTGTCATTGAGGGAAATTCTTCCAATACTTTGAACTCTGGGATCGTCGATACGCTAGAAGGAACAGGCTATACTGGACGCCGTGTTTACGGAGATGGACGAACGACAGTAAATAATGGGCAAGTAGACTGGTTTTTATCTGGTGGTGGCTGGGATGACTTATTAGTGACCGGCAATGTCGCAGTAACGGTTTATGATGGGGTGATCAATGCCTCACTCGGTGCCTCTTATGGTGTCGCTTCTTCCCACACCATTAACGGAAACTCGGATAATCGAGTGTTTGGCGGAAACTTCTCAGGTACTCCGCGTACAGGGTCTAATGGTTTTTCAGGCGGTGTTACGAACAATGGACGGTTATTAGGAAATGCCAGTTTGACATTGGATTTGAGAAATTACGATGGTGAGTTTGCCCTTCCTTCTGGAACGAACATCTCAGGCGGTAATCCGTTTAACAGTACAAATATCGTTGGGACCGACAGCTCCAATACGATTACATTGAACATTTACACAAAGCCGGGGTCAGATGCGCTGAATGGGGCAACGATCTATGGTGATGGCGGACGGACTGCTAGCAATACGAGAAGCGGCAAAATTTATATGAATATCCAGGCGGAAGGATCAAGTATCGGGAATTTATACACCACGTATTATTCCAATATTTCTTCCAATCAAATTTTAAGAGATGTCGAGATGCGACTTCAAGGAGCCAAAAGTATCAATGGGATCTCAGGCGGAAACGCGTCAGATAACTTTACGAACACGATCGTAGCCAACAGCAGTAATCAAGTGAAGATGAACTTTGGTGAAAATGTCGATGGGACAGCTTCTTATCAAACTGATCCAATCGCTGTGACGGGTCTGGGGATCGTCAACTTTACCGAATTGAATGTGACAAACGGCATCAAGCTGATGGCCAATGGGGGAGACATCAAAAATGGCCGTTCAGCGACTGCTGCCAATCACGCAACGACCTATCATCAGTTCGGTAACATCCATCTTTCCAAGGATGCTGGTATCGGGATTTCTTCCGCAACGAATTTGATTTCAGGGGCGAAGTTAACGGTAGAAGACAAAGGGACGATCGAGTCGCCGCCGGGAACGGGGCGAATCAATCTCTCGGATTTCGCCACACCAGATACGGATAAAGATCATTTAACGTGGCTGAAAACGACGACCAATGATGCAGGTTCTCGAGTCAACAGTCAAGGAACGTGGTTTGGGGCGGTTAGTGCCTATCAAGTACTGACCATAAATCCAATTGCTGCTAATGCTGTAGCGATCACGCCAATCAATTTCAGCGGGATCGAAAAAGCGACTGGGAAAACCTTCATCGGGGACAACGATGTGACCAATGCAGCCAATGGGTACGGTATTGCAATACCAGGTTCGATCATTAACTACGAAGTCGAAACACCCGGAGTCGCGAATGGGATCGGTGCCATTAGTCACAATGTAACGGCAGTCAAAGAGAACAATACGCCGCTGACTTTGCAAGCATGGGGAACTGAGCAGGCGGGGACGCAGGTGCAAAAAGGGCGTTTATTGATTCCCTACACGGTAACGGAATTGCCAACATTGACGTTTACACCAGAAACCCAAACGTCCGGTTCATGGGTCTATGCGGGTCAAATCAAATCCAGCAAGCTGGATAGCACGGAGCAGCAGTTGACGGAACAACCAGATTCAGAGCCAGTTGATTGGACGAGTCCTGATGGGGAGTATAGTTACGATATCAGTGTCCGCTACTCAAATAAGGCGGAAGTCCAAGCCCGCAATGTGATCCTTACAGAGCAAGAGGCACAATCGCTGACAAAAGAACAAGCCGTGACTTATCTCGAAGCCAGAGGGCGTCCTTTCTTTAAGGATACGCTGACAGATGAGGTCTTAGCTGCGATTCAAGAACCGTTAGAAACAGCGGTCTACCGCAAACAAGCGGTCACTTTTTCCGTAGGGGAAAACGATCAGAATCAGGCAGAAACTACCGTGAATCTGGTGGTGGTCAAAAATGAAAGTGTCATTTCTGCTGATCGGCAATTTGCCGTCTATGCAAAAGATGTCCGTTTGACCTTACCAGAAGCAACGGCACTGACAGATGAAGCCGCTTTGGCAGACTATACCCAAGCAACCACGATTTTTGCAGATAATCGGGCAAATGTACCACCGACTGTCGATCCACAAGCTTTTGCCGCGATCCAGCAAGCAACGGAAGCTGAGCTGTTGAAAAATGTGTCAACGGCTTACCATTATGAAGCAGGCAGTCAACGGGCAGAAAAAGTCGTCAATGTCGCAGTTGCCGGCGAGCTTATTTTAAGCAGTGTGCCAACAGACTTTGATTTTGGACAGCAGAAAGTTGCTACAGAAACACAAGATTATTGGCCAACGATCACAGGCGAGCTAGCAGTGAAAGATACGAGAGGGTCCGAACGGAGTCCATGGCGCTTGACGGTCAAAGAGCAACAGCCATTAACGGATGGGACAGATCAATTAACCGATGTCTTCCGCTTTGTGACAAACGGTCAAGAACAGATGATAACCAGTGGGGAAATGATCATCGAGGAAACGGAATTGACAGAAAATGGCACATACGTCGTGAACCAGCACTGGGGCGAAAGTCAGAATGAAGGAATCAAGCTTACCGTTCCAGTCGAACAGCAAAAAGTCGGGGACTATCAAGGAACCTTGAGCTGGCAGCTAGTTTCGGCACCTGGCAACCCATAAAGGCAGGAAAATAAATGAAAAAAATCATGATCGGTATTATTGCTGGCTGTCTATTAATGTTTCCTCAGCTCGTTTCAGCAGCCGAAGCAGGTGCCTATGACAGCAATGGCATTACTTCCTTTTTCGGTGTCTATGAAGAACCAGTTGAGGAGCCAGAAGAGCCCGTAAAAGAACAGCCAGGGAATAAACAAGTAAATCAAAAAGGCAACAACATTCTGCCGGCAACAGGGTCGGATCACTTTAATAGCTATCAAAGCAGTGGTCTTGTCGTTTTGTTGGCAGCAGGAATCATTTTAATCAAAAGGAGAACAAAAAATGAAAAAACTTTTCTTGACGGCAGGCATTCTATTGATGAGCACTGCTCTGTTACCAACAACCGTTAATGCCGCTGAATACACCTCAAATGGAGCAATCACTTTTGAAGCGGACCCGAATCCAACCAATCCAGTTGATCCGACCGATCCAGAAAAACCAGTGGATCCCGTCGATCCAACCGATCCAGATGGACCAAACCCTGGAACAGCTGGACCATTATCGATCGATTTTGCTTCAAGCTTTCAATTTGGCAACCAATTGATCACTTCCGAAACAAAAGATTATTACGCACAGCTGCAAGAGTTCACAGCTGGCGCTGCTGGACCAAACTATGTGCAAGTAACAGATAAACGAGGAACGCAAGAAGGCTGGTCATTGAGCGTTGTGCAAAACGGACAATTCAAAACGGCTGATGACGAAGAACTAGTCGGGGCTTCATTATCGATCGCCTCAGGTGCAGCAACTTCGGTCACCGATATGCAGTATGCACCAACGGTTACGGCAAGTCATACCTTTGTACCCGATAGTGAAATCACATTGGTCAACGCACCTGTCGGAAAAGGAATGGGCACTTGGATCTACAAGTTTGGGAACGATGCAACGGAAGGGTCAACGGCAGTAAAATTAAATGTACCAGGCAGTTCCGTAAAATTAGCCAAAGAGTATCGGACGACATTGACTTGGAATTTAAAGAATGTCCCTGAAAGCAATTAAAATCACTGATTTTCAGTAAAACAGATAAAGGAGTGTCAAATAGAAATGAAAAAAACAGCATGGGTCTTTTTAAGTCTTGCCGTATTGGCAGCAGCGAGTGCAGCAACTGAGGTTTCAGCAGCTGAAGCGGCTTCTTACACCTCAAATGGGGCGGTTGATTTTATTCCAAATACCGATCCGACGAACCCAGTCAATCCAGAAAATCCAGATCCAGAAAACCCAGTCAATCCTGTGGATCCAACCGATCCAGATGGACCAAACCCTGGAACGAATGGACCATTATCGATCGATTATGCCTCTAGCTTAGATTTTGGCGTCAATAAAATCTCCAATAAAAATGAAGTCTATTATGCACGAGCACAAGGGTATTTGAATGACGATGACACAGTTTCTACATTAAAAACTGCCAATTATGTTCAAGTAACGGATAATCGCGGTAGCAATGCCGGTTGGCGGTTGTCTGTGAAGCAAAATGGTCAATTCAAAAACGAATCGACGTTGAATCAAGAATTGACTGGTTCTGTCATTACTCTAACAAGTCCTGCCGTTAAATCAAATGCGATCGGCGTTACTGCTCCAGTGGCAGAAGCGACGATCACATTGGATGCAGCAGGTGCTGAATCAGTGGTGATGACCGCAGCAAATCAAACGGGTGCTGGAACATGGGTCAACGCTTGGGGAAGCGTTGAGACGGTCACTGAAATAGATAAGGATGGCCAAGAAGTACAAGCAGATGTTACCAAAGCGGTCGCACTTTCTGTACCCGGCAGCACACCAAAAGATGCCGTTAGCTACACGACTACACTAACTTGGGTATTATCAGATACACCAGGAACGGAAGGATAAGGAGTATAGACATGAAAAAAACACTAGCATTTCTCTCAGTATTAGGGCTAAGCTTCGCTGCTCCTGTGCTGGCACAAGCAGCGGACAGCGCAGAATACAATTCAAACGGACAGATCACTTTTGAACCAAATACAGACCCAACCAATCCAATCAGTCCAACAGACCCAGATCCAGAAAATCCGATCAAACCAGTTGACCCAACGGACCCAGATGGACCAAATCCAGGAACCAACGGACCGTTATCGATTGATTTTGCTTCAAGCCTTTACTTTGGTACGCAAAAAATCACCTCAAAAACAGAGATCTACCATGCGGAAACCCAAAAATACGTAGATTCAGCAAATGTGAATCAAGAAGGACCAAATTTTGTCCAAGTGACAGACAATCGGGGAACAGAGAGCGGTTGGACATTGAATGTTCGCCAAAATGGTCAGTTCAAAACAGCAGAAGATCAAGAATTGTCCGCCGCGCAAATTCGCTTGACGAAGGGAACTGTAGTAACACCTTCCTTGTCACCAAAACCATCAAATGTGAGTTCAACGATCACATTGAATCCAAATGGTGCCCAATCCTTAGTGATGAGTGCCCAAGATGGCGAAGGGGCAGGGACCTATCTAATGAGCTGGGGCGATAGTTTAGCTGCAGCTATGGATAGCATTGAGTTGGAAGTTCCAGGCTCAACGACAAAATATGCCAGCCAATACAACACCACGTTTACTTGGTTACTGACAGACACACCAACAAACCCATAAGTACCAGCTTTCTCCTTGAACCCTTTCGAGGTTTAAGGAGAATACATAGAAAGAAGGGACATCCATCATGAAAAAAATCAACCAGCTTTTGGCGCTCCTATTCGCAAGTATTTTCTTTTTTGTACCAACGATAGGAACCGCTTCTGAATTTAACTTTGCCGTCAATCCCGTAATTCCAGAAAATCAAATCGATAAAGAAAAAACTTATTTTGACTTGAAAATGGCGCCGGGTACGGTACAAACCGTTGAAGTTCAATTGCGTAATGACACCGATCAAGAGGTCGTCATCGTGCCAGTGATCGCTTCAGCTACCACAAACTTAAACGGAGTCGTGGAATATGGCGAAAACGACATCGAAGCGGACGAAACCTTGCCTTATGATATGGCTGATTTGATTGAAGTGGATGAAGAGATCACGATCCCCAAACAATCCCAAATCACCTTGCCCTTAAAGATCACCATGCCTTCAGAATCCTTTGAAGGAGTCATCGCAGGCGGATTGACCTTAAAAGAGACGACAGAGGAAGCCGATACTGCTGACAGTGAAGAAGAGCAAGGGTTAGCTATCAAGAATGAGTATGCCTATGTCGTTGCGATTTTACTGCGACAAAACACAACAGAAGTTTCACCGGATCTAAAACTGCTGGATGTTGGACCAGGTCAAGTCAACGCCCGAAATACTATCAATGTCACCCTTCAAAATCCTGAAGCAGCTTACTTGAATTCATTACGCCTGATCAATGAAGTGAAGAAAAAAGGTGATAGCGACGTCTTGTATTCTTCGGATACCTCACGAATGCAAATGGCACCTAATTCCAACTTCTCGTACCCAATCTCTTTAGAAGGACAACGTTTAGAAGCAGGGACCTACGTGTTGACTTCCGTTGCCTATGGTGGAAAAAGCGATGAAGGGCAATACAAAATTGAAAATGAAGAAGGCGAAGAAGAAAGCTATCTCTATAAATGGACCTTCGAAAAAGAATTTACAGTGACGGGAGAGGTCGCACGTGATCTTAATAAGAAGGATGTGACGATCGAAACAGATTACACATGGCTTTATTTCTTGATCGGCGGACTGTTGCTACTACTCGCCTTGCTGCTGCTTTTATGGTACCGACGAAAGAAAAAAAATGAAACGGATGAAGCGTGAGCGCCTTGAGAAATGCTTGATCGATGGGTTGATCATCGTAGGTATCCTTTTGCTGGCACTGCCTTTTCTAAAAGAAAGCATCGTCAGTTGGCAATTACGCACCACGCAATTGACGATAGCCACCCAACTGCCGGCAACGATCCCAGAAGAAGAAACGATCCAAATGCCAGCTCTGTCAGATGTATTGGCGCCTCAGCCGACAACGATCACTGGGTACGGCTTTGTCGCAATCGAGGCGATCGATTTCCAGCAGCCGCTGTTGGTGGGACTAACGAATCAACAGCTGCTGAGAGGCGGCGTCGTGATGTTTCCCGAACGTTCGTTGAAAAATAGCAATTTTGTCGTTTTAGGGCATCATCTTGGCAGACAAAGTTTGTTATTTGGTCAATTGCTAGAAGCACAGGTGGGGATGGAAGTATCAGTGACCTATCTCGAGGAGAGTCAACAGTATATCATCACGGATAAAAAAATCGTAGACGAGTCGGACTTGTCGGTGCTAGAGGAAGAACAGACACCAAAATTGACCTTGATCACTTGTCCTACGCCTACTCGAACAGAAGAACGGTACGTGCTGACAGCGATTCCTGTTGAGCAGGCGACTGCCGATCACCCACAAAAACCAGCGGCGACAATCAGCACGCCGAAAGCAGCAAAAGTGATGGTTGAAAAACAAGAAACGGTATGGAAACAACAATCAATGAAAAATTGGTTTCTTTTATTTGTTATTTTATTTATAATTAGTGGATGTCTGCTGGGCGCCCATAAGTTGTTGGACCGTTCAGCGTCGTAGAAACATCATCAGAAGATGCGCTGATGATAAGGAGGGTGAATAAAATGAAACGCAGATTTGGCTTTGTCATTGGTGCGTGCATGATTATCGGAATGATCGATCTTGTTACAGAACAAGTCGTTTTTGCGACCATTTATAATCCGCTGGACCCCTCAGAAGAAATCGTCCCCACGGACCCACCAGAAGAAATACCAGAAAAAGTGGAGGAACCGCCAACTGAAATGGAAGAATCCAAAGAACAACCCGCGCCTGAACCAGAAACCGTTCCGAAAAAAGAGCCGGAGCGATCCTCACTGTCAGAAAGCAGTTTTTTGGAAAAGCAAAAACATTTTGCCCAACGAGTCATGCTGGAGGATGTCTTTGCGCCGGATCGTTTGAACGTCGATCTAGCACTGCCAGGAAATAATACAGATGGTGATGGCGATGATAAGCCTTCTTATCTTGCCAGCTTGTGCTACTTATTTTCAGGAAACGTCCTTTATGGCCAAAAAAACAATGGAGGCTTGAAAACGCATGTTTGTGACATTTTTGAATAAGGCGGACAAACGAAAACTGGTGATGCTGCAATATTTGGAAAACGCAGTCGCTCTTTCGGAAACGAAGGAAACATTGATGGATCAATTGACCATGTCGGAATTTTTGATCAACAAAACCGTTCAAGAATTGAATCTTGATTTTTATGAACTTGGATTGAACGAGGAATTTGAGATCGTGACCGATGGGACGGTCATTAAACTGAATGCCTCGGGGCTGGCAACTTCCGATACACTGCTGACCTATTATTTGGATCAAGCGTTGAAATTTTCCATGTTGAAAGAATGTTTTTTTGAGCAATTGTCTTCTTTATACGAATTTGCCACCAATCACTATTTAAGCCATAATCCCGTCTATAAAGAATTTAAACAGTTCAAACTGATCTTGAAAGAATATGATATTGAAGTGACGAAAGAATTTCAGCTGGTTGGGGAGGAAAGTGAGATCAGGGAATTTATTTTTCTCTTTTTTATGAAGGAATACTATCTGAATCATTCGCCTTTTCCAAAAGAAATCCTAGAAAAAGAAAAGACCTTTGATCGTTTTAATGAAAGCACCTGGCTTAAACCAGAACAGTCTGCTCGCATGCGGATTCGCAAGAAACATTATCTAGGAATCGTTTTGGCACGGATGACGAATGGTCATTACCTGCAAAACAGCGTGGAAAATGATTTAGTCTTGCCCAAACATCTCGTGATCATTGAGGAATTGAAACGCTGGCTGCAGGAGATTTTGACGATCACCGATCAAGAAGTGCTAGAGCGTGAAGCTCGAGATATTTTGCGCTTTTTGATCGTTGAGGGCTGGCTGATCGACAACAATAGCTACATCGATCAAGAACAAACCTATATCCAACAATTAAACGAGCATTTTATTCAGGCCGTCCAACAGCAGTTTTCCTTAACCGCAGATACGTTGGCACTTCTTCATGCTGAAACGACAACGATCCATTATCAGCTCTTGTCGTTTTCCTTTAGTTCTCGCTATGAATACCAATATATGGATGTGACGTATTTTCTTGAAACCTATCCAGAATATGCTGCCTTTTGCCGTAACTATCTGGAAGAAAGCCGCAACCGGCCGATCTTATGGAACAATAAAGAGTTTTTGTTTTTCAGGTACCTGATTCTGTTGATTTCCACGATTCCGCTAAAAGAGATTTTGGTTCCCTTGTATGTCTGCGTGGACTTTTCATTTGGCGATTCCTACAATCAGATGATCCAAAAGAATATCGAAAAAATCCTCGATTTAAATGTCCAATTCCAAAGTTACCCAGATGATCATACGCATCTGATTCTTTCAAACTTACCCTTTTATGGTGCATTGGGGATCGACCATATCTTATGGCTGGCACCACCTAGACCCATCGACTGGGCCAATTTCACTGAAAAAGTCAGTGTGATTCGAAGAGAACAGTTTCAAACCAAAATGGCACAATGAGCAACCTGCCGTTTGACTATCGAAAGCAACGTCTGCCTCAAATGGAGGCAGGCGTTTTTTGTAGAAACCTGTCCTATTTAAAAAGCGCCCAGGAATCTATTGCTCTGATGAAGGTTTCGGGGAAGGTCTGTGAAAAAGGACCATTTGATAGGATTTTTTTTTGCAGGAAAATTTGGTATGATAGAAAGAGAAGAAAAAGAGGTGCCCTATGATGGATGGGAAACAAACGAAGGCTGTGATTGGCCAGACATTGATCACCCTTTGTGAGACCAAAGAAGTGAATAAAATCAGCGTACAGGAGATCGCCGAAAAGGCGCAAGTCAATCGGCAGACGTTTTACTACCATTTTCCTGATAAAAAAGCTTTGATCCAATGGATCTATCGGCAAGATGCCCTGATTTTTTTGACGACAGAAGATGTCTCCCTTGATAACTGGGAAGAAGCCGCCTTGCGCATGCTGAAAGCAATGAAACAAGCGCCGGCCTTTTACCGCAAATCACTGGCTTATGACCGCGAAATCTTAATGAACGGATTTCTACAGATCACAGAACCGCTTTTTCAGCGCTTGTTCTTGGAGGTCGATCAAGAGCAACAATTGACGAAACAAGACATTCTATTTTATAGCCGGTTCTTTTCCTACGGCTGCGGAGGCATTTTGGAAAATTGGATTCATAACGACTTTCCAGAGACCCCATTAGAGATTGCAACGCAATTGTTTCGTTTGGCGAAGGATGTGGAATTTTTTGGCCACCAAATCTATGAAAAAGAGGAGCAGTGAGCGATGACGAAAGTTTTATTTGTTTGTTTAGGTAATATTTGCCGTTCCCCCATGGCAGAAGCTATTTATAAAGCAGAAATAGCAAAACGCAAATTGGATTGGCAGATCGCTTCGGCAGCGACCAGCTCATGGGAAGTCGGACATTCTGCTCATCCCGGAACCAAAAAAAGATTGCGTCAAGCAGGCTTATCCAGCGAGGGACTCATTTCACGGCAGATCACAGAAGCAGACTTTGCCAAATTTGACTGGATCATCGGTATGGATCAAAGCAATGTTGAAACACTTCAAGCGCTGGCACCTGCCGATACCACCGCAAAGATTCGTTCGTATTTGAGTGTTGTTCCTGGCAAAGAAACCGCGGAAGTACCAGATCCTTATTATACAGGAGATTTCGAAGAGACCTATCAACTGCTACAAGAAGGAATTCCTTTTTGGCTAGAGGTTATTTCTTCTGAAAAATAAGGCGTGTTCGCTTGTATTTTACCAAAAATTTGCTAAAATAGAACCATGGAAATGCGAACGTATGTGTGGTTTTTATAAACTGCTGCAACGCGCAGAAAGGAATGTCCAATGGAAAAGAAACCATCGCCCATCAAACAATTGGGCAAACTCATTGTGATGACATCCACAACGTTGCTGGATACCTTTTTCAGTGATGATGCTGACAAGAAGAATCAGTCTGAAAAAGTCAAAGAAATCCAGCGAACGCTGCAAGAGGCAGCCGCTGCCAAGCACCTGGTCGTGCTGCAAGTAAAAACAGAGAAATTGGGTGGTTTTGAAACCGTTACCGGCTGGATCGTCGGCAAAACGGTAGCAAAAGAACAAGTTGTCTTGAAATTACAAAGCGACCGTCAGCAGCTGCGGATTATTCCCCTGCATCATGTGCTGAAAGTTAGCACCTTGAATACAAAACCTGGCTTGTAGACAAGCCTGTGCATAGCAAAAAAACCGCTGCGTCATTAGACACAGCGGTTTTTTTATTGCTGGTTAAGCGTGCTTGTTTTTGACTTCTGCGAGTCGCCAAGCGGTCATCACAGCGATCAGTTCGTAAGGGATCGGCTGTGCAAAAGGAAACTGAACCGCCCCTTTACTGGTTTTGTAGGGTTGTAGGTCTTCTTGGAAGGCCGTGATCGCAGAAGGCGTGGGATAAAAGCCAAGATGCTGTTTGGCGCAGGCAAAATGCACGATATTTTCTCCCTGATGATAGGTAGGCATTTGATAACTGATTTTTTCAACCGCTTCAGGTAAAACGGCTTTGATGGTTTGACGGACCTTTTTTAAAGTCGCTTGTCGTTCTGCTGGAGCTGCTGCAATGTATTGGTCAACTGTCGTAATGGCTTTTGTCATAGGACACCTCCTGGCTTTAGTATACGGCAAACCCCGTAAGAAAAAAAGGAGCCTGTCAGTGGGTAGCTGACAGGCAAGGAGTAAAAATGAAAAGTGTTAGTTAGGGTTGTTTGTTGGGTTATGTATACTATACTGTCCAAATATGAATTTTTTGTGGAGAAAAGATTGGAAAGTGTTTAAGTTTGCTGGCTGCGAAAAGAAGCAAAAAAAGACCCGTCGGTGGGTGGCCGACGGGAAGGAGTTAAAAATGAAAAAGTGTTAGTTAGGGTTGTTTGTTGGTATACATAGAGTATACGAGATAAATATGAATATTTTGTGACAAATCTTTTCGGAAGTTCTTAAGAAACCGTAACGGTTTGATTACAGAGAAAGGTTCTTTTCATCAAAACGGTTTTTCAAGGTACGATACAAATCAATGTATTGCCGATCATCTGCCGCATAATCCCAAATATAACTCATTTTTTCTGGTTTGAGTTTTTTCATCAACTGATTGGAACTAACGATGACATCATAGTTTTCTTGCTGGTTTAGATCATAAGGTTCTGCTGCTACGAAGGTCAAGTCATGTAAGAATTGATTCAATCCTTGAACGACTAAGAAATTGTCTTCTAACGCAACCCCTACCCGTAAACGATTCGAATAACGGATTTGATCATAAAACGGCAGCAGGGCGTGGGTATACATCGTTGCCATCTGCTCTTGGTTTTCATCGTTGATATAGTCCACTGCGGATTCTTCGCGATAACTCGTTAAGAATTCATCGATTTTTTGCTGCAGCTGCTCTTCAGCAGACCCGCGATTGATCGATGGCGTCAGCAAGCGATAGATATTTGGAAACGGCTGACGGAAAACGTAGTTGCCGAAAGTCACATTGATTAAATTACCCACGACCAATGGCTCATCTAACAGGCCAGGTTGTGAAGCAAAGAAGGTTGCTTTCATCTCTGCTAACAAGTCTGCGACTAATGGATAAACTGGGTTTTGTTTGCTTGAAAAGAATTGCAAGGTTTGTTGCAACGCTTCTTCTTCAGGACTCAAATAGAATGGGAAGATTTGCGCCATCAAGTAAATAAACCCTGATTCGCCTTTTAATTGTTTGTCTGTCATTGAAACTTCAGGATCAACGACTTGTGTCAAACGCTCAAAATCGAAATATGGATTATTTTTCATTAGGAAATTGTACCGCTTGTCGTATTTGGCAAAATTTCCTTTTTTGATTCGTAAAAGAATCAAGGCGGCGAAATACTTCAACTCTAATCGGCCAAGATAAGAATGAGTCATTGGGAAGTACTCCGTGAATCGATCCACCATTTTTTCTGTCTCACTCTCAGCGATCGCAAATGGCCATTCTATTCCACGAGTACCTAACCAAATGATATTGAATAGGGAGAGCCGCACAAGACGCTCATCGCCCACCAAGTTTGATTCAGTGTACGTAAAGCGAAGCTGAAATTGCTTCAAATGTTTTTTTAGATGTTCAAATTTGCGAGACACCGTTGAACGACTGACATCGTATTTTGCACAAAAATCCGTGATCGTAGGATGGTCTTCATTCAGCATGTAAAGAACATATAAGAACGGAACGCTTTTATTCAATAAATAGAAGCGGTATTCATCGATCGTTACCGCGATATTCTGAGGCTGTAATTTACCGCCACGACCGAGTATCGACATATGATCCGGAGTTAACTCAGTTAGATCTTGGTCGATCTCAGTCAACTCTATAAAAGCTTGTTGGTAGCTTAACTCCATTTCCTTTGCCAATTGTGCGATTGGGTGGCTAGGGTTTTGCAGAGTCAGCATACGCCGGAATATTTTAAATTTAATTAATGTTTGCGGGTCCATCATAAGTTCTTCATAAAACATAGGTATCCTCCTTTGTGGCTCTATTGTATCTTTTTTTTACGAAACTGTCAGTCTTTTTAATCAAAAAAATAGCCTACCCTTTAAAAAAAGGTAGGTTATTTTCATCTTTTTAACTAATTTAGGCTGAAACAGGGTCTTTTTTGAACCACGACCATAGCAAACCGATCAAAAATCCGATCGCAGCCGGTACGACCCACCCCATCCCGATTTGGAAGAAGGGCAGATATTCTGACGCAAAAGACAAGATTCCTTGCACGAAAGCGTTGTTGGTAATCAGTGCAGGACTTGCATTTAAACCGTCGATGATTGCAGCGATCAATGTGAAGTATGTCGTCATTCGATAGACACTGGCACGATGATGAAACAAGGGACTGATGATCGCCAACAAAATCAACGTGATCGCCAGTGGATAGATAAACATCAAGACTGGAATAGAAAACTCGATGATATTGGTCAAGCCGACATTGGCGAAGATCGCTGGCAAGATACTTGTCAAAGCGATAAAGAACCCGTAGCTTTGCTTGGGAAACAATCCAGTAAAGGTTTCGGAAAAAGCCGTGATCAAACCAATGGCAGTTTTTAAACAAGCGGAGATAACGATCAAAGCCAACAGCAGACTGCCGACAGTGCCAAGGTAATGGTTGGCGATTTGTGCTAAAGCGATCCCCCCGTTTTCGCTGATAGGAAATTGCCCTAGACTTTTGGTTCCCATATAAGAAAGTAAGGTATAGATGATCCCCATCAACACGATGCTGACAGAACCAGAAAGGATCGTGTCTTTTGCGACCGTCGTAGGTTTTTCAACCCCCATATTGCGAATCGTCGAGACGATGATGATCCCGAAGGCTAAAGATGCCAGCGCATCAAGGGTATTGTAACCGTTGGTGAAACCAGTAAAGAAAGCATCGCTTTGATAGCTAGGATAGATCGGCGCATCGCTGATGGTTCCTAGAGGTTGCCAAAAAGCAAAAAACAGCAAAACGCCTAGTAAGACCAGAAATAATGGATTCAAAAATTTCCCTACATAATCTAAGATTTTGCTTGGTTTACGAGAAAACCACCAGGCAGCGCCAAAGAAGAGGGCAGAAAACAACGCCAATAACCAAGTTTGCATGTCAGATGAAACATGGGGAGCGATCCCGATCTCATAAGAAGTGGTAGCCAAACGGGGCAAAGCAAAGAACGGCCCGATCACTAAATAAAGCAAAATCGTAAAAATAAGTGCGTAGCGTCGATTGATTCGAGAAGCTAATTCAAAAACACCGCTGCTCTGGGAAACCCCAATGGCGATCACCCCTAAAAACGGTAAGCCGATCCCTGTTACTAAAAAGCCAAGATTGGCCAAGCCGACATTCGCACCGGCTTCTTGTCCCATGTGGACTGGGAAAATCAGATTTCCCGCACCAAAGAAAAGACCAAAAAGCATTGATCCAACATACATATAATCCTTAAACTGTAACTTTTTTTCCATAAATGAAAGCTCCTATAATTCCTTAGTTTTAAAAAAAATAACAAAGTTTCTAACAAATAGCAATGGTTTTTTGTGATTTTTTGATAAATTCTGACAATTGTCGTTTAGAGAATAAAAAAACACTTAGCATTAAATTATTCCAAGCGTACTGAAAAAGGACGAAAAAGCTCGGAAGAAGATCGCTAAGTGTTTCAAGACAGAAAATTAATTCAACACACGGGAAAGGAATTCTTTGGTGCGCTGTTCTTTTGGATGAATAAAGATATCTTCAGGTGTCCCTTGTTCGGCAATGACACCTTGATCCATAAAGATGACCCGATCAGATACTTCTTTGGCAAAGCCCATTTCGTGGGTAACGATCACCATCGTCAAGCCAGTATGAGCTAACGTATTCATGGTCTTCAACACTTCACCGACCATTTCTGGATCCAGTGCAGAAGTCGGCTCATCAAACAACATGACATCTGGATTCATCGATAAGGCACGGGCAATGGCTACCCGTTGTTTTTGTCCGCCTGAAAGCTGGGAAGGCTTGGCGTTGGCATATTGAGCCATACCGACTTGCTCCAGATTTTCTTTGGCAGTCGCTTCTGCTTCTTTGCGATCACGTTTCAAAACAGTGACTTGTCCCGTCACGCAGTTTTCTAATACATTCATATTGTTGAATAGGTTAAAGGATTGGAAAACCATTCCTAGATGCGTACGGTATTTCGGCAAGTCATAGCCTTTTTCCAGCACATTTTCACCTAAGTAGATGATTTGCCCACTGGTTGGTTTTTCTAACAAGTTGATGCAGCGAAGAAGTGTGGATTTTCCTGAACCAGAAGAACCGATGATCGTGACAACTTCTCCTTTATTAACAGACAAACTGATGTCTTTTAAGACTTCGTTGTCGCCAAAACTCTTTTTTAAATGGTCAATTTCAATGATTGCTGACATGTTCTTCCTCCTTATTCGTTCGGGTTGATGTCTTCTAATTTGACATACGCACTGGGACCGTCCATTTTGCGTTCAACAAAGCGCAAGATCTGGGTGGCACTGATGGTCAAGACTAAGTAGATCACACCGATGATCGCAAATGTTTGGAAGTATTGGAAGTTCGTTCCAGCGGCTGATGTACCTTGGAAGAAGAGGTCCGCAACACTGATGACACTTAAGACAGCAGTATCTTTGATATTGATAATGATCTCATTTCCGGTAGCTGGTAAAATATTGCGCATTACTTGCGGCAACACGACTTTGATCATGGTTTGCCAATGGGTCATTCCGATGGCTTGAGCTGCTTCAAATTGGCCGTCATCTACAGCAAAAATCCCTCCACGAACGATTTCAGACATGTAGGCACCCGTATTGATAGAAACGATCAGCACGGCTGCCAGCGTGCGATTCATGGAGACGCCAAAGGCTAGAGCCGTTCCGTAGAAAATAACCATTGCCTGAACCATCATTGGGGTACCGCGGAAAACTTCGATATAGATGGTCAGCAGGCCATTGACGATTCGTTGGAAGAAACGTCCTACTGGATTTTCTGAAAGCGGCAGTGTCCGGAAGATACCGACTAAAAGACCGATGATCAATCCGATGATCGTTGAAAGGATCGCGATGAATAAGGTCAAGCCAGCGCCTCGTAAAAAGAGCATGCCGTAATCATCAATGATTTTTTTGAAATCAGCGATCAGGCCTTGATCCGCCGTTTCTCCGCTGGCATCTGCAGGCTGATCTAAGACTGCTTGATCCATCAGGGAAACCCGTTCTTCTTCAGAGATTCCTGCAAGGATCTCATTGACTTTTTCAACATCGGGATCGCCTTTGCGCATCCCGACTGCTACTTGGACGTCTTCTGGATTGGTTTCAAAACCTGCTCCTTCATCGAACTCGACCATCTTCAAATCAGGATTTGCTCCGACGGCAGTGACGCCTTCTGGTCGTTCGCTGACGTAGCCGTCAATGATGCCCGAAGCTAAAGCAACGCGCATGGAGGAGAAGTCCCGCATGGCTTGTTCTTTTTGGACCTCAGGGATTTGATCAATGACCGTATAATGGAAGGTATTCAGCTGAGCAGTGATTTTTGCCCCCGAAAGATCGGCGAGGCTTTTGGCATCGGCGAATGCTCCATCTTTACGTACTACGACCACCAAGTCGGATTCATAGTAAGGATCGGTAAAATCAATTTGCTCGCGGCGTTCGGCCGTTGGTGACATACCAGCGATGACGGCATCGATAGTCCCCGCCTGTAAAGCTGGCGGCAGACCGTCCCATTGGGTTTTAACGATCACTAATTCCTTGCCTAAACCTTCAGCGATTCGTTTGGCGATCTGGACATCGTAACCGCCGGCAAACGCCGAGCCTTCTTCCCCAGAAATCGGCACGGCACCATTGGCGTCCGTCGTTTGCGTCCAGTTGAAGGGGGCATAGCCTGCCTCCATACCGACACGGAATTGTTCCGCAGGCGTTTGGTCATCCGCTTGCACGGTTAGGGGCAGCTGAATGAGGGTTAGACAGAGGGCGAAGACCGCCCAGATCCAATTATTTTTTTTCATTTTATCTCTTTCCTTTCACGAGTTGGACAAGCAGGTAAGGATGAAAAAGCAAAAAAACAGCCGTACTCCATGATTGGAAAACGGCTGTTGACAGGTCATCGTCGACAAACCTTTCACAAAACATAGCGCAACTTAGACAAGCTAAGACAGTCCGCAAATTGTTCATTTGCGGCCCAACAAAATCGATGCAAGCAAAACCGATCTTGTTTCGGCGATGTTCCCTAGCTCTGCTGTAAACGTGTTGCTTCACTCAGCAGGATTAATGAACCTCGCGACCTCTACCTAAATGTTAAAGGGTACTCGTATTTAATTTGATTCTTCTCAGAGTTTAGAAGAAAAGCACCCAAATGTCAATTCTTTTTAACAAAAAAACGACCATTTCCCTATTTTTATCAAAGAGAAAGCGGATCGTTTTTACGAGTGTCTATTGGAACCCTTAAGCGACTTTCGCTTTTGGTTCACGGCCTAAAACAGCTTGGATGACTGTCAAGCCAAGCAATAAGCCAAGTGCTAGATAGATGAGGCTTGAGTATTGTGTAACGCCCCAATCTTGTCCTAAGGTACGGTAAACCACAAGGACGATGGCTTGAATGATTGCTGTGATGACATTTAAAAAGCCGAATGCCCATAAATTGCCATTTTCTTTACGTGCTAAATAGAAGATAGAGAAATATAAGCTGACTGCCAACCAACCGAAACTGATAATGATCATTGCCCAATAAATAATAGCTGCTACCAATGTATTTCACCTCACTTTGATTCGTGACTAGTTTACCACGTTTTTTGTTCCTTGTCATGAAGGAATCTCTTTCTTTGTGAGGCAAAAAACAAAGCGCAAAAGCTGCAGCAAAATGATCGTTTGCTATATTTATTGCTGGAGGGTTTTCTATCAAAGAGAGATTTTCTTCAAAAGGTGCATTTTCAGCTGTGTATAATAGAAATAAGTTGTTTTTTGCAAAAAAATACGAGTTAAGAATCAATTAATAATTAGTTAATAGCTGATTTAGATCTGCTTGCTAGAATGATCACAGAAGCAAGCAAGGAGGAAGTAGAAATGGAAAATGTTCTTAAAATCAAAGGATTAAACAAGCGTTACGGCAAACAGCTGGCGTTGCATGATGTCGATCTAACGATCGCCAAAGGAGATATTTATGGATTGGTAGGGAGAAATGGTGCTGGGAAGACGACCTTACTAAAAGCGATCGTGCAGTTGATCCAACCCACCAGTGGCAGTCTGCAGTTGTTTGGTGTTGAAGGCGGCAAAGCGTACATCCAGATGCTGAAACGGGTCGGTAATGTGATTGAGACCCCAGTCGCATACGACCAATTGACCGCAGAACAAAATTTGAACTATTATTGCAAAATCAGCGGGGTGGTGGAACCTGATGCCGTTAGTAAAGCACTGGCGTTTGTTGGTTTGACCAATGTCGGCAACAAGAAATACCGTGATTTTTCTTTAGGGATGAAACAAAAACTGGGCTTAGCGATTGCTTTGTTGAATCAGCCAGATTTTCTAATTTTAGATGAACCGATCAATGGCTTGGATCCTGTCGCGATCGTTGAATTTCGAGAGTTGCTTTTACGATTGAATCAAGAACGCGGCATGACGATTTTGATCTCCAGCCATATTTTAGAAGAGTTGTACTTAGTGGCTACACGCTTTGGGGTCATTAGTGAGGGGCGTCTGATCAAAGAGATGACCAAACACGAATTCGATCTGATGGCGAAACGGTTTATTCAATTAGAAGTCGATGATGTAGCCACAGCTAGCCGCTTACTGGACAGTCAGCTGATTTCTGAATATAAAGTTGTCAGTGACCACAAGATCCACATCTACCAAGAAAATGTATTGATTCGTGATCTAATCCGTCAATTGGTTTATGAAGGGATCGCTATCGACCAGATTTCTTTTGAAGGGGAAAACCTAGAGTCGTATTTCAAAGAGTTAGTGACAAGTGAAGGGGGAAATTAAGATGTTGAATTTTATTCGGGCAGATTTGTATCGTTTATCTAAAAGTAAAAGTTTTTGGATCACAGAAGGAATTATTTTATTGTTGGTGATTTTAGCGGTTGTTTCAAATGGTGACGTGGGAGTCACCCTGGGAGATAGTACGCAAACCACAGGCAGCCTTGCCGAAATGACGGGCTTTCTTGCGATCCAGACCAGCCTGTCTTCCATGCTATTATATTATTCACTGCCGTTAGTGATGCAAGTTTTAGGGAGTGAGTACACGAAAGGGACGATGAAGAATATCATTACCGTCGGTGTTTCTAAACCCGCCTATCTCTTTGGAAAATTCTTGGTGTATGCGTTGGTACTTGTCTTGCAAATTTTGGCTATTTGCTTAGTGAGCTTTGTTGCGGGAACGATCATTGGCGGTACCGGCTTTGAAGACATCTCTCAGCTAGAAAACTTAGTGTATTATTTCGCTGGCTTTGTATTGATCTTATTGGCTACCTCATCCTTTGCCTTGTTGGTGTTGTATTTGACTAAAAATACAGCAGTCAGCGTATTGGCGACGATCTTTATTCCAATGGGCTTTGCGATTGCACGTTTTTCTTTGCCAACCTGGAAATTCTTAGAATACTTGGATTTCCAAGGCGGATTAGAGATGGTGACTATGACCACTTTCAAAACGTGGGAAATGGTTCAACCAATTTTTGTCGGGAGTCTGATCAGTTTGTTGCTTTGTCTTTTGGCTGCACATCTGGTGTTTAAGAGACAAGAATTATAAAGAAAAGAAAAACGTCCAACAGGACCGACCGCAAAAGGTCAGACTGTTGGGCGTTTTTGTCCGTGTAGCCAGTGTTTAATGGGACTTAGCAGACTGCTGCCAAGCCAAAGTCAAACGAAACGTCTCTTCGGTTGTATCCAATTGAATCTTGCCCTCTAATGCATGAGTCAATGCCGCGATGATATACAGACCAAGTCCAGCTTGCTGTTTGTGCCGTGAAAGGTCTTCCGTATAAAAGCGGTGAGTCAATTTTTCTGGGTGCTGGATCGGTGTCCTCAGCTGATTTTCCTGTTGGAAAACGATGCGGTCTCCTTGTTGTTTCAAGCGGATCGTTCCCGTTTCATTGCCATGTTCCAGCAGATTACCAAGGACATTTTGAAAAATACGCTGCCAACTTTTTTTATCTGAAATGATCATGATATTGGGTTGGATTGCAACCGTCAGTGATAAATGGTTTTCCTTAAAAGAAGGATAGAGCTGGAGCAGTTCCTCCTCCAGCAAACGAGAAAGATCGAATTCTTCTAAGGTCAAAGCCAGTTGATTGTCTTTGAGGCGCTGATAGGTCAATAACTGTTCCAGATGATTTTCGACTTTTTCTAAATTACTGCTGACTTTTTCCAACAGTTGCAGCTGTTGGTTGTCGAGGGTCGTATCGGCTTGCAGCAGTTGTGTGTAGCCGCTGGCGACCGTTAAAGGGGTGCGCAAGTCGTGAGAGATATTTTGAATGGCTTGTTCCAATTGCTGGTTTTCTTGCAGCATTTGATAGTGTTGCTGCTTATTTTTTCTAAGTATCTGATTGTTTAACAAGGCGATCGCTTTTAAAGCGGGCACTCGGGTCTGCAAATGGATCTCTTGATTTGTTTCGATTTCGCTGATTCTTGCTAATTGTTGGTGGTACTTTTTCAGATCATACAGTAAAAATAGCCAGTAACCGATCAATAAAGCAACGATCAAGGCAGCGAAAAACTGAAGTATATGCATGGGGTTCCTCCTTTTTAAGCTAGCTTGATGCCGATGCCCCAGACAGTATCGATATACGCTTCCTCTGGATCGAGTGTTTTGATTTTGCTGCGTAAATGGCTGATATGGACATTGATCGTGTTTTCTTCACCGTAATAGGGTTCTTGCCAAACAGCTTCATAGAGCATTTCTTTCGTATAAACTTTTTTGGGGTTGGCTAAGAGCAGGGAAAAAATCTCAAACTCCTTTTTCTTCAACTGAACCGTTGCTTCTCCTCGTTGCAGCTGAAACGAGTCAGGCAACAGTTGAATGTTTTTATACGAGAGGCTGCTGGCAACAGGAGGGGCTTGTTTATTTGTGCGCAACTGAACAATGATACGGGCTTTTAATTCTTCGACATTGAAGGGTTTGGTCAAGTAATCATTGGCACCCGCCAGCAAAAGGGTGGAAACATCGGCTGGTTCATCTAAGGCAGTCAAGATAATGACGGGGACCGTGGAGGTTTGGCGGATCTCTTGCAAGACTTGTGTCCCATCTTTACCAGGGAGCATTCGATCTAGCAAAATCAAGTCGAAAGCATCTTGCTGAAAAAGTAGCAGACCTTCCGTGCCTGAATAGGCTTGCTGGACAGTATAGTCAGCTGCTAAAATAGTAGCCAACATTTCGCTGATCTCATTGTTGTCTTCGATAATCAAAATTTTCATTTGGTTTTCCCATTCTCCTTGCATTTATTTCATCTATTATAAGCAATTCCGCACGAAAAAGCATTAGTTGCTTTTAAAAAAGAAAATGGCTGATTTTTCGCAAAAACGGTTCTTTTTCGGTTAGAATAAGAGAAAAGCCATAAAGGAAGTTAGAACGATGAAGGTATCTATTGAGCAAGCAATCGCAGCGGTCACCGCCGCATCATCCGTGACCTTTTTGACGGGGGCTGGTGTTTCGACCCCATCTGGCATTCCTGATTACCGTTCCTTAAAAGGGGTCTATCAAGGAGTGGCACAGCCAGAGTATTTGTTAAGCCATGACTGTTTAGAAAACGAACCGGAAACATTTTATCAGTTCGTCAAGCACCTCTACCATCCTCAAGCACAGCCTAATATCATTCATCAAAAAATGGCTGAGCTGCAAGCGAAGAAAACCGTCTGGGTCGTTTCGCAAAACATCGATGGCTTGCATGAAAAAGCAAGCAGTCACCAAAGAATCGATTTTCACGGCTCTTTGTACAACTGTTATTGCCGAAAATGCGGCAATCAGGTACCTTGGCAAGCGTATTTGCAAGATTGGCACCATGCAGGGTGCGGTGGTCAGATTCGGCCAGCGATCGTGCTTTACGGGGAAGGATTTACTGATGAAACCATTGAAGGAGCCATTCAAGCCGTTGCTCAAGCCGACCTGACGGTGGTCGTGGGGACTTCGCTGCAAGTCTATCCTTTTGCAGGGCTAGTCGATTACAGCCAGCAGGTGTTGGTCATCAATAAGGAACCATTGGCGATCCCGAATGAATATGGCATGTTGACCGCAGCAGCCGAAACGTTTTTCCAGAAAATTGAATGAAGGAGTTTATGATATGACACAACGTACCGAAAAAGAGAAAATGATTGCTGGCGAATTGTACTTTTCCCCAGATCCAGAATTGGTGGCAGATCGAAAATATGCCCGTGAACAAATGAACCTGATCAACCAAGAAACTGATACAAAAATCAAAGAGCAGTTACTAAAAGAAACTTTCGGCTCTGTGACTGGTCGAATCTATATCGAACCGAATGTCCGCTTTGATTATGGCTACAATATTTCTGTCGGCAAAAACTTCTATGCTAACTACGACTGTGTGTTACTAGATGTTTGCCCGATTACCTTTGGTGACAATTGTATGCTGGCACCCAATGTTCGGTTGTTTACGGCGACTCATCCATTACATCCGGTCAAACGAAATAGCGGCTTAGAATTAGGGGCACCGATCGTGATTGGCGACAACGCATGGATCGGTGGTGCGGCCACGATTTTGCCAGGGGTCCGCTTAGGCAACAATGTCGTGGTAGGCGCTGGCAGTGTCGTTACCAAATCATTCCCAGACAATGTTGTGTTGGCGGGAAATCCAGCACGGGTCATCAAGACGATCGATTTAGAAGAAGAAAACAACCAGCAAGATCCTTTGGCTGTTCAGCGAGCAGCGATCGATGACATTGATTGGCAGCTCACGCATCTTTTAGAAAAACGTATGAGCACGGTCAACGAAATCGTACAATTGAAGAAAAGCAGTCAATTGCCAGTATTAGATGAAAATCGTGAAGAGAAAGTGCTGGAAAACATTCGGCAGGCGATTTCTAATCAAGCCTATGAAGAAACGATTTTGGCTATGTTTCAATCAATTATGAACCACTCAAAAACCTATCAAGAGAATCAATTGGAGGAATGAGTATGGATGGAGGAACACGTCGAGAAAACATTTTAGCGGCATTGAAGCAAGCGGACAAAGCGATCAGTGCCAGCAAACTGGCAGAATCCCTCGGAGTCAGCCGTCAAATCATCGTTGGGGACATTGCCTTATTGCGAGCAGCAGGTGAAGCGATTGTGGCTACGGCTCGCGGCTATCGTCTGCAAGCGCTGTTGGATGAGGCAGGGCATGTAAGTAAGCTAGCAGTGCAGCATCGACCTGAACAAACGGAAGAAGAATTGCGCATCTTTGTCGCTTGTGGTGTGGAAGTGGTCGATGTCATCGTTGAGCATGAGATCTATGGAGAGATCACTGGCAATTTGCAGATCCAAACAGACCAAGACGTGACTGATTTCATCAACAAAACCAAACATGCAGAAGCCCGCTTGCTCTCAGATTTAACCAATGGGGTACACTTGCATACGTTGCGCTACACCGATCCTGCGGCTCTGGAAAAAGCCAAACAACAGTTAGCAGAAAAAGGCATGCTCTATCAAAATTGAGGCGTAAATCATTCTGGCAAGGACGCTTTGCGGAAGTCTTGGCAAATCCTCAGATGAAAAAATTGTGATTTTTTGTTGACAAGGCGTTCATTTTCCAGTAAAGTACTCTTCAACAAGAATAATGAATCTGTTGAGAAGGAAAGTAACCGCGGATACTTCAAAGAGAGACTCTGGTTGGTGGAAAGAGTCAAGTCAGAAGCGATGAAAAATGGCCTTGGAGGATTGATTGTCGATAAGTAGGCAATCACGGATGCGCACTACCGTTACAAAGTGCACCAATCTCTAGCACGACTAGACGTTGGGTTGAGGGAAGGGAAACCTTCTAAACAAAAGGTGGTAACACGAGTATTCGTCCTTTTACTAGCAAACGCTGGTAAAAGGACTTTTTTTATACCCAAAATCAAATAGCACCACACACGAAGAATTGGTAAGTACAAAAGCACGTTTTTTCAACAGAGAGCTTCGGTAGCTGAAAAGAAGCATCAAACGACTTTTAGAAAATGGCCAAGGAGTGATTCGTTCCGAGCAGTAGTTTGCAAGGCGACGACGGTAGCGACCGTTATCTGGCTAGAGTATGATCGTACTCGAAAAGGAGCTGTATGCGAGTGCAGCTTAAACTGAGGTGGTAACACGCAAAAAGGCGTCCTCAAACAAGTCACAGGTGACTTGTTTGAGGATGCCTTTTTATATTGAAAAAGACAAGAACTAGGGGGAAGACGATGATTTCATTAAAAGACATATCAGTAACATTCAATCAACCAAAGAAACCCGCGATCCAAGCGGTCAAAAACGTATCGATCGAGATCGACAAAGGGGACGTTTACGGCATCGTGGGCTACTCAGGCGCCGGGAAAAGTACACTCGTCCGTGTGATCAACTTATTGCAGCGCCCAAGTAGCGGCAGCGTCGTCGTCAATGGTACCGAGCTGACCACGCTTTCTGCGAAAGCCCTGCGAGAAAAACGGAAAACGATCGGAATGATCTTTCAGCACTTCAACTTGATGGACAGCCGCAATGTTTTTGATAACGTGGATTTCTCCTTAAAATATGGGGGACGGTCCAAACAGGAACGTCATCAAAAAGTAACCGAGCTGTTAGCATTGGTGGGATTGGAAGAAAAAGCCCAAGCGTTTCCTAGCCAACTATCTGGAGGACAAAAACAGCGGGTCGCGATTGCCAGAGCGTTAGCGAATGATCCAGAGATCTTGCTTTGTGATGAAGCAACCAGCGCCCTTGATCCGAAAACGACCTTACAGATATTGGCTTTGTTGAAAAAATTAAATCGAACCCTCGGCTTGACCATCGTGATCATTACTCATGAGATGCAAGTCGTCAAAGAAATCTGCAACAAAGTGGCAGTGATGGAAGACGGCGAAGTCATCGAGCAAGGTTCAAGCGTTCAGATTTTCAGTCAACCAGAAAAACCATTGACCAAAGATTTCATCCGAACGGCGACGCACATCGACCAGGCCTTAGAAACGATCCTTGGCAGTTCGAAGTTTTCTTCCTTGGCACCAAATGAATGGCTGGTGGAGCTGTCCTACGTTGGCGATCAAACCAATGAACCACTGATCGCCCAATTGTACAGCCGCTACAAAGTGACCACCAATATTCTTTACGGCAACGTGGAGATCTTGCAAGAAGTGCCGATCGGCAGCTTAGTCGTTAGCTTATCTGGCGAATACCATCAGCGTAAACATGCCTTAGAATACTTGAAGGCTCAAGGAGTTTACACCAATATTTTAAAAGAAAATCATGCAGAACCATTAAACAATGTGATTAAAGGAGGATTTTAGATGGCTGCCTTATTAGAAAGATATTTTCCCAATGTTGTTGCGATCCAAGATGAATTTGTGACAGCAACGATCCAAACCTTGTATATGGTTTTTTGGACCTCTTTGATTGCGGGCATCTTAGGTATCTTGTTAGGGATCGTCTTGGTAGTAACTCGACCGAATGGGATTTTAGAAAATCGACCGCTCTTTGAATTTCTCGATAAAGTCATCAATGTGGTCCGCTCGATCCCCTTTATTATCTTATTGACGTTACTAGGAACCTTTACCCGATTCCTTGTTGGAACGACCATCGGCGAAACAGCAGCATTGGTTCCTCTGATTGCTGGGATCATCCCCTTCTTTGCTCGGCAGATCGAGATCGCCTTGCTAGAAGTTGACCCCGGTGTCGTAGAAGCAGCTGAAGCGATGGGCACCAGTCCTTTCGGTATCATTTTTCGGGTCTATTTACCAGAAGGCGTGGCGGGAATCATTCGGGTCTCTGCATTGACCGTGATCAATGTGATCGGATTGACCGCCATGGCAGGAGCTGTTGGCGCTGGTGGTTTAGGCAACTTAGCCATCACCCGCGGGTACAACCGATTCCAGACCGATGTCACGATCATGGCGACCTTGATCATCTTGGTATTCGTTTTTATCAGTCAATTTGTCAGCAACCTACTCATTAAACGAGTATCACACTGACCACCACTTACGTACAAATAAAAAATCAAGCAAGTCTATGGAGGAAGCAAAAATGAAAAAAATCGTACAATCAATCGTCTTAGGGGCAGCATTATTATTTATTACAGGATGCGGAAACAATGGCAGTGCCGCAGCCAATGACCAAGAAGAAGTGACGGTGAAATTAGGGGTGATCGGGGCGGACACCGACGTTTGGGATGATGTCAAGGATCGTTTGAAAGACGAAGGCATCAATTTAGAATATGTCCAATTCTCTGATTACAATCAACCCAATGCAGCTTTAGCTGATGGTTCCATCGACCTTAATTCATTCCAACACCAATTTTTCTTGGACAACTATAATGAAGAATTTGGTACTGATCTCGTATCGATCGGCAATACAGTCAATGCGCCATTAGGCATTTATTCCGACAAAGTGACGGATGTCAACGATTTGGCGGAAGGAGCTAAAGTTGCGATCCCTAATGATGTGACCAATGGTGGTCGGGCATTGCTTTTATTACAATCAGCTGGATTGATCAAAGTGGATGAAGCAGCCGGACAAACACCAACGGTCGCGGATATTACAGAAAACCGTTTGAACTTAGAAATTTCAGAACTTGATGCAGCGCAAACCGCCCGGGCACTTTCGGATGTCGATGTTTCGGTCATCAATAGCGGCATGGCGGTGGATGCAGGATTTGTACCAACCGAAGATGCGATCTTTTTAGAGCCTGTTGATGAAACGGCCCGTCCTTACGTCAACATCATTGCCGCCCGTAAAGAAGAGGAAGACAATGAAGTTTACCAAAAAGTGGTCGCTGCTTACCAAACAGAGGATACGAAAAAAGTCATCGAGGAAACGTCAAAAGGATCAAGCGTTCCTGCTTGGGAAACCTTTGGGGCAAAATAAGCACCATGTAATTTGATAAAAAAACTGAAAAAGCATGTATAAAAAGGAGAGATTTGATTATGACAACAGCAACTATTACGAAAGCAGCCATCAAACCATTTATCCAAGAGCGTTTAGCCGCTTATCAAGCCTTGGCATTAGATATCCACAATCACCCAGAAGTCAGCAACTATGAGTTTTATTCAGCCGATGCCCTGATCGCCCAATTAGAAAAAGAAGGCTTTGCTGTCAAAAAGGATGTGGCAGGCCATCGCACCGGCTTTGATGCCCGCTATGTCAGTGGGAAACCGGGTCCGACGATTGCCTTTTTAGCCGAGTATGATGCGTTACCTGGCATCGGTCATGCCTGCGGACACAATCTCTTCGGGACTTATTCCGTCTTAGCTGCCAGTGCTCTGCAACCTTTCATCGATGAGCTAGGCGGGGAGATTCGAGTCTATGGGACGCCAGGAGAAGAAGGTGGAGAAAATGGTTCCGCTAAAGGCAGTTTTGTCCGTGAAGGGTTCTTCGATGATGTCGATGCCGCTCTTTGTGTCCATCCAGCCCATCGCTATGGCAAAACGACGGCTTCATTAGCCAATGATCCAGTGGATATCAAGTTCTATGGTCGGGCTTCCCATGCGGCAGCTGCACCAGAAAAAGGCATCAACGCGTTAGAAGCATTGCTGCAAGTCTTTAACGGGATCAATGGGTTGCGCCTGCATTTACCAAAAGACGTCAATATTCATGGTGTGATCACCGATGGCGGCGTGGCAGCCAATGTCGTGCCAGAATATGCAGCCGGTCGTTTTTATTTACGAGCTGCCAATCGAGCAACCTTGAATGATGTCTACGAGAAAGTCGAAAACATCGTAAAAGGAGCCGCTTTAGCTACGGGAGCGACCTATGAATTTGGTTTGTTCCAAAACTCCGTCGACGATGTGATCGTGACACCAAGTTTTGATGAGATCTTCTTCGCCCATGCCCAAGAAGCGGGCGTACCTGCCGATGAGATCGATACGGAAGCCAAAACAAGCCTTGGTTCGTCTGATGTCGGCAATGTCAGCCAAGTGATCCCGACGATCCAACCCACTGTTTCGATTTCAGATGATTACATTGCGGGGCATTCGGAAGAATTCAAAGCCGCTGCCAAGAGTGAAAAAGGCTTGCAATCGATCGCCATCGCGGCGGAACTTTTAGCGCTGACGGCATTAGACCTTTTTGAGCAGCCAGCGTTATTAGAAAAAATCAAAGCCGATCATCAAGAAAGCCTAGCGAAAGGCAATTAATGCCAAAACCGTGAAGGAAGATAGTCAATAGTATAGAAAAAAAGTCTCTGCCGCAAAATGTCGGTAGAGACTTTTTAGTTAGTCGATGACTAAAATGCCTTCTTTCAATGAAAAAGGATTTTGTTGATTGATATGATCGTAGAACATGACCCCGTTCAAATGATCGATCTCATGCTGAACGACGATCGCAGGATAGTTTTTCAAACGAACTTTTTTCTTTTTGCCGTTGATGTCGTAATAGCTGATCGTGATCCGGGCATGGCGTACCACGTAGCCAGGGACTTCACGGTCCACGGACAGACAGCCTTCGCCTTCACCCAAACAAGCTTCTTGCACGGAATGACTTAAAATTTTGGGGTTGTATAGAACATCTTTAAAATCAGGTTCTGTTTTTTCTGGGTCGCTACTAGGGACGAGGACCGCTGTGATTCGTTTTGAAATATCTAATTGAGGAGCTGCTAGACCAACGCCGCCTCTTAATTCAAGTTCTTCTGCCTTGACTGGGTCTTGGCTGTTTTCTAAAAAGGTCATCATTTCTTTTCCTAGTGCGATATCTTCTTCGCTCAAAGGAAAAGGTACTTCTTTTGCTACTTCACGCAAGGTTGGATTGCCTTCGCGAATAATATCATCCATTGTAATCATTGATGATGTGATTCCTCCTACTATGTAAAAATGACGAAAGCAAGTTTCGTTCCTAATAAAGTGTACCATAAGTGTAGAAAGAAGGGCATAAGAAAGTTTAAACGGTAAAGCTTTCTTATTAAATGAAACGATATTTCTATATTAATGATTTAATTATGAAATATAGTTGCGAATGGGAAAAGAATCAGTTATAATGCTTTTATAGAAAACGGTATCACGAAAGTGACCCATCAAGGAGGCAAAGAGATGTTCGGCTTTTCTGTATTTATGAACGAAGACTTGACGGCAGCAGAACTTGAGCAGATGACTGCGATGGCATCAGGCTTTAAAGGGATTTTCACCTCCATGCACATACCAGAAGATGATCGCAGTACTTTTCGGCAGCGTTTGACGGACTTGGGAGGTTTCGCAAAAGACCATCAGCTGTCTTTAATGGTAGATATTTCTGGAAACGCATTAGCAGAAGCGGGCTTTTCCATCGACAATCTGGCGGAACTAAGGGAGATCGGTGTCACTGGTTTACGAATGGATTATGCGATCGACAATCAGCAAATCGCAGCTTTTTCAAAAGAAATGACCATCAGTTTGAATGCCAGTACATTGACGGAAAAAGACATTCGAGAGCTGCAGGCGTATGGAGCCGATTTTACTCGTTTGGAAGCTTGGCACAATTATTACCCCCGACCAGAAACGGGACTGGATGTTGGCTGGTTTCAGGAGAAGAACCGCTGGTTGAAAGCACAAGGCTTTTTCGTCCAAGCCTTTGTTCCAGGGGATGCCAAGAAACGCGGACCGTTATTTCAAGGATTACCCACACTGGAAAGACACCGCAACTGGTCGCCTTTTGCCGCAGCGATCGACTTATTGGCAACTGGCTCAGTCGATGCTGTTTACATTGGCGATGGCATGGTTTCTGAAAAAAGTGCCCAGCAGTTTGCGACGTATCTGCAAGAAGCGCGGATCGTTTTGCGGGTCAAAGATCTTGGTTCCACTTACTTTGAACACGTCTTAGGGAATCACCAAAATCGTTACGATGAAGCTCGGGATGTCTTGCGCAGCGCCGATGCCCGTTTCAATGCCATTCCAGAAGTCAAACCTGAACTTAGTCAAGAGCGGCCAGTGGGGGCTGTGACGATCGATAACCAAGAGTACTTGCGCTATATGGGAGAGATCCAGGTGTGCAAACGACCTTTGCCGGCAGACCCAAAAGTCAACCTCGCCGCTCAGGTGATACCAGCCGATCTGCCGTTGATCCAACAAATCAAAGCAGGGATGCGATTTAAATTAGAAAGAGATGATTCCGATGAATAAAATCAATTTAGACAAATTAACGACCGAACGACGCAATAGTGAAACGAGCAATTTAGATGAAATGACGATTTTAGAAGCGTGTCAAAAAATGAACCAAGAAGATCAAAAAGTTGCCTATGCGGTGGAAAAAGAAATTCCTAGTATTGAAAAAGTGATTGAACAAACCATCGTCGCTTTTAAAAAGGGCGGACGCTTGATTTATCTTGGCGCTGGGACGAGTGGTCGATTAGGGGTCTTGGATGCGGCCGAATGTGTCCCAACCTTTGGGGTATCACCTGAGATGGTGGTCGGTCTGATCGCCGGTGGCGAAGAAGCGATGACGGTCGCTGTCGAAGGAGCAGAAGACTCCTTAACGCTAGGCAAACAAGACCTTGTCGATTTGAAGTTGAACCAAAATGATATGGTGATCGGGATCGCTGCCAGTGGCAGAACCCCTTACGTGATCGGGGCGCTTGACTATGCCAATGAGCTCGGTGCCACAACGGCTACGATCGCTTGTAATAAAGACGCGGAGATCTCTCAGCATGCCAGCTTTCCAATCGAGGTCGATTGTGGACCAGAATTTCTGACAGGTTCGACTCGTTTGAAATCTGGGACTGCCCAAAAACTGATTTTGAATATGATCTCGACGTTATCGATGGTAGGGATCGGCAAAGTCTACAATAATTTGATGGTCGACGTGAAAGCGACCAACGAAAAATTGGTGGAACGCTCAAAACGGATCATCATGCAGGCGACTGAAGCTGATTATGAAACAGCCGCCGCGGCATTTGAAGAAGCAGATCAGAATGTCAAATTGGCGATCGTGATGCTGTTGACTGATAGCACGAAAGACGAAGCACAAGCAAAACTTGCCACGGCACAAGGGTTTGTCAAAACGGCGTTAGGAGGAGAAAAGTAATGGCAAAAGAAACACTGACGGTAGAAGAGTTAGCGGAGAAGATTTTTCAAGAAGCCGGCGGAATGGACAACGTAGAAACAGTCAATCACTGTATGACTCGCGTACGAATGACCGTCCGCGACCACGACAAGGTCGATCAACAAGGGTTAAAAGAGATTCCCGGTGTGATGGGTGTGGTCAATGATGAGCAGCTGCAAGTCATTATCGGACCAGGGAAAGTCAACAAAGTAGCCAATGCAATGGTGGCAAAAGCTGGTGTTGATTTAGGGCAAGAGATCCCACCGCAAAAATCAGGCAAAGAGGCGTTATCAGAAAAAACGGCAGAGATGAAAGCAGCCCAAAAAGCCAAACAAAAATCATCGCCATTAAAGTCGCTGCTGAAAGATATTTCTAATATCTTTGTTCCAATGATTCCAGCCTTCGTTGGTGCAGGACTCGTCGCAGGGATCGCTTCTGTTCTGACCAACATGATCACGGCTGGCCGATTAGATGGAGATACTTGGAATTATTATGTCATGATTTTAAACGTCCTCAGAAATGGGATGTTCACCTATTTAGCGATCTTTACTGGGGTCAATGCAGCGCAGGTCTTTAAAGCCAATCCCACCCTTGGTGGCGTGATCGGTTCGATCATCTTGCTGACAGGTATGAACCCAGAAGCCCCGATCCAAAACTTGTTCACTGGCGAAGCTTTAGCTGCCAACCAAGGAGGGATCATCGGTGTGATCTTCGCAGTATGGCTTTTGGCGAAATTAGAGGCAGTGCTGCATCGAGTGATTCCTGAAGCAATCGATATTATCGTGACCCCGACGTTGTGTTTGCTGATCATCGGTTTGACGGAGATTTTCTTGATCATGCCATTGGCAGGTCTGATCTCTGACAGCTTAGTCGGTTCGATCACTTGGGTCTTGAACGTGGGCGGTGCTTTCTCTGGGTTTGTCTTAGGGGCGGCCTTCCTACCAATGGTCATGTTTGGTTTGCATCAAATTTTGACCCCGATCCACATTCAAATGATCGAAGCAACAGGCAGCACGCAATTATTACCGATCTTAGCCATGGCTGGTGCTGGTCAAGTCGGTGCAGCTTTAGCCTTATGGGTACGACTACGTAAAGACAAAGAGCTTTCTGAAATGATCAAAGGTGCATTGCCAGTTGGGATCTTAGGCATCGGCGAACCATTGATCTATGGAGTGACGTTGCCATTAGGTCGACCATTTATCACTGCTTGTATTGGTGGTGGGATCGGTGGTGCGGTCATTGGCGCTTTGACAAATATCGGCGCAACGGCGATTGGACCATCAGGGCTAGCTTTGATCCCCTTGATTGCCAACGGCCGTTGGATGGGCTATATTTTCGGCTTGTTAGCAGGCTATGCTGGCGGCTTCGTTGCCACCTACTTCTTTGGGATTCCGAAAGATCGCTTAGAAGCAGTCAAAGAAAGCGAGGCAGAAGAAGCAAAACCAGCTGCAACCGTTACTGTGCAACCGCAACCAAAAGAAACGAGTGAAACGGCTGCAAAGGAAATGACAGCAACTCCATCAAAAGAACCGATCGATACCCCTTTATACGCAGTAGCCACAGGCACGACAAAAGCGATCAGTGCATCAAGTGATCCGGTATTTTCGCAAAAAATGATGGGCGACGGGTATTTCGTCTTGCCAGACAATGGTGCGATCTATGCACCAGCAGCAGGAACCGTCACGACGATTTTTCCCACGAAACATGCATTGGGGATCAAGACTGCCAGCGGGCTAGAGATTCTGCTGCACATGGGTGTTGACACCGTCGAATTGCAAGGAGCACCTTTTGAGATCCTGGTGGAGGAAGGCCAAGCCGTGACACCAGCTACCCAAGTTGCCCAAGTCGATTTGGCACAGTTGACGGCTAAAGGCAAAGCTTCTGAGATGCTCGTGATCATCACCAATATGGAGCAAGTAGCCAATATCGAAGGGTTACCAGGAACAGAAACAAAAGCGGGTCAAGCCGTCATGCATGTGGCAACGATAAAATAATGTTAAAACCTCTATCGGATAAAGATAGAGGTTTTTTTTAAGAAGTTACTAAATAGATTGCGAAAAATTTTCCTTTATGTTACAGTTTCGTTACAAAGGGAGTGATCCCATTCGAGGAGGCAATGAGGATGAAAAAAATAATTTGGTTCGGACTAATGACGCTGGCTTTTTCACCACTGATGGTTCATGCAGATGAAACAGCTACGAGTGAAAGTGGCAATCAGGCTGCCGTTAGCGAGACGCTTTCATCAGAGGAGCAATCAGGAACGGATCAGACACAAGCTGCTGTCCAAGAAAGTACAGTAGAAAATCAAGAGACGGATCAATCCGCTGCTTCAGAAACTACGACTACCGAGAATCAAGAACCAGTCGATTCCGAAGCTGTTATTGCCTCGATCCAAGCAGAGACGGGGACGCAAGATGTCAGTGAGATCAACACGTTAGCCGATGAACCTAGTTCGCTGCGTAGCGCCTTAACCCAAGGGATCACTGAAGGAAGTGTGACCGCATTTACCCAAGAACAGTTGGACCAGTTGACAGATGAAGAATTGACCAATGGCAATCGCCTGGCGCTACGTTATTCCAGTGATGCGATGGGCTTTGATATTGCTTACTTAGCAAAAATCATCGGTGCCTTGTTTGTCGATCAGACGTTATCCTGGGAAGCCATTGAGCCGCAATTGGCTTTTGATGCAAATAGCTACGCCAGTTTTGCTGACTTGATTCCTGTTGTGGATCAGCTGCAGGAATATTTACGGGTCGTCTATCCAGCAGACGGAGTCTTTTTACATTTGAATCAAGCCGTTTCCAACGAATGGATGATCTCAATTTTGACCAATTTAAATCAGATGGAACAAGAGATGCAAGTCGATCCAGGTGCCTTTGTCCCAGGACGGATCTCTTATATCATTCAAGCGGCAAATGATTCCATGTATCTGCCTACAGGCACGCAAACGAGTACGACTGAAGAAGCGACCGCAACATCGACGAGTGCTCAAGAAACAGCGACAACGACTTCTTCGAAAGAGGCCAACGCTACTGCCGATGGTGAAAAAACATTACCTAAAACCAATGAAGCGCCAAGCTATACCTTACTGATCGCAGGTGTTATCCTGCTGCTGATCGTTTTCTTGATTCTATGGCGCCGCAAGAAAAAATGATTGTTATTTATAATCGTCAGAATGAAAAAATAGCAACCTTCGTTTTCCATCAGGGAAACGAAGGTTTTTTGTTTTCAGAAATTTCATTGGTTATTTCTTTTCAAATAACGCCCTTTATAAAAAGACCAGAATCGATTCCTTCATAAAAAAGTCAAATTTAAATTCTTGCATTCTCTGGTGAGGGGTGTATAATGACACAGTGTCATATGACAACGTGTCATATCGAGAGCTGTGATTTATTTTAAATTAGAAAGGAGTTGCTTGTGATGCCGACCGATACATTTTTTCACTTGCCGCCAGAAAAACAAAAGCGCATCTTAAATGCGGCGAAAAAAGAATTCTCAAGACTGCCGCTGAAAGACGCCTCGATCGCCAACATCATCAAAGATGCCGAGATTCCTCGCGGGAGTTTTTACCAATACTTCGAAAACAAAGAAGATCTTTATTACTATTATTTCCATACGTTGAAAAAAAATAGTCAGCGAGATCTGCTGAAATCGATCCAACATGAAAACGGGGATCTGTTTGCGGGGTTCGAATGGTACTTTTCACGGATGATCGCCGAGGTTTTCAAAGGCAAAAACGCAAACTTTTACCGCAATTTATTTATGAGTATGGATTATCGTTCCTTCCATAAAGTCGTGCCAGAGATGCAGCACAAGATGCATCAAGAAAACAAAGCCGATCGGCAGAAGCAGCAAGCCATCTTTTTGTCAGAGGTCGACAAAGATTTATTGAAAGTCAAAGACGACCATGAGTTGAAAATGCTGATCCAGCTGCTGATGCATACCGTTTTTTCGACGATTGCCGAAGCCTATCGCCAATCAGCGTTTGATCCAGACTATGATCCTGCTGAAGCGATCGCTGATTTCAACAGTAAAGTCCGCTGGTTAAGAGAGGGCGCAAAAAAAGAAAGAGGGGAAACCTATGATTAAGCTGATAAAACGCGTATCCGTCATTTCCATAATCATGGCAGTGGTGTTTATGGTGATCCAAGTCGTTTCTGATTTGTATCTACCGACATTGACTTCCAATATTATCAACAATGGGGTGGCGACAGGCGACATTGATTACATTTGGAAAACCGGCTTTTACATGATCGGCTTTTCATTGATCAGTATCATCGCCGCTTTAGGAAATACGTATTTCGCAACAAGAGAATCACAAAAATTAGGACAAAAACTACGTTCGGACATTTACCAAAAAGTTGAGAATTTTTCTTCTCGATCTTTTGATAAATTTGGGACCGCATCATTGATTACAAGAACCACCAACGACGTCAACCAAATTCAAATGGTGACGCAAATGTTTTTACGTATGATGATCAATGCACCGATCACACTGATTGGGGCGAGTTTCTTGGCCTATCAAAAAGATGCCCAATTAACCCGAATCTTTTTAGTCGTTATTCCTATCATGCTGGTATTGGTCGGCGGTATTATGTATTTTGCCGTTCCTTTATTCAAAAGTATGCAAAAGAAAACCGACCGTTTGAACTTAGTCTTTCGTGAAGGCTTGACGGGGGTCCGCGTTATTCGGGCATTTGACAAGACGGATTATGAAGCGAATCGCTTTGATGAAGCCAACAAAGATTACACCCACACCGCGATTAAAGTAAACACCATCGTCGCATTGATGATGCCATTGATGACGTTGATCATGAGTGGGACGAACATTGCCATCACATGGTTTGGGGGTCATTATATTGCCGAAATGACTTTAGAAGTCGGAAACTTGATTGCGTTTATGACCTATGCAATGCAAATTTTGATCAGCTTTATGATGCTGTCCATGATCTTCGTGATGGTGCCAAGAGCCCAAGCATCAGCTGATCGGATCAACGAAGTCTTAAATGAAGAAGATGAAATTCTCGATCCAAAAACACCAGCGACATTGAGCTTACAAGGGGACCAAGCAACCTTGGCCTTTGACCATGTGGCGTATCGCTACCAAGGCGCTGAGAAATTGGCGTTGGAAGATATCGATTTTCAAGCAAAATCTGGTGATTTTGTTGCCATCATCGGTGGGACGGGCTCAGGGAAAACGACCTTAGTCAATCTCTTGCCTCGTTTGTACGATGTGGAGTCTGGTGCAATCAAAATCAATGGGGTCAATATTGCAGAAGTCACCCAGCACAATCTACGAGAAGTCGTGGGCTTTGTTCCGCAAAAAGCGGTACTGTTTTCTGGTACCATTCGTGAAAATATGAAATACGGAAAACCCGATGCATCAGATGAAGAAATCTGGCAAGCCTTAGAGATCGCCCAAGCCAAAGATTTTGTCTCCGAACTGGCAGATGGCTTAGATAGCCGTGTAGAACAAGGCGGCGGCAACTTCTCTGGTGGACAACGTCAACGTTTAGCGATCGCTCGTGCGTTAGTGAAACAAGCAGATGTCTATGTCTTTGATGATTCCTTCTCCGCACTGGACTTCAAAACCGATGCTAACTTACGAGCAGCGCTGAAACGCGACATGCAAGACAGCATTATGGTCGTGGTTGCCCAACGGGTCAGCACCGTCATGGATGCCGATACGATCTTAGTATTGGATGAAGGAAAACTCGTAGGAAAAGGGACCCATGAATCATTAATGGCAGACAATGAAACCTACCAAGAAATCGTTTCTTCACAATTGAGAGAGGAGGATCTTGCATGAGTGAAAAGAAAACAACAACACAACACCGTGGCGGACCAATGGGCGGCGGTCCAGGCCGTAACATCGGTGCCAAAGGACCAAAACCAAAAAACTTTTGGGGGACGGTCAAACGGCTTTTCGGGTACATGTCGAAACGCTCCATCGCTATCATTGCCGTCTTCGTTTTAGCGATCGCAGCCGTGATCTTCCAAATCCAAACACCGAAAATTTTAGGGGAAGCGACCACTGAAATTTTTAAAGGTGTCATGATCGGTGCGCAGCAGATGCAAGCCGGCCAACAGGTAACAGAATTTCCTATCGATTTTGAGAAAGTTGGTCAAATCATTTTGATCGCGATCGGCATGTATGTGATTTCAGCCGTCTTCAACTTTCTACAACAGTTTATTATGACCCGTGTCTCGCAACGGACGGTTTATGAGCTGCGTCGTGACTTAGATGAAAAAATGAACCGCTTGCCGATCTCTTACTATGATACTCACTCAAATGGGGATATCATGTCACGGGCGATCAATGATATGGATAATATCGCAAGTACCCTGCAACAAAACTTGACCCAATTTATTACGAGTGTCGTGACCTTTATCGGGGTTTTGTGGATGATGCTGACGATCAGTTGGCAACTGACTTTGGTTGCTTTAGCAACGGTTCCTTTAAGCTTGATCGTCGTGATGATCGTCGCACCAAAATCGCAAAAATTCTTTGCGGCACAACAAAAAAGTTTAGGATTGCTCAATGACCAAGTCGAAGAAACTTACGGCGGTCATACCGTTGTCAAAACCTTCAACCATGAAGCCGCCGATCAAGTCGTTTTTGAAGAAGAAAATGACCGTCTGTATTCCGCTGGTTGGAAAGCCCAATTTATTTCAGCGATCATTATGCCCTTGATGAACTTCATTAAAAACTTAGGCTATGTCTTCGTGGCTGTCCTTGGTGGGATCAAAGTGGCGAATGGGAACATGACGTTAGGGGATGTGCAAGCATTCTTGCAATACACCAATCAATTCTCTCAACCAATCACTCAAATCGCTAGCTTACTAAACACCATCCAATCAACCGTTGCATCTGCCGAACGGGTCTTTGAAGTCTTGGATGAAGAAGAAATGACTGATGAGCCTTCTGGATTGCCAGTGGAAGACAGTGAATACAAAGTTCGTTTCGATCATGTTCAATTTGGTTATGCGCCAGACAAATTATTGATGACCGATTTTAATCTGGATGTTAAAGCTGGTGAGATGGTGGCTATCGTAGGACCTACCGGCGCTGGGAAAACCACGCTGATCAATCTCTTGGAACGTTTTTATGATGTTTCTGGCGGTAGCATTCGTTACGATGGCAAAGATACCCGAGACTTGACTCGTGATGAGTTGCGTAGTAATATCTCGATGGTGCTGCAAGATACGTGGTTGTTTACTGGTTCCATCTATGACAACATTCATTATGGAAATGAAAAAGCAACCAAAGAGCAAGTGATCGCTGCGGCGAAAGCTGCCCATGTGGATGATTTTGTTCGCAAATTGCCAGAAGGCTATGATACGGTCTTGAATGAAGAAGCCAGCAACATCTCCCAAGGTCAACGTCAGCTGATCACGATCGCCCGCGCCTTCTTAGCGGATCCCGACGTTTTGATTTTGGATGAAGCAACTTCTAGTGTCGATACGCGGACGGAGATCTTGATCCAAAAAGCAATGGGTCGTTTGTTAGAAAATCGGACCAGCTTTGTGGTTGCTCACCGTCTCTCTACGATTCGTGATGCTGACAATATCATCGTGATGAATCACGGGTCCATTGTTGAGACTGGAAATCATGAGGAATTGATGGCACAAAACGGTTTCTATGCAGACCTGTATAACAGTCAATTTTCAGAAGAAGTGGCGTGATCCACTGTTTGTAATGAAAGAAATTCTTCCCCAAATGATGATAAACAGACCGCCAAAGGTTGACTGAAAGAAAGTAGTGATTGTCACTGCTTTCTTTTTTTTATGAATTTTTATCGCTTTAATTTAAATATTTATTGCAATTAACTGGATTAAAATGTATATTAATACATAATTTCGAATAATCTAAGACAAGGAGTGAAACCAATGAGTCATCTTTTTCCTAATTACAGCCGTTTACCCATCGATATCCAGCAAGGCAACGGCAGCTATGTGGTAGATTCGCAAGGCAACCAATATTTAGATTTAACAAGCGGCATCGGGGTCGTTAATCTCGGTTATGGGCATCCCAAAGTGCAAGCCGCATTGATGACACAAGCAGAGCAGATTTGGCATGTGCCGAATTTGTATGACAGCCAGTTGCAAGAAGAAGTTGCCCAAAAGCTGACCCAAAATCAAAAGAGCGCTTCAGACGAGCCGTATCTGGCTTATTTTTGCAATAGTGGCGCTGAGGCGAACGAAGCTGCTTTAAAGTTGGCTCGCAAAGCGACTGGCCGCAGCAAAGTCATTAGTTTTGAACAATCTTTCCATGGTCGGACCTTTGGGGCGATGTCTTTGACTGGGCAAAGTAGTATCCATGATGGGTTTGGACCGTTAGTACCAGAGATGGTGTATGTACCCTTTAATGACCTTGAGGCATTGCAAGCCGTTTTAGATGAGCAGACGGCAGCCGTGTTTTTAGAATTGATCCAAGGCGAAGGCGGTGTGATCCCTGCTGAGGTGGCGTGGGTCCAAGCGGTGGCAGCCCTTTGTCAGGAGTTGGGGGTACTACTGGTGGTGGATGAGATCCAAACCGGGATGGGACGGACAGGAACACTGTTTGCTTTTGAAGGATATGGCATTGAACCTGATCTTTTTACCGTAGCAAAAGGGCTTGGTAACGGGATCCCTGTCGGAGCGATGCTAGGCAAAAGCCATTTGCAAACGGCTTTTGGACCCGGTAGTCACGGTTCGACCTTTGGTGGCAATAAATTAGCGATGGCCGCTGCTAGTGCCGTTTGCAGTGTGTTGCAAGAAGGGGACATTCAAGTCAATGTTCAATTGCGCCAGCAGCAGTTTCTCGACGGATTGCAAGGACTATCTAAGGTGCAGGCGATTCGTGGGAAAGGATTGATGATCGGTATCGAATTAGCCGATTCGGAAAGCTTGCAATCCGTGTTGACCCAACTGCGGAACCAAGGCCTCCTCGCATTAAAAGCGGGAACCAAGGTTTTGCGCTTGCTGCCGCCTTTAACGATCTCGCAAGAGGAAACGACAGCAGCCTTGGCGATTTTGCAAGCTGTCTTAGCATAATTGCATAAAAATAGATTTTTCGGGCTTTTTTTCTTATAAAAACCGAGTAATAGCGAATTTATTTTGAATAGTTTTATAAATAATCATTGACAGAGCAATGGGAGTTTCTTATAATCTTAAGTAAATTCTTTTGAGGAGTGACGTGTTTGAAGGCAGCAATCGTTGGTGTAACAGGGTATACCGGAATTGAATTGATTCGTTTGATCCAGCAACATCCCCAATTGGAGGTGGGCACCTTGCATAGTCATTCTATGCATGAAAATTCATCAGTTTTGTATCCTCATTTAATTGGACTGACAGAACGGCTGATCGAACCTTTTGATGCAGAAAAAATCCAAAAGGAAAATCAACTCGTGTTTTTTGCGACTCCTGCTGGAATCAGCAAAGAACTCGCAGCGACTCTTGTCGCAAATGACTTTCCAGTGATTGACCTTTCCGGTGATCTGCGATTGAAGGATCGGGATAGCTATCAAAAATGGTATCACCAAGAAGCTGCACCTGCCGAGTTGTTGGCACAAGCGACCTATTCGCTGCCTGAGTTTGCAACGACTCCTGGCAATTTGATCGCCAATCCAGGCTGTTATGCGACTGCTGCCATTTTAGCTGCTGCGCCGTTGGTTCAGCAAAAACTATTCAGCGGTACGTTGATTTTTGATGGCAAGTCGGGTTTGTCGGGTGCTGGTAAGAAATTGACGGACAGCAGTCACTTTGCAACCGCTGCGGATAACATGACGATGTATAAGCCAAATCAGCATCAGCATATTCCTGAGATCATGCAGCAGTTTCAGCAATGGGATCAGGCAATGCCGCCGATCCAATTTTCTACCAGCTTACTGCCTGTCAAAAGAGGGATCTTTATGACGCTTTATGCGCCTATCAAAGACGCGATTTCGCAAGAGGACATCTATGAGCAGTACGTAAAAACGTATCAAGACCATCCGTTTGTCCGAGTGCAACCGTTAGGAAAGCTGCCCGAGCTGCGGCAAGTGACGGGAACGAATTTTTGTGACATTGGCATATGTTTCAATCCGCTGACCCAAGTGTTGACCGTTGTCGCAGTGATCGATAATTTAGGCAAAGGGGCTGCTGGCCAAGCGATCCAAAACTTCAATCGATGGGCAAAGATACCAGAAACGACTGGTCTTATGCAAGCACCGTTATATCCATAAAATAGCCAACAGACGCGTGAGGATACTCGTGTCAGCCAGTGGACAATCCGCAAAAAGGTGGCAGTAGGAGGAAAGAAAATGAAAGAAATCGAAGGAACGATCGCAACCCCCAAAGGTTTTTTTGCCGACGGTCTGCATTGCGGTCTGAAGAAAGAGAAAGTCGATCTTGGTTGGATCGTCTCTGAAGTGCCAGCCAGTGCTGCGGCAGTCTTTACCACCAATCAAGTACAAGCGGCACCCATTCTCGTTACAAAGGAAAAAATGCAAGCAGGCACCTTGCAAGGCGTGATCGTCAATGCGGGCAATGCCAATGCTTGTACCGGGGAGCAAGGTTTAAAAGATGCACAAGAGATGGCAGAATTGGCAGCAGCCCAGCTGCATACGAGTCCCGAAGCCTTTGCGGTAGCCTCCACCGGGATCATTGGTAAGAGCTTACCGATGGAAAAAATCACTGCAGGGATTCAGCAACTAAACAGGCAAGGGGATGCCCACCGATTTCAAAGAGCGATTTTGACGACGGATCTGACTGAAAAAAGCAGTGTCATCCAATCAACGATCGCTGACAAAACGGTGACTGTTGCGGGCTGTGCCAAAGGGTCTGGTATGATCCATCCCAATATGGCTACGATGCTGGCCTTTGTTACGACGGATGCGGCGATCGCTCCAGCACTCTTGCAAGCACTGCTGAAAGAATTGACCGACGTTACCTTCAATCAAATCACGGTCGATGGCGATACATCCACCAATGATATGGTGTTAGTTTTAGCCAACGGGTTAGCCAAAAATCCAACAATTGAAGCTGACACGCCAGCTTATCATGAGTTTAAAGGGATGCTCAAAGCAGTTCTGACCGCACTAGCCAAAGCAGTTGCAAAGGACGGAGAAGGCGCCAGCAAATTGATCGAAGCTCACACGAGTGGAGCTGTGACCGATGAAGCAGCCCGAATGATCAGCAAAACCATCGTCGGTTCGCCACTGGTCAAAACAGCCCTCTTTGGCAAAGACCCGAACTGGGGGCGTATCTTATGTGCAGTGGGCTATAGTGGGCAGCCGATCAATCCAGCAACGGTATCGATTGCATTAGCCGACATTCCCGTCTTTGTCCAAGGGACACCGGTAGCTTTTGACGAAACCATCATGCAAGAACAATTGGCGGAAAATGAAGTCAAAGTCGTTGTCGAGCTGAAAGAAGGGGCAGGTGTTGGCACCGCTTGGGGCTGTGATCTGACGTATGACTATGTGAAAATCAACGCACTATATCATACCTGAAAGAAATCAGGTACTAGACAAAAAGGAGCGAGTAGATGGAAACGATCGTAGTAAAAATCGGCGGTGTCGCCTCAGACAATTTAACCCCGTCATTCTTTGAGACGATAGCAGATTGGCAAGCTGCGGGCAAAAAAGTAGTCATCGTCCATGGCGGTGGTCACTACATCTCAGAAATGATGGAGAAAATGGCGTTGACAGTCACGATCAAAGACGGCCTGCGGGTGACCGACCCCCAGACGCTTGAAGTAACTAGAATGGTCCTTTTGGGACAAGTTCAACCGCTGATCACGACCGCTTTCCAGCAAGCTGGGTTCCATGCCGTAGGACTGAATGCTGGCTGTGATCAACTGATTCAAGGAGAAGTCATTGATGAAGAAAAATTAGGACAGGTGGGGAAGGTTCAACAAATCAACGCTGCTTTCCTGCAGCTCTTGACAGAGAAAAAACATGTCCCGATCTTGGCACCGCTAGGAATTACCCCAGAGGGGCAATGGCTGAACATCAATGCCGATGAAGTAGCGTGTCAGGTTGCTGCTAGTTTACAAGCCGAAAAACTATATTTGTTGACGGATGTCCCTGGGATCAAGCAAGAAAGCCAGTGGTTATCAGCTGTTTCTTTTGAAGAGATCCCCCGTTTGATCACCGAAGAAGTAGTCACAGGCGGCATGCTGCCAAAACTAAAAAGTGCGCAGAAAGCCTTGAAAGCAGGGGTAGCTGCCGTTTGTATCACCGATCGAATCGATCGTTTAGGAACCCAGATCCTCGCGGCAAGTCCAGCCGCAGCTGTCTGTAGCTGAAGCCATTAGCAACACCCAAATGCCTCTTCTCTACTCATAAAAATGCAAAATTCTGACTTTTCTGTGCTTTTCTTCTTATTTTCTCTAAAAAAAGAATAAAATAGGTAGGGATTTCATTTGCTAGAATTTCGTTTTATCAGTACAATGAGTACATATGTAAGTAGGGGGAGAAACAATGACAGATTTCTTATTGGGGAGCAGTACGAAGTTGCTGACTGTTGCAATCCGGGTAAAAGACCGCGATCAAGCGATTGCCTTTTATCGGGATGTACTTGGTTTTGAGTTGAAAAGAGAAGAAAATGAATTGGCCATCTTTGGTCTAAAAGGATTAGATAGAGAAGTTTTATGGTTGGAAGAAAGCCCGCGTGCCAACGATCACTTCGGCGAGATCAAAAAAATGCAGCGCATCGTCTTAGCCGTATCTTCATTAGAAGAAGCGGCAACTATCGCGAGCAATGCCCAACAAAAAGCGATTGCTTTCGAAGAAGCTCGTTATGAAGCGAATCAATTAGGCTTTATTATAGCTGATCCAGAAGGGAACAAAATTGAAGTCTTATTTACAGCACCCGCAGGAACTGCGGTACCAAAAGACGAAGCAGAATTGATCAAAGCGGCACCTGCAAAAGCGGCTGGCTTATCAAAAGAAGCTCATTTTGGCAAGCTGTATTTAAACGTCAGTGATCTAGCCAAAGAGCAGCTTTTCTTAGAAGAAAGCTTAGGCTTGAAAACAAAAGAAGCCGAAACGAAGGAATTTATCCTCAATGATGGTGACTTCCAAGTCGGCTTGACTGAAGCACAAGGTGGTACGATCGATTTGCCGACCCATGAGGTGCTTGGCTTAGACTTCTTGAAAATCTCCATCAGTCAAGAAGATATCGATACATTGGAAAAGCACTTGTCTGAGAAGAACCAAGAGTTCTTCATCGACAAAAAACGGAAGTTGTTGACGACCTATGATGCAATCGGTATCGAATGGTGGTTTATCGTTAAAAAATAATAGGTTATGAAAGAAAAAGCAGAGAGGGCGATTCTCTGCTTTTTCTTTTTTTTTGTCAAAAAAAGAAACTTTTGTTTTTATTTCGCACGAAAGAGTGCAAAAACCTGTTACATCGATTTGAAGACCAATCATTGAAAAAACGGTAGTTTATCTGTATTAGCAGAGCAGGTCCAATCTATTTGACTTTTCTTGTTTTGTTATTTAATAGTTTGGGTGATTGTTTTAAAACTTAATATAATAGCCATTATGATTCAAAAAACATAAACATTATATTGAATTGTGGTTATTCTTAATTTATAATAAAAAAGAATCGAGATTCGATGGCTCTGGACGCAGAGATTGTTCGTTGTTTATTTTGTATGCGGTTTCTATTGTGGGTGCGACAAGGTGGAATTGGGAAGACAAGGAGTAGATGTGATGGAAAAAAAGTGGATACAGCGATATTTTGCTCAGTGGGATCTGCAGATGATGGTACTGCCTGCGATCTTACTGGTATGCATTTTTAGTTATATCCCAATGTACGGGATTTTGATGGCGTTTCAACAGTACAATATTTTTGAAGGTATGACAGGCAGTCCATGGATCGGCTTTGATAATTTTCGGCGCTTTTTTAGTGAACCACGTTTTTGGGAAATTTTACGGAATACCATTATGATCAGTGTGCTAAAGATTGCTATTTGTTTTCCAGCACCGATTTTGTTGGCATTGATGCTTAACGAGGTCAAGAACGTTGCCTTCAAGCGTGTGGTGCAGACGATTACTTATCTCCCACACTTTTTATCATGGGTGATCGTGGCGGGGTTTACGATGTCGATTTTATCGATGGATAACGGTAGCTTAAATATTGCTTTGGAGAGTTTAAACCTGATCGATGAACCAATCAACTTTTTATCGATCCCTCGCTATTTCTGGACGATCATCGTTACGACAAATCTTTGGAAATCGATTGGCTTTGGCTCGATCGTCTATATGGCAGCCATTGCTGGGATCGATCCGCAACTGTACGAAGCAGCATCACTAGATGGCGCAACGAAATTTCAGCAAGTCTTTTTGATCACTCTGCCTTCGATCGTTCCAATCATTACGATTTTTCTCATTTTGGAGATCGGCAACTTATTGAATGCGGGCTTTGAAGATTTGCTTTTACTGGGGAGCAATCCAGCTCTTAGAAATGTGGCGGATGTCATTGATACCTATGTGTATCGGGTAGGGATCAGCAACTCTCAATATTCATACGCAACAGCTGTTGGTTTGTTCAAAGCAGTCATTAGTGTCACTCTTTTGAGCGGAGCAAACTTTTTCGCACGCAAAGTGGGTCACAGCTTATGGTAATCAGCAGAGGAGGAAATGAACAATGAAGAAAAATTGGGGCGACCAAGCGATGATGATTTTTATTTACCTCTTCTTGATAACGCTTGCATTCTTGACGTTTTATCCCTTCTGGAATTCGCTGGTGATTTCCTTTAATTCTGGACGTGACACGGTGACTGGTGGGATCACGTTTTGGCCAAGAGAATTCACGTTGGAAAACTATCAGATCGTCTTTCAAGATCAGCGCTTGATGAATGCCTTTTTCATCAGTGTCTTACGGACAGTGATCGGGACGTTTTCATCGATCATGCTGACAGCGATGGCAGCATATGGAATGTCAAAAAGAGAACTGATGGGGCGAAAATTTATTACGATTTTTTTCATCCTCACGATGTTCTTCAGCGGCGGCTTGATTCCAACCTTTTTAGTGGTGCGTTCACTTGGACTGATGGATTCTTTTTGGGTAATGATCATTCCTGGTCTGATCAGTGTTTGGAATATGATCATCTTCCGTACGTTCTTTCAGCAACTGCCGAAAGGATTGGAGGATTCAGCGAAAATTGATGGTTGTGGGTATTGGGGCACGTTTTTCCGAATCATTTTGCCGTTATCAGGTCCAGTCATTGCCACTTTGTCGCTATTTACCGCCGTTGGGCATTGGAATGATTGGTTTATGCCAAGCATCTACATTACTTCAGATCATCTCATTCCCTTGCAGACCTTTTTGCAGCGAGTCTTGAATTCGAATACGGTGAGTTCGCAAATGAGTCAAATCGATTCTGGCTCAGCAGCACGTTTGGCGGAAATGACTGGTGTCACTGGCAAGTCCTTATCAATGGCAATTATGATGGTGGCGACTTTGCCGATCGTAATGGTTTATCCGTTTGTCCAAAAGTATTTTGTAAAAGGTGTATTGATTGGCTCGTTGAAAGATTAGCAGAGCAGGAGGAACTCTCTTGATTAGAGGGGAGAAGGAACGAAACGTTGAAAGGGGATAAAAGAATGAAAGCAAAGGTATTAAAAAGCGTGCTGTCAGTGACTGCGATGAGTCTCTTACTGGCTGCTTGCGGCAGTGAGTCAGGGACAAAAGAAAGTGATGGGGCGGCAGCGAATGACCGTGACAGTTCGGAGGTCTTTGAATTAGGTAGTGAACCGTTGGAGATCACGATGTTTGGTAATTATGATTGGTACACGATGGATCGTTGGGGAGATGATCCAGCAACTGCTGCTATCAAAGAACTGACCAAGGTAGATATTCGCGCAATCGATGGTGGCGGGAATGCAGCACAGCGGCTAAGCACAATGATCGCTGGCGATGATCTACCTGATTTTATTTGGCTTGATCGAGGGTCGGATGTGGAACGGCTGCGAGAAGCGGGTGCCTTAGTGCCATTTGATGATTACTTGGATAAGTATCCAAACTTGAAAGAATGGGCGGGAGAAGACATCCTGAACATGCTTCGTTCAGAAGACGGCAAACTTTATCAGTTTCCCAACTGGTATAGCTCGGAGCCTTTCGGGAATGCCGGTTATGTCGTCAATAAAGAGATCCATGATGCTTTAGGTGCGCCAGAATTGAAAACAACAGAGGATCTTTATGAGTATTTGAAAGAAGTTCAAACAGAGTTTCCTGATGTCATTCCATTTGAAACAGATGTCAGCGGACAAGGGATCAATGTCTTGTACTCCGCATTTGCAGAAGGGCGTTCACCAGCAGATATCCGCATTCGCGCTGTTCCTGAAGGCGACGTATTGACCTCGATCTTTGCCAATGAAAACTACGTAGAATCGATTGAATATGCGTCAAGACTGTACCGTGAGCGCTTGATGACCCAAGATACCTTGACCCAAGATGCAGATATGGTGGCAGAAAAAGTAACCAGTGGTCGTGTAGCTGTCTATGCGGCTGCCAGCCCGTCCAACTATGCTCGCGATGCCCATTACATCTTGCATGAACAAAATCCAGATGCGGGGTATTTCTATATCGAGCCGATTGCAAAACCAGGACTAGACCCTGACAATATTTTCCCAGGTTCCTATGAAATGCTAGGGTGGAATGTCAGTGTCATTACTAGAAATGCAGAAGACCCAGAAAAAGTCTTTGCCTTCTTAGACTGGTTGACTGGACCGTTGGGCCAATCGATCTTGATGTTTGGTCCAGAAGGCCAGTATTGGGATGGCTTTGACGAAGAAGGCTATACGCAATTTACGGATGCCTATGCAGAAGACAGTGCAGGCGTTTCAGAGATCGAGCAAGCAACATCAAGTTTCCAATGGAACGGCAACTCCGCCTTTTTAGACAATACCAAAACAAAATTTGAGTTAAATCTTCCAGAAGATCAAATGAACTGGGCAACGAAATGGCAGCATGCCATCACTTGGGATACGCAAAAAGACGACACGGAATTTGCGGCGATCAACCCGATGCCAGACTCACCAGAAGGAATTATTCAGCAACGGATCAACGATATTTTTGAAGAAGCCAATGCTTCAGCGATCTTTGCTGACAGCGATGAAGAAGTGCGTGCCATCTTTGCTGAGGCGGAAGCCCAAGCACAAGCAGCGGGCTATCAAGAGTTGCTGGATTATCAAACAGAGAAATGGCAGCAAAATCTACAAAACTTAGCCCGCTAGAGGGTAAATCAGCTGATTAGAGAAAGGAGGCGGACTGATGGGAAATGAACGATGGTATCGTTGGTATGGTGCCAGTCAAGCGATAGCTAGTATGTTGCTTTTGAATGGCTACTGGTTACTGTTCAATCTGCCCGTTCTATTGCTAGCTTTGGGGCTGATTTTCCCCAGCTCTCCTCGTCAGTTTCTTTTCTCTTTGGTTGGTTTGATCATTAGTTTTCCTAGCATTCTTTTGCCAGCGACCTTTGCTTTATTTGGGGTCATGCGGCGCTGGTTGTACTATCAAGAACCACGACAGGCCATCGGAGGGACCTTTTGGCGGCTCTATCGGGAAAATTATCGGCGCAGTTTTGCCGCAGGCCTCTTTTTCGGTAGTCTCGCTTTGCTGCTGTTAGGCTCTTATCGCCAAATCGATTCCTTTCAGTTGCCCTTATTGGCTGTCGGCTATTTGTTTTTAAGTATCATTTTACTCGTGTGGTTGCTGTATTTTATCTGCGACAGTGTGCATTTGGCGGCACCCATGCGGCTCGCCTTGATCAAAAGCTTTTTCATCATCTTTTGGGCACCGTTGCAGACACTGATGTTGCTAGGGCTGTTGAGTGGCCTCGCTTTACTGCTCGTCTTGATCCATCCCTTACTCGCGGGATTGATCGTAGGGGGACTAGGTAGCCAATGTGCCTGTTACAGTTATTTGAGAATCATCCAAAAGGCGCAAGCAAAAGCTGCACCAGCTGACGAGTAATCTATGTAACACTGATTAGAAAAAAATCTGAAAACTATCCTTAATGGGTAGTTTTTTTCATTGGCGAAAAGTGCTAAAGTTAGAAGCAAGACAAGCCTGAAAGGAGCGAGTATGGAACGATGACAATGTACCCAAAAACAGTACAGCTCATTCAAGAAAAAATGCCGACCGTTTTCCCAGGAGCGGTGCTGCGTTTTATCGCTGGTGAAACCCAAGAGACCCATGTATTCGGACAGGCAGCGCTTCTTCCGAAAACCGAACCTATGACGAAAGATCATTTGTTTGATTTAGCCTCATTGACGAAAGTCGTTTGTACAACGAGTGTTCTGTTAAAATTGTGGGATCAAGGAAAAATCGAGATGGAGGCGCCGCTTACTCGTTGGCTGCCAGCGTTTAAAGACGATCGGGTAACGATCAAGCACTTGCTGACGCATACGGCAGCCATCAACACGTGGATTCCTCATCGAGACCAGTTGGATGCTGCTGCCTTGCGCAAGGCGTATTTGCAGCTTGAAAGCAGTGATACGATCGGTCAAACGGTCAGCTATACGGATACTGGGACGATTTTGCTGGGCTTTTTATTGGAGGAGCTGTATCAAAAACCAGTGACCGAGATTTTTCAAGAAGAAGTCTTGACGCCTTTAGGCATGAATAACAGCGGCTTTCCGCCTTTTCCTCCCTCACAGCTGCCAATGATCGTTCCTACCCAGCAGCAGCCAGACGGCAGCATCCTTAGAGGAATCACCCACGATCCTAAGGCACGGGTGTTGGGAAACCATGCCGGCAACGCAGGGTTGTTTTCTACCGTGGATGACTTGACGCTTTTCGTTCAACTGTTACTGGCAAATGGTCAGCAGCAAGGAGCGCCGTTTTTCTCAGAAAAAGTCATGCAGGCGCTAGCTCACAGGCAGACGCCTGAAAGCACAAAGCCTCGCACCTATGGTTGGGACTTATTAGGTGCACCGTATCAATTATTTCATACAGGCTATACAGGCACGTTTCTCGCAGTAGATATCCCTAACAAAAAAGCGTTTATTTTCTTATCGAATCGGGTCCATCCAGTGGATCATCGAGAAAGCTATTTGGGTCATCGTGACGAAATCCTGCAATGTTACTTAAAAGAAACTGCCGAATAAGCGGATTCATGCTATAATATGCACGAACAACTAGAGAGGGGAACAATTATGGAACCATTGTTTATGAAACCTGTTTTTCAAGAAAAAATTTGGGGCGGCAGTCGCCTGCATTCTGTTTTTGGTTTTGATTTACCGAGCGACAAGATCGGTGAAGATTGGGCGATCAGTGCGCATCCTCATGGGGTGAGCGTCATTGAAAATGGGCCGTTTAAAGGCAAAACATTGGCGGATCTTTGGCAAGACCATCAAGAACTATTTGGTCATTCAGACGAACCAGTCTTTCCATTATTAATTAAAATTTTAGACGCAGAAGATGATCTATCCGTTCAAGTCCATCCTGATGACACGTATGGGTTAGCCCATGAAGGGGAATTAGGGAAAACGGAATGCTGGTACATCATTGATGCCGAACCAGGTGCGGAAATCATTTATGGCCACCATGCACAAACCAAAGAAGAACTTGCGGAAATGATCGAAGCGGGTCGTTGGGATGATTTGTTAACAAAAGTCCCTGTGAAAAAAGGCGATTTCTTCTATGTGCCAAGTGGAACGATCCATGCCATTGGAAAAGGGATCATGATCTTGGAAACCCAGCAGAGTTCGGATACGACTTATCGGGTGTACGACTATGATCGTACCGATGATCAAGGACAAACTCGGGAGCTGCATATCCAACAATCGATCGATGTGACGACGATTCCTGCACGGACGCCAGAATTATCGATCCGTGAGGTCAAACAAGGACAATCAGCAGTCGTTACCTATCTTGAAACGCCATTTTTCAATGTGTATGAGTGGGAAGTACGTGGAAAATTATCGTTGGCACAAAAGGCCGATTATACCTTGATGACCGTGATCGATGGGTATGGGCATTTGATGATCGACGGTCATTCCTATGAACTAAAAATGGGCACGAGCTGCATTTTGCCAAACCCGATCAAGAAATGGGAATTGGTTGGTGAATTGACTGTCATTGCCTCTGAACCTGGAAAAAAATAAAACGATCAGTAAGTGACGTGAGCCGCACGAGCAAAACAGCACACGTTCCTGATTTTTCGTAAGGCTGAACTCGTTCAGCTGCCTGTCATCATTGGCGATTTTTCCGCTTTTGACTGACAGGTTTTTTCGTATGGACACTCACGATAGACGTCTGAGGAAGATTTGTTATAATGGCAGTAATGAAGGATAGGTGAAAAGAATGGTTTACTTAGATCATGCAGCAACGACACCGCTGCATCCAGAAGTGATCAAAGTGATGAGTGAAACGATGCAGACATTTTTTGGCAATCCATCAAGCATTCATCATTATGGTCGAGACGCCCACACCCAATTAGAATTGGCTCGTCAAGCGATCGCTCAGCAGCTAGGAGTCAAAGAACATGAGATCATTTTTAATAGTGGTGGTACCGAAAGTGATAATACAGCAATCATCGGTACAGCCCTTAGCAAACAAGCACAAGGCAAACATATCATTACGACCCAGATCGAACATCCGGCGGTCATTGAGAGTATGCGCTATTTAGAAGGCTTAGGCTTTGAGGTGACCTATTTGCCCGTAGATCAAAAGGGGCAATTGGCCGTCAGTGAAGTTGAGGCTGCCTTACGTCCCGATACGATTTTAGTATCCATAATGACGGCAAACAATGAAACGGGCAATTTGCTGCCGATTGCAGAAATTGGGGCCCTTTTACGGGAGCATCCCGCCGTGTTTCATACCGATGCCGTGCAAGCTTATGGCAAGATCCCGCTTGAAATCAATGAAAACAGTATTGATCTTCTAAGCATTTCTGCTCACAAAATCAACGGACCAAAAGGGATCGGCTTTTTGTATAAACGAGATGGCTTGTCGCTGCCTGCGCTACTCCATGGCGGCGAGCAAGAAGAAAAACGGCGAGCAGGGACGGAAAACTTAGCAGCCATCATGGGAATGGCCAAAGCAGCTTCTTTGCATACCCCCGAAGCGCAGCAAGCAGCGGCGGAACAATATCAAACGTTTGCCGATGTACTGATGGAGACCTTAGCAGCACAAGGCGTCGATGTTCAGTTGAATGGTGATCCAGCACACAAATTGCCGCATATTTTGAATCTGCGTTTCCCAGGTGTCAGCAGTGACTTGCTGCTGATGAAATTGGACTTAAAAGGGGCTGCGATCTCGACAGGCAGCGCTTGTACGGCGGGCAATGTGGAGCCCTCCCATGTGCTCGAAGCGATGGTGGGCAAAGAGCATCCAGCTATTCGGGAATCGGTCAGAGTCAGCTTTGGCTATGGCAACACATTGGCGGAAATCGAAGCATTTGCTCTGCTATTAGCAGAAACTGTCTTAGCAACGAAAAAGTAGGAGAACAGCTAGCAATCTCGCTGAAAACTATTTATAATGAAAGAAATGATGTTAAAGAGGTGAAGAACATGGCATTTGAAACAACAGCAACCGTTTTAGGCGCAGCAACCCAATACCGCATTGCTCCTGAAGCAAAAAAATATACGTTGCGGGACAATGGCTTTACAGAAACGAACGGCGGCAACTTCCAATTGATTCGCGGCCTTGAAGCAACACCCCAAAGCAAAGAAGGCTTTAAATTAAAAATCACTGTTGCAAAAGATCTGCAAACCTTCAAGATGTCCATCACGACAGCCAATGGGTTAAAAGCAGTCAACATTTTCAAAGATGAACAGCACAAAATGCTGCAAGAAAAATTCTACTTTTTAATGGATGGTTTTATCAGCCGCGGGTTGTTTGTCAAAGCGTAAGCTTTTGCCAAAAGCAGCTATATCATTCAAAGGGCAAGAAGTGTGTCACTCCGCCAAGCAGGCATGGGATTGATACACTTCTTTTGTATCTTTGGCGGTTTCTTTTTATACTATAGAAAACAAACCCTAGGTGTTCGCAGGAACAGGATGAGTTAAGACGAGAAAGAGGGAATCAAGATGAAACGAACCTTAAACAAGCAATCAGTGCTAGCCGTCGGCATGGGTACTTGGCATATGGGGGATGACCCAGCCAAGGAAAAAGCCGAGATCGATGCGTTGCAAGCGGGCATCAAAGCTGGAGCGGCTGTCATCGATACCGCAGAAATGTACGGCGAGGGAAACGCAGAAACGCTAGTTGGCAAGGCGATCCAGCCCTTTACACGAGGGGATCTTTATTTGATTTCAAAAGTCTATCCCTGGAATGCCTCCGCAGATGAATTGCCGAAAGCTTTAGACCGTAGCTTAGCGCGTTTAGGCACCGACTATCTTGATCTGTATCTGCTCCACTGGCGAGGAGATGTGCCGTTAGCAGAAACAGTTGACGCACTAGAAGCTGCCAAAGCCTCTGGAAAAATTCGCGCATGGGGCGTCTCTAATTTTGACGTGGCAGATATGGAGGAGCTGTTGCGGTTAGAAAACGGCGATCAATGTGCCGCCAACCAAGTACTCTATAATTTAGGTGCCCGGGGGATCGAATACGATCTTTTGCCTTGGCAGGCAGAGGCTGAGATTCCTGTGATTGCCTACTCACCCATTGCTCAAGGCGATCGGCTAGGACACCACTTCAAAAATGATGAAGTGTTGAAAGAGCTGGCAGAAGCCAAAGGCTGCACGATCTTTCAGCTGCTTTTGGCATGGACCCTTCGACAACCCCACGTCTTAGCGATCCCCCAAACCAGTGACTCGCTGCATATGCTGCAGAACATTGAAGCTTGCAAAATCGTTTTTTCCCAAAGCGAATTGGCAGCAATCGATGCGCGGTTTCCTGCACCGACGAAAAAGCAGCCGTTAGCGATGATTTGAAGACGCTGATCACAGAAAAAGCACCAAGGTAAGGAGCGACTATGAAATTTTTTACGTCTGATACCCACTATTTTCATGCAGCCTTGCTCGGGGACAATGACTTTGCCCCACGCCCCTTTGAGACAGTGACGCAAATGCATGAAACGATGATCGCCAGCTGGAATGAGGTCGTTGCGGATAAAGATGTCGTCTATCATTTAGGGGATGTCGCGATGCACCCTGATTACGAAGCGGGCTTTCCAGAAATTGCTGCGCTGTTAGCACAGCTGCAGGGCAAAATCGTTTTTATCAAAGGCAATCATGATACCAGAGCTTTCTTTGCGTACTTGCACAAGCATGATCCTGGTTGTTTGGGAGCCGAAAAGTATGCGTTTGAAGATGTCGGTGTCTTGCTGAAGTTTGCTCATCAGCAATTTATACTGACCCATTATCCTATGCTGCTGGGAATAACCAAAAACAGCCGCAATCTGCATGGGCACATTCATCATCACAGTGTACCGATCGCTGAGAATCTCAACGTAGGAGTCGATGCACCAGAATTGGCGTTTCTGCCACAGCCGCGTCCTTTTGGTCGGCCAGTTTCCGAAAATGAACTGGCGGTGTTGTATCATGCAAAACAACAAGAACTTACTAAGCTGGCTCGTTAACAGATAACAAAAAAAGCAAGCGTCCAAACAGATTTGGGCGGCTTGCTTTTTTTGTGATGACTTTGACAGCAAGCTTTGATTAAGGAAATTTTTTTGATAAAAATAAACTTTATATGTAAAAAATAATCGATTCCAAGAGTTATTATTTGATGGATATTTAAGAAATGTGTATGCTTTAAGTAGAAAGCAGTAAAGGAGGTTGCCAATGCGTAAGATTTCTAAAGTGATTTTTATCATCGGATTGCTTTTACTCTTACTTGTCTTTTATTTTGGGATCATCGCCAATCAGCAAGCGGCTTCATTGCCTGTTTACTTGATTCCTTTGGATGAATATCCTTGGGTCGGATCTTCCATGAGTATGCTGCTCTTTTGGTTATCTGTTGGCTTCGCCATTTTTACCGTGATCGCGCTCTTTGTCGTTTTGTTTTATCCAAAACGTTCGGACCGCTTGATCATTTCCCATAAGACAGGCGATTTAGTGATTCAGAAGAAGGCGTTAGAGCATTTTGTGCTTGAACGGGTGAAACAAGCAGATTTCATCCATCAGCCATCCGTAAAAATCAAAATCGTCAAGAATAAAGTATCCGTAAAAATCGATGGAGAAATGAAACAAACAGCAGCCATCCCGCAAAAACAAGAAGCATTGGTTGGTGAGATCAGCAGCAGTCTGCAGCAGCTTTTCGGTATCGAAAGCAATATCCAAACGGAAGTTGTCTTAAAAGATACGCAAGAAACGCCAGCAGCCCATGACCAGCCGCGTGTAGTTTAGGAGGAACAGGTATGAGTGAATGGTTCTACCACTATAAGATCCCGCTTATCTTTGCAGGTTTCGGTTTGATCCTAGCGATCCTGTTTCTAACGATCGGCTTTTTGAAAACCATACTGCTGGTGCTGTTTACGGCACTAGGTATGTATCTGGGATTTTATCTCAAAGAAGTCGGATTCTTTGAACAATTTCAAAGACCGCGCCGTTAACTTTGGTAACATTATTAGTTTAATTTATATCAAGATTATAGTAGGAGGAATGTACGATGGAAAACCAAACAAAACCAACAACAGGTGTTAAAGGAGAATTAACTTACGAAGATAAAGTGATTCAAAAAATCGTAGGCATTGCATTAGAATCTGTAGACGGACTCTTAACAGTCGATGGCGGTTTCTTCTCAAATATTGCAGGTAAATTAGTCAACACCGATGATGTGACTTCAGGGATCAACGTTGAAGTTGGGAAAAAACAAGTGGCAGTCGATCTTGATATCGTTGCAGAATACGGCAGCGACATGACCACGATCTACGACCAAATCAAAGAGGTTGTTTCAACACAAGTCAACAAAATGACGAATTTAGACGTCATCGAAGTAAACGTGAACGTAGCAGATGTCAAAACACGTGAACAATTCGAAAAAGACTCTGAAACAGTTCAAGACAAAGTAAGCAGTGCGGCAGAAACAACTGGCGACTTTGCGTCAAAACAAACACGTAAAGCCAAAGGTGCCTTCAACCGAACAACGACGCGTATTCAAGAAAACAACGAACCACGCGTTCAATAATAGTAAGATAAGCAAAAGACTAGCTTCGGCTAGTCTTTTTTTGTCCCACAAAAGGCGTATTTTTGCAGCTTCAGCCGATCAGAACGTCAAAGCCAAAAGCTCCAATAATGGATTCCTTCTGCTTGAAAGACATCGTTAGGATAGCTTTTCTCATAATGGGCTTTTTCGGGGGAATCATTAGGATCGAATACTTGAATCGCTCCTTCTTTGTTCAAAGCCAATACCATGATATGTCCTGAGGTCGTAAAGGTTCCTGCTTGAACCGAGACCACAACGGGGATGCCTTGTGTCATTTTCTCATAGGCAGCCGCAAAGGAACTTCCTAAATCGGCGAATTGGTAACCAAAAGCTTCGGCAAACTGAGGAAAGATTTGCCAACTCGTTCCTTGTTTGGGAAGATAAAATTGATCGTCAGCCCACTTTAATAGTTTGTCAGGATTCGACGGATGATCCGTCCAAAAAGAATCGATCATCGCTAAAGAAGCAATAGCGCACCCGTTTGCTGCAAACGTATTTTGCGTTTCTCCATATCCATATGTGTCATTGCCCCAGCGTTGATCGGATGAAAGAAGAACTTATCTAGTAACAAGGAATTTATAAGAAAAGACAGCAAACAGTGAACTTTTTTGTGTTTTGTTGTATAATGCAAATTACTGAAAAGTTGCGACCTTCAAATCGTAGATGATTTCAGAATCTATAATTGAAATGATGGTGAAACGATCATGTCTAACGAAAACACCCGTGTGGTGGTTGGAATGAGTGGCGGGGTAGACTCGTCAGTAACAGCACTTTTGCTGAAAGAACAAGGGTATGATGTTGTCGGGATCTTTATGAAAAATTGGGATGATACCGATGAAAACGGTGTTTGTACCGCAACAGAAGACTACAAAGACGTAGCCAAAGTGGCTGCGCAAATCGGGATTCCTTATTATTCAGTGAATTTCGAAAAAGAATATTGGGACCGTGTATTTGAATATTTCCTTGCAGAATACCGTGCCGGACGGACACCTAATCCAGATGTCATGTGTAACAAGGAAATCAAGTTCAAAGCCTTTTTGGATTATGCGATGGATCTTGGTGCCGATTATGTAGCAACTGGCCATTATGCACAAGTGACCGTTGATGAAAACGGCGTAACTCATATGTTGCGAGGCGTGGATAACAACAAAGATCAAACGTATTTCTTAAGCCAATTGTCACAAGAACAATTGAGCAAAACCATGTTTCCACTAGGCGGCATGGAAAAATCAGAAGTACGAGCGATCGCTGAACGGGCAGGTCTAGCAACAGCCAAGAAAAAAGATTCCACGGGTGTCTGCTTTATCGGAGAAAAGAATTTCAAACAATTTTTGAGTAATTACTTGCCAGCGAAAAAAGGCAATATGGTTACATTAGATGGCGAAGTCAAAGGACAACACGATGGCTTGATGTACTACACCATCGGACAACGTCAAGGCTTAGGCATTGGCGGCGGCGGTGCCACTCAAGAACCATGGTTTGTCGTAGGAAAAGACTTGGCGACCAACACTTTGTATGTGGGGCAAGGATTCCATCACCCCGCATTGTATGCAGATCGCTTGGAAGCAAGCCAAATCCACTTTACTACAGAACAAGACCGCGGCACGGAATTTTCATGCACAGCAAAATTCCGCTACCGTCAACAAGATGTACCGGTAACGGTGCGTCTATTAGATGGAGATCGAGCAGAAGTGATTTTTGACGAACCAGTACGCGCCATCACTCCTGGACAAGCAGTCGTTTTTTATGACGGGATGGAATGCTTGGGCGGCGGTTTGATCGATGCAGCCTACAAAGAAGCCAAAGAATTACAATATGTTTAACCACTAACACAATCTGCCCTAGCTAAGAACACTGAACCAATCAGTTGCACTTAGCTAGGGCTTTTTTATTTGTACCAACGAATGTTTTGCGTAATCAAGAGAACCAAAAAATAGGTAGCCGATTATTCTTTGATCTTGAAAAGGTGGATCTGTTCGCTAAATGTAGCGACTTGTGCAGGATCGATCGTACCGTTTGTTTTCGAAAGCGCATTAGACATGCCACAAGCCATAGAATAGGTCAATGCTTGTTCCATTGGATATTGTTTATTCAATGCAACAGCCATGCCACCAACAGTTGAATCGCCACAGCCAGTCGTATTAACGATGGCGATTTTAGGAATCTCAATCTTATAAAAAGTCGACTGATGTTTAACGATTGCCCCATCGCCGCCTTGAGATACCATGACAGTGTCGATTCCTTCGAAAAGAGTGCTCTCTAAGACCGAGAAAATGTCTTGAGATGAATACAATTTTTGACCTATTAGTTCTTCTAATTCCTGTTGATTCGGTTTAATAAAATTTGGACGAGCATTCGTTTGAGTCAAACAATTTTTTAGTTGTTCACCAGCTATATCCATGAGGATTGGTACCTGCTCACCTAATGTCTTACGGATGAATTGAAGCAATTGATCGTGAAAATGCCCATTATCAGAATTTACTGATCCAGAAATACAGACGACCGTGATGGGATGTTGTTCAATTAATGCTGCAAGGTGTTGGTAAAAAAGTTGTTCGTTTTTCTCCGATAGATAAAGTCCTTTTTCTACTAGCTCTGTATGGGTGTTACCGTCATGCATGATCGTGATCGCATTGCGAGAATTACCATCGATGGTTAGGAAATCCAATACATAACGTTCTTCGGCTAGTAAAGAATCAAGGATCGTTTTGCCTACAGGTCCACCTAAAATACCTGTCAATAAAACGTCTTCCCCAGATTGTGCGATGACTCTGCCAGCATTGATACCTTTTCCCCCAATTGATGTATGTGGGTTATCTACCCGATTTACTTGATCCAATTTCAACGAAGGAACCAAATAGTTGTAGTCCATGGAAGGGTTCATTGTGATGGTTAAAATCATTTTTGTTCCTCCTTGAGGATCTCTGTAAAGGAGCGATAATACTCAAAAGTAGTCTCAGAAAGTTTATCATCAGTGATCAAATAGTCGATATCTGAAAGTGAGTAAAAGGTGTAAACGTCGGAGCGATTAAACTTGGAACTATCCGCAACGATGCATTTTTTGCGGGAATGCTTGAAAGCGACTCGTTGAATCGAACCTTCAACAAGATTCGCAGTGGTGATATTATTTTCAAAGATCCCATTTGTAGCAGCAAAAGCGATATCGATATTTAAATTTTCAAAACTCTTCTCTGCCGTTTCCCCATAAAATTCTTCCGTCGTGCGGGAAAATTCTCCGCCTGTCAATAAGACACGATAGTCTGTGTTGTAAATCAAATAATTAAAAGCAAGCAAACTATTTGTGATCACGAATAAGTTTGCTTTTTTTAGTTCAGGTAAAGCGTGAAGCATCGTAGTTCCAGCACCGATATAGATAGTATCGTTGTCTGAAATGATACTGTTCATCACTTTTCCGATGAATTTTTTTTCAGCAACATTCGTATCGATTTTTTCTTGAGTAGAAAGCTCGTGTTCGATTTTTTCGAGTTTTTGGGCGCCACCATAGATTTTTACCAATAAAGATTGATTCGCTAACTCTGTAATATCTCTACGAATGGTCATATCGGAAACGTCTAATGTTTTGGCTATTTCTGCAATGGATAAGTAATCGTGCTGATTCACTAGCGCTAGAATTTTTTCTTGCCGTTCTTTCTTTAACATAGTTTCACCTCTGGTTGATTAACGATTTTTTTAAGTTTCTTTTTCAACTGTCTTCTTTATACATTAATTAATAGCATTTACTTTTGGAAAAAGCAAGGATAAATGTTCATCTTTGTTAAAGTTTGATAATTTTATGTATCGACAAAAGTAACCAATTTGGAAAAAATACGAAAAGAAAGCGTTGACAAGAAAAATCAACTATTGTATATTTACATTGTAAAACACATTGTAACAAAGTTTAACAATGTTTATCATTAAAGTTGAACAAGGAGGAAGAATAGGTGGGCTATACGAGCATGTTTGATGAAAGGCTGATTTTTCTCGACGTGGAAGGAGAGGAGTTGAAAGAACTATTTGAAGAGATAGCCAAACGATTACAGGAACAAGGTTTTGTGAATGAACAGTATGTAGAAGGATTACTAGCAAGAGAACAAGCCTTTCCAACTGGGCTGATTACACAGTATTTGAATATTGGCTTGCCTCATTCAGAACCAGCGTATGTCGAAAAGCCTTTTATAGCGATCGTGCGTCTGAAAAACGAGGTGAAGATGAAGCAAATGGGTGACAGTCAAGAAATGCAGGTCAAGAATCTCTTTTTTCTAGGGATCAAAGAACCAAAAGAGCAAGTCGGCTTACTGCAATCGTTAATGGCATTATTTATGGATGAAGGATTTGTAAAGGCATTCATTGGAACACAAGAAGTACAGGCAATTTATCAATTAGTTACACAGTATACAAAATAAAATTTTTGGAGGGATTCAAGATGAAAAGAAGATTGATCGTAGCATGTGGAAGTGGCGTTGCAACAAGTCAAACGATCGCAAGTAAAATTGCTGGGATGCTTGAAGATGACGGGATCGATTTCCCCGTTGAAGCAGTTGATTACAAGTCGATCCAAAATGAATTGCCGTCGACAGGAATTTATGTGTATGTTGCACAGCCAGATGATGAAGTATTGGAAAAAGCGGCTGAGCTAGGTGTACACGTTTTTGCTGGAATTCCGTTTCTTACAGGTATGGGTATGGATACGATTTATGAAGAAATCAAAGAATTGATTGGCTAGCACAAAACATCCTATCAAAAGAAAGAAGTGAAAAAAATGCAAGTATTTCAAGACATTATCAATTATATTTTAGGTTTAGGTTCCGCTATTTTTGTGCCGCTAATCATTTTAATCCTAGGCTTGGTTGCAGGGATGAAATTCAAAAAAGCCTTTATGTCTGCGATCACGTTAGGTATTGCTTTTACTGGGATGTCGATGGTCATCGGCTTTATGTCAAATGCAGTTAGTCCAGCTTCCGAAGCATTGGCGAAAAATACTGGCTTGAACTTGCCTGCGCTAGATTTAGGTTGGACAGGAGCAGCAAGTATCACCTGGTCATGGTCTTATGCATTTGTTTTCTTTGCCGTCGTTCTTGGTGTGAATTTTGTCATGTTGATTTTGAACTGGACCAAGACGTTGAATGTCGATATGTGGAATGTATGGGGCAAAGCGCTGACTGCCTATCTAGTCTACTTTATCAGTGGGAGTTTACTTGCTGGGTTTATCACCGCCGTCGTACAGGTTATCTTGGAACTTAAGATGGGGGATATGTTCCAACGCCACATTGAGGACTTGACTGGTATTCCTTTAGTAACAGTGACCCACTTGATGAATATTTCAGCAGTACTTTTATTACCGATCAATGTGATTATGGATAAAATTCCTTTCTTTAATCGACGTGCCGATACCAAAGCCTTAAAAAAGAAAATCGGCATCTTCTCTGAAAATTCGGTGATGGGCTTTCTCATCGGCTTAGGCTTGGGGTTAGCCGCAGCCTATGGCGTGTCAGGTTCATTGAATTTAGCTATTCAAATCGCGACGGCAATGGCTTTGTTCCCAATGATCTCAAAAATGTTTATGCAGTCCCTTTCACCACTTGCTGATGCAATGTCGGAAATGATGAAAAAACGCTTTAAAGATCGGGAAGTTTACATTGGGTTAGATTGGCCTGTATTAGCTGGTCGCTCTGAGATTTGGGTCACTGCTATCTTGTTGGTACCTGTATTTATTGGCTATGCCATCATCTTGCCAGGAAATGCTGTGTTGCCTTTAGCAGGAATCATTAACTATTCGATCGCAGTAGGTGGATTATTGCTTACCGGCGGAAACTTGGTTCGTATGCTGATCATGGGGGTTATTTCGATGCCAATCTATCTATATGCAGCTACGTATTTGACACCGATCTTAACGGGCTTAGCAGATCGAACCGGCGCAGTAGAAGGAATACAAAAAGGGCAGCAAATCACTTGGTCTTCGATCGAAGGACCAGAATTTCGAATTTTATTTGCAGAAGCGTTTAAAGGAAATATCTTGGGTATCGTCGGTTCCGTTGTGTTTATCGCAATGTTTGTCTGGTTGTATAAATATATGAGTAAGGTAAAGGTACCAAGTCAAAGATATGAAGAACAAGGGACCCAATCGACGCAAGTGCGTGCGACGAATGGCTAATATTTTCAAAAAGGAAAGGGCGACAGGAATGGGAAAGAGCGAAAAAATAAAATGGCAATTGCTTCTTTTTCTAGCAATTGGCTGCTATCTCTTAGCTTTGGTGACACAACAGTACCTATTTAATGTCGTAGCGATTGGTCTAGCAGTCTGTGTGTATAAATATGGCAGTCCAGTACTTTTTAAAGATTATGATGAACGGAAAAAGAAAAAAGAGGAAGAAGCAGCAAAAGTAAGAGAAGCTGTTCAAACAATCTTACGCAACAAAACGTTTGAAAAATAAAAAAGGTGGTCTTGAATATGTCAGATGGACGGATGATTTTTGAAAGAGAACGGGAAGATTTAGCACGAATCGTAAAATTGATTTTTACCAGGAAGAATACAAATGTTGCAGGCGGTAATTTTTCTTTTAAAACAACCGATGAAACTGGAAAAGAATACATTATTATGACACCAACTATGATGTCAGAAGCCTATTTAGGAGAAGTCTCACCAGCCCAGATTTTAGTCGTTGAGCCTCATACGAGAAAGGTGATTGATGGGGTAGGTCAGCTGACACGAGAAATCAACTTACACGAAGCGGTTTATGATACGAATCCAGCGATAAAAGCAGTCTTACATGCCCATTCTCCTCACTCGATGTTTTGGGCAACCGCCGGATTGGATATGCCTAACTTAACGGAAGCGACCCAAAAAATTGGCTATATTCCTGTACTAGACTTTGAACCTAATTGCTCACCAGAATTAGCAGAATTAGTTTCTGATTATATGAAAAAAGAACAACTTGCCTTACCGAATATGTTGCTCCTCAACAGTCATGGGGTACTGATCAGTGCGCCAGGAGCATCTGGCATCGAAGCAATCCATAAAGCTTTGCAAATACTAGATACCACGGAATGGAATGCGGAAATTGCCTATAAGCAAACGATTTTTCAATCTTTAGGCTTGTTAGATGGTTTTTACTCCAAAGGGAGACAAGTAGGAACCCTTGAAGACTTGAAAAAACATACACCGATTTATAATAAAGAAGAAATTTTTGCTGGTGGTGATTAGCCAGCAAGTAATCATCTTTTTCGATTGATAAAAATCCAAGAACATTCGTTTACGAGTTCTTGGATTTTATTTTTTTAGTCAAATTATGCTATAATTTAGATAGAAAATGAATGTTTTTGATGCATTGGCATTTTTAAAAGAAAGGAGGAGGAGCATGAATCGTACAAAAGCCAATCTCATGAAATGGGGGTTTGTCGTTAGTGTCGTAGGGGTGGTGATGCTTCATCAGACTCAGGTCATTTCAAGCCAAATCAACCATCTTGCCTTAGCCGTACTATTGGGTTTAGCCGGGTATTTGCTTGTTTTTAAAAAGTTCTACTTTTTGTCCTCTCAGATTGCGGGGCATTCCGATCAGTATAATCAAGCAGAAGTCAAGTGGGGCAAAATTGCGGGAGTGGTCGCCTTCTGTATTGCGCTGATCAATTTGATTTTGGTCTTTGTGTGAGTGAGGCGGAAAAAAAGCCGCCAAAAGAAATCTTTGGCGGAAAATGGTTTACTTTGGTCATGATCGATCATCAAATTCGGCTTGGTGTGCTTGAAAAAAGCGGTAATACTGCTGGACACTAGCTAACTGGGTCCACTTCCGAACATCGACGGGCGTTTGATCCAAATCATAGATTTTGGCTTCCTTTAAAGACAAAACGAAAGGACTATGGGTAGCAATAATGAACTGACACTGTTCATAGCGAACAAAATCTTCCAGTAACTGCACCAGTTCCAGCTGACGCTCAGCAGAAAGAGAATTTTCTGGTTCATCTAATAAGTAAAGGCTGTTGGGACGAATCTTTTCTTGAAAGAAGCGAAAGGCACTTTCACCATTGGAATATTCTCGGACATTGTCGATCAAGTGCTTGCGGGTGAATTTGGACTGTGTGTTGGATCGTGCAAGATTGATTTTCTTCAATTCATGGTAATCGTCAAAACCCGTAAAACGAAAGTCTGCATACTTTGCTTGGTAGTATTCTTGGAATACTTCTTCTCGGCGATGATCGATCCCTTGATTCAAATTTCGAATAGCCAGCATGTAATCAAAGACATCATCGCTGGTCAAAAGTACTTTTTCTTGCGGTTCGTCGATGCTGCCAGTAGTACAGTAGGCTAAGTAGTCCTCGAAAAAATTCGAGCGATTATACGCAGCAAAGCGCTGCGCGTGGATCTTTTCGGCAATCACGTTCAATGCGGTGGTTTTGCCAGAACCATTGCCGCCATATAAGATCGTGACCGGTTCAAAATCGATCTGCTGAAAAAGGCGGGCACTGAGAATCTGAAAAGGGTAGTAAGAATCATAAACGGTTCGTTTGATGGAAAGGAAAAAATCAAACTCGGTCTCTTGATCGGGAAAAGTGATTTGTTCGAGATACATGGGGCACCTCCTGGCAATTTCGTGGTTGTCATTATTGTAGCATATCCATCGCAGACAAATTTTTTTTACGAGGTTAAAATAAATCTTGTTTGATATTTTTTTAATCTTTTGATGTTATATTCACAACAGGGAACATCTGTGCTAGACTATAGGGGCATAGAAATGATGTAATCTTAAACAACCGATAAATCGTACAAAAAAACGAAGGTTTAATGAATTTTTAAAGCAATGTTTAAATGCTGAAACTTATTCCTTGCAAGTTTAAGTAAAAGTGACTAATATGAGGAAGGAATCGTGAAAGGAGCAATGGAATGTATCAAGTAGTAGTCATGTATGGGGACAATGAACCGTGGTGGTTTTTTGAGGGATGGCAGTCAGATATTCAAGAGGCGTTCACATTTGCAACTTTCAGCGAGGCGCAGTCATTTTATGAACAAAAATGGCAAGAAATCAGAGAAGAGTATTCGTACATAAATGCAAAATCAAACTTTATGACGGCTTTTTGGAATGAAGAAGACGAACGCTGGTGCGAAGAATGCGACGATTACCTCCAACAATATATTGGACTGGCATTGCTCAAAGAATATCAGCAAGTCGTCGATGAAAGCAGGAAAGATTTTTATGAAACAACTAATTCTAGCGGAAAAGCCAAGCGTTGCCAAAGACCTCAGCAAAGTTTTGGGCTGTGAGCAAAAACATAAAAATTATTACGAAGGACCCAAGGCGATCGTTACTTGGGCCCTTGGTCATTTATTGGGCTTGAAAATGCCTGAAGATTTAAACAAAGACTGGGCATCATGGCAGATGGAAACGTTACCGATGATCCCTAAGTCCATCGGTATCAAACCGTTGCCAAAAAACGGTCATCAACTAAAAGCCATCAAACAATTGGCTCAAAGAAAAGATGTTGGGGAAGTCGTGATCGCTACCGATGCGGGAAGAGAAGGGGAGCTAGTCGCTCGCTGGATTTTGGAGTGGGTTCGTTTCGACAAACCAGTCAAACGTTTGTGGATTTCTTCGCAAACCCCTAAAGCCATCAAAGAAGGCTTTGCAAAATTGCAGTCAGCCAAGCACTACGACAATCTTTACTACTCCGCCCTTGCGCGGGCAAAAGCCGACTGGCTGGTAGGGTTAAATGTCACCCGGGCATTGACAGTCAAATATCAAGACAATCTTAGTGCGGGTCGGGTCCAAACCCCTACCTTAGCTTTGGTGCGCAGTCAGGAAATGCAGATCGAGAGTTTCCGTCCGCAAACCTATCATGTGATTACCCTAAACGTAGGCGATGCCAAGGCCCGCCTGCAGCAAAAAAATCCCTATCAACTAAAAGAACGCAGCGACGCCGAAGCATTGGTCAAGCAAATGAGTCAACAAAATGGTCGCGTGACAGCGATCGAAGAAAAGGTCAAAACAGAAAGTGCACCATTGCCCTACGATTTGACCGAGATCCAACGAGAAGCCAATCAGCGTTATGGATTTTCAGCCAAGAAGACCTTGTCGCTTGTTCAAAGCTTGTATGAAACCCATAAAATCGTCACTTACCCAAGGACGGATTCCAAGTATTTGACCAATGATATGAAGGCAACTATGAAGGAACGCCTGCAGGCAGTTGCGGATTTTGCCCCAGAAGTCAAAGGATACTTGAAAAATGGCGGACAAGTAGTGCAGCAAACTGTCTTCAATGATAAAAAAGTTACCGATCACCATGCCTTATTGCCAACGGAACAGCGGGCACGTTATGAAAAATTAACTACCGATGAACAACGGATCTATCAAATGATCGTTAGTCGTTTCTTAATGCTCTTTGCGAAACCCCATAAAAAGCAGCAGCAGAAAGTGACCGTGACCTTTGGTTCAGAAACCTTTGTATTCAACCGCAATACCGTGTTAGAAGCGGGGTGGAAAACGACTTCTGAAGAAGAAACCAGTGATGTGGCTTGGCAAAAAGGCAGTACCGTCAAGCCTGAGTTCACCATCCAAAAAGAGTTGACTACACCACCGAAACCGTTGAATGAAGGAACTCTTTTAGGCAAAATGGAAAAACACAGTCTTGGTACGCCGGCAACCCGTGCGGAGATCATTGAGAAGCTGATCAAATCTGAGCTGATGGAGCGGACCCCAAGTGGCTTGCAAGTATCGCCAAAAGGCAAGCAGCTGTTAGTCTTAGTCAATCCATCCTTGGTGACACCAGAATTGACGGAAAAATGGGAGAAGGAACTGGAAGCCATCGCGAAAGGCACCTATTCTGCCCAAACCTTCCTCGCACAAATCGAAGCAGACACAAAACAATTGGTTAAAGAAATCAAGCAAAGTGAGAGCAAGTACCAAGATTTCTCATTGACCCAAAAACGGTGTCCCGAATGCGGCGAACCCTTGCGGGAGAAAAATACCCGTGATGGCAAGATCTATGTTTGTTCCAGTGGCACCTGCAAGTACCGTCGTCGGAAAGACCCGAAAGTTTCAAACCGACGCTGCCCGCAATGCCACCGAAAGATGGAGATCATTGAAGGCAAAAACGGCGCCTATTTCCGCTGTAAATTCGATGGGACCACCGAAAAAATGGCGGATAAAAAGGAACGCAGCAAAAAGCTGTCGAAACACGAAGAACGCCGCTTGATGAACAAAATCAATCAAGAAGAACCGCAAGAAAGCCCATTAGCAGCTGCTTTAAAAGCTGCGATGGAGAAGAAATAACTGCATGAGGTAGAAAATGAAAAAGAGTGAGGACGATTTTGCTGTCCCTCACTCTTTTTTTGCATCCCTTCACTCATTTAGGCATTTTTTTGACGGTATTCTTTCGGTGAGATTTTTTCTTTCTTCTTGAACAAAAAGGAAAAATAATTTGGGTCATTGTAGCCAACATCAAAGGCGATCTCAGATAGCCGTAGATTGGTCGTTAACAGCAGTTCCTTAGCTAAGGTCAACCGTTGCTCGGTCAAGTATTCGATAAACGTAGAATCAGTGGCTTGCGAGAAGATGGTGCTGAAATGTGCTGGACTCAAATGAACTTTTTCAGCAACTACATTTAAGGAAATATTGGGATCAGAAAAGTGCTCACTAATAAAGGCTTTGGCTTGATTGATGACGCTTTGATATTTCGCCATTGCAGGATTGATGGGTTGTTGGGTCAATAATGGCAACAGTTCTGCCAGAGTCGTTTGATAGTTCTCTGGCTCATGGGTCAATGCCGCTAGATAGTCTAAGTCATGGGCGTGTTGAACGATCTGGGGCAGCGAATGACTGTCTTTTTTCTTCAACAATGCCAGCAGTTCGACTAAGACGAACAAACGGTACATTTGCGTTCGCTCAACGGTTCCTTGAGGCGCCATCAATTCAGCGATCAGCTCAGGGATCGTCTGTTTCTCAGCATTTGCCAGCCGTGAAGCAAGGTCGGTTTTGAAGGGATTGGTGGGGGACAGTTCCCCTTCGCGAATGTCGTCTTCATAGCTGATGATTTTTTCCTTGCGGATGCTGCCATAGGTTTTTAGCATGTCACGAGCTTTCTGATAAGAAAGAGAGATACCCGAGAAGCGATCTGCTACCGGTCCGATCGCCACTGCTACTTCTTCCCCAGAACCATGAACGAGGCTTTGAGCGATCTGATAGGCTTTTTCTAAAACTTGTTCTCGGTCATGGTCAAAAAGCAAAAACTTGATGAAGCGGCTGGACACACTGGAGAACAAGACGGCATCGTCTTGTTCATAGGCTTTGGTCAGCTGCTGGCTAAAGCGAGTGTAGTCAGAAAAGCTTTGATTGAAGGGGGTTTTTGCTAACAGCACACAAAACTGTTTGCCTGAAAAGCGCCGGCCCAGTTCTTCTGCTTGCAAAAAGGCTTCTGAGATCGTGATCTTTTGTTTAAAGAGGTGATTCAGAAAGTGATTTTTTTTGATTTCCATTTCGAATAAATCGTCTTCTTTGGATAATTGCTGATGAGTGGCTTGTTGTTCATCTAAGTGTTGAACGACGGTTTTGATGGCTTGTTCTAATTCTTCGTTTTTGATGGGCTTGAGCAAGTAATCGTCTGCTTGCAGCTGCAGTGCCGTTTTTGCATAGTCAAAATCATCAAAGCCGCTAACGAAAATAATGCGAACTTGCGGCAATAATTTCTTGGCTTCTTTCGCAAAGACCAAGCCGTCCATAAACGGCATTTTGATATCACTGATAATAATATCAGGACGCAGATCAAGGATCGAAGCCAGCGCCAATTCGCCATCTGCGGCTTCATCGCTATAAACGATCGGGTATTGTTTGGCAAGAGTCATGATTTGGTGGCGCAAACTATCGCGAATCAGATGTTCATCTTCAACTATGAACACTTTGTACATGGTTGGGTTCCTCCCTTTTTGGTACTGTGACGTTAATCGTGGTGCCTTCTTGGTATTGACTGTGGATCGTCAGTTGCGCTTCGCTGCCGTAGTTCAGCTGGAGACGGCGATAGACGTTATATAGGCCATAGCCGCTCTCAGAGGCGGGATCAGTGGTTTCTTTAAGGTTACGACGAATCTCCTCCAGACGCTCAGGGTCGATCCCAACACCGTTGTCACTGATGGTCATTTGAATCTGGTGAGGCAATTCTGACACTGTGATTCGAATCATGCCGACACGACGGACAAATTTGGTGCCATGATATACGGCGTTTTCAACAAGGGGCTGCAGGACCATTTTCAAAACCTGTAGTTCTGGACTGACAGTTTGATTTTCAATGGTGTAAGACAGCATCCTGCCATAGCGGATCTGCAAAATCTTCAAGTAATCGTCCACATGCCGCAATTCTTTTTCCAGCGGAATCCAGTCTTGCCCTTTGCTTAAGGAGATGCGGAAAAAATCTGACAGCGCATAAGTCATTTCGGTTGCTTGCTCGTAACGGGCAGCTTCAATCAAAGAAACGATCGCATCTAAACTATTATAGATGAAATGTGGAGTGATCTGGGCTTGTAAGACCCGCACCTCACTTTGGGCTAAGTGATACTGCTTCAAGGCATTTTCTTCCAAGAGCCGAGTCAAGTCATCTGCCATCCGATTCAAGCTACTCGTCAGAGTCCGCAGCTCTGGGGTTTCGGGCAGTTCTGCTCGGTAGCTCAAATGTCCTTGGGATAGTTCATTGGAAAGGTCTAACAACCGATCCAGCGGGTATTGCAGATTGTCACGAACAAAGCGGCGGTTTTTATTGATGATCGCAAAGATGATCAAAAGCAACACGACCTGAAAAAGGATTAGCAGCAACACGGATTGGACCAGTTCGTGATTGGTTTGGCTGGCTAAGCTGATCTCTACCCCGACAAACTGCTGCAAAATATCGGATAGCAAATCGATCACCGAATCCACTTGGATCATGACGTATTGGTTTTGTTCCACCGGTTCATCGTTGAGAATATTATCGATCAACTGTTGCTGATAGGTTTCTAAAGAATCGAGCGTTCGAAAGGCGACTGCTAAAATATTGAGCTCTTTGGCAGTGCTGGTATTTTCTTGAATGTGCTGCAGATCGCTCCTTAGTTCATCGATCACATTGGTTTCTTGGACTTGTGCGACGGTTTTTTGACCAAAGACTAAATCCCACATTTCTTCCAAGACAATGGCATCGACTTTTTCCGATAATTGATTGGCTTCTTCAATATTGTTGATGGTGTTTTGGTAAATAAAAATCTGCCGCGAGTAAAAGACACTGCTTACTACGAGGGGGATAAAGGCGACGAGGATCATCAGTTTGTTGGTCTGCTGGAAGATGCCCTTGATACTTTTTGTTTTCATCTTCATCTCCTCAATAATTTCTTGGTGGAATCTGATCAAAGTCCATATCACTGGAAAAAACTGTTTCATGGACATAGATTTCACGAGGAATGGCATCGGCGCCGCGAGCCAAGTAGCGCGAGATGGCATTTTTGACGAACACACCAGCATCTGGGTTGCATTCAACGACACAATTGACGATCCCTTGCTTCAATTTGTCGATCATTTCTTTTTGGGCATCGATCGATACGATCACCAAATCCTTCCCTGGCTCAATATCGGTTTTTTCGAGGGCTTCAAGAGCGCCAAGAGTCATCTCGTCATTGTGACTGAACAAGACATCGATCTGCTCCATTTTGCCTTCTGCGATGTATTGTTCAATGACTTCTTTGCCTTTGCGGCGAATGAAGTCACCATTTAGCTCATCTTTGACTTGGATCGTTACATTGTTGTGGGCATAATCACGCTTGATGGTTTCTCGGAACCCTTCTGAGCGCAAATACGTCGGAGAAGTAGCATCCAGTCCCGTCAATTCTAAAACATTGATCGTTTCATTTTGATGTTCTTTATAATAATTGCTGACGTAGAGACCTGCACGATTGCCCTCGGCTTTGAAGCTTGGCCCGATATGAGTCAGAAACAAGGAGGGATCGCTGACGTTGACATGACGGTCCACCACGAAAACGGGAATCCCCGCTTGCGCAGCTTCTTCCAAAATCGGTTCCCAATTGTTTTCCTGAATCGGGGTAAAGACGATGGCATCGACTTGATACACGATAAAACTGCGGATATCTTGAATCTGACGTTCTTGATTCATATAGCCGTTACGATAGAGCACTTCATAGCCTTCCTTCTCTAATTCAGTGCGAATCGATTCGGTGTGGCGCTTGCGCCAGCTGCTTTCTGTTCCCGATTGAGAAAAACCGATCACGATACTTTCTTCCGATGTTTCAGCGGTCGTTTCTTTGACTGCTTGGCAACCAGCCAAGAAAGACAAACACAACCAAAGGAGTAACCCAATTTTTATATTCCTCATTTTTTTCACCTCTATGGTCTATTCTACTAAAAAATACGGAAGCGCTTTACACAAAATATCAAATCAAATAAAAACCAAGGGAATCTTAAAAAATCCAAGATTACGAAAAGAAAAGGGGGCAACTGAGTCGTTTTTTCTCAAGAAATCCAAGAAACCTCGAAAAAATCTAAATGTAAGCGATTCCTTAACTGGCTATACTGAGAATGTAAGAAAAAGACATGGAGGGATCACAATGAAAGGTACTTTTGGTAAATTGGTCGTCCTAGCATCCACCTTATTGGTTGGCGGATTGTTAGCAGCTTGTGGGAATGGATCAGACAGCGGGGCAAACGGTGACGGAGACAAAGGATTTGTTGGGATCGCGATGCCGACCAAATCGGCAGAACGGTGGATCGCAGATGGCGACAACATGGTAGAAGAATTAGAGAAGCTCGGCTATAAAACTGACCTGCAATATGGAGAAGACAAAGTAGAAAACCAAGTGGCACAAATTGAGAATATGATCACCAAAGGCGTTGATACTTTAGTGATCGCCTCGATCGATGGTTCGGCACTGACAGACGTGTTGGAAAAAGCCCATAACGAAGATATCACAGTCATCGCCTATGACCGTTTACTGATGAACTCGGAATACGTCGATTATTATGCCACCTTTGATAATTTTGGAGTCGGCGTGCTGCAAGCGTCTTATATTGAAGACAAATTGGGTCTCAAAGACGGTGAAGGACCATTTAACATTGAATTATTCGGCGGCTCTCCAGATGATAACAATGCACTGATCAATTATAATGGGGTCCTTTCGGTCTTCCAACAATACTTTGACAGCGGACAGCTAGTCGTTCCTTCTGGTCAAACCAACTTTAACCAAATCGCTACTTTGCGTTGGGATGGTTCAACTGCGCAAGCTCGGATGGACAACTTGTTGAGTGCCAACTATACGGATCAAACATTGGATGCCGTTCTTTCACCTTATGATCCAATCAGCCTAGGAATCATTTCATCGCTTAAAGGCGTTGGCTATGGTTCTTCCGATAAACCACTACCTGTGATTACCGGTCAAGATGCGACGGTGGCAGGGGTGAAATCGATCATCGCGGGCGAACAGACCCAAACGATTTTCAAAGATACACGGGTGTTGGCGAAAAACACGATCGAAATGATCGAAGCCATCACCAATGGCGAGGAAGTGCCAGTCAACGATACGGAAACCTATGACAACGGCGTCAAAGTCGTACCAACCTACTTGTCAAATCCCGTTTCTGTGGATAGCGACAACTACAAAGAAGAACTGATCGATACCGATTACTATACAGAAGAAGAGCTAGGCATTTAAGCAAGAAGCGCTGATCCAGCGAGAAAAGATACATGGTTTCCCCGAAAGCAGTAGGGAAGAACGAATCATCCCCACTATTCGTTCTTTCCGCTTTTCTTACAAAGGCAGCGCACCACTTTTACATAAAAAGGAAAAGGGTGAAAGAACATGGCAGATAATATTTTGATGATGAAAGGCATCGTCAAAGAGTTTTCAGGGGTTCGCGCCCTTGATAACGTCAACCTCTCGATCGAGCGAGGAGAGATCCACGCACTGTGTGGAGAAAATGGCGCTGGCAAGTCCACGCTGATGAATGTCTTAAGCGGACTCTATCCTTACGGCAGCTATGACGGAGAGATCTATTATGAAGGGGAGTTATGCAAGTTCAAAGATTTGCGGGACAGTGAGGACAAAGGAATCGTTATTATTCATCAAGAGTTAGCATTAAGTCCTTACCTGTCGATCAAAGAAAATATCTTTCTAGGAAACGAACAAGCCAAACACGGCATCATTGATTGGGATCTGACCGAAAAGAAAACAGACAACCTCTTAAAGATCGTTGGCTTGAAATTAGACCCGAATACGCTGGTTTCACAAATCGGTGTCGGGCATCAACAGCTGGTGGAAATTGCCAAAGCATTTTCAAAATCCGTCCGATTGTTGATTTTAGATGAGCCAACCGCGGCGTTGAATGAAGAAGAAAGTGCCAATCTGTTAGAGCTGATCAAAGAGTTCCGCAACCAAGGGATCACCTCGATCATCATCTCTCACAAGTTGAATGAAATCGTCAATGTGGCGGATCGCATCACGATTTTACGTGACGGGCAAACGATCGAGACGCTGAGTGGTGCCGAAATCTCTGAAGAGCGCATCATTCGCGGCATGGTTGGGCGAGATTTGACCAATCGCTACCCAGAGCGGAACCCCACTATTGGTGAACCGTTTTTTGAAGTCAAAAATTGGACGGTCCATCATCCAATCGACCATACCCGTGTGGTGAATGAGAATTTGAACTTGATGATCCGCAAAGGAGAGATCATCGGCATCGCCGGTTTGATGGGTGCGGGACGGACAGAGTTTGCCATGAGTGTCTTCGGTCATTCCTACGGCAGTTCGATTTCGGGGGAAGTCTATAAAGACGGCCAACCGATTTCTGTCAAAGACGTGCCAACCGCCATCAAAAATGGGTTAGCCTATGTGTCGGAAGATCGAAAAGCGCTGGGCTTGAATCTGCTGATGGATATTCGCGAGAACACCACCATTGCTAGTCTTGCCAAAATCAGCCGCCAAGGGGTCATCGATAAAGAAAAAGAAGTCACGATGGCCGAAGAATTCCGCAAAAAAATGCGGACGAAAACCAATTCGATCTATCAAAACGTCGGCAGCTTGAGCGGCGGGAATCAGCAAAAAGTCGTTTTGGCAAAATGGCTGATGACCACACCAGACATCTTATTTTTAGATGAACCGACCCGTGGGATCGATGTCGGAGCGAAATACGAAATCTATACGATCATCGAAGAGATGGCAGCAGCTGGCAAAGCCATTTGCATTATCTCCTCGGAGCTGCCAGAACTATTAGGCATGTGTGACCGAATCTATACGATGAACGAAGGCCGCTTCACTGGCGAGGTCCTGCGGGAAGAGGCGGATCAAGAACGATTGATGAATCTAATGACATTAGAAGAGAGTGGGGTTTGAGATGGAAACAACCAATAAATTAAAAAAAGAACGCAGCCATTCGCTGAAAGAAAAGGCACTGGAAATCTTTAGCAAATACAGTATGATCATTATCTTAGCAGTGCTGCTGGTGGCCTTTCAGCTCATGACCGACGGGATTTTCTGGCGGCCGCTGAATATCACCAACCTCGTGTTGCAAAACAGTCATATTCTCGTTTTGGCAGCTGGTATGCTCTTGGTCGTCTTGTTAGGACACGTTGATTTATCCGTAGGGTCCGTGATGGCGTTTGTCGGTGCGATTGCAGGCGTCTTAATGGTCAATAACGGCATCAGTCCTTGGCTGGCAGTGCCTCTTTGCTTACTGATGGGCGCAGTGATCGGTGCCTGGCAAGGTTTCTGGGTCGCGTATGTCGGTATCCCAGCATTTATCGTGACCTTGTCTGGTTTACTGATGTTTCGAGGACTGACCCAAGTCGTCTTAGGGGGTCAATCATTGGCGCCGTTTCCCAAGGCATTCCAACAAATTTCTACTGGGTATTTGCCAGATATTGCAGGCGGTCAGATCCATTTACTTTCCATGATTTTAGGTGTAGTGATCACGGGCATCCTGATTTTAGGCCAATGGCGGACCCGTGAGCGTCGCAAAAAAAATCTTTTTGAAGTGGAATCAATGGCAGCCTTTGCCTTTAAAGCCGTCTTTACTGCGGTCGTATTTCTCGGCGCTACCTATATCTTTGCCTCTTATCAAGGGTATCCGATCATTTTGATCGTCTTAGGGGTGATCGTGGCTGCTTATGGCTTTTTGACTAACAAAACCGTTGCCGGTCGTCAAATCTATGCAACCGGCGGCAACAAAAAAGCAGCCGAACTTTCTGGGATCAAGACGAAGAAAATCACCTTCTGGGTCTTCGTGAACATGGGGATGATGGCAGCTTTGGCGGGCTTGGTTTTAGCCGCTCGGTTGAACGCAGCCACCCCGCAAGCAGGAACGTCAATGGAATTAGATGCAATGGCCGCAGTGTATTTCGGCGGGGCTTCCACATCAGGTGGTATTGGTACTGTGATGGGTGCGATCGTTGGTGGGCTCGTGATGGGTGTCTTAAACAATGGGATGTCGATCTTAGGAGTCGGTGTCGATTGGCAGCAAGCCATCAAAGGGTTGATTTTGCTGCTGGCCGTCGTGTTGGATATCTACAATAAGAAAAAGAAAATATCGTAGGAGGGCCTGTTTATGGAGGAACAAGCACAAAAGACGATTTTATTGATTTGTACCGCAGGTATCACTACGGGTCTCTTAGTGAAAAACATGCAGCGGGCTGCAGATGAAAAAGGATTAGCCGTGCATATCTATTCGGCACCAGCCATCATTGCTGAACAGATCCTGCAGCAGCAGACTGTCGATGCCTTGCTGATCGGTCCGCAGTCGAAGTACGAAGTCAATCGATTGAAAGACTTTCTCATGGTCAAAGCGGTACCTTATAAATTGATCAAAGAAACAGATTACGAGTTGTTAGATGGCGAAGCTGTCCTTGCAGACAGCCTGACCCTCTTGAAAAACGATCGCTAACCAGCAGCTTGGCAAAAAGCTAGGTGGTCAGCAGTTGAATAGGCTCCCCAGAGTAGTGCTTGTCATCCCCCACAAGCACTACTCTTTTTGTGGTGCTTTTCTGCCTACACTAGCCAAGAAAGCCCCTCTTAAGCAGCAATGCGTGGCAAGCCCGTTGGTTCGTTTTCTCGTGTTTAGGACATCGCATCATAGACAAACAAAAGAGAAGTTGAGGGGGAAGAGGACGAAGCTGACACCACGCGTATGCTGTCTAAAGGCAAGTGATGGGCGAGTGTTTCACGTACTTAAAGCATCGTGGCTGTGGGCGGTAGAAGGGGGGAAATGAGCTGCTTACACCGCTTCTGGTTTCTCGTTCGTAACTAAGCGTTTCGTAGGAAACACAACGAAACCCAAAAACAGACAGTCTGCTGACTGTCTGTTTTTAGGGGATACAAATAAGGAATAAAAGTGGATATTAGTTAAATGCGACTGCCTAGGGGGCAAATCCGAGAACAGTGCATGGTAACTACAAATTAAGGAAGTGTGATGACATTTTCTGAATCTTTGTCGAAGAAGTGTGCTTTGTTGATGTTGAAAGCCAAATCAACCGTTTCACCTGGACGGTGGAAGTCACGAGCATCAACTTTCGAGATAAATTCAGTCGCACCTACGCGTGTATAAAGCATCGTTTCTGCACCTAATAATTCAGATACGACTACTTCGGCACGTACAGTTGCTTCAGGAGAAGCTTCCAATGCGATTTGTTCACTGTGAATATCTTCTGGACGAATACCAAAGACTAATTGTTTGCCTTCGTACCCTTTTTCCACAAGAATCTTGTTCTTGCCTTCAGGAATACGTAAGTTCAAGCTTTGTCCATCAGAGATCATACCGTTTTTCAACGTAACATTGAAGAAGTTCATTGCTGGTGAACCGATAAAGCCGGCAACGAAAATGTTTTTCGGTGTGTTGTAGACTTCTTTTGGTGAACCGATTTGTTGAATGAAGCCATCTTTCATGATAACGATCCGGTCAGCCATGGTCATCGCTTCTGTTTGGTCATGGGTTACATAGATCGTCGTTGTTTCTAAACGTTGGTGTAATTTTGCGATTTCCGCACGCATGGCAACCCGCAATTTCGCATCTAAGTTTGACAACGGCTCATCCATCAAGAAGACTTTAGCATCACGGACGATGGCACGGCCTAGGGCAACCCGTTGACGCTGACCACCTGAAAGGGCAGCAGGTTTACGATCTAAGTATTCTGTCAATCCTAAGATCTCAGCGGCATTTTCTACCCGTTTTTTAATTTCTTCTTTGTCGTATTTACGCAATTTCAAACCAAATGCCATGTTGTTGAAAACAGTCATATGGGGATACAATGCGTAGTTCTGGAAAACCATCGCGATGTCGCGGTCTTTTGGTGCCACATCGTTCATTACTTTTCCACCGATGCTCAATTCGCCTTCAGAAATATCTTCTAAACCAGCGATCATTCGAAGCGTTGTTGATTTTCCGCAACCAGAAGGTCCAACGAAAACGATGAATTCGCGATCTGCGATATCTAAATTAAAATCAGTTACCGAATACGCATCATTATTATCATATTTTTTGTGGATATTTTTTAAGGCCATTTCTACCATTGGGATTACCTCTTTCCATTTAGTTTACATGAACATCATAAATGAAAACGCTTCGAAGGTGCAACGGAAACATGCACAAGAAAAAAACGTTTTCTTGTGCATGTTGTTTAATTGCTCTGATGGGTGAACTGATCGATCAATAAATAGCAAAGCAACAGATCATCCATATTTTTTAAATTTAAGCGCGTCAGTGTTTGAAACTTATCGATCTTATATAGGAGAGAATTCCGATGCATGAACAGTTCTTTGGCTGTGGAGCTTGCATTGCCTTGATTGCGCCACAGGGATTGAATGATCGTTTCGGTCTCTTCTTCAAACCAATCTAGATACAAGGTACGAAACAAGGAAATATACTCGGAAAAGCCGTTGCGAAAAAGAGAGAAGACCACTTTGGGCAGATCCATACTTTTACTGGTGGTTTTCGTTTTTAACTCATTTTTGAACAGGCTAGACTCACTTGCCCATAAGGCAGTGAAATCGTGGCGTGGATGATGGAAGGGACCGACGAACAGCTGGGAATAGCAGTCGAAATCCATATCCAAAGCGACGAATAAGCCGTCGAGATCTTCGATGGGCAAATTGGCACCATCTTGTTTTTCTACGATCACTGCATGGTCTTCGGTGAGGAAAAAAAGATCCACCACGCTAGGGAGCATTTGCTGAATCTCTGCGAGCCATTCGGATTGCAAAGAGTCGATGGTTCGGGTGAAATGAACTTGCAGCAAGCGAATCCACTCTGGCTCTTGAACGGGCTGATGTTCAAATAAAATCGGATACCATGGATGGTTTCGGTTATCGATTTCTGGTTGCAAAGAGCCGTTTCCCAGTTGGATCAGCAATTTTTCACTGTCACTTAATTGGTCAGTTGGCAGCCAAATATATTTTTTGCCGAAGGCGATGGATTCGATATCCTTCGTTGTGGCAACTTTGTCATGCAACGTTGCCTGGGGGAAACGTGCTTTGATGTCATTAAAAGAAAAAATGAGAAAGACCTCCTTTGAGATACTCTACGTATTCTTCAATTAGTATAGCATGTTCTAAAAAAACCGTTCAAAATTTTCCCAGGAAAAAAGCACAGCCCTTCACCGAAAGCTCTGCCTTCTCATGGCAGGAGGGCGGCTTTTTTCTCCGAAGCGATTGCTTCTATAATCCTAACAGTTGTTTTTTCTTGAATGCAAATTCTTCTTCAGTCAAAATTCCTTCGTCGACCAACACTTTTAGTTCGCGTAGTTCAGCAATGAGCGCTTCCGTCGGCTTCGCAGCTGGTGGTGGCGATGGGTTCGTTAACGGGACCGACCGCTCCCGAGGGAAGTTGGTGAGGTAGCGCTGTATGATCCGAGCAATCACCAGGTCTTTTTCGGCAAAGCAAAGGGAATGATTCGGTTCCATTCGTCTGAAGGAATGGGTTTCTCTGATCGCTCCGCCGCCAATATACAATTCTAAAAAGCCATTGCCTTTCCAAAGACCTGATTCAGCAACTTCTTTCAAATTGACACTGGTAATTTGGGGAATCTGCAGAACCTGTTTCGCTTTCTTCTTGTAATCGATGATTGTAAGGGTATCTTCTGAAATGACCCAAGCATCACGATAATGATAGGAAAGTAATTTGATTTTTCCAGCCTCTTCATCCACGTAACTTTTGGCTGATTGCCCACCAAGTGCTGCCAAATGATCCGTTAAAAACTCATAGGCTTTTTGGGCATCGATTCGATTGGTGAAATAGAGCAATTGAGAATTACCTGGTACCTGCAGTCGGAGGTAGTCCACTAAGAGACCTTTGCCTATATGTAATTCCACATCGGCAATTTTTGCCATGGGGATCTTTTCATCTGGGATTTTTGGATGGGTGTTGTTTATCCAGACGCCTTTTTTCGTAATGAGCCAACGACAGCTGGCATCATGTCTGCGATTTTCTCGATATTTTTTTGAATACAAAATAATGGGTTCCTCGTAGGTTTCATTAGGTGTTCTCGTCAAAATACTTACCTCCTTAGACGTAATAAGCAACATTTTATTCAATTATACAACAAATAGTGTTTTGATTCGTTTTATTCTGATGAAAATAAAGGGAATTTATCATTTATCTTCTTTTCGTTAGGTTTTTTTAGAAAAAAACCCATAGCAGCAATTGACACGGAAGCGGTTTCTTGGTATCTTAGATGTACGGACAACTTTTGAAAGATGGGATTAAAATGGCGAATAAGTACGAACAACTTGCGGATATCTTAAGAGAGAAGATCCGCTTAGGCACCTATCAAGAAGGCGATGCGATCCCTTCAGAAGCAACCTTACAGGAAGAATTTCATTATAGCCGTCACACGGTACGCCAAGCGATCGCTGTTTTGGTCAATGAAGGCTATTTAAGAAAAGAACGGGGCTCAGGCACCTACGTTTCAAAACCTGAGACTGTCAATCATAAAAACCGCAAAACGATTGGGATCATCATGACCTATTTGTCTGATTATATTTTCCCTTCGATCATGCGCGGCGTAGAGCAGACATTGCGGGAGCAAGGCTATTCACTGCTTCTAGGATCAACCAACAATGACCATGAGCAAGAAAGAGCGTGCTTGCAGCAAATGATGGATCAAGGGGTAGACGGGTTGATCGTTGAGCCAACGAAGAGCAGCCAGTACAACCCAAATCTTGCTTATTATGTCGCCCTCCAAGAAGCCGGGATTCCTCTCGTCATGATCAATGCCTATTATGAAGAACTAGACTTGCCGCATATTTGTGTCAACGATACACGTTCTGGTTTTTTAGCAACCAATTATTTATTAGAACAACAGCATCAGCAGTTAATGATGATCACGAAAATCGATGACTTACAAGGGAAATATCGGATGAAAGGGTTTGTCAAAGCCTTGACCCAAGCCAAGCGGACGTTTGCAGCAGAAGACGTCTTGACGTATACGACCGAGACGAAAGAAGCCGTTATTGAACAAGCGATCCAGCGCTTGACGGCTGCCGATAATCAAGTCACAGGCATCGTTTGTTACAACGATGAGATCGCGCATCGCTTGATTCAAGCATTGACGGCTGCTGGGAAGAACGTTCCTACTGATTTTTCGATCGTGGGTAACGATGACTCGCCTCTTAGCACCTTGTCCACACCGACGATCACCACACTGACTCACCCGAAAGAAGCGATGGGGGAATTGGCGGCAGAATGGATCACTACAGGTAAGGCAACAGAAGCGCAACGCTTTTATTTTGAACCGGAGCTGATCGTTCGCGGTTCAGTCAATAACCAAAAAGGAGAATAAGAAGATGACGCAACAAGTAAGGCAAGCAATTATGGACGGGCGCACGTCTCTTGGGATCGAGCTAGGCTCGACACGGATCAAAGCTGTCTTGATCGATGAGCAGTTTCAGACGATCGCTTCAGGTAGCTTTGAATGGGAAAATCAATTGGAGCAAGGGATTTGGACCTACTCACTAGAGGCGATTTGGCAAGGACTGCAAGCCAGCTACCAAGAGTTGGCGCACAACATCCAACAGCAATTCGAGGTACCTTTGACGACGATCGGCAGTATCGGTTTTTCTGCAATGATGCACGGCTATATGGCTTTTGATCAGCAAGGCACGCTGTTGGTACCTTTTCGGACATGGCGCAATGCGATCACGGAAGAAGCAGAAAAAGCCTTGACGGCATTGTTCCAATACAACATCCCGCAGCGTTGGAGTATCGCGCATTTGTATCAAGCGATTTTGAATCAAGAAGCCCACGTCCCAGAGGTTGCTTTTTTCACTACCTTAGCCGGCTATGTCCATTGGCAGCTTACAGGGGAAAAAGTTATCGGAATCGGCGATGCATCAGGGATGTTCCCAATCGACAGTACGACAAAAAACTATGATGCGAATATGCTGCAGCAATTTGATGCACAAATCAGCAGTCTGGGGTATCCTTGGCAGATCAAAGACCTTTTGCCGCAAGTGTTGACAGCAGGCGAACCAGCCGGCACATTGACGGCAGAAGGGGCAAAAAAACTCGACCCAACTGGTACTTTGCAAGCTGGCATCCCGTTATGTCCGCCAGAAGGCGATGCGGGCACTGGCATGGTTGCCACGAATAGTGTGGCACAGCGAAGCGGGAATGTTTCAGCCGGGACGTCTGCTTTTGCCATGATCGTCTTAGAAGAACCCTTAACTAAAGTGTATCCAGAGATCGATTTGGTCACGACGCCTTCTGGTGATTTGGTGGGGATGGTCCATACGAATAACTGCACCTCGGAGATCAATGCCTGGGTCAAACTTTTCCGCGAATTTGCCGACGCAGCTGGAATGAAACTCTCCACGGAAGAATTGTTTGCGACCTTATTCAACGAAGCATTGAAAGGGGATTCAGACTGTGGCGGGATGCTTTCTTATGGCTATTATTCTGGTGAAAATATCACTAAGATCCCTGAAGGACGGCCGCTTTTCGTCCGATCGCCAGAGAGTTCTTTTACTTTAGCAAATTTCATGCGCTTACATCTGTTTAGTGCCTTTGGTGCGATGAAGATCGGGATGAAGATTCTGGAAGCCGAAGACGTCGCTATTGATCGAATCGTTGGTCACGGTGGGATCTTCAAAACGCCAGAAGTTGCCCAACGTGTCTTGGCAGCTGTCATGGAAGCCCCAGTCACGGTCATGGAAACGGCTGGTGAAGGCGGCGCCTGGGGGATCGCCCTTTTAGCAGCGTACCTTCGCCGTCATACGCCAGAACAATCCTTGGCAGCATTCTTAGCAGATCAAGTGTTTAAAAATGACCACGGCGTGACCTTAGCCCCGACAGAAGCCGACATTCAGGGGTTTACCGTCTTTACCCAACGTTACCAAGCAGGGTTGCCGATCGAGCAAGCGGCAATCGATGCGTTGATTTAAAAAGAAAGAAGGGAATTTTGTGTTAGAAGGATTAAAAGAAGAAGTCTTTCAGGCCAATTTGGCATTGCCGAAGCAAGGATTGATCAAATACACCTGGGGCAATGTGTCAGCAGTGGATCGCCAACAACAATTGTTTGTCATCAAACCTAGCGGTGTTGACTATGAAACCATGCAAGCCAGTGATATGGTGGTTTGTGATTTTGAGGGCAACGTAGTGGAAGGAGCGAAAAATCCTTCCTCCGATACGCCAACGCATGCCGTTTTATACAAAGCATTTCCAGAAATTGGTGGAATTGTCCATACCCATTCTACTTGGGCGACGAGCTGGGCTCAGGCAGGACTCGATCTGCCAGCGATGGGCACGACCCATGCCGATACGTTTTATGGAGCAGTCCCCTGTGCGCGCTTTTTGACGCAAGCCGAGATCGATGAAGGTTATGAAGCACAAACAGGACAGGTGATCGTCGAAACCTTTAAGGAACGCGGCATCACGCCAGAAGAAATTCCTGGTGTCTTGCTTCACGGTCATGGACCGTTTACCTGGGGCAAAACGGCGGATGCGGCGGTGATGAACGCAGTGGTCTTAGAAGAAGTCGCTAAGATGAATTTTATCACGCGTCAGCTGAACAGTTACGCACCCGAATTGCCGCAGCGGGTCTTAGACAAGCATTATTTACGCAAACATGGAGAAAATGCCTATTACGGGCAAAAATAACGAAAAAGGAGCAAGTAGAATGTTAGAAATCGGGAAAAAAGAATTTTGGTTCGTCGTAGGATCACAGCACTTATACGGAGAAGAAGCATTACAAGAAGTACGGGACCATGCAGAAGAAATGGTCAAAAGCTTAAATGACAGCTCAAAGCTGCCTTATCCAGTCGTTTTACAAGAACTCGCTGTTACTGCCGATACGATTACGAAAATCATGAAAGAAGTCAACTATCGGGATGAAGTCGCTGGGGTGATCACCTGGATGCATACCTTCTCACCAGCAAAAATGTGGATTCGCGGCACGAAATTATTACAAAAACCATTGCTGCACCTTGCCACTCAATACAATGAACAAATTCCATGGGAAACCATCGATATGGACTTCATGAACTTGAACCAAGCGGCTCATGGTGACCGAGAATATGGATTTATCAATGCCCGTTTGAAAAAGCAAAACAAAATCGTTGTCGGCTATTGGAAAAATGAAGCCATCCAAAAAGAAATCGCTGCTTGGATGGACGTGGCAGTCGGCTACAATGAAAGCTTCCAAATCAAAGTCGCTCGTTTTGGCGACAACATGCGTAACGTTGGGGTGACCGAAGGCGATAAAGTCGAAGCACAGATCCAATTTGGCTGGACCGTTGATTATTTTGGGATCGGCGATTTGGTTCAAGTCGTCGATGCGGTGACTGACGAAGAAGTCGATGCACTCTTTGAAGAATACAGCCAGCTGTATGATTTCGATTATGGCGATTACGACAAAGAAGAATGGGCACGTCATGTCAAAGCCCAAGCCAAACAAGAAATCGGTCTGCGCCGCTTCCTTGAAGCAGGCGGCTATACGGCATTTACCACGAACTTTGAAGACCTATATGGTATGCAGCAGTTGCCTGGTTTAGCTGTACAACGTTTGATGGCAGAAGGCTATGGGTTTGCTGGTGAAGGGGACTGGAAAACCGCCGCTATTGACCGCTTGATGAAAATCATGGCCCACAATAAAGCGACTGGCTTTATGGAAGACTATACCTATGAGCTGACACCAGGAAAAGAAGCCATCTTGCAATCCCACATGATGGAAGTCGATCCAGTATTAGCAGCCAACAAACCAAAAATCGTGGTTTCGCCATTGTCGATGGGGGATCGTGAAGACCCAGCCCGACTCGTCTTTGACGGCCAAGGCGGCGAAGGTGTCGTGGTTTCGATGGCCGACTTTGGCACCCACTACAAATTATTGATCAATGAAGTCGATGCCTTTGAGCCAACTGAAGAAGCACCAAAACTACCGGTTGCACGAGTAATGTGGACACCAAAACCAAACTTCCACGATGGCGTCAAACAGTGGATCGAAACAGGCGGTGGCCATCACACCGTTGTCTCACTTGTCCTAAATTCTGATCAGATCGAAACATGGGCGAAGCTTGTGGGATTAGAATACGTAACGATCAAATAAGTACCCAATCACAAAAGAAACCGTTGGCGATGGTCGGCGGTTTCTTTGCGTTTTTCTTAAGCTTTCTTGCCTTCTAGCTGCAAAGTGCGGATAAGCAGACCCCTGAAAGCACCAGCAATCAGCAAAATTGACTTTTAAATATAGGGGGCATAGACTTTTATGTAAGAGTGGAACAATGGACTAAAAGGAGGAGCACAATGAAGACAACCTACGATACACCAGAGTATTATCAGAAAATGAACGCTTGGTGGCGAGCAGCCAACTACCTTTCCGTTGGTCAGATTTATTTGAAAGACGATCCCTTATTGCGCCGCCCTATCGAAGAAAAAGATTTGAAAGTGAATCCGATTGGTCACTGGGGAACGATCGCAGGGCAAAATTTTATTTACACCCATCTCAATCGCGTCATCAATAAGTACGACTTAAACATGTTTTATATCGAAGGACCAGGCCATGGCGGACAAGTCATGGTTGCGAATGCTTATTTAGACGGCAGCTACAGCGAGATCTATCCAAAAGCCACCCAAGACGAAGCAGGGATGAAACATCTATTCAAAACCTTCTCTTTCCCAGGTGGGATCGCTTCTCATGCGGCACCTGAAACGCCAGGTTCGATCCATGAAGGCGGCGAGCTAGGCTATTCCATCGCCCACGCTACCGGAGCTATTTTAGACAATCCCGATGTCATTGCAGCAGTAGTGGTCGGTGATGGCGAAGCCGAAACTGGACCATTAGCGGGCAGCTGGTTTTCAAATACCTTTATCAATCCAGTCAATGATGGCGCAATTTTGCCTATCTTGCATTTAAATGGCGCCAAAATTGCCAATCCAACGATCTTGGCTCGTAAAAGTGACCAAGATCTCACGAAATATTTTGAAGGCATGGGTTGGACCCCTTATTTCGTAGAAGGGGACGATCCAGAAGCCGTTCATCCGCAATTGGCACAGAAAATGGATCAAGCCATTGAACAGATCCACGCGATCCAAGCAGAAGCCCGCAAAGGTTCTGCGGAAGAAGCCGCTATGCCTCATTGGCCTGTTTTGATCGTTCGCACACCGAAAGGGTGGACTGGACCGAAAGTCTGGGATGGTGAGCCGATTGAAGGGGGCTTCCGTGCCCACCAAGTACCGATCCCTGTCAATGCGAAACATATGGAACACGTGGATGCTTTGACGGATTGGCTGCAGTCATATCGTCCAGAAGAGCTTTTTGACGAAAACGGCCGCATCAAAGCTGAGATTCAAGAATTGGCACCAAAAGGAGAGCAGCGGATGGCGGTCAATCCGATCACCAATGGGGGGATCGATCCGCAACCGCTACGCTTGCCAGATTGGCAAGCACATGCCATTGCGATTGAGACACCTGGGGAAACGACTGCCCAAGACATGATGGTCTTTGGGAAATTTGCCCGTGACATCATCAAAGAAAATCCCGACAACTTCCGCATCTTTGGCCCAGATGAAGCCAAATCCAATCGTTTGAACCATGTGTTTGAAGTCACAGACCGCCAATGGTTGGAGCCAAAACATCCTGATTATGATGAATGGCTGTCTTCAGTGGGCCGTGTGATTGATTCACAATTATCAGAACATCAAGCAGAAGGCTTCTTGGAAGGCTATGTGCTGACGGGTCGTCATGGCTTCTTTGCCAGCTACGAGTCATTCTTAAGAGTCGTTGATTCTATGATCACGCAACACTTCAAATGGTTACGAAAAGCCCATGATCTTGAATGGCGCAACCCGTACCCCTCATTGAATTTGATTGCTTCATCAACGGTCTTCCAACAAGACCATAATGGGTACACCCACCAAGATCCAGGGATCATGACCCATATTGCAGAGAAAAAAGCCGACTTTGTGCGGGTCTACTTGCCAGCCGATGCCAATAGCTTGATGGCTGTCATGGCAGAAACACTCGCTTCTGAAGAAAAGATCAATCTAGTGGTCTCTTCAAAACACCCACGTCCGCAGTTTTACTCGGCGGATGAAGCGAAAGTGCTTGTCAAAGATGGCTTGAAAGTCATCGACTGGGCATCGACAGATGAAGGACAAGAACCCGATATTGTGATCGCAGCTGCTGGGACGGAACCGAATTTGGAAGCTTTAGCCGCTGTTTCCTTGCTGATTGAAGCCTTCCCAGAGTTGAAAGTCCGCTTCATCAATGTGGTCGATCTATTGAAATTGCGTCGTCCAGAAGTCGATCCTCGTGGGTTGAGCGATGAAGCATTCGAAGCCTACTTTACGAAAGACAAACCGATCGTGTTTGCTTTCCACGGGTATGAAGGACTGATTCGCGATATCTTCTTTGGCCGTCGCAACCAACAGCTTCATATTCATGGGTACCGAGAAAATGGCGACATCACGACACCGTTTGATATGCGGATCCTTTCTGAATTGGATCGCTTCCACTTAGCCAAAGACGCCGCCGAATGGGTCTATGGAGAAAAAGCAACGGACTTTGCCCAAAAAATGGCAGACACCGTTGCGTATCACCATGACTTTATTCGAGAAAACGGCTATGATATCGCCGAAGTCGAAGAGTGGGAATGGAAACCATTGCGTTGATTTATTCTCCACAACGCCAACATAAGACAGTTTAAGAACAAAAAAAGCACAAAAGAAACAAAACGATCCGCAACAGGGTCGGGACACCTTACTAAGGTAGCCCGACCGACTGTCTGCGGATCGTTTTTTTTAAAAGACGTCGAAACCGTAGTTTTTGATATGCTGCTTCAACAAGGCGAGATAGTCCAAAGCCATCTCACTCAGTTCCATTTTCTTGTGTTTTAGGTAACCTAGTGTCATCGCATCATCGACTTCCAAAGGGATCGCAACGATTTTTTCATCATTCAGCTCACTGCTGATGATTCCAGAGCTGATGGTATAGCCGTTGAGACCCACCATCAAATTGAAGATCGTGGCACGATCGCTGATGCGGATGTGTTTTTTGCGCTGTAAAGTGCTTAAGATCTCTTCAGAAAAGTAGAAGGAATTGGTTTCCCCTTGTTCGTACGACAAATAGGTATATGGTTCCAAATCAGCTAATGTGATGCTTTTTTTCTGAGTCAGGGGATTTTCTCGGCCGATGAAGACGTGGGGTTTGGCTTCAAACAAAGGAATGAATTGCAGGTCTTTTTCGTGGATCAAACGGGTGAGTACCGTCGTGTTGAAATCATTCAGATAAATGACCCCCAATTCGCTCTTAAACGTCTGGATATCATCCAGCACATTTTGTGTCTGGGTCTCCCGCAAGGTGAATTGAAATTCATCTTCCCCTAACTGTTTGACCAGCTCCACGAAGGCGTGGACGACGAAGGCATAGTGTTGTGCGGAAACACTGAAAACATGCTTGCGATGGCTGTCTTTGCGAAAGCGTTCGTCCAAGAGATTGACTTGGTCTAAAACATTTCGAGCATAGTTGAGAAAGGAACGGCCATCATCGGTCAAGGTCACCCCTAATTTACTGCGGTAAAACAGCTGCAGATCATACTCTTTTTCCAACTCTTTCATGGCTTGAGAGAGGGAGGGCTGACTGATGAAAAGCTGTTTGGCGGCTTCATTGAAAGAGCCAGTTTCTACGATTTTTTCCAAATATTCAAGCTGCTGGATACGCATGGGATACAACCTCCTTTTTATGTTATAGGTATTGCCTATGGAATATATAAGTTTATAAGTATTATCTATAGTATAAGATGTTTGCTAGAATAAATCTAACAATTTTGAAAACTTTGTATAGGAGGAATGGATATGGCAACAGACAAATTTCAGCTTGTGGGGTCATTGTTACGACCACAAGATTTATTGGACTACAAAAATCAAATCGAGCATCGGGAGGACATCCGCTACCCGTTTTATGATGCGTTTCCTGGCTACCAAGAAACGGAAGCAAAAGCGATCGCTGACATCATTGCAGCGCAAAAAGAACACGGCATTACAGTCATCACAGACGGCGAACATGGCCGCTCAATGTGGCACCTGGATTTTCTCTGGGGATTAAAAGGCGTTGAGCGCTATATCTCCGATCATGGGTATGCCTTTGAAGATTTGGACGGTGGACATTTTGAGACACGTAAAGACATCGGCATCCGAATCACAGAACCATTATCTGGCAAAAACCATCATTACTTGACGTTGTTTAAAGAAACCAAACGCCAAGCTGGCGACCTGCCAGTCAAAATCACCGTCTGGGGGGCTGCCCACGCCTTTACCGAGCTGACTGTCTTTAACGACCTCGTTGGTGAAGGTCAGGTGTATCCAACGAAAGAAGCCTTGCGGGAAGGGCTGCTTAACGCCTACAAGGAATTCTTGCAGGAATACCGAGAAGCAGGTGGTGAAATCGTTCAGTTCGATGATTGTTTATGGGAATTATTCGCCGAAGACAATGACAAGAGCTTCTTCACCCAAGGCAATGACGGCTTAGAAGCGTTAGCCGATGAATTTGTGGCGATCAACAACGAAGTCGCTGACTACGCCCACGAATTAGGATTAAAAGTCTGGACCCACAACTGCCGCGGCAATTACCAAAGCCGCGCGGCCGCCAGCGGTACCTACAAAGCGATCGCCGAAAAATTCTTGCGTGATCAGCATTATGACCGCTTTTTCCTAGAGTGGGACGATGACCGTGCTGGTGATATCTCGGCTTTAGAAGCGCTGAAAGATCGTCCAGAAGTGGAAGTTGTCTTAGGCTTATTATCCAGCAAAACCGCCACATTAGACGATGAAGAGCGAGTGATCGCTTTATTAGACAAAGCCAGCCAAATCATTCCTAAGGAGCGGCTTTATCTTTCTCATCAATGCGGCTTTGCCTCTTGTGACTGCGGCAATGAGCTTTCGACTGAACAGCAATGGGCAAAAATCAAGCAAGGACAAGCCTTAGCTGAAGCGTACTTCGGTTAAGCAGCTGCGTCTTCTTTTCCCTGAATCTTCCCCTCGAAAGCGGTGCATGCGACAAAGTTTCGAAAATTTCAGAAAAAATGTTTGACATTTTCTTTAAGAGCGAGTAAAGTAAGACACAACTTAATGAAACAGACATCGAAAAGAAGAGTAGCAAGGCTTGCTGTTTGTAGAGAGTCTCTGGTTGGTGCAAAGAGATAACGCATGGTTGTGAAACACATCTTGGAGTCGTTTTTCCGAAAGAAAAGTAGGAGAGACCGGGTTTGCCCGTTACAGCAGCAGTCATTGATTGATGACTTTCTGAGTTCAGTTGCTGTGAAGCACTGATAAACAAAGGTGGAACCGCGTTGATAACGTCCTTTAGCTGTAATGGCTAGGGGACGTTTTTTTTCTCTTTTTTTTGCATCTCACCGAAAACAGAAAGTGGAAGGATCATAAGGACTGCACGAGGCCTTTTCCTGTGAAGGAAAGGCAAATTGAGGTGGAACCACGTATCAAGCGTCCTCTGGCAAATGCCAGTGTGCGCTTTTTTTGTTTTGCTTTTTTAGAAAAATGAAACTTGCCAGTTGCCCCTCACCAGCCAACGTATAGCGTCACATAAGCGTCGGAGCCAACCGTCGCTAAGCTGTATCGCTGCTAATCGAAATTGAAACCTATCAAGGAGGAAGTCACCATGTTTGAGTATTTAGTCAATGTTATGCCCCAACTGATTTCAGGAACTGGAATCACCGTTAAATTGTTCGCACTGACCTTAATCGGGTCCATTCCCTTAGGCATCTTGTTGGCCTTTGTTTTAGCCAGTCGCCTGCGTATTTTGAAATTGATCGTGCAAGTCTACGTTTGGTTGATGCGAGGAACGCCTTTATTGCTACAGCTGATCTTCGTATTCTACGGTCTGCCGATCTTAGGGATCGTCTTTGACCGCTTTGAAGCAGCCTTGATCGCCTTTATTATCAATTACGCTGCTTATTTTGCCGAGATTTTCCGTGGAGGGATCCAATCGATTCCAGCAGGACAATACGAAGCCGCGAAAGTCTTGCGTTTGTCCCCGATCCAAACGATCCAAAAAATTATCATCCCACAAGTCGTCAAGATCACCCTGCCATCTGTCGGCAATGAAGTCATCAATCTTGTCAAAGACACATCCCTCGTTTACATCTTAGGATTGTCAGACGTGATGCGAATCGGGAAAATCGCCATGGAGCGAGACAGTACCTTGCTTCCGTTAGTCGGGGTCGGCTTGATCTACTTGGTGATGACAGGCGTCTTTACGTTATTGTTAAAACAAATCGAGACCAAACTGGACTATTACCGTTAGGAGGAACCACATATGTTAGAACTAAAACAAGTATCAAAGTCATTTGGCGCTAAAAAAGTCATCGATCAGCTAGACTTGACGATCGAAGACGGCAGTATCTTAGCGGTGGTCGGTCCTTCCGGTGGTGGGAAAACTACCTTGCTTCGGACACTGGCTGGTTTAGAAACGATCGATTCTGGAAGCTTTTTACTGGATGGCAAAGCCTTTGATCCCACCGACACAAAAGAACAAGAACAAGTCGTCGGTGTCGTCTTCCAAGACTTCCAATTGTTTCCGCACTTGTCAGTTTTTGAAAACATCACTTTGGCGCCAAAAATGGTGCTAAAACAAGACAAGGCCGCGTATACAGCAAAAGCCGAACAGTTGGCAGAAAAACTAGGGTTAAGTGACCTACTAGCCCAATATCCCTTCCAATTGTCCGGGGGGCAGCGGCAACGGGTGGCTATCGCACGAGCGATGGCGATGAATCCCAAAGTGTTGGCTTATGACGAGCCTACCAGCGCCTTAGATCCAGGCTTGAGACAGCAAGTCGAACAGCTGATCTTGGATCTGAAAAAAGAAGGAGTGACCCAGATCGTGGTGACCCATGATTTGGTTTTTGCCGAAAATATCGGCGATCAATTATTAAAAGTAGCAGGAGAATAAGGGGGAGAACGAAATGAAAAAATTACTATTGACGGGAATCGCAGCAGCAAGTGTGTTTTTATTAGGGGCGTGTGGCAGCAACAATGACACCACAACCAGTGCCGCTGACAAAGAAGAAGTAATCGTCGGCCTAGACGATACTTTTGTACCGATGGGCTTTAAAGACGACCAAGGCAACATCGTTGGGTTTGATGTGGATTTAGCAACAGCGATCTTGGATCTAACAGGAACCAAAGTCAAATTTCAACCAATCGATTGGTCCATGAAAGAAACCGAACTAAGCAATGGCACCATCGATATAATCTGGAACGGGTATACCAAAACCGCAGCTCGTGAAGAAAAAGTATTGTTTACAGATACTTATATGGAAAACAAACAAGTCTTGGTCACAGCAAAAGCCAGCGGCATTACTAGCTTTGATGATATGGAGGGCAAAGTCTTAGGCGCCCAAGAAGGTTCTTCTGGTTATGAGACCTTCAACAACCAACCGGAAGTTTTGAAGGATCTCGTAGACGGCAATGACGCAACCTTGTATGCCAGCTTTAATGAAGCCTTTATCGATCTAGAAAACGGTCGGATCGACGGTCTTTTGATCGACCGCGTCTACGCAGAATATTATTTGACTCAAACAGGCAAAACCGATGACTTCAACGAAATCGAAAGCCCCTTTGAAGCAGAAGATTTTGCTGTAGGTGTGCGTAAAGACGATCAAGCCATGGCAGATAAAATCAATGATGGCTTGAAAGAATTGCAAGACAATGGCACCTTTGCTGAAATCTCTGAAAAGTGGTTTGGCGAAGACGTCACACCAAACTAAAACAAGTCAACAAGAGGCACTGGCTGCTTAGCAGTTGGTGTTTTTTTATACATTCATTTTTTTTGCGTATTTAAGGAAAGAAGGAACGATTGAAGTATATACTTGTGTATACATATGCGTGCTCATGTTATAATGATAGGTAGTAAGGAAATTCCGATAAAGAGGGGGGAGCCGAGTGGAACATTATAAAGAGACCGCTCATTTGATTAAGTGGGGCAACGGACAGGGGGTTCGCTTGTCTAAGAAAATGATTCGGAAATTGGATCTCCATGTAGGTTCTGAACTAGAAATGGAACTGGCAGAAGAAGTCAATGGCAAAAAACAGTTAGTTATTACAGAAAAGCAGTCAGTAGGAGCGTTGTCCCCAGAGGAGAAACTTCGTTTAGTCGATTCTTTGCAAGGCATTTTAGCAGATTCATTTGAAACACCTGACGTTGTGGACATCAAAAAAGTAAGAAACGAACGGCGTAGGAAAAAATATCTGGGAGAATAAAATAAGCATGACCAAATACAAAGCCAAACGAGTCGTGATTGACACCAATGTGATCCTTGACTATTTATTAGGAAGAGGGTCTAAAATCCATCAAGAAGCCATCAAACAGATATACAACAGTTCCATTTATGGACTTTGCGAGGGCGTGATTACGGCAAGTACCTTAACGGATCTTTTCTATATTCTCGATGGAGCAGCAGGAGTCGATGCTCGGAGGGAAGTCAAAAAACTGATCCAAGTGCATACCGTCTTAACAGTTACGGAAGCAGATTGCCTTCAGGCGCTTGATTCAACAATGACCGATTTTGAGGATGCTGTTTTAGCAGCTTGTGCGAAGCGAAATCAAATCGACAGTCTAGTAACGACCAATACAGCTGATTTTGAATCATCGGGACTGATTGTCTATACAGTCGCTGAATTTGTGCAGCAGCTAAAAAGAGGATGATCACTGCTATATCTGGCAGACATCCTCTTTTTTCCTTAAATTCCAACAGCGAACCAAAATTTCTCACAGGAAAACTTTTGTTCGCCTTCTTTTTTCGTTATAATAGGGAAAGATGAAAAGAGGGATAGAAATGGCGCAAAAAAAACGCGCAAAGAAACGCAAAACAAAAAAACAACAAAAACAGCAAGAGAAATTAATGCTGGTCGGCGTCGGCCTGCTCTTTGTCTTGTTTTCGATATTTGGCTTTTTCCATTTAGGTTTTTTAGGAACCTTGATTGCCAACGGGTTTCGGATCGTTGGCGGAAACACGTACCAATTTTTGAGTGTTGCCCTAGCCGCTTATGGTGTCTGGTTAGCGATCAAAACGACCGATGCTCGCTTTAAGAGTATTCGGCGAGTGATTGGCTGTGTATTGGTGTATTTTGGATTACTGATCATCCTCCATGCGCAAATCTTTAGTAATGTGGTGGGAGAACAAGCCAATATCTTCCAAACGACGTGGATGACGCTGTTAGGCGATATTCGGCGCAGCCAAGTGACCCAAAATGTCGGGGGCGGAATGATTGGCGCCATGCTCTATGGGGCGACCTATTTTCTTGTTTCCCAGATCGGCAGCTACATCATCGCTGTTTTACTCATGATGATTGGGGCGTTCTTGTTCAGCCAAATGAGCAGCCACGAGTTAGTCGAGCACCTGCAAGCAGCTGGTGACAAGCTGCAGCGGTTGTTAGAAGGCTCTCCAGAAAAGCAAGCCGAACGAGAAGCCCGCAAAGCGGAACGAGCAGCAGAGAAACAAGCTGCGAAAGAAGCCAAAAAAGAAGCCGAACGAGCAGCAGTCATGGCGGAGATCAAAGAAAAGAATCAAGTCCGACCAATGACAGAAGACGAAAAATCAGCAAAAGAACAACAGATGCAAGCGCCAGCTGATTTTGAACCAGAGCAGCTGAGCTTTGTACCCATCGACCACTTCCAGGAATTGCCGCAAGCGGCGGGACCAGAGGCCGCTCAAGCACCACATCCAGCAGGAAACAAACCGGGACCAAGCAAAAAGGTCAATGAAGACGGAGAGATCCTTGATGATGATGGTGAAGTGTTGGAATTTGAGATTTCCGAAGAAGCTGAAAATCGTGATTATGAATTGCCTTCAGCGCAATTACTCGATTCGATCCCTTCAACGGATCAAAGCAGCGAGTACAAAAAGATCGAACAAAATATCGGTGTGTTAGAAACCACCTTCCAAAGCTTCGGTGTTGACGCAAAAGTCGTCAAAGCCAGCTTAGGACCAGCAGTAACCAAATTCGAAGTTCAACCAGCAGTAGGGGTCAAAGTCAGCAAAATCGTCGGGTTGACCGACGATATCGCCTTGGCCTTAGCTGCCAAAGATGTGCGGATGGAAGCGCCGATCCCAGGGAAATCATTGATTGGGATCGAAGTTCCAAACAGTGCAGTCAGCATGGTTTCATTCCGAGAAGTGATCGAAGCCCAACCGGATCATCCAGATAAACTATTAGAAGTACCTTTAGGACGCGATATTTCTGGCCGTGTCCAAACGGCAGACTTAACGAAAATGCCCCATCTCTTGATTGCCGGATCGACCGGGAGCGGGAAGTCCGTAGCCATCAACGGCATCATCACCAGTATTTTGATGCGGGCAAAACCCCATGAAGTCAAACTGATGATGATTGACCCGAAAATGGTTGAATTAAATGTTTATAATGGGATTCCCCATCTCTTGACACCTGTCGTGACCAATCCCCGCAAAGCGGCGCAAGCGTTGCAAAAAGTGGTCAAGGAAATGGAAGAGCGCTACGAAAAATTTGCGGCAACTGGGGTCCGAAACATTACTGGCTACAACGATTTAGTGATCAATAAGAATTTAGAAGACGGCGAAAATCGTCCGATCTTGCCATTCATTGTAGTGATCGTCGATGAGTTAGCCGACTTGATGATGGTTGCCAGCAACGAAGTCGAAGATGCCATCATTCGTTTGGCGCAAATGGCACGGGCAGCAGGTATCCATATGATCCTAGCAACGCAACGACCAAGTGTGGATGTCATTACAGGGATCATCAAAGCCAATGTTCCATCACGGATGGCCTTTGCGGTTTCCAGCGGTGTCGATTCGCGGACCATCATTGATGGGAACGGGGCCGAAAAACTGCTGGGCCGCGGCGACATGCTGTATCTGCCGATGGGTGAGAACAAACCGATTCGGGTCCAAGGGGCCTTTATTTCCGACCAAGAAGTCGAACGAGTGGTTGAATTCGTGACCGATCAGCAAGAAGCCAATTATGAAGAAAAAATGATGGTCACTGAGGAAGAAACGAGTACCGGCAGCAGCGGACAACCGCAAGATGAGCTATTCGAAGATGCCAAAGCCCTTGTGGTGGAAATGCAGACCGCCAGCGTTTCTCTCTTGCAGCGACGTTTTCGCATCGGCTATAACCGAGCGGCTCGGTTAGTGGATGAATTAGAAGATCAAGGTGTCGTTGGCCCTTCTGAAGGCAGCAAGCCACGGAAAGTCTTGATCGAGCCGCAACCAGAAGACATTCCTACCTTTGATGAATAAGGAGAACAAGACCAATCCAATGAGAGAAAGGCGAGATAGCAATGAAACGCAAACACATTCTTTACCGTGATGTTGCCGATAAGCTCAAAGAAGACATCATGTCGGGTCGCTACCCGATTGGTTCATTTTTACCGACGGAAACAGAATTGGAAGCCACCTTCAATGTCAGCAAGATCACTGTCCGCAAAGCCATCGAATTGTTAGCGGCAGATGAGTATGTGGAAAAACGCAGCGGACGTGGGACGACGGTTTTAAGCAATCGCCCTTATAACAAGCTGTCAAAAGGCACGACGTTTAGCCAATTGCTTGAAAAGACTGGCAAGGAATACACGAAGAAAAACCTCAGCTATGAATTAGTCGAACTTGCGCCTGAGCACCCCGCGTATTCTTTGATGGGCAAAGAAGTCATGCGTTTACGTCGCATGTATTATTTTGACCACCAACCCTTTATTTACTATGAGTACCATTTGCCAAAGCAGCTAAAGGGTACCTCCATCGAGGTCTTTGAAGAAAAATCATTGTATCGCCTATTGGATGAACATCGAATGATCATCGATCGCTTTCAAGATGCGTTCGTGGCAACGACCTTGACCGAAGAGCAACAGAAGTTTATGATCACGCCAGAGGTCGCTGCCTTGAAACGAACCCGTTATTCGTATGATCTACAAGGAGAAGTGGTAGAATATACAGAAGGGATCTATAACACCGCCTTGCATCCGTATATGATCGAGTTTGAAGCCTAGTCATTGATTAGGCTTTTTTAGCAAAAAGTGGTACCAAAATCAGAAGTGGAGCGTGAAAACTATGAGAAAAATCGCCTTTTTAGGAGCCGGTAACATGGCAAAAGCCATCATCAACGGCTTGATTGCAGCAAACCTGTATGAACCAGCAGAGATCTTGGTTTATAACCATCGCTACGAGCCGACTTTGGCACAATTAGAAAAAGAAACCGGGATCACTGGGACAACTAAGCTAGCAGATGTCACCGAAAAAGCGGAGATCCTCGTCTTAGCAGTTAAACCTTTTGTCTTTCCCCGCTTACTTGCTGATTTAAAAGACGGCTTGACCAAGGAGCATTTGCTAGTATCTATTGCCGCGGGTGTGACGATCGCGCAAATGGAAGAAATCATCGGTGCGCACAAAATCGTGCGGGTCATGCCAAATACCCCCGCACTTGTTGGCGAAGGGATGTCTTCTATCAGTCCCAACGGTCAAGTGACGGAAGCCGAAGCCAACGAAGTCAAACAGCTTTTTGAAAGCCTGGGCAAAGCCGAGCAAGTACCAGAAAGCATGATCGATGCAGTCATTGGTGTCAGCGGTTCTTCACCAGCCTACACGTATTTGTTCATTGAAGCTTTGGCAGATGGAGCAGTGGCAGAAGGAATGCCGCGTCCGATGGCGTATGAATTTGCTGCTCAAGCGGTATTAGGCGCAGCGAAGATGGTATTAGAGACGAAGGAACACCCAGGCGTCTTAAAGGATCGTGTCAGCTCGCCAGGGGGCACAACGATCCAAGCAGTTAAAACCTTAGAAGAAAATGGCTTTCGGGCGGCTGTCATCAAAGCAGTGCAAGCAGCTGCTGACAAAAGTCGGAAGATGTCTTGATCCCCAGTGAGTGAGGAAAAAATCTTAGCAAAACGAAGGAGCGTTTATGAAAGAACTTTTGATTTTTGATTTTGATGGATTGTTAGTCGATACTGAAAGAGTCTATTTTGATGGGTGGTTGGCGCTATTTAAAAAGTATGAGCTTCCGATTACAGCCGCTGATATTTTTGGTTGGCGTGGTCAAAGCTGGCAACAGACTGCCACTAAATTAGCCGACCTCGTAGGCGGTCAGCAGCGGGTGCAGGAATTACGAGCAGAACGGGAAGTCTATATTGCCCAGCAAATAACCGATGGCACCTTCAAAACCAAACCCTATGCGAAAGAAACCATCACCTTGGCTCGTGAGAAAGGCTTCCAAACGGCATTAGCCACCTCGACGATGAAAAAAAGAGCCTCTGAATTGTTGACGCATTTCGATTTGTTGCAGGCCTTTGACTATCAGACCTTTGGCGATGACGTCTCCGCCCATAAGCCTGATCCAGCACCTTACTTGCTGACTTTAGAAAAAGCGCAAGTCGCAGCAGAAAAAGCTTTAGTCATGGAAGATTCTCTTGTGGGAGCAACAGCCGCGACGCGTGCGGGCATCGATGTCGTGCTGATTCCCGATCAAAGCTTTGATCAAGTCTATTCCCCAGAGGAAAAAGCAGATCTTCAGTTATATGGCGAAGCTACCTCATTGAAGTATGTGTATGAGTTATTGGCAAAGGATCAACTGAAATAATACCTAAAAAGGCTTCCTTTTTCGTTGCAGAAAAAGGAAGCTTTTTTTGTATAGGAAAGACCTGTAAAAAAACAGATCAAAGGATATGAGTGGTGTGTTTTTCGCCATCATGGTAAAGTTAAAGAAAGTTTAACAATAATCGAAAAAAAACAAAAAGTAAAGGGGTTTCATTTTGACAAAAACGTCCATTTGTCAAAAGGACTTTTCTTGGTCGATCCTAGCCGTTGGCGGCAGGGGAAAAACATGGTAAATTATCCTTCGACGAAGAACTAGTGGGGGAAGAAAAAATGAATAAACTAAAGAATGTTTTCTATTTATATAAACTGGACTGGAAACGAATTTTCAGCAATCCAATCTCTGCATTTTTGATCATTGCCTTAATGATTTTACCCTCGCTTTATGCGTGGTTCAATATCAAAGCCCTCTGGGACCCATACGGCAACACCAGTGAATTGCCGATCGCCGTTTACAGTGCGGATAAAGGGGCAGAATTTCAAGACAAGCACATCGATATCGGTGATGAAGTCATCGACACCCTCCATAAAAACAAGCAGTTGGGCTGGCGCTTCTTGGATTCAAAAGAGGACTTAATAGAAGGGGTCAAGTCAGGAAAATATTACGCGGGTATTTACCTACCAGCGGATTTTTCAGATGATCTGATCAGCTTTACCAGTGGGAAAATCGAAAAACCGACCATCGAGTATTATAGCAACCAAAAAATCAACGCCATCGCTCCAAAAATCACCGATAAAGGAGCCAGCAGCCTTCAAGAAGAGATCTCACAAAACTTTATTGAAACCGCCAGCTCCACGTTGATAAAAGTCTTCAATGAAATCGGCTATGACATTGATTCCAACTTAGTCAGCATCAACAAAGTCAAATCGATGATCTTAGACACCGATGACAATTTGGCTACGATCGATGGCTATACGAAAGAGATCGTCACCTTGCACGATAAGTTTCCAGAAATCAAAGAAAAGATCGCAAAAGCCGAAGAATTCACCGATTATATCCCACAAGTGGATGCCATGGGGGAAAAACTGATCGGCTTAAACGATAAGCTGCCTGCATTGAAGAAAGAAGCCAGCATCATTTTGACCTTGCAAGAAAAGATCCCAGAGATCCAAAATGCTGGCAAACAATTGAAGATGATCGACGATGATTTCGATGACATTGCCAGCACTATGACGGACGGCATCGACACCGCCAAGCAAGGACTGCAAGTCATTGAACAAGTGCAAGCCGCTTTACCACAGATCGAACAACTAGGCGACCAAGCCGCCAGCTTCGCCACCGCGACCAAAGATGGGGCGCAACAATTGCAAGATGCCCTGCCAAGTATTTCTAGCAGTGTGAAGGTGACGATTGAGTCTATTCGTCAAGTGGCAACAACCACAGCAAAGTGGTCGCAAGCACTGAATGATTCAATCGATCAAGATCAGTTGGACCAAGATCGAGAATCAATTTTACAAACGATTGATGGGTTGCAGCAAAGTATTCAGCAACAACAAAGTATGCTAGATGCCTTAATTGCATTTTTAGGAAATATTGAAGGCTCAGCTGAAAATGCCCAAATTCAAGGCGTAATCGGTCAGTTAACTGACGTAAAAGGGCACTTGACGAATGTATCTGGATTGTTAACTAAGGTTAGAAGCGCTGTGCAAAGCGGTGATGTTAAGGCAGCTAAGCAATATCTTAGTGAAGTCACCGCAGCTGCTCAAAACGTTGCCAATCTCATGAACAGCATCAATGTTGATTCAATCACCACCACCATCAACGACATCCTAACCAAACTAATCGAAACCATCATCACCGCCGAAGATGTCTTGAAAAAAGCCCAAGAGATCGATTTTGACTCGTTGCTGTCTTCCACCAAATCAGTGGTCAGCAATGCCGTGACGATTTTGGAAAAATACCAAAAAGAATTGCCTGCCATCAAGCAAGAATTGCACGATGCCAATACGATGCTGAATGGTCACATGGATGAAATCGTTAATGCCATCAACAAAGGAGCCGACCTGTACAACAACGAATTGCCAGTGGTCGAAGAAAAATTAGGGCTGGCCGTAAACTTCTTGCAAAACGATTGGCCAACTATCAAATCAGAAATCAGCTCTACGATGGCAATGGTGGATGAAAAACTACCAGAAGTTGAAAAAGCCTTGGATGCGGCCGTTGATTTGATCAATAACGATTGGCCAAGTATCAAAGCAGGCATCCACAAAGCCGCTGATGCGATCCGAGCAGGCGAAAATGAAGTCGATCTCGGGGAAGTCATCAAATTATTGAAACTTGATGCCACCGATGAAGCCGACTTCTTCAAACAACCAGTGGAATTAAAAAGCAATGAAATCTATCCAATCGCCAACAATGGTTCAGCTAGCACACCGTTTTATACCGCATTGTGTTTGTGGGTAGGGGCATTATTGTTGTCAAGTGTCGCTACAACGGAGTATCATTTAGAGAAGAAAGACAAAAAACGCTTTACCCAACGTGAAACCTTTGTGGCACGAATGCTGACGTTCTTGACGATGGCAGTCGCCCAAAGTTTGATCGTGACCCTAGGAAATATGTTTTTATTAGGCGTTGATGTCCACAATCCAGTGTACAGTGTCTTCTTCGCATTACTCGTCGGACTCGCCTTTATGATGATCGTTTACGTACTGGCAGGACTGTTCGGCAACCTCGGGAAAGGGATCGCCATCATCATTTTGGTTCTCTCCATCTCAGGCGGGGGAGGAAACTACCCGATCCAAGTTTCTGGGAAGTTCTTCCAATTCATTAATCCGCTGCTGCCATTTACCCATGCAGTCAATCTGTTAAGAGAATCAGCTGGCGGGATCTATTGGCCAAATGCCGTGCCACAATTGGTTATTTTAACGATTTTGTTCCTGGTCTTTGGGATCGTCGGTACCTACGCGTATCCTTATCTAGTCAACTCTACGAAGAAATTAAGCGACATTTCCAAAGAAAGTCATTTCTTCCACTAACATCGAAAAGCAGAAAGAGCATTTGTTCTTTCTGCTTTTGTGCCATCACGTGAAATTTCTAATAATCAAAAGAGGGAAAAAGGGCCGTTTTTTCATCTGATTTTCATTGACTTTTCGCGGTTACAAGAGTAGCATACAGTCTTGATAATTCAATATTTGTGAGGATATCGTTACAAGTTTAACGAAGGATTTTTTCATGAAAAGGAGTGTAGAAAAAGTGGAGTATTTGAAACGTTTGTTGGTCGGACGTCCATTGAAATCCGCAGAGAATGATGAACAAAAACTGAGCCGGACGGCGGCCCTTGCGTTGCTATCTTCTGATGCTTTGTCTTCGATTGCTTATGGGACAGAGCAGATCGTTGTCGTATTAGTGGCACTTTCCGCTGCTGCTATCTGGTATTCATTACCGATCGCTGCTTTTGTTATTATTCTTTTGATTTCATTGACCTTGTCTTACCGTCAGATCATTCATGCATACCCTCACGGTGGTGGGGCGTATGTAGTAAGTAGTGAAAATTTAGGGAAAAATGCGGGCCTGATTGCCGGCGGCTCACTGTTGATCGATTATATGCTGACAGTAGCAGTATCCGTCTCAGCAGGGGCGGAAGCCATCACTTCTGCTGTGCCAGCGTTGTTCGGCCATCAAGTGGCCATTTCTGTCGTGATCGTACTCTTGATCATGATGATGAATCTGCGAGGGCTGCGAGAATCAGCTAGCTTCTTAATGATTCCAGTCTACACCTTTATCGCAGTGATCACAGTCTTGATCGTGGTCGGCTTGTACAACATCGTAACTGGTGCGCAACCGTTGAATGCAACCGCACTGCCGGGAGCTGTGGTGCCTGGGGTATCCGTAGCCTTGATCTTACGGGCTTTCTCATCAGGTTCCTCTTCTTTGACGGGGGTCGAAGCGATCAGTAACGCGGTGCCATTTTTCAAAAAACCACGGGCGAAAAATGCAGCTGCGACCTTGACGATCATGGCTGCGATCTTAGGGTTCTTCTTCGTCGGCATCACTTTTATCAACTATTGGTACGGTATCGTACCAGAAGCAGAAGTGACCGTCCTATCTCAAATCGGCTCTGCTGTTTTTGGTCATGGGTTTATGTACTACGTTTTGCAATTTGCCACAGCGCTGATTTTAGCAGTTGCCGCAAATACTGGATTTTCCGCCTTCCCCGTGTTGGCGTATAACTTAGCCAAAGACAAATATATGCCACACATGTATCAAGACCGTGGGGATCGTCTCGGCTACTCAAACGGGATCATCACCTTGGCTGCTGGTTCCATCGTCCTATTGTTTATCTTCCAAGGATCGACCGAGCGTTTGATTCCGTTGTATTCCATCGGGGTATTCATTCCTTTTGCACTATCCCAAAGCGGAATGGTCGTCAAATGGAAAAAAGAAGGCAAAGGCTGGTTCTTTAAATCGATCGCCAACATCATTGGGGCTTTGATTTCTTTTGCGATCATTGCCATCTTGTTCGTGTATCGCTTAGGCGATATTTGGCCATTCTTCATTATCATGCCGATCCTCTTGTATATCTTTTACAAGATCCATGATCATTATAAAAAAGTCGCAGAACAGCTACGATTGGAAAAACAAGAAGCACTGCATGTTTATGAAGGAAATACCGTGATCGTTCTCGTCGGAAATGTTACCCGAGTAAATATCGGCGCATTGAACTATGCCCAATCGATTGGTGATTATGTCGTGGCGATGCACGTCTCGTTGGATGAAGATGTGAAGAAAGAAAAAGAGATCGAACAAGAATTTAAGCAAAAATTCCCAGACGTGCGTTTCTCCGTCGTTCATTCTTCGTATCGTTCGATTGAAAATCCCATCTTGCGTTATGTGGATCTAGTCAGCCGCAATGCAGCCAAACACAATTACACAACGACCGTCATCATTCCACAGTTTGTCCCAAGACGTCGCTGGCAAAATATTTTGCACAACCAAACAAGCCTGCGCTTGCGTTTCAGACTCTCTTGGCGTGAGAACATCATTGTAAGTACGTACAGTTACCATTTGAAGAAATAACAAAAACGCTAGTTTAGCGACCTGATTCCCAAAAGAAATGTTTGGGTCAGCCGCTAAGACTAGCGTTTTTTTTTAGCTATAAAACATTTTCAGTTTGATATCCTGATCGTAATTCCCAAACCCCTTGCCAAAGAGGGTACAACCGCCGACATGCTCGGCATCTTCTTTGACTTCCACTTTTAAGTGCCACGTATCTTCGTAGGCAGGTATATCCTTGATCGTAATGTCGGAAAGAGGAACACCTTCCATGTAGGTTCCGTGATCCATGATGCGGATCGTCTTCAATAACCCGTACTGATTGAGATTGTCTGGATACCAATCCGGTGTATACTTGCCGCGAATATCTGCAAAATCCCCTGGGCTAGTCCATGTACCAAGCTCCACACCATTTAAGCTGAAGGTGATGTCTGACGGCCAGTTGTTATTGGAAAAAGGAAATTCAGACGAAACTTCCATTGAAATCTCCATCATTTCCAGTTTTTCTTCTCTTGCTAAGAAGTTTGGCGATTGGTATTCAACAAATCCTTTCGTAAACCACAAGATGCGGGCATCCATTCGTCGAGGATCCATGAAAAACTTCGGTTCATCCACCATTCCCACAAAATCAGCTGAAGTAGCAAGCCCGCACGTTGGTTCTACCGAATAATTTGTATAATGACCGATCGGTATCGCCGTTTCTTTTGTATCAAAGGCATTAAAGATTTTCTCAGGAAAGTTGATATCGATATGATCCACTCTTAAACTGGAAATCTTTTTTTGCCCCACACGCTCTGTTTTGATGATTTTGGCTTCTTCTAATTTTTTGATGTGCATCGTAATGATGGCGCTGCTTAAGCCCAACTCCTGTGCCAACTCTTTGACATTCATCTTGTTTTTAGCCAGCAATTGAATGATTTTGATTCGCACGTTACTGGCAAGTGCCTCATAGACAGGCAATGCTTCTTGATTGATTTCTAATTGCATCGTGTCACCTCCGCTTAAACTGTTTGATTTACTTGAATGTTAACATATTTGCTAATTTGTGTAAATAGCGTTGTTTATTTCGCTAGTTATTAATATATTTATTAATTAATATAGATATTATCCTAAATAAATTAATCAAAATATTGTTGACAGCGATTACAAATCAAGTTATGATTTATTTGTAAATTGAAAGTGTTTGCAAACATCAATTTCTATGTTTTGTTTTTGTGAATTGTTTATAGGCTTCTTTATAGGAAATATCTTAGGTGTTAGGAATTATTATGAGCAGTTAGTAAGGTCTTTTTTAAGAGATGTCAATGAACAAATGTGATAACGTACCTGCAAATATCTATAAAACTTGAGAGGATGGAAAAGATGAACATCAAAAAGGTTATTTTTTCGGGAGCAGTTCTAGGTTTAAGTAGTTTGGTATTAGGGGCCTGCGGAAACAGTAATAATAGTTCAGGTGATGATAGCGGAAGTAAAGAAATTACGTTTATGTTTCGAGGCGGCGAGGACGAGAAGAAAGCCTATGAAACAGCAATTAAACAATTTGAGGAAGAAAATGATGTAAGCGTTAAGATTATCGCCACAGATGCTGATCAATATGCAACAAAGCTGCAAGCGGCAATCTCAGGCGGTAATATGCCCGATGTTTTCTATGTAGAACAAAGCAATCTAATGGCTTACGTTGATAATGGTGTTTTGCTAGATATTACGGATGAAATTGAGAATTCAGATTTTGATCTTTCAAACATTTGGGAATATGGGGTAAACAGTTATCGGTATGATGGTGAAAAAGTTGGTAGCGGTGCTTTGTATGGATTACCAAAAGATGTTGGACCATTTGCTTTAGGATATAACAAAGACATGTTTAAAGAAGCTGGTATTGATTTGCCAGATACAGATACGCCTTATACATGGGATGAATTCGTTGAAGTATCTAAACAGTTGACGAAGGATTCTGATGGAGATGGAAATCTTGACCAATGGGCAACAGGATTTAACGTAAACTGGAGTTTACAAGCTTTTGTTTGGAGTAACGGAGCAGATTGGATCAACGAAGCCAAAGATACCGTTACAGTCGATACACCAGAATTTGCGGAAGCATTGCAATGGTTTGCGGATCTGCAAAATGTGCATGAACTCACCCCTTCAATTTCTGATGCCCAAACATTGGATACGTATCAAAGATGGATGAATGGTGAGATTGCTTTCTTCCCTGTAGGACCTTGGGATATGAGTACGTATGCAGGATTAGATTTTGAGTATGACTTGATGCCTTGGCCAGCAGGCTCTACAGGCGAATCTGCAACGTATATCGGTTCTTTAGGAATTGGTGTTGCCAGCAAAACCAAACATCCAGAAGAAGCAGTGAAATTAGTTGAGTATTTAAGTGCATCTGAAGAAGGACAACAACAATTAGTAGACGCACAGATTCAAATTCCTAACCTGATTGATATGGCTGAAGAATGGGCTTCTGATACGGACAGTGTACCTAATAATAAACAAGAATTTATTGACATCGTCCAAGATTATGGTCGCGCTTTGCCAGTAGCAACAACCTACAATGCAGAATGGTACGATGAATTCTTTATCAATATCCAACCTGTGTTAGATGGAGATCAAACGGCAGCGGATTATTTAAAAGAAGTTCAACCTAAGATGCAAGAAAAACTAGACTCAGCGATTCGCCAACAAGAAACAGCAAGATAGACTCACTGGGGTCACATATCTATGTGACCCCAAAGATTTTTATGGAGGGACGCGTAATGGAACAAGTGGAAATAAAAAAAACAAAAAATAAAAATAGTCTTTATGCAAAAGAGCACAAAGTTGCTTTCTTGTTCGTTCTACTTCCAGTTTTAGGATTTATTTTGTTTTCATTGATACCTTTGGGCTATTCGGTTTATGCTGCCTTTACAGATTGGAACGGTCTAGGGCAAATGAATTTTATCGGTTTTGAGAACTTTCAGAAGCTTTTTAGAGATGAGTACTTCTATAAGACGATGTTTAATACCGTCTTTTTGATGTTAGGGATCCCAATCGGTTTGATTTTGTCATTTATGCTGGCATCAGCACTGAGCAGAGGAATTAAAGGAACGACGATTTTCCGAACGATCTATTATATTCCAGTCATCTCATCATTAGCAGCCATTTCGATTTTGTGGCAATGGGCTTACAATGGTGATTTTGGTTTAGTCAATCAGGTCTTGGATATCTTCGGTATCAGCGGCCCCAACTGGTTGCAAAACCCATCAACAGTCAAACCGGCAATTATTATTATGTCTGTTTGGAAGGGATTGGGCTATTCTATGCTCTTGTACTTGGCAGCGATTCAAAGTGTACCAAAAACCTTTTATGAAGCAGCAGAATTAGATGGTGCTTCTTCTTTTCAAAAGTTTCGCAATATCACTTGGCCGATGGTTAGACCAGTCACTTTCTTTTTAGTCGTTACGAATATTATCGGCGGCTCACAAATCTTTACGGAAATAAACATTATGACACCAACTGGCGGACCACAATATAGCAGTGCTACGGTCGTTTGGTATATCTGGCAAAAAGCTTTCAGAAATTGGCAAATGGGTTATGCAAGCAGTATGGCGTTGATTCTAGCAGTATTGGTTTTTGTGATAACAGCATTCCAATTCTATATGAACAATCGTTCAAGCTATAAATTAGATTAGGAGGGAAAAGAATGAAAAAACTGAAAATAAGCAACGTACTCATTATTTTAATTCTCTCCCTTGGAGCAGTTATTATGGTGGGGCCGTTACTTTGGATGATCTCAACATCGCTAAAAGACCGAGCTGGCGTCTTCCAGCTGCCACCTCAATGGATTCCAGACCCAGTACAATTTGATGCGTACAAACGTTTATCTGAGCTGGACACTTTGTTCTCAGGGATTAAAAATACAGTGATCGTTTCACTTTCTGTGACTGTTGTAGGTACTCTGACATCCAGTTTAGCCGCCTTCTCATTTGCCAAATTACGGATGCCGCATAAAGATGCGCTATTTCTAATCCTTTTAGCCGCTTTGATGATTCCTTATCCAGCGGTGATGATCCCGCAATTTATGATGTTTTCCCAAATTGGCTGGGTTGATACGTTATTACCATTGATCATCCCAGGAATGTTTGGAAATATCACGATGATTTTCTTTTTACGACAATATTTATCTAATATTCCTGATTCGATCGTTGAGGCGGCGAAAATTGATGGTGCGGGCTATTTACAAACCTTTATCCAATTGATTTTTCCGTTGATTCGTCCAGCGGTTGCTGCTCAATTTATTTTATGGTTTATGGGCGCTTGGAATGACTACTTAGCACCCTTGATCTACTTGAATAGTCCAGAAAAACAAACATTGCAAGTAGTGATCGCAAACTTAAATGCCGCCTATGCAATTCAAACGGATTATCCGTTGATTATGGCAGCTTCCGTTGTTTCATTACTTCCGGTTTTGATCGTATTTATTATTTTCCAAAAGCAAATTATTGAATCAGTTGCACTTTCTGGAATGAAAGGGTGAGTAGATGTTTCTAAAAGCAATGAACTGGCTAAATGCATTGGTACTTCTGATAGAACTAAATATTTTGTGGCTTCTAGGTATTTTAGCTGGTTTTTTTGTGGTCGGCTTTGTTCCCAGTACTGTTGCTGTCTTAACGATTCTAAATAAAGAGGATCTATTTACAGGCTATTACTCTTATATAGAAGTATTGACTTTATTTTGGAAAAACTATGTGTCAGCCATTCGCTTATACAAATGGCGGGTCTTTATATTTCCACTTATTCTAGGCATTCTCTATTTGGAATTGCTGATTGTGCAGCAAAGTGATCTAATGAGAGCATTTTTCCAATGGCCACTTTTGTTTTTGTTCAGTTATGTGATTTTAGTATTGATCAATTTATCCTTAGTCACTCGATTGAGTAAAGATAAGTGGCGGAAAAAAGCCGTTTTTTCATTGACGAGTCCATTCTTGTTACCAAAAGAATCGCTTCTTTGTCTTTTGATGGTTCTCACATTTTCAATTGTTAGCATGGCGTATCATTGGTTCTTTTTTGTCGCAATTTCAATCTTTTTGTACAGTGCCAGCAAGTGCTTGTTGTCAGGCTATAGCAAGAAAGGATTGTTAAAATCATGATCAAAAAATTTCTTTTCTCGTGTGTTCCTCTAATGGTTCTTTTATCTGGCTGTACTGCTTCTGCAGTTGAAGAAGTCTTGTCCCCTCCTGAGTTTGCCGATGTTAGTGTCCATGACCCATCGGTGATCAAAGCGGATGATACGTTTTATATTATTGGATCACATATGCAATTTGCCAAGTCTCAGGATTTGATGAAGTGGGAGCAGATATCTAATTCAGTATCTGAAGATACACTATTTGAGAATATTCGAGAAGAATTGGCAGAAGAGTTTGAGTACGCACAGACAGATACTTTATGGGCTAGTGATATCCAACAGTTTAAGAATGGAAAATACTATTTGTACTATTGTTTGTGTCAAGGAACTTCACCGCTCTCCGTAATGGGAGTGGCGGTATCTGACTCTATTGAAGGTCCTTATGAAAAAGTCGAATCTTTTCTTTATTCAGGAACCTCTCCGCAGTTTGGTGAAGCGTACAATGCAGCGATTCATCCAAATGCGATCGATCCTCATGTTTTTTATGACAATGAAGGAAAATTATGGATGGTCTATGGATCATACTCAGGTGGGATTTTTATCCTAGAAATGGATGATGAAACGGGTTTGCCTAAAGATCGCAATTCATACGGAACACATTTGATGGGCGGAAATCACAGTCGCATCGAAGCACCATACATTCAGTATAATCAAGAAAATGGCTACTATTACTTGTTCACTTCATTTGGTGGGCTAGATGCAGACGGTGGATACAACCTTCGAGTCGCGCGGTCAAAGAATCCTGATGGTCCTTATGAAGACAGCCAAGGAAATCCAATGGCTGAGGTCAAAGGGAAATTTGGAACAGTTTTTGATGACGCAAGTATTCAAGACTTCGGAACTAAAATTATGGGGAACTTCCTATATACCGAAAATACGAGCAATGAAGGGGTTGGCTATGTTTCGCCAGGTCACAACTCGACCTATTATGATGAAGAAACCAATCAATATTACTTGATTTTCCATACACGTTTTCCAAATAGCGGAGAATACCATTCTGTGAGAGTCCATCAAATGTTTTTCACAGAAGCAGGCTGGCCGGTTGTTTCTCCATTGAGATACAGCGAAGAAACGATTGCTGACTATACAAAGAATCAAGTTACGGGTGCCTATACGCTGATTTCTTTTGACAAGTTTTTAACGGATGATTTGAAAGAACCACAGGAAATTACAGTTGAAAAAAATGGCACGATCAAAGGTGATCGCACTGGAACATGGGAACTAGCAGAAAAGAATAGTCAAGAAGATTCAAGTGTGGTTATCGATGACACTGTTTATAAAGGGAAGTTTCTTTCCGGCTGGGATGAAAATCAGCAAAAGCAAGTAATGACATTTACAGGTACCTCAGAAGCAGGAGTACCATTATTTATTGTTAGGAATGAGGAGTAAGGTATGGCAAAAGCAAATGCAGAGACAATACAAAATCCAATCGTGTATGAACGAGCAGACCCTTGGGTATATTTACATTCCGATGGTTACTATTATTTTACAGGTTCAGTTCCTGGATATCAGTCGATTGAACTTAGACGAGCGAAAAGCCTCAATGAACTGGAAGATGCAGAGAGAAAGACGGTTTGGCAGGCACATGAATCGGGACCAATGAGTGAATTGATTTGGGCGCCAGAAATTCATTTTATCGCTGATAAGTGGTATATCTATTTTGCCGCGAGTGATAATGAAGAGATCAGAAATGAAAATCATCATCATCGAATGTTCGTGATCGAAAATAATTCAAGTGACCCTTTTGAAGGGGAATGGGAAGAAAAAGGACAGGTCATCACGCAATTTGAAAGTTTTAGTTTAGATGCAACGGTGTTTGAACATCAGGAGAAACTTTATTATGTTTGGGCGCAACAAGATCCAAGAATTCCAGGAAACTCTAATCTTTATCTATCAGAAATGGAAAATCCATGGACACTAAAAGGAAAGCAGCTTTTACTATCGATCCCTGAATACCCTTGGGAACAGATTGGTTTCATGGTGAATGAGGGACCAGCCGTGCTTAAGCGAAATGGTAAGATTTTTATCACTTATTCTGGCAGTGCTACAGATGAAAATTACGCTATGGGATTATTGTGGACAGACGAAAATAGTGATTTATTGAATGGATTTTCTTGGCACAAATCCCAAGAGCCAGTCTTTCAAACGTCAGAACGGAATTCTCAATATGGACCGGGGCATAACTCTTTTACAAAAGGGGCAGATGGTGAGGACATTTTAGTTTATCATGCAAGACCAGAAAAAAATCAGGCAGGCGATCCTCTGGCAAACCCGAATCGACATGCAGTTGCACAACCATTCACTTGGGATGAAAAAGGATTCCCAGTTTTTGGCGAGCCGGTCGCAAACAATAAATTAGAGATGAAGGTGAACTGATTGACGATCAACATTCAAAACACAAAATCAGGAACAACGATTAGCAAATATATCTACGGTCATTTTGCAGAGCATCTAGGCCGTTGTATCTATGAAGGATTATACGTTGGAGAAGATTCGCAGATCCCAAATAAAAATGGGATGCGGATCGATGTGGTTGAAGCACTGAAAAACATTCAAATCCCTGTGCTGCGTTGGCCAGGCGGCTGCTTCGCCGATGAATACCACTGGAAAGACGGAATTGGACCTAAAGAAAACCGCAAAACGATGGTCAACACTCACTGGGGGGGCGTGACTGAAAACAATCATTTCGGGACCCATGAATTTTTTGAATTGATCAAGCAGCTGGAATGTGACGCGTATGTCAACGGCAATGTCGGCAGCGGAACGGTGCAAGAAATGTCGGAATGGGTGGAATACATCACGATGGATGGCATTTCTCCGATGGCTGATCTTCGCAGAGAAAATGGCCATGAAGATGCGTGGGAAATGAAATTCTTTGGCGTAGGAAACGAAAACTGGGGCTGCGGCGGCAATATGCGGCCAGAGTACTATGCGGATCTGTATCGCCGCTATCAAACCTATGTCCGCCAATACGGTGACAAAAAAATCTACAAAGTTGCTGGCGGAGCGAATGTCGCAGACTATCATTGGACAGAAACGCTGATGAAAAACGCCCATTGGTTGATGGACGGTCTAAGCTTGCACTACTACGTTCATCCGCAGGGCTGGGAAGAAAAAGGGAGCGCCTTGGAATTTGATGAGGCAGAGTGGCAAGTGACCTGTGAAAAAGCAGCCTACATGGATGAATTATTGACCCGCCACAGCGCGATCATGGACCAGTATGACCCAGAACAGCGTGTGGGAATCATTGTTGATGAATGGGGCACTTGGTTCTCAGCAGAACCTGGGACGAATCCAGGCTTCTTATACCAACAAAATACGATTCGTGATGCCATGGTCGCAGCGATCACCTTGAATATTTTCCATAAACATGCCAAGCGAGTGCATATGGCAAATATCGCACAAACCGTCAACGTCCTGCAAGCGATGATTTTGACAGATGGCGAACAAATGGTGAAAACCCCAAGCTATCATGTTTTTGATTTGTACAAAGTCCATCAAGATGCTGAAACCATTGATAGCCATGGAACTAGCAGTGATACCATTACGTATACGATTTCGAAAAAAGAGGATACGATCCATCTATCGGTTTGTAATTTTGCTACCCAAGGCACGGAAGAATTAACCTTCTCCCTGGAAACAGCGATCAATGAAGTGAAAGAAGCTCGTTATATCGTGGGGGACAAAATGAACGCACACAATGATTTTGATCATCCTGAAGATGTGGTGATCCAAGACTTCACCGCTTACGATGTTAAAGAGAACAAAGTCAGCTTGCGGGTGCCAGCAATGAGTGTTCTAACGATCTCATTGACAGTCTGATCCCATGACTTGTAAAGGATGCGAAGTGAAAGATGCTGCTGCAGCAGCACAGGAAGACATTGAATCCTTGATTGCAGAACAACTTTCTTTAGAAAGCGACTTGGCTTCGCCGGAGATCGTCAGTAGGAGAATCGCTGTTTGTGAGACTTGTCCATTGCGATTGAATCATACCTGTACCAAATGCGGCTGCTTTTATCGGTTTCGCGCAAACTTAGCTAAGAAAAACTGTCCTGCAGGAATGTGGGAACAAACAGGACAGCTCGTCAAGTAGCTGTCCTGTTTTTATAAAATAGAATAAATCAATTAGGAGATGAGGGAAGACATGACAGCGATCAATGGGGTTCATGATCCTACGATTATTAAACATGAAGGTACCTTTTATTTATATTCAACGGACACACAACAGCCCAAAACGGCTGGTGTACCAATTCGTCGTTCAAAAGATTTGATCCATTGGCAATTTGAGAAACAGGCATTGTCAGAAATGCCTGAACCAGCAGTAAAATGGAGCAAAGCTCAAGGACTATGGGCACCGGAAGTTATCCGCTACAAGGACGAATTCCGTATGTATTATTCTGCTTCGACATTCGGCAGTACCACTTCTTTTATCGGCTTAGCTACAGCATCAGATCCTTTGGGCCCTTGGGAAGATCAAGGAGAGGTTGTTAAAACCAATGCAACTCTTGCACAGCATAACGCGATCGATGCCAATATTGCTTTTGACCGCTCGGGTGAGCAGTGGTTTGTCTATGGTTCTTTCTTTGGCGGAATCTATATTGCTCCATTGAACAAAGAAACTGGAAAACTTCAAGAAAAGAGCTATGGCCAACGGATTGCTTTTCGTCCGAAAACAGTTGATACTGCTATTGAAGGCCCATTTATCTATTATCATCCTGAAACCGATTATTATTATTTGTTTGTTTCTTTCGACTCCCTTAACGATTCGTATAATATCCGTGTCGCCCGAGCAAAAGAAATTACAGGGCCATATCTGGACTGGCATGGTACGGCCATGACGGATCAAGAAAAGACGCCAACCGAAGTAGGAACCAAACTGTTAGGCAGTTATCAGTTCTCAGAAGAACCAGTTGTATACGCTCCTGGTCATAACTCGATCTTTACGCAATCCAATAAAGAAAGCTTCGTTGTGCATCATGCACGGAGAAAACCATTCAGTGACCAATTCCATTTACAAATACGTAAACTCTATTGGCTGGAATCAGGCTGGCCAGTAATCTCTGCTTCAATCTATCAAGGAAGTGTTTCACGAATGCCAGAGCAGGAAACTCTGTTAGGAAAGTGGGAAATCATCCAATTTGATCATGAATCTCAAGTTATATCTTCTCAACTGCAAGAAATAACAGCATTAAAAAAAGAAGGACGAAGTTACTTGTGGGGAGAAAACGAATTTGTCCCATATTATGAGTACATCGACCAAAAAGAAAGGTTGTTTTTATCTGGAATCAATGATCAAGGCGTTGCGTTTCTTGGTCGAAAAGTGTACGAAGAATAAAAAACAAGCAGCACAATGAGTAGGTTACATTGTGCTGCTTGTAAACGTATGCTGCTGCCCTTTTTACTAAATACTGTCTTTTAATAATCTGACACCATGAGTAGGAACCTCAGCATCGGCAATTGTTTGTTCTTTTTGTTGCCATAACTCAGTGCCGCTTTTAATTGGTAGTAAAGCAGCGATCGATTTTGGGATGGTTTGCGTTTGATCAGAAACATTGAAAATGGCATAGTAGACGGCTGTGTCGCTCAACGCCTCCCAAATGATCCACTCTTGATCACGATAGAACTCTTTTTTCGTATGGATTCTTCGATACATTTCTAAGACTTCAGTATTTGTCAATAAACGTAACGTAAAGGGATCGATGTCTGGTAAAGTACCACCGAACATCAATGGAGATTGGAAGATCGTCCATAAACTCATCAATAAGTATTGCTCGTCTTCCGTAAAACGTGTCCAACTATCACCACCGCCACCATCAACTGCCCGAATGCCGATATGACCCAACGGCAGCATATCACAGTCAGGCCAGTTACCTGGACGGACGAAAGGTGCCCACTCTGCTGCTCGGTCAAACATGGTGTAAAGGGCGTCCCAATGATCCCAAAAGTCATCCGTCAAGCGCCACATATTGGCATGATTTTGAAAGAAACTACCATTTTTGAGGGCAGCTGGTCCGGGAGACAAAGAAAGGACGATCTCTCGACCCGATCGATCGATCGCACGGCGAATCGCTTTGATTTCTGCTTTATGGGCATCACCGTAAATTTTCGAATCGCCGATATCATCCACCTTTATAAAGTCAACACCCCAAGAAGCATATAATTCGAGCAAAGAATCATAATAAAGCTGTCCTTCAGGCAAGGAAACATCGACCCCATACATATCGGAATTCCAAGGGCAGATTGAATTCATAGCAATGTCCCGTGCCCGTTTATCCGTTCCTTTGATCGGCGTATTTTGATGAACTGCTTGTCGTGGAATGCCGCGCATGATATGGATACCAAACTTCAGCCCTTTTTGATGCAGATAGTCACCAAGTTTTTTGAAACCAGCGCCATCTTTTGCTGAAGGGAAACGGTTCTCAGCAGGAATCAAGCGAGAATAGTCGTCCATACACAACGGATAAAAATCATTGTACCTTGTAGACTTTGCTTCTGGTTCGCTCCATTGAATATCCACGACGACGTACTCCCAACCATAAGCTTTCAAATGCTCTGCCATAAAATCTGCATGGGCGATCACTTCTGCTTCGGTTACAGAAGCGCCATAGCAGTCCCAAGAATTCCATCCCATTGGGGGTGTTTGTGCAAAATGTAAAAAAGACATTGATTTCCTCCTAGTACGTTTTTCTTATAGTATAGTAAGCAATAAAAAAAGAGAGGGAAAGTTTTGTCTACTAGAAATAAAAAAGAAAGAAATCGTCAACGAATGAAAAAGGAGTTGATCAATGGTGTTTCCACAAGAAACAAACTATGCGAAGATTACAGCATACTATAGTGTTGCCCTTGAGCGTTTTTCCATGGATCCACATCAACACCCAGCGTGTGAGATCATGTTTGTGACCAAAGGGAAGTGTAAGATAAAGGTGCAAGATCAAGTAATTGTTCTGGAAAGAAATGATTTCGTTTTCATAAACGCGTTTGTGGAACACGCCTTACTCGTTGAAGGAGATTCCTGCACCTTACTGAATATTGAATTTCTTCTGAGTGAGACACCGTCCGGCCTTTGTGTTCGTGATGTTTTTGCATACATCAAAGGAAATGTACAATTGAATGAGCCTTACGCGAAAAGTCGCGATGTCCGCCAATTTGGACAAGCGATCAAGTCATTGCTGCAGCTGCTAATGATCGATGATACTCAAGAGCAACCGTCTGCTGAACGGCAATTTACGATCGAGCTCTTGTTTAAGCGGATGTTGATGGAATTAGCCTTTTCATTACGTACGAAAGAAACCAAACGGGGCAATTGCTATGTGAACGCTGCGGTCAACTATATTCAACAGCATTTTGATGAAGATATTCAAGTCTCCCAAATCGCAGCGGCTGTGGGGATTACGAAAGCCTACTTGCATAAACTCTTTCATGAGCAACTGGGAGTGACGGTCAACCATTTTCTCACTAGTGAGCGTCTGAAGCAGGCAGCATTTTTACTAAGCAATAGTCAGCTGCCAATCGTCGAAATTGCCGCTCAAGCAGGATTCAACAGTAGGCAGCACTTTACCAATACCTTTAAACAGAAAAAAGGCATGAGTCCTAAAGCCTACCAGCTCTTATATAAGCAAACGATCAAAGAGGAGGCAGGGCAACATATCACAGGAGATGATCCGGCCTTTTTATTAATGAAGTAAATATGAAACGAATGATCAAACATAAAAAAATAAAAGAACAGGAGAACGAAATGAAAGAATTCGCATTAAACAAGATCCAGCTCACGGACGAGTTTTGGCAAGGATACCAAGAGCTTGTTCGCAAAGAAACGATTCCTTACCAATACCAAGTCCTAAATGATGAAATCGATGTAGATGTTCAAGCAGAACGGGAAGATCCCAATTTGCCAGCTGGGAAAAGCCATGCATTGGCGAATTTTCGCATCGCTGCAGGGCAAATGGAAGGGGAACATTTTGGCTGGTTTTTCCAAGATAGTGATGTCTACAAATGGATCGAGTCGGCTGGGTATAGCTTGTTGAATACTAGCGATCCGCAATTGGAAAAGACAGTAGATGAAGTGATTGACTTAGTTGCTGCTGCGCAAGAAGCGGATGGCTACTTAAATACCTTCTTTCAATTGACCCGACCGAAGTTAAAATACCGTCAGCTGTATTTCAGTCATGAACTTTATTGTGCCGGGCATCTAGTCGAAGCGGCTATCGCTTATGATCAAGCAACAGGCAAGGATAAATTACTGACCGTGGCAGAGAAAAATATCGCCAATATTTGCACGTATTTTGGGCGGGAGCCTGGAAAAATTCAAGGTGCTGATGGCCATCAAGAGATCGAATTGGCACTGGTGCGTTTGTATGAATACACTGGTAAACAAACCTATTTGACATTAGCTGATTTCTTTCTTGAAGTACGTGGGGAAGATCCTGCCTTTTACGAAAAAGAAATCTTGAAAAACCAAGCGGATGGCTTATCAGATGAAACACCAAGGGTAGACCTCACCTATTTACAAGCCTACGATCAACCTAAAAAGCAGCATGAAGCCAAAGGTCATGCGGTACGAATGCTGTATATGGCAAGCGGTATGGCAAAAGTCGCCCAGCATACCCAAGATCAAGCATTAATCGACGCTTGCGAAGCGATTTGGGAAGACATCGCCTGTAAGAAAATGTATGTGACCGGTGGCGTCGGCTCAACCGTTCACGGGGAAGCCTTTGTCGGTCCCTATGATTTGCCAAATGATACGATGTATTGTGAAACCTGTGCAGCCATTGCATTGGTCCAATTTTCTTTTGAGCTGTTCAAACTAACCAATGAACCAAAATATTTAGCGACGATGGAACGAGCGTTGTATAATAGCGTCCTTTCTGGTGCGGCAATTGACGGCAAACACTTTTTCTACGTGAATCCTTTGGAGGTCAATCCCCAACGAGATCAAGAAAATCCTGGCAAAGGCCACGTCAAAGCTCAACGACCTGATTGGCTCGGTTGTGCGTGTTGTCCGCCCAATTTTGCACGGATGGTCGCTTCGCTGCAGCGCTTGGTTTACACTTGCGATCAAGAGAAGCTTTACGTGAATTTATTTGTAGCAAGCCGTTTAGAAGAACCTGATCAATTTACGTTTGAACAAACGGGCGGGTTTCCTTTTACAGAGGACCTCACGATTCGCTATCAAGGCATTCCAAAGACGCTCATCATCCACAAACCTAACGGACTAAGTAAGTTTCAAATCGATAGTGAACACGAATGGCAGGAGACGAACGAGGCAATCATCTTTGAGGCAGTCGAAAACGTGACGGCCAATATCCGTTTTGAACAACCATTGCAAATCTTGCGTGCGAATCCTCAAGTTATTCAAGACATCAATCAAGTCGCATTGCAACGTGGTCCCTTCGTGTATTGCATAGAAGAAGCCGACAATGGTCAAGCACTCTGGCGTTGCCGCATCGACCCACAGGCGCTGGAGGCGACCTTTTCGAAAGAGGATACGTTGTTGCCAACTACTTTACGTTTGGCGATCAAAGGCTACCAAAGCGAAGAATGGTCGGGAACAACCCTTTACGAAGAACGAGCGGAAACGGTCATACCTCGTACGTGGCAACTGATCCCATACCATTTATGGGGCAATCGGGGCATAGGCGAAATGCGCGTCTGGCTGCCGCTCGTTGGAAAGAAGTAAGAAGTAAGCAGGGCCAAAGAGCTTCCCTAAAAGGAGGCTCTTTTTTTTCTAAACTCAACCTTCTTAGATTTGTTGCATGATTTCTTTAATTTGTTCCTATATTCCGATCTTTGAAAGCGTTATCGTTTTAGTGTAGGAATGTTGGCGGATTTATGTAAAACAAGGAGGAAGAAGTGTGACAAGGAAAATCAGTAAAGTTGGCGCATCTTTGTTGGTATTAGCAGCGGCAACGGCAATCGGTGGCTGCACCCAAAGTGAGGCGAAGACAACTGGAAAAGTCGTTTACCAAGAAACAGCCAAAAGTACGTTGGAAAAAGCGATGGAAAATCAACCGGAGTCGTCTTATTGGTTCCCAGAGGATTTGTTGGCATGGTCTTTTGAAAAAGATCCAGATGCGAAATACAATACCAGCGTTGTTCCATTAGCGCAGCGGGCAGCTAAAGAGACGTTGCCGAAGATGAATGACACGCAAACGGCAGAAACCAAAGTCGTGGCGCTTTCGATCATGAATAGCAGTACGAGCGGCAATGCACCACGTGGGATCAATACCTTTGATGCCAATGTCTTTTCTTATTGGCAATACATCGATCAATTGGTTTATTGGGGCGGCTCTTCTGGCGAAGGGATCATCGTACCACCAAGTCCTGATGTGACAGATGCTGCTCATAGGAATGGCGTGCCGGTTTTAGGAACGATCTTCTTTCCACAAACTGCCCATGGTGGGAAGTTGGAATGGCTAGATACGTTTTTAGCTAAGGATGAGGATGGCAATTTTCCGATCGTAGAAAAAATGATCGAAGTTGCCAATACGTATGGCTTTGATGGCTGGTTCATCAATCAAGAAACCGATACGGCGGTCACTAGTTTTGATGATGCAGCGGAAGGTGTCGAACAATCGGGGGCTGATGGTAAAGGACTAAATGAAAGCCACGCCAAAGCGATGCAAGAATTGATCGCCCAATTCAAAGAACAAGCCGACGAGCATTTAGAGATCATGTGGTATGATTCCATGACGAGTGATGGGAAAATGGATTGGCAAAACGCTTTGACGGATAAGAACAAAGCCTATTTGGTGGATGCAGAGATGAACCCATTGGCAGATAGTATGTTCTTGAATTTCTGGTGGACCACTGACAAACTGGCGGACAAGGAGCTGTTGAAGGCCTCCAATGAAAAAGCCCGTGAAATCGGTGTCGATCCTTACGATCTTTTTGCTGGAATCGATGTACAAGAAAATGGCTATTCAACGCCTGTGCGCTGGGATCTGTTTACGGATGAAAAAGGCGTTCCTTATACCTCATTGGGCCTGTATGTACCTAGCTGGACCTATTCTTCTGCTAGTACGCCGGATGATTTCCAAAGCAAAGAGAATGCTTTTTGGGTCAATAACACGGGCGATCCTCGGGAAAGCCAGCTACCAGAAGCGACAGAGTGGCCTGGGATCTCCACCTATGCCCTGGAACAGACCGCTATCACAGAGCTGCCTTTTGTGACGAATTTTAGTCTGGGGAATGGCTACAACTATTTTATCGAGGGAGAAAAAGTGTCCAGCCGCAATTGGAACAACCGAAGTTTGCAAGCTATTTTGCCGACCTATCGTTGGGTCTTTGACCATGGAAAAGACAATGATTTGGCTGTATCAATCAATTATGCGGAGGCCTATAATGGCGGAAATGCACTGAAACTACGTGGACAGATGACAAAAGGTAGCACCAGTCACATGGCATTGTATCAGACAGCATTTCCTGTGACGAAAAAGACGAAGTTGACGACGACTGTCAAAGCAACGGTACCGACAGCTCTTGATTTGGTCGTGACTTTAGCTGATGGTTCAACACAAACGATCAAAGGAGACAAAGAGGTCGCAACAGACTGGACGACGATCACTTACTCATTGAAAGACATCAAAGGGGAAGTGACAGCGATCGGTTATGACATAACCACGAAAGATACCAGTGATGTCTATGAGTTGAATCTAGGGCAATTAACGATCGGAGATCAGAAAGCGGAGAAATTCGCTGCCGAAGCATTGACGGTTGAGGATGTGCTCTTTGATGAAGAAGAGGGCAACTATGCGGGGGTCCGTTTAACGTGGGAAGCTGCCAAGGACAAGACAGCTGCGGTTTATGAGGTCTACCAATTGAACGATGACGGCTCACGCTCTTTCTTAGCAGCTACGCCAGCAACCAACCACTATTTGAATGCCGTTGAACGACCAAAAGGGACGAAAACCAAGTTCGCGGTGGTGGCAGTGGATCGCTATGGCAATCGCGGCAAGCTATCCGATACGGTGGAGATCACTTGGCCGAACAATCAGCTGCCAAAAGCAGCCTTTACAGCCTCTAAAACCTTAGCGGCACCGGGGGAAACGATCACCTTCACGAATACCTCATCTGCGAATGCCGAAGCATTTGAATGGACGTTTGAAGGCGGCGATATCACCAGCAGTACAGAAGAAAATCCCCAAGTGACCTATTCGGAACCAGGTACCTACAAAGTCACGCTTGTTGCCAAAAACGAAGCAGGAGAGACCCCTCTGGAAATGGCGGGATTGATCACGATTTCTGCTGATGCGCCGAAAGAGTTAATGCTGCTTTCAAAAGATGCCGAAGCAACTGCTTCATCGTTTGTCAATGATGCCGAAGCACCAGCTTTTGCCCTCGATGGTGATTTGAGTACGAAGTGGTGTGCGACAGGCAATGCGCCTCATGAGTTGATGATCGATCTCGGTCGACCACAAACGGTCAGTGAAGTACGCCTCGCCCATGCGGAAGCTGGTGGAGAAGGCCCAGACATGAATACGCGGGCGTATACGGTGCTCGTAAGTGAAGACGGCAAAGACTATGAGCCAGTTTCACGAACGTTGAAAAATGAAGCGGGCAATAGCACCAATACGTTTGCCGTCAAGAAGGTGCAATATGTAAAAATCAGTATCGATAAACCAACACAAGGAGCAGACTCAGCAGCCCGAATCTATGAAGTCGAAGTATACGGAATGGATAAATAGCGAAAAAAGCTGGGAGTTAACCCTAAAAAGGAAAGCGGCTGAAGCGATGCTTTTCTGAAAAATGACCGAACCAAAAAGGGGGCGTGGCATAAGTTAACTAGTTGCGCTCTCCCACAAATAAGGAGCACTCGGAAATCATGTGATTTTTCGAGTGCTCCTTATTTTTCTATTCATTTTTGGTAGATTAAGTCCCTATTTTTGTCAATTTCATCATATTGATTGCCGTAATGAGTAAACCCGTCTTTTTTTCTGACTTTCTCTATGCCCCGAACCGTGTATCGAGTTAAGCCCAAACAAGCCTTCCTAAATCCGAAGACTGTTTCCACGTCAATCTTTCTTCGCCCATATATTTTTTGAATGTCAGGCGTTGATAAACGTTCTTTTTGTTTTTCTTTATGGTGCTCCCAAGACGGATTTACAGTGAATTTTCTTAGATTCCCCTTTGGGGTTAAGGCTTCAGGAATGAGCACTTGGTTCGCATCCGTTTTTTCTGCTTGGTATTCTCTAAAATCTCGGACAAAGCCATCCGCATCTGCTCGTTGACGGTACGCATGAAAATTGAATCCTACCCCTTTGGGGTCGATGTAAAAGTCCTCCTTAGGCTCGTAATCCCAATTCGTTACTTTCCGGTCATCGGTCTGCCATTTCTTGCTTTGTTCTTTAAACATGGTTCCATAAGGAATCAATGCAGTATGCTGGGGAAGTTCATCTTCTATATAGCGGTAATTGCTTTCTGAACCATAGCCTGCATCGGCGACCAAATAATGAGGTGCCTTTTGTGCGATTTTCATTTTTTCTAGTAATGGTTTCAGTGTTTGAGTGTCTGTTGGGTTTTAGAAGCCATCGTAGCCTAACGCAAATTGATTACAAGTAGCGATCTGCAGGTTATACGCAGGTTTAAGTTGGCCATTTTTCATGGGGGCTTCTTTTACGCGCATGAATGTCGCATCATGATCGGTTCTTAAATAACTGTTTCTATTCCCATAAATAGAAAACTGCGTTTGATGTTCCAGAAGTTTTTCTAGCTTTGCATTTAGTTTGCGTACTTGGCTTTTCAACGTTCGCAGTTGTGGTTTCGCTGGATTTGGCGAAAGACGTTTCGTTGCCTCAACTTCTTTTTCTAGTTCATCCAGACGCAGTTCCATCCGTGTTAACAGTTCATCTATCCTATCTACTGTCAAGGTCGTCCCTTCGGGAATTTGTTTCAGGGCATATGCTTCTCTTAGTTCCGTGCTCATAGTAAGCAGTTTTTCGCGATTCATTTGATTGAACCGGATCGTGTTTTTCTTCCAGACAAAGCTGTACTTATTCGCATCCGCCAAGATTTTTGTCCCGTCAATAAACAACGTATCATCAATCAGATTCCGTGCACGCAGATACTCTGTCAACTGATCTAAGCCTTTATTGGTCAACTCCTGCACATCGAAGGGGTTATTAACATAGATTTTTCGAAATTAAAAAATAAAGAAACGTATTTTGGGTAGCTACAAAAGGTATATATTACTTACTTAAGTATATGGCCTCTCGATAATAATGACATTTTGAAAAATTTCAGATACAAATAATAATTTTTGAATTAACTGAACTGAGCAATAAAAATAGAACTAGATAATTTTTAATAGTCTTTTACTTGATAACTAAGTTTGTATGTAAAAAAAAATTGACAAACCCTCTATTTATGGTAAACTTTATTTGTGTTTTATATTAATAGAATGGAGATGCTCAAGTGGAAAAATTAACTGAAAAAGAATTGAAAAAATGTGTAGGTGGATCAACTTGGTCAGATATTGGTCAAGGTATAGGGGAAAAAATAGGCTACTGGGTCTTAAAAGGTTTAGGTAATGTGAGCGATGTCAATCAAGCCGACCGAATTATCAGAAAAAAGAAACGTTAGTTTGTTGAACTGATTTTTTGTAATTATTGAAAGGGGTAGTATTATATGAAAAAAAATGTTTTTGATACAATGAAAGTAGTAGAAGATAGTGATTTACATTTAGTTATTGGTGGAAAAGGCTGGGGCTGGCTTGGGTGGGTGGAGCCAGTTGGAGAATTCTTTAAAGGTTTTATTAAAGGTGTCCAAAAACAAGGCGATAAAAATAAATGGAAAAACGTCTGATTTTTTCTTTTTTTAGAAACTACAAAAATTAACTAAAATTATTTCTTAATTTTTATTGACGTTCAATTAGATAACAAAGGCAGTTAATGTTTGTTAAGCCAGGGATGTACAAATAAAATATATCTGAATTTATAATTAAAGTTGGGTATAATAAAAGCAAGTAGCTGAATAAGCTATTTGCTTTTATTGTATTAATGAATTGAACTTTGTAACTTACTTTTTTTATCTTAAAAATTTTTTTCAAGAGGAGACTTTCTACAAATGTGAGTGTTTATTTCAATAGTTTTTATCAACTTTTTAATTTATAGACGATCAAAAAAGATGTAATAATCTGTAATGAAAGGATAGTGTTATTTTGATTAATATAGTAATTTTTTTAAATTTTTTAAGTTTTATTTATATTGTTGTAGGAGTAGATATTAGCTACCCAACTCCTTTAACTAAAAAATTATATATAGCTTTTTTTGTTAGCTTTATTTTATCAATTTTTATTAACATAATATCATACAGTGGTCCGATTACGGATTATGTTTCGAACTTTTTAGAAGTTATATGTATTTTGTGTATTGCTGTCTTATATTACCTTTTGAAAAAAGAGAAAATTTTAAACAAGCGCTCTGACTCAATGTTCCTTCTTTTTTTATTAACACAAGTGATTATAATTATTGATCAATTATATAATTGGATTGTTTTATGAAAAAAATAATATTTCAACAAGATGAAAAGGATTGTGGCGTTGCGTGTATGGCCATGATCTTAAAGTATTATAAAACTGAAATACCTATTCATAAGCTTAGAGAATTGTCTGGAACTGATTTAGATGGAACCTCTGCTTTTGGACTAAAACATGCATTTGAACAAATTGGATTTGAATCTCCCGCATTTAAAGCTGAAAAAGATGTATGGAAGGAAAAGGATTTACCATTGCCACTAATTGCGCATATTGTGGTTGAAAATAAATATATGCATTATGTAGTTGTATACAAGGTACAAGACGAGAATTTGTTCATTATGGATCCAGATCCAATGAAAGGAAATGTAAAAAAAACAATTGAGGAGTTTTCGGAAGAGTGGACAGGGATTTTACTTTTTCCCACACCCAAAGAGTCTTATGCCCCCACCAAGGAAAAAGTAGCTGGGTTAAGCTCTTTTTTTCCTATTATTTGGCGACAAAAAGGGCTTGTATTTCACATTATTTTAGCTTCTCTTTTTATTACACTTTTAGGAATTGGAAGTTCGTATTACTTTCAGGGGATTTTAGATTACTTTATTCCAAATCAAGCGAAATCTACGTTGAATATAATTTCTATGGGTTTGATTGTAAGCTATCTATTTAGCGTGCTGTTCGAATATAGTCGTAGCTATCTCTTGGTTATTTTGGGTCAACGTATGAGTATGACTGTTATGCTTCAATACTTTAAACATGTATTAACCCTACCCATGAACTTCTTTGCCACTCGAAAATCTGGTGAAATCATTTCCCGTTTTTTGGATGCCAATAAAATTATTGATGCACTTGCAAGTGCAACGCTATCTGTTTTTTTAGACATCGGTATGGTGTTACTTGTAGGGATTACTCTAGCTATACAAAACGGTACTTTATTCTTGATTACTTTATCTTCCTTGCCTTTTTATATTATCGCAATTACAGCTTTTGTTAGTAGCTATGAAAAAGCTAACCAAGAAGAAATGGCTGCTGGAGCTACATTAAATTCAAGCATAATTGAAAGTCTAAAAGGTATCGAAACGATTAAGGCGTACAGTGGTGAAGGAAAAGTATATGATCGTGTTGATCGTGAATTTATTAAACTAATGAAAAAATCTTTTCGCACTGTCACCCTTGACAATATACAGCAAGGAATAAAACAAGCCATTCAACTAATTAGTAGTGCTCTTATTCTGTGGATGGGCTCTTTTTTTGTAATGGAAGGCAGAATTAGTTTGGGACAGCTTATTACTTACAATGCCTTGTTGGTGTTTTTCACTGATCCTTTGCAAAATATAATAAATCTACAAGTGAAGATGCAAGCTGCACAAGTCGCTAATAAACGAATAAATGAAATATTTGCGATTGAACCCGAACAATTAGACTCCACTATAGACCGTGATATTTCAAATCAGGTTTTTAACAAAGATATTAATATTGATAATATTACCTTCTCTTATAATATGAAAGCTCCAACTCTAAAAAATATCACATGTACTATTCAAAGTAAAAGCAAGATAGCCCTAGTTGGTGTGAGTGGATCAGGAAAGTCTACTTTAGCTAAATTACTGGTCAATTTTTATACACCATCGGAAGGTGCTATCAGATATGGAAAAATTAGTCATGCAGACATTCCGTTTCAGCAGTTACGTGATCATGTAACTTATGTTCCACAAGAATCGTTTTTCTTTAGTGGGACAATTATTGAAAATTTAGCCTTTGGTTTACAGAAAACACCTAGTTTTGAAAAAATTATTGAAGTTTGTGATGCCGTCAAAATACGCACATTTATTGAGGAGCAACCACTACGCTACGATATGATTATTGAAGAAGGAGGAGCAAATCTTTCTGGTGGACAGCGTCAGCGGTTGGCTATTGCACGTGCATTGCTGAAAGATGCAGATGTTCTAATACTGGACGAGGCAACTAGTGGTTTAGATACTCTTTTGGAGCATGATATTCTGAACTACTTACTGAGTTTAGAAGAGAAAACCTTACTATTTATTGCCCATCATCTTCCAATAGCCAAGGCCTGTGACCAAATCTTAGTTTTACATGAGGGGCAATTAGTAGAACAAGGAACGCACGATGAGTTACGTTATAATAAAGGAGTTTATCAAGAGCTGTGGGACATCTAGGAAAGTGAGGGCAAAATTATGCAAACACAAGATTGGTTAGATCATTCTAGTATCTACAGTCAACAACATAATAAGTTTTATCGGTGGATATTGTACCCTATGATTCTTTTCTTCTGTTTAGGTGGATTGTTTTTAGTTTTTGCAAAAAAAGAAGTAGTTATCAGAGTCCCTGCAGAATTAATCCCTGAAGAAATAGAGAAGTTACAAGTGCCAGTAGAAGCAAAGATTAAAAAAAACAATCTAAAAGAGAACCTAACAGTAGAACAAGATGAAATATTGGTCGAATTTGATACAACCTCTTTAAATAATGAAAAAAAACATCTTGAATTAGCCAATTCACTAATTGAACAAGAAAAAGAAGCAGCGAAAATTTTTATAGATAGTCTTAACAATGAAGAAAATTTATTTGAATCGGAAGATAATTATGGATATAGTAATCAAATAAAAAGTTTTCTTTCCGAAAAAGAGGCTACTTTTTATTCTGCTAAACAAGGTGAGGAAAGTAATCAAAAAGAACAAGAAGTTTATAATAGAACAAAAGAACAGATAGAAAAGCAAATTATTATCCGGGAAAATGAAAAAAAAGAATGGGAGCAAGCGCGAACTGCTTGGATAAATCAACAACCTTTTGAGGGGAAAACATCAGAAATTATGTCTAATTACAATGCCTGGAAATTAGAACTAGCTGATTCTTCAATTGAGCAAAAGGAAGAATTGAAAGCGACCATAGTAACTAAAATTGATGATCAAATTGTTCAAAAAGAAAGTGAATTAGAACAATTACAACTAGAACAAGCTCAATTAATGGCTCCCGTTACCAGTGATAACGAGATTAATAGTCAAAAAGAAAAATTAAATCAGAATAAAGAGATGGCGTTAGCAACAACTAAACAAAGAGTGGTTGAATTAACTGAAACTTTTAACTCAAATGAGGCGAATCTTAAGTCTATTAACGAACAAATTGCCCAGAGTACTCTGAAAGCCCCAATAACAGGAACTATTCACCTAAATGAGTCTATTAAAGATCAGACGGAAATACAAAAAGGAATAATACTAGCAGAACTTTATCCAAAAGCCGAAGATTCTCAATTGACTTTTACTGCGTTGGTACCAGCTAATGAAAGTACCCGTATAAAAAAGGGAATGCTTGTTCATTTTAAGTTAGACAAAAAAGGGGTTTCTACAGAGACAATAGATGGAACTTTAACTGATATTTCGGAAAACAGTACAACAACAGATCAAGGTACTTTTTATACCATAAGAGGTACATTAAAATCAGTTGAAAAAATCAATACTCGTTATGGATTAGTAGGGGAACTGTCGCTTATTGTTGGGGAAAAAACCTATTGGCAACAGATAAAAGAAAATATTTTCAATTAAGAAAAATAACATATATACTTTACTTAAATCAAATATCAAGGTATATTAATTGAATAGTATTAGGAGGGATTTTTTGAAATTGATACTTTTAGGACTTACTTTGGTAAGTATTATTGCATATTTTTACTTATATACCATATACAAGGACAAACCACGATCAAATGGGTTGAAGTTGATTGGTATACTAATATTGCTTTCTTTGACTATTAAACTATTACACGCACCTACTTTTATTGTTGGAATTCCCTATATTTTTGGAACAATTGGATTCGTACCATTGATTAAGCCAGCATTTAAGGATACTTTTACTAATGATTTTGCCTTTTTAGAGGGAGTGTCATTAAGCATACTAACAGCTTCTTTTTTAGTAAATTTAGTTTTATTATTTGTTCAAATATAATTTTTGAGTAATCATTTTTATAGTTACTATCAAGTGTTCAGTAAATTTATTTCGGCTCTTTGTCAATAAGGACTGATGAGTTGTACAAAATCAAATCTGGGTCAGAATGAACCTCATTCTGACTCGGATTTTTTGTTATCTCACTTTGATTAATTGATTGATCAAAAAGATTCTAATTCTCATGTTCTCGAATGATTTAAATCCGTAGGATACTCGTTTCATTGTCTTTATGTGGGTATTCTTCGCTTCTATTTTTCCATTTTTCACTATAATTGCTTTCCCGTTTCCATCTACCACAGTAGAACCACAACTTCTACAAGCACGAGGAGTAGGCGAGAGAACAGTATCGACGAGCAACGTCTTTTTCTTCTGAAGGGTCTCGTAAGAGACCTCTGTAATCATCAAATCTTTCTCTGCTATTCTCAGCATTTTTTTGATAGAATCATTCATATAGCATATCGTCCTCTCAGTTGTTTATTTTGTGGTGATTTAATCATACTAGAGAACGATATGTTTTTTAATACCTAAAATGAAAATGGGGCTGAAGAATCAATTCTGATTCATCAGTCCCATAAATTATAGAGCCCCAAAAAAGCCGTTGCGACCAATAAATGGTCACAACGGTTTTTGCTTTTTCCAAATAAGTTTAGCGTGACGTACGGCTGGCTGGATCTAAGCGGCGTTCAATAAAGCTTAACCCAAGATCCGTAATGATCGCCATCAAGGCAGTTGGTAAAGCACCGGCTAAGATGATCGATGCACCATCCGTCGCATTGGTTCCGCGGATGATGATGTCCCCCAGTCCACCAGCACCAACGAAAGCGCCAATAGCGGTGATACCGATCGCCACGACTAAGGCGTTTCGAATCCCTGCCATGATCACCGAAACAGACAATGGCAATTCGATCATATACAATCGCTGCCAGCTAGTCATCCCCATCCCTTTGCCGACATCTAACGTATTGCGGTCGACTTGGCGCATGCCGGTATAGGTATTTTTGATGATCGGTAACAAAGAATAAAGGAAAATCGTTAAAATCACGACATTCACACCTAAGCCCATGCCGATCATTAAAATCGAGATCATCGCTAAAGATGGAATCGTCTGGATGATATTGGCGAAACGAATCACCCAATCTGCCAAACGCATTTTTTTAGAAATCAAGATCCCGATTGGAATCCCGACGATCGAGGCAAAAAGTACCCCGTAGATTGAAATCAAGAAGTGACGAATGAACTGGGCAAAAACATAGCCGCCATTTTCTTGAAAATAGAAAAGAAATTGTTGGAATAAATTCATGTCTGCCATTTCGTCACTCTCCTTCGAAGTAATTATTTTCTTCTAAGAAACGTTCGGCAACTACCGTTGGTTCTAGAAGGTCATTATCCACTTGGTAATTCAATTCTTGCATTTTTTTGGTATCGATTTTGCCTGCTAATTTGTTCAGGGCATCGCCGATTTCAGGTGTTTCTTTCAACAATTTGTCATCGACGATCGGTGCGGCATCATAAGGCGGGAAGAAGTTTAGATCATCTTCCAGCATCACGAGATCGTAACTGCCGATCCGGCCGTCGGTTGAGTACCCTAAAACGATATCCATTTTTCCGTTATCAACAGCATCGTAAACGAGACCGATCTGCATTGGTAGGATGTTTTGGAAAGAGAACCCATAGGCTTTCTGGAAGCCATCGTACCCATCGCCGACCCGTGTGATCCACGCGGTATCGACCCCTGCAACCAATTGATTCGCGACATCTTTCAAGTCACTGACTTTTTCCAATCCGTATTCTTCGGCAGTATCTTTTCTGACAAGAAAGACATACGTGTTATCAAAGCCGTAAGAAGGGAACCAAGTCTGTTGGTACCGTTGCTCAAATTCTGATTTGACTTTGTCAAAGGCGGCTTGTGGATCAGATTCTGGCTCCAACCCTAACGTCGTGGTCAAGTCAGTTCCTGTGTAGCGGGCAGCTGAGATCGACGCATCGCCATTCATCATCGCTTGGTGATTGATGGTCGTTGTTGCTAAGTTGTTAATGACGGTTGTGTTTTTATCCGTATAGTGTTCGACCATACCGGCAACCACCGCGCCAAGAATTTGGGCTTCGGAAGTGATCCCACCTGTGATCGCCACGGTATTCTCATCAGAAGTCGAGGCTAAACCGGGAAAGGAACAGCCGGACAGTAAAGCGACACTTAAGGAAAACAACAGCGCTAATTTTGAAGTTTTTTTCATTACGCATCCCCCCTTAAGGCAGCTGGTGTCAGTTTGTTTTCTAACAAACCCAGTAACCAGTCAGCTAATAAAGCAAAGATCGTCACTGGAATCGTTCCAGCAAAAATCAAAGGCGGTTGGTAATTGTTTAGTCCGCTAAAGATCAAATCACCAAGCCCACCGGCACCAATGTAAGAAGCCAAGGTAGCCCAGGCTAAAACATACACGGCCGATAAGCGGATCCCTGCCATGATCGTTGGGATCGCTAGGGGTAATTCCACACTAATGATCGACTGTAAGTTGGTCATTCCCATCCCTTTGGCAACATCGCGGTAATTCCAATCGACTTTTTTCATTCCAATGTAGGTATTTCGCAAAATCGGCAACAAGGAATAAATGAAAAGAGCGACGATAGCAGGGACTTTTCCGACACCTAAAATCGGGATCATCAATGCCAATAGCGCCAAAGAAGGCACGGTTTGCAATGCACTGGTGATGCCGATCACGACCGTTGCTGCTTTGGGGAAACGGGTCAAGATCACACCGATCGGTACAGCAACAAGAATCCCTAAGAGCAAAGCCGCAAAGGAGATATACAAATGTTCAAGACTTTTGGTGACCAATTGGCCGCCATATTCATTAAAGAAGCTTTGCATGCGCTAGACCTCCTCAGTTTCTTCAGGTTTCGCCGACTCAATGGCTTCCATGATCGATGGCTCATCGCCCCAAATCACGTCATAAACGATATCAACTAAGGAAGCACGGGTCAAAATCCCAACTAAATGTTTGTCGGCATCTACTACCGGCACATATTTTAAGCCGCGTTTTAAAATGCGTTGCAAGGTATCCCGCAACAAGGCGGTTTCACGAACGAAAAAGACATCTTTGTTCAAGATATCGCCGACACTAGTAACTTTGCCACGGTTGCGGTCGATGGATTCGACATCGATGTAGCCTTTTAGCACGTTGCTATTGTCGGTAACCAGCAAGGTATCGACCCGTTTTTCTCGCATCAAGTGAATCGCTTCTTGTAAGGATTTTTCTGGTGTGATAGCGATCGGGGTATTCAACATCACGTCTTTGACTGGCGTCGTGTCAGGTTTTGCTTGCAACAAGCGGTCTTCACCGATCAATTCTTCCACAAACGGTGTTGCTGGGTGTTGCAGAATATTTTCTGGTGTATCAAATTGAATGACTTTTCCTTCACTCATGATCACGATGCGGCTAGCAAGTTTCAATGCTTCATCCATATCATGGGTAACGAAGACGACGGTTTTTCCAAGCCGTTCTTGCAAGTCTTTGACCAAATCTTGTAGGGAATCACGAGTGATTGGGTCTAGTGCGCCAAAAGGCTCATCCATTAAGATGACATCTTGGTCAGCTGCCAAGGCACGGACAACACCGATCCGTTGCTGTTGGCCCCCAGATAATTCGTTGGGGTAACGGTCGAGCATTTCTCGCGGCAATTCCACCAAGTCGATCATGCGCTCGGCAGTTTTGTTGCGTTCTTCTTGGCTGACTTTTAACAATTTTTGAACCAGTGTAATGTTTTCCCGAATCGTCATGTGAGGCATCAAACCGATGCTTTGGATCACATAGCCGATTTGACGGCGTAATTCCACTGGGTTGATCTCTGTAACGCTTTTTCCATTGATCAAGATTTTTCCTTTAGAAGGATCCGTCATACGGTTGATCATCCGCATACAAGTCGTCTTTCCGCTACCACTTGTCCCGATGAAGCAAATGAATTCGCCTTTTTCAAAGGAAAGATTCACATCTTCAACAGCGACTTTACCACCTTTGTAAATTTTGGATACCTGCTGAAACTCAATCATGATGTCACCTCTATTTTTATTTAAGCAATCTGAATAATGGCTTAGAATCTGTACTAAGTATGCCGAAAAGTCCCTTGTTATTCAAATAATCTGCCCATTTTTTTCATAATTGTATAGACAAAACCGAAAATAGCGCCAGAAGCAAGTCCAAATTAAGGAGCGATGCATAGGGAAAAGAAACGGCGAAGATCCCCCGTTATTTTTCATTGGGAAAAAGGGGGCTTTTTTGCAGAACGCCTTGGCAACAGTCTCTTTATTTTTTTCTAAGAAAGGGCAGAATAAAAAGCTGTTTTTTCAATTTTTATAAAAACATGCTAGAATAGAGAAGAATTTAGGGAAAGAGAGGAACAACATGCTTACAACTGAAGATTTTGATTTTGAATTACCGGAAGAACTGATCGCCCAAACGCCATTAAGCGATCGCTCAAGTTCCCGTTTATTAGTGGTTGACCGTGAGACTGGCAAATTTGAGGACAAGCACTTCTATAACATCATTGATGAATTGGCACCAGGGGATGCTTTGGTGATGAATGATACGCGGGTATTACCAGCTCGTATCTATGGCGAAAAACAAGAAACAGGTGCCCATTTAGAAATCCTTTTACTGAACAATATTGAAGGGGATACGTGGGAAACCTTGATCAAGCCAGCCAAAAGAGCCAAAGTCGGCACGAAGATCACCTTTGGCGACGGACGATTAGAGGCAGTGGTGGAAGAAGAGCTCGATCACGGCGGCCGGATCATTCGTTTTCAGTACAAAGGGATCTTTTTAGAGATTCTGGAATCACTTGGCGAAATGCCGTTACCGCCTTACATCAAAGAACGGCTAGAAGACCCAGACCGCTATCAAACGGTTTATGCCAAAGAAAACGGCTCAGCTGCTGCACCGACTGCCGGCTTGCATTTTACCCCAGAATTGCTGGAGCAGATCGCAGCAAAAGGCGTCAAGCTGGTTTATCTGACTTTGCACGTTGGTTTAGGAACGTTTCGTCCAGTCAGTGTCGATAATATCGCTGATCATGAGATGCACAGCGAATTTTTCCGTTTGACAGAAGAAGCTGCCGCTCAATTGAACGAGGTTCGGGCAAATGGCGGCAAGATCGTTGCAGTCGGTACGACTTCGATCCGTACGTTAGAAACCATTGGGACTAAGTTTGATGGGCAAATCAAAGCCGATAGTGGGTGGACGAGTATTTTTATCACGCCAGGCTATCAGTTTAAAATCGTGGAAGCTTTTTCTACCAACTTCCATTTACCAAAATCAACCTTAGTGATGTTAGTCAGTGCCTTTGCAGGACGCGACCTAACACTTTCTGCCTACCAACATGCCATCGATGAGCGGTATCGCTTCTTTAGCTTTGGCGATGCGATGTTCTTAAAATAAACAAAAAAAACTGAGCGACGTAAGCGGCTCTTTAAGTTGAAACAATTTCTCAACTTTTAGAACTGCTTTTTTGTCGCCCAGCTTACTACTAGAGGAAGGTATAAGTGGTGGTCGCTTTTTGTGGTCCATGCAAAGCAATGTTTCTCGAAAATTTGTTTTCATTTACAAACTTACACATGTTTCGTGTATTCCGATACAAAATGAGACGTATCATTTTTCGATATGGAAATGTTCGATCCTTGTTACGTTTTTCTTCTTGTTACTTTACACGTTTGGTACTAGGTGAAACTTGTACGTTCAACAACTTTTAGTAGATTGAGTTTGCGATATTTACGAAAACCACCAACAGAGTTGCTACCTTCCTTACACGTATACTATAACACGAAACGGAAGCGTTTGCAAAAGAAAAAGGTCGTTTTCCTCAAAAAAAAGACCGGCGAACCGATCTTTTAAGCAAGTGCTCGTTTAGGTAGATTGTCATAAAACGCTGCTTTGGTTGCACTGATGTAAGGTGTCAACCATAAGTAGCCGATTCCAGCTGTCATGATGGCCAAAATGTGCCAGCCGATGAAGCTCAGATCAAGGATGAACAGTTGACCTTTGTAGCCTCTCATTAAATGACGGCTACCTGTGATGCAGCTGAGAAAATCTGGCCGCATGCCCGTTTCTTCATAGGTATCATAAAAGACAAAATATGCTTGAGAATAAGAATAAGCTTTAATGATCCCAGGAATGATAAACAGGAATGTCCACAACGTCGTGAAGATAGTCGACAAAATATAAATGACGATGATCCCTAACACGAAAGCACCACTGAAGCCACGAAAGACATCAGAAAAGGGTTGGATCGACTGTTTTTTACCGCGTAAAAGATCAAGGAAAGTCCAAGAGATCCCAGCACCGAATAAGGCAGAAAATAGACCGCTGATCAAACCGCCGCCGCCACTGCCACCACTGCCACCAGCGGAATTGACTGCATCGGTAGAACCAAGATCATTGAACATACCGCTTTGATACAATGGAATAACAGTAAGGACGATAATGACGAATGCGATAGCGATCGAGATCAAAGTCGGTACAATACACATCAAAACACTGTCTTTCCAGCGTCCTCGCAGCATTGCTTTTGCTTCTGCTTTTAGTTCTCTATTTGATTTCATTTCAAAAAACCTCCCTTCAATATAAATAACATGATAGCAAACTTTCGCTAAATCTTCAAAAAAAAGTAATAGATGTTTCGCATGACTAGGAGAAAATACTCTTAGTTTCTTTAAACTTCCTTGCAAAATGTAAGGGCAACCCTTATCATAGATAGCGTTGCACAGTTAATCGAGTATAGAGAGAAAGTAGGGAAATGAATGACGGAACCAGCCATTCGTTATCGTCTGATAAAGAAAGAAAAGCATACCGGTGCCCGTTTAGGCGAACTGATCACGCCTCACGGAACCTTTCCAACGCCAATGTTCATGCCAGTCGGCACATTAGCAACGGTCAAAACCCTTGCCCCTGAAGAGTTGAAAGAAATGGGTGCAGGCGTCATTTTAAGCAATACCTATCACTTGTGGTTACGTCCAGGAGAAGACATTGTTGCAGAAGCAGGCGGCTTACATAAATTTATGAATTGGGATCAACCAATCTTAACAGATTCTGGTGGTTTTCAGGTCTTTTCATTAGCCGAAATGCGTAACATCGTCGAAGAAGGTGTCCATTTCAAAAACCATTTGAATGGATCGAAAATGTTTTTATCTCCTGAAAAAGCGATTGATATCCAAAACAAATTAGGGTCAGATATCATGATGAGTTTTGATGAGTGTCCGCCATTTGATGAAAGCTATGACTACGTCAAAAAATCGGTGGAACGGACGTCTCGCTGGGCGGAGCGTGGCTTGAAAGCCCATGCCAATCCAGATCGGCAAGGCTTGTTTGGGATCATTCAAGGTGCAGGCTTTGAAGACTTGCGCAAGCAAAGTGCCCAAGACTTGATCAGTATGGACTTCCCAGGGTATTCCATCGGCGGCCTGTCAGTTGGCGAACCAAAAGCGGAAATGAATCGCGTGTTGGAATTTACGACTCCTTGGATTCCAGAAAACAAACCACGTTACCTGATGGGCGTTGGGGCAGCTGACTCCTTGATCGATGGCGTGATTCGCGGTGTCGATATGTTCGACTGCGTTTTACCAACACGGATCGCAAGAAACGGTACCTGTATGACTTCAAAAGGTCGTTTAGTCGTGAAAAATGCGCAATATGCCCGTGACTTTCGACCAATTGACGAGAAGTGTGATTGTTATACATGTAAAAACTATTCTCGTGCGTACATCCGCCACTTGATCAAATGTGATGAAACCTTTGGTATGCGTTTGACGTCTTACCACAATGTCTACTTCTTATTGAATCTGATGAAAAATGTCCGTCAAGCCATCATGGATGACAACTTGTTGGAGTTCCGTGAGCATTTTATTGAAGAGTATGGGTTCAACAAGGAAAATGCGAGGAATTTCTAACATTCTCTACTAAAATGGTGGGAATAATAGAGGAATTCTGATAAAGTATCTTATAGGAAAGAAAATAAATCGAGGTGAAAAAAATGGCACAATCTTTACCAATGCTCTTTATGCTGGTTGCTTTAGTGGCAATGTGGTTCTTTATGAGTCGTTCACAAAAGAAACAACAGCAAGAGCGTAAAAATCTTTTAGAAAATATGAAAGCTGGCGATGAAGTCGTAACCATCGGCGGACTCCACGGCGTTCTTTCTGAAGTCAACACAGAAAAAAGCACCGTGATCATCGACTGTGAAGGAATTTTCTTAGAGTTTGATCGTTCAGCGATCCGCACAGTGAAACCCGGAACTGTTGCATCCGTTGAGACACAAATCGAACCAGCTGATGTCGAAGAAGCAACGAGCATCCAAGACGAAACCAAAGAATAAGCACAAACGCACCGTCGCTTTCTCAGAAGCGATGGTGCATTTTTTTAGTAGTCGGACAGTTTCTAAAATAAAACAAGCACCGCAGCAAAACAGAGATCGCTCGTTTTGCTGCGGTGCTTTGATTGCCTTGGTTACTCGATCGGAATCAGTTTCTTTGACGCTTGTTTGCCTTGGTCTTTTGGCAACGTCAATTTCAAAATTCCTTCAGCGTAAGAGGCTTTGATTTCATCCTCTTTGACGTTTTCTAACAGGTATTGCCGCCGAACGCTTGTCAAGCTGCGCTCGCTGCGAACCAGACGTCCTTTTTCATCTTCGGTCGCATGATCCGTCTGGTGTTGTCCCGTAATCGTTAAAACCCCATTTTCATAGGTTACTTGAATATTTTCTTTAGGGATGCCAGGCAGTTCTGCTTCAACGAGAAATTCCTTGTCATTCTCGTGAATATCGGTTTTGATCAGGTTCGATGGAAACCCATCAAAAAAACTGCGGCCAAAATCTTCAAAGAAATCAAAAGGTGTCATACTGTATGAATCTGAGCGGCGTGGCACAATCTCATGTGTCATAAGAATCATCCTTTCTTTATTCTTTTGTTTTTACACTTTTTATTTTATTCATTTTTTAGCGAATTTCAAGTGATTTACTCGCTTTAAAAAAATCTTAAAAAACCTTTGATACCAACGTTTCACTCCTTGATTTTGGCGTGTTTTTACCTTGCTTCGTTCCTGTTTTCCCCCTCATTTCGTCTGCTTTTTCTGCGTGACAGTATATACTTAATGATATATACTAAAAGCGAAGTGGAGGAGGAAAAACATGGCACGTTATAGAAAACGAATGCTTGTTGCTTTGATCTATGCATTGCTGTCGTCGATTGCCCTAAATCTCTTTTGGCTGCCGGGAAATATTTATGCGAGTGGGATCACTGGTTTGTCGCAATTGTTGTCGCAGCTTTTAGATGAGCAGTTGAATCTGCAGCTTTCGATCCCGCTTTTGGTGCTTTTTTTTAATGCGCCATTGTTAGCGGTTGCTTGGGTCAAAATCGATCGAGAATTTACCATCATGACGGTTTGTACCGTCGTCCTGTCTTCTGTTATGATGAAGGTAGTACCGGTCATTGCTTTAACGACTGATCCGGTGATCTGTGCCGTGTTTGGCGGATTGCTGCACGGGGTGTCGGTGGGCTTGACATTGAACGACGATTTTTCAACGGGTGGGCTTGACATTTTAGGGATTTTAGTGAAAAAAGCCACTGGTAGAAGTATCGGCAGTTTCTTTATCGGCTTCAATGTCAGTTTGCAGCTAGCAGCTGGGCTGATCTTTGGTTGGCCTTATGCTTTTTATAGTGCCATTTCCTTCTTCATCAGTGGGCGGATGGTCGACTACGTCAACCTGAAGCAGCGGCGTGTACAGCTGCTGGTCGTTACAGAAAAAGCAGAACCCGTCATTACGACGTTGCAATGTGCCTTGCAGCAAGGCATCACGGTCATCAACGATGTCGAAGGTGGATTTGATCATCAACAGAAAAAACTATTATTACTGGTCATTTCCCATAGAGAACTCAAGACCGTCGAAGGCATGATCCAAGGAATCGATGAACAAGCGTTTGTCAGTGTTTCTTCTGGCGTCAGTGCCAATCGATCGTTTTATGAATGGTAGCAAAGTGAAAGAAAGTAGGAGAGACGTTGAAAAAACAAGCAGTATTTCAAGAAGTTGCCCAGCAGATTGCGCAACGGGTTTATGAAGGTACGTACGTGACGAGCCAAAAGCTTCCTTCCGATTATGATTTAGCAGAGGAATTTCAGTGCAGCCGTTTAACGGTGCGCAAAGCCATCGATCTATTAATTGGCCAGAATTTGTTAGTGAAAGAAAAAGGCAAAGGAACCTATGTCATGAAACAGCCCAAGATCCAAAGCGGCTCTGGCGGGCTCCAAAGTTTTACCGAGACCGCCAAAATCCAAGGGAAAAAGACCCGTACGGAAGTTTTGCATATCGAAACCGTCAAAGAGCTCCCGATAGAGATTGGTCAGCTGTTTGGCGATTACGCCAAGGAACCGATCGTTTATTTGGTGCGCTTGCGTTACTTTGATGATGAGCCGATGACGGTGGAAAATCTTTACGTACTGAAACGCTATCTGCAAGAAGACACCGCAGAACTCACGAAAGCTCAATTAGAGTCGTCTTTGTATCAAGTCATTGAAGCCAACATCGAGATTGGTTATTCCCATCAAGAGGTGGAAGCTGTGAAAAGTCCTGCCGATATTGCGAAACTTTTACAGGTGCCTCAAGAGGAACCGATGCTTTTGGTCCATTCGATGACCTATTCCGCATCAGCCAAACCGATCTTATACGATATATCCTATTACCGAGCAGACAAATATACCTTCAAAAATACATTAGTGCGTCAAAAATAAAATCAATCCTTTAGAGGTGAAGACAATGGATCCACTCACAGCAAGTATTGAAGCCAATTGGTCAGAATTTCTCACGCTTTTGAGCGAGGTGATGCAGATCGCAAGCGTCAAAGGTGAGCCGGCGCCTCATGCGCCTTATGGCACAGGACCACGAGAAGTGTTAGCATACGTCATGGAAAAAAGCGCAGCATACGGGTTTCAAACAACGGTCATCGATGATGCGATCGGCTATGCCCATTGGGGACCAACGGATACCGACTATATCGGTGTGTTAGGACACTTGGATGTCGTCTCGGCAGGTTCTGGCTGGAGCTACCCACCGTTTGCACTAACTGAAAAAGACGGCAACTTTTATGGCCGAGGGATCTTAGATAACAAAGGCCCGATCATCAGCTGTTTGTTTGCCATGAAAGTATTGAAAGACCTTGGTCATCAACCGCAATTACCGCTGCGGATCATTTTCGGTACAGATGAAGAAAGCGGCATGTCGGATATCCCGCATTATCTAGCGGTTGAGCAGCCACCGCGTTTTGGTTTTACGCCAGACTGCAAGTATCCAGTGGTTTACGGCGAACGGGGTGTCGTCAATGTGCAACTTGATTTTCCATTGCCCGTCCAAGAACAGCAGCTGTTAGCTGCGTTTACTGGCGATCAATTCCGCGATCATGTGCCAGACCACCTGTCGGTAACCGTAGGCAGCCAGTCCTTTGAAGCACTAGGCAAACGCTCCCCTAGCAATGCCCCTGAGCTAGGGGACAATGCCATTACAAAACTTGCGCAGCAAGCGGCACCGCGACTGGCGGCGACACCGTCATTGCAAGCAGCTTTGCAGTGGATCACCCAAAGTTTTCACCAGCAGCACTATGGCGAAGGCATTGATTTGGTACTAGAAGATGCTGATTCAGGAAAATTGATCTTGACCCCTGTGGTTCTCCAAAAATCCGCCAGCGGACTAGCGTTAGAAGTGGCCTTCCGCTATCCTGTATCGGTAACGGAGGAACAAGTGCTCGCTGGGGTGCAAAAGGCATTGCCAAAAGGGGCAAGCCTTACGATCCTTCGCAGCATTCCAGGGTTCTGCCGATCAAAAGATGCCCCCGAAATCCAAAAGCTATCGACAATCTATCACCAAGTAACGGGCAATGATCCAACCCCCGTGACGACTACAGGAGCAACCTACGCCCGCAAGATGCCAAACATCCTTGCTTTTGGTCCGTCTTTTCCAGGGCAAAAAGGGATCGCTCATAACCAAGATGAGTACATGGCGGTTGCCGATCTACGGACGAATCTTGAAATTTATTTGCGCAGCTTACAAGCACTGACAAAATAAGCGAAGACACGAACGAAGAAGAGTTTTTCCAATTTTTTTGAGAAACTCTTTTTTTAGTATAGACATAGTAGTATATACCGTATAGAATATACTTGAAAGCGCTATGAAAAATGGAGGGATATTTATGTGGGGAATGATTGCTACATGGCGGATGGCACACGATGGCGTGCTCGCTGCTAAAGCAATATTAGAGCAACAAGGCTCCTGCCAAGATGCAGTAGAAACAGCCATTAAAGCAGTGGAAGATTATCCATTTTATAAATCGGTGGGGTATGGCGGACTGCCAAACGAAGAAGGCGTGTTGGAAATGGACGCTGCCTTCATGGATGGTGATACCTTCAAAATTGGTGCCGTCGCTGGGATCGTCGATGTGGAAAATCCTATTTCCGTGGCACGCAGCCTAAGTGAGGAGAAATTCAATAGTTTTCGGATCGGCCAAGGAGCGGTCGCTTATGCGCTTGCCGAAGGATTCCAGCCCAAAGAGATGCTGACACCCCGAGCCAAAACCATTTGGGAAAAGCGCAAAGCAGAGATCGCTGCCAACAACCTCGATCCCTATGACGGCCACGATACAGTGGGAGTAGTTGCGCTGGATGAACACCAAAGCATGGCAGCAGGAACCTCTAGTTCTGGTTTATTTATGAAAAAAAGCGGTCGTGTTGGCGATTCACCTTTGTCTGGATCTGGTTTTTATGTGGATAGTGAAATCGGCGGTGCCGCTGCCACAGGGTTAGGGGAAGACTTGATGAAAGGCTGCCTTTCCTACGAAATCGTTCGTTTGATGGGAGAAGGGCTAGCACCGCAAGAAGCATGTGATCAAGCCGTTTACGATTTTGAAGCGCGATTGAAGAAGCGCTACGGCAAAGCCGGCGCCTTCTCGCTGATCGCCTTAGATAAACAGGGTCGCTGGGGGGTGGCAACCAATGTAGAATTTACCTTTAGTGTCGCAACCACCAATCAAGAGCCTACTATTTTTATGGCAACACCAGGACCTGAGCAGACAACCGTGATCGAACCCATCACGAAAGAATGGTTGGAGGCGTATGAAGAACGGATCAAAGCGCCGGTCTAAAAACCGCGATTGAGAAAAACAAACATTGGAGGAATGGATATGGCAACGAAAAAAATCTATTTGTTTTGTGAAGCTGGAATGTCAACGAGTATCATGGTCAATAAAATGATGGAAGTCGTCAAAAAGCACAACATGCCTTTGACGATCGAAGCATTCCCTGCGATCCATGCAGAAGAAAAAGTCGAACAAGAAAAACCAGTCGCTATTTTGTTAGGTCCACAAGTACGACACTTAGATAGCAAAATGAAAGCGACTTTCGAGCCAATGGGGATTCCAGTCGGCACGATCACGACAGAAGCATACGGCATGATGGATGGCGAACGAGCGTTGAAAGATGCCTTGAGCTTGATCAAAAAAGCCAAAGCAAAGTAATAAAAGTGTTGGAGTAACAGGGGACTACGTGTTATCTGCCAGATAGCACGCAGATGGGAGGAAGAAAAATGCAGAAATTTTTAAACTGGTTAGAAAAAGTGTTAACACCGATGGCAAAGACGATCGGTGAAAACAAATACTTGATTGCGATTCGTGATGGTTTCTTATTATCCACACCGTTGTTGATCGTGGGTTCACTCTTTTTAGTCTTGACCAATTTTCCGATTCCAAATTGGAACGAGATGATGAGCAGTTTGCTGGGAGACAACTGGGCAACGATGTTGAATATGCCAGCAACAGCCAGCTTTGACATTATGACGATTTTAGCCGTTGGTGGGATCGGGTATAGTTTGGCAAAACAGTTTAAAGTTGATGCCATGCAAGCAGCCATTATTTCACTCGTTTCTTTTTTTATCGTGACACCATTTACGACCGTTTTCACACCAGAAGGCTCTACGGAAGTATATGAAGTTGGCAGCCTGCCATTACGATGGATGGGTTCTAGCGGTTTGTTCTTAGGGATGGTCGTTGCCTTGATTTCCACCAGAATGTTCGTTGCGTTATTACGCAAAGGGTGGACGATCAAAATGCCTGACGGTGTTCCCCCAACCGTGGTGAAATCCTTTGAGGCATTGATTCCCAGCTTTGTGATCGTGACGGTTTTTATGATCGCCAACTGGTTAGCCAACTTGACATCTTATGGCAATCTGCAAGAGATACTCTTTAAGTTCTTACAGACACCGTTGTTAAGTTTAGGAAATACTTTAGGTGCCATGATCATAGCCTACCTATTTTTGCATTTTTTCTGGTTCTTTGGGATCAATGGTTCCAGTGTGGTCGGCGCTGTCTTCAATCCTATCTTACGGGCATTATCTATTGAAAACTTAGATGCCTTCAAGAATGGCGCAGAAATTCCTAACATCATCACCGGTCAATTTCAAGACATGTTCGCGACCTTTGGTGGGGGCGGTTCGACATTATCTTTGATTTTAGTCATGATCTTAGTCTGTAAAAGCCAACGGGTCAAAAAACTATCACAGTTATCGTTGATTCCAGGTATTTTCGGGATCAATGAACCCATCATCTTTGGGTTACCGATCGTCTTGAATCCAGTTCTGCTGATTCCTTTTGCTTTAGTGCCAACGATCAATATTATAATCTCATACTTCTGTATGGATCTTGGGTTAGTCAACTATACCAATGGAATTCAACTGCCATGGACCACGCCACCGATTATTTCTGGTTTCTTAGTCAGTGGTTGGCAAGCGTCCGTGTTACAAGTCTTGTTGATCCTCTTAGGAATGGCTATTTATTATCCGTTTATCAAAGTCTTAGATAATCAATATCTAAAAGAAGAAGCGGATGCCGTTGAACAAGAAGAAGAGGAAATCAATTTTGACGATTTCGATTTTGATGATCTATAAGAAAAGAGGCACCGCTCATGAAAAAAATAATTTTGATTCTCAATCATGTCACTGCAGGGATGGGAAGTGATGAAAATGCTCAGTTGCCGCCAAGCGGCAAAAAAGCTGCCCTTGGTCCAGGTCGAACCTTGAATCCACTTTTTCAAGAGCAAGACGCACAAATCGTTGCAACGCTTTATTGTGGTGACCAATATTATCACGAGCATCAAAAAGAAGTGAATAAAAAATTTGTGGGGTTTGCTAAAAAATTTGCCGCCGATGCCGTTCTTTGCGGACCTGCGATGCATTATCCTAATTTTGGCGAAATGGCAGCAGGATTGACGAAAGTATTCAATGCACAAGGAATTCCAGGGGCTGCAGCGATGTCAGAGGAAAATCCAGCAGTGACAATCTATGCCAAAGACATCTATATCTTGAAGATGCCGAAAAAAGGCGGAATCGGATTAAATGATTCCTACAAAAAGATGGCGCACGTTGTTTCCCAGCTTGCCCACGGAAAGCCTCTAACAGAAGCAGACCAAGAGGATTTGTTTTAAAGAGAAAGACGATCAGCGCTGGCTGGTCGTTTTTTTATGAATCAAGCCAAGCATGTTCGATGTAAGACATAAATCGACTAAGCCTGTTGATGATTTGTTTTGATTTACGTAGAATAGATACAAGTTAGGAGGGATTCGGTTGTACCATAACGCATTTGGAGTATATGGAATTTTGTTTCAAGGCAACTGCTTGGCCGTCATCAAAAAGAAGGCGGGACCTTATCAAAACCGCTATGATTTGCCAGGCGGCAGCATGGAGGCAGGTGAATTGCTGGAAGACACGCTGTGCCGAGAATTTAAAGAAGAAACCGGCATGACCGTCACTAGCTATCATCAATTAGGAACAATTAATTTTCTGTACCCCTGGCACTATCAAGGAATGTCCATGAATAATCACATCTGTGTCTTTTATGAGATTAAAGCAACCACTGGCAACCTTGAGAAAAACGTTTCTCAATTTGCAGGACAAGATTCATTGGGTGCAGCTTTTTTTCCAATCGAACAGCTAAATGAAGAAAATTCATCACCGCTTGTATTAAAAGCTTGTGAGGTGTTCACACAGGATACATTCACGGCAAAAAGTCAACGCCTAAAGAAATGGAGTGTATTAGATTTGACGTCATATGAATAATTACTTAAGAGAGTTAGTCTTTTAACAGAAAATGGGAAAAAGATGAAGAGATAATATTTATTAAGGATATAATATTTTCGCAAATCTTCCGTTTGTTCAATCAAGCACATGACATGTTTCTTAAGAAAAACCGAAACTTTTGTCCACTTCTTTTCTTTAGAAACCCTTGAAAACGGTTTTAAAAAAGAAAAATCATAATAACTGTGAAAAAAATCACAAAAACTATTTACAAACGAAAAAAGATGTTGTATGATCTGTATGTGAAGTAGTTAACAAACAAAACATGTTTAAAAACTAGGAGGACATACAATGGCTAAGACATTGGAAAAAGAAGTGACAATCGACGTACAAGCAATGATTGACGATTTAGCAACGAAGGCAAATGTGGCGTTAAAAGAAATGGAAAGCTTTGATCAAGAAAAAGTGGACCACATTGTTCATGAAATGGCAATGGCAGCATTAGACAAACATATGCCTTTAGCTAAAATGGCAGTAGAAGAAACTGGCCGTGGTATCTATGAAGATAAAGCGATCAAAAACATGTACGCTTCAGAATATATTTGGAACAGTATCAAACATGACAAAACAGTCGGCGTGATCAATGAAGACAAACAAAAAGGCTTGATCGAAATCGCTGAACCAGTTGGTGTCGTATGTGGGGTAACACCAACAACTAACCCAACATCTACAACGATCTTTAAAGCAATGATCGCTTTGAAAACACGTAACCCGATCGTTTTTGCTTTCCACCCATCTGCACAAAAATGTTCAGCAGAAGCTGCACGTATCGTTCGTGATGCAGCCATCGCTGCTGGGGCACCTGAAAACTGTGTGCAATGGATCGAGCATCCATCAATCGAAGCGACTGGCTTATTGATGAACCACCCAGGAATTGCGATCGTATTAGCAACTGGTGGCGCTGGCATGGTCAAAGCAGCATACTCAACTGGTAAACCTGCATTAGGTGTTGGACCAGGGAACGTACCTGCTTATATCGAAAAAACAGCGAAAGTGAAACGAGCAGTCAATGACTTGATCGTATCAAAAACTTTTGATAACGGAATGATCTGTGCCTCTGAACAAGCAGTGATCGTTGATAAAGAAGTCTATGCCTCTGTGAAAGCAGAATTTGAAGCACATCAAGTCTATGTTGTAAAAGCAAAAGAATTACAAAAACTTGAAGATGCCGTGATGAACGAAGGGAAATATGCCGTAAATCCAGCAATCGTTGGACATTCAGCAATGGAAATCGCGAAATTAGCAGGCATCAACGTACCAGAAGGAACAAAATTATTGATCGCTGAACTTGACGGTGTCGGTGCTGATTACCCACTATCAAGAGAAAAACTTTCTCCAGTTTTAGCAATGATCAAAGCAAACAACACAGAAGACGCGTTCGAAAAATGTGAAGCAATGCTTGATTTAGGCGGATTAGGCCATACAGCGGTGATCCACACTGAAAACGAAGACTTGCAATTAGCATTCGGCCTACGCATGAAAGCTTGCCGTATCTTAGTTAATACACCATCTGCAGAAGGTGGTATCGGAAATATCTACAACGAAATGATTCCATCATTGACACTTGGTTGTGGTTCATACGGGAAAAACTCTGTATCACGAAATGTTTCTGCTGTGAACTTGATCAACGTGAAAACTGTAGCGAAACGGAGAAATAATATGCAATGGTTTAAATTGCCACCAAAAATCTTCTTTGAAAAGAACTCTCTAATGTACTTGGAGAAAATGGAAAACGTTGAACGTGTCATGATCGTTTGTGACCCTGGTATGGTTCAATTCGGCTATTGCGATACGGTTCGTGAAGTACTTGCTCGTCGTAAAAATGACGTGAAAATCGAAGTCTTCTCTGACGTAGAACCAAACCCATCAACAAACACCGTTTACGCTGGAACAAAAATGATGGTTGATTTCAAACCAGATACAGTGATCGCCCTTGGTGGTGGATCAGCAATGGATGCTGCCAAAGGCATGTGGATGTTCTATGAGCACCCAGATACTTCATTCTTCGGCGCGAAACAAAAATTCTTAGATATCCGTAAACGGACATACAAGATCGACAAACCAGAAAAAACGCAATTCGTTTGTATCCCAACAACGTCTGGTACTGGTTCTGAAGTAACACCATTTGCGGTTATCACTGACAGTGAAACACACGTGAAGTACCCATTAGCTGATTACGCATTGACACCAGATGTAGCAATCGTTGACCCTCAATTCGTAATGTCAGTACCTGCTTCTGTTACAGCAGACACTGGAATGGACGTTTTGACTCATGCGATCGAATCTTATGTGTCAGTAATGGCATCTGATTACACTCGTGGATTGAGCTTACAAGCAATCAAGTTAGTCTTTGACTACTTAGAAAAATCAGTGAAAACACCTGATATGGAATCTCGCGAAAAAATGCATAATGCCTCAACAATGGCAGGTATGGCCTTCGCCAATGCATTCCTAGGTATTTGTCACTCAGTAGCCCACAAAATCGGTGGTGAATATGGTATTCCTCACGGACGTACAAATGCGATTCTTTTACCGCACATCATCCGTTACAATGCCAAAGACCCACAAAAACATGCAATGTTCCCTAAATATGACTTCTTCCGTGCCGATACAGATTACGCAGACATTGCGAAATTCTTAGGCCTTAAAGGCAAAACAACGGCTGAATTGGTTGAAGCATTGGCAACAGCTGTTTACGAATTAGGACAATCTGTGGGTATCGACATGAGCTTGAAAGCGCAAGGCGTCACTCAACAAACACTAGATACAACAGTTGATCGCATGGCTGAATTGGCTTACGAAGACCAATGTACAACAGCAAATCCAAAAGAACCACTAATCTCTGAATTGAAACAAATCATCGTTGATGCCTATAACGGCTAAACAATGAATCAAGAACACCCTGCGGTATCTTAGCTGCCGCAGGGTGTTCTTTTGTCGTCTCTTTTTTTGAAAAACAAGCTGGCAGTTGCCGCCTTTTTGCCCAGATCAGTTAAGAATGCGAAAAATAGCAAGTGAACAGGGGGGATCATAAAAAAGGAGTGGATTTCTCCACTCCGTAAAAGTCTCGCTTTTTCAGGATGTCACCAAGGCTGCTGCTTTTTTTTGCTTAAACAGATATACTCGTTACTTGCTGCCGTTTTTCTTCAAGCGTAGCATCTGGAAGCTTTGTTTTTCCAAGACGACACGCAAAATGCCGTCATTCAATTCCGCTGTTTTTCCATTGACGGGCACAACGTTGTTCGGGGTTGCTTCGGTATTGACGGCATGCAAGTCTGGGTGGTGCAAGACTTGATGGGTAGCGATTTGCAATGAATCATATTGACGCAAGTCGCAAGTGAATTCATTGGCATCCTGCAAATCCTTATTTACTAAGAAAAAGGTCAAATAGTCATCTTCGTTTTCGATCGCAATGGCATCCACATAAGAAGCTTTTCCGTGGCTGCTATCGAAATCAGCCCCTCGAAGAATACTATGCAACACGTGACCGCAACCATAGTTGCTGATCATTTCATAGGGATAAAAAATCGTTTGTTTCCAAGCGGCAGTATCGGAAGTCATGATCGGTGCGATCACGTTGACCAGCTGTGCCATGCAGGCGATTTTAACGCGATCTGCGTGATGAAGCATCGTGATCATCATGCTTGCGACGAGTAACGCATCTTCAAAGTGATAGACGTCTTCTAATTGTGGTGGGTGTTGACTCCAAGGTTCAATTTTTTGATCCTGTTCATTTGAGTGATACCAGACGTTCCATTCGTCGAAGGAAATATTGATCGTCTTCTTGCTTCGGCGTTTGGCTTTCACTGCATCACAGATTGCTGCGACTTGACTGATGAACTGATCCATTGCGACATTGCTTGCTAGATAATCTTGGCTATCGCCGTTACGGTTGCCATAATATTGGTGCATGGAAATGTAGTCGACTTGATCGTAACAATGACTTAATACTGTATCTTCCCACATGCCAAAGGTCGGCATCGTGAGAGAAGAACTACCACAAGCGACGGTTTCGATCGTTGGGTCCACCAAACGCATCGCTTTGCCAGCTTCTTCTGCGAGACGGCCATATTCATCGGCTGTCTTATGTCCTTCTTGCCAAGGACCGTCCATTTCATTGCCTAGACACCAAAGTTTGATGTCATGAGGATCGGCCACCCCATGGGCACGACGGAGGTCACTATAATAGCTGCCGCCTTTTAAATTGGTGTATTCGATCAAGTTTTTCGCTGCTTCGATTCCTCGTGTCCCAAGATTGATCGCCATCATCGGTGCCGTATTGACTTGTTTGGTCCAATCCATAAATTCGTTTAAGCCGAACTGATTGCTTTCGATTACCCGCCAGGCCAAATCGATTTTTGCTGGCCGTTGCTCTTTAGGGCCGACGCTATCTTCCCATTTATACCCAGAGACGAAATTGCCTCCTGGGTAACGGACGATCGGCACATTCAACTGCTTGATCAAGGCAGCGACATCTTGACGAAAGCCTTGCTCATCGGCAAAAGGACTTTCTGGTTGATAGATCCCTTCGTACACACAGCGCCCTAAGTGCTCCACAAAAGAGCCGTAGATCCGTTCGTCGACTGGTGCCAAAATAAAGTGTTTGTCTAAATACATCGTAGTTTTCTTCAATTTTGCAACCCCTTTCTTTTCTTTCATTGTAGCGATAGTCCATGAAAATAAACACTACATTCTGTCTTATTCTATTGACGTTTTGTCCGTTTTCTTTATACTAAAGGCAAGTAGGAAGGAGTGAGAAGTTGAACGTAACCTATTCAGGATTTCAAATGCACAATGCTGTTTCCGATCATATTTATCGACCCTCTGGCTTAAAGCATTATCTTTTCGTGTTGACGTTGTCTCCAATGGTTTTCACTTTTGAAGATGGTCATCAAGAAACTAGTGAAAAAGGTAGCTGCATTCTTTTTCCTCCAACCGTCTATCAAGATTATCGTGGCAAAGAAGATTTTTTTAATAGCTTTGTTGAGTTTCAAACGGATCAAGTGATCGAAGAAACCTATGCGATCCCTTGTAACCAACTGTTCCAGCCGAAAAATATTCAACAAATCAACAAATTGATCCAAAAGATCAATCATGAATCCTTGTTGCCACAACGGCACACGGAAGAATTGATCGCGGCGTATATGACAAACCTATTGGTCTTACTTGAACGCAATTTTGAAGAAAGCATCCCGCAACCACAAAACGAACACTATCAACTGTTTCAAGCGATGCGGTTGAAAATGTTAGTCAATTGTGAACAGCAATGGGATTTTTACCAGTTTAGCCGAGAGCTTTCCATCGGTAAAAGCCAATTCTATAAGCTCTATCAACAGTTTTTTCATACCACGCCCAAAGAAGATTTATTGCAAGCTCGGTTTCAAAAGTTTTTTTATTTACGCAGCAACGAAACACTGACGATTCGAGAGGCGGCGTTTCAATCTGGGTTCCAAAACATCAACCATTTTAATCGGCTCTTTGCGAAGCGCTATGGCTGTGCACCGACAAAGTGCCAACAGGAGCAATAGGCAGGTCTGATCGGTAAAAACGCAGAAAAAAGTCCGACGAATTCTTGACGGATGAAAGAGAAAACGGGACAATGTCATTAGGAGGTGGCATATGGATACAGAAACGATCGTAAGCGAACTTTCTAAACGTTCAAACGAATTGGAAGCGCTACAAATAAAATTGAGTCAAAGCCAATTAATGAACAATGAAGCGGCACAAACGTTCATTTTTGACTTAAAGGATTATTTAGATAGCTTAAAGCTCGTAACGGATTTAGTACCGTCAGCGGCCACTACAACAGTGGAAGTTGACCAGTTGTCGTACGTCTTAGGTGAACAAAATCAAAGCATCCAGCAGCTGCTGGTTATTTTGGAAGAAGCCGAAGCAAATGACGACCAGTGCTTTTTCGGCAAAAGTGCGGGAGAAGTGCGGCGGATGATTGGCAGTCTGTCTGGGATCCTGGAACTAAACGGTCTGTTGCTGCAAGACAATCGTGGCTTTCAGCAAGTCGTGAAGGAAACTGGACCGCTTCAGGTGACTGAAACAAAGGAAGTCCCTGAGAAAAAAGGATTTCTCCAAAAACTTTTCGGGAAATAAGCACTGATCGTCGATCAAAATACGTGTACTTATATCTCAAACGGTTCTCCACAATGCGTGAAGAACCGTTTGAGGAGACGACTTTTCTAGGAGAAAGGGGGGCTTGAAGATGGCAGAAACAGTCACACTTCAACCGATTACGGAAGAAATGATTGCTGAACTTTGGTCGATCAGCTATGGGCCTAAGGCAGATTTAGAATGGAAAAAATGGGACGGACCGTATTTCCAAGACCCCGTGTTGACGTGGGAAGAATTTCGAACGGGGTTTGGTGCTAGCTGCATCGACAACCCGTTACGTAAAGCGATCAGCTATCAAGGAAGAATCGTGGGGATCGCGACCGCTTACTGGGAAGACAATACCTTGCAGCAGTGGTTGGAATTCGGGATAGCCATCTATGATGCTTCCCTTTGGAATCAAGGCATTGGCAGCCAAGCAATTCGCCAGTGGATCAATGAGTTGTTTGAATCACAGCCTCAAATCCAGCGTGTCGGTTATACCACGTGGTCGGGCAATCACCGCATGATGAAACTAGGAGAAAAGCTAGGGATGACCAAAGAAGCCCAGATCCGCAAAGTCCGTTTCTGGGAAGGCACCTATTATGATTCCATCAAGTATGGCATCTTGCGAGAAGAATGGGCACAGCAGAAGTGAAGGTAGGGGATGCGGCAGCCAATGTCGTATTCCTTTTTCTTTTTTACAACAAATCAAAAAAATTTCTAGCATTACAGACAATAACCATGTACTATCTCTATGTAATACTTTATAATAATTCCAATGTACAGATTAGAAATATTTTAAAAAAGACGGGAATAGCGTTTGAAGTTCATTCTCAATTAGTCTAAAATAGTGAGAAAGAAAAGATACTGGAGGGAAAGAAATGTCAGTTTTAGAAATCAAAAATCTACACGTCCAAATCGAAGATAAAAAGATCTTAAAAGGCGTCGACTTAGTGTTAAAAACTGGAGAGATTCATGCCATCATGGGACCAAACGGTACAGGGAAATCAACCTTGTCCGCTGCCATCATGGGCAACCCGAATTATGAAGTGACAGAAGGGGAAATTTTGTTCGACGGCGAAAATGTCTTGGAAATGGAAGTGGATGAGCGAGCTCGTTTAGGTCTGTTCTTGGCGATGCAATACCCAAGCGAAATTCCAGGCATCACCAATGCAGAATTCATGCGCGCAGCGATCAATGCCAAACGTGACGAAGACGACAAAATCTCTGTCATGGATTTCTTGAAAAAATTAGATGAAAAAATGGATTTATTGAATATGCCAGAAGAAATGGCGGAACGCTATCTGAATGAAGGCTTCTCTGGTGGAGAAAAGAAACGAAATGAAATCTTACAATTGTTGATGCTAGAGCCAACCTTTGCGATTTTGGATGAGATCGACTCTGGTCTAGATATTGATGCCTTGAAAGTCGTAGCAAAAGGCGTCAATGAAATGCGCGGCGAAGGCTTTGGCGCTTTGATCATCACCCATTACCAACGTCTGTTAAACTACATCACACCAGACGTGGTTCATATCATGATGGAAGGCCGTGTAGTGATGACCGGTTCGGCAGATTTAGCCAAACGCCTAGAAGCAGAAGGCTATGCTGGGATCAGTAAAGAGTTAGGGATCGACTACAAAGAAGAAGAAGCGTAAGGAGGCAAGGTAAATGGCAAAATTACAGGATTATCTTGAACAAGTCAACGTTTTTTCAGCGTTAAAAGAAGAGCCTGAATGGATGTTGGAATTACGCCAAGCAGCCCTTGCGAAAGTGGATGAACTTGCGTTTCCAAAAATCGAGCGGGTGCGTTACGAGCGTTGGCCATTGTTCAATATCGACGAACAAGCACTTGCTGGTGAGTACGCTTTGCCAGAAGAAGAAGTGGCAGGCGCAGTTCCCGCCTTTGACACGATGGATAACCATCCGACTCTCGTTCAGTTTGATGACACCACCATCTTTGAGCAATTACCGCAAGAGCTGATTGACAAAGGCGTGATCTTCACCGACTTGTTTACAGCAATGAAAGAAGTACCAGAGTTGGTCAATCAATACTACATGACCAAAGCAGTACCAATGGATGAAGACAAAATGACCGCAGCACATGCGGCGTTTATGAATAGCGGCATGTTCTTGTATGTACCAAAAAACGTGGTGATCGAAGAACCCCTTGAAGCGATTTTCTATCACAATGGCAATAGTCAAGCGCATTTCTTCAAACACATTTTGATCGTTGCTGATGAGCACAGTGAGTTCAGCTACTTGGAACGTTTCCAAACCAAAGGCGACCAAGCGAAAAAACTGTCTGGCAATATCGTAGTGGAAGTGATCGCCAAAGCAGGTGCGAAGGTCAAATTCTCTGCGATTGATCAGTTAGGTGTCAACATCACTACGTACATGAATCGTCGCGGCTACGTGTTGCGAGATGCGATGGTAGATTGGGCAATTGGAGTCATGAATGACGGCGACGTCGTGGCGGACTTTGATTCTGATCTTGTAGGCGAAGGCGCGCATTCGGAAGTCAAAGCGGTCGCCATCAGTGCTGGGCGTCAAACACAAGGGATCGACACCCGTGTTACCAACAAAGCACCGCATTCCATTGGCCATATCCTGCAACACGGCGTCATTAGAGAACGCGGCGTCTTAACCTTTAACGGTATCGGACACATTTTAAAAGGAGCAAAAGGGGCGGACGCGCAACAAGAAAGCCGTGTCCTAATGCTGTCAGACCAGGCTCGTGGCGATGCCAACCCAATCCTTTTGATCGATGAGCACGAAGTAACCGCCGGACACGCAGCCAGTGTGGGACGGGTCGATCCAGAAGAAATGTACTACTTGATGAGTCGTGGGCTGCGCAAAGCAGAAGCGGAACGTTTGGTGATTCGTGGTTTCTTAGGCTCCGTCTTGACCGCGATTCCAGTCAAAGAAGTGCAACAAGAATTGGTTGCCGTTATCGAAGGGAAGTTGCTCGCATGATCGATGCCCAAAAAGTGAAACAAGCGTTTCCCATCTTGGATCAGCTCGTAAATGACGAACCATTGATCTACCTCGACAATGCCGCCACTACGCAAAAGCCAGAGGCGGTGCTGCAGGCGATCGCCGATTATTACCATCAAGACAATGCCAACGTTCATCGTGGGGTCCATACCCTCGCAGAACGGGCGACCCATTCCTATGAAGGCGCACGGGAAAAAGTGCGCAGCTTTATCCATGCGAATGAAACGGCGGAAGTGCTGTTTACTCGAGGGACGACCACTGGTTTAAATTGGGTCTCCCGCAGCTACGGCGACCGTTTTGTCAATGAAGGCGATGAAATCGTGATTTCCTATATGGAACATCATTCCAATATCATCCCTTGGCAACAATTAGCAGCCCGAAAAAAAGCTACCTTGAAATATATCCAGCTGACGCCAGAAGGCACCTTGGACATGGAAGATGCCAAGAAACAGATCACAGAAAAAACCGCTATCGTTTCGATCGCTCATGTTTCCAATGTTTTAGGCGTGATCAATCCGATTGCGGAGCTAACCAAATTGGCGCATCAGCACCAAGCCGTCATGGTGGTGGATGGTGCTCAGGCTGTTCCACATATGGCAGTTGATGTCCAAGCACTGGATTGTGACTTCTATGCCTTTTCTGGCCATAAAATGTGCGGACCAACTGGTATCGGTGTCTTATACGGCAAGCGGCAATGGCTGGATCAGATGGAGCCCGTCGAATTTGGCGGGGAAATGATCGATTTTGTCCATCTGCAAGAAAGCACGTGGAAAGAACTGCCGTGGAAATTTGAAGCTGGTACACCAAATATTGCCGGTGCGATCGGTTTAGGTGCAGCGGTGGATTACTTAACAGAAACCGGCTTAGAAAACATCCACGCCCATGAAGCAGACTTAGCTGCTTACGTTTTGCCAAAACTGCAAGCCATTGAAGGCTTGACCATCTATGGCCCCCAAGAAGCAGCAAAACGCACGGGAGTGATCGCCTTTAATCTAGCTGGCATCCATCCTCATGATGTTGCCACCGCTTTAGACATGGAAGGCATCGCGGTACGGGCAGGTCATCATTGTGCCCAACCCCTCTTGACCTATTTGCAAGTCCCAGCGACTGCACGGGCCAGCTTTTACCTATATAATACAAGAGAGGACGCCGATCGACTGGTTGACGCCATCAAGCTGACGAAGGAGTTTTTCCAACATGGCACTAACGAAATTAGATAATTTGTATCGACAAGTCATTCTGGATCATTCCAGCCACCCACATCATCGAGGCACCTTGGATGATTCAACGTACAAAGTCGAATTGAATAACCCTACCTGTGGCGACGTGATCCACTTGGAGCTCGCTGTCGAAGGAGACACCATCAAAGACATCGCGTTTACTGGCGAAGGCTGTTCCATCAGTACCGCCAGTGCATCCATGATGGGGGATGCGATTATCGGTAAGACACTAGCAGAAGCTGGTGAACTATCAGGCTTGTTTTCTGAGCTCGTCCAAGGAAACGACATTCCCCAAAGCGATCGCTTAGGCGATGCTTCCATGCTTGGAGGTGTGGCGAAGTTTCCTGCACGCATCAAGTGTGCGACTTTAGCTTGGAAAGCATTAGAAAAAGCCATTGCTGCCGACAGTACACAAGCATCTGTCAGTCACAGCCACGCCAATGAATCTGACACTGAAGAAACCAGCGAATAGACAACCGCACTACAAAAGGAGTGAGAACCATGGGTGTACCCGAATTAGAAGAATATAAATTTGGCTTCCACGATGACGTGCAGCCTGTTTTTAGTACCGGCGAAGGATTGACCGAAGACATCGTCCGTGAAATCTCACGGGTCAAGCAAGAGCCAGAATGGATGCTTGAGTTCCGCTTGAAGTCTCTTGAAGCCTTCAACAAGATGCCCATGCAAAACTGGGGCCCAGACCTGTCTGACATCGATTTTGATGCCATCAAATATTACCAAAAACCAAGTGATCGTCCTGCCCGTGATTGGGATGACGTACCAGAAAAAATCAAAGAGACCTTTGAACGCATTGGTATTCCAGAAGCCGAGCGGGCATACCTGGCCGGAGCTTCTGCCCAATACGAATCAGAAGTCGTTTACCACAACATGAAAGAAGAGTTTGAAAAACTTGGCATCGTCTTTACCGATACCGATTCAGCCTTGAAGGAATACCCTGAGCTGTTCAAACAATACTTCTCAAAATTAGTCCCACCAACCGATAACAAGCTTGCTGCTTTAAACTCAGCCGTTTGGTCAGGTGGTACCTTTATCTATGTACCAAAAGGCGTTCGTGTCGATGTGCCATTACAAACCTATTTCCGGATCAATGCCGAAAATACCGGTCAGTTCGAACGCACATTGATCATCGTTGACGAAGGCGCCAGCGTTCATTACGTCGAAGGCTGTACCGCCCCAACCTATTCAAGCAATAGTTTGCACGCAGCCATCGTTGAAATTTTTACCCTAAAAGACGCTTACTGCCGCTACACCACCATTCAAAACTGGTCAGACAACGTCTACAACCTAGTAACCAAACGGGCCAAAGCCTTAGAAGGTGCTACCGTTGAATGGATCGATGGCAACCTAGGTGCCAAAACAACCATGAAATACCCAAGTGTGTATCTTGATGGCAAAGGCGCACGGGGCACGATGCTTTCCATTGCCTTTGCAGGTGCCAACCAAATCCAAGATACTGGTGCAAAAATGATCCATAATGCACCAAATACCTCCAGCTCCATCGTCTCAAAATCAATTTCTAAAGACGGCGGTGCAGTAAACTACCGTGGACAAGTCACCTTCGGCAAGAAGAGCGCAGGCTCTATCTCCCATATCGAGTGTGACACCATCATCATGGATGACCTATCGAAATCCGATACCATCCCATTCAATGAGATTCACAACAGCCAGGTGTCCCTAGAACACGAAGCCAAAGTCTCCAAAATCTCAGAAGAACAACTGTACTACCTAATGAGCCGCGGCCTCTCCGAAAGCGAAGCAACCGAAATGATCGTCATGGGATTCGTCGAACCATTTACCAAAGAATTACCGATGGAATACGCAGTCGAATTGAACCGGTTGATTAGTTATGAGATGGAAGGGTCTGTGGGGTAATGGAGTTGAATAAGCTAGAAATGCCTATTTGCAGGTGTTTCTGGCTTTTTTTATTTTGGGTGTGTATAAAGTAACACCATTTGGATATAAATTTTTAGAGAGATTTAACTAGTATGCAGTTATTTTTGCATTGTTAAGCCTAAATAAAATAATTAGTAGCGCCCAATTTTGAAAGTATACGTTTGCTGACTATATGAATGATAAAGGTAAAGAGACAAAACTATGGTATGTTACAAAAGGTGATTTTGGAAAAGATACAGCAATTGAGTCTGTTTTAGTATTTGATAAGGATAATAAAATTAGCAGATATAAGAATACTAAGTTAACTATCGGCGAAGTCTCTAAGATGACAGATGAAGAGATATTAGAAAAAGTTAAGCAAGATGAATTTGATTATCAATCAGTTAGAATTCAAGGTATACGAGAAGATATTGCAATGGCGGAGGAGCTATTAGAGAAAAGCGACAGTTCCATAGTAAAATCAGGAAAAGAATTCCTATCCAAGATGAAATCAGATAATAATTTGAACCCAACTGATATCGAACCATCAGATTTTTATTTCAATATTATCACTGATTCATCAGGAAATCAGACGGAGAAGGAAGGGTTTTCATTTATTATTCATGAAGTGAGTTACCCTGATTCTAGTTATGCAGGATTATATAATGTAGAAGGAGATTTGTATGCGATTGGGGACAATTATGTAAATGATGAGACAATCAATGAGGCAATCTCCAACAAAGAATATCAAATGCGTACAGTGCAAAATGAGGTAACTTATGAAATTACGGCTCCGACTGTAGTACGAGCGCCCCAAGTTTATGAAAGTACGTATAATTATTTTCCTATTGAGCCTCTGGGATGGTCTATAGCCTTCAGAACAAAAGATTTAGTTTCACTTCAATTTGATCAACCAGATACGGATATTGAGAATATTACCATTGATGAATAGTCTTTTGCTCCTTATTTTGTTATAGATGAAGTTTTTTATTTGCTTAAATAAAAAATCACGTTTTCCAATGGTTATGAAAAAATGATTTTTGCTCTTTAAAACTAGCACCACTGACTAAAAAATTATAAACCCAAGGCATCGTTTAAATAGCAGAGATAGATCTAGCAGTATTTAGAAGCTGTTAAAATTGGGGGGAGAACATTTTTCTTTTGTTTGAAAAATCGGTTAGATAAATCTGTAATAAGGTCTATAAATCGTTGTTAATTCAGTGATCAATAGACCATTTTATTTTTTGAAAAGAGAGAAAAATGTTGCTGTTTCTGTTCTATTCAGAATTGCAGGTATTGCAAATGATATATATTCAAAATTCTTAGATTGAAGTACAGTGAGACTATTTTGTTTATGAAAGAAATATTTATTACATTGTAAAATCTAGGGAAGAAAAGATCTGACTACCCTTGGCATGTTTTGCTTTGTTTTCTATTAGGGCTATTTTTTTATTATTCGATTAAATCTATTTCGGCTATTGTAGAAATGTGGTAATTTAGTTAGAATGTTTATTGTTAGCTATTAGATCTGATTAGGATTTTTTTGTAGTTATGAAAATGGTTAATGCGTCAAAGCTATTTACTTGCGGAATAAAGAAAAAGGCAATTGAGTGAGATTAGTAGGAGGAAATTTTGGCATGCAGGGTGAAGAAATAGGGGCAATGAGGAGAACAAAAAAAAATAGTCAGACAAAAGATACTACAAGAAAAAAATATATCTTTTATATTGGGATATTCTTTTGTATTAGTTTGATTTATGTGTATGTGAATAGTTATTTTCTGGTATCTGGTGCAGATTTTGATTTTCATACAAGCAGAATTATTGGTTTAGCTAATTCTTTGGAAAATAATCACTGGTTTCCAAAAATAAATTACTATATGGCAAATGGCTTAGGATATGGAACACCGATGTTTTACGGGGAATGGTTTTTATATATACCAGCAATCTTGATAGTTTTTTTAAATTTTTCCGTTGTTCAATCTTGGATGGCGTTGTATGTTTGCTTTTATACGGGTTCATTGACCATTCTTTTTTTTACAGCTAAAAAATTTGAGCTTAGTGACTTTCGAGCATTTTCATTTTCTACATTGATTATTTTCAACTCTTTAATGGCAACTATAGTGAATGGGGCAATAGCTTTTGCTATATGCTTAGTACTATTGCCTTTGTTATTGTACTATCTGTATCAATTATTTTATTTTGAGAAGACGAATATAGCAGCTGTTTCAATTATAGCTGCAATTATTGTCAATACACATATCTTAAGCACAATGGTAGTTGCATTAATATGTCTTTTATTCTTTTTTTTAAATATACGAAGAGTAAATGGTAAAGTAATGCTTGCTTTAATGAAAACCATTCTTTTAACAGTGGGATTCTCCGCCTTTTTCCTTTTGCCATTACTAGAGCAGAAAGCTTCACAAGAGCTGATTGCATTTCATACACCTAATGCTTTTAGGTATACTAGTGTAAAAGGGATAGGGACTATTTTATTTAATTCTTTGAACGATAATGTAAGAACCATTAGTAATTTCCCGACATTAAGCGCTGTTGGAGTCATTCTTTTAACAGCTACATTGCGTAAGTTTGATATGAAACCAAGCCTGCTAAGAGATTTATCTTTCCTCATATTTGCATTGATTATTTTAGGAAGTAACATGTTTCCTTGGATAGAATTTTCTTCGTCCTCTCTAGGAGCTGTTCAATTCGTGGGAAGATATCTTGTATTTGCACTCATTCTAATCATACTTTTAAGTGTTCTGAATCATAAAATACCAAATTATTTGTTTGTGTTTTGTATAGTTTTGACAATTTTTTTGGGAATTTCTCGGAATACATTCCCAGATTTTACGACATCCGATAATCCGCAAGAAGTAATTATTCTTTATAATAGTCCAGAATATGAACAAAAAAAGTTAAATAGATATGAAGATTTGAATGCTATGAGAAGCGGTGTAGAAGGAAAATCAGTGGTTCTGGGTGTTTCAGGGGGAGAGTATTTAAATATTGGTGCCGATCCTAGCAATTTATCAACAAATGGCGAACCAACAATCAAAAATGGACAAATAGTGGGTACTGATAAATCCTATGGAAAAATAAAAATCCAATATACTATTGATAATGAAGAAAAAAAAGCAGAGATTGTGGTCCCATTGTTATGGTATAAGGGGTATGTTGCAAATTATTCAAAAGGAGCCAAAGGAAGTCAGCCTAACTTGCTTTTATCAGAAACGACTGGAAAAGCACTTGAGGATGGCAAGATAACATTGCTAGCAGAGAAAAGTGGCTCAGTTGAGATTTATTACGCTGGCACACTTATCCAGAAACTCTCGGCATGTCTCTCTGTATTTTTGGTATTGCTTGTATTGACTTTTAAAATTAGAAGAAAAGTAATGACTAAAAAATGAATTTATTAGTATATCTCTGTGAGTGAGGTGTCTCATAAATATATGACATTAATCTTTAAATGATCGTTCTAACTCGATTAACTCTAAAATGAGTTTAATAAAGCAATTACTGTATTATAAAGCGATTAAATGACGATTATTGTCAATAATGATGAACGGGGTATGCAGAGCGTGAGAGCGACGTTGATCGTAAAGTATGCTTTCGAAGTGTGTCAGATGCAAACTCAAACTCCGAGACACTACAGCCACAACTGAGGTTGTTAAATCGTTAAAAGTGATGAAAGAGAAACGAGTAAATAAGTTGTTTATACGTTTGTTGGTATGGTTTGATCCCGGCAAAATGATTGGACTAAAAATGAAGAGAACTAGTGATAGAGAGTGTCATTTCCCCCGAAAGAAGAACTTGATCGATAGACCCAATCGAACACTTTGCAAACTATCAAAAAGAACATATTATTTATGATATGTTCTTTGAAGGTCAGTCTTAGTCAGAAATTGTTTCAGGTGGACTTTTTCTCATAGCTGTCATGGATTTACCAAATTCAAGTGCAGTGATTGGATTGCTAATCAAGTTTATATAGAGAATTGTCAAGAGGTATATAAGTAAATAACTTTGAGGCATTATACATCTTATTTTCTTATATAAAAAGTATATTCCTCTTTTAAGAAAGAAAAAGTGTACCCCGAAGCTTGCTGGACAATTGTAGTGACCCCAAAAAGTTAGATTTTTATGGAGTGGAGAAATCCACTCCTTTTTTGTACGATAAAATTAACTGTTAGACAGCTGTTTTTACAGCTTCTCTAAACTGAACCGGACTTCGCCGATTTAATTTCTTTTTGATGCGTTTATGTTTGTAATAATAGATATATTGGTCAATTTTTGTTTTCAATTCATCAAAACTCCGATAGATTTCTCCATGAAAAATTTCTTGCTTTAATAAACCAAAGAAGTTTTCCATAGGTGAGTTATCTAAACAATTCCCTTTAGGAGACATACTCTGGAAGATTCTACGAAATGGGCAATCATTTGTTATCTGGATTGCTTCTTCTAACCCTTCCATTATGGCTAGTGCGTTTGGTTTTTCAGAAATCCGATAAGATAGAATTTCACTATTGTAGAAATCCATGAAAGGATCTAAATACAGCTTTTTCTGACGAACGACACCTGTGGTGTCTACTTCATAATACTTAAACTCTGTGGTATCAGTTGTAATTTTTTGGTGACAAATATTTGTATAAAACCGACGATGAATACGATTTTTGGCGACAGTGCCAACCTTCCCACGATAAGAATTGTACCGTCGAGATTTTCGAGTGTAAGACTTTACTTCGATACCTAGTTTTTTTATCAGACGTTGAATCTTCTTTTTATTGACATGAATCCCTTGATTCTCTAATTCTTTTTTTAGTCGCAGACAGCCATAATCTTTATGCTCTTTGCGAATTTCAAGCATTTTTTCTTCAATTTCTTGGTCTGGGTTTGGTCTGTCAAACCGTTTCTGCCAATACATATAGGTTGCTTTAGGAAATTTCAATGTTTCAAGAAGCTCAACTAGTTTGAATGATCCTCGGAGGCTGGCGATGATTTGTGCGATTGATTCTTGCGTCTTTGCTGGGCTTCCTGTTTTCGCAGCTTCCTCAACTCTTTTAAAAAGGCATTCTCAATTTGAAGGGATCGGACTTGAGTTTCTAATGCCTTGATACGATCGCGTTCTTCAGTTGTTGTATTTTCTTTTTTGTTTTCTTTTTTTCTAGTCAAAGTAAGTGGTCGCCCTTTCTCTTTTGAGAGCCCCTCAATACCTGCTTCTCTGAAATTACGCATCCAATTGGCAATAAGCGCAGGGTTGTTCATTTCTAAAGTGCTAGCAACTTCTCGATAGGACATCTCACTTGTTTGATATAACTCTAGCGCATTTAACTTAAATTGAACAGAATATTTCTGATTTTGATGTTTTCTCAATAGACCTTCCTCTCCGTATTCACGATAGGCATTCACCCAATTACTTACTTGAGACTTGCTTGAAATACCGTATTTGTTGGCAAGATACCGATATCCGCCCACGCCACTAAGATATTCTTTAACGATTTTTAGTTTTAATTCAAAAGGATATTTTGCCATACAAATAACGACCCCCAAAAGTTAGATTTTTTGGTCTAACTTTTGGGGGTCGCTTCAAATCAAGCGAGGCGGGTATACTTTCTTTTTCATTTTCCCGCATCGAAAATAATATATCTTGCTTCTATTCTGAAAAATTGGTTTGGTTTCTTGAGGAATATCATCAAAATTATTGGTCTGACTTTTTGTTAGCTGTTAAGAAATCTTCTGATTGATGATCAAAATGAGAAGAGCTGTTTTTTTCCGTATTGTTTCGATCAGAATATATTGCCTTTTAGATAAAACTCATTATATAGTGATTTTGTGATAATGGATTCGAACAACTAATTTAAATTGTGATTTTCCAACGAAATACTTTTCCTTAAATGAATGAAAGTAAAATCAGTTTCATGCAAATAAACGGCGACCATCTGCTCAAACACTACTGCTTATGATTGGATTGGTATTTTTGTTATTTAAATTGTATTAATATTGAGAAACTGCTATCATTATGTGTTGTTAGTGGAGTATTCAATTTTTTGAAAGGGGGCTTCTAGTGGGAACCTCATTACCAAGTAAACAGAACTTTCCAGAATTCTTTTACTTATTTGCAATTATGATTTTCGGTGTAATCTCAACATTTATTACGTATCCCATAACCAACGGGGATGAAGGGTATCATTTAAGCAGGAGTTATACTATTTTCTCTGGAAATAATCCTGATTCAATGAAGACTGATACTGTGCGTAACCTTGAATTAATGGCGATAGCATCGAATAAGGAAGAACATGATTTTGACGTAGGCTCTTTCTTTAAAACAAAGTTGTCGGATGTCCAGGAGGACACGTTAAGCTTCCATCTGCAAAGAGAAAATAATTCAATCCTCAAAATAGGTATAGGTCATCTTCCAGCAGCCATAGGTGTTTTGATAGGTAGATACGTTTATCCCAGTTACGGTGTCATGTTAGTCTTTTCCAGACTTTCAAACTTAGTTTTTTTCGCGATCAGCTTATTCTTTATTATCAAAAGCAGTAAGGTAGCGAAATGGGCGTTGGTCATGCTGTTTTCAGTGCCATTTTTACAGAAAATTGCTAGTCCAAGTTATGATGTCTATTCTTATGTGGTTCTTTCAGCGTTTATGGTCAATTTATTGAACTTAGCTAGAGTAACTAGATTTAAAGATGTAACCAAAAAAAAGATAGGCTATACCCTTCTTACGATTTTTTTCATTTTGTTTGCAAAGAATAATTATGTTTTTGCATTACCTTCATTGTTTTTTCTGCCGTTGTTTACAAATAAAGCAACAGAGATATACACACGACAGAGGAAAGGCGTTCGCTTCGCTTTTTGGATTTTTATCATGTTAGCCGCTGTTGTTGTACTGTATTTCTTAAATCAGATATTTGGTTTAAGCAACTTTTTTAAACAATTTATTCATTCTTATTTGAATACTGAAACAATGGAGCGAAGAGGAAGAACCTTGTTCAATGTAGTTTCTACCATATTGCCAGATATGTTTAATCTGTTCTGGTTGTTGTGCTTGTTTTTTGTGATGTTAACTGAAAGAAAATTCTCATGGAAACCAGCATTTATTGTGGGATTGATTGCAATTTTCTTCACAAATTGGGTTGGGATTTTTGCCGGTTTTTATCTCATATTAGATAAACCAACCCAAGCATTTGATGAACTTAGTGGACGCTATCTGCATCCCTTTATTATCTGCTTCTTACCTTTTATCCAAACGATAAGTTACAGATACAATTTAGTATCCTCGCAAAAAGCAGTAAAAATGGTGGCGATTTTTTCTACAGTCTTAATAATGACATTATATTTGGTTGTTTGCTACTATAGAGGGTATGTTATTCATACCACACCTACATGGACGACAAGGTAAATGAATGGGGGGGCTGACTAAGTGAACTGGACATCCATTAGTAAACTAAAAAGTCAGACTTTTATGGAGTTGAGAAATCTACTCCTTTGTTTACCTCTTTCACCAACTTCATTTTACGACGTGCGCTAGCAAAGATTTGCATGTCTAGAGGGAAACGTAAGAGCTCTCGCCAAAAAAACTCCTTTCTATTTAGGGTGCGACCGCTTCCTAAATAGAAAGGATTTTTTGTGTTTGAGAATTATAAAGACAAAAGGTGGACAACAGGAAATCAGCAGTCATTTTTGAATACCAAAAAGGAAATAATCGCTTTTGATCAAATAATCTTCTGTATGAATGGCAAGGAATCCAAAACAAGTGAAAAATGCCTTTATCGTTGAGGTCTGTTTGATATGCTCAACAAACAATTTCCATAAAAGTATATATTTATATTGAATAAAGTATAAATATTGTGTAACATATTAAAGAAAGCGATTACAAAAACAGGTAAATGGAAACTGAAGAATAATCATGAATGATAGTCTGGGCATAACACTCTTCTTACCAAGGGATCAGAACATACTATGGCAGTTTTCTTTTTCATACTACTCTTAAAGCTTATAAGTCTTGTGGAAAAGCAATGAGAAGAACAATAGGCTGTTTACATGTTCGGTATAGCCCAGCAGCATTTTATTTTCGTGTAGAAAGGAAAGAACTATATGGATCAAATCAATGCAGTAACATTTGGGTTTATGGCACGACGCGGCGAATGGGAGACGGAAACATGTAAATCTTCACTAAAAATCATGAAGAAGAGATGTGGTGCAACTCATGTCATTTTACCGATTGTAGTGACGCAAAAAACTCCACAATCCACAGTGATTGATTGGCAAGCAGAAACGGTTCTAAGTGATCTCGAAGTGATCCAACTGATTCACTATGCCAAAGACATCGGTCTATCTGTGATTTTAAAACCAATGGTCAATGTCGCTGACGGGACATGGCGTGCGCATATTAATTTTTTTGATCATGATGTCCCATGTGAGCCTAAATGGTCTGAATGGTTCAGCTCCTATGAAGCGTATATTTTACATTATGCAGCGATTGCTGAGAAAACCCAGTGTGAAATGTTTGTTGTTGGCTGCGAGCTGGTTAATTCAGATCGACGGGAAGCACAGTGGCGGGAATTGATTGCAAAAACAAGAAACAGCTATGCTGGACAAATCACTTACAACTGTGACAAATACCAAGAAGACCATGTTGCTTGGTGGGATGTTCTAGATGTAATTTCTTCTTCAGGTTATTATCCCATCGATCAATGGGAATCTGAATTGGTTCGAATTGAACAGGTTGTAAAAAGATACAACAAACCCTTTTTCTTTTGTGAAGTAGGTTGTCCTAGTCGTAAAGGGAGCCAGTATTTGCCGAATGATTGGCAGTTGAATGGATCTGTTGATCAATCTGCACAAAAAGCATGGTATGACAAAATGTTTGCTGCTTGTCAAAAGTATCCTTGGGTTAAAGGGTTCGGCATTTGGGACTGGAAAGCCGACGTATATCCGCTGGAATTAGCCGACAATGACACAGATTATGCTATCTATGGAAAAAAGGCAGAGAAAGTAATAAAAAAATATTTTGAAGAAAAATAATAAAAGTATATACATTTAAAATAAAAAGTGATAATATCTAAATGTAATCGTTTTCTTTATAATTTTATTAGGAGGAGAGAGCATGAAATTGAAGTTTTTGAAGGTATCTGGGGTTATAGCAGCAGTTGGGATTTTAGGAGCTTGTGGCACTGGCAGCTCCAACACTGATTCTGATGGAAATGAAGTTGAAACAATTACTTTTATCAACCATAAAACTGACTGGGAAGGAAACGGGAAATGGGATGAGTATATGGCGGAATTCAATGAAAAATATCCCAATATCAATGTCGAAATTCAAACGATCACAGATTATGCTGGTCAAGTAAAAACAAGAATGAACAGCAAAGAATATGGTGATTTGTTAATGATTCCTGGTGATATAAATCCTCAAGATTATAGTACATTTTTTGAACCGCTAGGAGACAAAAGCGAACTTTCTGAAAAATATTTAGGCTTAAATGATCGTTCTTATCAAGGAATATCTTATGGCATTCCAACTCAAATGAATGCTACGGGTATGGTGGTAAATATGCAAGTCTTTAAAGATGCCGGCATTGAAGATTTTCCAAAAACACCGGAAGATTTTATAGAGGCTTTAGAAATGATCAAAGAAAATGATGAAGATGTGACACCATTGTATACAAACTATGCAGCAGGTTGGACTTTATCAAATTGGGATTTTGTTCGTGCAGGAGCGGCGGGTGATGCTGATTTTACTAATAAGATGACTTCTGACCCCGCACCATTTTCTGATGGAAAAATTATGAATACGATATACAGTACACTTTATCAAGCAAGCAGCAAAGGTTTGATTGAAGCAGATCCGACTACCACTGATTGGGAACAATCAAAAATTGATTTAGCCAATGGTAAAATTGGTGTTATGGTATTGGGCAGCTGGGCAGTACCGCAAATACAAGAAGCAAATCCAGACAATGCAGAAAATATTACTTTTCAGGCCTTTCCAATGACTGCGCCGGACGGCAAGCAATATATGGGGGTTGGCGGCGACTACAACTTAGGCATCAATGTCAATAGTGAACATAAAGAAGCTGCAAGAAAACTATTGGATTGGCTGGTGAACGAGTCAGATTATGCTAAAGACAATGGCGGTCTTCCTTCATTGATTGGCGCAGAATATCCAGACTCTTTAAAAGACAGTCAGGCAGCTGGTGTTGAGTTATTAGAAGAGAACCCTGCGCCAGAAGGAAAAGAATCCTTGTTCAGCGATATTAATAACCAATCAGAACTAGGCATTGGATCAACTGATAACGAAAAACAACGCATGATAGATTCGGCAATTGGGAATACATCTGAAAGTTTTGACGCTATCATGGATGATTTTAATTCTCGATGGTCAAACGCTATAGAGGCAGTTTCAGGTAACTAATATTTGAAGCGATTCAAAGAAAGCTGCTTAACATAGATGTGCAAGCATCTGTTTTAAGCGGCTTTATTTTTAGGAGTGTGAATCATGAGAAAAATTAAGATGTCACAAAAAATGGAGAAACGTTTAATTATTTTTTCTTTTACCATTATTCCTCTAGTGCTGTTGCTAACGTTCTCTTACTATCCCTTAGTAAAAATGTTTCAATATAGTATGACAGATTGGAATGGCTATAGTCCCAACAGTAGTTTTGTCGGGATAGATAACTATCGAACGGTTTTAACGAATCCTGCTTATTTCACTGTATTTAAGACAAGCATGTATTATTTTATTGCAACCTTTTTTCAATTAGGTCTTGCGCTATTATTTGCAACGATTCTATCGTTTAAAGTAAAGTTTGCCAATTTTTGGAAAGGGATTTTGTTTTTTCCATACTTGTTGAATGGTGTGGCGATTGGATTTATCTTCCTTTATTTTTATAAAGGTGGAGGAACATTAGATACTGTATTGACTGGTCTAGGGCTTGAGAATCAAATTCGTTTATGGTTGGGTGATCGGTCAATCAACAATATTTCACTGGCATTTACATCCATCTGGCGCTACACGGGATTCAATTTTTTGATTTTCTTAGGAGCGATCCAATCGGTCAATCCGGAAGTCTACGAGGCTGCCGAGATTGATGGGGCAAATCGTTGGGACGAATTTTTATACATTATATTGCCGAGTATTCGCAACATTATTTTCTTGAATATTATCTTAGGAGTCAGCGGTTCGTTGAGCGTATTTGACATCCCGTATATTATGACTGGCGGATCGAATGGCACCACTACTTTTGTTATTCAGACGATCGATACTGCCTTTAAGTACAACAAAGTTGGCTTAGCATCCGCAATGGCGATTATACTGTTGATGATTGTGGTGGTCGTTACAGCGATTCAACGATTAGCAACACGAGAGAAAGGAGCCTAGCTATGAAGAGAAAATCATTCACGATCGGGAAGATAGTTCAATACGCTGTCTTGCTTTTGGGGACTGTTGCAGCAATTTTACCGATCCTCGTTGTATTTATCGGTTCATTAAAATCAAATGATGAATTTTTGACCACCGGTGTTTTAGCATTGCCTCAATCTTTTGATTTTAGTAATTATAAAACAGCATTTGTAAATGGACAAATGCTGTTAGGGTTTAAAAACACGATGCTTATTTTTGCTATTAGTATGGTTGGAAAACTTACGCTGGGTTCGATGTTTGCTTATGTAATGAGCCGGTTTGATTTCAAATTAAAAAAAGCCATCATGCTTTTGTTCATGATGGCAATGCTGATCCCAGGAATCACAGCTCAAGTAGCAACATTTCAAATTATCAATAACTTAGGATTGTTTAATACAATGTGGGCAGTGATTGTATTGAACTTAGGTACAGATGTTATATCGCTGTATGTGTTTATGCAGTATCTCCAAGAGATTCCCATCTCGTTGGATGAATCAGCGTTTTTAGATGGTGCCAGCTATTTTGGGATCTTTTGGCGTATCATTCTCCCCAATTTAAAAGCACCGATCGTTACCATGTTGATCATTAGCGGTGTAGGTGTTTATAACGACTTTTACAGTCCGTTTCTTTATATGCCCGACCGTAATTTGAAAGTGATTTCCACGGCATTATTTGCTTTTAAAGGTCCCTATGGAAGCAACTGGCCAGTTATTTTAGCGGGAGTAGTTATTGTGATCATTCCGATATTGATTGTGTTTTTAGCTTTACAAAAATATATTTATAATGGTGTAGCTGGGTCGGTGAAATAAGGAGGAAGTGTTATGCTGCAAACGTCATCACGCGTCGTTCTTTTTATCGAAAAGTGTTATCAATGCATCAGCAATTCTTTCTTTTTTTGGGGAATGGTTATTCGTCACTTAATTGTGTATGGATGGTCTAGCGCGATGCGAAGAACACTGCTTAGACGAAATATGCAAACAGACCAACAAGTGGCAGAAAGCTCAAAACGCGGGCATCCCTTTGACTCTATTCTTTCAACGATGTTGACAAGCGGATTAAGCTTGTTTTGGCTCAGTCAGTTTTCGAATACTGAAAGCAGGATGTCTGGTTTGATCAAAGTAGTAGGGACAACCTTATCGATTCTATCGTATCTTATAATGGTTTATTATCTTCTAGAAAGTGAGAAAAAAGGACCTGGGGTAGCAGCTTTGTATCAAGGTATCAAGAATATCGTTATACGACCATTTTTCACATTCTTTCTAGTGTCGCTCTTTATTCTGGCAAGTCTTCTTTGGGTAATAAATCCCATTCTGTTTTTTTCGGCAGCACCAGGAATTGTGGTCGAATTTATTTATCAAGGAAAACAAAAAATTTTTTTTAGCCTTGAAAAGGAGAAAATATGATCTATATTAATAATAATAAGGAGTTTCACTTAACGAATGGAATGATTAGTTATATCTGTAGGGTTGAGGAAAAAACAGGTGTCTTGGAGCAGTTATACTTTGGATCAGCCATTCCTCATCAACCAACGTTTGATTACTTGATTGAACGTGAGATTCGTCCTTCTAATAACTTCAAGAAAGAGGATCATACCTCTTCGCTGGAACATATTAAGCAAGAAATGCCAATGTATGGGACAACAGATTTTCGCTATCCTGCCGTTGAAGTTCAATACCCAGATGGAGATGCTATCAGTCATTTTAACTATTCGAATTATCGGATATCAAATAAAAAGAGAAAAATCCCTAATTTGCCAACTAGTTTCTATGACGAAGCAGAAGCTGAAACGCTGACGATTGTATTAAAAGATCGTTATTCTTCGTTGACAATTGAAATGGATTACACTATTTTCAAAGATTTCCCTATCATTTCTAGACAGAATCATATCGTGCATCATGATGATTGCCGTTACCAATTGATGCGGTTTATGAGTATGAGTCTTGATTTGCCAATAGATGACTGCGATTGGCTGCATTTAGATGGTGCTTGGGCCAGGGAAACGCAAGTGAAGAGGGACAAACTGCATAGTGGATTGCAGCAAATTTCCAGTACCCGCGGTGCCAGCAGTCATATCCACAATCCCTTTTTTGCAATATGCGAAAAGTCTGCAACTGAATTTCAAGGAGACGTGTACGCATTTAGTCTTATTTATAGCGGAAATTTTGTTGGACAAATCGAAGTGGATACATATCGTATCTCTCGTGTTCAAATGGGGATCAATCCCTATCAATTTTCTTGGCAATTAGAAAAAGGTGACGTTTTCTCCAGCCCAGAAGTCATAATGAATTATGCACAAAATGGCTTTAATGAAATGAGTAGAAACTTCCATGCTTTTTTTAAAAAGCATTTGATTCGCCAAAAGTGGGCATCGAAGGAACGTCCTGTGTTGATAAATAATTGGGAAGCCACTTACTTTAATTTTGATGAATCAAAGATTCTGGCATTAGCTCAAGAAGCAGCCGATTTAGGGATAGAATTGTTTGTTTTAGATGACGGCTGGTTTGGTCATCGAGACAATGATGCTTCTTCATTAGGAAACTGGCAAGTCGACAAAAGGAAATTACCGCATGGCATTCGCAGTTTATCACAAAAAATCCATGAAAAAGGTTTGAAATTCGGGCTATGGTTTGAACCAGAAATGGTTTCTATGGATACACCTCTTTACCAAGCTCACCCTGATTGGATAGTGGGGCACCCGCAAAAGAACATTTCACATGGGCGAAATCAATACGTGTTGGATTTTAGTCAGAATTGCGTCATTGACTGTATTTTTGAACAGATGGATGCAGTGTTAAAGGCATGTGAGATTGATTATGTGAAGTGGGACATGAATCGCTATATCTCAGAAGCGTATTCCGTCTCGTTAGGAAAACAGCGGCAAGGCGAGTTTTTCCATCGTTATATTTTAGGCGTCTATGCTTTGTACGAAAAACTGTTAGCAAAATATCCTGATTTGTTAATAGAATCCTGTGCTGGCGGCGGCGGTCGATTTGACCCTGCCTTACTGTACTATGCTCCTCAAACGTGGACGAGTGATGATACAGATGCGATAGAGCGCCTCAAGATTCAATACGGTGCATCAATGGTTTATCCGCTCTCTGCGATAGGAAGTCACGTATCTGAGGTGCCTAATCATCAAGTGGCCAGGATGACGTCATTAAAAATGAGAAGTGATGTTGCCTTGTTTGGCACATTTGGGTATGAATTAGATGTGACTAAGCTTTCTCAAAGAGAAAAAAGTCAGGTCAAAAACCAGATCATACTTTTTAAAAAACATCGGATGCTGCTTCATACGGGCACTTTTTTCCGTCTGCAAAGTCCTTTTAATGGGAATGTATGCGCATGGATGGTCGTTTCTGAAAATCAAACAGAAGCTTTGATTGGTTATTATCAAATCTTAGCAGAGCCTAATCCGCCTTATCAGCGCTTGCGATTAAAAGGATTGAACGCAGATTTTGATTATACGATATGGGAAAAAGAACAGGTTCGAACGGGGAAAGATTTGATGGCTGTCGGCTTGATTTTTGGCGAGAATTATATTGATCGAGCATCAGATTTTTGGCAACGACAAATGGCAGGGGATTTTTCTTCAAAGCTCATTTATTTAACACGAAACAAAATGCAGGGTTAAATAACAAATAGACAAAGTAAAGGAATCAGGCTAAAATCAAAAGGGAGAGTAAGCGAAAGGTGAATGAGAATGCAAAAATATATTTATATTTCAAATGATATTCGCAATCGGATTTTAGACGGCACCTACAAAGCAAATGACCAGATTCCTTTTGAAAAAGATTTGTGTACAATGTATGACTCAAGTAAAATGACGATCAAAAAAGCGTTAGATATTTTAGTTTCAGAGGGCTTGATCATTAAGCGTAGGGGATCGGGAACATTTGTTAAGGACTTGGCTATTGAAGAAATCGAGCGTATAGCGATGGCAAATCAATTTCGAGGAACCACTGCGTTAAATCCTGGAAAAAAAGTGACTAGTCATGCGTTGACCTTTACTGTGGTAGTTGCTGATGAACTAGTCGCCAATAAGTTGAATCTGACACCAAATAGTTTTGTATATGATATTTATCGGGTTCGTTATATTGATGGAAAGCCCAAAGTCATGGAAAAAACGTATATGCCTATAGATTTGATTCCAGGTTTAAAAAAAGAAAATGTAGAAGGATCCATATATGAGTACATTGAAGAAGATTTAGGATTGGTTATTCAAAGTGGTCATCGACGGATTTCGGTTCGAAGAGCTACAGAGGAAGAATCGCAGTATTTAAAACTTGAAAAAGGCGACCCCGTCGCTGTAGCAGAACAAATTGCGTATTTTGACACCGGTGCTGCTTTCGAATACTCAAGATCGGTCCACCGATACGATGAGTTTTCAGTGGAAATGATCCTCACCAGAAATTGAGCAATCAGCGAATTGATTGCTCAACTTTTTACACGAAAAACACAGAAAGTATTTACGAATATAATTAAAAGTATATATCATTTTTACGGCAAAGTGCTTCTGTGAAGTTATTCTATGATGTAAGCGAATCCACTGCAATATTAGGGGAGGGAAAGAAAATGTGATTGTTGAAAAACGATCATGGATGCTTCTAAATTAGAAGAGAACGTTGACGGCAAACAAGGATGTCTTTCAGACACAGCTTAGTGAAAGCCGCTCAATTCTTTGGAGAGAGGGAAAAGAATTGAGTTCCAGCTTTTTTTACCAGCTCTATTTGGCAGCGCAATGAGAAGCGTATAGCGCAGACATCACAGAACCTTTCACAGGAAAAAGTAGTTGACACAGTGAACGTATCAAGGCTTGTTTTTATGCTTGAGGCGATGAATGGTACCATATTTTAGTCATTACCAGGTGCCCGATTTCTTTCACAGATAGGTCCAAACGCCTTATTATTAGCAGCAGAATGTTGTGGTGAGAAGGGGAATCAGCAACAATTTCATCGCATCTTTTTTATTTCCTGCCAATCAATGGTACATCAGAAATTCCAATAAAATTCAGCCTGTACAGTTCAGAAAAGCTGCCAACGAATTGAACCAGCCGTTAATTTTAAGAAGAGGGAAGGAAAAACTATTGTATTTTAAGGATGCCCAAGCATTATGGGGAAAATATCTAGGCAGTGGGAAAAAGCCGAAAGATTTCGACGAATTTTGGAATAATGGGAAGAAGATCATTGAGGCATTGCCTAAAACGTTTGACCTAGTGCCTCATGAGATTTTTTCGCATGTCGCAAAGGGGTATGATTTGTTTTTTACCGCACATGACGGTAACCGTATCCACTGTCAATTCATCGTACCAATGGATGAGAAAAAGAAATATCCGACTCAATTTCAATTTCATGGCTATCATGGAAATAGCGGTGATTGGAGTGACAAAATCGGCTTAGCTGCAGAAGGGTACTGTGTTATCGCAATGGATGTTAGAGGACAAGGCGGAATATCTGAAGACAGCAGAAAAGTTTCTGGCGGGACCTTGAAAGGTCATATTATTCGTGGTGTAGATGACGGACCCGATGAATTATTTTATCGGCAGGTCTTTCTAGATGTTTACCATCTGGTACGTATCGCGTGCTGCTTGCCTCAAGTCGATGAGAATCAATTATCTGTGTATGGCGCTTCTCAAGGTGGGGCATTAGCGATCGTATGCGCAGCTTTATCGCCTTCAGTCAAACAAATTTTCACCTTATATCCCTTTCTAAGCGACTATCGTGAAGCGTTTCGATTAGAGGTGGCACAATCAGCTTATGAAGAATTGGCATACTGGTTTCGCTTTAGAGATCCAAGTCATGCAAAGGAAGAAAGTTTTTTTTCGGTATTGGATTATATCGACATCCAATACTTGGCAGAAAGAGTACAAGGAGAAGTCTTTTGGGGGATTGGATTAGCGGATACTATTTGCCATCCGAAGACACAATTTGCTGTGTTCAATCAATTGCAAGGGGCAAAAGAAATGATTGCTTTTCCAGAATACGGACATGAATACATTCCGCTTTTTAGTGATTTCATGCGTAAAAAATTAATTGGAGGGAAAATGAATGAATGATTTTCCAAAAGGGTTTTGGTGGGGAGCCGCCACATCTGGTCCTCAAAGCGAAGGACGTTTTCAAAAAAAACACGCAAATATGTTTGATTATTGGTTTGAAATCGAGCCAGAGGCTTTCTATCAACAAGTAGGACCGGATACAGCATCCAATTTTTACAATAGTTATAAAGAAGATATTGCACTAATGAAGGAAATCGGACTAAACAGCGTACGAACATCGATTCAGTGGAGTCGGTTGATTGACGATTTAGAAAAAAACAGCATCAACGAGGAAGCTGCCGCTTTTTACAACGATATGATCGATACATTCCTTGAACACGGCATCCGTCCTATAATGAATCTGCATCATTTTGATTTGCCCGTAGAGTTATATCACACATATGGCGGTTGGGAATCTAAACATATTGTAGAGTTATTTGCAGGGTTTGCGAAACATTGCTTTACTCTTTTTGGCGATCGCGTGAAAGAATGGGTGACACATAATGAACCAATGGTTGTTGTGGATGGGGAATATTTGTATGAGTTTCATTATCCAAAACAAGTAAATGGGAAAAAAGCAGTCCAAGTTGCTTATAATCTTAATTTAGCTTCAGCTAAAGCAATTGAAGTCTTTCGCAGCCTGGATTTGCAGTCAAAAGGAGGGCGCATCGGAACAGTCTTAAATTTAACCCCCACATACGCAGCTAGTGACCAGACTCAAGATTTGGAAGCAGCCCGCTTTGCTGAGTTATGGAACAACAAGATGTTCTTAGAACCAGCTGTTTATGGCAGATTTCCAGAAGAATTGGTGCAGATATTGGAGAAGGATCGTGTTATTTGGGAAGCAACTGAAGAAGAAGCTATTATTCTCCAGAACAACACCATCGATTTTCTAGGTGTGAACTTCTATCATCCCCATCGTGTGAAAGCACCTGAGATAGCACCTGACTCGGTTGGGGAATGGATGCCTAATCGTTATTACTCTGAGTATGAGATGCCTGGGAGAAGGATGAATATTGATAAAGGCTGGGAAATTTATCCAAAGGCGTTATACGATATTGCATTAAATATCAAAGAAAATTACGGGAACATTCCTTGGTTTGTCTCTGAAAACGGGATGGGGGTTTCGCGAGAAGAACGCTTCTTAAATGAGTCCGGTATGATCGAAGACGACTATCGTATTGATTTCATTAAAGAACATTTGGACTGGCTTCATAAAGGAATACAGCAAGGCTCAAACTGCTTTGGTTATCATTTGTGGACACCGATTGATTGCTGGTCATGGAGCAACGCCTATCGCAATCGCTACGGATTTATCTCTAACGATATTCATACCCAAGTGAAGACGATCAAAAAATCGGGTTATTGGTTTAAATCTTTTGTAGGAGAAGCCAAAATTGTTTAAAAGGCGCTTGTCTTATTGAAACTTTACGCCTGATCTTGGCAATCGCAAAGCTTTGTCCGTTTGTTAAAAGTGTTAAAAACTTGATTTCTAGAAAATCGAGGGAGTATTGGATAAGGGAAATTTAACTGCCGTTATTCCAAAGAGCCGATTGAAAAGAATGCTAATCAAAAGAAAAGTCTTTTTAGGGAGGTTGATGTGCTAAGCATCAACCTTCCTTTTTTAATCATTTATCGTCGACAAATCGTGAGAGAGCAAGTAGTGCAAGCGAATTAGTGTGTAAAATGAATTTCGTTATTCATTAAATTTTAAAGTTGAATATGGCAAAATGATTTTTTGAATTTAGTTCTAATAGTTTAGTTATTTAAATTGAATTGGCATTGAGTAACTGCTATTATAAAGTGTCGTCAATAGTGAAATATTTAATTTGGTAAAGGAGTACTACCTTTGAAAATGATACGATCCTTCGTTAGACAGCATCAATCAATTATATTGTTTACACTTTTATTTGGACTTGTTTTCATTTTAGGTTATTATCCTCTGTGGAGTCAAAAGCTATCTCTGATATGGAAAATAGATAGCGTAGGGCAGTACTATCCAGCATTTATTTATACTGGACGTTACCTGCAAGACTTTATCTTAGGACTATTCAGTGGACAAATCAATCTTCCAAGTTTCGATCTTTCTATAGGTATGGGTGAAGACGTGATTGGTTCATTAAACTACTATGGTTTTGGTGACCCGCTCAATATTTTTTCTGTTTTTGTAACTGCTCAAAGTGCACCATATTTGTTTACTTTTATGATTATTTTCAGAATGTGGTTGTCTGGTTATGCTCTGATGAAATATTTCTCGTATTTCAGATTTGACAAAGTAGCGATTATTTTTAGTGCTCTAACCTATGTATTCTGTGGTTTTTCGGTTGTAGGGGGAACAAGGTATACCGAATGGCTCTCAGTTCTAATTTTCTTCCCAATGATTTTATTGGGGATTGAGAAAATGATGCGTCAAAAGAAATTTAGTCTTTTCATTGTTTCTGTGATGTTTGCGGCTCTATGTGGTTTTTATTTTTTATTTATGGTTTCCGTCGTGTTAGCACTATATTTCCCTATACGTCTATTATTTAAACGTCTGAGTTTGAAATACTTATTTGCAAATGTAGGAAAAGGAATATGTGCATATATCTTAGGAATTTTGTTGGCAGCTCCTTTTTTCCTTCCGACTCTTCAAAGCTATTTCTTAAGTGAGAGAAACAGTGAACCGATGAGTAATATTATTTTCAATTTAAATAACTATATCCCGAATTTCTCAATCAATTTGGGGGACTTTCTTACTATGAAAGATGTCGAGCCGCCTATTTTCTTATCCGGAATTATAGTAATAGAATTATTAGCAATTATTTTGTTACTATTTCTGCCATATAATAGAAAAAAAGTACAGTGTTTGATTTTTCTAGGTCTGGCATTTATAGCCTATTCTTTGCCTATCACAGGGTATCTACTCAATGGATTTGGTCAAACAAATGATAGATGGGCATTTATAGTTCATTTGCTGCTTTCAGGAATTTTGGCTTATGTAATAACGGAGTATAGAAAAATATTGGACAATGAACTTACTCATCAAAAGAGTAGAAACAAAAAAATAAGTATTGTTTATCTTCTTTTAGGGACGGTGATCATTACAAATTTAATTGTAAATTTGTGGGGGATTTATTCTGATTATGGTGAAGGATGGACGCAAAAATTCATTCCCCTTGAAACTTCAGAAGTATACACAGCATCACCCGTAAAAAACTCAAAAAACATAAAGGAAGATGTTGAGCTGTTTAGAGTTTCTAACGACACATTTACTGAAGCTAATGGGCGTCCCGAAAATGTAGCAATGATTAATGATTATTACGGATTAACCTACTGGCTGAGTATAATAAATAAGCACACGCAAGAAATAGTTAATCAATACCACCAATCGTCTTTACGATGGCGGTCATATGGTTTTGAAAAGGATAATGCAATGAATACCCTGAGTGGTGTGAAATATCATCTTTCAAAGGAGCCGATGCTAAATGAAGATGGCTACCAACAAATTGAAACTCTGTCTTTCAACAATGAACAGTGGTATGTCTATGAGAATAAAAATTTCCGAGGCTTGGCTTATATTTTGAACGAAGATGATATGAATATCTCTGACATACATGTCGAAGAAAATCGGAATCATTTGCAAAAAGTAATCAAAGATTCCTCAAGTAATGTGAGGGAGATATATTATAAAGAAAATATTTTTGAAATCAATGCAATTGCAAGTAAAGATGAAAATCTTGTGCTATCAGTTCCTTATCATAATAATTGGAAAGCCTATATAAATGAAAAAGAGGTAAGCCTGAATAAAAGCGGAACAAACTTTATGACTGTGCCGCTTAGTGAAGGAGAAAATCACATCAGGTTTATCTATTCCAACCCATTTATTTTAATTGGTACTATTTGCTCTGTATTTTCTCTCATTGCTTGTGCAGTAATTTATTTTATTCGAAAAAAAGCGGATAACTAAAGAATACGATCTTGTCTATGTAATAAGTATAGATTAGATCGTTTTTTTGATTTTGATTAAGAATCTGAAGAAAAAGAAATCAGTTTTTTTAAAAACGAGATTACTGCTACCTTTCCAGGATTCACCGAATAAAATCTCTTACTTATTTGTGAAGTGGGCAGAAAAAAGATTCAAAACTAGATTAAACTTGATCATGCAGAGTGATAATCATCAGACAATCAACTAGCTTGCTCATCACATAAGGAAACATTCATTTAAATTTCAGTCTATTATTTTTGACCGCTCAATAGAGTGCACTAACAAATCGGTACTTTGAGTGGTTGTGTGTTATGTTAGTTTTTGTTATTAAATTTTGTTAATGGAGTTGATTATTCTGAAAAGATCTTGTTGATTATGTTGATTGCTAATTCAAAAATAATAGTAATAAGAATACAGAAGATAACCCCAGTCAGTACAATAGTATTACCTTCTACAGTATTGATGCCACGTAGTATGATATCCCCTAATCCTCCAGCTCCAACAAATGAACCGATGACAGTTGTTCCTACTGCAATAACAAGAGCATTTTTAATTCCAGCAAGAATAATGGGTAATGATAATGGTACCTTTACTTTGTAGACTATCTGCCAAGGTGTCATTCCTAAACCTTTTCCATTATCAAGATAAATAGGATCGATACTATTTAACCCAGCGTAGGTATTTTTAATAATAGGTAAGATTGAATAAAAGATAATTGTGATAATAACAGTTTGAGTACCTAATCCAAAAATAAGCAACATGATAACTAACATTGCCATAGAAGGAATTGTTTGTATAGTATTAACAATATTAATAACCAAATCTGCATATTTAGGAAATAGATTTAGAAGTATGCCTATAGGAATGCCGATCAATATACACAAGATAACGCTTATTAATGATATAGCTGCATGAATCTGAGATTGTTCTAAAATATAAGTAATATTTTGTATAATGTACTCAATAATACCTTGGGTGAAAGTAATCATGGTTTTACTCCTCTCTAAAATAATTATTTTCTTCCAAGAATTGTTTAGCAATAATTTGTGGTTCTAATTTTTTTCCATCAGATTCATAATTGAGTTTTTGCATAGTTTTTGTCGTTATTTTATTATCAAGCCTATGCAAGGTTTCTTCTAGTTCAGGATACTCATTCAAAATTTTATCATCAATAACTAAACTACAAGTATAAGGAGGAAAAAATTGCAAATCATCTTCCAATAAGACTAAATCATAGGCGCTGATCCTTCCATCAGTAGAATAACCTAAAATGACATCATAGCTATTGTTATAAAGAGCATCATATAAAAGACCAACTTGCATGGGAAAGACTCTCTTAAATGATATGTCGTACATTTCAGAGAACGCTTGATATCCATCGTTTTCTCGTTCATACCAACCTTGGTCAGTACCTAGTGTTAAATCCAACGCATATTCTCTTAAATCACTAACTTTCTTTAGATTATATTTTTCAGCAGTTTCTTTAGAGACCATAAAAGTAAATTCATTAGCAAATCCATAACTTGGGAACCATGTTTGATTAAACCTATTTTTAAATTCTTTTTGAACAATATCTAAGGCTTTTTGAGGATCTTTTTCTATTGACAATCCAAGAGTTGTCACGAGGTCTGTTCCAGTATATCTAACGGAAGCGATATTTAATTCACCTTTTTCCATGGCAACTTGGTTAACTTGAGCAGAAACTAAGTTGTTCAATAATTTGGCGTCCAAATTAGTTTCATGATTAATTAGTTCAACAATCATATTTCCTACGATTTGGCTTTCAGAAGTAACTCCACCTGAGACTGTAATAACATTTTGCTTTCTGTTAAACAAAGGATAGACAATAAAAAAAATGAGACAACTGATAATAATTAAAGAGAGTATATGTTTCTTTTTCATAATTACAACCCCGCTGCTTGTTCAACTAATTTTTGTTCAATTTTTTTTAATGCATAATCAATGGTTAAAGCGAGAATGGTGACTGGAATTGTTCCCATTAAAAGTAAATCCGTTCTGTATAATGTAAGTCCATTAAAAATAAAGTCACCCAATCCACCACCACCAATATAGGAAGCAAGAATTGTCCATGAAATAATATAAATTGTTGATACTCTGATTCCTGCCATGATAATCCCCATAGAAAGAGGTAGTTCTATTTTTCCTAATACTTGAGATGATGACATTCCCATACCTTTACCAGCATCAATGTAATCAGGATTAACTGTAGAAAGACCTACGTATGTGTTTCTGAGTATAGGTAAGAGAGAATATAAGAATAAAGCAGCTATAGCAGGAGGCTTTCCTATCCCGAAGATTGGAATCATTAATGATAATAAAGCTATTGATGGAATCGTCTGAAAAAAACCAATGAAATTGATAAAAAATTCAGATTTCCTTCCCATTTTATACAAAAGGATTCCTAAGGGAATAGCGACTAAAATTCCTAAAATAACCGAAGTAATCGATATATATAAATGTTCCCATGTTTTAAACAATAATTCTTTTCCATATGTAGTGAAAAAGTCCATATGTATCCTCCTATCTTACATTTTTACAAAATAAACGATTTTTAGAATCTATCGAGATTACACCAGTAATTACACTGGAATGATTGATAATAGAAACATATTTAACCTCTTTTAGTAAGAATTCTGAAACTATTTTTTTAGTCAGTTTGTTTTTATTGTTGTCTCCTATTTCTGTATCAATTAAAGGGTAAAATTTTTCTACAATTGATGTTTCTGTTAGCGGAATGTGTTTCATTTTTTCTATAATCGAAAGTAATGGATCATTCAAATCGACCTCGTAGATATTTGAATGATGAATCAAATCTTTAGATTGTCCGATTAATTGTTGTACAAACTCATTAGCTGGTTTGGAAATAAGCTCATTCGGTGTTCCAAATTGAACCACTTCATTTTGATGCATAACAATTATTCGATCAGAAAGTTTAATCGCTTCATCAATATCATGAGTAACAAACACAATCGTTTTTTTCATTTCTTGTTGAATATTCTTAATCAGATTTTGTAGAGAATTGCGGTTAATGTTATCTAAAGCTCCGAAAGGTTCATCCATTAGAATAATTTCTTGATTGGCAGCAAGAGATCTGATAACGCCAATTCGCTGTTGTTGACCACCAGATAAATGGCGAGGCTTCTTATTTAGATATTCAAGAGATAAGTTTACTTTTTTTATTAATTCTTCTGCGATGCCAGCTTTTTTTTGTTCATTCCATTTTAATAAATTTGGAACAAGCAATATATTTTCTTTGATAGTCATATGTGGAAATAATCCTATGTTTTGAATGACGTATCCAATGTTTCTGCGAAGTTCAACCTCATTATATTCTTTAATATTTTTGTTATTTATTTTGATAGTTCCAGAAGTAGGTTCTATCATATGGTTTATCATTCTCATTAAAGTTGTTTTTCCACTGCCACTCGTTCCAATAACACAAACAAATTCTCCCTCATTAATAGTTAAGGATATATTTTTTAAAGCATATGAAGTATTGTAATTTTTGTATGCGTTTTCAAATGTAATCATTATTTCCACCCTTTTTTAGTATGATGATTAAACTATTTTATACTTAGCCTATATCTAAACAGAATAGATTTCAACCTTTATTTATGGTTTTATAATTAAAATTTGATTAAATTTTTTCGAAAAAAGAATAGGTTGACAGTTCACTAAAAACAAATTAGAATGTACGTGTTACTAGAATTGTTGAGTTTTAAAAAAGCGAAATATCTTTTGAAACGTTGTTTTAACAACATATTGACATAAATAATTTTTTTGGGGGACTATTATTTATGGAAAAGAAATTTGTGAAAAAATATGGGACGTTGCTTTTGCTAGCAGCTGGGGCTGGAATAATTTTCCAGTTGCCGTATATTAGAGAAACTTTTTACGTGCCTATACAAAGTGCAATGGATTTGACCAATACCCAAATGGGGATGTTGTCTTCTATTTACGCTTCCATGGCAACGGTTTCATATTTTATTGGTGGAATGGTAGCAGACAAATTCTCTGCAAGAAAGTTACTAACCCTCTCGTTTATCTCAACGGGTCTTTTGGGTTTGTGGTTTTCTATGTTCCCGTCATTTAACATAGCTCGATTAATTTTTGCGTTAATGGGTATTTCGACAATCGTTACTTACTGGTCAGCAATGATTAAAGCAACCCGTATGTTAGGTGATTCATCAGAACAAGGAAGATTATTTGGCCTTCAAGAAGGTTTGAGAGGAATTTTGAATGCACTTTTAGTATTTGGAATGACAGCAGTCTACGCAAGATTTTCAAACGAAATTATGGGAACAGCTTGGGCAATTAGAACATGTGCAATTGTAGTTATCGTTATTGGAATTTTAAATTGGTTCTTTATTGACGATACTGATAGTGAAGAAAATACAGAATCGATTAGAGAGGTTGTGTTTGGAACATTTAAGCAGTTGGCCATCCCTCGAGTCTGGTTATTGGTAGCGATTGTATTTTTTGGATATAGCTTATATGGGATTTTTGGCTATATTAATACATTGGCTATCAATGTTTATGGTTTATCTGTATCAGGTGGAGCAACGCTTGGTGGAACAAGATATATTATTCAAGCATTTGGTGGAATTGTTGGTGGTTTCATTGCCGATAAATTAGGCTCTCGAATCAAAGTTATTATTTTAGGTGCAGTTTTAACTGGCAGTTCTTATGCACTATTCCTATTCTTACCAGCTGAAGCTAGTTTCCTACCGATTATTTTAGGGAACTTTGTCGCAGGTATGTTCTGTATTTATCTAATTCGTAGTCAATACTTTGCAATCATTGATGATGCAGGCATCCCAGTTTCAAGAACTGGACGTGTATCGGGAATTGTTTCTTCACTAGGTTATCTACCAGACGTATTTATGTATACTATGATTGGTAGTTGGTTAGATAGTAATGATGGGAAAGCCGGTTTTGATCTAATGTTTATGTACGCAATTGCAATGGCGGTAGCATGTGTTATAGCTTGTATTGCATTATCCATAGTTATCAAAAAAGGTAATAAAGTGACTGAATAATATAAAAAGCAATCTTGATTTTTTTCAAGATTGCTTTTTTCTTGATGATAAAGTTCTTATAATTTCTTCAATAAAAATAAATAGGATGGATCTTGTTTTTTCGTGTGATCGTAATGAGATATCTTGTTGCGAGTCAGTTAAATAAATGATCTCGCCAATACTACTAGACAAACCAGGATTCAATTCTTCCATAATTAAAACAGCTTTAGCATTTTTATCTGATGCTACATCAAATAATTCATCAAATTGAGCAAACTTTCCAGCAACAGAAAAAACTAGCAGCAACGTATTTTCATCTAGTAAATTAGGAATTAAAGATGTTTGATCAGCACAAACGATGTTTTTGTTCTCTAAATAAGTCAGCTTGTAATCAAAATACTCCATACAAATGTGAGTAGGACCATACCCAAATAAAATAATCTTTTCATGTGAAGAAATTAAATCTGCAATGTAATTTGTATTCGAATAATTAAAATTTTCAATGAATGAGCTAATTCGGTTAAATTCAGTATTTTTTTTTTTTCTTGTAATCAATTCTTTTCCAGTTAAGAACCTAGCATATTCTTTATACCCATTAAAGCCTAATTTTTTTACAAATTTTGATATTTTAGAAATAGAAACGTCTGTTAATTCAGCGGCTTCAGTTATTGTTAAACTGGATCTATTTTTACTTTCTTGAATTAATTTTTCATGTATTTCTAGTTCTAATTCATTTAGACGATCCAATTGTAATTTCAAAGTTATTCCCCTTTTCAGTCAGTATATGGATCAAAAAATCGTTATCGTATATATCTTGCTATAGTTAGCTATCCTATAGAATATCTATATATAAGAATACCACACAACGAGTTAATTCACTAGAAAATGGAAAAGTTTTCCAATTTGTTGAAATAAGTAGTCAAAAACGGAAAATTTAATCTAATTTTAATTGTAAAGTAAAGAAATTGTGTTTATAATAGCGAATATGAAAAGCGCTTTCTAAAAAATGATTGGAGTTATGTGATATGAGTTCAAACACAATAGTGAAAGAAAAAATTATTAATGATTTGAAGAGTATTGTTGAGAGTACTCAGATAATAACGGATAAAAAAACTCTGTATGAGGCTTCGTCTGACCGTTACAGAAAATATGCTAAAGCAAAAGGTGTATTAGATAACCCACTTCCTACTGCGGTTGTATATCCCAATAACACTGAGGAAGTTCAGAAATTGTTAGTGTATGCGAATGATAATGATATCAACATTATTCCTAGAAGTGGGAATACTGCTACGGAGGGAGGGCTGGAAAACTGGCGTGAATTAGCATTAGTTATCGATGGATCGAGAATGAATAAGATCTTAAATATTGATCCATACAATATGCAAGCTACCGTTGAAGCTGGTGTTAGACTTCAAGATTTGGAAGACGAGCTTAGAAAAATCGGATACACAACAGGTCATTCTCCACAATCCAAACCTATCGCTCAATATGGCGGTCTTTTAGCAACTAGATCAATTGGACAATTTTCTACTTTATATGGAGCTATCGAAGATATGGTAGTAGGTTTAGAATGTGTCTTTCCAAATGGCCATGTCTCAAGAATTAAAAATGTTCCAAGACGTGCAGGTGGACCGGATATAAGACACATTGCAATCGGAAATGAAGGAACGCTCTGTTATATCACTGAAGTAACGATTAAAATTTTTAAGCATTTCCCTGAAAATAATAGATTTTTTGGTTATCTAGTGAACGATATGGAAACTGGAGTTAAAGTTTTGCGTGAGGTGATGGTCAATGGATATCGACCATCTGTAGCTAGAGTTTATTCTCCAGAAGATGCACGTCAACATTTTTATCATTTCTATGAAGATAAATATGTATTAATATTTATGGCTGAAGGCCGTAAAGGTATCGTTGATGCTACAGCAGAAGGAATAGAAGAAGCTATTGAAAAATTCAGTGATGGTATTTACAAACAAGTAGATAGTAAATTAATAGAAACTTGGTTTAATCAATTAAATTGGACGCAAGCCACAATTGACCATGAGGTTCAAGGGATGATTGACAATGACAAACATGATGGCTTTACAACTGAAGTATCAGCGGATTGGGAGACAATTACTAAAATCTATCACAATGTAATCAACCGCGTGAGAAAAGAATTTCCAAGAGCTCATGACTTAACCATGTTGGGTGGGCACTCATCACATAGTTATTTAAACGGAACCAATATGTATTTTGTTTATAACTATAATATTAACTGTGAGCCTGAAGATGAAATGAAACTATACCATCATCCGATTCAAGCAATTATTGTTGAGGAAACATTAAAATTAAATGGGTCAATGTGTCATCACCATGGGATAGGTAAATATAGAAATGAATGGACGAAACAAGAGCATGGATCAGCGTATTACATGCTAGAAAGCCTTAAAGAAGTATTTGATCCTAAGGGAGTTATGAGTTACGGAAATATCTATCCAGTTCAAGAAGGATACAAGTATCAAAAATAAACTCTTCAATTCTAATCTAGGGTCAACTTCTAGAATAGGAAGGTCAAAATGAGGATTATTTGTTTAGTGAAATATGTACCAAGTGCTATAGGGGCTCAGTTTGAAGCTAAAAAAGATAGAATTAATCGTGAAAAGTCACGATTAATTCTAAGCCCTGATGATATAAGCGCATTGGCATGGGCATTAAAAAAGAAAAAAGAGAATCAAGAAATATACATTGAAGTTGTTTCCATGGGGCCGAGAAAAATTGAAAGCGATTTAAAAGATATAATTCGATTGGGTGTTGATAAAGCGGTTCTTATTAATGATAAGCATTTTGCTGGTAGTGATTCTTTTGCAACAAGTTTAATAATCTCTAGCTACTTAGAGTCAGCTGAATTTGATGTTGTCTTGACAGGTACTCATACATTAGATGGTGGGACAGGTCATATAGGTCCTCAAATTGCTGAAAGATTAGAAATGAATCAGTATTCAAATATCATAGAAATTGGTGAGATAAGCTCGAAAGAATCAATGATTAAAGTTAATCAAGACAATAAGCTAATAAACATAGTTATGAAGAACCCGAGTATCTTAAGTGTTACTAGTCAGATGAGGGAACGATTAGGTTTTGTTAGATATGAAAATATAAATAAATGTGTCGATAGTCAATTCATTCTAGTAACAAACGAAACTTTGAACATTCCTTTTGATAACATTGGACGAAAAGGTTCACCAACAAAAGTAAGGCGAAATATACTCGTTAAAGAAAAGAAAGTACCTCAAAAATTTGTTGATGTGAGTGATGACGGTATTGAAACGGTCATTCATTACCTCAAAGAAAAGGGGTATTACCATGTTTAAAACACTTATTTTGATTGATAATAATTTTATTGATTATTCTTTAGATCTAATCAGTGTTGCTGAAAAATTGGCAGACGAAATACCATCAAGAGTATTTGGGTTGATAATAAATGGAAGAACGCAAGAAGCTATAGTAGGACTAGACTATTTAATTCGTGTTGAGATTCCCCAATGCGAAATAAGAGATAGCCGAATAATTACCGATGTAATAGAAAGAATACAGGCGGAATATCAATTTGATAGCATACTGATACTAGCGACTGACTTTGGAAGAATGATTGCTCCTAGGCTTGCCATGCGACTGGAAGTAGGATTAGTAGCAGATATCACTGATGTATTCGTAAATAATCAAGAAAAAACACTTGTAAGACCAGCATATTCTGGAAATATGTTAGCTAGTATAGTATGTGACTCCTCACCATTAATGGCTAGTATTCATCCCAATGTATTTTATTATGATAAAAATGAGAAAAGACCTGAGCTGATCGAATTTAGTTTCAAAAACTTAAAGCCATCGACAGTAAAAATAATATCGGTAACCGAGGATAGTAAGGACAAAGATATAAGGGATGCTGACATTCTTATCGCAGCTGGTGGTGGCTTTAAAAATTCGTTAGGTGATTTGTACCCACTATCACAGAAATTGAATGGAGCAATCGCGGTTTCTAAACAATTAGTTGATGAAAATAGAGCGGACATGAAGCTTCAGGTAGGGCAATCTGGTAAGACTGTGAGTCCAAGTCTGTATGTAGCTCTGGGCATTCATGGAGCGATGCACCACATTGAGGGACTTAAAAATGTTAAAAACATTATTTCAGTTAATATAGATCGCAATGCCCCAATAAATCATTTAGCAGATATCGTAGTTGTTGGAGATGCTACAGAATTTTTAGAAAAGATGAATCAGAAAATGAAAGAAAGTATACCAAAATAATATAGTTAGAAGGTAAAGATATGGAAATCAAAGATTTTAAAATGGATATGTTTACGTTTAAAGGGAAAAACGCTATTGTAACGGGTGGAAATACTGGATTAGGTCAAGCGTTCTCACTTGCTTTGGCTGAAGCAGGAGCTAATATTTTTATGCCATCGATTATGCCTGATGATGAGGAATATAATAAAGAATTGCAATCAAGAGGTGCGAAAACATTCTATATGAAGGCTGATTTAACTCAAGATGGAGTGCCTAAAGAGATTATTACAAAATGTATTGAAGAATTCGGTTCAGTAGATATCCTAGTTAACTGTGCAGGTATGTGCCCCGTTGATGACGTGATTAACTATGGAAGAGATAAATGGGATGCAACTGTTAACTTAAATTTAACTGCTGCATTTGATATGAGCCATGAAGCTGCAAAAGTGATGATTCCTCAAAAGAGTGGAAAAATTATTAACATTTGTTCTCTATTTTCATTCTTAGGTGGTCAATGGGCACCAGCATATGCTGCTTCTAAACATGGACTAGCAGGATTGACTAAAGCGTATTGTGATGAATTAGCTCAATATAATATTCAAGTCAACGGTATTGCACCTGGTTACTTTAAAACCCCTGTAGCTCAATCATCAATTGATGATCCTGAAAGAAATAAATGGATTGTTGACCATACACCAGAAGGGCGTTGGGGAGATGTTGCTGATTTAATGGGCGCAACAGTATTTTTGGCATCAGAAGCATCACATTTTGTAAACGGACACATTCTTACTGTTGATGGTGGTTTCTTAGTTAGATAATATAAAGATCTTTTAATGGAGTTAAGGGGATAGCGTATGGGGAAAAAATATATTGTAGGAATTGATGGCGGAAGTCAAAGTACTAAAATAGTTATTTTCGATTTTGAAGGAAATGTAGTTGGTGAAGGAAAAAAAGAACTTCTTCCTATGTCATTAAAAGATGGAGGGATCGTAGAACATCCTGGAGATGATTTATGGGAATCGCTTTGTGATGCAGCTAAAGAAGCTATGAATATTTTTGGTATTAGAAAAAATGATATTGTAGGAATAGGTTTAGGCTCTATTCGTTGTTGTAGAGTTCTTTTGAAAAAAGATGGTTCACTGGCTCAGCCAATTCAAAGTTGGATGGACAAAAGAGTGGCAGAACCCTACAGAAGAGAGAATCCAGAAGTACAGTATGTTACTTCAACAAATGGATACCTAACACATCGATTAACTGGTGAATTTAAAGATAATATCGGTAATAATTATGGTCAGTGGCCCGTTGATTATCAAAATTGGGATTGGTCAACAGATGAGGAGGAAATAGCTCATTACAATTTACCCAAAGACATGTTATTTGATGTAGTGAAACCTGGAGAGATTTTAGGATATATTACAAAAGAAGCGTCTGAAAAAACTGGATTCCCTGAAGGCCTTCCTTTAATTTCAACTACAAGTGATAAAGCTGTAGAAGGTCTAGGTGCGGGGTTGATTTCTGATACAAGTGCCTTTATTTCATTAGGAACATATATTAGTAGTATGGTTACAGGAAACGATATGCCTAAGGAATCTGTTAATTATTGGGGAATTATGTCTTCAATTCCAAATCGATATATATATGAAGGTTATGGCATAAGAAGGGGAATGTGGACTGTTTCTTGGTTTAAAGAGTTAATGGGTGAGAAGGTAAGTATTAGAGCAAATTATGAAGGGATTTCTGAAGAAGAGTATCTTAACGATCAGGCCTCAACAGTACCAGTGGGTAGTGATGGACTAATGACTGTGTTAGATTGGTTAGCTAACTCTTGGGAGCCTTATAAACGAGGTGTAATGATTGGTTTCAACGCTCATCATGATTATCGTTATATGTATCGTTCGATTTTAGAAGGCATTGCATATACTATGAAAAATAATGTGGATCGAATGACTGAAGAACTTGGTAAAGAAATTACTGAACTGATCATAACTGGTGGAGGATCGAATAGTGATTTGTTTATGCAAATATTTGCAGATGTATTCGATATTGATGTAAAACGCAATGTTGTTAATGGTAGTGCTAGCTTAGGAGCAGCTATCAATGTATCAGTTGGATTAGGCATCTATCCGAGTTATGAAGAAGCTGTTCAAAAAATGGTGAAAGTTAAGGATATCTTTAAACCTAAGCCTGAAAATGTTTCGATTTATAAAAAATTGAACGTTGAAGTTTATAAATCTTTGACTGAACATACAGATGAGGTTTTGAAAAAAACTCATAGTATTTTGAGTAGATAATTGCTAAAAAAAAGAGGATAGTTTACTTAGTCGAGAGTTTCATTTAAAAAGAAATTAGATTTCTTTTCAATAATGAGCTATGGGTTTTTCAAAATTAAATCTGGGTCAGAATGAACCTCATTCTGGCTCAGATTTTTTGTTATCTTACTTTGATTAATTGATTGATCAAAAAGATTCTAATTCTCATGTTCTCGAATGATTTAAATCCGTAGGATACTCGTTTCATTGTCTTTATGTGGGTATTCTTCGCTTCAATTTTTCCATTGGAATAAGGATAGATCATTGCGTTGGTGATACCTTCTTCATAGGTCAGAAGGTTTTGAAGCTTCTCCCGAAAGCCGTCATCTAACGTTTCAGGAAGTTCTGCCAATAAGGAGAAAAATAAGTCAGGGTCTTTGTCTCGAAAGGCTTCGACTAATTCATGCAAAAAGGGATACGCCTCCTTTAGGGGCGCAGAAAACTCAAGCAATCGATCAATCATCATTGCTTCAGTGAGAAATGGGTATTTTGGTGCTCGGAAACTTTTCCATGTTTTGTACTCATAATGGTTGATGCTTGCACGATTTTTTAGCAAAAAGCGCCAGTTCTTTTTCAGTTTTTCTGCCTGGCTTTTCTGTCCTGCTTTACGAAGTTCATTCATTTCACGGATACGCAACTCATTGAACGCTTGATTCATGTGTTTGACAATATGAAACCAATCAATCACTACTTTCGCATTTGGCAGAACACGTTTGGTGAGCTGGAAGTAGGCGGCGTTCATGTCTGTCACCAAGAATTCTACTTCTTCTGGATTGGTACACTTTAAGAAATAGCTTGTTAATCGAGGTAATTTACGCGTAGGCAAAACATCTATTAATTTTCCTGTTTCGCCATCTGCGCAAATAAAGCTCATTTTATCTTCTATGGAAGCATGCGAACGAAATTCATCAACCATCAATACTCTTGGGAGAATCTTCTTAGATTGCTTTGGTAAATAGCTTTTAAACTCTTTCAATGTACGAATAACGGTGGTCAAAGATACCTGACAGCTTTTCGCAATAAAAGATAAAGATACTTTTTCAGTCAGTAAAGAAGCAATTTTATATCTCACATGATTTGCGATTGAATGTCTGGGTTGGACAAAATAACTTTGAGCCGTCCAATGGGTTCGGCAGTTTTTACAGGTATAACGCTGCTTTTTTAGGCGCATAACCAAAGGCATATGAATGTATTGTTCAAAACGGACAATCGTTTCTTTTTTTCCATTTTTCACTATAATTGCTTTCCCGTTTCCATCTACCACAGTAGAACCACAACTTCTACAAGCACGAGGAGTAGGCGAGAGAACAGCATCGACGACCAACGTCTTTTTCTTCTGAAGGGTCTCGTAAGAGACCTCTGTAATCACCAAATCTTTCTCTGTTATTCTCAGCATTTTTTTGATAGAATCATTTATATAGCATATCGTCCTCTCAGTTGTTTATTTTGTGGTGATTTAATCATACTAGAGAACGATATGTTTTTTGATACCTAAAATGAAAATGGGGCTGAAGAATCAATTCTGATTCATCAGTCCCATAAATTATAGAGCCTTTTTATTTGATAAAAGAAATGTGGAGCAGCACGAAAAAACTGTAAACTCTGTATTGGTGGTCATACAATCACTCCTTTAAAATTCAGTACCAACAAAGATATCAAACGCAAAAACTTTTTTAAGTAAAAAAGGCAACTCAAGAGTTCCCTTTTTCCGATATATTCTGTTTATTTTTCCTGTCTATGCCATAAGTAGCGAAAGCAGGGAGAAAGAGGACTGCCAAGAATATACCTACCCATTTGAATACTTTAGGAACTTTATTCAATAAAAAACGCCTCCTTGATAACAATGATCATAGACTGAATTAGTTATTAGACGTGTTCGAAAAATAAAGAAAAGACCATTTTTGCAAGAAAGGAACCAGCGACAAAAGCCAGCGCAATCAACAAAATTTTCCACAGACTTAACCGAGTACTATTCTTTTTCATCGAATCATCTCTAGAAAAAGAATACCACGATAAATAAATAATATCAAAAGTAAATGGTACTAAATAAACAAATACCCAATTTGTTGAAACAAAAAATAGCTAAACGAGTAGTAAGTAAAAGGCAGTATGCTAATGCGAGGTCATGATCATCCATGTGATACCGTATTGATCTTCTACCATGCCATAGAGCGAGGTCCAGAACACTGGTGCAAGAGGGTCAATCACTTTTCCGTCTATCGAGAGGCTATTGAAAATAGTAGTAACTTCATCAGCGGATTCTTTCACAAGACAAAAGGAGAAAAAATCATTTGCTGGTCTATTTAGTCTGCCGTCTGTCATCATGATTCTCTGACCGTCGATGATGATTTCTGAGTCCATAACGAAATCATCAGGCATCTCAGGATCTAAACCTGAATCTACCGGAGCTTCATTCGCATAAACGATGGACTTAATATGAGCGTCTAACGCCTCTTGATAAAATTTTATTGCATTTTCACAATTTCCTTGAAAACTTATAGCTGGGATAAGCATACAAAAATTCTCCTTTTTACTGACAGTATCACAAAGAAGTTACTCGCTTCTTTCAGTTTTTTCGTAGGAATCGGGAAATTTTGAATTGGTTATCCAAAAAAGGAGCAGAATACGTCGCTGCAATTAAATGACAAAATAATGTCTTGGAAAAATCTCAGTAGGTTTTTCTACGTTATATTTGATGGTCATTGTATTGCCCACACCATATCTCATTGGAACAGGAATACTATTTTCTGAGATATAATATTTTCCATCAATGAAGTAGCTAAAAGTTGCAAGTTTTGAATTGCGAAAATCCATCAGGTCGGGAAGAACAGTAGTGAATGCGACAATATTTCCCACGACTTCCTTTTTTTCAATTTTACCCATAGCTAATCACGCTCCTACTATAATTTTTATAGTGACAATTATAACATGCAGGAGTGTGCGTTAGGTGACATTATTTTTGTAAATTTTAAAATATAAGTCAATAAAACAGAATAATTCATATTATTGTATGAAAATATGATTAGTAATTGCGGATAAATTTGCATGCATAGATCATAAATAATTTTACTCTATTGTATATTTTGAAACTCTGTAGCGATAGAAAAAACTATCTTAGACGCGAGTAGTTTCTAAAACTAGTAGTCGAAAATTTGTGCAATAGAATTTGTTAAGGTATTGATATTAGTGAAAGCATTGATAACATGAGCCTCTTGAGGCTTATTGTTATTAAATTCCTTCAAGAAAAATGTCCAACCTACAAAATATAGATTGAACATTGCTACCTTTTTCTTCGAATTTTATCAATCAATAGTTTTCCTAGCTCATAAATTGCTGTTAAAACTGCGATACAAAAAAGTAGTGCAGTATATTGTACAAGAAAAACTATGTTGAACCATAGCCCATAGACCATTGGTAAAACGATTAAAAGACAAACATATAATTCTATTTTTCGTCTTTTTCTTATTTGGAACCATCTTTCGTCTGTCAAAACTAAAACCCCTTTAAGTAAAATTAAAACCGTTAACCCGTATTCGATCATTGAATTTTTTGGTCAAGCAAGTGATGCCCTCAGCTTAGTATAAGAATAATTGAGAGCCACCAAATAAATATTACCTTATTATTTATATTGGAATAATTTTATCGCAAAAGAATAAATTTAGAATATCCGGACTGTTTTCTCGTCCCAAAATCAGGTGACAATCCGACGAAAAAACTGATTGATAACGGTATCAATCAGTAAGGGCGTTAAAGGATCAAGGATAGTATTACTTTTCCGCGTTTTCTTTAAAGTAGTCATCAATGTACGCCTTAATTTTTTCAAAATCTTTAGTCAGAAAAAATTTAGAAGGAACTTTAATGATGGGGAGGTTATTTTCATTATCAAAAGGAGCGAATGGCTCAGGAAGGACCAAGTAATCAACAGTATCTTTATCTCTCAGATAATTGATTGAAACGTCGTAAAACGGTGAAAAATAGTCTTTGAGGCTTGTGTCTCTTTGATAAAGAACACCTGGAGTTAATGGTGTGTAAGATAATCCGTTGCTCAACACTAAGACAAAACAAATTCTTTTCATAAAAAATCACCTTTCTTTTCGATTAGATACTAGCGTCATCTCAACAACGAAGGATTCGTTATTTATCTGGTAAATCCATTTTAATAGACACATGGATAAAAAATAGTGAGTAATAGAAACATAATTCAGTTGTTGGGTAAAAGGGAACCAGCAATCACAAGTTGTTCCTTTAATTTAAAAAACAAGCGATAAAAAAACACCAAGAGCAATTATGGTTAAGATTTCCAATGCTCTTTCTAGAAACAAATTGTTGCTTTTTAAAAATATTGTTTTCTTTTTATAAGGGAACCAAAATGACTGGCTTGCGTAGTCTGGCGGGTATGCGGAATCTAAAAAGCCACTGATAAACAGTAATGGAATAGCTTTGAAAATATTGTCATGGAAGGCTAAATAAATATAGTATGTTAACAAAGAAATTTGAGCGATCCGCAGATGTCTTAGGTTGGTAACTGTAAGGTTCATCAAATCATCCTTTCATAAATGATTATCGCATATTGAACGAATTAGTTGAATTAAAATGATAAAATATTTATTTGATGTAAAACTAAAAATGTTAGTGTGCATTATTTAACGATAATTTCTGAATACGCCTGACACAAAAAATACGAATCCTATCAAAATAAGGAATGAATCGTTTTGAAACTGGTAGGGAACATTTTTAAACCGATACCGAAAAAGACTAGCAATAAGGACTAGCATTAACAAACTCTGCTGACCTAACTCGTATTTAGCTGAGGTAGGGGATCTTGAAACAGATACGAATGGATATACACGAGAAGAAATAATCGGCTTTATGAGAACTTTTTTCAAAAAGAATAATGCTGAAAAGCACTTCAATAATTATTGGAATAAGGCTTGATGCATGATCACGAGAAATCTTGAAAGGACAATCCAAACTATAAAGTTTGAGCAAGCTTAGATAGATAGCTTATATACCAAAACAGCCAAACTAAAAAGCTAGAAATCATTCAATGCGATGATTCCTAGCTTTTCTATTTTCTTAACTACCGACCATTAACCGCTGCTGCAAACACTAGGTAATTGGCAAAATCCCCAATGCGTTTGCGGTGTTGGTTGATGTCTTGTCTTGTGCGCTTTTCTCGGTGTTCTTGCAAAAATAATAAAGAGGTCCATGTTTGGCTATCCCATTGATTCAATTGAAAGACTCGTTCGAGAAAGATAAATTGATCGATAATCGTGTTATGAAGGGTGGTACGCTCTGCATCGATCGCTCGTTTTTCATCTTGTGAAAAACTATGCCACTGTGCCCGGATCGTTGTGTATCGCAGTGCTGCTTGCAAAATACTTTGCCAGGCGTCTTGAAAATCAGTATCAGTGATCGTGCCATTTTTCAAAATTGCTTCGTGGATCGTCTGCATTTCGTCAAAGGTCAAAGCTTCGGGCTGTTCCAAATAGTTCTTGTAAGTTACTTCTGTCTGAGTCATTTAATCACTCCTAAATGTCTTTGTTTTAACTAGTGTACTATAACAAGGAGCGCAGTGCACCCGTCGTTATCGATTGGCGAAACGATTCAGGTGTAAGGCAGGTGCTGGCAGACCGACCGCTGTATCTTTATATCCAAACCTTTTTTGCTGACTGTGGTGTTTAGCAAAGTAGCGGTATAGGAGGTTTCTTCAAGAGAAATTCTGATCGAAAAACACACGAAGAAAAAAGCATCTTGACGTGACTTGACAGAAGGGTTAAAATTAATTTAACAAAAAATTTTATTAGATTACGAAATTAATTCATCACCTTGTGAGGTATTTATTTTTAAAATTCAATCAGGTATGATAGCTTTAGCCCCAAGGGTTAAGGCTTTTTTTTTATTCAAAAAAAAGAATTGGTGGGCAGACCAATTCTTTACGGCTCAGAAAGTTTTACGATCTCTTTTGCGATGGAGGTCAATTTCTCTTTATTGGGTGACTTTTGAATCAAATCAACAATCTTAACTAACTCGGGGTTATCGGATTCGAGTTCTAAAAAACCAAAAAACTGAGCAGGTGTCATCTGTAATCCTTTGATGATTTTCTCAAGTGTATTGAGGGTGATATTGATTTCGTTGCGTTCCACTCGCCCTAAGTAGGTGTCATCAATTTCTGAGGTACGAGAGAGGTCCGCTAGTGTCATCTTTTTGGCGGTACGATAATGACGAATTTGGCTGGCAACCAGTTCATTCAGCACAAGAGCCACCTCCTTATAGATTAATCATAGAGGTTACGGATGGAAAAAATCAGATGACAAATGTATTTTTGGTGTGTAAAATAATACATATATGTATTATATAGGGTTGTAAAAGAATAAATAAGCAGTATTTAAAAAACAAATGATGACTCATCTTCTGGAGAGGAAGATTGGGAAAGGGGATTCTCCGAAACGATCAAGCAAAAGGAAGGAAAAGAAATTTATTAAGAGGAGTTAGGGAAAATGAAAAAGAAACTAGTGATTGGTGCAGTGGTTCTCTTGTTGGCGGCAGTTGGTGGCTTTGTTTATTGGAATCAGTCGCAAGAAACAGCCCTGCAAGAAACGAAGGCTCAGGCAACGCAACAGTACAACAAAATCAATGAAGCTATCAAAAAGGATGACTATGAAACAGCACGCCAAGAAATCAATGAGCTAGCTGATTTAGGACAGGAGGATCAAGTCCCAAAATACCTAGAACAAGTCGATCTGATGGCTAAAGCCAAAGAACTGACAGATGATTTTGAACTGACGAAAGCTGGAAATACATTGGAAAAATTAGGGGAGCAAGAGGAACTATTAGCAGCAATTCAGGAAAAACAAGCCGAGTTAACTAGTGAGTTGGCAGAAAAAACGAATGAAATTGCGGAGGCAAAAAAGCGCTTAGACGAAGGGATTGCATTGTCGGAGAAAAAGGATTATCAGGCTGCGAATGATCTTTTAAAGGAATTAACGGAAATTGAAGCCAAGGGGGAGTATCGCGAGCTGACGACCAAAGCCACCGATCAAATAAATAAGAACCAACAAGCGCTGGAAAAAGCCGAAGCAGAACGAGAAGAAGCCAAAAAAGCTGCTGCGCTAACAGAAGAAGAGGCGTTAGAAATTGTAAAAATGAATTTACCGGATCTCTTTGATTATGGACGGTCTTGGGCAAGTGGTGATTCTGATGAAACAGATACATTTACCTTCTATGGAGTGAATAACGGGCCGTTTCGTTCCATTTTAGTGGTCAAGCCAATCAATGATCAGCAAGTTTTTGTGACTGAAACAAGATTATCAAACGGTGGCGAAGACCAAGTGTCAGAATACACCTTTGATCGCATCGGTCCAGTTACTCCTATTAGTGAGCCCGTTGCAGAACAAGAGGATCCGCTCAGTTTAGCTCACCCACAAAAGTTTTTCGATGCCTATGCCTCTTTTACCGCAAAAGGAATCAATGTTATGCCAGCAAATCGCGGTACAGCGGTGTACACGGAGGAAATGATTGCTGCTTCAGGCTACAGCGCAGAACGTTTTTATCAACTAGAAGCAGGGATCGATGATTACTTTTGGCATCTCTGGAGTGAGGGAGAACTTTCGGAAGAACAAGTAAAGGAGCTTAGTCTTCAAGCAAAAAACAAACTGCTGAATGGCGATTACGCAGGCTACTAAAGAAATTGGAGGAGAAATGATGAGAAACTATTGGTTGGGGAAACAAAGAAAAGACACCGTCTATGCAGAGAGCAATGATGGCTTATTCATGCAGATTGTGGGGGCAATTTTGCTCTTTGTGTTTTTTGTTTTTGGTAAGGGATTCACTCTGGCTTATGAAAAATTAAAAGTGTACCGTTTATTTCAGCCAAAACTTTTGATACCGTTGGCGTGCCTTTTTATGATCATCAATACGATCGTCGATTGGTTCTTGCATATGAATTGGGTGATGGATCCATCTGGCGCTATGTATTGGACGATTTTAGAAGGCATTCAAATCGCTTGTTTTTGCTTCATCGGATTCGTGTTGTATCTGCCAACAAAAAAAAGCTTACCGATCTTCCTTGTTAGTATAGGCTTACTGTTTGTGACGAGTGTGATCCGTCCGTTTTTAGGAAACTTGATTTTTTCGTTTACCCAGCTCTTCTCTATTTTTATCCTTTATCTTTGGGAATTAGCTTATCAAGAACAATTTTTCCAAAAGCGATCACTGGCGACGATTCAACGTACAGCGATGAGGTTTGAAAAGGAAGAAGAGGAATTTTTAGAGGAGAGAATGCTAGAAGAAGAGAATCCAGCTAAGCTCAAGGTTGGCTTTACTCGATTCATTTGGGTCAATGAATCGTTTTGTCTAACGTTTATTATCCTGTTCCTTTTGAGCGTAGGTCAACTAATCGCGCTGCTAAGCGGCGACAGCTTAAGGCCCCTTTTTACTACTACAAATCTTGTCTACATTACTTTCTTATCTCTTTTATTTTATCCCTATGTGATGGGGCTATTCAGTCGGGTCAAGCCATTATTTCTCTTTTTATCAAAAACAGAATTATCAAAGATTGCAGAATCCTTTGAAGCGCTCAAGCATTCAAATGAAAAAGAAATTTTTTCTTATCGAAAAAATCAGCGTCGCGTGCTAAAGTCCTTCAATAGTGTTCGCTCAATAAGAAAAAATGTCAGAATTGGGAATACCTACCAAGATATCCAAGTAGACGTTCCCGTAGAAGAGCAAAGAGTCGTGAATCAGAGCTATTATGAAAAGGATAACCACCAAAGTATGTTCAAGCTGATCAAACTCGTTGGACAGATGCTGCTGATCCTACCGATTCGTTTGATGCTCTTTTATTTTTCACCAATCATTTTTAGTGTCTTTTTTCTTATTACGATGCTAGCTGAAAAAAGTCCAGTGAACGAAAAGTAAGGGGGAGCTATGATGGAAGAATTTGGCGTTTCATTTTTAAACAAAGATGTTGGTACGATGGATCGTAAAGAGCTAGTGAATTATTTGTCGATGTATTTAAGCAATGCCCTAAATTATAAGGAAGTCGTTAAGGCAAAAGAAAGAAAAAAGCAAGCGATTCTAGCAGAGGCGGAGAGTACTCTGCGGGCAACTGAGGAGAACTACAAAAAATATGCATCTTTAGAGCTAACTAAATCACAACGAGAAGTCTGGCCCCAAATCACTGCACTAATGGAAAAGATAGAGCAACAGGAGCCATATCCAGTCAAACGGCTATTGATGCTAGTAACGGGGATCACTGGCGTCATCTTCATCGCACTCAATTACCTCATAAAAATCTGGGTAGACTTTGAAATGAGGCGCTTTGGTGAAAGAGTGGCGCTATTTGATAGAAGTCCTGAAACAGCAGGGGCATGGTTTCGCATGGATCTCGTTCGGCTGATTTTCAATTGGTGGGAGTCCAACTACGCTGTTGCTTTTATTGTCCTTGTGATTGCAATCTTTCTTTTTATAAAAGTGCGTGAAGGTGCCAAAGTAAAGCGCCTTGAGCAGAAAATAGTAAAATTGAGGGAAGAGGCAGCCGAAGCGGATCAAAAGCGGGTGGCAGGAAGAAACTTAGAGGAAGAATTTGGTTTAGCGGAAAAACGGCAAGAGATTGATGAATGTCGAAATCATGCGCTGGATCAACTAGAGGAATTGACCTTGGTACCGATCACGCAGTCATTGTCTACCCACGATCAAATGAGACCAGTCCTTCCTCCTTCCATGCAAACAGATGATTTGGATACTTTAAAACGCTTAAGCTATATCTACCAGATTCTGGAAGATCAGCGAGCAAGCAGCTGGGAGCATGCCTTTCAGATTCTAAGAGAAGAGGAGCGCCATCAAGAAAACTCAGAACTGATGAAAAAAGGCTTCTTGATGCTCAATGACCGACTAATGGAAGCAGACAATCAGCTGGCAAATTTGAATGCAATGACGGCAAAAAACAATCAGCAAACCAAAGAATTGCTCCATGAGATAAAAAGATTACCGGTCGTGTTTTATTAGAACGAGGGGGTAGCGAGTGTTGGACAGGGAAAACAGGTTGCTACTAGTTCGAACACTATGCAGGAATCCTGACAATAAGCAACGATTCCTTGTTTTTCAGAACGTTCTCCTACTAGACGTGCCTTGTCAGAAAAAGATCTTTTCCCGCAGACGACGACTATCCCAAAAGAATAGGAAAAAAGTGTATATACTAAATTAGATTGAAATAATGAGTTATTCATATAGCATATCGTCCTCTAAGTGATTTATTTTATTGTGATTTAATCATACTAATGAACGATATGCTTTTTATACTAGAATGAAAATGGGACTGAAGAATCAATTCTGATTCATCTGTCCCATGAATTATAGAGTCATTTCTATCGGTCCTAAGTTTATAAACGCTGAGAGACACTTAGCTGGATTCCTATCAATTAGTACTAAAAATTCAGTATAATTTCAGTTATTCCTTATAGACTTTCTAGTTTATCATCTATTATTTTTATTCTATTATTTTCCATTATTTTAAAGAATGGATAGTAAATAAAAATGCTGACCAAGATAAGTACGAAGCAGAAAAGAATATTACGCCAATCCATACTAGAAAGATAGGCTTGCGCAAAGAAAGGTGTGAATGAGGGATCAATTATAAATCCTAATCCAATCCATCCAAATTGCTGAGCGAAATAAGTTAATAATAAAGAGACAATAGGTGTACATAAAAATGGAATTGCTAAAATAGGATTGAAGACGATTGGCAATCCAAAGATGACTGGTTCATTGATGGAGCAGATTCCAGGGATTAATGATAATTTTCCTATCGTACGATATTCTGGAACTCTACTTCGCATCATTAGTAACACTAATCCCAAGGTTCCACCAGCTCCGCCAAGAACGGAAACACGGAACATTTGAAGATTCATCAAGTGGGTCATCGTCTCATTATTTGTCATTTGTTCAGCATTTAAGCCAGTTTGGGCGATTCCTAACGTGAAGACGATTGGGAAGATAATTGATGAGCCGTTAATACCAAACATCCACAAGATATTCCCTAAAGTTACAATAAATAAAAAACCTCCTAAACTGCCAGCAATGTTTGTTGCAGGCGTTAGTAATTGCATTATTGCTTCTGGGAAAATTGTATTTGTTGTCGATAAGACAATTAGATTGGCTCCATAAAAAATAATGATGTTAGTAAGTAGTGGCACCAACATATTGATGAAGGTTGCGACCATTGGTGGGACAGTATCTGGAAGTTTCAGCTTGATATTTTTTATTTCAAAAGTGCGATTCACCTCTACAACAAGCAAACCGATGATAATTGCAACGAAAAGGCCATTCGTACCAAAAAATCTAGTGAAATCATTCCATCTTTCACAGGAGTGCAAACCGTTAGAAAAATGACTACTGCTATCATTCCGTTCATGGATGCATTGAATTTATATTCATGAGCAAGTGAGAAGGCAATACCAAAAACACTGATCAAACCGATGATACCCATCGTCAAATTATAAGGCGCAGTAATTACATCATAATTTGCTACTGCAAAATATTTCCAACCGGCCATGAATTGCATGAAGTAATTTGCTGTTTCTGGGTTGTAACGGTCAATATTTATAGGTGGATTGGCAAAAATCAGAAAAAAAGAACCGATAACAATAAAAGGCAGACTGAACATCATCCCACTGGATATAGCTTTCAAATGACGTTGATTTCCAATTTTAGCTGCTAATGGACTCAGTATTTCATTAAGCTTTATGACAAGTGCAGAATTTTCCATACTATTTCCTCCTATACTTGCCAAGGGTTGAAAGCAAAAGTACTTGGCACGACACGTTCTGGATCATATTTCTCAATTATTTTTTCATATTGTTCTTTGTAATTATTATCAATATCGGCTTGAGGAATTACTTTACTTGCTTCATATAAAAAATGTTCGGACCCTCGTCCCATTTCTTGCCCACGAGTGGTGTGTTTATCCAAAGCAATATCTGGTATTTCTGGAATATAGCCCATAGCGAAGCTCTTTATAACGATATTTTTGAGTAAATCGGATGAACGATCCTTTTCAGAATCACATAAGTAACGTATTGCATGGAAGAAATACATTGCACGGTCTGATTCATTATACTGGAATTCTCTACGCATCATGTTCAAATTATTAATCATGATGGCAGCTAAAGGATTACCCATTCCTACATCTTCTACACTAATTGCCAATAAGCGTCGCCATAATTTTTCTTCAAATTGTGGCGAGGTAATGTACATTTCATATGCAAACTCGCAAGCATCTTTTTCCTTTCCACGGCGAATCGATTTCTGTAGTGCAGAAATAACTTCATCTCCTCGCAGCCCGTTACGTGTGGTCATCTTTGCCCATGGATCTTGAATGAATTTACTTTCTGTCATGATATAATACTCCTAACTAAAAATTTGAGGTGGATCTTATGGATATTGAAATGCTTATTGACAAATATCAGTTGAACAATTCAGAAGCTGACGTCTTAAGATTTATGTGGAAAAATCGTCAGTCATTAAAAAACTTAGGTATTCGAGATGTTGCCAAAGTTTCTTATGTTTCTACTGCTACAATTATACAAATGGCTAAAAAAATTGGCTTTACAGGATATAGTGAATTAGTCTTTTCGTTAGGCAATCAACGGCACAGTATGACCTTGCCTAAAATCTTTTCAGACAAAGAAAAAGAGACATTTATTCGTCTGATGTCTGATTACCGTGATAGACGAATGATGATCCTTGGATCAGGATTTTCTCAAAATATAGCAAATTATTTTTCTGAAGCTCTTAATCTACATGGTTTTCGTGCGACTGCCAATAGTCATCTTGAATTCTTGAGAGAAAATGTTCAAAGCGATATCCTGCTTTTTATTATCTCAAATTCAGGGGATACGGTTCGTTTAGCTGAATTAGCTAAAGTTGCGAACGACCATCATATTGATTTGATTGCTTTTGTTGGTGAAAAGAATTCAAAGATAGGCAACTTGGCGACGTTAACAATCAGTACAGAAACATATACACCAAAAAGAATATCAGATTATCAACCCAATCTTTTTTTTGGAACAACATTAAATCAATTTGAAATCTTACTGAGTGAAGCATTATTAGCTATTTTTAGCTAGAAGAAAGATGTGGCCACTGTTTCTTCATTCATTAGTATAAATGGTTTCAAAACGAATGTAAGTGTTCTCTCGACATTAAAAACATGTTTTGAAATTTAAAAACTTGTTTAAAAATCATACTCTCAACTTTTAAATCAGCAAAGCTTCATTTTATTGTTCTCGCTAGTTTTAATCATTATTCGTATTTTAATTATAAGATTGGTGAAGTAGTTTGAAATAAAATAAGAGATTTTTATGTTAAAAAAGGAACCCTAAGTGCTATGTAAGTGAAATAAAAATATTTCTATACATTTTTTGTTCTAACTGTTCATTAAAATATTTATAAAAGAGCGATTGTTTTCTCTTTTTTGAATAAAAGAGAATCAATATAATTGATTGAGCAATTCTTGTCACTCTCAATAATTATTCAAAAAAATAAATTCACCCTTGATACCGGTTTCATAGTATGCTAAACTGTGTCCATAAGTGATAGGGTGCTACTATTAAATTAGGCACGACCGAAGAAAGGGTTCTTTCTTTGGTCGTTTTTTATTGTTTGAAAATAACTCGATAGTTTCAGAAAAATAGTTCTTCTAATTTTGAAGAACTATGCGGAAAGGGGGCCAATCAATGTTTGTGGTAAAAAAACTGAATCATAATGCCGTTTTGATTGATGATGAAGGAGTAGAAAAAATAGCAATGGGGAAAGGTCTTGGGTTTTCAGCGGTAGTCAATCAGCCATTTGATCCAGTGTTTGCAGATAAAATTTTCACATTGGATTCAAAAGAAAAAACAAAGCGATTTAGTGAGATCGCTGCACAAATCCCGATAGAATTTATTGAGTTTACTGAAGAAATGATTCAACTGATTTCCACTAGGATCAGCTCTCCATTAGATTCCAATATCTATATTACATTGACAGATCATATGTATTTTGCCGTTCAAAGAAAAAGAGAAGACAGTCATGTAACTGCCATTATGCTGCCAGAAATGAAACTTCTTTATCCAACCGAATATGATACAGCTGTCGAGGTAGTTGAACGGATCAATCGCCAGTACCAAACGGAATTGGGTGCAAATGAGGTCGGATTTATCACGATGCACATTATAAATGCGGAATTAGGTGAGCTCAATAGCTTGAACAGTTTGAAAATATTAGAAATGACGACAACGATCTTGAGCTATTTAGAAAAATCTTATTTGGAAAACTTTGATAAAGAATCACTGATGTATCATCGCTTGATGATCCATATCAAGTTCTTGGTCAAGCGTTTGATTTATAACGAAGCCTCTCCAGAAGAAAATTTTGGCTTTTTTACGAAAACTTTTAAGAGTAGCAAAGCATACCAAGCAGCTTTAAAAATCAAGGAGATCATTGAAAATCAGTTTCAGCTGGCGGTTCAAGAGAATGAAGTTATTTATTTAGCCATTCATTTAGCACGAATCTATTAAATAAGTGAATCCGGGCGTAACTAGTTGGTAGGCGCAACCGAATGAAACATAGCAAACAAGCTATGCTCATTTGGTTGCGCTTTTTTAGCGGAAAAAGAAAGGAAGAATGAAATGGGAAAAGTAATTTTTAATTCGGATGATTTTGGTTACAGCTATGGTGTTAATTATGGCATTTTAGATGCCTACCAGCGAGGGATCCTCACCTCGACAACATTGATGGCAAACATGCCTGGTTTTGAACATGCAGTGAAACTAAAAAAGGAGGTGCCGGGTCTAGGAGTAGGGGTTCATTTGACCCTAACATGCGGAAAACCACTTTTGGAAAACGTTGATAGTCTAACAGAAGGTGGCCGATTTAGACCGTTGAAGTTTTATCAGCAACCATTTGCTATTGACCAAGATCAGCTCTATCAAGAATGGAATGCTCAGATTCAAAAAGTATATCGAGCGGGGATCTTGCCTACGCACTTAGACAGTCATCACCATACGCATTCTTTTGGCAGCAATCAGGAAGTAGTGATTGCTTTAGCCCAAAAATATGATTTACCCGTCAGAGGAAACTTTGAGAGAAGTGAAGAAGTACGGCATGTCGATTATTTTGAGCCGTATTTTGACGACGTGGGAGAAAAAGAGGTGAAGAAAAGACAAATCAGTACGTCTATTGAAGACTATTTGATGGATTTGTATAAGAAGCTTCAAAAAGACCAAACGATCGAAGTCATGTGCCACACCGCTTATTTGGATCAGGAGTTATTAGAGGGATCAAGTTTCATTTATCCTCGCATGAAGCAGGTTGAATTTTTGATTCATTCGCCGTTTGCCCAGAAAGTAAAGAAAGATTCGTTGATTGAATTAACTACGTATAAAACAATTTAATATAGGAGGAATGTAATAATGACGAATTTTAAAGCAAATGTACAAAAGTTGGGGCGGGCAATGTTGTTGCCAGTTGCAGCAATGCCTCTAGCAGGATTGATCATGCGGCTATCAGCTGACGACATGTTGAATATTCCCGTTTTGGGAGCGGCCGGCAATGCAGTTTTCGGCAATTTGGATATCTTGTTTGCGATTGGGGTCGCAATTGGTTTTGCTAAAACCAAAGACAAAGGAATACCAGCACTTACTGGTTTCTTAGCAATAGCTACCTTGAAAAAAGGGTTGGAGATTATGAATCCAGCAGTAAGTATGGGTATTTTTGGGGGCATCATTTCCGGACTGATTGCCGCTTGGACTTATAACCGCTTTAAGGAACAAAAATTACCGATGGTTTTCTCTTATTTTGCGGGTGAAAAATTTCCGTTGACGATGGTCATGATTTTACAGACGATCTCAGCGGTTGTTTTCGGTTTGGTTTGGCCGATCATACAAATGGGTATCGACAATTTTGCCAAAATGCTGGTTGACATGGGGGCACTCGGTGTTGGGATTTTTATGTTTTTAAATCGATTGTTGATTCCCTTTGGCTTGCATCACGTTTTGAACACCTATGTATATTACGATTTAGGAAGCTATACTTCGCCTAGCGGGGAAGTTTTCCGAGGAGAAATGACACGCTTTATTAATGGCGATCCGCAGGCAGGATTGTTTTTATCAGGTTTTTTTGTGGTGATGATGTTTGGAATACCAGCTATCTGCTTAGCGATTTACAAAGCAGCGTATAAAGAAAACAAAGAGATGGTTAAAGGAATCATGGGAAGCGGTGCTACCACCTCGTTTATTGCCAATATTACAGAGCCTGTTGAATTCAGCTTTATGTTTCTCTCCCCCATGCTGTATGTGATCCATGCCTTTTTCGCTGGGCTAGCAGGGATCGTCTGTTATTTGTTTAATATACGAATTGGTTTCACTTTCGGAGCATGTATTGTAGATTATCTTATTAATTTCCGAATCGCGACAAATGCTATTCTGATCCTTCCGATCGGGCTCGTCTTTTTCGCCTTGTATTACTTTACCTTTTATTATTTGATTAAAGCGAGAAATATCCAGACATTGGGTCGAGAAACTGCGACAAAATTTGGGGAAGAAATATCTCCAGAGGAAACAGAGTTGGGATTGGCGAGCAAAAATTATGAATACATGGCAAAAAAAATGCTCCAAGCGTTTGGCGGAAAAACCAATATTTTGGATGCATATAGCTGCAACACACGCTTGCGTGTTGAAGTTGCTGATTCTTCAGTGGTAGAGGAACAAAGAATCAAGCAATTAGGCGTGAGCGGGATTATCAAGCCAACTGAAAAAAACTATCAAGTGATCATTGGGTTAGAAGTGACATATGTAATGGCTGAATTTGATAAATTATTGGAACAATAGAAAGGAAGAAAATAGGATGAAAAAACAAATCATTACCATCGCTGGAGGCGGAAGTACTTATACACCAGGAATTGTTCAGGCTATTTTAAATAATGCACAACGTTTACCGTTAGCTGAAATCCGTTTGTATGATATTGATGCAGAACGAAATGCAGATATGTACTTGATTATTCAGTTTATGCTGAAAAAAGAGGGCTTTTCAGATGTTCAGATCATTTCAACAGAAGATCCTAAGCATGCGTTTACTGGCTGTAACTTTGTATTCTCACAGATTCGTGTTGGCGGAATGAAAATGAGAGAAAAAGACGAAAAAATCCCCTTGAATCATGGGCTAGTTGGACAAGAAACTTGTGGATTAGGCGGTTTTGCGTACGGCATGCGTTCAATGAAAGGATTGCTAGAGATCGTCGGTTATGTGCAAGACTATGCACCTGAAGCATGGATCTTGAATTATACAAATCCAGAATCGATCGTCTCTGAAGCGGTTCGCAGAACGTACCCAAATGCGAAAATGATCAATGCATGCGACATGACCATCTCGATTGAAGAAACGATTGCCGTCAACTATGGCTACAACCGTGAAAATTGGATACCGACATATTATGGGTTAAATCATTTTGGTTGGTATACCTCTATCTATGATAAAGAGCTAAAACGAGAAATCATGCCGGAAATTATTGAAAAGCTGACAACACAAGAAATGCAAGTTGCTGACTTTAATGCGGGGGATAAAACTTGGCAAGAAGCGTTTCAAATGATGTCAGTCATCACGAGAAATTTTCCAAACAATATCCCTAACAATTACTTAGAGTATTATTTGTATCCAGATATGGTTGTAGAGCACACAGACAAAAAATACACGCGAGCAAATATGGTGATGGATGGCCGTGAGAAAAATACCAAAGAAATGGCAGATAAAATCCGACGCGGAGAGAAAGAAGATGTCTTAAATTTTAACTTTGGTGAGCATGGACAATACATTGTGGATATGGCGACATCTTTATTAAATGATGAACGGCGCCGATTTATGCTGATCGTGCCCAATCAAGGAGCGATTCCTAATCTGCGTTCGGATGCCGTAGTTGAGGTGCCTGCTTACGTGGGAGCAACGGGAGTGGAGCCGATTGCACTGAGAGAACCGATTTGTGATTTTCACAAGGGATTAATGGAGGCGCAAGTGGCTGCTGAAAAGCTCCTTGTTGATGCTTACTTTGAAGAGTCTTATCAAAAAGCATTGCAGGCATTCACATTGAATCAGACCGTTCCGAATGCGCGAGTGGCCAAAAAAATCTTAGATGAAATGATTGAGGCAAATAAAGAATATTGGCCTGAATTAAAGTAGAGGTGATAGAACGTGCTCTTTTTTAAAGAAAAAAAAGTGTTGAGAGCTGTGGCAAAAGGTCAAATTATTCCTTTGGCAGCTGTAAAAGACCAAGTGTTTTCCTCGAAAATGATGGGGGAGGGCTATGCAATCATCGGTCATGACGGTCATGTCCATTCTCCCATTGAAGGAATGATCGAAAATATTTTTCCAACGTATCATGCAATAACAATTGGCAGTAAATCAGGAGAGAAAGTTTTGATCCATATGGGGATTGATACGGTTGAACTAAAAGGGGCACCTTTTTCTATTCACGTCACCATCGGTCAGAAAGTGCATTGTGGTACTTTATTAGCTGAGATGGATTTGCAACAACTGGTTGAAGCAAAAAAAGATGCAGCTATCATCGTTGTTTCACCTGATCTTTCGAAAGGAAAACTGCTGAAAACAAATCAACAAGTATCGATACAAGACGATTGCTATCAATTTTAAAAACGCAAGAAAAGACTGAGTTTTTCGCTCAGTCTTTTCTTAAGCGTATATTATAGGAGAAATGATGATATTCTTTTATTTTTTACCAGCGATAGGCTGGGGTGTCATGCCGCTTATTGCGAAGCTGACTCGAGCCAAACCAATTAATCAGTTAGTTGGAACGACAACTGCTGCTGTGTCAGTCAGCTTGTTATTTACTTTTCTTATAAAACCAGAATTTTCAAATATTTCCGTCATGATCGCATTTATTTCTGGATGTTTTTGGGCGATTGGACAATACTTCCAATTTTACTCGTTTCAATTTTTACCGGTATCAGAAGCGATGCCTATTTCTAATGGTACTCAACTAATAGGGACAACCTTTATTGCAGCCTTCTTTTTCCAAGAGTGGACAAATGTTTCCATGTGGCTGATTGGCAGTGGAGGAATATTGCTGATTGTACTTGGTATATGGCTGACGTCATGGAAAGAAAAACAGACATTAGAGAATCAAAAGCGGACAAACCGAAAAGCAGTTGCTTTTTTGTTGCTTTCCTCTGCGGCTTTAACCGTATATGTAGTTTTGCCGCAGGCATTTCAAGTAAGCGGCTCAGGTATATTATTTCCGCAAGCAATAGGTATGTGGAGTGCATCAGCTGTTTTTGCTTTTTCTAAACAAAGAGAAATTGATTGGCAGCAAATCAGAAAAAATATTAGTACGGGCATTGCATGGAGTATGGCGAACATTAGTCTATTTTTAATGATTCCAATGCTAGGGGTAGCGAAGAGTTTCACTTTTTCACAATTTGCTGTTTTGATTTCCATGTATGGCGGATTGTTGGTTTTCAAGCAGAAGAAAAAGCGTAAAGAATTTCTTTTATTGAGTTTGGGGGGAGCTTGCATACTTGGAGGAATATTGCTGATTGGTTTCATCAAGTGATTTTGAAAAAGGATTGGCGAACAAGATTTTTCAGTGCTCTTCATCCGTCAAATGCTTTAAGAACAAAGATCACAATGCTATACTAGAATCAATAGTATTCGATTCCTTTGTATTGTAAACATGTATTTTATGTGAAAGCATTCTCAATACATCATTATGTATAAATAAAAATCAAGCGAACAACGGAGAAATAATTGATGACCAACCAACTAATCATAGAAGATCATCATTTCAAGAAAGGTGAGCTATCTAGCATAACGACGGCATATATCGATCAGTATCCAGTCGTGTACATACTCTACAACCGAAATGAAAAGAAAAGACCTGTTGCGTACATTGGTCAAACGGTTCAAGTGAATAAACGATTGAAGCAGCACTTGAATAACTCTAAGCGCAGAGAAATTAAAGAAGTCTTGCTGATTGGACATGAAAAATTCAATCAATCAGCGACCTACAATATCGAAACCAATTTGATCAATCACTTCATTGGGGATGAGCAGTTTCAGTTGCAAAATGTCAGTCAAACAAGACAGGTACAGATGCATCAGTATTATGAAAAAGAGTATTATGATGAAGTGGTCTTCCAAGAGTTATGGGAAGAATTGCAAAGGCGTCAGTTGGCGAAGCATTCAATCGATACGATTCGCAACAAGGATGTATATAAATTATCCCCTTTTAAAGAACTGACGCCAGAACAGTTAGATATAAAACTTGAAATCATTGAGTACTGTAAACAAGCGATTCAGCAGGATGAAACACAAAAAGTCTTGATGATCGAAGGAGAAGCTGGAACGGGAAAGAGCGTCCTATTGGCATCTCTCTATAACACCCTTCAAGACTATACAAAGTCAGATCCTGTATTAAAAGGCACCGATAACTATTTGCTGGTCAACCATTCAGAAATGTTAAAAACCTATCATACAATGGCAGAAAGTTTGCCAAATTTAAAAAAGAATCATATGTTAAAGCCAACTTCCTTTATTAATAAAACAGATAATCAGAAGTTGCACCCAGACATCGTTATTGTGGATGAGGCCCATTTGCTTTTAACGAAGAAAGACAGCTATAACAGTTTTCACTATGAAAACCAACTAGAAGAGATTATCAAGCGAGCAAAAATCACGATTTGTATTTTTGATCCGAAGCAAGTATTGAAAATCAAAAGTTACTGGGATCAGGACAAACTGGATCAGTTTCAGAAAAGGTACAATGCTTCTCGCTTTAAGCTAAAAGATCAATTAAGAATGAAAAGTAGTCCACAAATAATTCAATGGATCGATGATATCGTAGAAAAACGTGTAACACCGATTCCAGAATCAACAGCATCTTTTGAGCTTCAGATTATGGAAACCCATGATGCGTTGAAGAATAAAATCTTTTCTCTCGATAAAAAGGAAGGTCTGTCACGGATCATCTCAACATTCGATTATGTTCATAAAAAAGACGGAGCTTCTTATCTTGTAGACCCTGGTGGGATCAACCTGCCATGGAATACGACCGATACGAAGCGAACATGGGCGGAGCGACCAGATACGATCAGTGAAGTCGGTTCAATCTACACCGTCCAAGGGTTTGATTTAAACAATGTAGGAGTCGTCATTGGTCCTTCCGTTGATTACGATCCAGAGACCGACCAGCTTGTCATCGATATCGATAAATACGAGGACAAAGGGGCGTTTACGGGACGTGACGATATGAACCAAGAATTGACGAAGAAAGCCAAAGAAACGATCATCCTTAATTCATTGAATGTATTAATGAAACGAGCAATCAAAGGGCTTTACATCTATGCAATCAATCCCAATCTCCGCCAAAAACTCATAACCCTACAAAACGAAAGGAGCCAGTCCTACCATGCAAAACCAACCCTCTTCAATGGAACGAATCAATAAATTCCGAGATGATCGCAATTGGCGACAATTTCATAATGAAAAAGATCTAGCTATTTCTATCTCCATCGAAGCCGCCGAATTGTTGGAGATTTTTCAATGGAAAACACCTGAAGAAGCCACTCAAGATTTCGAACATCTAAAAGAAGAAATTGCCGATGTTCTGATTTATTCCTATATGTTGGCAGACAATTTGGGTCTTGATATTGATGAGATCATCAAAGAAAAGCTGGAAAAAAACAACATGAAGTATCCGGTGAAAGAAAGTAAAGATTCGAAAAAGAAGTATAATGAATTGTAACAAAAAAGAAGCAAGGACGTTGCAAGTTCTTGCTTCTTTTTTTTTGATGGAATAGGGGCAACAACGGCTTTCTGAATTCATCAGTGATTGGTAACGAACGTCAAAAATCTGACATAATTGAAAAAGTTGAAGATAACTTCAAATTGGTTACATTTTTTCGGAAATTTGAAGTTATCTTCAAATAAGCCCAATTTTTTATAAAAAATGAAGTTAGACCTACTGTCTGCTCGAGCAAAAACAAGAGTATCCTATCCGAAAATGAAGGCAAGGTCATCGGTAAAAAATCGGCAATAATGAAGGTCGTTTTCTATCAAAAATATTTCTCCCCAAAAACCTAAAAAACCTATTGCCCCTCGAGCCCACTTACTGTATAGTAAACAAGAATATTTCATGAAAATAACCAAAAATAACTAATTAAAAAGACTTTGTTATTGAAAATTGCGATTAAACGATGCCGCAAACGGAATGTAAGAAGGAGAAAACAATGACGTATCTAACAAACAATCTTGTGAATTGCATGATCACTTTAGGGTTTATCTTCATCCATCTATCTTCAAATGTTATCTCATCCAGAAAACTAAACGTGCAATACATGAGCTCCTTTGCCGCTGGGGTAGGGATCTCCTATGCGATCGTTCATCTATTGCCCCATTTGGCGTATTTTCAAACGGTGTTGATCGATGAATTTGGCTGGGATTCGGGGATTTTTTATAGTCACGGGGTCTATGGCATCGTTTTGTTTGGCTTAGTCTTCAGTTACGTGATCTACAAAATCGATGAGCGGACGTTTATGGTGTTAGAAAAGAAAGACATCACCAGTGCCAAAAACGCCTTTTTTTGGTCGGATATCGCTTTTCATGTGATCTACAATATCATGATCGGCTATATCGTGATTGCCAATACGCTATCAGAGCGTTTTTACATTTTGACCTACTTTATTGCTTTTGGTTTGCATTTTCTTATGAACGATTGGCTGCTCTATCACCATCATGGTGCCCTCTATAACAAATATGGCCGTTTTGTGCTTTCCTTCAGTATTTTCGCGGGAGCTGCGTTCTCCCTCTTTGTTTCATTGCCCTACTATTTGGTGGTCATCATTGAAGCCTTGATCACCGGCGCTTTGCTGGTGAATATCATCAAATTTGAGTTACCAAATGAAGGAGAAGGCAGTATTCGTGGGTTATTGGTAGGCACGATCTGCTCCGGAATTTTGTTTGTATTCGTCTAGCGCGAAAAGGAGGACTGAATCATGGATGATTCGGTCCTCCTTTTTTTATAAATACGCAAAGCAACAGATAATTCTATATGAATCGAAAAAAATCACAACAGTTTTTATATTTTTGACCATTATTTACAATTTTATTGCGATGTTCGCTTGCTTTTCCAAAAGACATTCTATAGAATGTAAGCGAATAGAAACCAAAAAAAATAGGCACCCCGTAATTCTGTTGGCGCAGACTTACGAGGCCCTGATCAGTCACTCACTTTAGACAGTTGACCAATCAAGTTGCCATAGTTGATCCCTAAAGGCTCAACGTGTTTATTGTACCGAAAATCTCGCGGTTTTTCTAGTGATTCCAGCGATTTTATCGGAAAAAAACGCGGGATGCTGGAGGTTTATTTTGCTGTGTCAAGTCATTGGACATTTCCTGTCTGATGACTTTTTTTGCGTGTGTTTCGTTTCTTATTGGCGCCGATAAGAAAGAACCTACGCCTTTCTAGTGACGATTAGAAAGAAGTCGATTACACCTGACGAGGTGAAACAGACAGTGATGTTCACGGTATAGAAGAGGGGATAGCAATGATGAAATCTTACTTTGTGTTGTCCCTCAGTCTATAAGGAACAGTGACAGCAGACGAACTAGGGTCAGCTTTATCCACTAGAAGCACGTAACTTGCCTAGGTTTCTATTCTTCAAAAAGAAGGTCGCTTTCTTTACCATGGCAAGCGGGTTCATCCCTTTGAATCCGCTTACCTTTAAGAAGTGAAATAATAAATAGAAAAGAAGGTCTTTTTATGAAAAAAATGCACCATTATCTTTTATTGCTCATCGCAATGCTCGTATTGGGCGGATGCACGGAGATGAACCAAACGAAAACCTCCGATACAACAATCAATACAAGTGAACAAACAGAACAAAGTATAGCATCAGCAACTGCAGAAGAACAAACGGAAGATGGGTTTAGCACTTTAGAAAATAATAACCCAACACAAGAACGAATCGATTATTTGTTAGATAAGGCAATGTATTATTATTGGCACGGGGGAGACCTCAAGGAAAATGAACGTGAGGTTTTTGCTGGATTGACCCTTAAAGGGGATCAAGAAGTACGTGAGGAACTGCTGAAGCAAGTGATACGTCTAGATCCAGTCACCACTGATTATCGACGCTCATTAGCCAGTACAAAAGTGATCAATAATAAACTGGATGAAGCAGTGGCGATTTTTAAAAGTGTAGTTGAGCAAGAACCAGAAAACTATCAAGCACTTGTTCAGTATTACGTATATGCAGGTTTATTAGAAGGCTCCTTTGATGAGACAGTGTATAAGAAAATGGAAACCTTAAATAAAGCCCAAACAGAAAAATTCAAAGATGGATTTGAACGCATAGAAGCGGTACGCAAGCAAGAAGTGCCGACTGCGATCAAAGAATACGAAGAAAATCACTTATTTATTTTACTCGGTTATGCCTTAGATGATGAAGGGCAAGTGCAGGAAACGTTGATCAATCGCTTAGAGCATGCATTGAAACTTTTGGAGAAAAATCCTACAGCGAAAATCATTGTGACAGGAGGCGTTCCGAAGAAAGAGAATACGGAAGCAAAACTGATGCACCAATGGTTGATTGAAAATGGCATTGACGAGAAGCGAATTATTCAAGAAGCATTGGCAACAGATACGATTGAAAATGCCTTATTTTCAATTGATTTAGCAAATGAGCTTGATTTCAGTAATAAAATCACAGTGATTAGTTCTGCGAGTCATGTCCGCCGCGGAAAAGTTTTGTTTGAAACTGCGGATCGTATTATCAATGGTCAGCTGCATCCACAAGGAAAGCCTAAATACGAGATAGACATCATTGGTGAACCAGATAATGAAGAGCTGATCAAAACCTCAACGGAACAAGAGCGCCTTGTTTTGTACCGTGATTTGCTGCGGATCGAAGGCATCTGGCAATACCCAAACTTGCAGCGATGATAAACGTATTCGATTCAAAAACACAACACACAAATGACAGAGTTGGAGGAATCAAGAGAGATGAAAGGATATATGCAACGAATCGGGCGTTCATTGATGCTGCCAGTGGCTACATTACCAATTGCAGCACTTTTTATGGGGATCGGTTATTGGATCGATCCTAGTGGTTGGGGAGGTAACAATTTACTTGCTGCCTTTTTACTGATGACTGGTAGTACGATTTTAGATAATTTAGGTATTTTGTTTGCTGTCGGACTGGCATATGGTATGGCTAAAGATAAGGATGGTGCTGCCGCTGTTTCTGGACTAGTCGCTTTTTTAACACCGATCACGTTGCTAACACCAAGCGCTGTAGCTATGTTTCAGGGTATAGATGCTGAAGCGGTCAATATTGCTTTTTCTGCCATCAATAACAAAAATGTTTTTATCGGTATTTTGGCAGGGATCGTTGCTGCTGAGACCTATAACCGATTTGGGCAAGTCAAGTTACCAAGGGCATTTTCTTTCTTTAGTGGCAAGCGACTGGTTCCGATTTTGACAACAGCGGTTATGGCCATCGCATCGGCGGTTTTAATTTTCCTTTGGCCAACGGTATACAGTGGACTCGTGTCATTTGGTGGTTGGATCTCCAGCTTGGGAGCCATCGGTGCTGGTTTATATGGGTTCTTTAATCGGCTGTTGATCCCGACTGGCTTGCATCACGCCTTAAACAATGTTTTTTGGTTCAATATTGCAGGGATTGATGATATTGGCAAGTTCTGGGCGAGTGAAGGAGTCAAAGGTGTGACTGGAATGTATCAGGCGGGGTTCTTTCCAGTGATGATGTTTGGCCTACCTGCCGGTGCTTACGCAATTTATCAATGTGCAAGACCTGAGAAGAAAAAACAAATTGGCTCATTAATGGTTGCGGCAGCCTTTGCTTCTTTCTTTACTGGTGTGACTGAACCCTTAGAATTTTCTTTCATGTTCGTTGCTTGGCCGCTATACCTCATCCATGCTGGATTGACTGGTTTATCATTGATGATTGCGGCAACTTTCCAATGGACGGCTGGTTTCAATTTCAGTGCAGGTTTTATTGATTTTCTTTTGAGTTTGAGGGTTCCTATTGCCAATAAGCCTTATATGTTGCTTGGTTTAGGAGCGGCGATGGCAGTTGTTTATTACTTTACTTTCTATTTTGCTATCAAAAAATTCAACCTAATGACACCTGGCAGAGAGAAAGATGACGTTCCTTTTTCCAAAATGAAGGCAAAAGAAGGCCAAGATAATCACCATGCGCTAGCCCGAAAAATTCTTGTCGCATTAGGAGATACCAAAAACATTCAAAGTATCGATCACTGTGCCACGCGCTTACGAATTGCCGTAAAAAAGGTAAGTATCGTTGATCAAAAGACACTTAAACAACCACCAATTGCAGGACTTGTCGTTATTGATGAACAGCATTTACAGTTGATTATTGGAACGGATGTAGGGTTCGTTGCTGAGGCATTGGACCAAATGATGAGATAGGTTGTCATTGCTCATGAAATGATAGATGGTTAGAATGGTTGGGTGTCTTTGCACAAAAAGTACAAAGATACCACCATTGTGAAGCGCTTTATTCTATGATACCCTGATAACAGATAGGAGGAGATAAGGATGTTGCGTTTCCAAATATGAAAAGGGTAGGCTGGTGTTGACGACAAGTTGTCCTTGTACGAAACATTCGGAGGAAAAATAATGAATACCCAATTAATTGATAAGAGATTAGAACAAAAGCAAAAAGAGTACGCTTTTTATGGCAACATTCGTGTGGTCAAAGCTGACAAGGTTTTGGTGGATCGCTCTTTTGGCTATGCAAACGATGCAGACAAATTGCTAAATCGTGCCCATACCCGTTTTGGCATTGCCTCAGGTTGCAAGCTTTTTACGGCACTAGCCATTTGCCAATTAGTTGAAGCAGGCAAACTGAGCTTGGACACGACACTGCAGGAGTGTGTTCCAGATGTATTGCCAAACTTTGATCCAGCTGTGACTGTTCATCATTTGCTTACACATACCTCTGGTATCCCTGACTATTTTGATGAAGAAGTATCCGATGATTTTGAAGCACTTTGGCAAGATTTGCCGACCTATCGAGTGCGAACCCCCCGTGATTTTTTGCCGCTTTTTCAAAAAAAAGCCATGGCTGATCCAGTGGGAAGCAAGGTCAAGTACAACAATGCAGGGTACATCCTCTTAGGAATGGTGGTAGAAGCAGTTAGCGGCTTGCACTTTACCGACTATATTGAAAAGAATATTTTTGAAAAAGCAGAAATGACAGATGCTGGTTACTTTGCCCAAGACACGCTGCCTCGCAATACGGCATTGGGATATATTGAAACGGAATCAGGATTGAAAACCAATATATTTTCCATCCCAGCCAAGGGCGGGCCGGATGGCGGTGCTTATGTATCAGTTGAAGATTTAGAAAAATTCTGGCATGCATTGATGAGCGGGCAATTACTGAGTAAAACAATGACCGAGATATTTTTGACACCACAAGTCCATGAGGAAGATGAATTTTTTTATGGCTATGGCGGTTTGATGAAAGTGGTAGAACAAAAAGTGGTGAAGTACATCCAGATGGGCTATGATCCCGGGGTCAACTACCATTCCGTCTACTACCCAGATCAGCAGTTGTTGATCGCGGTATGTTCAAACAAATCGGCACATGCCTATGAAATGCAAGAAGTGTTGGAAGAATTTTTCGTAGACTAATGAAGTAAGACCGAAACAGAGAGGAAGTCTGCTGTTTCGGTTTTATTTATGTATGTAACCTACATAGTAAGTCTTTGAAAAATGAAAGAAAGCAATTGTTTTTTTGTTTTCCTAAACGAAATCTATATTTAATATACGAATTGGCGAGCAGTTGTTTTCTAAAGTACCTTTGATTAAAATAAGCACAGCAGCTATCATATACTAACTAAGCAAAGGAGTGTGCTACATGCTAACAGGCAACAAAGTCACTTTAACCCCTGCGGAAATCAAAGATAAAGAGGCGGTCTATCAATGGTGTTTTCACTCTGAAACCACAAAATATCATTCCGGACCACCTTCTTATCCTAATGCACCGATCGCCACTGAAGCAGAGTTTTTTGAGGACTATCAAGAGTATTACTTTACTGGTGCCCAACCGCAAGATGGCAGAGGCTTTTTGATTCTACATGCAGGTGAACCGATTGGCTTTATTAGCTACTCCTCATTTCATCTAAAAGACGGCATAGCAGAACTGGATATCTGGTTGAATCGGGAAATTCATTGCGGCAAAGGATTTGGCACCGATGCGATCGTCACCCTCGGTGATCATTTACATGAAACATTCGGCATTCAAAAATTGATGATGCGACCATCGAGAAAAAATATTGCTGCAGTCAAATCTTACGAAAAGGCTGGTTTTACGCAATCTTCCCAAGACCTTGCTGACTATTTGTTGGAAGAGTATCTTGATTTATATGCCGAAGGGGATTATGGGGCAGAAGAAACGGTGACATTGATCAAAACGTTTCCGTCAACTGCATTGAGCTGATCTATAAGAGTCGGCTTCAAACGGTTAAAGGTTATTTCATGAAAACAGTCCATTTCACTTTGCAAGCAAGGGGAAATAGACTGTTTTTTTACCTTTTAGCAATTTAAGGTCATTCAAAATACTCGTTCTTCGCTCTGTCTTCTAACTTCGTTCGCACGCTAAATTCCTTTCTATGCAACAGTTATCGAAAAATCGCATAAGCCCTCTATCCTTGCTATTCCAGCATTTAGAACAAAACATAAAATAAACATAGTTTTTTTTCAAAATTCCGAGAAACAGCGAGAATGTTTGTGCTATAATGGTCGCTCACTGAAAAAATTCAACAGAATCTGGGAGGGTATAGCATGCAGGAATACATTACGATCCACAACGCCAGGCAGAACAATTTGAAGGGCTTTGACTTGAAGATTCCCAAAAGAAAAATCACGATTTTCACGGGTGTTTCTGGTTCAGGCAAGTCATCGATCGTCTTTGACACGATCGCACAAGAAGCAGGTCGACAGCTGAATGAGAACTTTTCGAAATTTGTCCGCAACTTTTTGCCAAAATATAGCCAGCCCGATGCGGATGCCATCGACAATCTTTCGATGGCGGTAGTAGTTGATCAAAGCCGTTTAGGCGGCAATTCCCGCTCCACATTAGGGACGATCACGGATATCAATCCCTTGATCCGCTTGCTTTTTTCTCGTCTTGGTCAACCGTATTTAGGTCCTGCATGGAATTTCTCTTTCAATGATCCTCATGGGATGTGTCCCACTTGCGAAGGGATTGGGCGCATCGTCGGCTTAGATTTAGAAAAGGCACTGGATCTTGAAAAGTCCTTAAACGAAGGGGCGATCTTGCTTCCTGGCTATAAAGTCGGCTCTTGGCTGCTGAAGTCTTTCACCAATACGGGCTTTTTTGACAATGACAAGCCATTGAAAGAATATAGCGAAGAAGAAATGAACCGCTTTTTGTATGCCCAAGGAGAAAAAATCGATTCCTTGTATATGGAAGGGATGAGTTCCACCTATGAAGGCTTAGTCGCTCGTTTTAATCGCTCCAATATCAAGGGCGGCAATGAAAGCTCCGCTGCTACCCAGAAGAAAATCGCTTCTTTCATGAATGAACAGAAGTGTCCTGACTGTCAGGGAAACCGCTTCAATCCACAAGTACTCGCGTGCAAAATCGCGGGCTATTCGATTGCGGACTTTTTGGCGATGCAAGTGGATGAACTATTGACGGTTCTTCAAGAAATCTCGGAGGAGAGTGTCCAACCACTGCTTCAAAACATCCAAGCGAGAATCACTGATCTAATCAATATCGGGTTGGATTATGTTTCCTTAGACCGTGAAACGACGACCCTTTCTGGTGGGGAAAGTCAGCGGGTAAAAATGGTCAAACACTTGTCTTCTAGCTTGAACGATGTGATCTACATTTTTGATGAACCGAGTATTGGGCTGCATCCGAGGGATGTCCATCGATTGAATGAATTGTTAGTCAAACTACGGGACAAAGGAAACACCGTCATCGTAGTGGAGCATGATCCAGATGTCATTAAAGCAGCTGACCATATTATCGATGTTGGTCCTAAAGCGGGGAAAAATGGCGGCTATATTACCTACGAAGGAACCTTTGAAGGATTGCTGCGCTCAGATACACTGACTGGCAAAGCATTTGGACAGATGGTGGACTTTAAAGAAGCACCTCGCCAGAGTCAGCAGGTTATCGAAACGAAAAAATCGACGCTGCATAACTTGAAAAATACAGCACTGCGGGTGCCATTAGGAGTATTTACAGTGGTGACCGGTGTTGCTGGTTCTGGAAAGAGCAGTTTAGTGAATGGGGTTTTTGCTAAAGAATACCCCGAAGCCATTATGATCGATCAATCAGCGGTGGCGGGAAATATCCGCTCCAATCCAGCGACCTATTCTGGGATCATGAATGACATTCGGAAGTTATTTTCCCAAGAAAACAAGGTCTCAGCAGGTCTTTTTTCCTACAATTCCGAAGGCGCCTGTGAAACGTGCAAAGGCCACGGGACCATCAAGATGGAACTGTCCTTTATGGATTCCGTCGAGGTTTTGTGTCAGGCCTGTGGCGGCAAACGGTTTAAAGAAGAAGTCTACCAGTATCGCTTGAAAGGCAAGTCGATCGATGAAGTCCTTGCCATGAGCATCACAGAAGCGGTGGAATTCTTTGAGGAAAAAGCGATTCAAAGAAAACTAAAACAGATTTTGGCTGTGGGACTAGGATACATGACCCTTGGACAGCCATTGAATACCTTGTCTGGTGGTGAATGCCAACGACTGAAGTTAGCAAAAGAATTAAGCAAAAAAGGCAATATCTACATTATGGATGAACCAACGACCGGATTGCACATGGCAGACATCAAGAGCATTTTGGCGATCATCGAACGGCTAGTGGAAAAAGGCAACACGGTGATCGTGATCGAACACAACCTTGAGGTCATGAAAGCAGCGGATTGGCTGATCGATGTCGGCATTGATGGCGGGATTCGCGGTGGCGAAGTGTTGTACGAAGGGATTCCAGAAAAACTGATCGAGTGCCAGTCCTCGATTACAGCCCAGTATTTATTTTAATGAGAAAACCAAAATAGCCGCAAGCAGCTCTTTCATCGAGCGCTGCTTGCGGCTTTTTTTCTTTTTCCTCCAGCAAAAAAGAATAGGATAAGTCTAAAAAATGAATTTCTCCTCGTTATTTTTTTCATTTTTAGTAGGTTTTTTGATTAAAAATATATAAATTTGAGTATATAATTACCAAATAGTGTGCTATTTATGTAATAGTATAGAAAAGAATTTCTTGAAAAAAAGGAGTGGGATGAATGAGAGAGTTGCAATTGGCCTTCATCAGCAACCGTACGACCGCGCGCTTGTTTCGGCTGCTGAGTACGATTGAGCGAGACCGTGTGTTCACGATTGGCGACTTAGCAGAGCGCAATCAGGTGACGCAACGAACGATTGCCAATGATATCAAATACATGAAAGAATATTTTGGGGACAGTATTGCCCTCGTTTCGGGCAATAGCGGGTTTGTTTTCGAAGAGAAAAAGCCAGCAGACTATCAAAAAAGAAAGCAAAGCTTGTTAAAAAATGAATGCTTATTTGAAATTATCGGGAATATTTTCCATGGCAAACTATCTAAGGTGGATGAGCTGGCACATCATTATCACTTTTCAGAGAGTACGTTTCGGCGTCTACTCAATCAGCGAAACCCTATTTTAAAAAGCTATGGCTTGCAGTGGGCATCAAATCCCTTAACGATTGAAGGAAGTGAAGCCAACTTGCGTAAGTTTTTCAAAGATTTTTATTACGAAGGTGTGGAAACGATCTATACGTTGGTTCCAGATCAAGCCTTGCATGAATTGATCTTAGGTCAATTGGAGGACAAGTTCGGCTATTATGAAATCGGATCTGGGGCGACTCCCGCAGCGTTTTACTACACGTTTTATATTGCCATCAAGCGTGCGAGCCTCGGCTATCGTATCACTATGCCGAAAGAACTGGTTAGACAGGCGTATAAAGGGAACAGTTTTTCCAAGCTATACGCACTGAAGGAAGGCATTGAAAAAATCTATCAGGTTCAGCTGCCCAAAGAAGAATTCGCTTGGATCTACTTAGTCACCTTGTGCAAGCGAACCTTGGATCAAGAAGAACGAGAGGAAAAATTTTACCAACAATTTCATCAAGGCGAAGCCATCACAACTGTGACGGACTTGTTTCTTCAAAACCATGAGGTTCCCCAAGCACAAGCCAAAACGGTTGCGACTTTTTTACGTTCTTTCTTTTTATCGAGAAAAATTAACCATGCGATTGCGCCGGTTTTGAACAAGGAAATGGATGATATCAAAGAGGTGATCATGCGTTCCAACAGTGAGAGTTACCAAAAGAACTTACAATTTCTTAAGGAGCAGAGCAAAAAACTCTCTTTGTCTACTGCCTACTTAGAAGACATCTGTGTCAGTTTAACGATTTATAGCGAGCTGATTTTCGATTATTATGCACCAGCAAAAACCATTTATTTCCTCTTAGAAGGGGATCATTTTGTGTGCCAGCATATCCAAACAAGAGCGATCCAGCGATTTGGCAGCAAGCATAAATTGACGTTTGTTCAACTGCAATATTTAACAAAACATACGCTTCATGCTGCCCATATCGATTTGATCGTGACCAATTACAATCGCTACCTCGTTGATTATAAAGTCAAAACAGATTACTTATTGTTAAAATCTCTCCCAGATGATCGCGATTGGGAACACCTCGAAAGGAAAATAAATCCCCATCAAAAACCGCTCTTTTAAACCAATTGCTGTGCTGTTCACGCGTTTAAATAGGTATGTTATTTATTCATCTATTTCAGGTGTTTATGAAAATAATGATTTTCCTTTGAGAAACGAGCACGCTATTCTTAGTTTAGTAAGGAACACGCGTGTCATACTTACAAATAATTTGTCCCAATAACCTTCGTTTTTGAGAATATAGAACTCGTATGTAGTTATTATTTTATGAAAACTTAATCTAACAACTTTCTCCAGACATTTGATTCATCAAAATGTCTTTTTTTGTCGTTCCCTCAAAAACGAAGAATATTGAGACAGCTTTGCGTGAAAAAGCAAGAAGCTATTCCCTAGTTTTCAGCTTTCTTAACGCAACAAAGACTTGAAGAAAGGAGGATATGATGAAATTACTTACATTGTTTTCGGCCGTCTTACTACTGAGCAGCACGGGCGTCAACACGACGATGGCGTTCCAGCAAGTTGCTTATGCAGAAACAGAGTCACTTTCTGAGGGGACGCAACAATCTTCTGGGGAGGAAACCAATAATTCTGCTGATCAATCGGAAACGCAAGAGTCAACCGAGCAAAGCAGCGAGGAACAAACAACCTCATCGGAAGCCACCGATGATTCAACGACCGCTAGCCAAGAAGAAGTAGAAGAAACTGAAGCACTGCCCGAAGCAGAAACGCCAGACAGCTCAAAAGATGAAGAGGAGCCAGAATCTGAAAACGAGCAAGTCGAAGGGTTCGATGCAGATGCTGCAACCATCCCACTGACTGTAGCAAGTGAGGCGCAATTGCGGGCAATTTTACTTGGGGAACCCTTCACCGATGAAGAGGGCACGGAGTATCGTTACGAAGAAATCGCCAATGAGCAATCGCTAGTGCTTACTTTTGCCAGCAACTTGGCATTAACTGAGCCAATCAGTGGGATCCAACGGACGAACGTTACCTTTCGTAGTCAAGAAACACCTGTGGTCGTTTCACAGACGGCAGCCGAGAACCTGATGCAGTTTGCAGCACCTGTTCAACTGACTTGGCAAGGGGTGCAGCAACAAGGCATCCAGTCAGCGCAAGGGCTGGCTCAAACAACTGGGGCATCAACGATTACTTTTGAAGATACCCAACTGGAGCTGACCACTACCGCAGGACGCGTGGTGAATAACAACCAAGCACAACTTCATTTCAAAGGAACCAATGTGGTGACGACAGCGACGTCTTCCATTCCAACCTTGTTCACGGCGGAAAGGCTTTTGGTTGAAGGGCAATTGACGATCAATCATCGCTCCTCAAATGCCACACCGATTTTTGAAATGAACCAAGTAGCAGTCGCTAGTCAAGCTGAAATTTCTGTCACTCGCAGTACCAACAGCAATACTGGCACCGTCTTTCACATGACGGGTACCGCAGCAAGCCTTGATTTTGGTCAAGGAAGTGTGACGACGATTCGCCAATCTGGTGCGATGGTCTCCTTGCCAAATGCCAATCAAGATAGCCGATTGACGTTAGCCACAGGGGCAACTCTGGATGTTGGTACAGGACAAGGACTTTCCGGGAACTCTACCAGTACGTTAGGAGAGATACGGTTACAAGCAGGTAGTCAGTTAAAGCTATCTGAGTATGGAACAGTCAGTACGACACCCGCCATCAATGTCGGACGCCGCTTCATCGTTGAAAATAGTACCGCAGACCAACCTACCATCATCGAGGGAACGCGGACGGGCACAACGACCGAGGCATTTATTCAACTTCGAAGTGCGAATTCTGCCATCGATTTGGGGGAGCACACACAAACCAAGATCTCGCAGCATGGACCAATGTTTACAGGGGTGGCGAGTTCCACGATCGTGATCCAAGACCACGTGAAAATGAACAATCAGCATAGCAACGGGTTTAATGGCAACATAGCCGTTGACAGTATTTCGATTGGTGATCAGGTGGAAATAGCCATCAGTGAACCTAGTAATGCCACTGTTGGTCAAGCGTATCGCACCTTTTTCGCAACGTCTTCGGTTCAAGTCGGCAGTCATACAACAATTGACGTACCGAGAACGCGAACGACCTCTTCAGCAAGTACATCGAATGTCGTCATCGGTTTAGCATCGAGCAACGGAAAAATCACCATTGGTGACTATTCAGAAATAGCTGTGAATCAGCGTGGGGCGTTCGTCAACGCAAGCTTGGCTCAGGTAACTTTAGGGAAATACGCGAAACTTACTGGTGTGTTAGGTCATGGCTTCACCGCTGGAACGATGGTCGATCAATTTGAGCTGCTTGAAGGGGCTGAAATCACGATTGCTGAACATTCAACGAGTGCAGCAGCCAATGCGTTTTCCGTGCAACGACGCTTCTTTCTAGGAGAAAAAGCGACGATCAATTATTCTCGCACGTCATCAGCCGCCAATCCTTTCATTGCATTGGGTTCAACGTCGGCGGCATCCCAATTTCTATCAGAAGCAAATGCAACCATCACCCTCAATCAAGTAGGACCATTGGTCACTGGTCGCAGCACAACAGATATCTATATTGGTGAAGCAAATACGATCAGCCTACAAACCGCACAAGGCTTTACCGGCGGTACCTCATCTGCTGCTTCTTCAACCATTCGCAGGTTGCATGTGGGCGATCACTCTGAGATCACCGTTTCTGGACGAAGCAATGCAAATGTTGATTTTTTCCGCTTTAGAGAAGAAATCAAACTCGGACGTGAAGCGAAAGTAACGGTCAATCATACTACGCGACAAGCAGCACGAGCGGTCTTTCGTTTAACCTTGGCGAACTCGAAATTTACGATGGAAGAAGCAAGTAAAGTCGAAGTTGATACGGGGGGACGATTTTTACAAGGCGTCGGAACGACGGATCTGCTATTTGGCGAAAATTCCTATACGAGAATCAACGCAGCGAGGGGAATGACAGGAAACACCACTGTTCGTTCCGTTACGCTTGGACAACATGCTGAAGTTCATTTGACAGAGCCAACAACGACGGCGATTCAAAATTCAGCAACAAGTCAAAACTACTCTAGAATCCAAGTGTCGCAAAGAGTGGAATTGCAAGACAATGCCACCATGACATCAAGAAGAGATCGAACAACTTCAGATTCCCGCTTTATATGGTTGACGGCTAGTAATTCATTTGTTCGGATTGGCAAAGGAGCTACCCTTGACGTGGATCAATCTGGAGGAATATTTAGAGTCACGACTTCCTCTAATTTCATTCTCAATGATGATGCGACCTTTAAAGGTGTTGCGAGAGGTTTAAATACTCAGGCGGGAGGCAATGCCTCAAGCAATCATTCGAATTCATTTGCGAATATCACAGTAGGGGCCAGAGCTAATTTTTCCATGACCGATAATCGGACAGGTATGGGAACATCGGCGGAATTTATCAATCGCCCGTTAGTCAATGTGCGGAATTCATTTTCGGCAGGAGAAGATTCTACGGTTGTATTGGAAACCATAAGAAATAAATCTGAAGTTCTTTATTTCAGACTTGTCAATGCACGATTGAATATAAACAATGTGAATTTGTTTGAAATTAGTCATCCTACGACAAGAACTGGTCAAGCCAATGCGCAATTGCAGCGTTTGATCCGATCTGCACAAAATACGGTTGCGAATGGTTTGCGAATCAATGTGGCGAGTCAAAAACTAGCAGTTTGGGAAAATGCTTCTTTAGAGGCACCAACGGAAGAATTTATCAATATTTCAGGAACGATGCGAATCAATCGAAATGGTGGCAATACCTTCCCCTATGGAGGCACAGGAAATGGCGAAGCACGTTCCAGATTGCTGAGTGGCGAACAATTCGATGGTTCCTTAGAAAGTCTTGAAACACAAACAGATATTTATCAAGTGATTGCGAAAAATAATTACAATAAAATTCGTTTTTCAGAACCAGAAGGCCTCGTTGCCCGAATCGATGCATTGAGTGATCAGTCGACTGAAATCACTGGTTCTATGTACGAGGATACCGATATCACAGTGATTTCCTATACCAATACTGACGGAGAACTCGTCGAATTAGACAAAAACTCTGAACGAATCGAATGGGGCGACTATCGTGATGAAAATCAGCTGTATCGCTATTTCCGTATTCTACTAAGAGAAAATGAACGATTGGAAACAGAGACAGAAGTGTCGATTTTCTTATCAAAACCGTCGATTGAGACCTATGTCGATGTGACCGCTCGTCAAACCGTGATTAAAGGTGTGAACTTTGAAGCATACAATATCACCTTAGATCGCTATAAAATTAATGAATTAAGCACGCAAGAAGAATTAGATGCTTTGATCCTTCAAGAAAGTCGTGCGCAAGCCGCAAACGTCTTGACGGAAGCGGATATGACGGAAGACTTTCGCATCGTAGAAACGGATCTTACACGAGAAGTCGACGAAGATGGTAGCTACTTTGCTATTCTTGAGGTGGGGAATAAAGCCTACCAGCTGACAGTCGGTATCGATGTGACATCGAAACTGGAGCATATGCGGGTGACGATCCCAACCAAAATGGTCTTCGAATCCTTGTACAACACAGCGGAATCGAATCGTAATTTTGAAAGCCAAACGTATGAGATCCGCAATCAATCGCCACTTGCCGTGGATACCTACGTCAATCAACTGGCGATCGATGATAGTGCCAGTATTGTCTTATTAGAAGCGGGAGAAGATCCTCTCGACTATGCCGAAAGTGAAAGCGAAGAAGAAGACCCAACCCTGACCTATGACGATATCTCAACCCCGCTGTTGCGATTGAATCTAAAAACGGAAGAAACACAGATCCAACTCTATGAAGCGATGGAGGAACAACACTTGGTTCGCCTAGAAGAAAGAAGCCGCGTGCCGATTTCCTTAACGGGGGACTTCTATGGAGACTATCCCCAATGGATCGTTGATACAGAAGCCGATCAAGGTGGGTATTATGAAGACTTGCTCGTACCGAAGTATCGCATCGTCTTACGCTTTGTCCCACGAGATTAAAGAAAAAAGATCGTACCAAACGTGAAGGAGGTGAATCCATTGGAGCAAACGAATCAAACCGAAACGAAGGACCGACGAAAATGGATCTTGTGGTTGTTGCTGTTGCTAGTACTTGCCGGTGGACTCGGGTACTACTTTTACCAATCCAAAGCAGCAGTCCCTTTGATCAGTGCCGACCTGTTGCCAGAATCTGGCGATGCCACCGATCAGCGATTATCTGAACGGGCGCAGGAAATTGCAGATGCGAATTATTTCACGCTGCAAATCAATCCAGAAGCCATTTTTGAAGATGGTCAAAGCACAGGATCCATCGAGATCGTCAATCCAGGCACCAATGTGTACCCAATCGCCGTGGATATCTCTTTACTGTCGAGCGGGGAAGTCATCTATTCTTCCGGTGCGATCTATCCAAACCAATTTGTTGAAAATGTCGCCTTGGCGACACCGTTGGCAAAAGGGGAATATCCCGCCAAAGCCACCATCAATATTTACGACCCTGAAAGCAAAGAAAAACAAGGGGTCACTGAAGCTGAATTAACGATTATCGTTAAGAATTAAAAAAAGGAAAAGTGAGGAAATAAAAATGAAAAAATTTGTAGCAGCCATTCTAAGTACAGCAACGATCGCAGGAGTAATCGCAAGCGGCACCACCGCTTTTGCGACACAAACCATTGACGGACGTGAAGGCGATACGTCAGGAGATGTCCAAGTAAACGGGATCATCGGATCATTCGATAACACAACCCCTGGACCAAATCCCGACGATTTGAACCAATGGATCAATGTGACGATTCCAACGACTGCTTTGTTCTATACGACAGAAGAGTCAAGCCACAAAGAGATCGTTTCACCTAGCTACACTGTGACAAATAACTCAGCAGTTGGTGTGATCGCTTCTGTTGCGGGTGTCGATACACCATTGAATATGGATGAAGTAGACTTGTTAAACGTAAATGGTATCGAGTTGTTTGAAAACGGCACACCAACCGTAGCAGAAACAGAATTATTTACCCTTGAAGGCAACCAAGGTACGAATGTAGGAACATTTGCGTTCACTGGTGAAGCAACACCGACCGATGCATCAGAAGAATCAAATCCAAGTTTCAAATTGGTCTTGAGCTTTGCGCCGGATGTAGAGGAAGACTAAGAATTGAAATCCCAGTAAAGAAGGGATCTATCGTATGAAAAAACGAAAACGAATCGTTCTTTTCGTAGCTGTGTTACTGACTCTGACTGTCTGGGATCTATCGGAAACCAGCGTCGCAGAGGCGACGACAGGGCAAGTCTCTGTGACTGGTCGAATCGGTGAAACGGTGACGCAAGAGGAAGAAGCAGACGATGACAATAAGAAAACGATCGTAGCAGATGGTTCTCAAATTGGACAAGGAAAATTACCACAAACAGGTTCGTCAAACACAAGCGGTTTGATCATTCTTGGGTATGCACTCCTAGTACTGTTTGTCGTCGCAGTAACAAGAAAAAAGAAACACGGTGAAAGCGTCGCTCCTTAACTATAGGCATCGCTAGAAGCGTAAAGGAGAAACTGTGGGGAAAACTTGCAGTTTCTCTTTTTTTGATGAAAGATTTAACAAAAAATGGACCAAAAGAAGAAACAGTACTTAGTGATACCACAAACGCTGTATAAGTGAGGTCAGTGATAGCTTTGAAAGAAGGATAAAGAAGATGAAAATCAAGAAAGAAGCGTTTGAAAGAACCATCCTAAATAGTGAATACATCGGGTACTATACCCATCTGCTGAGTGCAGATACTTGCCCGTATCACCAAGGAAAGCAACTCGATACCATGCGTTACTTACTAGAAAACGATCGTATAGAAGAAATAAAAGCCAGTGCTCGCTATTTATTTCCATTACGTAAATATAAATTACCCAGCAACCTGCAAAAAGAGTATCAATTATTAGAAGAATGTGTCTCCTTTATCTCAAGCTTAAACACCCATCTGCTGATTCCTCAAGCAGCCATTGAGCAAAGTCTGTCAATCAAGGCAGAAAATGGAGCAAAAGATCAAAAAGAGCATTACAAGCAGTTGGTCAGAGGATTGCTGGATATTCTGCATTGACGCCTGTACCTGGGTGATTTTTCAGCAGCTAGAAAAAATAGTGAATGAATATCTAGAAGAACAAGCTGAGCTTTAGGAAGAAAATAACGGGGCTTGTTCCCCTCAAAGAAAGGAGTAAAAAAGCATGACGGTATTTACTTCAAAAACAGAATACCTTGATGGATTTCAAAAGAAATTTGCGGAGTCACACCGCGCCAATGGCGATTTAGCGGCGTATGTTGAAAAGCAATTGGCCCTCCTTGATGAATTGGTAGCAGCCATTTCACCAGAAACATTTTGGGCGATCACCCCAGATATTTTGGGCATCGACGCCAAACTGGTCTTAGTCACAGAAATGATGCGATTCGACGATTTTTCCGACAATGAGATCATTCGAATCGTTGAAAATGATTACCGCTTTTATCTAAAAGAACTGTGTGGTTACAATCTAGGAACAAAAGCGAAACATTCTCTGGTTTTCAATGTGAGATAAACAGTAAAATGAGTGAACTTTAGGGAATAGAGGCCTCAAAAGGCTTTTCAAACAATCCTGCAAAATCAAAAAGCAATCGTATAAGCCATTTCATTTAAGTAATCATTGACTCTACCCCTAGGGGTGGGGTTATTCTTGTTTTAGGAGGGAAATAGAATGAGAATAAGTGAAGTGGCAAAACGGGCAGAGCTGACAAAAAAAGCTGTTTTATATTATTGTGAGCAAGGCTTACTTTTCCCAAAAATTCTAGAAAATGGCTACCGTTCCTTCTCTGAAGCAGATGTTATACGGTTGCAGACGATCGGCTTATATCGAAAACTAGGGTTGAGCGTTGCGGAAATCAAAGCATATTGCGCGCATCCAGAGTATTTGAAACAAATCATTCAGGAAAGAAAACAAGCAGCCCGAAAATTAGAAGAAATCATCCAGCTTTTGGATGCGCTCGCTGATGGAAGACCAATAGAGGAACTGGCAGAAGAAATCGGATCCCTAGACAAAAAAAAGACGATCATGACAAAGCTATTCGAATTGTTTCCTAGTAACTACGGGCGTTTGATTGGATTTCACTTTTCTTGCTATTTAGACGAACCAATTGAAACAAAGGAGCAGCAACAAGCTTTTCAAGAAATCGTGGAATTTTTGGATACTACAGATCCGTTCGTTTTATCAGAAGAATTGACGCTTTTTTTGGAAGAACACACGCCTTCGTTTACGAAAGAACAAGTAGAGGAAATGCGCGTGTTCAAAGAACAAAGTCTTAGTAATTACAGTAACTTTGTCAAAAACAATAAAGAGACAATCCAAGCATACCTTGCGTTTAAAGCAAGTCCTGCATATCTCGATTCACCATTAAAACAAATCGAAGAGCGGATGAAGCATTTTTACCAATCAAGCGGTTATTATGAAAAATTTATTCCTGCTATGAGGCGAGTAAGTCCTTCTTATGAAGCCTATTACCAAAAGCTGTTAGCAGCAGATGAGATGGAACAAAAACATCTAAAATGAAAAGAAAGCGAAACACCACTGGAACGTATCCTGTAGAGTGTTTCGCTTTCTTTGATTTCTGTGGGTGGGATGGATTGGGTAAAGCAATGTTCCTATCGTTTCTTCCCCTGTTTGGATAAAATCTCTGTTGGAATGATTGAATTGAGTTCAGGAAAATCACCGTTAAAACGATGCCGAATCAGCAAAAATTCTGCAAATAAAATTATTTGTGTTATATTTGAAGGGCATCTGTTCATTTTTTTAATAATCGTTTATTTTTGATCGCGTATAATGAGAAAAATAAACGATGCGAGGACTATTTTTTTCGCTTTAATTGATCAGCTGGGGCAGGTTTGTCCAAATAAAACCCTTGTTGAAGAAAAATCTCTTCTTCAAGTAGGTACTCATGGATATCCGAGGTTTCGACCCCTTCGACAATAAATTGGATTTTACGATTGCTGGCGATATTTCGCCAGAAGTCGATCAAAAAGAAAATCTCTTTTTGGGACAGGACTCGCAACGAGATAGGCGAAAACTTGATCACATCGATTTTATCCAGCATCGGTGCAATATTTGTCAGTGAATGAATGCCTGTCCCTACATCATCCAATGCGACAGAGAAGCGCATCTTTTTTATTTGGTTGATTTTGTTCATAAGAAAGGACTTGGGATCACAAGCGATAGAAGGTTCTGTATCGTCTTCGGTGATCTCAATCAAAATACGATCATGGTACGGAGCTAAATCAGCTAACATCAAAAAGGTTTCTGGGTAGCTGAGTTGTTGCGGGTGGATATTGAGACTGATTTTTGTTTCTTCGTTCGGATGAAGCAAGCTGAAAATTTCATTTCGATACCACTGCAGTAAACGAGTATGTAATTTTTTGTATTTGATCACTTGCTGGAAGAAGGAAAGGGGAAACCTATTTCTTTCGGTACTTCTCAATAATAATTCGTAGCCAATCACTTTCTGACTATCTGCTTTCATTTGAAAGATAGGCTGGGCATCAAAATATAATTGGGGAAATATCGATAAGAGTTCTTGTTCTATTTTCTCAGACATTGGTTTCTGCTCCTTTCTGGGGTCGCTTTATTTTTGGTTTCATGAAGTGCAGGAAAAAAAGCTTATTTCGTGCGCTGCATCGTTAAAGAATCGAGCCTTTCAAAATCATGGGCGAACGATTTTAAAGAAAAATCTATGAAAGAAAGAAGGAGTAGTGTGTTTGTCCATCTGATTTATGCTGCGATCTATTCTGTGTTAGTCGTGAGCTTGCTCATTTCGTATGATTTGTTTATCAAGAACTTCAAAGAATTGAATTTACGCCTGTCGTTTAAAATTCTTATTGGTATTGTTTTGTTTATTTCGCAAGTCTACTTTATTATATCATTTTCTTTGAACAGTATCGGTTATGTTGCGTATGAATATACGATTCCAATCTTTATTTATTATTTTGGCATTCTCAAAGAAAAAATCTATCTGGTTGGGTTAGTACCCGTCATTTTGCTGACCTTTTTTGCATTGATCAATAAATTTGAATGGGAAGCCATGCTCTTTATTATCGGATTAAATTACATCATTTTAATCGTTACGGGCTTATTAAAGAAAAGATTTTATGGACAACCAAATCACACAGCATTTTACCTATTTTCGATTTTCGTTACGGTTGTCTCGCCGATGCTCAACGCCTTGCTTTTTTATCGCCGCGAAATTAGCGTTTGGGATGTAGTGTCTTTAGGCATTGGATCTGTGGGGATCGTTTCTTTATGGAAGTATTATTTGCAGAATCAAAAAAATTTCCTGGAAAAAATTAACACAAAAATCATTGAACGCAATTATGATGAGTTGACCAAGGTGAAAAATTTCCGCAGTCTGAACGAGGATATTTCAAAGCTGGCGCTACTTGAGAAGGACCAGCTCGTCGTGGTGATGATGGATTTAGATCATTTTAAGCGCATCAATGATCACCATGGACATCAAATCGGCAATCAAGCCCTATCCTTCTTTTCGGAAAAACTGATGACGTTTCTCTACCAGAAAAGTCCTTCCCATTTAGTCGAAGTCTATCGATATGGCGGCGAAGAATTTTTAGTCCTATTTAAAGAGAATACTTCTGATGCTGTGAAAAAAATTATTGAAGAATTCCATTTGTTTTTAAGCAATGAACAGTTGAAATTAGAAACCGCCCAACTGACCCTTTACTTTTCGGCAGGGATTTCAGAAGCAGCCTCTGCGTTAGACATTTCAGAAACCTTTTACCAAGCAGATCAAGCATTGTACGAAGCCAAAAGGAAGGGCAGAAACCGCACGATTATTTTTTCTTGAGACGTTTGCTTTTCTAAAGAAGGTTTCGCAGTCTTTTCTCAAGTAGATCGGGTGTTGTAGGAAACCAAAAGGAAAGACAAGGTCGTATGATTTTTTTAGACGAATGTTTTTCAGAAGAAGTTTTAATAAAGAGACAAGGTTCGCAGGCTTCTTTGTCCAGCGTCGTAGCTTTTTCAAAAGGAAGAGAGGAAGCAATCTGGTAAGTATAACGGTTTACCGATTATCTTGAGAGGTTAATTGAAGGGAAAAAACAAGTAGAGTGCTTTTTAAGAAGTGGGAAGAAACCACTTCTTTTTTTGCACCAAGCATTGGGCAGTCGCGCTTGGCAGCATCGACTTGGTTTTCTGGCGTGTTTACAGTCTTTAAAAGCAATGGTATATTTATTTGATAAGTAAATAAAATTATTTTGTACCTGTGCGTAACGATTACTGACTAAGGAGACTTCCCCATGAAACCAATTCGGCGAATACTGTACCAAAGTGTTTTGTACGTAGCTATTCCTTTGATCGTGAGTCTACTGATTGGCTACCTAGCCAAATGCTCACTCCTGATTCCTGCCTCCATTATTTATGGCGTTCTTTTAGTGTTTATGATCCCTTCCGACAGCTTTTTATCAAGCAGCGTGGACTACCAAACGAAAAGCATGAATCCAAGTTTTCGTCCTCCGCCATTAAAGAGAAGGTTTGAAAGTGCGCCAGAGATGATCAATTTCCTCTTCGTTTTAACTGCACTGGTTTTGTGTTTGCTGCTCTTATTGGTTAGGTAAAGGGAATTCATAGAAATCATGTACTAAGAAGAATGACAAGAAGAAGAGGAGAACAGCGATGAAATTACTCAAACAAATCAATTTGATGGATGATAAAAAAACAATAAAGAGATTGAATCTCGCGGCGATTCCTAGTTTTATTTTTTTCTATGTGTTCTTTACACTCTTTGTCTTAGGTGGTCATGGGTCAAATGCTGAAACTTCGTTTATTTTCGATCTTTTGATCTTAATGGTTGCATATTTTATTCTCATCATTATTCATGAATTGATCCATGGTGCCTTCTTCAAGCTTTTTGACCCTAAAGGGAAGGTAAAGTTTGGGTTCAAAAATGGCGTAGCATATGCCACGAGTCCCCATTCCTTTTATTCAAAAGGGAAATTTGCCATCATTTTATTGGCGCCATTCCTTGGCATTTCTGTGGGTCTCTTTCTATTTTATTTATTTGGCTGGTTGACGGCATCTCTTTTACCTTGATTGCTGCCGCACATGCCGCTTCTTGTGTGGGAGACTTTTACTTTCTTTTTCTGATTGTTAAAGCACCAGCGAACAGTTGTGTAGAAGATACTGAAGTGGGGCTGAATATTTATCAAAAATAAGATTTTCTCCATATGATCGAAGCTTTGCAAATAAGGTAGGAAAAGGCGTTGAATCAATTGATTCAACGCCTTTTTATCGTTATCTCACTCTTTTTTAGCTTCACAGAATCATGTATGTTTAACTGCGGGACAATTTGATAATGGGTAAGCGGTTCTTCAGGAGCATTAATACGATTCAAGAGGGTTTTTACTGCCAGTTTTCCCATATAGTCAAGGTTAGTTGCAATATTTGTAATCTGCGGGACTGCCATTCGTGTAAACTCAGTTTCATCAAAACAGAGAATACTGATATCGTCAGGAATGATGAACCCAGCAGATTGCAGATAACTGTTCAACATAAATGCCAAGCCTGAATTTACACAAAACCAAGCTTCAGGCATTTGTTCAATTTTTTTAAGTCGTTCAAATAAAGCACCTTGCGACTCTTCGATTTGCGTTATTTCGATAGCGGAGTCTAATGATATTTCATTTTCACATAATGCTCGATGATAGCCTCTATATCGCTCAAGATAGCTTGGCGAAAAGTCAATATCGCCGATGAATCCAATCCGTGTAAGACCATTTTGAATCAAAAGCGATATAGCTTGAAATGTGCCGTCTGTATTTTTAGATAAAATTGCATCGGCCATTAAGTCTGGATGGTGATGATCGACCAGCACGACTGGAATTCCAGTTTGAATCATCCTTTTTATTAAAGCGTTTTTGCTGTGTGAAAGAATGAAGATTCCATTATATTCATTCACATCTGGCGGCACAGAGGTTTGCAGTTCTTTTTCTGTAATTGTATGACGCTCTATTTGGTATCCAGCATTGTGGGCAGCGGTTTCAATGCTTTTAATGATTTCCCCGAAAAAGCTGATCTGAGAGAAGGCAAATTCGGTAGCCATTAAAAGAAACCGTTTATCTTCTGATAATGAGGAAGCTTTTTTGTAGTGATAGCCAAGTTCATCAGCTTTGTTTTTCACTAACATTCTTGTTTGTTGACTTACACCAGGCATATTGCGCAATGCTTGAGAAACAGAATTTTTAGATATACCAAGTGCATCTGCGATATCTTGCATGGAAGCTTTTTTCATATACTCACCTAAATTCATTTTGTGTTTATATCGATTATAGCACACTATTTACATATTGCATAAAAATAATTACAAAAAGTAATTCGTAATTATACTTACGTAATGTTGACAATTTTAATTACGGATGATATGATTCTTTTGTAAAAAAGAAAACGGTTACTAATAGGAGGAAACCTCATGAAAATGAAAAAAATTCTTTTTGGTGCAACGGCAATTTTAGTGGGAACAACATTACTTTCTGCATGTGGAGGCAATTCAGAAGATTCAGCTGCAAATGATGAAAAGACCAACATTACATTTTGGGCCGCTCCAAATCCAACTCAGTTGAAGTATTGGCAAGAAATGGCCGATGAATTTGAAAAGCAAAATGAGGACATTACAGTTGAAGTAACTCAAATGAAGGAAAGTCCCTCTTCAGAAGCGACGATTCAAAGTGCGATTGCTTCCAACACTGCACCAACTTTGTCTGAAAACATCAATCGAAGTTTTGCGGCTCAGTTAGCTGCTAGTGAAGCAATTCTTCCACTTGAACAGCAAGCCTCTTTCGATACGATCGTGGAAGACCGCAACATGAAACAAACGATTGATAGTTGGAAATTCTCAGATGATAGTCAGTATGTTCTGCCCGTATACTCTAATCCAATTCTCTTTGGCTGGCGTTTAGACATTTTAAATGAACTTGGAATCAATGAGGTGCCAAAAACTTACACTGAATTATTACAAGTGGTGGACAAAGTAAAAGATACGGATAAAGCACTTTGGGCGAAAAAAGATTTGACCGATCCAACAGCATGGATGCGCTGGTTTGACTTCTTCCCTCTATATAATGCGGCAAGTGAGGGGGCAGGATTTGTCGAAAACAACAAGTTTTCTGCAGATGAAACAGCAATGAATAATGTATTCGAACTGATGAGTACATTAGCAGATGAGAACGTTTTACGGACGGGCGAAGCCACTGATCCCTTTGAAAACGGGGATAGTATTATGACTGATTTAGGTCCTTGGACGTTCCCTAATTGGGAAGAAAAGTATCCTGAACTGAAATTTGGTGAAAATTATACGGTAACTGCACCTGTTGTCCCAGATGCCTTAGCTGATACTGAACATGTTTCGACCTATGCGGACGCGAAAGGAATTGTCATGTATGCTCAAGCCACTGAAGAAGAACAGGAGGCAGCTATGAAGTTTTTATCATTTGTATATTCCGATGAAAACAACGATATGAAATTGTTAGAGATGACGTCGCTGATTCCAGCAAGGGATGATGCAACAGAAAATGATACTTTCAAAGCATATTTTGAAGAAAATCCAGCAATGAAAGTTTACGCAGAAAACGTACCTTATGCAGTTCCGGCAATGGATAATGAGAAATACAATGATATTCAGCAAGTTTTTGGAGAACAAGCATGGGTGCCAGTGGTACGAGGTGAAAAAGATGCAAAAACAGCTGTAACCGATGCGAGGACGGCTGTTGAAGGGGCGCTTCAATAATGAGCAAGAACACAAAATTGGGCTGGTCGTTTACCAGCCCATACCTGATTTTTACTTTGATTTTTTTCCTGCTTCCATTACTCTGGTCCTTTTGGCTTGCTCTAACGAGTTGGAATATGATCTCGCCTACAGTTGAATTTGTTGGTTTCCAAAATTTTATCGACGCCTTTAAAAGTCCTGCAATTCAATCTGCATTTGTCGTGACCTATAAGTTTCTAGTTATATTTGTCCCTATGGCGCTGATCTTGTCTATGGGTATCGCTCTGCTGGTCAACAGCTTGCCAAAGTTAAAAGGATTGTACATGGTTGCGTTTTTCCTTCCTTATCTATCAAGCGGAGTCGTTACTTCCTTAATAGTAAAGGGGCTGCTATCTTATAACGGGCCTTTTAATACCTTTTTACGCACAAAATTAGGCTGGGATATTGATTGGCTGGGAAATCCGCATACAGCGATAATGATCGTATCACTGATGATTGCGTGGAAAATGTCTGGATACTATGCCTTGATATTGATATCCGGGTTAGGAAATATCAACAAAGAAATTTATGAAGCAGCTGCAATTGATGGTGCAAGCCGATGGACTAGGTTTTGGAAAATTACCTTCCCGATGCTTTATCCAGCGTTTTTTACCGTCACCGTATTGGCTGTAGGGATTAGTTTTGGGATTTTTACAGAAGTGTATCAGCTGACTGGAGGAGGACCAAACTTTGCTACAAACACTTGGCAAATGGAAATTTACAATCAGGCATTCGTTAATCTTAAGTCAGGGTACGCATCTGCCGTTGCTCTCATGGCTTCGGTTGTGACCTTTGCATCAATCGGTGTGATTCGTAAGTTATTAGAAAAATGGGGTGAAAAAAATGGGTGGTCATAAACGTACAAAAGGAAAAAACAGTTTGCTTTATTTAGCAACGACAGCGGTCATGCTGATTATGACGTTTCCTTTCGTTTATTTAGTGCTGCATTCATTTGCTGCGTGGGACCAAGTAGATCGCAAAATTATCCCCACAACATATAGTTTGCGTTCTTGGACATGGTTATTTGGCGGATCACCTACATCAGCCGACGTACCTTGGATCGGAGCATTTGTCAATACAACGATCGTTGCTTCGATTGCAACGTTTTTAATGATGGTATTTGCTCTAATGGTAGGCTATGCTTTAGCGAAAATCGAGTTTAGAGGAAAAAAATTAGTCAATAATTTTATCCTTTTTCAAATGTTCTTTCCAGCCATCATCCTATTGATCCCACAGTTTTTGATGGTGACTAGAGCTGGATTTCTCGATTCTTATGCCGGGATGATCATTCCAACAGCGATCAGTTTATGGGCGATTTTTATGTACACAAATTTTTTCAAAGCGATTCCTGACACGCTCATTGAAGCAGCTAAATTAGATGGCGCTACAGAACTTCAAGTATTGTTTAAGGTTGTTTTACCGATGTCAAAATCGATTACCACGGTAATTTTCTTATTTCTTTTCACAGATCGCTGGACAAATTTACTTTGGGATATGATTGTTTCAAAAAGCGACAATACAGTGACTTTGAATGTATTGATTTCACAAATGTTTGGTCCTTATGGGACTTATCCCGGACCTATGTACGCTGCGTCTGTATTGTTGACACTGCCGTTGATTGTCTTGTTTTTGATTTTTTCAAAGCGATTCCAAGACGGCATGCAATTTACATTAAAATAAGAGGTTAAGTATATGTGGTGGGAAAATGCAGTGTTTTATGAAATTTATATTCCTTCTTTTGCAGACAGCGATGGGGATGGAATTGGGGATATTGAGGGGATTCGATCTAGATTGTCTTATTTAAAAGCAGTCGGCATTGATGCAATTTGGTTGACTCCCTTTTATCCTTCACCAAAAGTAGACAACGGCTATGACGTTTCGGATTATTGTGCGGTTGATCCGCAATATGGATCACTGGAGCAGCTGATTCGTTTGATTGAAGACGCACATCAACTAAAAATCAAAATAATCATTGATGTTGTCTTCAACCATACATCAACGAATCATCCTTGGTTTATCGAGGCTGGTTCCAGTAAGGAAAGCTTGAAACGAGATTGGTACATTTGGCGTGATTCTCCTAATAACTGGGAAAGTTTCTTTGGCGGGTCAGCATGGTCATTTGATGAGATTACAAAGCAATATTATTACCATAGTTTTGCTGAGGAGCAAGCTGATTTAAACTGGCAGAATAAAGAGGTAAAACAGGCTATTCTCCAAGTAATACAGTTTTGGTTAGAACGAGGTGTAGACGGGTTTCGATTTGATGTAATAAACAATCTTACCGTGAACGATCAATTTAGCGATAATCCAATCGGAGAAGACGGCAGACAAATACACCGTTACGATGTGAACCAATCAGGGATCATGGAGACTTTAAAAGAGCTGAACGAGTGGATCAAAGAGCAAAATCCAGAAGTGTTCACGGTAGCAGAAATTAGTTCGGATCATCTGTCGCTGATCAACAGCTATACAGATGAGGCACACTTTGACACGGCATTTCATTTTAATTTGGGCAGTATGAAGCATCTAGATCTTCAAAAACTGACAAAAGAATTCCAAGAGATGAGTAAACAAAACAAGATACCGACACTTTTCTTTAATAGCCATGATATGAGTCGTTCGTGGAATCGATTAGCGAATAACGACTATTCTCTTTACCAATTGTTCGCTGTTTTTGTACTGATCAACAGGGGGATTTCTTTCTTGTTTCAAGGGGAAGAGCAAGGGGCAGCCGACTATGAAGCACAATCTTTTGAGGATATCAGAGATATTCAAGCAAAAAATAAATACCGGGAAACATTGCTTTCTATGAGTGAAGATCAAGCACTCTTGGAGGCCTATCAAGTGAATCGGGACCGTTCAAGAGGGATGATTGCATGGAACAATGATCAAAACGCTGGTTGGATCGGAATCGGGCCAAGAAATCCTGAAGCAGATCATATTCTTACACTATACAAGCAATTGATTCAATTGAGAAAAGCAGAAGGACCTTTTCAGACGATTAAAATGATCGAGCTGCAAGAAACATGTTTGAGTTATCGGACAGAAAACTTGCATATCATTCTGAATTTTGGAAAAAGAAAAGTGCAGCATCCGTTACAAGTGAAGATGATCACTCTTTTTGGCAGGGGGATGTTGAGTACTGATGGAAACTTGGTCCAAGTTCCACCGAAAGCTTGTTGGATAGGAAAGGAGCATCTATGATTCATATCAAAACATTATTAAATGAGTATCGTAAGAAACAGTCGAAAGAAGCAAAAGAGGCTTCGGTCTTAAAGTTTTCCGGTGTTGGAAATAGAGACGTCTATAATATTACGGCTCCATTTGAATTATCTGGAAAAAAAGTAATTGCTGGGCGTGTGGAGTCAAGAGACAGCGAAGTATCTTCAGTAAATTTATTTGAGGAATCGGAAGCTGATCAATGGGTCAAAATTGCTGACGGAATAGATTTGCCGTTGCAAGATCCATTCTATACCCGAATTAATGGGAAAGTAATTCTTGGAGGAGTTGAAGTCATTTTCTTTGAAAATGGAGAAGCGAGTTGGCGTACTGTATTTTACCAATTAAACGATTGTTCCTTTGCTAAGAAACTTTTTGAAGGACCATGGGGAATGAAGGATCTGCGTTTGAAACAGTTATCTTCAGGAAACATTCTGATCTTGACTCGTCCGCAAGGCAAAAAGGGCGGACGCGGAAAAATAGGTGTAACGATGGTTAATGATCTTGATGAGCTTACCATTGAAATTATTGATGATGCCCCACTATTGTCGAATCAATTCTGTGACAGTGAATGGGGAGGAGGCAATGAGATTTACGAAATCGATGGCAGAGTTTGGGTTTTAGGACATATCGCTGCTTTTGATGACCAAGGGAATCGTCATTATTATGCTATGCGCTTTTGTTTGGACTGGGAAACACCTGCAATGGTTGAAGCCAAAATCATTGCAGAAAGAAAAGATTTTGCATCAGGTCCGATGAAACGACCTGATTTAGAAGATGTCGTCTTTAGCGGTGGTCTTCACTTTGTTGGAAAAGATGCTGTGTTATATGCAGGCATCAGTGATGCAGGCGCTCAGAAACTTAAAATAGAAAATCCATTTAGATAGAGGTTAATTAGATGAAAATAGAACGTTTTGATGAAAATCCATTAATTACGCCAGCTGATGTGAAACCGCTGCATGACGGATATGAAGTTATCGGCGCATTTAACGGTGGTGTTGCAAAATACAAAGATGAAATTCTGTTGTTGTTACGGGTAGCGGAACGTCCAATTTCGGAGGATCCGAATGTAATCAAGGCTCCAGTGTTTGACCCGAAGACACAATCAATGGAAGTTTTGGCTTTTCAGCGCGATGATGAAGAATATGATTTTGAAGATCCTCGGATGATTCGAAAAAAAAATAAATTAGATAGTTTTGTTTATTTAACCTCTTTATCCTATATTCGAATCGCTCGCAGTAAAGATGGCCATCATTTTACTGTAGATGATCAGGCATTCTTGTATCCATTTAATGACTATCAAACATTCGGGATTGAAGATGCTCGATGCACCCAAATCGGTGATACTTACTATATCAATTTCAGTTCTGTTTCGCCCGTCGGTGTCTGCGACTCCCTAGTATCTACGAAAGACTTTCAGTCTTATTGTGATTTAGGAAATATTTTCGCGCCAGAGAATAAAGATGTGCTGATTTTCCCAGAAAAAATCAACAACCAGTATTATGCGCTGCATCGACCTTCATTAAAGAGTATTGGTAATTATGATATATGGATAGCCTCTTCGCCAGACTTGGTGAGTTGGGGGAATCATCATCATCTTCTAGGTGTTCGCGAAAATAGTTGGGACAGCGGTCGTATTGGCGGTGGCTTGGTTCCGATTAAAACCGATGAAGGCTGGCTGGTTCTTTATCACGGAGCCACGCCGGAGCACCGTTATTGCATGGGCGCAGCGCTTCTTGATTTAAACGATCCAACTAAGGTGATTGCAAGAAGCAAACAACCAATCATGGAACCAGAAGCGAACTATGAGAAAAACGGCTTTTTTGGTGATGTTGTTTTTGGTTGCGGAGGAATAGCCGTTCGTGATCAATTAACTATGTATTACGGTGTCGCCGATACATCAATGGCTGGCTGTACTTTTTCAATTACAGATATTATGAAACAAGTAAAAGAGGAAAGCTAATGAATTGGCAGCAAAAACTTAGGGAATGGCAATCCTGTGAACATTTGGATTCGGGAATGAAAGATCAGTTAAAGACTCTGTCTGACCCAGCCGAATTGGAAGAACGTTTTTATAAATATCTATCTTTTGGAACAGGCGGGATGCGTGGAGAATTAGGGGTCGGAATCAATCGCATCAATGATTATACAATTAAACGAGTCGCTCTTGGTTTAGCACAGTACATCAGTGAAGCTGGAGCTTCTCAGCAAGGTGTGGTGATTTCTTATGATAATCGTCACGGTTCGCAACGATTTGCAAAATGGACAGCGCGTGTACTTGCTAGCCAAGGGGTAAAGGTTTATTTGTCCGATCAGTTGCGCCCCACTCCTCAACTATCCTTTCTCGTGCGTCATTACCATGCCTTTGCGGGTGTTATGATCACAGCGAGTCACAATCCGAAAGAGTACAATGGATTCAAAGTCTATGGATCAGACGGAGGTCAAATTACTCTTGCAGCTGCAGAACGGTTGCTGACAATTTTGAATGAAATACAAAATGAACTTGCCATTGAAGCTGAACCGTTGTCGGCTTATGTAAACAATAAAATAATTAATCTTTTTGGGGAAGAAGTTGATACGCTTTACTTAGAAAAATTGGCTCTTGTTAGTCAAAACCCAGTACAAACCAGCCGTTTTGGTTCAAATGTATCAATTGTTTACAGTCCGCTGCATGGTTCGGGAAATATTCTCGTACAAAAGGCGTTCCAAAAATTAGGCTTTACCAATCTCCGAGTCATAAAAGAGCAGGCGGTGCCAGATCCAGATTTTTCAACAGTCATGTCACCAAATCCAGAAGATGAGCAGGCATTTGCTTTGGCATTAGATGAGGCTGCAGTCAGACCAGCACAGCTTATACTCGCAACGGATCCTGATGCGGATCGTTTGGGTGCTGTGGTGATTAAAAATGGGGAACCGATCTTTTTGAATGGAAACCAAATTGGGGTTTTGATACTCGATTATATCATTCGATCCACTAAAGAGCACGAAAGGTTAAAAGATTTTTTCATTGCCAAAACGATTGTGACATCTGATTTAGGAGAAAAAATTGCAGCTGCTCATGGGATCGAGACAAGAAACACGCTGACGGGGTTTAAGTTTATTGGGGAACAAATCCAGTTGTCAGAAGCAAAGGAAGATAAGCACTTTCTTTTTGGGTATGAAGAAAGTTTTGGCTATCTTGCCGCCACTTTTGTAAGAGACAAAGATGCGATTCAAGCTGCTATTTTATTAGCTGAAACTGCGTTAAGTTGTTTTTTTGATGGTATCGATCTGATAGACCGATTGAATGACATTTATGAACAATATGGTTATTATGCGGAATGTTTAGAAACTCAAATGTTTCCAGGAAAAGACGGACTGATACAAATGAATTGGCAATTAGATGATTTAAGGTCTCAGGGGTTTATTCAATTAGACGGATTTGAATTACTATGCAAAGAAGATTACCTTAGTTCAGAACGCTGGATTTCAGACGATCAAAAAAGCTTGCTGACATTGCCATCTTCTAATGTCTTAAAATATATTTTTAAAGATGGCTCTTGGCTTTGTCTCAGACCATCTGGAACGGAACCTAAATTTAAGATTTATTATTCGGTTCATGGGAAAAGCAAGGTAGAGACAGCAAATAAACTGGAAAATCTGAAAGCCGCATTTCATCGATTGATCAAAAAATGAAAGAGCAAGCCACCTTTTCTGGTTCCTAACGCGAGCGTGTCTGATTCAATAAAAAGAGAATCGAGTCTGTTTCAGACTGCAGATTCTCTTTTTTTCAATCAGTCACAGGAGTAAAAAGTTCAGAAATCGTGGGATTCATTTTATTCTAATGGATGGCAGAATTTTATAAAATTTAAGACCAGTTGAATCAATGGGCCTATTAGCAAGAGTTTACCGATACAACGGCAAGCTGCCAGCGACTTTATTGATACTCTTTTTCTTGCCTTTTAAACAAAGACCAAAATAAGCCAGTGTTTCTGTGGGAATTGTCTCAAGCGTCTGACGGTATTGCTCGTAAGAATTGGTGGTCTGAGCAACGTCGGAAAAATCAATGATAGTTACTTCTGGATCCGCTTGTTGACTGATCGATTCACGAATGGTCTGCAACTGTTCCTTGTTCGTTTTTAAGATAGGAATGGGGAAGTTGACAATGCCAAGGTGTTTTCTGCCCGTCGAATCGTAAATATCTTCTCCGATTCCTTCGGGAAACAATTTGCCTAAGGTTGCGCCTAAAATTGCTGCAGTATTTGCAACTAAGCCAATCGGTAATTGTTCATCGATAATCATGACACATTTTTCTTGGTTATTCATACGTTCTCACTCCATCTTCTTGGTAAATTGTTTGGTAAGCTTTCGGGGTGACCCCAATCAAGCTTTTAAAGATACGGGTAAAATGACTTTGGTCACTAAAACCTGTCAGAAAAGCGACTTCTGCAATTGCTTCTTGTGCTTCTAGTCTTTTCTTGGCAGCACCGATGCGCACCGTACTTAAATATTGAAACGGCGACAGCCCATACGCTTTGGTAAACTGCCGAATCAAGACGTACTGATTCATTCCAAGAACGTCACTTAATTCACTCAAGGACAATTTTTCGGCATAATGTTGATCGATATAGGCTTTTGCCGCTGCGGCTTTATTTGACACCGGGTCCGTTTGTTCGTGGGTGAAATCCGCATACTGAACAAGCAGGTCGTGAAGCAGACAAGTAAAGCGTTCTTGCTTTTCAAACTCATCACCGTGATCCGACAGCAACAGCTGGTGCACTGCATGAAATTCCTCTTTTTCTTTCACTTGGCGAATGACCGGTTCAGGAAAGTGGGGCGTCAATTGAGTGTTAAAAATTTTTTGTACTTGTACCGCCATGTTCTCCGGGGTTAAGTGGATATTACGGTAAACCAGCTTCTCCTCCGTGAGTTGCTGGCAGCGGTGGGCAGCCTTTGGCGGAATCAAAATCAAGTCGCCTGCTTCAACGATATAGCAGGTATTTTGACAGGTGAATTGACGCGTCCCAGCTTCCATCAAGCCAATCACATAATATTCGTGCCAATGGTTAGGAAACTCCTGCTGGATGCTGTTAAATAATAAAGCTTCTACACCAAGGGTGCTATCTTGAATGATTTTTCGTTCATTTCTCATCTGCATTCTCCTTTTTGTTACTATAACAAAAGTGGTTTTTGGTGAATAGAATGATATTGACTTTTGACTATTTTTCTTGATGGAAGACACTTGGTTGGGACTGAGAAAAGGGGCTGGAGAAGGTCGGAAAAGAGTGGATCAGGCTTGAAGAGAGAACAGCGGGTTATTTTGACGAATTTATGGAATGAATCACAGCAGATGGACCATGCGCCGTGAAAAAATAATGATAAATCCTTGGCATTTGAAAGTTTTATTGATGGAAGTATGGGACCATTTGACTGCAGTAAAGTTTGTGACGGTGGCTATCTTTGAAAGGTGGTGGTGCTTATGAATGTAAGTACTAACTCTTCAGAAAGGAGAAGCCTTTTTGTCCACAGCGGAAGCAATCGGGCTAATGATCAGTTTTGGTACATTTACCGCCATGCTGATCTTTGGTATCCTAGCCGCAGTGAAAGATGACAAAAAAAAATAACCGTCAACTTTAGCAGGAAAACGGTTATTTTTTAAATAATAATAAACTGTTGCCTTCTTAAAAGGTGCGAAAGAGGAGTTGGTGACGCAACTCCTTTTTATATGGAGCGTGTAACAAAATTGCAAAATCTGTTCAACGGATTGCTGATTTTTTAGACAGCTACTGATAGGTCTTTAAGGAGTCCTTTACAATACGCAATCCTTTTTCTAATACCTCTAAATGATTCGATGACAGGGACAATCGAATAAATGGGTCCATTTGCTTTTGGGTCGTAAAACGATTGGAATGATAGATGCGCACGCCTTTTGCCAAGTAGTCTTGTTCAATATCGAATTGAGCAACATCTGAGCGAATCGGTAAATGACGATAATAGGGATAGACTGCTGGTTTTGATTGGCAGTCAAAGATCACGTCAAAAAGTGCATTCGCTTGTTTCGTAAGAGCAAATTTTTGATGAAGAATGGTTTGCGCCACTTCACTGTTCAAAACCTCGGTAACGATCTCTGCCTCCAAAGGTGAGGTTTTTACATTGATCGTGAAAATGGCCTGTTCGATTTTCCCTCGGACCGCTTCTGGAAAAACAAGATAAGCGATCCGCAGTCCCGAACAGATAAATTTGGTCATTCCAGCCAGATAAATGACTTGTTGAGGGAGCAGCGCTTGAAAGGGAGCGATCACTTTATTTTGTTGATACGTCGTTAAAAAAGAATGAATATCATCTTCGATCACCCACAATGATTCTTCTTCGATAATTGTTGCGAGTGCTTTTCGTCTGGACTCGGTGATTTGAAAACCAATCGGATTATTGCAAGAAGGCATCACGAAGAGTCCGTGTATTTTTTTCTTGCGGCATTCTTGTGCAAGTACTTCCGGACGCATTCCTTCCTGATCGTAATCGATAGGAACAATTTCTAAATGGAAGAGGTGTGCCAACTCAATAAAATTTGAGTACGTGTAACGATCAACTGCGATCCGATCTCCTGGAGAAAATAAAGCTGCCAAGGCAATCGCTAAGCCGTTTTGTACACCAGAAACAATCGCAGTCGTGTCTTTGTCTGCTTTGACCCCTTGCGTCCTTAACCAGTTGCTGGCGGTCGTCAATTGATAATCGGATCCTTGAGGTTCTCGATAATTCATGATCCCAACAATATTTGAATGATTGACGACTTTTTGAATCGTGGGCAGTATCAAGGAATTGCATTCTTCAAAGGAACTGACGAGTCCCAGATCAATGATGTGCGTTGCCACATTGCTGGTAGAAATAGAGATAGAGTCGAATGCATTGGCAGAAACATAAGTGCCGCTGCCAATCTGGCTATAGAGAATTCCTTTCTCGACACCATATCTATAGGCTTGACCAATCGTAGTGAAATTAAGATCTAAGAAATCTGCTAACTCTCTTTGAGAGGGTAAGCGGGTATTTTTGGCGAGCTTGCCAGAGAGGATATCTTCTTCTAAGCGCTTGATCAAGGAACGATAAAAGGGACGGGTAAGCTGCGTTTTGTCTGGGCGCCAACTAAGGGCATAATCTTCATAAGAATTGATGGGCATAAGAACACCTCCTAAATTGTATTCCATACAATTATATCATTGATTGTATGAATTGCTGAGAGTAGGATAATGAAAAAAGGAGGAATTTTTATGGAGATTATAACAGAAGAAGAGATTTTACGTGAACTGACATTTCCTGAAGCCATTTCGGCTATGAAAAACTGCTTTCGTGATTTTGAGCAGCAAGCTGTTTCTCAATGGCAAAGAGCGGTATTGCCGTTGCCAGACCAAAAGCAAGGAAATCTCTTTGCTTTAATGCCCGCTTACTTAGGTCCGAACCGAGTGTATGGCGCAAAAATCATGTCCTTTTTCCCAGAGAACGGAACGTTACAGCTGCCGACTCATTTAGGACAAATTCTTTTGCTTGATAGTCAGAATGGGGCGCCACTCACGTTAATGGATGCGAATAGTATTACTTGGATTCGCACGGCAGCAGTATCAGCAGTAGCGACGAATTATTTAGCAAAGAAAGAAGCGGCCAAATTGTCACTAATTGGTGCGGGGCATCAAGCTTCCTCCCATCTACAAGCGATGCTGACTATTCGTCCGATCCACACTGTATTTGTTTATGATCTAGATAAAAGAAAACTAGCGAACTTTGTTGAATCAGTCAAGAAAACTTATCCGCAGCTGCAGGTTATTGCCTGTAAACATCTGATGGAAGCGACACGTGAGACCGATATTATTTGTACCTTAACACCTAGCAAGCAGGCGTTTTTGGATAAAGATATGGTTTCACCTGGCACTCATATCAATGCGATCGGAACCTTTACCCCAGAAACACGGGAACTCACCAGTGATTTAGTGGCTTCGGCTAGTGTATATGTGGATGATTATCAAGCAGCACTGCAAGAAAGCGGCGATCTTCTGATTCCAATCGCAGAACAATCCTTTCATCCTGCTGCTATCAAAGGGGCGTTAGGGGAATTAGTTACTCATAAATGTCACGGACGAGAGACAAAACAAGAATGCACGGTTTTTGATGCGGTGGGACTCGCAGTAGAAGATCTCTATTGCGCAGAGTACGTATACAACAAACGAAAGGGAGTAGGAAAATGAACTTAGCGTATTACGTAGTAGATGCTTTTGCCACAAAGGTTTTTGAAGGAAATCCAGCGGCCGTTTTTATTTTACCAGAGTGGCTGCCAGAAGATCTGATGCAGAAAATCGCGATCGAGAACAATTTATCGGAAACAGCCTTCGCCGTAAAAGAAACAGACTCTTATAGCCTTCGCTGGTTTACGCCGGATCGTGAAATTGATCTTTGCGGACATGCAACGTTGGCAACAGCGTTTGTGCTGTTTCATTATTATGAACCTCAACGAACTTCTATCGTTTTCCAAACAAAATATAGCGGACAGCTGCGGGTGACGAAGGAAGGGGGGATTTTATCACTGGATTTTCCAGCGATTCGCCCAGAAAAAACGGCGATATTGCCTGTATATGAAGAAGCGATCGGTGCCAAAATCAACGAGGCTTACTTGGCAAGAGATCTTTTCTTTGTATTGGATAATGAAACCCAGATTCAACAGTTAACACCTAATTTTTCTTTAATAAAAACCTTTGAGCAAGGGGTCGGCGTGATCGTGACAGCTCCTGGGGAAACGGTCGATTTTGTTTCTCGAACCTTCTTTCCTAAGTTGACGATTGATGAAGATCCTGTTTGCGGATCGGCTCATTCGAACCTGATCCCCTATTGGAGTAGCCGATTGAACAAGACCCAAATGACCGCAAAGCAACTCTCTGCACGAGGAGGATTTCTTGAGTGTACCTTAGCAGATGAACGGGTGATCATTGGCGGAAAAGGTGTGCTTTATGCGAAGGGAACCTGTTTCTTATAAGCAATCTAGATTTCATTTTCCTAGAGTTTAGTCCACTTTTGCCATCTGTTTCTATTACTTATCACTTTTGAAAGGCGAATCATCAAGCTGATTCGCCTTTTTTGCGTTAAAAAACAAATAATGGTCATCGCATATCCTCTTTTTATGTAAAAATGGTATGGTAATCCTTGAAATCACCTCTTCGGTCCATCGTTAAAAAAAAACGGAGTTTCAGTTGTACCGAGAAATGATGGCGATTTCATTTTGTGCAAGCTATAGTTTAGGTGGGGGTAGCAAATATGATTCATTTCAAATTGACGTATCTGTTTTCAGAACCAAATGTTGAGGCGTTTCTTGATTTGACGAAGTGGAGGGATGAGGAATTTTTGGCGGAGATTGCCAAAATCAATCAAATCACTGAACAGCGGTTGAATCAACGAATCATGATTCATGAGGGAGAAGTTTTGATTCCTTCACTGATTCAACGAAAATGGCCGGAAATTCTTTTCGATGTCCAGAAGAATACGTTGTTTTTTTCGGAAGAAGAGCGGCGGTCCATGATTTATCTTCTGACTTTTTCAGCAGTGAAAGATTTATCCGTCTATCAGTTTCAAGAGCTGTTCTATGTCAGTAAAAATACGATTTTGAAGGATGTAAAGGGGATCAGAGAGGAACTTGCAGCTTTCAAGATTCAACTATTGTACTCTCGAAAATATGGCTTTTATCTAGAGGGAGAGGAATATCAGATTCGCGCTCTTGCCTTTCGAAAGGTCAGCACGTTATCCAATACGAAAAACGGGAACTTGCTCTTATTTGAGGGAATCTATGAGCAGGATAAAACGATCTATGTTCAAATCAGAGATCGTTTGTCCGCAACACTGACTGATTTCAATCTGGTGATCGTTCCGAGTCGCTTCGAAGAAATGCTTTATTTTCTTAATTATCTATCCTTTCGGATGGCAGAAACGGCTGTTTCTTTAGCGGAGACAGAAATACCGCTGCTCCAGTCGCTGCATGTCCATCAAGTCAGTCAGCAGTTTTTAGCAGAATTTCCTGACATCAAAGATCGGAAAACAGAAGAACTTTATGTAACGATCCTGTTGAAAACGATTCTGCAAGGAGATATCGAAGATACTTCATTAGAGTTTTTATTGGAATGTGCCAGTAAGATCATTCATGAAATGGAACGGCTGGCAGCTATCGAGTTTGTGGACTATCGCACCCTTTTGATGAACACATTCTATCATCTTGTCCCAGCGTATTTTCGAATCCGCTACGGTTTTCCACTGGAGAATGTACTGATTGAAGAGATCAAGCTGCAATACAATGAGTTGTTTGAACTGACGAGACGAGCACTGGGTTCTTTAGAAGACCTAGTCGGCACGATCCCTGATGAAGAAATCGGTTATTTTACGATTTTGTTTGGTGGAGAAATCAGTAAACAAAAGGCCAAACGTGATTACTTCCAACTGAATGCATTAGTCGTTTGTCCCAGTGGCATCAGTTCATCCTTGATTTTGGAATCAGAATTAAAGGAACTGTTTCCCCAGATCCATTTTTTGCCGGCTCGTTCGATCGAAGAGTATGAAAATGTTCGGTTTAATGAAGAGATTGATCTGATTTTTTCCAGTGCGCCGATCAAAACCAAACGACCCTGTTATGTGATCAATCCGATTATGACACCCATTGAGAAGGATGAACTGGTTAAAAACGTACAAGCGGCATTTTTCCCTTCAAAAACTGGATTGCAATCCATTGACGATGTGTTAGAAGTGATTTTGCCCTATGTTGATTTAAAAGCAGGAATCAGTAAGCAAAAGCTGAGAAAAATTTTGCAAAGAAAAATCAATCGAGAATTGAATAGAAGGGAAGACCAACGTCCGATGTTATCAGATTTATTAACAGCAGAAACCATCCAATTTACCGAGGTGCCGCTGACTTGGCAAGAAGCCATTCGAGCAGCTGCTGCGCCATTAAAAAAGACCAATAAAATTGAGGAGCAGTATATTACCGCCATGATCAATAAAGTGGTGGATCACGGTCCTTTTATCCATATTGGAAAAGGCATCGCTTTGCCTCATGCACGTCCAGAAGATGGGGTCAATGCCATCGGGATGTCGTTATTAAAAGTCAAAGAACCAGTGCTTTTGAATGATGATCCGCAACACCCCATTCACGTGTTTATATGTTTGGCGGCGGTTGACAATGAACTCCATCTAAAAGCGTTAGCGAGTTTAACTAAAATTTTGTCGAATAATGAAAAACTAACTGCGTTACTTTCCGCAACCAATGCGGATCAAATAATTGAAGTGATTAGAGAAGGAGAAGATGAAAAATGAAATTTGCAGCAGTGTGTGGGTCAGGATTAGGATCAAGTTTTATGGTGGAGATGAATATCAATTCTGTTTTAAATGAACTGGGTGTCTCAGGCGTGGAAGTGTCCCATTATGATTTAGGAAGTGCTGCACCCGATATGGCGGATGTTTTCTTCGTTGGCGGCGATTTAGCCGATAGTGCGCAGCATCTAGGTGAGATCGTAGTTTTAGACAGTATTATCGATCTCGATGAATTGAAGCAAAAGGTTCAAGCCGTTTGTCAGGAAAAAGGATTACTATAAAAAGGAGTAGACAGTCATGAACGAATTTTTAGATATTCTTGTTGATATCGCGAGTACCCCAGCGATCTTAGTTGCGCTGATCGCCGTTTTGGGGAATGTGCTGCAGAAAAAAGACATTGCCACGATCGTCAAAGGGGGCATCAAAACCTTTGTTGGGTTTCTCGTGGTCACTGCCGGGGCTGGGGTGATCGAAAGCTCTCTGGCGCCATTTGGGGAGATGTTCCAAGCAGCCTTTAACATGCAAGGGGTCGTACCAAATAACGAAGCGATCGTTGCGCTAGCGTTGACAACTTACGGCACCTATACCGCACTTATTATGTTAGCCGGAATGGCCTTCAATATTTTGATTGCCCGTATCACTCGCTTTAAATACATTTATTTGGCTGGGCATGCCACGTTGTATATGGCGTGTATGATTGCGGTGATTTTGAGCGTTACTGGAATGAATACTTTTAATCTAGTTTTATTTGGGGGCTTAGCGTTAGGGATCTGTAACACGATTTTCCCAGCGATCGCACAACCGTTTACCCGAGAAATTACTAAAAATGATTCCGTCGCATTGGGGCATACGGGGAACTTCGGCTACGCATTGAGCGGGTTGATTGGGAAATACGTCGGCAATAAGGAAAAATCTACCGAAGACATCAATTTTCCGAAAGGCCTGTCTTTCTTGCGGGATTCTACTGTTAGTATCACGATTACGATGGCGCTTGTATACGTGATCGTAGCAATTTTTGCTGGGAGTGAATTTATTACGGAAAATCTTAGCAATGGCACGAACTCGATCATTTATTCGTTGCAGCAAGCAGGTTCGTTTGCCGCTGGTGTCTTTGTGATTTTAGCTGGTGTCCGTTTGATTTTGGCAGAAATCGTACCAGCCTTTAAAGGGATTTCTGAAAAGCTTGTTCCTAATGCGATTCCTGCATTGGATTGTCCAATCGTCTTTCCTTATGCGCCAAATGCTGTTCTGATTGGTTTTCTAACCAGTTTTGTCGGTGGGATCGTTAGTTTGATCATCATGGTCTTCACAGGAACAACCGTTATTATTCCAGGGGTCGTACCCCATTTCTTCTGTGGCGCAACGGCAGGTGTTTACGGCAATGCAACGGGTGGTGTGCGAGGCGCCGTCATTGGGTCCTTTATTCATGGGATCATTATCAGCTTTATGCCGATCTTGTTGATGCCAGTCAGGGGGGATCTTGGGTTCCAAGGATCAACTTTCTCTGATACCGACTATGGGGTTGCAGGGATCTTCCTAGGAAACCTAGCCAATATGGGCGGTCAAATCGCCATCTTCTCAGGGATAATTGCGGTAGTCGCGGTCTTGATCGGATTGACGATTTTCAAGAAAAACAGTCGGGCAAAATCTGTTTCTGAATAAATAGAGGATGGAGGGATAAATAGTGGCAATCAGTGAACAAAAATACCACGAGCTTGAAGAATTAGCGGCAAAGATTCGTTTAGATACCCTTTGCAGCATCAAGAAAATGGGACAAGGCCATCTGGGCGGCTCCTTTTCAATTGTTGAATTATTGGCCGTTTTGTACGGCAAACAGCTGCGAATCAATCCACAAGATCCACAGTGGGCGGATCGTGACCGACTCGTCTTGTCAAAAGGGCATGCTGGCGCCGCCTTGTATAGTGCATTAGCAAATACGGGCTATTTTGATCGGTCGTGGTTATGGACGATCAATGAGGGCGGCACGAGACTGCCTTCCCATCCGGATCGCTGGAAAACGCCAGGGGTTGATGCCACTACAGGTTCACTGGGACAGGGAACTTCCATGGCTGCTGGGATCGCGACAGGCCTGCGCTTGGCAGGCAAGGACAATTTTGTTTATTTGATCGTTGGAGATGGTGAACTAAATGAAGGACAGTGCTGGGAAGCCTTCCAATACATTGCCCACTTTAAACTGAATCACTGTATCGTCATTATTGATGACAACAAAAAACAGCTAGATGGGCCAACCAAAGACATTCTTGATCCCTTTGATATCCAGCAGAAGATGACTGCTTTTGGCTTTTATACAGAAAAAGTTCCAGGGGCAGACATGCAAGCCATTGATGAGGCAATCGAGCGCTGCAAAGCAATCGAAGACCAAGCGGTTTGCATTGTCTTGGACAGCGTGAAAGGACAAGGCGTTCCTTTCTTTGAAGAACTAGATGCCAATCACTCCGTGAAGTTTACCACGGATGAGATCAATCAAGCGGCAGAAGCGGCAATCAAAGAATTGACGATAAAAATCGAAGGAGGACGCTAAGGCATGTTTACATTAAGCAAAACCACTGCTGCTGGTAAAGAGCTACGAACATGTGTCGTTGACACATTGGTGGAACTCATGGATGAAAATAACCAGCTAGTTGCGTTAGATGCCGACCTTGGTTCTGCCAGCGGCTGGACAGCGATTGCCAACAAACATCCCCAACGCTTTATCAACATGGGGATCGCGGAAGCCAATATGGTTGGTGTCGCAGCTGGCTTGAGTTTAACTGGTTATACACCTTTTATCCACACCTTTGGGCCATTTGCGACGCGTCGGGTAATTCGATCAGCTGTTTATTTCTGGCGGCTATGGCGGCAATACGATCAATATTTACGGTTCTGATCCAGGGTTTGCAGTCGGGCACAACGGCGGCACCCATACGACATGGGAAGATGTGGCTTTGATGCGAATGATTCCCCAATCGGTCGTCTGCGATGCAGCGGATGAAGTCCAAATGGCGTGGATCATAAAAACCTTTAGCCAATTATCAGGCATTCATTACGTACGAGGCAATCGGAAAGCGGTTCCGATGATTTATGAAAAAGGCTCGACCTTTGAACTAGGAAAAGGCAATATTTTAAGACCAGGCGATGAACTGTTGTTGATTGCTAGCGGACAATTGGTTTCTGAAACACTGCAAGTGGCAGAAGAATTAGCAGAAATAGGAATTAGCTGCGAAGTGATCGACATGTTTACCATCAAACCAATCGATAAAGAATTGATCCTCCGCGAAGTTCAGGGGAAACGGCAAGTCATCACCATCGAAAATCATTCTATTACCGGTGGACTAGGAAGTGCCGTCGCCGAAGTACTTGCTGAAACTGGCAGTGCTGTCCCCTTAAAACGCATTGGTGTCAATGAACGATTCGGTCAAGTCGGCACACCCGATTTTTTGCAAAAAGAATATGGCTTAGATGCTGCTTCAATCAAGCAGCAAATAGTCGAGGGGAAGGCCAGGGGATAGAAAAAGGAAGCATCAGCGACTCAATGGTTGATGCTTCCTTTTCATTCCTTTCAGATCTTGTAAAAAAAGCGTCAAACAGCGTGTCAGTCCTGCTGTTTGATGCTTTTTTATGAACTAAGACAAAAACCAGCGCCGTAAGTTTTCTGCTTCGGTTAATGGAAAGTAGAACAGCTTACTTTCGGTGAGAGTATCTTCGGTTTTGATGGTTAGCTGTGACTTGCCAAGCCCTTTTTTGTGCTGCCAATACGTGGTGGTGACAGTGAAATCTTGGATTTTATTTTTCTTCAGATAAGCGGTCACCTTCGTAAGACCGCGAATCGTTTGGCACAATAATACATGGTTATCTAAAAATTGATAGCCTTGTATTTTGCCTCGCCAGATGCTTGATAACACGAAGGAGCCAAAGAACACGAAGAAAATCAGCGCTAACCACCAGAAAAAGAAGGCGGAGATTCCTACAGCAAGCAGTCCGATCAGCAGCGGCCAACGGCAGAAGTACCAAAAGTTGGGTCGTGGATTTTTCACTAGAGCGGTTTGTTGAAACGACCATTCGGGTAAAAAGCGGGTCAATGTTTCGGTCAGCTGCGCCTCTTTCAAAATGGGGAACAGATAGACCGTATCGTCGCTTTCTGACGAACTGCCAGCAGCCAGCAGTAATTTGACGGAGCTCAGATGAAAGATTCTTCGATAAAGGTTTTGTTCGACACTCAGCCCTTGGATCCTAGCGAGGGGAATCGTTTGGTGACGTTTAGAAAACAAGCCTTGCGTGATCAGCAGCTGTTGCTGGTTCGTTTCCACCGTAAAGCCATAATAACGGAAAAGATTCCTGGCGATCGCAAGGAAGAAAAACAAAATCAGCAGCCCGAGTAAAAGTGCAGCACCTAATAAAAGGCCAAGTTGCTGCAATTCCGATGCATAGGCAAAGAAATTGGGAATGTTGTCGATCACGTTGTAGCCGATGACTAGAACCAAGGTGAAAACAGAAAAATCAGTGAGAGAAAACAAGAAAATCTCCTTGAATTTCAAAGTGAATGTTTCTAGCGGCGGCTTGGCTGACTTCTCAGCTGAAAACGCAGCATAATCGTCGGTTGGTTCTTCTCTACTAGTTGTTTGGGCAGTCGGCTGTTGTGTTGTCGCAGCCGCCTTTTTTGACGCTTCGATAGAGGCAATGAGAGCCAGCGGTAATGCAGGGAAAAGAATTTCGGCTTCACCACTCGAACTTGCGGCGCTTTCCAACTTCACTTCAGCTAATTTAAACGGACGTAAATAAAAGTAATGATTCTCTTGAATGGTTTGGATGCGTTCAAACGGCAAAATCGTTTGTTTTTGAATAAAGAGTCCTTTGTTGACTAGTACACTCGTTTGATCGATTTGAAAGGTAAAGCGGGCGTAAGACAGTACCGCAAAAATCAGACAGACCAGTAAAAATAGCAGAATGCCGCCCAGAATCATCGGAAAAGAAGGGGCGTCGTTGAATAATTTGAATACAAGCAGAAATGCTAGTACCAGAAAATTTTTGCAATTTTTGAACCAATAAAGACCGATACACAGCAACGGCAGTCGTTGTTTTTCATAGATCATCTTTGACCACCTCGACTAAATTCATGATGGTTTCTCGCAAGCGTTCGGCTTGCGCCACTGGCAAGCCTTCAATGGTGTGGTTGGTGGCAGCCGTATGGATCTGTAAGGAGACTAAAGCGTATTTTCGCAAAAAGATCCCTTGGTCCGTTTCGATGTGCTGGATTCGGCGGATCGGAATATACGTGGTGCTGCGAAATAGATAGCCACGTTGAATAGCGATATCCTTTTCTTGGATCTCGTAGCGATGGAATTTGTAACGGTAGCTCATCAGCACAAAAGAAAGCAGATGACTGATCAAAGTCAGTGCCAATAGGCTTGACCAAAGGGCGAACACCCAGAAATGAAGCCAGTTTTGCATGGATAAAAACCAAAAAGAAGCAGCGAAAAGTAAACTGAAAATGATTAGTGAAGTAATTGTCCGCAACCGCCAAACACGGATGATGGTCTGAGGCATTTGTTCATTTAATAAGGGATAATTCAAGGGAAACGTCCTTTCTACATAGAAATAACTGGTTTACCCACAAATATAGTGGAGATAGAAGAAAAAAACAAGCTTAGAAATTAAAAATAGTTAATTGTGATTTAAATAGTGTAGCTCTATCGAACAAAAAGAAAAAGCCGCTTTTAGCTAACCAATGAACATGAGTTTGTTCGTCATGAAAAAAAGTGAGTCTGCTATTGACTCTCCCTCAAGAGGAGACAGTATGCTTTAGTAGAAAGGGGCGATTGCTATGGAAAAAATGATTGAGGTTGCCGAACTATCTAAGAAAATCAATGGTAGGAAAATTATTGATCAACTTACCTTCACCGTAAAAAAAGGCGAGGTGTTCGGCTTATTAGGACCGAATGGAGCTGGTAAAACGACAACGATTGAAACAATTTTAGGTATCAAAACACCAGAGGAAGGTTCTGTCAAAATTCTCGGATCAGATCCTCAAAAAAAGCGGCGTGAGGTATTTGAAAAAGTGGGGGTTCAGCTTCAATCTTCAAGTTATCAGAACAATATTCGCGTCGGAGAATTGTGCAAAGAGATGACGCTCTTGTATCGACAGCCTCAAGACTATCAAGAGCTTTTGCGTTTGTTTCAGCTGGAACCATTCGAATCGCAATTCATCGACAAACTTTCTGGTGGGGAAAAACAAAAGCTTTCAATTGTACTCGCGTTGATCCCGAATCCCGAGGTGATTTTTTTGGATGAATTGACAACGGGACTGGATACAAAAGCACGGAGAAGTGTCTGGCAAACGCTCCTCAAACTAAAAGAAGCACAAATGACGATTCTATTGACGACCCACTATATGGAGGAGGCGGAGATTCTTTGTGATCGGCTATGCATCATCGCTCATGGGCGCAAGGTAGTTGAAGGCAGCACGAAGGAGCTGTTAAAACGAAGCGGTCAGCAAAAACTTGAAGAGGCATATCTTTGGTTTGTAGGGGAGGAGATAGAATGAGCAAAGTAATGAAACTAGCAAAAATTGAAGGAAAGTTAGCGTTGCGAGGAATCGATGGGATCGTCTTTGGTATTGGCATGCCGCTGGTCGTCCTGTTTTTGACCAATATGATCGGTGGAGAGAAAGTGATTGGTGCTACTTCATATACATTTCAAGAGGGCAGTTTTGCTTCGTTGCTGGTGGTGGGGATTTGCGCAACAGCCTTTATGGGGATTCCGTTAACTATCTGTGATTATCGAGACAAAAAGATTTTGAAACACTTTTTTGTTACCCCAGCTTCTCCAGTTCATCTGATTGCGGCTCAAGTGGTAGTAGCTGCAGCGACTGCACTACTCTCAGCGATAGGTGTCGCATTCGTGTCGGTGGTATTTCTCGACTATCAAATGAAAGGCAGCTGGATAGTATTGATAGCTAGCTATTTTTTCGTTATGATTGCCATGTATAGCCTAGGACTATTGATTGCTAGTTTGTGTAAAAATATCAAGATTGCCAATCTCGTATGCACAGTGGTTTATTTTCCCATGTTGTTTCTTTCTGGGGCAGTGATTCCCTTTGAGCTCTTTCCAGAAGGTGTGCAAAAAGTCGCTAATGTTCTGCCATTGACACAAGGCGTTAAATTGTTAAAGAGTGTGAGTCTCGATCAACCAATCGGTGACCCTCGATTCATTCTTTTTCTATTGACAGTGGTGACGATCATAGGATTTGGTTTGGCAGTTAAGCTTTTCCGTTGGGAATAACAGGAAACGGAGGAAAGAGTTATGACACAAGAATGTGAAAAAACACCAGATAAGCTGTATCGAATCGGCATGTTTTCTAAAATGAATCAAGTGACGATAAAAACACTGCGTTATTATGATGAGGTGGGGCTGCTTAAGCCCCATTTTATCGATCCAGATAATGGGTATCGCTATTATATCTCTAGTCAGTTGGCACCATTGCATCGGTTATTAGCTTTACGCAGAATGGGGTATAACATCGATGAAATCAAACAAGTGCAAGCAGGAGAAAGCGAAAGGAGAATACTGCATCGCAAGAGACAGCAACTGATGAGAGAGATCACGGAACGGATGGCGATGCTCACGCAGATCGAAGGGTATTTGCAACAGGAAGAAGCCAATTACCAAATGATCGTTAAACGTTTGCCAGCGGTTATCGTCGCTTCAATGAGAATGGTCGTGCCAAGCTTCGATCGGTTGTTTTCTATGATCCCAGAAATGGGGCTTCAGATGGAAACAGCTGGTTGCATCTGCGCATTGCCCGAATATTGTTTTACTATCTATCATGACAACGAGTACAAAGAAGAAAACATTGATGTGGAAGTTTGCGAAGCGGTCACAGAAATGAAAGATAATCAAGGAAATTTGACCTTCAAGCAGATAGAAGAAGTACCAGAGGCAGTTTGCACGGTCCATAAAGGAGCCTATACTGAGTTTCCGAAAGCCTATGCTGCAGTAATCCAGTTTGCTGAAAATAACGGCTATCGAATCACAGGGCCTTTTCGTGAAAGCTATATTGATGGTATTTGGAATAAAGAAAGTGAAGAGGAATGGCTGACTGAGATCCAGCTTCCTGTTGAAAAAATCAGCAGGTGAAGGGAAATAAACATTCAGCGTTCTTGCAAAATTTCTCCCCCGTAAGGTGTGAATTTCGGCAAGACCATCGTTTAATCGAGTGTCTACAGTCAATTCCCATTGACAAATCGACTGGCGCCTTCTAAACTAAAGGCAGAAAAACAAGAGAAAAAGGTGATGTCTCCGGCCTATCTGCTGTTATTCCTTCGTTAACAGGGGTAGGACTGGAAAAGAGTAAATAAAATCAATTTCATAGGCAAAAAATTGACTGCTTGCAGTTTTATTTGAAGTGCCTATCATTGATTTTATTTTACTCTTCGCTTTTTGATCTTCATCGCTTGAAGATTGACCGCAGAGTAAAATCTGCGGTCTTTTTTGTTTTTCAATTATTTTGAAAGGGGAAAAGAAGATGTACCAAGAATTGAGAAAGGCAATCGAGCGGCCACCGTTCTATAAAAAAATGGCAGGGGCGTTTTGGGATGATGCGTATATTTCCAAGCAAATGTTAAAGGCTCATTTGGATCCTGATTTTGAGGGAGCGAGTAGAAAGGCTGACTTTATCGACGAATCCGTTCGCTGGATCAGTCGCATTGTTCCACCAGAAAAACAGACGCAACTTCTTGATATCGGCTGCGGACCAGGGATCTATGCGGAAAAATTTGTAGCGCTGGGCTATCAAGTGACAGGCGTTGATTACTCCAGAAGGTCCATCGCCTATGCGAGAGATTCCGCGAGTAGGCAGCAATTAAACATTACCTATCTATTTGATAATTATTTGGAGATGGCATTGCCTCAGCAGTTTGACTTTATTACCTTGATTTATTGCGATTATGGAGCCTTAAATCCAGAGGAACGAAAACTGCTGCTAAATAATGTGCTGGCGCATCTAAAACCGGGTGGCAAATTTTTGTTCGATGTATTTACGTCTGCCCAGTTTTTAACGCTTGATGAAGAACAGACCTGGGAAAGTCATGAATCAGCAGGGTTTTGGCGGGGCGATCCTCATCTTGTGCTGAATCAACGATGGAAATATCATGATCACGTCTTGCTGGAGCAAACAACGATTTTAGCAGATACTGAGCTCACCAATTATTATTTATGGACGACCTATTTTACAAAAGATGCATTGCTGAGGGAAGTTCAGGCTGCAGGCTTTGATATCTGTGAGGTATTTGGCGATGTCAAAGGCAGTCCTTATAGCGAAGAAGGTTCAACAATGGCGATACTACTGAAAAAACCATGCACTCATTGAAAGAGTGGTTTTTATGTAAATAGAAGCAAAAAGAAACGACGATTTTCTGTCGTTTCTTTTTGTTTGGCGCAGGTCTGGTCGATTGATTCCTAGGTACGAATGATGTGGCTCTTTTCGTACTACTCAGCGAAACGTCGAACCATCGTAATATCTGTTTCCAAATAGCCCATTTTTTTGTATAGCTGATACGCAGACTGATTATGGGCAAAAACGTGCAAGCCGATTTCAGTGATGCCTTGCTGGATCGCCCACTTTTCTAAAGCCTGTAACGCTTTGGTGCCATAGCCTTTTCCTCGCTGGTCTTCCTCGATGATAAAGTCATAGATGAAGGCTTTCTGGGCAGCTGTGTTGACCCAAATCACCCCGATCGGTTCACTAAAATCAGCTGCAAATAAAGAAAACAAGTGATTGTTTTCGGTGGCAGTCCCTTGAGGAAGTAAAGAAGCAAAGCTTTCTTTGGCTAGGGCGAGGGCCTCGTCTTTGGCCCATGTGCCTGCTTGGACTTTGTCATTGGCGTATTCGAAAACTGCATTGGTTAAGTAAGCAGCATAGTCGCTGTCTTTCATTGGGATTAAGTTCATCTGTTTCTCCTTTTGTCCTTTTCGGCTCTTCTTAACCTACAGAATGATTGTAGGCAATGAGAAACAAGGACATTTGATATGAAACGGTTTGTTTCCCCTTCAGTTGAGACGCTCTGACAGCGGGTCTCGTCGTTGAAACAAAAACAGGTCATCCGGTGCAAACTGGTGTCGTGCATCGCAAGTATAGCCTCGTAGCCAGTCAACCCCATCGATGCGGCGAACGTAGAATCCTTTGGGGAAATCGCCGGTTTTTTCCAAAGGCACAGAAGCGATCGTGATTGCGGCAGCTGGCGCTTTTCCTTGGGATTTCAGTCCGGTACTATTTGCCAGTTGGCGATAGCTAAGACGAAAGTGTAAGGCCATTTCCAAGGTACAACAAGTCAATCCATAAGAAGGCGCAGCTGCAAAAATCTCCGTCAAAGAGCCGCCTTGGGGGAGTCCCAGTTCTTTAAGGGGAACAATCACACAAGCAGCACGCTGTTTATCGGCACTGAGGGAGAACTGGGGATGGCGCAAGAGCTGGTTGGCATACGCGTTTAAGTGAATCTGATTTTCTTCCAACTGCTGGCAAAGGCGGTTTAGCGAAACCCCGCCATACTGTACGATCACTTCTTTCAAAATCAAACACTCCTTTCAATAGGGATCCTTTTTATGAAAAATCAGTTTACACCCTCGTTCTTGGACAAATTGGCATAAATCGCAGCAACTTCTTCTTGGTAACGATTCTTTAGTCGAGGGGGACTCAAAATGCGTAGGCTTTTTCCAAAAGAGAACAAATAGGGCACTACCCAGCTTTCCTCGGGCAAATCAACGGTAACCACAGCAGTGCCTTCCTCCGTCAAAGTAATATCCTGATGATCGAACTCATCATATACCCGATAAAGAACGTCGGCTTGAAAGAATAGACGCGCAGGATAGGTGTCAACAGTCAACTCAATGGCAGAATCAGGCGCAGTGACTGGGAAAAAATGCTGGTCAGTGACGTGGACTTGACTCATGCGGCTGATTTTAAATGTCCGAAAGGCATTCTTTTGCTGGTCGAAGGCTTGCAGATACCAAGCTTGCGAGCGAAAAAGCAGTTTATAAGGCTGGCAGATGCGTTTTTGCAGTCCCTGTTTACTGATATAGTCAAAGGTGATCACGTGGTTTGTTAAAATACTCTTTTTTAATAAATCAAACGTGTCGTTGCCGTTTTCTCGCCGATGCCAAGTGGAAAAATCCACTTCTAGCCAATCAGCATCGGGCTGTTTAAACAAGGATTGCAGTTTTGCCAGCGATTGCCCACTGATCTGTGGCGTCAGCTGGCGAATCCCTTTCAACGCCAAAAGCAGGTTTTTCCGTTCTTCCTCTGATAATAACACTTTATCCAACACAAAACTGCTTAATAAATAAACGCCGCCATTTCGACCCGTTTCAGTATAGATGGGCACGCCAATACTGCTTAGGGTATTGATATCTCTGGTGATGGTGCGAGTCGAGACTTCAAATTGTTTGGCTAATTCAGAAGTGGTTGCTTTTTCATGATTCAACAGGTGGTAGATAAGGCCGAACAGGCGTGTCGTGCTCACTTGGTTTACTCCTTTTATAAAAGATGATAAAACACTGACAGAAGGTGTCTAGGTTTCTATCGTATCATAAAGACAAAGAAGGAGGAACTCCAATGAAATTTTCGATAATGGCAACGGAAAGAACCAATAATTTTACTGATCCAGCGATTCAAGCAAAAATCACTGGCTTATGGGAGAAAAACAGCGAGGCGGTCAAGAAAGCCGCAGAAAAAGGAACGGTCATCGCTTGCGTTTACCACGAGTATGAGTCAAACTATCAAGGAGACTATGCCGTTTCGCTTTGTTTCGAAGAAACGGAGCAAGCAGACTTTGATACAGAAAAATATACTTGGAAAAAGTATCCGGTCGATCGGCGCGATGCGCAGGGCATTTTGACTACTTGGCGTCAAATCTGGTCTGAGGAAGAAAACCAGCAGCTGCAGCGCAAGTATTCCTTTGATTTTGAACAATATGCGCCAGACGGCGAAGTAACGATTTTTATCGCCATTGCTGAAAGCGACAAAGAGCAGCTATTTTCCTGAATAGGAGGACAAACAATGAGACAATATGAAAGCAAAGCAGCGCTGATCCAAGAGATTACAGAACGTTACCAAAAATTTCGCCAAGAATTTGATGAAATTCCTGAAGCCCTGCGAAATCAACGGATAGCAAGTGTCGACAAGACCCCTTCAGAAAACTTGTCTTACCAAATCGGCTGGGTCAGTTTGTTATTGTCATGGGAAGCACAGGAACAGCAAGGGATGAGCGTTCACACACCTGCTGAAGGGTACAAATGGAACAACCTTGGCGGATTGTATCAATCTTTTTATCAGACATACGGCAGTTTGACCTTAGCACAGCAGCAAGAGCTCTTAGACCAAAAAGTGACGGCCCTTTGCCAGTGGATCGAAGGCTTATCCGATCAGGAATTGTTTGAAGCAGGGCAGCGGGATTGGGCAAACACCAAAGCACAGTGGCCAGTCTATAAATGGATCCATATCAATACAGTAGCACCCTTTACCAATTTCCGAACGAAAATCCGAAAATGGAAAAAGGAAGCACTGCATTGATCAATAAAAGAAGCAAGCTGGTTGAGCGTTTTTTAGCAACTGAGGGAACAGCTAACTTAAAGAATTGTTAAACAGTTGATCTGTGAAGATCAGCTGTTTTTTTTGTTTTGTGTTATCGCAAGAAACCACCTGGAAAGCCTATGCTAGCTTATTGTCTAGTCGGTTTAGGTTAAGGAATAAACTGTTATTTTAATTCCTAAAGTGACGCGAAGGTGACAAAAATGAAACGCCAATTCGTAAAAGGGTATGCTATATTTTAAACAGTACTTGTTTTTTTACAGAAAAAAAAGCGGGGAGTCGATGGCCTATCTTACGCAATCGACGCCAATTGGTTTTATAGAAAACACACAAAACCATTCCCAAGTCTGATGCAAGTTTGCTGAATATTCAGCAAAATAAAAGTAAATGACTAAGAATAGAAAGGGTGAGGATCATCGAAAACAACCAAACCATTGGCTTGACGTCAGGAGAAGTCAAGGCGCGGGTGCAGCGCGGTCAAGTCAATAAGACAAAAAAGGATACGACGAATACGTACCCGAAAATCCTTTTTACCAATATCTTTACCTTTTTCAATTTGATCAACTGTGTCCTATTCTTTCTCGTCTGTTTGACGGGTTCTTATCAAAACGGTTTGTTCGTCTTTGTTGTCTTCAGCAATGTGATCATCAATCTCTTTCAAGAAGTTCGTTCCAAACGAACGCTGGATAAGCTGGCACTGCTAAAAGTTGCCAAAGCCGATGTTTATCGGGATGGCAAGCTGGAGAACTTGCCGATACACAAACTCGTAATGGATGATGTGTTACGACTGAAAAGCGGGGATCAAGTGCCGACGGATGCCAAAGTCATTCAAGGATCTTTAGAAGTCAATGAATCCTTGCTGACTGGTGAAATGGATACGATCTACAAGCAGCCAGCAGACGAGTTGTTTTCTGGTAGTTTTATCACTGCTGGCGAAGCGTTATGCCAAGTGATCCACGTAGGCGCTGACAACTATATCGCAAAAATCAACAAAGAAGCCAAAACCATCAAACGACAAAAATACTTGATCCAAGGCAGTTTAAACAAAATCATTCGTTGGATCAGTCTGATTTTGGTCCCATTATGTACCCTCTTGTTCGTTAAACAGTTCTATTTCTCTCATGCAACTTTCAATACTGCCATCTTACGGACGGTGGCGGCAGCTGTGGGAATGTTCCCCGAAGGTTTGTTTTTATTGACGAGTGTCACGTTGACCATCAGTGCCGTCTATCTGGCGCGCAAAAAAGTGATGGTGCAGGAATTGAACTGCATTGATGCCTTGGCACGGGTCGATGTTCTTTGTCTAGATAAAACGGGCACGATCACCGAAGGCAAGATGACGGTGGAAAAGACGATTTCCTTTCAATCGGACACACCGTTGGCAGAAATCACTGGTAACTTAATGGCGCAGCTACCCGATCAGAACCCAACGGCAATGGCGCTGCGAACCTTTTTCCCAGAAAAAACGACGTACCAGATGCAGCAAGTCGTCCCTTTTTCATCAGATCGTAAATTCAGTTGCGTCACGTTTGAAGGACAAGGCACTTATTTCATCGGAGCTGCGTCGATTTTACTGGGAACCAACCATGAAGCTGTTTTAAAACAGGAAAGGCAGCTGGCAGAAGAAGGCTACCGTGTGATCGTTTTGGCTCACAGTACGCAAGGCTATGAGGAGGCAGGACTGCCGACGGATATTGAACCGTTAGGATTTTATTTACTGTCAGACACGATCCGTGAAGATGCCAAAGAGACCTTGGAGTATTTTCGTTCACAGGCAATCCAATGCAAGATCATCTCTGGCGATGATCCAGTGACAGTCAGTCAAATCGCGAAAAAAGTCAATCTACCAGGAGCAGCTGATTTTATCGATGTGTCAAAATTAACTGCGACCGAATTAAAAGAAGCTGTCAGCAACTATCAGATTTTTGGTCGAGTGACGCCGCAACAAAAGAAAGAAATGGTGCTCTACTTGAAAGAACAAGGGCATACCGTCGCGATGACTGGCGATGGCGTCAACGATGTTTTGGCGCTGAAAGAAGCCGACTGCTCGATCGCAATGGCTTCTGGTGTTGATGCTGCGCGTCAAGTGTCAAATCTGGTTCTTTTGGAAAATCAATTTGATGCTTTGCCATCGGTCATGGATGAAGGCCGCCGAGTGATCAATAACATTACCCGCTCAGGTTCATTGGTGCTAGTGCAAGTCTTATTCTCCATCATGATCACCATGGGGACGTTGTTATCAGGAACGACCTATCCTTTTGAGCCGATCCAATTAACGATCATTAATGCCTGCTTTGTCGGCATTCCGACCTTCTTTTTAAACTTTGAACCAGACTTCAATCGGATCAAAGGGGACTTTATGACGACGATTTTCAAAAATGCTTTTCCAACAGCCTTGACGATTACGGTAGGAACTTTGCTGATCATCAACTTTGGTTATTGGTTCAACAGCAGCAGTAAAGCTCTATCGATCATGAGCATTATTTTTACTGCTTGGAACTATCGCTTGATCCAGAAAAAAGTCTATCCAGCGATCAACAGCTATCGAACGATGATTTTTTTCAGCACTCAGATCTTGTACTTTGCTGCTTTGATCGTCGGTCGCGACCTCTTTAACCTAGGCAATACCAGCTATCTCAACCTCATTCTCTTGATTGCCTTGTTGAATTTTTCCGCCTACATGCAACGCTTTGCGGATAAGGGCATCGAGCTGCTGATGCGAAGGTATACGAAGAAACGTAAAAGTTTATCAAAAGAAATGATTCAGTAAATAATAGAAAAACTGATTGCTTAAGCAGCGTTTGCAGCCTGCTAGGCAGTCAGTTTTTGATTTTAAATAAATTTCTTTTCAAGGAGTCTAACTAAGTCTTGCTATGAAACTCGTTTCATACCGTACAATCAATCAAGAGACCTTTTCAGAAAATTGTCGAAAGTGGAACAACTAATTTTCTATGGTAGACTTAGGTCATTAGCAAAACAATCAGATAGGAATGAAAGAAATGGCAACGATTCGCGATATAGCAAAAATTACTGGTTTTTCGATCACGACGGTCTCTCGTGTGATCAATGGCCATCCTTATGTTGATGAGCAAAAGCGAGCAGCGATTTTGGCGGTGATGGAAGAACTGGATTACAAACCGAATAAAATCGCCCAAAAACTTAGCTCGGGGAAAACCTATAATATTGGAGTCATCGTACCGTTTGTCAATCACGCCTTCTTTGATGGAATTTTAAATGGCATCATGGAAGAAGCCTTTGCCCAAAAATACAAGGTGACGTTGCTTCCGACCAATTTTGATCGGAAGCTGGAGCTAGAATATCTAGAAGAATTCGCTGCAAAGGGATTTGACGGCTTGATCGTCATCACCCGCGCAAATCATATCGAGACATTTTATCCCTACATGGAAAAAGGACCGATTGTTTTTTGTGAAAATTCGACCGGTACTGCCGTTCCTTTCGTGGCGATCGACTTGGTCGGCTCTGTGACAGCCAGTATCAAGTATTTGAAAGAACAAGGTGTAAAACGCTTGGGACTGACGCTAGGGCGCAGCAAACGCCTCAGCTGCAATTCAGTCAACACGATTGCAAAAGCCAAGGAGCTGTTTCCTAATTTTTCTGAAGCAGATATTTATTGGGATTGTATCAAAGCACAAGATGGGATTTCCGCAGCTGCATTTTTTAAGGAACGAGGAATCGATGGGGTGATCACAAATGGAGATGAGATCGCAGCGATGATCTTAAATCAATACCCTCACGGGACAGCACCCGTCGTGATTGGGCAAGAAAACCTGCTCATCAGTCAAATGCTGCACTTTTCTTCCGTTGAGTTTAATCTGGATCAGTGCGGCAAAGAAGCCTTTCGCTTGTTTCAAGAAAGAAAACAAGAGCAGATCATTCTGCCTTACGAACTTATTATTCGTGAATAATCATTGTTATAAAAAGAACACACCTTTTTGTTGAGAGGTGTGTTTTTGCCTGCTTATTAAAGGGGAATTGTAGAGATAAAATAAAAAAATAAAGAAAAAATTTATTTTGAAAGCTTGCTTTTCACAGAGTAAAGGGCTACCATTGGTCTGTGGCTTTTTCGCCACAAAAATAGGAAACGTATCAGACAAGAGTACTTGGGGAAGATTCTCTTGGGGGAAGCCTGATACGTTTCCTTTTGTTCATTCTAACACTATTTATATATAAAGTAGAGAGATATTGAGTAGATAAATAAAAATACTACTGTAATTGATGAATAGGAAAAAGGCAATCTCACAGACGAGTTTCTCTGGAGCGATTTCCTACAACATGCTGGATGGCAAATTGCTCCATCATGTTTTGATTAATTACAAAGCATCAACTAACTAATTGTGTTGCACCCACTAGAAAATTACATAATTTCGCAACACCTGTTTCAGCTGTTTCTTTGATTAGAACAGTCGCAGTATTTTCGTAAACATGAATCACACTAACTTCTTGTAAACCGGTAAAGCCAATAACATTTGCCTGATAGTTTTGACCAGGGAACACTTGGTATTTTTCCATGTTTTTATCTCCTTCATTAATCTTATTTCAAAAGAATAATAATTAAAATTTAAGAAAAAGTAAAGTGAAACGATTTTTCATTCAAAAACTCGTCCTTTCGGCTGTTTATTCGAGTGAAAATCAACTTTTTCTGTAATTTTTCATTTGGGTTTTCAATAAATATACGATGGCTAGTTGAATATTATTCAAAGGATCATACCAATTTAGCGAGCGATCGACTACAAAGTTGAGGGAAAGAAAGCCAGAAATCCCCAGCTATATTGTTTGTTTTGTCCCGTCTTCACGCTTATAATAAAGGTAGGAAGAACGATCGGCGTCACCACTTCCTAATTCAATTGAAAAGGGCGTGCAAGTTATGGAAAACGTATACCGAAATAACTTTGTCAAAAGAACGGTTCAACTGATGTTTGCACCAAAAAAAATCAGAAAACGTCCACCCGAACAATGGATCAAAATGCCTACCGACCGAGGTATTCGGAGAAAGGACGCGTGATCCAGCATCTCGCAGCTATGCGTGAAATAGTGTTTGAAGAAAGGAAACTCAGGAAGTCCCGTCAGGGGACTTCCTTTTTTATGTCATTTTTATCACATTCTTCATTGAGAAAATTATTAGTACAGGCGCTCTTTTGCAGACGCAAGGTCAAGAATACGATGGAATAAGAAAACACAAACTACAAAGAAACGAATGTCAGAACTCAATGAATTATTGGATGAAAAACTACAATCCTTCTTTTCATTGAGGGATTTCCCTGTTTCTTTTGATCGATTTTAAATTGGATATTGCCGGGAAAAATGCGCGCCAACGAACGATCACTTTCTAATGGCATAGGAGACCAACGTTTAAGGAGGGTAAAAGCAATCAAAAAAGCGCTTTTTTCGTACAAAGATTCTGTTAAAATGAAGATATGGATAAAAAAAGTAATTGCTGCAAATCAATCATTTAAAGAAGGTGAAAGCATGGACTACCAAGAAATCGCGCGTCATTTTCAGACAACATCGTTTGATCCCCAACCGTTTGTGCAAACGGCGATCGATGATCGAAAGGTAAGGGAGAAGCTAGTGGAGAATGTCGTTGATGGTCAAAATCATATCAATGAGTATTTTAATAGTTATTTGATTATTAAAGAAGTAGCCACTAAAAACCCTGAGCTGATTTATGATGAGTGGGAACGGATCTGGGCACTGCATACCCACAAAAATTCCTATCATCGGTGGATCGCCCATGATCTGATCACGCAACTTCTGGTGATCGATCATGAAGACAAGTTTGAAGCAATCAAGCGAGAATATGTACTGCTGCCCAAAGAAGAAAAAATCAGTAATTACAAGAAGATGTCTGAAAATATCCAAAAGGCTATGAAGCTCAAAGACCTCAGCAAAGAAATTTCACTGTTATGGAAAATTAAGTACATGTGATGAATGAACGGATAATCAGGTTGATGGTATTGCTTTCTATTAGCTAAATCATAGAAAAAACAGGCTATCTTTTTGTGATTCAAAAAAGAGCAGATGTATCAGTAGCAAGCAGCGATTATGAAGTTTAAAAAATTGATATCTCTGCTTTTTTTAGCCTGTAGTTGACTCATTATCCGATACTGAGCGCGCGTATTTCAACATGTCGCTGTATGAAATAACAGGGAAATCTCCCTTAAGTCCTTGTAAGAAGCCAAGTGAAACTTTATACTAGAATGTAATACTTATTCAAAAAAAGGACAAATAAAATGAGGACATGAGCTTTTATGAAGAAATATTGTAAGGAAAATGTGCTAGAAGCGGCGATGACGCGTTTGGAATATATTTTTGATACGTTTCCCCATGTGTATTTCTCTTTCAGTGGTGGAAAAGATAGCGGGGCCATGATCCAGTTGGCTGACCAAGTCGCACAGAAAAAAAAGAAAACCTTTGATCTGCTGATTTTAGATATCGAGGCAAATTATGATGCTACGAGAACGTTCATGGAAAAAATCAAAGCGTTACCAAGTATCAATCAAACCTTCCACTTCTGTTTGCCCTTTTACGAGGACAACAATACCAGCGTCTTTCAGCCACAATGGTTGATGTGGGATGAACAAGAACGTGAGAAGTGGGTACAACCGATGCCAAAAGATGCGATTTCACTTGCTGATTTAGATGAATCATTGATGGAAATCTATCAGAGTGCAAATATGAACCCTGATAAGTTCTTACGAAACTTTGCTCATTGGTACGCAAGCTATCATCAGTTTGAGCCGGTTGCTTGTGGTGTGGGGATACGAACCCAGGAAAGTCTGTATCGGTATCGATCGATCACATCGCCAAAGTATAACTTTCGGAAGCAATGCTGGATCAAACGGCAAGTAGCAGATTCAATGGTCGTTAATTTTTACCCAATCTATGATTGGAAGACCGAAGATGTGTGGGGAGCCTATGCCCATTTTGACTGGCCGATCAATGGCTTTTATGAAAAGTTGTATGATCATGGCGTTCCGATCCATCAAATGCGGATCTGTCAGCCTTACGGTATGCAGCAACGAAAAGGCTTGTACCAATATGCTTTGGTGGAACCGGAAACGTGGGAACGCGTCGTCAATCGTGTGTCAGGAGCCAATTTTGGTCGCTTGTATGCCCAGACAGGATTGCTGGCGCATTACAATACGAGAAAGCCCAGTCATATGACTTGGCAAGAGTATGCGGTCTTTTTACTGGAATCAATTGGACTTTATTCAAAGAAATTACAGGATCATTATTACCGCAAAATCACGATTTTGATTGATCATTATCGAGAAAAGCACGGGATCGAAGTGGAAGATATACCCGATGTGACCAAACGTAAGGACTGGCTGAAAAACGAAGTACTCTGGCATGACTGGAAAGGAATCGCTCGTGCGTTAGAAAAAAATGATTTTTCTTTGAGTACGCGACAATATAGTTTGACGAAAAAAGATGAGTCTGAATTGTATGAGTTGGCGGTCGATTTTGGGGCGGCTTTGGGGATCGAGCATTTACCCAAGTATCAGTTAAAAAAATTGAATGCCAAATACGAGTATTTAACGAAAAAAATCACCTAACGATGGACGAGTGCGTCCTTAGAGAGGAAGGGTTTTGTGAACGAACGATTGGTTTTATTTTTTCCACCGTATAAGAAAAGCCAATTCTATCAATTGATGGGGGCTTTTTTTGCGGAACGGGTGTATCAGCAGCAATTTCCGTACTTAGTCAATGATGAGAACTGCTACTGGTACGTGATTCTTGATGACGAAAAACGGGTGACTGCTTTTTCTTATTATGAAAAAGGCGCCAACAAAGTGGAGCTAGGGGAATTTTATGAAAAAGATCCAGCCGCTCAATTTAAAAAGTTTCTTTTACGGAAAATGTTGGTGGATATCAGCCGCAACTACCCAGAAGCAGAGATTCTCGCTTCTAGTAACCAGCCTAGTGAAATTGCCCTTTTGGAATCAAAAGGGTTTGCGGTTTATCGACAAACAAAAAATTATTCATTTCTAAAAAGGAGTGTAGTCCCTCATGAGCGATATCGATTTTCCAGTGTTAGCGGCGAAGCTGATCCCAGTCAGCAAGATTCACGCGAATACGTATAATCCCAACACCGTGGCTGCTCCAGAAATGGATTTACTGGAACTGTCGATTCGAGAAGATGGCTTTACGCAGCCATTGGTTTGTTACCACGATAAGGAGCAAGACAAGTATATTTTGATCGATGGGTTTCATCGGTACATCGTAGCAAAAGACCGCTTGGAATTGCCAAGTGTTCCGGTCACGGTGATCGATAAGCCTTTTGAGAATCGCATCGCTTCAACGATTCGCCACAATCGAGCACGTGGTACCCATGGCATCGAGAAGATGGGAAATATCGTGCAGCAGTTGGTGGCTAACGAGTGGTCGGATGAACGAATTGCCAAGGAATTGGGGATGGACCGCGAAGAGGTCTTTCGCTTTAAGCAGCGTTCAGGTTTGAAAAGTGCCTTTTCCAACCACGAATTCAGCAAGTCTTGGATTGAGTTTGAAAAAAGATATTACAAAGGCAAAAAAGAGACCTGAGAGGTTGAAAAAACTATTTAAAAAAGCTATCTATTAGAAGATAGCGATTCGTTAATAATTCTTTTTAAATTTTGAATAGGTGTTTTTTACAACGATAACGATCAAATTGACCACCATCGACAAGCAAAGCGTCCCTAAGAGAATAGCTAGGATCACACCTAATGCGTCTCTTAGAAAGCTGAAGATCGCTTCAATGATAAACATGGTTTTTCCTCCTTTTCTCATCGTCTATTTTTTCTGACAATTGCAAAAACAGCTTCCTTGAGCAATAACTACCCAAAGACTTTGCCCTGCGGGGTACAAGCCTCAGTTTCTTGAGAACTCGTCGCTTCAAAATTGAGTATACTTTATAACTGATGAAAAAACGTTTCTATTTTTTACAATCGGAGAAAAAATCGGAAATGTTAAGAATAACGACATCTTTTCTGATTTTTCTTCGATTTACATGAATAATCGTATCAGGTTGCATAAAAAAAGTAAAATGATAACAAAAAATCGAATCGAGAGAAAAGATACTATCTTGTAACTTTATAACCGTAAGTGAATTCAAAAACCTTGCTGCACCAAGTCTTTAAAACGTAAAGACTTGGTGCAGCTCTTTTGTTTCTCGCTGTGACGAGGTTTACAAAATGACTGTCATCATTTTCTGGAAAAAGCACAATTGCATAAAAATCAATGCGGATTAAAACCGTTTTATAACAAAGATAGTAAGCGCATTTTTAACTCGATGACAAAATTTTTTGTGATGCTGGGAGAAAGCATCAGTGGATGTTTTGACAATAAGCCAATCGACATGTGGGGATCAGGCAAAGGAAGCGAGACGATTTTTACTCGAGCATGAGTTTGCTCAATGATGGAACGAGGGATCAGACTGCAGTATCCAGTTCGTTCGATCAAGTAAGGAATCGTACTGATATTGCTGACAGACTCCCAATGGATCGAAGGAACCTGATTGTCAAGATAGCTTTCAATTTTTGTGCGAGCTGGACAGTCAGACTTGGAACGATAGAGATGGCTCCCTTCAAGGTCGGCTAGCTTATTGATGATTAATGGGTTTGAGATTGAGGTAATGCAGCAAAGCTCTTCTTGAAACAATTCCTCGTAGGCAAAATGTTTCTCGTGAGGAAGTGAGCATAAGGCGAAATCAATTCGGTTTTCATTTAGTGCATTGGCTAATTCCAGTGTTGAGCCCACGATGATCTCGAAGTTTATTTTTGGATAGTGCTGCGAAAAATCGTGAAGCAGTGCAGGCAAAACCAAAATGTCATAGGGTTGAAGGATGCCCATCCGCAACGAATACTCGACCGTATGGGAAGCATTGATCAACTGTTCTTTGACCCGCTCCCAGTGGGCAATCAGTTCGGGTACTTCCTGTTTCAACAATTCGCCTTCCAAGGTCAATACATTGCTTTTTCCTTCCAAAAATAACGCTACTTCTAATTCGTCTTCTAACTTTTTGATATGGTTCGTAACGGTCGACTGGGCATAGTTTAGTTTGGCGGCAGCTCTAGTAAACGTACCTTCCTCGACGATTGTTTTGAAGGATTGCAGCTCCTTGATAAAATCCACGTTTGTTCCCCTCTCTTTTTACCTATTATACAAAAAAGGAGCGAGGAGAAAATTTCTTTTTTTTCTACTAAATAAAAAAATTAGATACAAAAGTTATTTAAAACATGCAGTCTGTTATGACCGTATGTTTCTTTGCTTTTAAAATAACGAATTTCACATTTGTGGCTAAGGATATCCGCTAAAATTTCATTTATTAAAAAATCCACGAAGCAGGCAACTTTTCAGGGATTACGAACAGCACATAAAAACAAGACAGGGGCTTTCTCCGCTGCGCTTGAATGGAAAAGCGTTTATTAGGAGAGGAATCTTGCAAAAAAGGTCTGATTTTTTTCTGATGTGAAAAAAATAGACACGCTAAGAGAAAAGAAAAATGGATACTTAGGAAAGGGTCAAAATAGCAAACCGCGCAATGAAAAACTGGCGGCGCTTCCTTCAAGAAGGCCGTCAGTTTCCTTAGGTCAACGAATCGGTGTGATTCTTGGCTGAATCAGCTGTTCAATCGTTTTGTGGATGATCGTCCAGTCCGAAAGGGTGGGGACATTTGAAATGCGTAGTTGCTGAAATTTGGTGTTGCTTTTCAGATGCAAGTCAAAATTGCTGACGATCAAATCTATTTCCCGATGGATCAATTCTTGTTCATCAGGAGCCACTTCAAAAAAGTAACTGATTTCTGTATGGTCGTTTTTAAATAATTCCGTTGATGCGGCTAAGAAAGCATCTAATCCAGCACCGCCTTGAAAAGCAAAGGCTACTTTGAGGTGTTTTTTCAGCTGGGGATTAGGCGCTAACTCGCTTAACAAAGTCAATGTGACTGCGATATGTTCCAAGTGAGTAAAGGAAAAGAAGCGGCTTTGATCGTTGAAAGGTTTCAACCACTCATTCCAAGAAAGGTAATCCGTCTTGAATGTCGTTTCAACAAAGGCTTTGATCTGCGGATCAGCAAACTCATAATTGGCAGAAATCATCGTCAGCAGGCGAAGATTTACGAGATACGCGATGATCTTGTGGGCAGCTGCAGGTGGAATAGCGACGCCAGATTTCTCTAAAAAGGCAGCAGCTTCTGCAATAATTTCTGGTCTTTCTGTATGGTGAAAAATGTAATCCGCATCGCTTTCGCCGTTGATGTCCATCGTACTATAGGAAAGACAATGGAGCGCATTGACAAAGATCCAAAGCAGCTCTTGTTGCGGCAAGTGGATGATTCGGTATTTTTTCAAGTAATGTTCGTTTAATATTTCTGAGAAAATAGCGAAGCGTTCTTTCTCCAATAGATTGCGTTCTAAAGACGGCGGCAAGGTCAAAAAGTAAGAATAGCGCCACCTACGCTTGGCGATACTTAACCACAGAGCAAGTCGGTAATGGCTGTAATGCAAATCTTTCGTGTTGGCTTCCTTGGCTTTTTGGACCAGCAGGCGGGCATCCGCTGGACTATCCTTATCTAAAATCGTGCTATCGCCATAAGCAGAAAAAAAGACGAACAGACAAAATCGGATGTCCGCTTCGGTACCAATAAAGTCAAGATGATTCGTGGCAATAGTTACAGAATAGGTTTGCAACGACTTGTTCATGTAGCTGATCGTCCGTAAAAGATGACTGCGAGAATAACCGAATTCAATCGTTGCTCGGTGAATAGAGTATTTTTTATTATCAATAATACTCGTCATGATTTTAAACTCCAGCGTTTCCATCCCCAGGTATTGAATGGCAGAATTGATGGAAGCGTTCGGCGCATAAGCGATCGAGACGATGTTCGTTTCTGAGAGTGTGATCTTGACCAGGTCTTTTGGCAAGCTGTCACTTAAAATACTCAGCTCTTTGGTAACTGTAGGCAAAGATAGCCCTAGTAATGTCGCCAATTCTTGTGGATGATACCCTGTCGGTGCAGCATTTAGCACTTGCAAGATTTTTACTTGTCGAGAAAATGCTTTGTCCCGATGCAAGTTGATAGATAAATTTTCTAACATTGAGGTCACCACCTATCCATTGAAATTACGCTCATTTTAAGTAAATTATATAATACTCTGCGCCAATCAAGAAGTCTTATCCCTTGAAAATTGGCGGATTTCATGTTAATGGTGCGCCGCATGTTTCATCGAGTGTGAAACAGTCATTGAAAACAGCTTTTTAGAAAAAACAACCTTGCCAGTTGCAGACCTAAAACGCTTGGATTGATTGGTACAAAGATAAGTGTGAATAACGTTGGGGAAAAGAAAAAGGAGAAAAAATGAAAATGAAAAAACGCGTAATTATAAGTAAGAGCGCTTTAGTAGGGATGCTGATTTTAGGGACAACCTTTCCAAGCACATGGCCGATCGCTCAGGCAACAGAAACACAACAAACAAAGCAGCAAACACCATCAATAGACTCCACCGTTCCCTTGCTGACAGATTCAACAGGAAGCATGGACACAGGAGAAAAGACAAATTCCCAAGAAGGAAATGCTGACGTCGTATCTTCCGAAACAACCGCAAGTGAAGTGGTGACCACCACTTCAAACCTAGAAACAAATCAATCTAACGCAGCTGATACTGCAGAAAAAACTCAAATTTCAGTTACTGACCCATCTGCTGAAACCAATGTAGAATCTACGGATAGTCAACCTTTCGCTGCAGAATCAACGAAGAGTATCGAGAGTTTCAACTACGATCTGACTGTAGAATATGATCCGATCAAGTATAAAGCACTGGTTTTGGATTTGCCAATCCCAGAAAAATACGCACACCAAACACTATACCAAGACCCGCAGTTGACAGAAGATTTTTATGTCTACAAAACGGATAAGGTATACATGCTGGTGGGGCTATGGTATACAAGTGAAGTGACTGGTACCAATCAATTAAATATATCTTGGACAAGCTTCACAGGTTTTACGATCAACTATTACGGTCTAACAGCGGTTTTAGAATATACCGACGTTAACGGAAACCTTTTGTTTACGGCGACATATAATGTTCGCTTTACGAATAGCCATTTGACGGTTAAATATGTGGATGAATCAGGGATGGAAATCTATCCTTCTCAAACCATCCATAATAGCACCAATGAATCCTATAATGTCTCTACAAGTGCGTTTATTCCAGAAATTCCAGGGTACGTTCTTGATACCAATCAACTACCGACGAATGCCAAAGGAAATTTTCCTCGAGGCGAAGCGACAGTGACCTACGTCTATCAAAAAGCACCAACGGACTTCACAGCGCTATCCGTGAAAGATACCAAGGTTTATGAACGAGATACATGGAAAGCCGCGGATAATTTTGAACAAGCAGTCTCAAAAGAAGGAAAAATACTGACTTACGAGGAATTCCTCGCTGAGGGCGGCAGTGTGTCTGGGCAAGTCGATACTAGTCAAGCGGGTACTTATACAATCAGCTACCACTTAAACAATGTAAGCAAAGAGGCAACGATCCTCGTCAAACCTCGATTCACTGCGATTACTGTTCACGATTCTTCGTTGTACGTCGGCGAAAATTGGTCACCAGAAGATAACTTCGACCAAGCCGTCGATCGGGACAACCATCCAGTTGCTTTTGCCGATGTGAGCGTTGACGGAAGCGTGGATACCAAGAAAGCGGGGACCTATGAGGTAGTGTATCGTTATGATGGGATAGAAAGCAAAGCCATTATCACCGTCAAAGCCGATCAAACCAACGTGACTGCCCATGATAGCGAGTTGTACACAGGGGATAACTGGAAAGCTAAGGATAATTTCGATAGTGCAACAGATAGAGACGGTTCATCTGTTGCTTTTGGGGATATCACTGTCACGGGGACTGTCGATACAACGCAAGCAGGCAAGTATGAAGTCAGTTACGGCTATCATGGCGTAGAAAGCAAAGCCATTATCACCGTCAAAGCCGATCAAACCAACGTGACTGCCCATGATAGCGAGTTGTACACAGGGGAACAATGGGAAGCCAAGGACAACTTCGACAGCGCAACGGATAGAGATGGTTCAGCTGTGGAATACGAGGATATCACTGTCACGGGGACAGTCGACACAACAAAAGCAGGCAAGTACGAGGTCACTTACAGCTATCACGGTGTAGAAAGCAAAGCCATTATCACCGTCAAAGCCGATCAAACGACAGTTAAAGTTCACGATAGCGAGTTGTACACAGGAGAAAACTGGACAGCCAAAGACAACTTTGACAGCGCAACGGATCGGGATGGTAAACCTGTTGATTTTGGGGATATCACTGTTACAGGCAAAGGAGATACAACAAAAGCTGGTGAATACGAGGTCATTTACAGCTATCACGGTGTAGAAAGCAAAGCCATTATCACCGTCAAAGCCGATCAAACCACAGTCAAAGTCCACAATAGCGAGTTGTACACAGGGGAAAATTGGACAGCCAAGGACAACTTCGATAGTGCAACGGATAGAGATGGTAAACCTGTTGAATTTGGGGATATCACTGTCACAGGGACTGTCGATACAACGCAAGCAGGCAAGTATGAAGTCAGTTACGGCTATCATGGCGTAGAAAACAAAGCCATTATCACCGTCAAAGCCGATCAAACCAACGTGACTGCTCATGATAGCGAGTTGTACACAGGGGATAACTGGAAAGCTAAGGATAATTTCGATAGTGCAACAGATAAAGACGGTTCATCTGTTGCTTTTGGGGATATCACTGTCACGGGGACTGTCGATACAACGCAAGCAGGCAAGTATGAAGTCAGTTACGGCTATCATGGCGTAGAAAGCAAAGCCCTTATCACCGTCAAAACGGATCAAACGACAGTTAAAGTCCACAATAGCGAGTTGTACACAGGAGAAAACTGGACAGCCAAAGACAACTTCGATAGCGCAACAGATCGGGATGGTAAACCTGTTGCTTTTGGGGATATCACTGTTACAGGCAAAGGAGATACAACAAAAGCTGGTGAATACGTGGTTATTTACAGCTATAACGGAATAGAAAGCAAAGCCACTATCACCGTAAAAGCGGATCAAACGACAGTTAAAGTTCACGATAGCGAGTTGTACACAGGAGAAAACTGGACAGCCAAAGACAACTTCGATAGCGCAACAGATCGAGATGGTAAACCTGTTGCTTTTGGGGATATCATCGTTACAGGCAAAGTGGACACAATGAAAGCAGGCAAGTATGAGGTCATTTACAGCTATCACGGAATCGAAAGCAAAGCCATAATCACCGTCAAAGCGGATCAAACGACCCTGAAAGTTCACGATTCAACGATCAAGCAAGGCGATGAATGGCTGCCAGAAACAAACATTGATTCTGCCATCGATCGTGATGGCAAAGAAGTAGCCTTTTCAGAAGTAGAAGTCAACGGCACAGTGAACACCGATACAGTTGGGAGATACAAAGTTACTTATCATTATGGTTCTTTGACAGTTAAAGCGATTATCGTGGTTCAATCAAATTTAGATGAAAATCCAGATGAGTCGTTACCAAGTGAGAAACCAGCTTTACAACTCCCAGAAGCCTCTGGACCAAATCCCAATAATGAAGAACCTGTAAAAAAAGATGATGATTTAGACAAAAAAGCATCAACCAAACAATCATCGCGCAATAGTAATCTAAATGATCAAAACAATTTAGTGAAACAAAAGAATAGTAAAGTTGATAAAGAGCTACCAAATACAGGAGAAGAACCTAGTTTTCCAATCGTCTTTTGTGGTCTTTTCCTAGTAGGACTCGGTTTCTCCGGTTTTTATTTCCGAAGAAAATTTTACACTAAGCATTGGTGATAATTTCATATTTGGACAATTAGTAAAGAGTAAAGAAAAGTCTAAATAGAAAAATACAATAAAGGAGTGGAATATCAGTAAATTGGCTGGTACTCTACTCCTTTTTGCTATTAAACAATTATTTATGACAAAAAAATTGCAATATTTGTTTTCCGATACGTGTTTGGCGAAACACCTACCCATTTTTTAAATTGACGACTAAAATGTGCTGTATGTGAGTAGCCCAATCTTTCCGAGATACTTTCAATTGTAATATCAGGGATAGTTAATAATCTCTTTGCTTCTTTTAGTTTAAGAGAATCTAGATAATTTTTTGGTGAAATGCCGTAAATTTTTTTAAAAGCTTCAAGACCATAGCTTGGGGAAACATTCGCCTCAGAATAAATTTTTTTTATCAAGATATCGATTTTTTCGGTATTCTTCCTTTCAAAAAAATGATGAAAGTTATGGTGGATAACTTCTGCAATACTTCTAGCAATACTCAGAGTTTGAATGTTCGCATTTTTTTTTGGATCAAGTTCAGTAAATTTAATAAGTTCGAAAATCAGTCTAGTTAAAATTTGAATGGTTAAGATTTTATCAGAAAGTGAAAAGCTAGGTGCTTTATCATAGAGATCGATCCAATCGTTGATAATGACTTGTAATGTAGTGTTTTCAGCTGTGTGTTTCTCAAATATCAAAGGAATATTCTTCATTAATACATATCGCAATATGGGTTCGTCAATATCGAAATGAGCTGTAAAGTAGCGTAATCCTTCCTCGGAGCAACAAGCATTTAGGTGGAGCATACCCGGAGGGATAATTAATATGTCACCTGCATTCACTATATATTTTTTGTGATTGATTGTAGTTTTTTGCTTTCCTGATAAAACAAGCAGAATTTCAAAAGCATTATGCGAATCTAAATAGCTAGACCAGCCATAAGGAACTTTTTGAGTATGTGCTGAGAAGAAACGGACGCTTGTATCTAAATTCGGTAGAAACTCTAAATGATTGTATAAGCTCTTTTTCATAATTTAATCTCCGTGTTTTTTGGTAAATTTAACGTTGTAAAACTCATTTCCAAATTTATTAATAAAAGTATACTTTAAATAGAACCTACATGAAAGTGGTTTCAAAAAATTTTAAGGACTGATTTTATTGATCCAAAATCCAATATTAAAAGGGTTTAACCCAGATCCATCAATTTGCAGAAGGGGGAATACTTATTATATTGCAACATCGACTTTTGAGTGGTTTCCAGGTGTACAAATTTACGAATCAAAAGATTTAAAAAACTGGCGTTTAATTGTCCAACCGTTAAATAGGATAAGTCAATTGGATATGATAGGTATTCCAGATAGTGGAGGTGTCTGGGCTCCGTGCTTAACGTACAAAGACAAAAAGTTCTGGTTGGTATATTCAATTATGCGCGAACATAGAGCTTTTAAAGATGTACGTAACTACTTGATATCTGCTGATGATATCCAAGGCCCATGGAGCGAGCCGGTATTTCTAAATGCTAGTGGATTTGATCCCTCACTTTTTCATGATAATAACGGTAAAAAGTATTTATTGAATATGGTTTATGATTTTAGAAATTATCATCCTTGGAATTACGGAATAGCTATTCAGGAATATGATGAACGGAAAGAACAAATGATAGGGAAACCTAAAATTATTTTTAAAGGAACAAATTTAGAGAAAACAGAAGGTCCACATATTTATTTTATAAATGATTATTATTATTTATTTACAGCTGAGGGCGGCTCTCAGTGGGGACATTCGGTAACTGTTGCTCGTTCAAAATCATTGTTTGGACCGTATCAGGTACATCCTGATAATCCTATTATGACCGCTTGGTATTCTCCAGAAAATTATTTGCAGAAAACAGGTCATGCGTCATTAATCAAAACGGATAGTGAGGAATGGTATATCACTTATTTAGCAAGCCGGCCCATTAAACGAAAGGGAAAAGGATTATTTGAAGAAAGAGGATTTTGTACTTTGGGGCGTGAATCTGCGATAGCAAAAATTGAATGGACAGCGGATGATTGGCCAGTATTGACTGATGGGAAAGTTGCCCCAAAATACGTGCCGATGCCAAATTTACCAGAGCACCCTTGGCCTAATAAGTCTCAGAGAACTAACTTCTCTGCTGGTATTCCTTTAGAATTTCAAACATTAAGAATTCCGTTTAATAAAAAAATGGGTAAGATAACAAAACAAGGATTGACTTTGTATGGACAGGAATCCCTGTATTCCGTCTTTGAACAATCTTTACTAGCTCGTAGATTTGAATCTATAGATTTTTTAGCTGAAACTGTGGTAGATTTTTCCCCTACTTATTACCAACAAAGTGCTGGTCTGGTATGTTACTACAATAGCAAGAATTGGACTTCACTACAGGTAACTTATGACGAGCAATTGGGTAAAATTTTAACAATTTTAAAATGTGAAGGGGCGAAACTTAGTTGGCCATTGAGAGATCCTGTCGCCTTACCTGATAGAGGTAGTGTGTATTTACGAGTTAAAGTTAATTCTCTTTTCTATCAATTTTTCTATTCATTGGATGGCGAAAACTGGGAAGAGCTTGCTGTAACATTTGATACTTACAAACTTTCAGATGATTACATTGCAAAACCATTCTTAGGACCTACAGGAAGTGCTTTTACTGGAGCTTTTATTGGTGTTCATTGTAACGATTTAACAGGGATGAGGAAAAAAGCTGTCTTTGAATATTTTATTTATCAAGATTCAATGTGATAAACAAATAACTATAAATTTTATATAAAGGAGAAAAAGATGAAAAATGCAAATTTAGTATCAAGTGCTGGAGTTCGAGTAAAACTTCAGAAAATGGGGTCATTTTTAAGTGGAATGATTATGCCGAATATACTAGCCTTTATAGCTTGGGGACTGTTAGCGGCACTATTTATTCCTACAGGTTGGCTTCCAAATGAAAAATTTAATGAAATCGTGCCACCTACACTGAACTATCTGCTACCGATACTGGTAGCTTATACAGGAGGAAAGCAGGTTTATGGTACACGTGGTGCGGTAGTAGCTTCAATGGTAACTATGGGGTTGATCGTCGGAGCTGATGTTACGATGTTCCTAGGTGCAATGATAGTAGGTCCAATTAGTGCCTGGGGGATGAAAAAGATAGATTACCTTTATGAAGATAAGGTAAAAACTGGTTTCGAAATGCTTGTCAAAAATTTTAGTGGAGGCATATATGCGGCTATTTTGACAGTCATTGGGTATGTGATAGTAGGTCCAATATTTAATACGTTGAATTATATGATGACTGATGCGGTAAATTTACTCGTTGAACATCATCTTTTACCCTTAGTAAGTATTTTTATGGAACCAGCAAAAGTTTTATTTTTAAATAATGCAATTAATTTTGGTGTTTTTGCACCAATAGGATTAGAGCAAGTAGCTGAAAATGGTCGCTCAATGATGTTTGCAATTGACAATCCGGGAGTCGGGTTAGGTATTTTGTTATCTTATGTGGTTTTTGGAAAAGGAACTGCTAAGAAAACTGCTCCTGGAGCAATTGTTATTCATTTTTTTGGAGGAATTGCAGAAATTTTCTTTCCGTATGTATTGATGAATCCATTGCTGCTGATTCCAGCTATATTAGGAGGAATGAGTGGTGTCGCAACATTGATGATTACTGGAGCGGGGATGATTTCACCAGCTTCCCCCGGATCTATCTTTGCCTTCATGGCTGTGACTCCCCGAGGTAGCCACTTTGGTATTTTGCTTGCGATCGTTGTTGCAACTGTGGTCACCTTTGTCGGAGCTGCAGTAATTCACAAATTAACTAATCGAGCATTGGATAATAACAATGACGAATTTATCCTTGCAGAAGAAAAGACAAAAAAAATGAAGCAAAAAGGAAAACTGATAAAAGACTTTTCAATAAAGAGAATTATCTTTGCTTGTGATGCAGGTATGGGTTCTTCAGCAATGGGGGCAGCAATTGTTCGAAAAAAAATCCAAGAGTTAGGTTACGATATTGAGGTAACAAACGTTGCGATTCGTGACTTATCCGCAGATGAAACGTCATTAGTTATCACCCAGAAAGAGCTTCAAGAAAGTGCGAGAAAGGCAGCACCAAATGCTCATTTTCAATCAGTGGATGAATTTTTAGATAGTGATCGTTATGATGAAATACTAGATGCCCTGCGACAATAATTATTGTTTGTTCAGTTATTATTCGAAAATAATAGATAGCTATAGATGATTGTATAGAATGGCAATGATATTTGAAATAGGGTAAATAACTATTATTAATCGAAAAACACAGGAAGAGAGTGGTGTTCTAGCTCTCCCTGTGTTTTTATTAGTCAATACATATGTTTTATACTTTTGAGTGCTCGAACTAGAAAAACTAGATGAATCTACTGTTTCAAAAAATGACCTCATCCTTTTCCAGACTAAGATAGCGATAAAAAGTCGAGCGCTTTAAGCCTGTTTGGGCACAGATATCCACAACGGCTTTTCCTTCCTTTTGATAAAGGTGCAATGCGTGTTGGATCAGTGCGGGATCGATTCGTGGACGACCGCCAATATTTCCTCTAGCACGTGCGGATTCTAAGCCTTCTTTGGTCCGTTCAACGATGATGTCTCGTTCGAATTGGCTGAAGGCTTGGAAAACAGTCATCATTAATTTTCCTTGAGGGGTTTGTGTATCAAAATTTTCTTTGATACTGATGACTTTTACACCTTTCTTCTCAAAAAAGTAGACGAGATCAATCAGGTCTTTGGTACTTCTTCCTAGCCGCGAGAAACTTTCAATAATGATTTTATCGTTTTCTTTCACTCGTTTTTTTAGTTTATTTAATTCAGGACGATTTGCGCGTACACCACTGATCTTTTCAGTATAAATTTTGTTGCATTCATACCGGTCAAGTAAATCCAATTGACGAGAGAGATCCTGTTGTCTTGTGGATACACGGGCGTATCCATAAACCATATTTGTCATACAAATTCCTCCAGTTGCACAAAAAGAGTCTACATAGAGAATACCCTGTTTGTTCACTTAAGTACATATTCTAACACCAACTTAAGTAAATTTGGGAAATAGGAAGGTTTTTTTATAGACGCAAATATTGTACTATAGAAAAGAAACCAGTCGGTGAAGGAGAAACACGGAGGGCAAAATGAGAGAATTGCAGTTAAATTTTATGCTAAACAAAACGACCGTTCGATGGCTTCAAATGTTAAATACCTTTGAGCGAGAACGGACTTGTTCCATCGCAAGTTTAGCCAACAAGCTTGATGTGACCCAACGGACGATCAGCTCTGACATCAAGGAATTGAAAACCTATCTGCAAGAGGCAGCGGAATTTACTCTTGAAGCCAATGGCTATCATTTTAGGGAAACTGATCCGAAAAGATACTTGTCTCAAAAAAAGGAGCTTGTTGCAGAAGAAGGCATGTATCAAATCGTGGAAGCCATTTTCCACGGTGAATTCTGTTCAGTTGAAGAGTGGGCGCAGCGCTTGTATGTATCAGAAAGTACGATGCGTCGCTATTTGAATACTGCTTCTGCGACGTTACGAAAGTATCATTTAGAGTGGATCTTGCAACCGGTCAATTTGAGTGGATCAGAAGCCAATATTCGCAAGTTTTTTAAAGATTTTTATTATGAATCAGATGTCACCCCGCATACGCTCTTGCCCCCCAAAGAACTGATCGCGTTAGTCAGTGATGCCTTCTCAAAAATTCCCACAGCGCTGGTGAATACAGGCGTTTCTCCGAGTGATTTTTATTATAGTTTGTATATTGCGATCAAGCGCTATCAACTGGGAAAGACTGTTCAGATTCCTCGATCGTTGGCAGCAATCGTCGAAACGCATGAAGCGTTTGCCGTAATGAAGAACTTAGCGCCTAAAATCGAAGCGCTATACCGAGTAAGACTACCGCAACAAGAAATGATGTGGCTTTATTTAGTGACCGTGATGAAACGAACTTTGACCGAGCCTGAAAAAGAGCAGCAATTCGTTGCAGCGTTTGGGCTGTATCCTGAACTCGAAGAACTGAGTCAGCGCTTCGTGCAGGAATGGGGCATTTCCTTTCAAGAGCCTCAACAGGTCCAGACGATGATCCACGCCTTTTTTCTGTCAAAGAAAATCAATGAGCAGCTGGCGCCCGTTTTAAATCATTTGCTAACAGAAGTAAAAACTGAAGCGCAAAAGCATGGTTCTGCTGCTTATCAAAAAAATCTGGCATTTATGAAGCAGCACCAAGCGATTCTAGGATTCAAACAGGAGTATCTGTCAGATATCTGTGCCGCACTGACCCTTTATAGTGAAGCAATCAGGGAGCTTTATGCACAAAAAGTTAAACGGATCGCGTTGATAATAGAAGGTGATCTTTATGCCTGTCACACGATCCGTGCGCGCTTCTTGCGTTATGTCGGCAATGATCATCGGGTATTCTTTCCAAAAATCAATGAATTGACGAGCGATTATTTGAAGGAAAACGCCATTGATCTTGTGGTCACGAATTATAGTGAATATTTATCAGAGTTCATCTTATCGACTGATTCTCTTTTACTCAAAGCAATTCCCGATCATCAAGATTGGCTAAGAGTGATTGAAAAAATCGATCCTCAGTTAGGGCAAGCGTTAAGCGTTCCCACAACCTGATACACGTATTGCAACACAGCATGACGAGGACATAGGTGGATAGATCAAATAGAAAAGCCGCAACCGTTACGATCGACGGGTGCGGCTTTTATTCGTTTGTCTAATAAAAAAGGGAGTTATCTGAAAATATGCCCACTGTTCCTGAATACCAAAAGATTGGGTTGTTTTGGTGAAAGAACAGCCTACGCGAAAATAATTAGTTGGCATTTATTAGTTTATCAAAAATCGCTTCAAAGGTTTTGAACGTATCACTATCTAACTGACAAAGCCATAAAAGGTAGCTTTTTTCTTTGAATGTCCATTCGATTGAAGGGTAAGAGGCAATCAAGGCATGGTATTTCTCTCGTTGTTCACTGGTAGCTAATAACCACCGCTTCTCAAAAATCTTTTTCTCTTCCATTTTTTATCTATCCCCCATAAAGAAACGTTGCCTGAAACTTCACTAACGGGCAACGTAAATCTAATGATATGCAGATCTACGTTTAGTATACCAAAGAAAAATGAATTTTTTTAGAAGATGTGTAAAATTACAATGAATTTCTTTTATTTTGCTTTTTTTCGGACATTTTTATAGAAATCGAATTGGCAGAAGAAGAGATCGTCAAAATGATCAAAAAGGACAAAAATGTCTATTACCGACAAATGGCGGGGATCGGTACGAACCAAAAAGCGCCCCATGGGTTGATCTACCTCAGCGAGAAATGAACACTCTGATCGGCTGGATCGATCAGAGTTTCAACTACTCGTTGTGTAGGAGATGTTCTTATTAAATAACGATTTGCAGCTGCAACGATTCCGCAAAATAGTGCCCGAGAAAATGTCCTACGCGTTGTTCAAAACGACCAGACGCAAGATTCGTGGATTGATTTGGTTAAGTAATCGATTCCAATCCGTGGCATCTGGAAAAGATTTTAGTAAGATACACTCGACTTCAAGCAAATATTCCATCGTATATTCCGAATAGTTGGTTACTAGCAGATCAATTTGTTTTTCCTTTAAATAGGCTGGGGAGAGTTCGCTGGCATCAGGATAATACAACGTGTGGAAGCGTCCTAGATATTTCCGTACGATACTTTCGGCATATTCGCAGACATATTCATTTCCTTCAAAAATTACGGCGATCGTCCGTTGTGTCCCCCAATTTTCTTCTTTGATCGCTTCCATGTGAATCGTTAGACTGGCACAAAAGTCTTCGAGATAGGAGGGCGAATACAGCTTTTTGACTAGCTTATGCTTTGCCAAAAATGCATAGTTTCTCTTATATTCGTAGGAAAACTTGTCTTTGACGAATTGGGTAAGATCGTCAATATTGACGTTCATGATGGGAGAGAGCATGTCGCGTATTTTCACGATCGTAAAAAACGACTCTAACCAGTACAAGTCTTTTTGTTCATCGTAGGAATTGCCGCGATTGATGGCATAGAAATCTTTTGCCACTTGTTTGATCTCAGGCCAGCGATTGTAGGTTTGGCAAAATTCTTCGATCGAAGGATGATTGATTTTTCGGCGACAGATAAGGCAAAGAAGCAAATAAATGATTTCATCTTCAGGTAGGCGATAATGAAAATAAGAATAAAGGATCTCCGTCAACGTATCGGGTGAAATCAATGAATCGTAAGCATAAAAAATCTCCTTCAGCTCAGGAGAAAGTTCGACCTGCAACCCTTTCTTGCTGCGTTCCAGCGTAATGTAGAGGATATAGGAAAAGTAAGAAAAGGTAGAAGCTGGCTGTTTTTTTGAATGCAAAAGATTCGTGATCTCAATCACGGCATCTTGGACATCCAATGACGGGAAGATCGTATTGACATTGATATCGGACTCGTAATAAAACAGACAAAAAAAGCGGCGAATATCGATCTCAGAACCCACCAGTGTGACTGGATTCGTTGACAAACGAAGGTTGAAGGGCTTTAATAAACCATTCATTTTTTTTAAGTAGCCAAGCAATGCTTGTTCAGAAAGATTAAGGGTCAGGCTCCAATCTAGCACCGATTGTAATTCATCGAAAAAAATACTTTCTAAAATCATAAAAAAAGGTTCATCTTTGACTAGATTTTGTTTTTGTTTGATATATGCCTCGGGATCCAGTTCTTCAAATAAATAACCAAACTTCGAGGAGTAGATTTCGATTGCATCATTGAAATGTTCACGAATCATAGCAATGTCCGCAATGATCGTGCGAGTACTGCTTTTTGTTACTTCTGATAAATCGCCCAATGTTGAAGACGGATTCTTCTCAAATTCATTTAATAATTGCAATCGTCGAATTAAAGAACGATTTTTGATAAATTTTAACTGAAAATTTTTCATAGATGCCCCCGTTGAATTTAAAAAAGAATTAATCATATTATAAACAATTGGTTAAAATACTTCAATTTTTATGTTTATTTTTAATTTATTTGACTAAATACAAAGTTTTTATTATTCTAATGGATGTAAACGTTTGAAACTATTTGGAACAATGTAGGTTTTTTCACCGACAGGTGAAAATTGCTATTTTTTTTTAAAGAGATTTGACGCTATAGTGAGACCATAGTCCGATGCTTAGGAGTATTTGTTTTTTCTCAAGAGGAAACCTGTGAATTGTTGGTTGGATCAAAAGAGAGAAGATGGAAAATAAATGGAACTAGCAAGTGCGTGAATGTGCCATCAATACCTAAAAATGAAGTGTAGTTGAAGGCTATCCACGAATGAGATAGAAGGAAAAGACATTGATTGGTTGAAGAAAATCTACGGTTACTAGAAGAGGGAAACTGGGAACGATCGTACAGATAGATTACGAGGAGGCTAATATGCTGGCAGAAAAGATAGCGGGAGCAGAAGAATATTTGGCGCATTTTCAAACAGAGCTAGAAAAACAAGGGGTGTTACGCTTTTTTCCAAAAATAAATGCCTTTTATCATCGGTTAGCAAAAGAGTTTTTAACGATTTTTCATAGCAAGGAAGAAAACCTGTTTGTTCAATGGGGCCGTCTATTGGCGATTGATGCACAATTGCAAATATTGATGGAAATCAGCAACAATCGCAAAGAAGGATTGCTAGATGACCTTGGGATGAGTGAGGAAGAAGTCATTGAAATGATTGAAAATGACCATAAGTATTTTTATCGTGAGATCACGGGGGCAAAGCTAACGCAAAAACCTAAAATGGGCTTGATTTATTTGAGCGAACATTTAGCAGAGTCCTGAACATTCATTCTTGGTGCGCCGAGTTGTGAGGTTTGGGAGAAAAGCGTGCAAGAAATGGAAAACGATGACGAGCAATAGACTATTGGGGAAGTTTTATAGATAGAGCGTTTTTGGGGATAGAAATGAAGAGTAGTAGTGGGGCGAAACGGACGATTTTCAGGTGGTAAGAACCCTTGAGAATAACCAAGAGCAAAAGGGCTACTCAAACAACGCAGTGGGGAAGGCAATTGGTTGGTCTTCCTTGCTTGAGTAAGAGCTTTTTTTAGAAACGTTAGACTAACTGGTCAGGATCGTGACAATGACGAACGCTGATTGACCTTTTCGGCGAAACGAGGTACCTTGTAAGACAAGTCATAAAGAATACAAAAAGCGCATGAAGGTAGGACATCAATGGAATGAAACTTTTTATCATTTTTGCCTGCTTATCGGTAGGCATATCGGTGGCACAATATGGCATATATTATTTCTTTCCCAGCATATCTGTGATCCTTCGCAGCTGGTTTCAATTGGGACAAATCATTCTTTTGCTGGGTTATTTCTTTCTGCTGGTTATGTATTTTTGGGTGCAGCACGGCAGCACGAGGAAAGGGAAACAATCTTTAAGAGAATGATCAATAGGTAAAGCACAAGGATCTGCAAAGAAGCGTTTTTTTTAAATAGGAAGAAATAGCTTGTTTGTAAGAAACAACATACATAAATGAAACGACCCAGACGATCCTTTTCGTAGGGGCTACTTAACATAAGAGAATCGGCAGCAAATGCTTGCTCCCTTTGGTGAAAATCAAGGAGTGACGTTTGCTGCTTTTTTAGTGCAAACAAATGAGGCTTTTTTCAAACTATCAGCAGCGTGTTTTTTACAGGAAATTGAGAAATTCTTAAGGTTTCTGTCGCATCAAGCGAGCTTCTCAGCATGTCGCGGAGCGAAAAAAGAGACATGGGAGAAAAAGAGAGAGATTGTGAAAAACCTCTTTACAGCAACCGTCTTAGCAGCTACATCATTGGTTATTTTTTCGTTTAAATTTAGTCCATGCACATAATTCACTGGGCAGTGAAATCCTTGATTTCAGTTTTGAGAAAAAGCTCGTTATAATGATAGCGTCAACAAGGATTCGCTTGATTCGATCAAAGTGCTGCTTTGCTCTGCCTAGGTTTGATGGGAAAAAAGAGGCAAGGATTAGGCAATCTAGTTCTTTTTTCTTGAACGAAAGGCTATTTTTCGCTCATATTTTCACATGTTTGCTAGAAGAGGATGTATGGTGAGGAAGCAATTGCTTCGCTGCGCTTCACTCGACGAGAAGGAAACAGGAAAGGAAAAATGGAATCGACCGTTGTCATTTTATCGATCCAAGGAACTCTTCTCAGGGAAGATTCGGCTGATTCACAAACCGACACTTTTGTTTGAGAAAAAGCAATCATTTTAAAAAGTAAGTGAAGCTGCTAATAAATAGGAAGAAATAGGACAGGATACTAGCGAACAAAAACAATCGATCGTTGACAATAAAAAATAAATAACGAAAGAATGAAGGACGAAAGCGTTGAAAAGGCGATCTATTTAGTAGTGATTTCATTTGATGAAACACGATTGCTAAGGATTGCCCAAGGAGAACATAGAGGTGAAAAAGGATGGAAGAAAAAGAGCAAAAGAAGAAAAAGTGGTTGTTATGGTTATTGCTTTTATTGTTGTTGGGTCTAGGAGGTGTTTGGTATTACTTAAACAATCAAAGTACGCCTACTCCGCTAGCCAGTCGCGATTTGATGCCAGATATCATTGACGCCACCGATCGTGAATTGGCAGAACGGGCGCAGGAGATCGCAGATGCCGATTATTTTACATTGAACCTTAATCCAGAAGCCTATTTTGAAGACGGAGAAAGCGAAGGCAGTATTCAGATCATCAATCCTGGGACAAATGTGTACCCTATTGCGTTGGAGTTGTTTTTAGAAGAGACGGGGGAACTAATCTATGAATCAGGTGGTATTTTACCCAATCAAGAAGTGACTTCTGCTCGTTTGCTGATTCCTTTAGAAGCGGGAGAATACCTGACCAGAGCAGACGTGCATATTTTTGATCCAGATACCCTGGAAAGGCTAAGAACTACCCATGCACAGGTGAAAGTTTTTGTTAACAATTAAGTTATTTTAGGAGGAAAAGGAAATGAAAAAAATGAAGAAAGCCGCTGCTGCGTGTTTTACGTCGATGGCATTACTTGGCGGTGTCGTGCAAGTTCTTGCAGATGATTACTGGCATATTAATGGAAATGATGGTCAAGGGAATGAAAGCTCACTCCAAGTGGACGGAATTATCGGTGAATTTGATAATACAGATGTTTCCCAGCCTAATCCACCAGATATCAATCAATGGATCAATATAACATTCCCAGCAAGAACGCTCTTTTATACGACCCGATGGTCTGACCATCGAGAAATCATGTCCCCTGAACACGAGTTTGTGAACCACTCCGGACGAGGCGTGCAAGTCTTAGTCACGAGGGTGAGTGAGGCAAGAGATATGGAAGAAGTTGATTATTTGGAGGTCAATAAATTATTTCCCGTGATTATCGATGGAAAAATCGTTCCGGATTCGGAGTTTGACCCGCCGAAGGAATTATTCGTACTAACGGATCGTTCGGATATAGATTCTGTAAATACTCTCTTTTTCACAGGGAATGCGACGCCGGTTGAAAAAGAATATAATATGTACCCGGAATTCGAGCTGCACTTAAAATTCATTCCAACAGATAATCATGGAGTGCCACTTCGCTAAGAAATCTATGAGGACAAACAGATGAAGCCAAAATTCTTTAGAGCTGCACTAGCCATTGGCTCACTCTTTGTTTTGACTGCATCACCTGCATTGGCAAGGACGGCTGTTCAGCAAAATGAAGGGCAGATGAAGGTGCAGGGTCAAATTGGCGAGCCGAAAGTAGAAGAATCGATCATTGAGGAGCGAATCGTTGAGGAACCACCCGAGAAGGAACCACCCGCTCGTTTGCCCCAGACAAATAGCGAAACGAGCAGAAGGCTGCCATTGCTAGGCATGGTTCTCGTTGTAATCAGTTTAGCAACTCTAAGAAAGCGGCACAAAAAAAATAACGCCTCAAAAATGTAGTATAGGGGTTTTCATCAAAAGAGGGACATTCTTGTTTAGGAGAATGCCCCTCTTTTTTTGTTATTTTAAACCTGGTTTTTTCAAAAAAGACAGCACATAGCTTTGCACGTGCTATTCGCTTTTTCTTTGATAACAGACGTTTTAAGTTATGCAAAGGATTTCTCATTTTAGAGTGATCCTGCGTCAAGCAATTCATTTAAAACGAGGGTTTGTTTTTTTATCTAGGCATCGATTTCATCAGCCAGTGAATTTATTGATTTTTCCCGCATCGCAAAGATAGCTATAATGAAGTATATCGAGGGTAAAAACCAGCGTTTTTGAAAGCTAACTGAAGCATAGACCGATCGGCGTTGTACAAGGATACCGTCTAAGTGAGGGTGTCTAAAAAATGGTGGTTTTTAGGCTTGATGATGTCAAAAAGGGGGAGGGAGAATGAAAAAAGCGAGGGGGAATGTTTGGGTCCACCTGATAGTCTTCGCTGCTTTTTTTCAAGTGATCAGTGCTTCGACGATTTTGGTTTCAGCACAAGAGCAGCGTTCCGTCGATACAGAAGGCTCAGTCCAGTTCACGGGTGTCTATGAACCAGACAAACCAGAACCTTCACCACCAAGCGGACCGACACAGCCTGGCGGCGATGGGGGACGTTTGCCGCAGACGAATACCCGAAAAAGTTCCAGTGCCACGGCACTCGGATCACTGCTGCTATTGATCGCTGGCTATGCAACAGTGAAGAAGACACGCAGGTACCAACAAGAACAAGCAACCTCACGAACACCAGAAAAATTGCGTAATAGAGAATAAGGGAATGATCTTATGAGATTTTTGCGATTTGCAACGAGTACCGTACTTGCCGCAACCCTTTTGATTGGCGGGTTCCAAGGGACCGCCGCTGAATTAAGAGTCGCTGAAACCGATGGTCAAGTCAGCTTTGTGCCCAATGACCGAGACCCGACGGAAGTCATCCCCCCTGATCCAGGACCAGACGGACCAGATGTGGTGATCCCGCCGATCGGACCAGAGGGACAAACAGGGCCATTGACGATCGCTTATGCGCCGACTTTGGATTTTGGTACCCAAGAAATCTCCAACCGAGATGCCGTCTATTCGATGGTGGCAGAAGAACAACAACTAGCCGATACCCAAGGGGAAGAAAACAAAGTGCCCTATGTTTCTTTCGCCCAAGTACAAGATACCCGCGGGTCAAATGCTGGCTGGCGTTTGACGGTAGCATTGAGTGCGTTTGAATCTGGGACGCAGCACAATGAACTGCGAGGGGCGCAAATCATCTTTGCCTCACGCGAAGTCGAGTACATCAGCTTTAACCAAGAGAATGCACCGAGTGCCCATGAAGCGGGCTTGCGTTTGGATGCCAATGGGGCGGCACAAGCCGTTCTGACCGCCGATGCGGGCAAAGGGGCAGGCACTTCATCCGTCGTTTGGGGCGATCAAGATGAGCTGAATGCACAATACCAAGACCAAGCGCCGGTGGTTCGCAATGAGGCGATCCAGTTGTTCGTCCCGGGAGCCACCGCCAAAGATGCAGCCCTGTATGTGGCGACATTGACATGGCAATTGAGCACCACCACCCCCCAATCAGGAGAAACAGTTCCAACGGCACAAGCCGATGAAACAAACTAATTTAAAAGAAAGAAGGAATAAAAATGAAATGGATTCGCTTAGCAACAGTCGCTGCACTGACCTCTACGATCTTCGCAGGCGGCGTACAAGTAGTAGCAGATGAGGAAGAAAATAATGAACCAAAAACACCCCTTTTTGAAGTAGAGACACCAAATGAGGTTAACTTTATCGAAGGGGAAGAAGACGTTGATGACGTTGAAAATCCACTTGAATACCCACCAGTTATCATTGATCCGCTTCCAGTAAAAGGTCCATTAACGATCGTTTACGTGCCAGAAATGTTCGATTTTGGTCAACAAGCCATTACATCATCTTCAGCTGAATATTCTGTGATTGCTGAAATGCAAAAAGTAGATGAAGAACATCCTCTTGCAGTTGATAATAACCTTACAGGCGAAGTTCCTTACGTTTCCTTCGCCCAAGTCAGTGATACACGAGGAAACAGTGCGGCAGATTGGACGTTAAGTCTTGCTTTATCAGAGTTTATCGGTAAAACTACAGAGGATGTTCTATACGGCGCCCAGCTTCACTTCATTGATCCGCAAATCAAACACAATGATGGAACTGGACCTGCTGACGAAGCGCCTGTAGCACCAGTAACTAATGGCGATCGTGTGATTTTAAATGCTGATACGGATTTAGCATCGAGCATTCCAGTCATGACCGCAGGAGCCAATCAAGGACAAGGACGCTCCTCTGTCTTCTGGGGAGACCAAGATGATTTGATGAAGCAGTATGAGACTGAAGGGACTACCGGAACGATTCTGAATGATCGTATTCAGCTGCATCTTCCATCAGCTGCGACTCCACAACAAGACACCTATGAAGCAACCTTGACTTGGTTACTATCTACCACAGTAGGTGAAGATGGTGAAAATGGTGGCGATGAAAATGGCGGCGGTGAAGAGGACAACGATTCAAATCAAGAAGACTAATCTTTAAAGCAACGCAACAATAATGTGAAACAACTGGCAGGAGTAGACCGTTATTCCTGCCTTTTTTTGGAAGGAGAACCAACAGTGATCGAACAACCAACAAACCAACGCTGGCTGCGGCTTTTGACTGCAATGATCGTGCTTTGCTCATTGATTACTTTGCCGACACCAGTACGAGCAAATGATGACATAGAATCAGAGTTGAATTTTTTTGTCACCCCGATTTTCCCTGACAGCCAGATAGAAGGCGGTGCCAGCGGCTATTTTGATCTGAATTTAGGCGCAGGGGAACAAGAGGAATTGCAGTTACGCATCCAAAATACATCGGAAGAAACCATCGACGTCGAAGTATCGGCTCATACTGCTTTCACCAATGTCAACGGGGTAGTAGAATACGGTCGTGATGCCGAATATCCTGACCCGACATTGCCTGCCTCGATTGCCGAATTGATTGAAGCACCTGGGGTCATCACCTTAGAAGCCCAGGAGGAACAGATCCTTACCCTTCCTCTGACGATGCCTGAGGAAGAATTTGAAGGGGTACTGGCAGGATCGATCCGAGTAGAAGAGGTCCGCGATGCAGCGGCAGCGGAGGCGGAAACAGAAGGAATCGGGATTCGTAATGAGTTTGCCTTTATTTTAGGAGTCGTCGTAAGCAATAACCGCTCGTCAACGGATCCGGGACTTGAATTGCTGGAAGTTTTTGCCAGTCAAGTCAATTATCGGAACGTGATCAGTGCCAAAATTCAAAATTACACCCCGACTTTCGTCAACCACATTGAAATTGATGCCGAGGTTCGTGCCAGCGGCAGCGACACCGTCTTGTATGAAACACAGCGCACAAGCATGCAGATGGCACCAAATTCCCATATGGATTTTCCGATCCCTCTAAATGGCGAGCGTTTCCGTCCAGGAGACTATGTCCTGACTATGACGGCCCGTTCACAAGGGGAGGAGTGGCATTGGGAAGAACCCTTTACGATTGCGGCTGCTGATGCCCGTCGTTTGAATGAGGAAGACGTGACATTGGAACCAGAAACAAATTGGTGGCTGATTGGCGGAATCGCCGCACTTGTTTTGTTGCTGATCATCGTCGTTGTTTTAATCATTAACAAGAAAAAAAAGGCTAAGGAAAACAGTGAGCAATAGAAGAAAAGACACAGAAAAACGAGCTGTCACATAAGATAGAAAGGTTTTGTATTTCCTTGTCTTGCTTAGCTGGAGATGTTTCCTTCATGGCGAAAAGGCAAGCGGTAGCTGCAGTTCCATTACGCTTTTTTAGTCGTTCTTAAAAAATCAGACAGGCAGACAGCAATACCCGAGCTTTGCTGCTAGCGACCATCGATCTACTGGTGAGAGGAGTAGTGAAAGCAAAAGGGAGGCAGCGTTGTTCCGATGGAAACCGTTGATACCATTATGTGAGTGCAGAAAAACGAGGTTTTAATAAGAATCAAGCAGAAGCTGCTGGAAATTGCCTGCAGCTTCTCTTCTTTCAGATGTATGGGGAGGTGAAACGATGAGAAACAAGCCGTCTTTATTGATGAACAGTTTATTTTCAATGACGCGCAAACGGCAGCTGACGATTTTGCGGCAGTTGGAATGTTACGGTCATTTAAGTGGGCAGCAGCTGGCACAAGCGTGCGGCGCTTCACGGCGGACGATTATTTCAGACATTGAGGAACTACGTCAACGGTTTGGGGCTTCGACGATCCTCGCATCTGCCAGCAATGGCTATGAATTGGTGATCCAAGAATTGGCAGAGTATCAGGAAAAAAAGCGAGCATTGCTGGCGGATGACCCAAATCTGTTGTTTCTGCATTTCTTGTGTCAGCAAGAAACGGCGATACCTGAAAAACTGGCTGCCATCACCGGGTTAGGCAATCAAACTTTTTTGAAACAATGCCGCCAGCTTCAGACCTTGTTCGCTGCTTATGAGCTGACTTTGAATAAAAAGCAGTGGTGCCTAGAAGGGGCAGAAGGAAATATACGGTATTTTTATAAAGCCTTTTATTTTGAGGAAGAGGAACAGCCCCACCAACTCTTTGAGCAGCTGGCTGAAACGTTGACACTGCGGTATCGTCCCTCCTTGCCGATCGATCCAGTGGTTTCGCTACAGTGGATGAAGGTCTTTCTTTTGCGGGCGCAACAAGGTGGGCGCTTGGAGGAAAATTGGGAAATGGCTGACTTTTGTCGGTTGTTTCTAGAAAAAACGGGCTTTGTCATCGAAGGCTTGGAGGTCTGCAAGTCCTTGTCGCAGCAAGAACGGTGTGTCCTATTGTTTTTGATGATGGCAGATGAAGGGGTACTTTCGTTTTTATTGAAACATCCTTGGGTCGAAGAAACGGTGCCGTTTGATCCAAGCGATAGTTTGCGAGAGACGTTTCCTAAGCAAGCAGAGACATTGAGAGAAGACCGCGTATTCGTGCAAGTGACGTTAGCAGTCATGTTACTGGATCGACTCTTCCATGTGCCCCCTCCATTACAGCGGGATCGTCAAAAGCCAGCAGTGTCTGGTATTGGAAAGTCTACGGCACTTTCTAGCGCTGCTTCTCGCTACTTGGTGACATTGGGGGAGACGTATTTAAACAAGCAGCAGTTAAAAAACAAACAGCTGATGATCACCTATCATTTGAGTGGAAATGAGAAAATCAAAGGCTGGATCAAGCAACGTCTGAGGGATTGGCTGGTTGCACAAGGAGTGGATGTGATCGTCGAGGCTACGAGTGAGCTGTCGATTTTCACCGCCCGCCAGGTGTTGGTCACCGATCAACCGCTCTTTTTGCTGGAATTGGAACAGCCCATCTATCGGTTGGAACGACCGATTGAGCCAAACTCCATCGAACGCCTCGGCAAGGCAATATTAGCCGATTTTCTTGGTTCATGTGACGGCTCTGTTCCTAGTGAAGAGCTTCCAGCAGCGTCTGCTGTTCGCTAAAAGCGGTAGAGTCAACGGTGTAATCAGTCAAAGGCTACGTACGACGTAAAATTATGGTAGAGGAGCAACAGGTATCATGGGTCGATTCCAAAAGCAATGGGCACTTCGTGTGTTGGGAATAGGTTGTCTGCTACTGCTGCTGTTCTTTTTCTTTTCAAACTACAAAATTGCTCGGGTCAGCGGTGAGTCGATGGTCCCCATCATTCAAAACAACGAGTTAGTCCTTATTCAAAAGAATCAGCTGCCCCATCGCTATGATCTCGTGGCTTTTGAGCATGAAGGGCGGCTGATCGTAAAACGAGTGATCGGGGTTCCTGGCGATTCTTATGCTCGCAGTGGCAATCGCTTGCTATTGGGTGCCTCGGGTTCCTATTATGATTTTTCCTATACTTTTACGCTGACGCAAGAAACGGCGAGGGAACTGCCAATCGGAGGCATCTTGCAACCAGGTGAGTATTTCGTCGTCGGGGATGCGATCATGCACTCGATCGATAGTCGTGAATTTGGGATGGTGACGAGCGAGGCGCTTCGTGGAATCGTCTTGAATTTATTTTAAGGGTTCAACGAGGTCAGTCAGCGTGTCGGATTGAAAATCGAGACTTATTTAGAGACCGAAAGCTGGAAAGGGGGATGTCCGTGAAGATGGTTTATGGCAGTATACTGTTGCTTTGTTTTGTGGCGATCGGGGTACTTGCTCAACGGGGATACCTCGAAATCTTTGTTCGAAGGCTTGAGCGGCAAACAAACATGACGGAGTTGGAAAAAAGAAAACTGGCTTTTTTTAAGCATAAGATTCGTAATGAACATCCGTTAGCGTTGCTGATGGTCAGTGGTCTGTTTCTTTTAAGTCTGCTGCTTTTTACCTTTCCCCATTTTTCCTTACAGACACAAGTTCGTAGGATTGAAAAGGAAAGCCAGCAGCTGAAACAGGAAATCTTACATTTACAAAAAGAACAGATGGAAGGGATGCAACGACCGTTATCGGTGTACCCGTCTGCGGGTCTCCCTTTTGAAAGCCTTGCTTGGCAGACGCTGCTGATGGCGGATGATCGAGAAGCACGTTTTCAGCTAGAAGAAGAATTTGGGACGCAAGTGACGCCCTTTTTAGGACCGACAGTCGTGCTGATCCATATTGATCAACCGCTGCAAGAAATCACCTTAACGAGTGCCAGTCATTTGCACTCGGTTGCCGATTTTTCCACTTGGGAGGCCAACTTGGAACGAATCATCGATGATCTATCACAGGCACAAGGCGTGCAACGGTGCCATTTCGTTTTACAAGTAGCAGATACGCCCGATACGTCATTTGAACAAACGATCGTCCGCGATGCCCAGGGACAGTGGCAAGTACTCAACCGAAAAGAGCTTGCTCAAGCTTCAGACACGGGCGCTTAGAAAGAAACAATCAAAAGAGTTATTGATGAAAGGGAGGGATTCATGGGATGAGTAAGAAGAAGGGGCGTGGGTGGTTTTCTGCTCAGACGCTATTCGATGAAATGAACCAAGTATCATTGAAAGAATTAAAAGGATTTGAAGAAACGTATGAGAAAGAAAACGGATCTGCTGAGGCAGCTGTTGTCAGTGGACCAGCGAAAGAAACGATCGCCGATACCTCAAAAAAGAAGGCTACGAGTAACGATCAAGGGATAACGGATACCAGTAGTAAACCCCAAAAAGGCAAAAAGCAGGGGCAACGAAGCGGGCAGGCGCTGGCACCGTCTCCCTCCGCACAAGCAGGGCTAGAGGAACGATCAGCGCCAGAAGGATCGCCTAAGCACTCTGCGCAATCCTGGTCGTCAGAAACGGGCATGCCACATCCGACAAGCAGTAAAGGGAAGAAAAAGCGTAAAAGCACCAAAAAGCGCAATGACACCGTCAATGTTCCCTTACATGGCTATCAAGAAAAACGCTCCTTTGAAGAGTTTAGCGCGGAAGCCAACAAGGAGCAGTTGGAGCTGGCGCCTGATCTACCAGCAGATATGAGCTTTGAACAAACCCATCAAGAGTTAGCATTGGCACGTACGAGAATCACCGAACTTGAAAAACGGCTCCATGCAGAAGCCTTGCATCGCTCACAATCGGATATCCAGCAAGTGAAAGAAAAAGCGATTTTTGAACGCTTGGATTGGGCGAGAGAAAAACAATGGTATGAAAGCAAAGCCCAAGAACAAAAACAGCTGCTGCTCCAAAAAGAAGAAGTCATCACAAATCTGGCGAACCAACTCGCTGAAAAAGAAGCACAGCTGGAGGAGCAGGCTCGAGGTGTTCAGGAAGAAGAAGCCGCTGCGCTTCGCAAAACAGTCAATGAGCTGCAAAAAGAAAACCAAGAGTTACAAAAAGAAAATCAGCAGTTTCAAGCGGAAATGCGGGATATTTTGCTATTTGCTAGAAAGAAAGCAGATCGAACGCTTGAAGAAGCGCAGGTTGAAGCAGAACGGATGATCTACAACGCTGAAATGCGCTTGAATATCGCTCATCGTACGGCAAAAGAGATCCTTGATGAAGTGAGCGATACGAAAGAAAACATGAATACCCTCTTTGATTATTTGTATGAACAAGTCTATTCACTAGCAGACAAGCAAGTATTTGAAAAGTACCAAGAGTAGGTTTGCTTCGGTTCACTAGAAGCAGGCAGATAGTCCTGTGAACGATACATAACGTTAGCGATCTTCGCTTTGGGCGGTGAGCGCTTGAAACTTCTCTTTGTTTCTCAATGACATTTTGATTGGGAAATGGATTTGTTCTGTACCGGCTGCGATCGCTGATTCATAATACCAGCACTTATGGTCGATCAACGCCATCGATTGCTGCAAAGCGTCTATCTGCGCTTGCAGCGCTTTTTTTTGTTCAAGAAACATTTTATGGCGTTCTTGCAGCGAGTCATCACCAAGGCGTGTCAATTGTGCATAATCTTTGATCTCTTTAATGGTCATGCCTGTTTCCTTCAGACATTCGATCAATTCCAGCATCTCAATTTCGGTATCTGAAAACAAACGGTAGCCAGATTCTTTGCGCGCCAACGTCGGCAAAAGGCCTTCTTTGTCATAATAGCGGATAGTTGATGTAGGGATATTTAAGGCTTTCGCAACTTGGGATATTGTATAGGTCATTTTTTTCACTCCTTAACATTGACTTTAAAGTTAACTTTAATGTTAGTATGACAGTAAGCAAAGGAAAAAGCAATGAGGAGGAAACAGAAATGACAGAAAAAACCATGAAAGCTGCTGTATTAAAAGGACCAGAAACAATCGAGGTCAAACAAGTCCCTGTGCCGAAAGTGGAAGAAGGACTGATCGAGATCCAAGTTTCAGCGTGCGGCGTCTGCGGCAGTGACGTGCATATGTGGCAAGCAGGGAAAGGTTGGGGCAAAACAGGGGAGTCCGATTTTATCATGGGTCACGAATTTTGCGGTGTCGTGACGGATGCAGGCGATAGTTCCTTTAAAATCGGCGATCGCGTCGCTTTTTGGGCCAACCTTTATTGTGGGAAATGTGATATGTGCCAAAAAGGGCAAGAGCATTTGTGTCGGGAAGTAAATGGCACCAATTATATCGGCTTTGTCTGCAATGGCGCCTATGCCGAACGGTTTGTCGGAAAAGCGTCCAATGCTTATAAATTGCCAGATACAGTTTCAGATACAGCGGCTAGCTTGATTGATCCTTTGATGGTTGCCTATCATGCCGTCCGCAAATCCAACATCAAGTTAAATGACAAAGTCTTGGTTTCTGGGAGTGGGATCATTGGGCAATTGATTGGCGAATTGGCAAAAAAAGCTGGGGCTTCTTATGTGGCCATGTCCAAAATCAACGATACAAAAATTGAGAAAGCTAAGGAAGTGGGAATCTTTGACGATTACTTTGATGCCAAGGATCCAAACCGTGGGGAAGTATTGAAAGACGCGTCTGCTGGTGGGTTCGATTTGATTTTTGAAGCGGTCGGTTCCAGCAGTTCCTTAGCGACATGCATTGAGGCTGCTCGTCCTGGTGCAACGATCGTGGCGATCGGAAATTCCGTTGCTCCCGAAATTCCTTTTTCATTAAATCGGTTGGTCTTGCAAGAAATCAAGCTCATCGGCAGTGTTTCATGCACCCGCCAAGAGTTTGAAGAAACGATCGACTTGATTGCTAGTGGCATGATCGATCCCACAAAATATATCACGGATGAATACCCATTAGAAAAACTGCAAGAGGCGCTAGAACGCCAAACGTTAGAAGATGATCCATTGGTCAAAGCGGTTGTGACGTTTTAACTTGGAGCCAGAGAAGAATATCAAATGAAAATCGGGCACCGAGTATTGAACAAACATAGAATGATAGCTGATTCTGCTTAACATCTACGAGGTGTTAAGCTTTTTTATTTGAATCTGTAATAGAAAATCTGCTGCGCACAGGCAAAAGGTTGTATGTGTACATGGAGGTCAGCACTTTTCTTATTTGTCGCGTGTCGCAGTGCCATCATTTGATCCAGGAAAAGAATGGTGCTTGTCTTGCTACGGATTGAAAGAAAGCCCGCAGCAAGTTCAAAAAAGCGAAAGCGAACTTTTCTAACAATGGATGTTTCGTGCCACATCTTATGTTTTCAGAAAGAAGTTCATTTGACGTAGCGAAGAAAGGGGTTTCTGTTGTATGGTAGAATGAATAGAGCCAAGTCAGAAAAGGAAATGAGTGAAGAGATGGCATGAGGGAACTTCAGATGTCTTTTATTACAAGCCCGAGTACAAAGCGTTGGATGCAAATATTAACGATTATTGAACGAGAACAAGTTTTTAAAGTTGGGGTTCTTTCTGAGCGATTGGCTATTTCTCAGCGGACATTGGTGAAAGACATACGCTTGATCAAAGAGCATTTTGGCGAATGCATTGAATTGGTATCAAGCAATAGCGGATTTCATTTCGAAGAACGAAATCGTGTTCTTTTTAAAGAAAAAAAAGAGCAGCTATTAAATCAGGAAATTTTATTTGAGATCATTGGGAATATTTTTTATGGAGAAGTAGTTGATCTGAATGAATTGGCTTATCGATACAATTATGCGGAAACAACTTTACGGCGGTTTATTGCACGTGTGCAACCAGCCTTAAAAGAGTATGGACTTTCTCTAAGTTTCACACCGGTTACTTTGGTAGGCGATGAAGCAAGTATTCGTAAATTCTTTTTTGATTTTTACTATGTAGGTGAGCCTACCCCTTATACGATCAGACCACCAGAAGGTCTGCATCATATGATTCTCAAGCGACTTTCTGATAAATTGGGAAAATATGAAGTAGGGACTGGTTTGACGATCTCAGCTTTTTATTCGTTGCTGTATATAACGATTGTACGGGCGCAAAAAGAGCACTATGTTTCGATTCCTGAATGGGCAAAAGAGCTTGTCTATCAAGAAAATGATTTTAAATTGCTTGAGATTCTAAAAGAAGTTATTTTCAAAGAGTATGGGGTATCTTTACCCAAAGAAGAACTTGCTTGGCTTCACTACATGATTATATGTACGCGAACAATCAATCAATACGATCGAGAAAAAACTTTTCTAGCTCGATTTAATTTCTGGCCAGAAGTAAAGCCAATCGCAAAAGCATATTTTGCTGGTGTGGAATTTAAGGGCTGGGATCAGTCACTGCTAGAAGATTATTTAACCTCCTTTCTGGTGTCTAGAAAACTCAATGAAGTGATTTGTCCATCTTTGAACAAGCGACAAGCTGAAGAAGTCACCTCAATAAAAACATACCATCAAGAGTCCTACTACAAAAATAAAGCATTTTTGGAAAAGTACAAAGAAGAGTTAGCTTTTGCAACAGAATTTATGGAAGATATTGCTATCAGTTTTACAACGGTAAGTGACTTACTGCTCGACTATTATCAACCAAAAAAAAATATTTTATTTCTTATAGAAGGGGACTCAATGGTCGTTCAAATGATTCGACTACAAGCAATTCGGCTCTTTGCAAACAAGTATCAAGTCATTTTTCTTTCATTGCACGAATTAACAGAAGAACGATTAAAAGCGGACCAGAAGGTTTTGATCGTCACAAATTATCGCCCCTATGTCCTGGATTATGGTTTGACGGATGATTATATCTTGTTAAGTAGCATACCAACGAAGAAAGACTGGGAGCGAGTGATTTATCGATTACATCCTCAAACTAAAAAGTGCCCTCTGTGAAGTGATCCAAGTGAAGCAATAGGGAATGGGAAGTTAGGGAGTATTTTTAAGAATAGATTGGCCGCACTTGTCATTCAGCCAAGTGCGGTTTTTTTTATCCTTTATTTATCTAACGTTTCAATCGCCTGATGAATCGCTAGCAAATCAGGGACGGTGACTTGCGCATTGATCAACAGGACGAGTCCTTTTTCAAAGGTTTCAGACAATGGAGTGGTGCTTAGACAGAGATCGTAGTCGTCGTCGGCAAACTGATCACGAATATCAAGGTTGTAGAACCCTTGAAATGGCGCTTTGATCAGTTCTCTGATGGTCAGTGAAATCGCCAGCGGCAAGTCTGTTTCCAGTTTGATCTTGATTTTTTGCTGAAAATCAGCTGGCGGCAAAATCAACGTCCACGCCGTAGCGACATAAAGAGAAAAGCCACTGCGTTTCAGCGGATCTGCTTGGTAGAACGAAGTTTTCGTCACTAGCTTTTCGGCTTGCTTTTGTAAATCAGGAAAATGTTCGGTTAAAAACTGTGCAGTATTATAGCCAGCTAATGTATGGTCGACTGGCCCAAACAATTCGATCGTTAAAAGCCCATTCAAGAGGGTATTCACGATCCTACTTTTGCAAGGACGGGTCAACTTGGATTTTGGTGCGAAAGCGGTCATCGACAAGAGCAGTTTTTGGATGCTGGTCGTTGGTTTTTTTGGGGAAAACGCAGCGTCCAGTTGCGCATCGGCAAACGTTCGATCGAGATTGGATGCCAGCCATAGAAAACAAAAGCGGCATTCATTTGCATCAAGAAAGAAGTGTTCCGCTAGTTCTGACGATAAATGGCTGTAAATAGCGGTCTCTTCATCAATCAGAGGGTGAAACAGGGAAAGATCTGACCCAATCAAGGGCGGTTTGATCGCCACTGCTTCTGGCGAAATCCGTTGTCCTTTGCGAAACCGCAAAATAGTGACGGCCAAAATGTACGTGGTCATTTTCAATTCGATCGGGTTAAAGGGAATCTGGTTGTTTTGGTAAAAGTCTTGAGCGATGGTTTCACATTTTTTCTGGGAAAGACCAGTAAAGGGCCAATGCAGACCAGCAAATGTTCGCCAAAAGAAGACCATCATAAAGTAGCGGATACGGGCTTCACTGCCTACGAGTCGAACCGTCCCTTTTTGCTTTTGCAGCTGAAATCCCAATGGAGCAAGCAGTTTTTGCAACGCATAGATTCGTTTGCGAACGGTTGATTCGGAGAAGTAATGATCAGCGGCGAATTGGATCAAATTGATCTCATTTTGCAGCAAAAGAGTTTCCAGCAAATAAAAAAAGGGATTTGCTTCCAGCAACTGCCGACTCAATCGCTTGTAGTCTCGCTTCGTCCCAATAAAGGATAACCCCAAGCCGTGTTTGGCAACCAAAAGCGGTGAGGGATCGTCTTGCAAGGAAAGCGAGCGTTTGCTTAAAGTGTCGAAGCTTTTTTGGATGGAGCGGCGATCCAAAGCCAACGCTTGACTGATCTCTTCAATGGGAACAAAGCGTTTTTGAAGATACAAAAACCGCAGCAAGTCGATATCTCTCTTGAGGGTGTGTCCAAAAAATGGATAAAAGCGTTCCATAATCCAAGCTCCGTTCTAAAGGTTTCTCTATGTACTCGATTCTCTTATGATAGCACAAAAAACGTGATTTTTTTGCAAATGAAATCGGCATTTTTTTGTCTCCTTTTCGCAGCAAAACCTTCTATACTGTTTTCTGATAAAGACTCGCTTTCCTCATTACTCAAGGATTTTTGTGAGGAAAGCAGTGCGGAAATAAAGGAGCGAAAGCGATGAAACACAAAAGAGGTTGGCAAAAGCATGCAGGGATTTTTTTCCTGTTGTTGATGGGGTTTCTTATAGGCAGTCTAACTGTAAACAGTGAAACCACCACGTATGATTTTGACTATCAAACCGATGCGACCGGGCAGTATTTGACAAATGGAACGGCGCAAGGAGATACGTACAATTACAAGTATGGACAGGCGCCGGGGGTTGCTTTTGATGAAGAGAACTATGTCAATTATGCAGATGAAGCGTATCTGAAAAAGAGTGTCAAAGAAGCAGCGGGTCAAGGACTATTTGATGTAACGTTAGCTGTCAAAGGCAATCAGACCAGTACCCCTGTTGATCTGGTCATGGTGATCGATTATTCTTCCTCTATGACGGGAGAAAAATTGACCAATGCCTTGTTGGGGCTGCAGCAGTTTGGAAATGAATTGGCTGATTCGCTGGCGAATGGTTCCATTCGGATCGGGATCGTTGCCTACAATCGGGAAATCTACACCACCAACGGTTTTTCTACCGATATCGCCTACTTAGAACAATTTCTGCGGGAGACGGCCGAATCCCATTCTGGAACCTTCATGCAAAAGGGCTTGCTGGCAGGCCAACAGCTATTACTGGAAGAAAGTCGACCAGAAGCGGAAAAGCTGTTTATCCATATTGGTGATGACAGTGCCAATCGTAGTTATTTGCCAGCAGATGATGCAACAGTTTATCAAAATACTGGCGCAATCCGCGATTACAATGGCTATCACACGGAAAGCTATGTCGAGTCATTTCAAACATCGGCTACTGCTTACCATACGACAAGTAAAAATCCGTCAGATCCGCAAGCCATTCCTGTTAGCAGTACGGTGGTGACAGACGAAACCCTTGGCACGATCGTCGCGCTTAAAAAATCTGGTTTTACCTATTATTCGGTAGCAACGGCGCCTTCCGCACGAGGGGAGTACATTGGGCGTAATCTGGCGTCTGCACCAAGCAATTACTTAACGACGGATGAAAACCTGAGTGGATTGGGTTCAGCATTGACGGAAATCGCGAATCATATCGATAAAACGATCCCTGATGGGACGATTACAGATCCGATGGGCGAGGGCATTCTTTTGCAAGGATCTGGCAAGTTTGATGCCGATCAGTATCAGTTAGTCGGGTGGCGCAAAAATGCGCAAGGAGAGTGGGTCGAGGCGCAGGAAGTTGCAACTGGAGTAACCGTTTCTGAAAAGAATCAGACCATTACGGTCAGTGGGGTAGCTTTAGGTGAAAATGAAAAACTGACGTTGACCTACCAAGTTCGTCTGAATACGGAAGCCCCAGATTTTAAAGGAGAGACGTGGGTGTTGTGCAATGGCCGTACGACCTTAACCCCAGCAAGCGGTGATGAAGCATTAGATTTCCCAATTCCTTCCATCAAAGCACCCAGTGTTTCCCTTGCGGTTCTTAAAAAGTGGGTCAATGTTTCAGCAGCTGAGATTCCCGATCAAATCGATTATCAAGTCAAAAGAACCACTACTACGGCAGCAGACAGTTGGCAGCAGTCAGACCATTTGACCCTTGAAAAAGCCAATGATTTTCAAGCATCATTCACAAAACTACCCGTTGCTGGTCAAATGGCAGATTTACCAAAATACAACAATCAAGGGGAAGACTTCGTGTATTGGGTTGAGGAAGTCAATGTCCCCGACGGCTTCGAAAGCAGTGTGACGACTGAGGGAGATACCCTTGTAATCACCAATACAAAAAAAGAAACCGAACCAAGCACAACGGAACCAAGTACGACGGAATCAAGCATCACGGAGCCAAGTACCACCGAACCAAGCACGACGGAACCAAGTACAACAGAATCAAGCACGACGGAGCCAAGTACCACAGAACCAAGTACCACAGAACCAAGCACCACAGAACCAAGCACAACGGAACCAAGTACCACGGAGCCAAGTACTACGGAGCCAAGTACAACGGAACCAAGTACAACGGAGCCAAGTACGTCGGAATCAAGTACCACAGAACCAAGTACCACAGAACCAAGCACCACAGAACCAAGCACAACGGAACCAAGTACCACGGAGCCAAGCACGACGGAACCAAGTACTACGGAGCCAAGTACAACGGAACCAAGTACAACGGAGCCAAGTACGTCGGAATCAAGTACCACAGAATCAAGCACGACGGAACCAAGTACGTCGGAATCAAGTACAACAGGATCAAGCACGACGGAGCCAAGTACGTCGGAATCAAGTACAACCGAATCAAGTACGACGGAACCAAGTACTACGGAGCCAAGTACCACGGAACCAAGTACCACGGAACCAAGCACGACGGAACCAAGTACAACGACCACAAACAGTGACGGTGCCACGCTAGGAAATTCCCATGAGAGCCAATCCACTGACACGAGTGCTGGTAGCGAAGTCACGAAATCTTCCAGTCAAGAAAAAGTAAAGGCTCTTCCTCAAACGAATGAGCAACGGGCTGCATGGCTGGTGATTCTAGGCGCAATCATGGTAGGCGGTGTGTTTACAAGCGTACTGAAAAAGAAATAGGAGATTGTTCTAACTTATAATTCTATGTAGTCAGCTAGGCAAGTGTCTAGCTGCTTTTTTGTGCTTCAATCAGTTGAAATCGGCGCTGTTACTAAAAAAGCTATGGCTTATTTGTGAGTATAGCTAGAAATTGATGAAGGAGAAACAATAAACAAAAACGTAGCGCAACTATTTAAAATAACACTGAATATTTACCTTTGAGAGCCTGAAAAATAGATGAATATTGATAGAAAGTCAATATTTTTGCACCCTCGTGTGCAAATGCTGGATAAAAAATAGGTGGTAATTTTGTTAGAATCAAACAAGAAACATTGCAACGACTCGAAGGCAGCGCTAAAGGAGGGACCTACGATTTGATAAATAATTTATAGGAAATTTGCTAAAGGAGATTAAGCCCGTGAACAGTCTTACATTCCAATTGGTAACGAACTCAGTGAATCGAAGAAGCCTGATACTATTGGCGTACATGGAAAACGAACAGATTTTGAGTGTCAAGCAGCTCTCAGAAAAAGCGAGTATTTCTCGGCGGACGATCTTAACGGACTTAAAAGCACTACGCACATTTTTTGGTGATACGATCTCTCTTGAAGGGACCCATCACGGGATGAAGTTAGTGATCAAGGATCATGGTGAGTACTATAAAAAACGACGCTCTTTCTATGAGCGAGAACCACTGATTTTATTAGTACAAGCTTTTTATGCGGGACAAACGTTTCCTTTTCTAGCTTGGATACGAGCCATGCATATTTCAGAATCAACGGCAAATCGACTCTTAAAAAAATTACAGCTGATTCTTGATGAATACGGTTTGGTGGTAACCAAAGCACCGATTGGGCTGATGGGAGAAGAAATCAATCAGCGAAAGTTCTTCTGGGATTTTTATTGCGAAACGCACTATTTTGAGTTGCCAGTTATTGATCATCAGCTCCAAGAAACGCTTTTAAAAAGAATTGAGCAAAACGTGGGGATCGTTTCAAGAAAGAAGCTCCTCAATATTATTCGATTGTCTTTTCAGCGTGCCACTTTTGGAACCTTGACCGTTGATCCTGAGGTTCTAGCAGTGATCCAGCAAGATCCGCTTTTTCTGACGATCAAGGAAACACTTCAAGAAAGCAGCAGTCTTCAACCCATCGCAAAAAAACGGCTCCTTCAGGAAGCGTGTTTTATTTACCTAATGCTCTATGCGCAGTGGGCACTTCGGGGGAAAACGAGAATTCCCCTCAATACCTTTTCAAAAACGAGTAAGCGATTCGTTGAACTTTTTGTTGCTTTTTTTGAACAGCACAATTCTTACCTTGACGAACCTTGTGCAATTCAACAGGTCGTTGAAGATTTTTTAGTACGACAATATGCAAAAGTTGGTTTAGCACCTATCTACCTAAAAAATCCGGATAGTACGAATCAATTTGTGTTTTCTTTGCCTTTTGATCTGTTTGAGCCTTTGATTAGGTTTATGGAAGTGAATGAGATTCCGCAATGTTTCAAAAATCAATTTTTGACGGACTTTTGTTGTTCCTTCGTTCTTTATCTTTTTGGCAATCAATTGATTCGGGTTTCGCAAAAAATCGTGGTGTTGCTTGCCAATAATTATGTGATCGATGAATGGGTCTATAGTATTTTTGAACATCATTTTAGTGGTCGAATGGCTGTGCTCTATGAAGAGCAATTAACATCGGAACAGATCAACCAGCTTGACTGTGATATTTTGATCACCAATATCATCCCATTTGATTACTCCATAGAAAAGCAACCGCAGGTCTTTTTTTTGCCTAAATACATTGGGTATAAAGAAGCGATTAAAATGGTTGTCTCCATCCTAAATGAAGGATTGGAGGACTTCGTTTGTGTCTGAAGTATGTTTTTTGGAAGAGAAAAAGGAGCGAGAGGAAAATGAGGAGGAATACATGGCGCTTCGTAAATTGAGGTATTTTATTGTACCAATGTTGCTGTTAAGTTGTCTGCTAGTCGCTGATTTCGTAGAAGCCAAAGAAGTGTCCACCGCTAGAACAGAAGGGGTCATCCGTTTTGTTGGTGGCCAGGAACCTGAAAAGCCAGAGCCCAAACCGCCAACAGGGGAATGGCGAGCACCTGAAGAAGATTCGTCTGATAGCGCAAAAAATGATCGTTTTCCGCAAACGAACAGTCACCAACGACTACTTATTTGCTGGATAGGTCTGCTGCTCGTCATCTTGAGTGTGGTTGTTTACTTGAAACGATGCGCAGGACGATCCGCTAACGAGAAAAATGGCCTTTAGGCAATACGGTCGCGCGCTTGTTTTAGGATAAGGCAGTTGTGGATTTTGAAGAAAAGGAAAGATTAGTAAGTCATCTGGCAACCAATTCTAGCGAAAAAAGGTTTATGCATCAATCAATAGTAATCATCGTAGATTCTTTCTACAAATAATAATAGTAAAAGGAGTAATTTTTTATGAAACGTATTTATTTAGCAACAATCAGTATCATGAGTATCGCTGTGTTATCTGGGGGAGTGACCGCAGCAGCAACACCCATCCTGCAAGGAAATACCGAAAATGAAGTAGACTTCATCCCTGGGAATGAGGAGGAGATCGATGTTGAATTACCTGAAAAAGAGCCAGAGGTAGAAATTGATCCGATCGATCCAGAGGTAACCGGTCCATTCACTTTGGTGCATGTGCCAAAGCGCTTCGATTTTGGGACCCAAGTGATCAGTACAGGCCCTGGAAAATCCGCCATGCTTGCGGAGCTAGAACGACTGTCTGATGGGTCAGGAACCGCGCCATATGTCTCTTTTGCTCAAGTATTGGATACCCGTGGTGGACATAGCGGTTGGACGTTAAATGTCGATTTGGATCAATTTACAAGTACCGATGCCACTTCGAATCATGAATTACGTGGGGCCTATATCGAATTTCAAAATCCACAGATTCGTTCGAATGCATTAGATCCGGCTACTTTCCCAACGGCACCTAGCGATCAATTTAACCATCAAACCATCGACGTTGGGACGGAAGGCAACACCTTGATGTCTGCAGCTCCTGGCCAAGGGGCGGGTCTTTCAACGGTTCAATGGGGTGATCAAACCCTGCTAAATCAACAGCATGCAGCTGGGGAAGAGGATATTCTCAATGAAGCGATTTGGCTCCATATACCGACAGGAGCGAATCCGCAAGCAACTGCTTATACGGCTACTCTGACTTGGCATTTAAGTGCCACTCCTGGTAATTAAGGAATAGTTTTTTGGAAGAACACAGCAAAGAAGCCAGTCTTTTAGCTTGGCTTAAAAGCACGAATAAGGGCACATGGATTTAACGGATCATTTTACCAGTAAGCACGAGAGCGAATGATCCGCGTGTTGCGATTAGGGAAAAACGAATCGGGAAGTGGGCAAGGGATAGAGGGAATAGGCAGGAGACGAGTCGTTCCTGCCTATTTTGAAAGGAATGATTCATTATGAAGACACAAAGCAAGAGATCAATCAAAAATAGGCTAGTAGCTGGGTTTGTTTTACTGGTGATGGTACTCGTTGGATTGCCGATGACAGGTTGGGCAGAAACACAATCAGAATTGCCATTTCATGTGGTTCCTAATTTACCGGAAAGCCAATTGCCAGATGGGAATAGTGGCTATTTTGATCTAGAACTAGCGCCAGGGACCGATGATGTTCTAGGAGTGACGATTCAAAATCGCGCGGAAAAGGAAATCACGATCGAAATATCCGCACATACGGCGTTCACTAACGGAAATGGCGTCGTGGAATATGGCAAAGATGCCGCAGAACCTGATCCGACTTTGCCTTATTCGATAGCTGATCTAATCGAATCACCTGGAGAGGTCATTTTGTCAGCCAAGGAAAAAAAGACAATCGAGTTACCCATACATATGCCTAAAGAAGCCTTTACTGGTAGTCTAGTCGGCGGTTTACGTATTCGAGAGGTCATCGCAGAAACGACTGGATCAGAGGAAGAAGGTGTAGCGATCCAAAATCGGTTTGCTTATATTCTAGGCGTCGTTGTCCGCAATGAAGCTTCTATTATTGAACCAGAGCTTGCGTTATTGGATGTGTTTGCCGGTCAAGTCAATTATCGCAATGCATTTCGGGCAACGCTGCAAAATCCGTTGCCGCGTTTTATCAATCGCCTAGAGGTAGAGGCAGCTGTTCGACGAGCGGATCAGGAAGACGTTTTATATGAGGCGCAGCGTGAAGGGATGCAAATGGCGCCAAATTCATACTTTCATTTTCCCGTTTCATTGCAGGGGGATCGTTTTTACAGCGGAGAATATGTAATGAGCCTAACTGCTCGAGCTGAAGGCGAGGAGTGGACCTGGGAATTTCCGTTTACTGTGGAAGCAGACACAGCACGACAGTTGAATCGTGAAGATGTCACCATTGAAGAGGAGCAAAACTGGTGGTTGATCAGCGCATTAGGACTAGTAATTTTCCTTCTTGGCATAATCATTTGGCTGTTATGGAAGAACAAAAAGCCGACCATGGATACGTAAGAAGTAAAGGAGAGCATGGAATGAAAAAGCAAAACTTGAAGTATTGGATTCGCTTGCTGCTTGTTTTTATGGGATTACGCTTGATGAGTGTCCCTCTCATCGTTGTTTTTGCTGAAACCGAGCCACCTTACCTTGCACAAACGCTAACGGATGAGGGCGTTCTTGAGGCGTTTGCCGCAGAAACCTATGAGCCTGAAGGGACGGTGCAGTTCAAAGAGTCTAAATTTGCTGGTACGGTAGGTCAACCGCTTACGATCGATTTGGTCAGCGACCGAGCAGTGGCAGAAATCTTCCTAGAATTACCAGCAGAAGTCAAGCTGATGACTGATGCATTGGCTCCCGGACAAACAGCAGTAAAACAAAGCGATCAAGGCTGGCAGATCAAAGCAAGTCAAGCGCAGCAGACATTTTCTGTCTTGGTCGTTGCCGAACGTCCTGGAAGTTTTGTTGTAGCCAGTGCAGGGAGTGAAGCGATCGTTGAAATAGCTGCCGCAGAGACAGAAAATGAGGAAACACCAAAAGACATGGAAAACGAGTCTCAAAAATCGCCAGAAAAGGACAGTGATCCTGCTGAACAAGCAGCAGACGACGAAAGTTTGCAGCAAGCGGCAGAAGTGCAGGCGGTTAGTGCGATCGTACCAAGCGCCTTTGATGGCGGCACAGCTTTTGTAGCGAACATGTCGGAGTTTAGTAGTGCTTTACAAGATCCAGCCGTATCAATTCTTTCCTTGCAAGCAGACCTTGTCCAATCTACTTCCAGCATAATGACCATCGATCGTCCGATAATGATTCAAGGAAATGGCCATACATTGACCTTCACTAACAATAGTACCTATTTTCAATTATTAGCAGTTAATGAAGAAACGATTTTTCGTATCGAAAATCTCACGTACCAAAAAACAGGCAACACCGCTTTGATCCAGACCACCAATGCGTTGAGTCGAAACTGGGTCGTTGAACTAGAGGGAGTGGAAGAAGCCTCGGAGAATCGATCGCCTTTTATTTTAGCACGAGAAGCGAAGGTTCATTTTACAGGCGGCATCAATCGCTTTGAAGCAATGACGATGGATTCTGATACTCTGTTCAATTTGAAGGAAGTAGAAGCGGGCAATCAAGCACAGGTGATCATTGATAAGCCGAATATGTGGATTTTTTATACAGCACCAGATATTCAAGAGCCACGATTTTTGCTTGGCGCAGAGACCCAAATGACCATCACTACGCGACAAGGGGATGCAAATACGATCGACCTGCGTGGGGATAATGGTCAAATGACAATTAACCACGGTGCCTCTTTAATCATTCAAAGCCCTGGAACAGCTGCTGATGCGACGATTTTGAATAACAATGCCGTGATCCTATCTGGGAAAAATCCCCGATTTATTGTAGCAGAGAATTCAGTTTTTTCTATCGATGTTGCGTTAAGAAAACGCGGGCTTGTTCTGACTGGCGAGCAGCCAGAATTGACGATCCAATCGGGTGCAAACGTAACGATAAACACAATGAATGCGAGCGCCATCCTCTTAAATGGCTTCTTTCCCACTGTTACGATCGCAGGAGATGAAACGCAAGTGCGGGTAAACAATGAGACGGCAACAGATGCCAATGCGATCGAACTATTAGGCGATGACAGCAATTTTTATCTGATTGATGGAGGTACGCTCATTGTAGAAAGTCAAGGAGTAGCGACGGAAACTTCCGAGGAACAAAATATTGCACTACTCATGAAGGGCGCTGATCCAAGAATGATAGTGGGGGAAGCTGCCTTATTGCAAATTGAAACGACACAAAAAAGGCGCGGCATATATCTGACTGGAGAGAATCCTGAGTTGACGGTCCAGAACGGTTCAAAAGTACGTTTGACAGCCGAAAATGCAAATGCTTTACGAGTCAACGGAAAAAATGCCGACGTCACCATTAGTGGCGAAGACACACATGTACGGATTTTTAGTGAGATTGCAGCGGCAGAAGGAGCAGCAGCTTTTGTTTTAACCACACCGTCGAATGCGGCAGAAGCTGGCGTTCTTACTTTGAGTCAATCAGCAATTTTAGAGGTTGAAAGCATCACTGCTAGTGCGATCAATATCACCAGTCTCAACTTTACCTTTGAAGTGCAAAGCAATGGGCAACTAATAGCTAGCAGTCATGAGGCTGACGGTGACCATGCTGTGATTCGCTTTTTATACTACGGTATGGTGACGTTTCATGTGACGGATGGTGGAATAGTAACTGTTCATAAAAAAGGGGGTAGCGCACCCTTGATCCGAATTCCTAGTGGAGGAAATTCTTTTGAGATCACTGAAGGCGGCATCGTTGATCTTTATAATCCAGGAAATGGCAACGCGCATGATGGGAATGTTGCTGGAGGAAACCAAGGGATTTTTTATGCCAGAGGTATCCATGATAACGGGACAGAGAATAATTTTTCAATCGTAGGTGTCGATAGTAAATTTATGTGTGTAGCAGATAGTGGTCCGGGGATCGACATGCACACCTACTTCAATTCAACGATTTACGTTGAACAAGGATATTTCCAAGTGGAAGGGCGGACAAGTACCCCGGATGGTGGGGTGTTTCGTTCAGGCAAACTATCTGTCTTCTTGAATGATCCAGTCTTTTTTGATTTTCGTAACGATCGGCTTGATGGAGGAAACATCTTTAGTGTTTCTAATCTTTCAACATTAACGGCGACGAATAGTGACTTAGCTGTCTGGAAAAATGGGTCAAATCTTTTAGGAGATCCCGATCTAAATTTCCCAACCCTTGATTTTGCTTTTTCAGGAGCTGATTTTGGCCTGTTGGGTTTGACGAATAAGCCCGAGATATTGAATACGGAGACCTTTGGCAATCAGGGACTGACGGCATATTCTCGCGTGAGTTCAAACAATGCGCGTTGGGCGATCGTTGATGAGTTGCGAGTGCCGACGAATGCGGACAAAAAAATTCATGGGCGAGTCAGCTTGCCTGTTGGGTTTGACGGGACTCGACCAGCTTGGGACGATGAAGCGAAAGTGACCGTTGAAATTGAAACAGCAGATGGTCAGAAGGAAGAAGTCACTGCAAAAACCGTCGGACATACAGAAGAAACACCAGGGATCAGTATCTACGGAGAAGAGGCGCAAGGAGGAATTTTTGAGATTCCTCTTGAGGCTCCCTTGGAAGCAGGAACCATCGTCCGAGTCATCGCCGTCGAATTAACCAGCGGCGAACTAACAGAAGGTGCCCAGCATCAAATACGAACCGAGCCTGTGCAGGTTTTCCCCATTTTGCCGCCAACGCCCGCAGCTTTTGCTTCCTACGTTCTTCTTGAAGAAACCAACGAGATCCATGGCCACACGGAAGACACAGAGGTTGAGCTAAGTGCTACCCATAATGGTATCTGGTTTGATACAGAGGCGGTGGTTATCGATGAAGAGGGAACTTTTACGATTGATGTAAGTGATCGGCAGTTAAAAGCGGGGGATGAGCTCCAAGTCTTTCTGAAAGATTCTGCTGGTTCGGCAAAAGAAGCTGGAGTGATCAATCCGCCGTCAACGAATGACGAACAGGGCAATCAGAATCCAGCTTCAGAGCTCGTTTTTCGGGATGCTGTGTTTCCCGCTGCAACTACCCTGCGAATCGCCCAGACTGGCCCACTGCCGCCGGTTGATCCATTGGAACCGGATGTAGAGGTGAACCCAGAAAATCCACCGATCATTTCTGAAGACCAAGGATTACTTAGTCTTGATTTTGTTTCTCAGTTCCGATTTGGTCAAGCGCCGATCCGCAGTACCAAAGGAACGTATCACGCATTGCCTCAGCAAATAATTGCTGCTGAAGGGGCAAGCGAAACTAAGGAACGTCCAAATTATGTACAGATCACGGATCAGCGTCAGGATACAGAAGAGACGAGTTGGCGTCTATCTGCGACTCTTAATTCGCAGGGCTTTCGGAATGAAGACAATGAGCCTTTGATCGGTGCTCAAATCAGCTTAGCCAATCAACGGCTTATGACGACTTCAGAAAATTCCAATGCTAGTATGCCAGAGCTTTCAACGGAGAAGGATAGGGTAACTTTGGCGCCAGGCGAAGCGCAGCCTCTACTAACTGGCGATAGTCAAAGTACGGGAACATGGGTCTATCGTTTTGGTGATCAAGAGACGGCAGCCACCAGTGTCACCTTAGAAGTACCTGCTGGTGCAAATCCCAAGTTGGGACGGTACCGTGCAACGATTGAATGGTCGTTAAGTAGTGTGCCAGAGTGAAGAACAAATACTACTCGTCCATAGAAACGAATGGAAAAGACGTGTGCGGCGTTCAAGTGCCGCACACGTCTTTTCAGTTATAGAAGGAGCTTTTTTCGGTGTTTTGCAACGCAAAATTATGGATGATTTTTGGGTTGATGATTTTCAAGAAATTGTTCCAATCATCTGCATCTGGGATCGATTTTATTAGGAGGCATTCAACATCCAGAATATACTCTTCCAAATACTCTGCGTAATTCGTCACGACTAGATCAATCTTGTTTCGTTCCACATAATCCAAAGAAAACTCACTGGAATCAGGGAATTGTAAAACATGATATCGACCAAAATATTTTACAGCAAAAGCATTGATGTGAAGGCAAATATGCGCATCCCCTTCTAAAAGAAAGGCGATTCGGCGTGGGTTGCCCCAGTATTTTTCTTTTAATCCTTCAAAGTACAAAGTGAAGCGGGCACTGATTGCTGGCAGAGCAGTTGCTTCAAAGAGAGGCTGTCTAAAAAGAAACCGTGTATTTTCCTCATACTCTTTAGGGTATTGTGTTTGTGCGTAATTGGAAATTTCTTCCATGCTTTGATTGTAGGTAGGGGAAATCAGCTGCTTTATTTTTTCCGTAATAAAGAAAGAATGGAGAAAAACAAACTCTCGGGACTGATCATGATCGGAAATCTGCTGGAGCTGGCAAAAATTGGCAGTCAGTTCTTTTAGCTCAGGCCAATGGTCAAAGCGGTTAACAAATGATATTTCCCTGAGATAGTTGTTTATCCCACGGTTACTTGCTAGTAGAGCGAAAAGATAGACCAGCTCCTCTGATGGTAAAGACAAGGAAAAAGCGGTTTGGAGTCGTTGATTGAGGGGCTGGATTTCTTGGAAGAGTTCATCTGCCAAGACGATCTTTTTTAATTGTTCGGAGACAACGACAGTTTCTCCCGCTTGATAACGCTCAAGGATAATATACAACCAATAACTGATATACCAAAATGAAGCCGTATTATTGGTTTTGCCGCGTATATTGCGAAAAAAATCTAAGACGATGTTTTGCACAGCAATGGTTGGACGTACCGTATGAGGCGTAGCATCCGACTCATAATAAAAGGCATGGAAAAATTTGCGAATATCCGCTTCTGATCCGATCAGACGGAAATTCTTATGATCAACAGATAACTGAAAGGGCTCCAGGGCTTTTTCAAAAAGTGTCAAATAGCGTAAAAGGGAACTCTCAGAAAGATAAAAATAGTCTGCCCATTCGGAAACTGTCCGATATTCTCCCTTAAACAGATGCTCAAGAATAACGAATAACGGTTCATTTTGAAGGAGCGCTCGTTTTCGTTCCAGATATTCTTTCGGTAGTAATTCATGAAGAGAATAGCCATTCGACGTGGATTCGATCATTAGCGTACTTCCAAAGTAACTCCGTAGCCCCTCCATATCATAAATGATCGTGCGCCGCGAACTCTGGACAGCTTTTGACAACTCACGATTCGAAAAGGTCTTATGCCGTTCCAAAAGATTCAATAGTTTCAACCAACGAATGGTGGTCGTAGAAGTAATAAACGTCATCTGAAAATTTTTCATTCGTAACACTCCCATACGGTCTGTTTGATGGATCATCGCTCACGTCTGATTATGGAATATGGATACGGGCAAGGCAAGGGAAAGGTTTTTGGTACCTAACAAGTGTTTCTTGTATAGGAACACATGCGCTACTTGGGGATGAAAAGCAAATAACCGAAAGGGCCAACGATTCGTCTTAAACATCGTTGGCCCTTTCGGCTTTTTCATCAAGCTGTTGCAAACTGGCTGTTATATAGTTGGGCGTAAAGGGAATCTTGTGCCAATAATTCTATATGGGAGCCTTTTTCGACGACGGAGCCGTCTTTCATCACTAAGATCAAGTCAGCGTTTTTGATGGTAGAAAGACGATGGGCGATGATAAAGCTGGTTCGTCCTTGGGTCAAACGATCCATCGCCGTTTGGATCATTTGTTCCGTCCGCGTGTCGACACTGGAGGTGGCTTCATCAAGGATCAGAATCGTTGGGTCTGCTAAAATCGCCCGAGCGATCGTCAATAATTGTTGTTGTCCTTGTGACAGTTCGCTTTCGGAACCAATGACGGTATCGTAACCGTTGGGCAGGGTCCGCACGAAGTGGTCGCATTGGGCGGCTTTGGCGGCAGCCAAGATGTCTTCTCGAGTGGCATCGGGATTGCCATAAGCGATATTTTCAGCGATGGTTCCTTGGAATAGCCACGTATCTTGCAGCACCATACCGAATTTTTTCCGTACTGCTGGTGCCGAAAAGGACATCATGTCTTGATCGTCCAGCAAGATCTTCCCACCATTCAATGGATAAAAGCGCATCAAAAGATTGATCATGGTGGTTTTTCCAGCACCTGTTGGTCCAACGATCGCGACCGTTTGTTTTGGTTTGACGGAAAATTCGACGTTTTCCATCAAGAGTTTTTCCTTGCTGTAGCCAAAGGAGACGTGTTGAAAATCGATTTTTCCTTTGATGGTTTGTGGAACTGGCAGTTGTTGGGTCGCAGTTTCTTCTTCAGGATAATCAAGGATCTCAAAAATTCGTTCGAGAGATGCTAAGGCACTTTGCAAGGTGTTCATAATATAAGAGGCTTGCGTGATCGGTTCAGACACTTGGTTGATGTATTGCAGATAGGCTTGTACGAGACCAATGGATAATTGCCCTTGCAACACCATCAGACCACCAACGACGGCGCTTAAGATAAAGCCGATTTGATTGATAAAGCGCACGAAAGGATTGATAGCTGCACTGACGAACTGTGCTTTTCGAAAGGCTTTAAATTGGGCTTCACTCAATTCCGCCATTTCCGCTTCAACGGCAACTTGTTGGTTGTAGGATTTGATCAGCGGATTTGCGGTATAAAACTCTTCCGCACGACTGCTGACTGCACCTAATGTTTCTTGGTTTTTGGTAAAGTAGCTCAAGTTTTTTCGTGCGAGAACGGTAGTCACAAAAGCACTCAAAAGCAAAATCAGGACCACGCCGATCGTCAGTAATGGGCTGAGATAAAGCATGGCGATCAAGCCGAAGGTAATGCTGATGGTTGCGGTGATCAGCTGCATCAAACCGACTTGCAAGACTTCAGATACTTTATCTAAATCGAGAATCACTCGGCTTAAAATATCGCCAGTATGATGTTTGTCGTAAAAACTGATAGGCAGGCGATTGAATTTGTCACTGATTTGTTTGCGTAAAGTCAAGGTCAGGGTTTCACTGACACTGGCCATCGTATACTCTTGCAGCAAGGAAAAGAGACTGATCAAAAGCCACGTTCCCGCTAAAAGGACGACTGGACCTAAAATACTTTGCCAAAAATCATTGATCTGCCAGCCTTCTTGTTGAAACAAGGCAATCAGATTATCCAGTCCACGCCCCAAGATCAAAGGGGCGATGGACATTAGTAAGGAAAAGAACAAGGCGGAAGCGATAATCAGTAGAAAGCGGGCTTTTTGTTCCATCAGCAAACGCAGCAAGCGTCGGCTTGTATGTTTCATGTTTTTTGGGGTATCCATTGTTTGTTTACTCATCCTTCATTCCTCCCATTCCTTGAGATGAGGCAAACTCTTGATAAGTTTGGCAATTGCGTAATAATTCTTCGTGGGTTCCTTTACCGACCATTTTGCCGTTATCCAAGACAATGATTTGATCGGCATTTTTGACGGTCGATACCCGCTGAGCCACGATAATGACGGCGGCATCTTTCGTGTATTCTTTCAATGCACGCCGCAAGTTGGCGTCTGTTTGATAATCCAAAGCAGAAAAACTGTCGTCAAAGAAGTAGATTTCTGCTGGCTTTGTCAGCGCTCGGGCAATACTCAGTCGTTGCTTTTGACCGCCAGAGAAATTGCTGCCTTTTTGAGCAACCGGACTTTCATAACCTTCAGGTAAGCCTTCAATAAATGACTTGGCTTGAGCAACTTCAGCGGCTTTTGCCATCGCCTCATGGGTTGCTGGACGATTGCCGAAACGCAAGGTTTCTTGAATCGTGCCGCTAAGCAAGAGCGCTTTTTGCGGGACATAACTAATTTGGTCCCGTAATTCGGCTTGTGAGATCTCTTTGATGTTGCGGCCAAAAAGCGTGATCGAACCAGCAGTCACATCTTTGAAACGCAACAGCGCTTTGGCGATGGTGCTTTTTCCAGAGCCAGTTCCGCCAACGATCGCTGTCGTTTTGCCTCGGTGGATCTCAAAGCTGATATCTTCTAAGACAGGTTCTTCGGCGCCTTCATACGTAAACTGCACGTGATTGAAAGCTGCGATCGTTTCTGACACGGCAGTCTTGTTTAAGGTTTGGTCACCGTCGATCAAATCAATTGGTTCTTCCAAAACTTCTGTGATCCGTTGCAAGGAAGTCAAGCCTTTAGGCACCATCACGATCACCATCGCTGCCATAGTCAAAAACCAGAGACTCAGGATCGTGTATTCGATGATGGCAGTAATACTACCAATAGCAAGGTGGCCCTGCAGACTTTGATAGCCGCCGTAGACAAGGATAGTCGAAATCGAGAGTCCCATTACTAAATTGACGGTCGGATTCAAGACAGCAAAGAGGCGATTGACTTGGATCATGGTTTTCGCATATTCCGTCAGTGTTTGATCTGTCCGTTCTTTTTCGTAAGCAGCTTTGTCGAATGCTCGAATCACCCGAGCGCCAGTAAAGGTTTCTCGTAAGATCCGCATCATTTTATCGACTAGTTTTTGCGTGATTTGTGATAATGGGATCGCTTTGCGAATCACTCCATAAGCGATCATTGAAAAACATAGGATCGCTACGATTGGGACCCAAATCATCCGTAAAGAGACGGTGCCGGTTAGAAAAATTGAAGCAGCGACGATCATTGGGGCTGGCAAAATCATTTGCAGCGCCATCATCAAAATTTGTTGGATGTTGTTGATGTCGCTGGTGGTACGTGCCAGCAAAGTGGGCGTACCATAGCCATCAACAGCGGATACAGAGAGTTCTTGTGTTTTTTTGAAAAGGCGCATCCGCAAAAAATGCCCGAATTTTCCTGAAAGGTGGGCAGATAAATAACTACCGCCTACAGAGACGATCACGGTGCCGATGGCAATGGCAAACATCCACCAGCCATTGTGCCAAATGGCTGTCGTGTCGACTTTCAAGATCCCTTCATCAATGATTTTTGCCAAAAAATACGGCAACAGGAGTGTGCCGAAGGATTGGACCAGCATCAAAAGAAATAAACTGAAAAAGAAGCGTCGTTCTTCTTTATAAAATAACTGTAATTGTTTCATGATTTCCCTCCAAAAATGTCGTTCTATGGTAGAATAAACTGTAACGTTACGTTACAGTCAAGCAAGGAGTGAAATTTTTTTGAAAAAACAATTGACCATCAGTGAGATGTCCGCTTATGCTGGCGTGAGTCGGCGCACATTGATTTATTACGATCAGATCGATTTGTTCAAACCGCATTCGATTGGTGAAAACGGCTATCGCTACTACGGCTTTGAACAATGCCTTGAGTTAGACGTGATTTTGCTCTTGCGTTCTTTAGACATGCCCTTGCAAGACATTCGACAATTTTTGAAAAACCGCAACCCTGAATACACGCAAAAGGAACTTGTGGAACGGCGAGGAGAAGTTCGTACCAAAATCGCTGCGCTGCAAGAATTGGAACGAACCTTCGATCGTTACATCCAGCGCTATGAAAAAGTACAGAAAGCCGATTTTGAGACCTTTACGATAGCGCACCACGAAGCAGAGGCGTTTATCGTTTCCGAAGAGATCGCTGGCGATGATCCAGAATCTGCTTATCAAGTGTACGCTCGTTTTTATCCGCTAGTGGATTATAAAGATGCCTTCAGTGGCTACCCCATCGGCTTTTTAAGTGCTGGAACGACATTAGAGGATCAGACCTTTCACGCATCGCCTTATCGGGCACTGATCTTGATTCCACAAGATCGGCTGCATCTCTATCCTGAAAAGCTGATCATCACGCGTCCTACTGGCACGTATGTGTCTGGCTTTGTCAGTGAGGGAGAGGAACAAATCGCTGCTTTTACCCATCGCATCCAAGCCTTTCTAAAAGAGAATCAGTTGAAGATCGATGGCGATGTTTGGGAATTGTTATGGCAAGATGAAGTCTTTACCGCCCAAAAAGAATTGCAGATATTTGAAGTGATGGTTCCAGTGAAGCCCGAGTAATGGACGAGGCACGCATATCTGTAGGAACCGAAAATCAAGATACGCAATCGCAATGGTTGTTGCGGGCTTTTCAATGGAAGCAAAATAGAAGCAAAGGAGATGGACAAAGCCAGATCGTATCCCTACAAAGAGCCCAGTGAAGCGTTGAAATTCCCATTTTCCTTTTTTCTCGTTATACTTGAAAGAACAGATGAGAAAAAAGGGGAAATTTTAATGAAAAAAGAAACAGGATTACGCTCGCTTTATGCGTTGATTGGTGTCGCCATTTTAGGATTCGGGGCGGCATTGCTGCGGGTCGGCGGAGTAGGGCTAGACCCATACACAGCAGCCAATATCGGTGTCGGTGAGCTGCTAGGGTTATCCCTTGGGGTCTATCAATTGATGATCAATATCGCTGTCCTAGTATTGATTTTTATCTTTGGCCGTCGCCATATCGGCATTGGGACGGTTATCAATATGGTGCTGACAGGATTCTTCATCGACTTTTATACCAACGTTTTTGATTGGTTATCCGTCGGTCCAAATAACTGGTGGCAGCAAGGCTTGTTCTTGTTGATCGGAATCATCTTCTTTACCTTCGGTGCTTCGTTTTATATGTCAGCGAATTTGGGCAGCGCCCCCTATGACGCGATCGCCCCAACCATCGTCGATCAGACGAAAGCCAACTATCGAGTGGTGCGGGTGATTCAAGACGTTGCCTTTGCCTTGATTGGGCTCTTCACAGGCGGACCTATTGGAATCGGAACCTTCATCAGTGCCTTTTTAGTGGGCCCACTGATCAAATTCTGGGACAACCGTGTCTCTCAGCCATTCATCGAAAGCAGTGTCAAAAAAGCGATTTTTAAATAAAAAAGGTCTGCAGCAAAGAGAAGTCGAAGCGATTTAGTCGCCCACTTCACTTTGCTGCAGTTTTTTTGCCATTTGATCAAGGAATTCTTGCATAATTGCTTCTCAGTCGCTAGAATAAAAAAGCCGAGGAGGGGTAAGTATGCAATTACCAACACCATTTATTGAAAAATACCAACGGTTGCTAGGAGAAGAAGCACCAGCTTTTTTTACCGCTTTAACCGATAATCAGCCAGTCAAAGGCTTTCGCTTGAATGTTGCTAAGCCGCACGCACAAGCGATGCTGGCAAAATATGGACCAGCCGCTATACCTGCCCCCTATGCAGAAGCTGCTTATATTGGCGAAGTCAAAGGCCGTTCGCTGCTCCATCAAGCTGGCTATGTCTACAGCCAAGAACCTAGTGCGATGATCGTAGCAACGATCGCAGCCGCTCAACCAGGGGAGCGGGTCTTAGATTTATGTGCGGCACCAGGGGGCAAAACAACGCAGCTGGCAAGCCAATTACAAGGAAAAGGGCTGCTTGTAGCAAATGAGATTTTCCCGAAGCGTGCCAAAATTCTATCAGAAAATGTGGAGCGTTGGGGCTTTCCGAATGTAGTCGTCACCAATCAGGCACCGCAAGAATTGAGCCGCCATTTTCCTCAGTTTTTTGACAAGATCGTAGTGGACGCCCCATGTTCTGGTGAAGGGATGTTTCGTAAAGATCCCGTCGCCTTAGAAGAATGGCAAGCAGAAACACCTGATCAGTGTGCGATCAGGCAAAAAGACATTTTGGCACAAGCCGTTACGATGCTAAAACCGGGGGGCCAGCTGATCTATTCCACCTGTACCTTTGCCCCAGAAGAAAACGAAGCGATGATGGCTTGGTTAATGGAGGAGTATCCCTTCACGATCGAAGCGATCGACGTGGACAATGTATCTCATGGGCGCAGGGAGTGGGGAGCTGCACCTGGGATTGAGAAAACCATCCGCTTATGGCCGCATTTAAACCAAGGAGAAGGTCATTTCGCTGCGAAATTGACCTCCCAAGCAGAAGCAGCGCCAGTGAAAAAGAAGAAAAAAGGCAAAGGAGCGACAGCCAAGAGCCCATTAGATGCAGCGACTCAAAAGTTGTGGCAAGCCTTTCGCAAGGAGTTTCCTTTTTTACAGGCACTGAATGCGACGCCACAGCTGCTAGGAGAAAACCTCTGGCTCGTTCCTGAAGAAATGCCTTCTTTAAAAGGGATCAAGTTTATGCGCCCAGGTTTGCACGTCGGCGTCGTTAAGAAGAATCGGATCGAGCCAAGTTATGCGTTGGCATTGGCGATCCATGCAGAAGAAGGGGCACCGACAGTGCCGATCACTTTGCCGCAATGGCAGCAGTATGTGGCAGGTGAAACCTTGAGCGTGCCAGGAAATGCTGGATGGGTGATTTTGACAGTCGATGAGATCCCAGTCGGTTTTGGAAAACAAGTCCAAGGAACCGTAAAAAACTTCTTTCCTAAAGGATTAAGATTCAAAGCGATTTAAACGAAATAGTGTTTTTATTTCAGTCCTCGTGCTATGATGGAAGTAGCAAAATAAGGGAGCTGATCGATATGAAAACATCATCAAAAGTAACGATTGGATTAAGCATTGCAGCGATCGCTGGGATCACTACTGCCGTCGTTGTATCAGACAAAGTATTCAATAAAGTACGCTTCGCTTGCAACCGACACAAAGTAAAGAAATTTGTCGATGACAAATTCAACGGCAATGAAAAATTGCTGGATGTCGTAGACGGCTTGTCTGACAATGAATTGGATTCGTTGTTAGGTGTGATGAAAAAAGTCAATGAGGGCCGCAACAAAATCTCTGTTTACGGAGACAATATCAAAGATTCGACAGAACATGTCAAAGACAAGTTGACGAGCTTTGTTGATTCCGTCTTTTAAGCCAATCATTCCATTTGAAACTCGCAGGGACATCGGTCTTTGCGAGTTTTTCTCGTCTTTCTAAGCGTTTTTCGTTATACTAACAAGGAAATGCACGAAATGGTGCGAGGTAGAGGAGTGAAAGTGAAGTCGTGGAAAAAATAAGTACCTTGACTGCCGAGGAAAAAGCCTTCTTTATGGAAGAAGCAATCAAAGAAGCCCGAAAAGCAGAAGGGTTGGCAGAAGTACCGATCGGTGCTGTCGTCGTCTTGGATGGTAAAATCATTGGTCGTGGACACAATCTACGAGAAACGCAGCAGCAAGCCGCAGCGCATGCGGAGATGTTTGCGATCGAAGAAGCCTGTCGCACTGTCGGAAGTTGGCGCTTAGAACAAGCGCAGCTGTTTGTGACCTTGGAACCATGCCCGATGTGTAGTGGGGCGATGTTATTGGCACGGGTGGAAGAAGTGTATTTTGGTGCCTACGATCCCAAAGGCGGCACTGCTGGTACATTGATGAATTTATTGGAAGATGAGCGCTTCAACCATTGGTCCTATGTGGAAGGCGGCATTTTAGAAGAAGCATGCGGCCAGCTGCTAACAGATTTTTTCCGAGCATTACGAGAAAAGAAAAAACAAAAAAAGGCTGGCAATCTCTAACGAAATACGTTATACTAAGTTTTGCCGAAAGGCTAGGACAATGGAGGTCTTGTGAAGCGTGTCAGATCCGGAAGGAAGCAGCACTAAGCAGGATTCTCCATGTGTCTGATTGAAAAACTGCTTGTTTTGAAGAAAGCAGTAGTACTAATTGAATCGATGATCATTCAAACCTGAGACAGACTGTCTTAGGTTTTTTTATTGTCTGAAAGTCTTTAGTTGAGTCTTCTCTTTGATAAATTTTCATGATCAATTTTTAGCCAATCTAGTAAAAAGTGAATCACGATTGTTTGATTGTAGGTGAAGAATTGCTGATTAGCTAGTTACTTTTTTACGACTTTCTTGTGTATTTTCGAAGGTAGTCAGAGGTTGATCGTTTTAAAGTATCAAATTTATTTTCGTCATATTTCGCAATGTGCACCAGAAATGCAATCGTTTGATTTTGTTCGAAAAAAGTTTCATAGTGGTTAAGCTTGAAAAAAACATCCGTTGCCATGAAAGCCGTTCGTTTATTGGCATTATGAAAGGGATGTTTTTTGATTAAGTTGATTAGAAGGATTGCAGCTTTTTCCTCCATTGAGGGATATAATTCTTTTGAAAAAACGATTTGTTGCGGTTGTTTTACAGCCATGGCTAATCCAGATGGATCACGCAAGCCGATCTCTTCATTTGGTGTTTGACTTTTGATAAGCACGACATTCATTTTTATGATTTGTTTTTCTGATAAGTAGATTGTCAATGATTTGCGAGCTCCTTATACATCTCTTCATATTGAGAAAAAGATTGATCGATTAAACGATTGATTTCGAGTTCCTGCTCAGAAGGTAATGACTTTTTCGTGATTGCAGCAGCTAATTTGTCTTCATCAACAAATACGTAATCATTTTCTTGAATTCCTATTTTTTCTAATAATTCTTTCGATAATGTTAAAACAACTGAATTTCCGCTCTTTCTAATTTTTCGTTCTTGAATACTCACTTTACATCTCCTCCTTATATCGTATATACAGTATATACGATAAACGAGAATTACTCAATAATTGTATGATCGTATGTTAGTGCTATATATTTTGGATCGTATTTGCTTGGAAAAAAATCATTCCAACAATTGAGCAAAACATGGCGGTACTTTTTGACAAATGACTGTCTATTTATTCCATTCTTTTCCAAGCATTCCAATGGTTTCCCAGAGATTTTATGCTATGCTTATTTTGTAGAGACTTCCGTCGTCTTTCTACTGGCAACCCTTGATGCCAAGAGAAATGGATAGTGATTTTAGGCGACGTATTTGAAAAGAGGCGCACAATGGAAAAAATTACGATTATCCATACCAACGATCTGCATTCCCACCTAGAACATTGGCCGAAGATGCGGCGTTATTTGGATCAAAGAAAACGAGAAGCGGATACGACCGAAGAGACAGTGATCGCGGTCGACTTAGGCGACTTTGTCGATCGCTGGCATCCTTTGACAGAAGCAACTGACGGCAAGGCGAATGTCGATTTGATGAATCAAGGACATTACGATGCGGTGACGATTGGGAACAATGAAGGGGTCGGCAATCCCAAAGAGGTCTTGCAGCATTTATATGACCAAGCAGAATTCCCTGTCATTTTAGGCAATTTATTTGATAAACAGGATTTACGTCCGCCGAAGTGGGCACAAGAATACAAAATCATGGAAAGCAATCAAGGCGCCAAAATCGGCCTGATCGCTTTTACAGCACCGTTTCCGCTGACATATGCCCCAAACGGCTGGGACATTCGCGAACCCTTGGAGATTTTGCCTTCATTGGTTCAGCATTTGCGCCCCGAAGTCGATCTGCTGGTCTTGATGAGCCATCTAGGTATCAATGCTGATCGCCAGATTGCGAGGGACTTTCCAGAACTAGATGTTATATTAGGTTCCCACACGCACCATTTGTTTGAAAAGGGCGAAGTCATCAATGGGGTTCAAATTGGTGCAGCTGGCAAGTTTGGTTTTAACATTGGCGAAGTCGAAGTGGTCTTAGATGATCACCACCGCCCAATCAAGCATCGCGCCCGTGTGATTCCGACGGATTCGTTGGTGGCTTTTCCGCAAGATGAGGAAGAGATCGCCGAATATCTATCGATCGGCCATCGCTTGCTACGGGCAAATCAGGTGGCAGAAATTCCAGCAGCGTTTACGAGGGATTGGCAAAGTGAACATTCCTTGGTTCGGGAGGCGCTTTTGGCATTATGTGCCAAAGGACAGACGGATGCCGCCATCTTAAATACGGGGCTATTTTTAGATGATTTGCCGCAAGGACGGGTCGATCAAGATCAACTGCACACGATTTTACCCCATCCGATGCATTTGATTCGGGTGACGCTGCAAGGCGCAGATGTCATTCGATTGGTCTTAGAAATGGAAAAAAATCGCAACTTTTTGCGCAATTTCCCAATTATGGGAATGGGCTTTCGAGGGAAGATTTTTGGTGAACTGGTTTATGAAGGCATCCGCTTTGATGAAAAAAACCACCAAGTATTGTGGAAACAAGAGCCCGTCGATCCTGCTCAAAGCTACACATTGACCCTTGTGGATCACTACTTGTTTATTCCGTTTTTCCCGACGATCGAGATTGCTGGAACCGTTGAGTTTCTTTTTCCAGACTTTATTCGCACAGTGGTCGGTGATTACCTGAGTCAGAAATACCCCATCCAGTAGTTCGTCACTCCTCCAGCTGGATTTTGCGAGAAAACCGCGACTATCATTGGGGAATAAAACAAGGTATAATAAACAACAGGTGGTGAAAAAATGACCGAAAAACAAACGATCACAGATGAAATGACATCTGTACTAGAAGAAATTATTGAAGAACCAGCGAAACAACCGCAAAAAGGCGAGTTGGTGACTTTGTTAAATGATGAAGAATTAATGATTGGCAATCGACAATACAAATTGGTCATGGATTATCGTGAAGGCTTCAATCCAGAAAAGCTTGGCGAGCGTTACAGTGAAGTGTTGGCACGTTATGATTATATCGTAGGCGATTGGGGTTATGAGCAGCTGCGTTTGAAGGGCTTTTTTGAAAAAGATAACCGCAAAGCATTACCCGATCAGCGCATCGACATGTTGGAAGACTATTTGTATGAGTATTGCAACTTCGGTTGTGCCTATTTCGTGATCCAACGAGTTGGCGGCAAAAAAGAAAAAAGTACCTCCCGCCGACGCAAGAAAAAGCCAACCCAAAACAATCAAAATCAAAACGCACAACAAAACGCCCATATAGAAGAAAAGCGTGACACCGTACCGCAGAAAAAAAGCAAACCAACGATCAAAAATCGTAAACCAAAAGAAAAGAACGTCAAAAAAACCGAGACAACCACGGTGAAAAAAGGCAAAAAAGAGTTTACGATTCGACAAAGGGAAGAATAAGATGAAATATAAAGGCTATTTGATTGATTTAGACGGCACGATTTATTTAGGAAAAGCGCCGATCCCTGCTGGGAAACGCTTCGTAGAATCCTTACAAGAAAAAGGACTGCCCTATTTATTTGTGACCAATAATACGACCCGCAGTCCCGAAGTCGTGGCGCAGCGATTAGCGGATGAATTTTCGATCCATGTGGCACCAGAAACGATCTATACCGCAAGCTTGGCGACGATCGATTTTATGAAAGATCATGGCAAAGGCCGCAAAGTATTTGTGATCGGCGAAGCGGGGTTGATCGATTTGATCTTAGCTGCTGGGTTTGAGTGGGAGGAAACCAACCCAGATTATGTCGTGGTTGGCTTAGACAACCATGTGACGTATGAAAAATTTGTTTTAGCAACGTTAGCGATCCAAAAAGGGGCAACCTTTATCGGGACCAATCCAGACAAAAATATCCCGACGGAAAGAGGTTTATTACCTGGTGCAGGTTCACTGATCGCAATGGTGGAGACTGCCACCCAAACGCAACCGATCTTTATTGGCAAACCAGAAGCCATCATTATGGAAAAAGCGGTGGCACACATCGGCTTATCAAAAGAAGAGGTCTTGATGGTGGGGGACAATTACGAAACCGATATTCGCTCGGGGATCCAAAACGGGATCGATTCTTTGCTCGTATTATCTGGCTTTACCCCGAAAGCGGCAGTTCCGACATTACCAGTAGCACCAACCTATGTGGTGGATTCTTTAGATGAGTGGGATTTTGAACAATGAAAAAACAAGTGTGGCTTGAACGCTTAGGATTTGTCTGCTTGTTTTTGTTTTTGGTCAGTCTAGCGATCACCCTAACGATCAATTTTCGACCGTTATATTGGTTTGATGTCGATCACTTGAATCTGCTGGATTATACCTCGCTATCAAGAGAAGAGTTGCTGAAGAACTATGGCTTATTGTTAGATTTTCTAAACAATCCCTTTGCAAGTACGCTCGCCTTGCCAGATTTTCCAATGTCTGAAGCTGGCGCTGGGCATTTTTACGATGTGAAACAGTTGTTTCTATTAAATTATGCCGTGATGATCGTCACTTTGCTGCCCAGTATCTGGTTCGTCAATCGGTTACGGCAAAAACAACAGCAATGGCGCTTGATTCGTCCCTTTCAATGGGGGATGATTTTGCCGCTGATTTTCGGGTTTTTGATGGCTGTCGGCTTTGACCGCTTTTTCGTTACGTTCCATGAGATTTTCTTCAGTAACGACGATTGGCTGTTTAATCCAGCCACCGATCCGATCATCAACGTGCTGCCAGAAACGTTTTTCATGCATTGCTTTATTCTCTTTTTCGTCTTGATTGAAGTCTTCTTTTTTGCCTTCTATTGGTGGGGCAAACGAGGCTTGAAAAAAACAGCGTAAGGAAAAAAGACCAACGATCCCCTTCCTTTGAGGGAGGCGAATCGTCGGTCTTTTTTTTATTGCGTAATGTAATGAGATTTACTTGGGTGTTGATGGGCTAAGCGACTTGCGGCAGAAGCTGCGATGGCACCTACGATATCATCTAAAAAGGTGTGAACGCGGGGACCGTCGTGCTTGTTCAGTTCTTTCAGAATACCCGGTTTGACTTTATCAATGTATCCGTAGTTAGTAAAGCCGATCGAGCCGTACACGTTGACGATGGATAGAGCGAGGATCTCATCGATCCCATAAAGCCCTTCGTCTTCTTTAACGATTTCTTGCAGTGGATGCAGCAGTTGATTTTCTTCTGCCAAAATATCCAATTGGACCCCCGTTAAAATCGTGTTGTGGACTTCCCGCTTGCTTAAGACAGCGTTGACGCTTTCGATACACATCTCCAAGGTGATGCCTTCAATGTAGTCTTTTTGCAAGAACATCACCAGTTCACCGATGTCTTGCAGCGAGACACCGCGGTCGGCCAACAATTCTCTTGCTTTGTCTTCAAGTGTTTTGCTTTCTAATACCATATAGTTCCCCTCCATGTAAAAATAGTTTATTCAAAAGTCAACGTGCGACTGATGGATTGCGATCATAAGTAGTGCCCTATTCCAGTTGCAGGCCATGCCATTTGGGTGTTAATCCCTTCTGACATCCTTTGAAGCACAGGTGTTGGCTAGTTCTGCTTTGGCTGCCACTGCCCAAGGATGGGGGACCACCAAGTCACCAGCAAAAAGCCAGTCCATATAATACCCAGCGGCGGCTTCCAAGGAATCATCGAGGCGGTCTAATAAGCCGATTAAGAAAGGCGCTTGATCTTTACGATCCCATTTGATTTTGTCGGCTAAAAAAACGAGTAGATCGAGACGACGATAATGGGCCTTTAAGGTGGTATGGCAGCTGATGGCGGACAGAATTTCTGGATCAGACACCTGAAAAACCGTTTTTGCCAACAAAGCGGATTGCTGCTGATGCAGCAAAAAAGGTGCTTGCCGCTCCGCATCTAAGATCGGTTCGCCTATTGCTATCTGCAAGGTGATTCGCTGGTCATGAGGGATGACGACGCTGACATCGTGCAGCAGTGCTGCCAAGTAAGCTTTCTCCGCATTGACTTGAAACCGTTCTGCCAATCGTTTGGCTTCTTGGGCAACGGCTAGATTGTGGACCGCCGTTTCGGCATGATCGAAGGCTTCCAGATACTGAACCATTTGCTCAGTGAGAGTCTCTCCCTGTAAAGGGAGAGTATAGGCGGCAAGTTGACGTTGACCAGCTTGTTTCATCTCAGCTACTCCTTAAAAAGACTTGTACTATGGGCAGGTTGTGTCCGCGTTTTGGGATCAATGTAGTGGAGCGCATTGTTCACCGCAGTTGGGGCTTCCCCGAAACCAGTAGCGATCAGGTCGACTTTTCCATCGTATAAAACGACATCCCCACAGCCATAGATCCCAGGAACAGACGTGCTCATATCTGAAGAGACGAAGACTCCTTGGCGGCTGCTTTTCATGCCCCAATCCTTGATGTTCAATGTGGAAGAAAAACCGTAATTGACGATCAAAGCATCCAATGAAAGGCTGACTGTTTCATCACCTTTGACTTGCTGCAACGAGACACCAGTCAAACGTTGCTCTCCTTGGATTTCTTGGATCACATAAGGAGTCAAAATGTTGACGGCAGAAGCCTGTAATTTGCTGACGCTATGTTCATGGGCACGAAATTCAGGACGGCGATGGATCAAGTAGACTTCACTAGCGATCGGCTCTAGCATCAATGCCCAATCGATGGCAGAATCGCCGCCACCGGCAATCGCTACTTTGCGTCCAGCATACTTCATCAAATCGGTGACAAAATAGTCTAAGCCGTATCCTTCAAACCGCTCGCTTTCTGGCAAAGTCAGTTTGCGTGGCTGGAAGGAGCCGTTTCCTAAAGCCAAAATCACGGCTTTCGAGTAATGGATTCCTTTGTCGGTGGTGACTTCGATATAGTCTTCTTGTTTTTCGACCGACAAGACGGTTTCTTCTAAACAATATTGGTGATTGAAGGTCGTCAACTGTTTTTCCAGGTTTTGGACAAGATCGCCCGCTTTGATTTTCGGATAACCTGGGATATCGTAGATGTATTTTTCTGGGTATAAAGTAGCAAGCTGACCGCCTAATTGCGGCAAGCTGTCGATGATCTTGGTTTTGGCGTTACGCATACCGGCATAGAAAGCAGAAAACATCCCGCTAGGTCCCGCGCCGATAATCGTTATATCAAAAATATCCATGTTATTCCTCTTTTCTAACCACGTTGGGGTGAAGCGTGTTCGTATTGTACGAATAGCTTCATTATAGCAAAAATTATCCAAACTAGCATTTTTTCAATTTTCTGCTATCATGGATTTATGAGAGAGAAGGAGGAGTTAATGTGTCTGAATTTCCACAGTTAGCATTAGAAAAACAAACTGGCCATAAAGCAGTCATCAAAACCAATCGTGGGGATGTAGTTGTACAATTGTTCCCAGAATTGGCACCAAAAACAGTGAAAAACTTCGTTGAATTAGCGAAAAAAGGGTATTACGATGGGATCATCTTCCACCGTGTCATTCCTGATTTTATGATTCAAGGCGGCGATCCAACTGGTACAGGGATGGGCGGCGAAAGCATCTATGGTGGCAGCTTTGAGGATGAATTTTCAAAAGAATTGTTCAATCTTCGTGGCGCTTTATCCATGGCAAACGCTGGTCCGAATACTAACGGCAGCCAGTTTTTCATCGTAAACAATCAAAATGTTCCTAGCAACATGTTAGGTCAATTAGAAGGTGCTGGTTATCCAGCTGAAATCATCGAAGCGTATCAAGCAGGTGGTACTCCTTGGTTAGATTTCCGTCACACAGTCTTCGGTCATGTGATCGAAGGAATGTCAGTCGTTGATGAAATCGCTGGCGTGCAACGAGGACCACAAGATCGTCCAGTGCATGATGTAGTGATCGAAACGATCGAAATCAGCGAATAAAACAAAAGAACCCAAAAGCAGTTTCAACGGTCATCCTCAAGGAGGTCGTTGAAATGGCAGCTTTAGGGTTCTTTTTTTCATAAGAAAGAGTTAACCGATCGGTTGGTCTTTAAACGCGGCGGCGATTTGATTGAGTGCTTTTTCTAATAGCTCTTTAGGACAGGCAAAGTTCAGCCGCATATGGTGACTGCCGCGAGGACCAAAGATACTTCCTTGATTCAATACGACATTGGCTTCTTTGATCAGTTTGCGCTGCAGCTGATTGTCCGTTAGGCCATAGGCAGAAAAATCCAGCCAGATCAAGTAAGTACCTTCGGGTTTTTGAAAGGTCACTGCTGGGAGTTGTTCAGTCAAAAAGTCGCAGACAAAGGTGCGATTTGCTTCTAAATAGGACAAAAGTTCTTCTAACCATGCTTCAGATTCACGATACGCTGCTTCAGTAGCGACCAACCCAAACGTATTGATTTCCCCTTGAACGTTGCGTTCTTGTGTTTTTGCAAATTGGCTGCGCAAGGTTTTGTCTTTGATGAATACCATCGAATTTTTGATCCCAGCTAAATTAAAGGTCTTGGTTGCTGAGGTCAAGATGATCGAAAAATCGGCAAAGCTTGGCTCGACTGTTTGGAAAGAGACAAAGTGATTTGGCGCAAAAACGATGTCTTGATGGATCTCATCACTGACAACGACCACCTGGTGCTTTTGACAAATACGGCCGATCGTCAGCAGTTCTTCTTTTGACCACACGCGACCGCCAGGATTATGAGGATTACATAGAAGAAACAATTTTACCTTCTTTTCGATGATGGTTTGTTCCATCGCCTCAAAATCGATGACGAAGTGGCCATCTTTTTCCAATAATGGTTCTTGAATTAAGGTCCGCTGATTGTTTTTGACAACATGGGCAAAGGGATGGTAGACCGGATCGTGGATCAATACGGCATCTCCTTCTTGCGTATAACTTTGGATCGCCAGTGCAATACTAGGGACCACACCGCTATTAAAAAGGATCGCTTCTTTATTGATGGTATAACCATGACGTCTTTGCTGCCAATCGATGATGGATTCAAGCAGCGAATCAGGGATGGTGGAGTACCCATAGATCCCTTGGGCAACTGCTTTTTCTAACGCTTTTTTCACAGGTTCTGGTGCCAGAAAATCCATGTCGGCTACCCAAAGCGGCAACAAGTTTTCTTCCTTATAGGTTTTTGCAATGGTATCCCATTTGACGCTATTGGTATTTAAGCGCGGATGAACTTTGTCAAAATTGATCATGCGTTTCCCTCCTATATTGTGCAACGTTGTTTCTGATGCTTCAAATCTACCACTAGTTCAAGTATAATGAAAGTGGAAAAGAGAGGAAAGACTATGAATTATCAAATCGGGAACATTATAGAAGGAACAGTCACTGGGATTCAACCCTATGGTGCATTTGTTTCGTTAGATAAGGAAACACAAGGATTGATTCATGTTTCAGAGATCCAATCTGGGTTTACCAAAAATATCCATGAAGTCTTACAGATCGGGCAAAAGATCCGTGTACAAATCATTGATATTGACGAATACAGCCAAAAGATCAGTTTGTCCCGCCGTACATTGGAAGCGAGTTTTGTTCAGCCACCCTTTAAGCGTAAACGCTACTTTACAAATAAGAATAAGCGGATTGGTTTTCGTACGATTGAAGAAGCTTTACCAGTGTGGGTGAAAGAGGCCAAAGAAATGTTAGAAAAAGAAAACAGCAGCAGATAATCGTGCATATTTTCTGAAAATGTGCTAAAATTAGTTTACAAACAGATGAATAACTGAGGTGGGTATTTTGGGATCCAAAAAAGTAGCGGGTACAGTTATGATGCACTTAGCAAATGGTTCGAAACGATTTTTGATGCAAATACACGAAGGCACTGCGGAATTAGCGTCAACGGATTTTTCTGAAGATAAAACCGGCTTGGCTACGATCTTACAATTGTTTAAAGACCGTATCCACCTTGATGTGACAGCGATCGAACTCGTTGAACTCACAAATGGCAATATTGATACGCAAAACATTCCTTTATTTGTTTTTGAAACACAAGAAGCAGGACAAACGCAACAGCTGCCAGAAGGGTATGCGTGGGAAGAGCCCAATATCTTTCGTAAGATCATTGAAGACTACGAGATTGAAGGCGTTCCGTTCTTTTAGCACCTGAATATTAGCGAAAAGACTGAAGACCGTTACGACGGTCTTTTTTTATTGAAAACTTTTTGTAAATAAAATGAAATATTTCCTTGACCTGAGTCAAGAAGAATGGTAAATTAGTCAACGTTGGCAATTGAGCCAGCGGGTCAAAACAACAGTTGAAAAAACTTCAAAAAAAGACTTGACCAAAAATGCAACAGATGATATTATAACGAAGTCGCAATAATAAAACAGTTAATCAATGTTGATACATCAACAAAATTAATTAAAAAAAGTTGTTGACAAATAACAAATCATTTGTTATTCTAATTAAGTCGCTGAGGCAGCCGCTACGAAGTTGAAAAACAACGAGCGAAAAAAACTTTTAAAAAAGAGTTGACAATTAAACGTCGCTCTGATATGATATAAAAGTTGCTAACACAGCACGGTAGACCTTTGAAAACTGAACAAAGCAAGCAAACGAACCAATGTGTAGGACGTTTCAATTTATTGAAACAAATACATGCAAGCAATAGCTAGCAAAGTTAATTTTTATGAGCTTAATGACCGTATGGTCATTCAAACAAATCATTATGAGAGTTTGATCCTGGCTCAGGACGAACGCTGGCGGCGTGCCTAATACATGCAAGTCGAACGCTTTTTCTTTCACCGGAGCTTGCTCCACCGAAAGAAAAAGAGTGGCGAACGGGTGAGTAACACGTGGGTAACCTGCCCATCAGAAGGGGATAACACTTGGAAACAGGTGCTAATACCGTATAACACTATTTTCCGCATGGAAGAAAGTTGAAAGGCGCTTTTGCGTCACTGATGGATGGACCCGCGGTGCATTAGCTAGTTGGTGAGGTAACGGCTCACCAAGGCAACGATGCATAGCCGACCTGAGAGGGTGATCGGCCACACTGGGACTGAGACACGGCCCAGACTCCTACGGGAGGCAGCAGTAGGGAATCTTCGGCAATGGACGAAAGTCTGACCGAGCAACGCCGCGTGAGTGAAGAAGGTTTTCGGATCGTAAAACTCTGTTGTTAGAGAAGAACAAGGATGAGAGTAAAATGTTCATCCCTTGACGGTATCTAACCAGAAAGCCACGGCTAACTACGTGCCAGCAGCCGCGGTAATACGTAGGTGGCAAGCGTTGTCCGGATTTATTGGGCGTAAAGCGAGCGCAGGCGGTTTCTTAAGTCTGATGTGAAAGCCCCCGGCTCAACCGGGGAGGGTCATTGGAAACTGGGAGACTTGAGTGCAGAAGAGGAGAGTGGAATTCCATGTGTAGCGGTGAAATGCGTAGATATATGGAGGAACACCAGTGGCGAAGGCGGCTCTCTGGTCTGTAACTGACGCTGAGGCTCGAAAGCGTGGGGAGCGAACAGGATTAGATACCCTGGTAGTCCACGCCGTAAACGATGAGTGCTAAGTGTTGGAGGGTTTCCGCCCTTCAGTGCTGCAGCAAACGCATTAAGCACTCCGCCTGGGGAGTACGACCGCAAGGTTGAAACTCAAAGGAATTGACGGGGGCCCGCACAAGCGGTGGAGCATGTGGTTTAATTCGAAGCAACGCGAAGAACCTTACCAGGTCTTGACATCCTTTGACCACTCTAGAGATAGAGCTTCCCCTTCGGGGGCAAAGTGACAGGTGGTGCATGGTTGTCGTCAGCTCGTGTCGTGAGATGTTGGGTTAAGTCCCGCAACGAGCGCAACCCTTATTGTTAGTTGCCATCATTTAGTTGGGCACTCTAGCGAGACTGCCGGTGACAAACCGGAGGAAGGTGGGGATGACGTCAAATCATCATGCCCCTTATGACCTGGGCTACACACGTGCTACAATGGGAAGTACAACGAGTTGCGAAGTCGCGAGGCTAAGCTAATCTCTTAAAGCTTCTCTCAGTTCGGATTGTAGGCTGCAACTCGCCTACATGAAGCCGGAATCGCTAGTAATCGCGGATCAGCACGCCGCGGTGAATACGTTCCCGGGCCTTGTACACACCGCCCGTCACACCACGAGAGTTTGTAACACCCGAAGTCGGTGAGGTAACCTTTTTGGAGCCAGCCGCCTAAGGTGGGATAGATGATTGGGGTGAAGTCGTAACAAGGTAGCCGTATCGGAAGGTGCGGCTGGATCACCTCCTTTCTAAGGAATATTTCGGAAGACTACACATCGTTTGCCTTTGTTCAGTTTTGAGAGGTTTACTCTCAAACAAAATTTGTTCATTGAAAACTGGATATCGAAGAAATAATCAAAACAAGTAACACACACCGAGTTGAAATGTTAAAAGAGTTTTTTAATAAGTTCAACGCTTATTTTCTTGAGCAACCTTCTATCGCTAGAAGAAGTACTCAAAACCGACCGTAAGGTCAAAGGTTAAGTGAATAAGGGCGCACGGTGGATGCCTTGGCACTAGGAGCCGATGAAGGACGGGACTAACACCGATATGCTTTGGGGAGCTGTAAGTAAGCTATGATCCAGAGATTTCCGAATGGGGGAACCCAGCATCTTTTATAGGATGTTACGTCTGCGTGAATACATAGCGCAGTCGAGGTAGACGCAGAGAACTGAAACATCTAAGTACCTGCAGGAAGAGAAAGAAAATTCGATTCCCTGAGTAGCGGCGAGCGAAACGGGAAAAGCCCAAACCAACAAGCTTGCTTGTTGGGGTTGTAGGACTCCGATATGGTAGTCTATTCAGATAGTCGAAATACTTGGAAAAGTATGTCAAAGAGGGTAAAAACCCCGTAGGCGAAATTTGGATAACACCTAGGAGGATCCTGAGTACGGCGGAACACGAGGAATTCCGTCGGAATCCGGGAGGACCATCTCCCAAGGCTAAATACTCCCTAGTGACCGATAGTGAACCAGTACCGTGAGGGAAAGGTGAAAAGCACCCCGGAAGGGGAGTGAAATAGATCCTGAAACCGTGTGCCTACAACAAGTTAGAGCCCGTTAATGGGTGATAGCGTGCCTTTTGTAGAATGAACCGGCGAGTTACGATAGCATGCGAGGTTAAGTTGAAGAGACGGAGCCGTAGCGAAAGCGAGTCTGAATAGGGCGAATGAGTATGTTGTCGTAGACCCGAAACCATGTGATCTACCCATGTCCAGGTTGAAGGTGCGGTAAAACGCACTGGAGGACCGAACCCACGTACGTTGAAAAGTGCGGGGATGAGGTGTGGGTAGCGGAGAAATTCCAAACGAACTTGGAGATAGCTGGTTCTCTCCGAAATAGCTTTAGGGCTAGCCTCGGAATTGAGAATGATGGAGGTAG
>NZ_JBIOMH010000001.1:712500-2110000 GCF_051711285.1 Enterococcus sp. DIV0213h
CATTGATTCGAGTGAAGGAATCTATGGATCGATTCAATATGCGATGGAAAAAATGGGAAAAGAGCAATTAGCGCAAGACGTACTGCGGAGCTTTGTGGGGCCGCCTTTGATTGAATCCTTCCGTGGCTTGGGCTTCGATGAAGCTGCTGCTCAGCAAGCCGTTGCCTTCTACCGGAAAAATTATCGTCAAGCGGGCATGTTTCAAGTCCAACCATATCCGTTGATCGAAGAAACATTGCAGGAGCTGGCGCAGGATCACGATTTGTATATCGCTACGTCGAAACCAGAAGTTTTTGCAAAAGAGATCCTGACCCATCTCAAGTATGATGGCTATTTCAAAGGAATCTATGGGGCGGATCTTGAGAATAAACGTGGGGAAAAAGCGGCCGTTATCCGCTACGCGTTAACTGAGATCGAAAAGGAGCAAAAAGCGCAGCAAACCATCATGATCGGCGACCGCGAGCATGATATTTTAGGGGCAAAAGAAAACCAGTTACCGGCAATCGGCGTTTTATATGGTTTTGGGTCAAAAGAAGAATTGCTTGATGCTGGTGCGATCGCTTTAGCCGCTGAGACACAAGAACTCTTAGCGTTGATTCCAGATTCATTATAGAGAAAAAGAGCTGACAAGCACCTTACAAGGCGTTTGTCAGCTCTTTAGTTACGCATTCGTTTGTTTCAACTGTGGAGAGGATTCCAATAAAAGATTGGTATCCAAATAGCCGCTTTCGTTTTTCAAAATCAAAGTTCCTGAAGTTGGGTGAACATCTAGAATCAGATGACCAGTCAAGAACATTTGATCATAGGTTGATGTAAAGAAAGTAAACTGATTGCTTGAGACTAACTCATTGTATGGGTCTAACGGTTCGTCGATCGGTGTGATCAAAAAACGTTCGCCGATCATACAGCATCCAGCTGCTGAAGAAAATTGGTTCGATCCGTCATTACTCGTCAGAATATATAAGTCGTGTCCTTCTGGAAAGCGAGCAGCGGCAGTAGGGGTAATATGTAAGTCCATTTTGCATGATCTCCTTTTTGAAACGAGTGAGCAGCAAGCTGTTTCGTTTCGATAATTGTTGATAAACCAAGTGTATCACTCCTCTTAGGGATGTGACAGCAACTTGCTTTTCAACAAACCAAGCTTAAAGTTTTAGCAAGAAAAAGGCGATAATACCGATTATCAGCAAGAAAAGCCCTAAGTACAAGAGCACAGTGACCGCAGCCTGGAAAAAAGAGCGCATTTCTTTCACCTCGAATCATTCTTCTCTTTATTTTACTGTATAATCACGGAGACAAGTAAGGAACTTCACAAATCTTAAAGGAAGTTTTAGGTCTCTTAAGAGTAGACCTTGTCCTTTTTTGTAACGCTTCCATTTTTTGTGGTAAAATAAAGAAAAGGAGGCGATTTGGATGTTACGTAATTGTCAAAATGTACTTGTTGCCTTGGATGGGTCGGATCAGTCAGAAAAAGCGTTCCAAGAAGCACTCGCGATTTGTCGTATGAACAAAGCCAAATTGTATGTCCTCTCTGTTATCAACAATGCTGAGTTATCCACAAGTGCCTATGCTTTTGCAAAAATTTTTGACCAAGAAAAATTGCGTGTGGAAACGGACATGTTGAAAAAAATCTATGATGCCAATCAGCATGGGGTAGAAGATGTTGAGGTAATCGTTGAAGTCGGCGATCCAAAACGCTTTATCATTCATGCAGCAACAGAATTGTACCCGATTGATTTGATCATTATCGGTGCAACTGGTAAAGGTACATTGACCCGAGCTGTCGTAGGCTCAACCACCGATTATGTCGTCAATCATTCGAAATGTACGGTGTTGGTCGTGAAGTAAAAATTTAAATTAAACGGAAAGAATATGTTATTTTTTAAGCCAGCATAAAGCGTATCCTTTTAAAAAATTCACTGTAGTTGAAAAACTCGCTCTCTTAGCTTTAGGAGAGCGAGTTTTTTGTGGTAAAAAAGATGTGTCTAAAATAGAGCTGTGAGCACCAATTGAAAAATCCGTTTTGTTCGTTTTATAAAAAGATATTTATTTAAATTAATGAAAATTGACTATTGGAAGAGATAGTTTGTTACACTTTTAATAAGCAAAGGCTGTAGGAAAAGTATTTGAGAGAGGGGCGGATAATTTATCGACTTTACAGAATGCAGCAGAATACAATCGAATATTGTTGGAAAGGAGAAATAAATGATGAAAAAGATTTTTAAAATTTTAATGATCATGTTTGTTATTTTTATAGTAATTATTTTTCTGCCTACTATTATACTTTTCATAATTAAATAGAAAGAAGGCATTTGAAATGAATTGGTTAAATTGAATTGAACCTTCACCCCGTGGTAATTGTTCAAGTTTGACTTGCGGAATTAAACCTTGTATTTCAGATTCTAGTTTAAATAATGAGGGACATTGAGAGGATGTTGGAATAAATCTTGTTATATCAATTTTAAACAATAAAAAAGGAGAATGAAATGAAGCGTGTTGCAGAAAACTATTTAGTTGTTTTTTCGATTCTTTTGCTGATTATATGGCTAGGCTTGATCCAAGTAAAAGAATATTCGCAAGAAGCAGCCCTGTCGATCATTTACTTTATTAATCTATATACGCTCTTGTTTAAATTTAAAGATACAGCGAAAATGATGAAAGCAGTTGTATCGGTCCTACTATTGGGTTTTACGATCTTATTTCTTTTGTATATCGCAGGAAATTAGGGGCGTACGAATGATTAAGTTCAGAAATTATCGCTATACTTTGGGAATTAGATGCACAAAAAAGACAACGTCCGACAAACGTTGTCCTACCAAAGCCACTTGACGGGCTTGAACCGTCGACCTCATCCTTACCATGGATGCGCTCTACCAACTGAGCTAAAGCGGCGTGTTATTTAACACAAGATATAGAATACCGTAAAGGCGCTGCTTTGTCAATGAGATTTTCGGATATTTCTTGAGAAAAACACTTTGCGGGAAGGGAAGTTTCTAAAAGGGGATTTTCTTGAAAAAAAGGAACAAAAAATTGATTTTTGCTCTTGCTAAATTATCTGACTATTTGGTATAGTACAGATAGATTCTTCCGGCATAGCTCAGTTGGTAGTAGCGCATGACTGTTAATCATGATGTCGTAGGTTCGAGTCCTACTGCCGGAGTATCAAAAACGACCTTCGTTTCGGAAGGTCGTTTTTTTGGTTGTGGATAGCCTGGAGATAATGGGTTCCCCAGTTTTTTCTCCAGAACACTCACTCCGCTGAGGAAATCTTCTGTACTAGTTCCTCGTATAAATCCGTCGTTTCGGCGGCTTTTTTATTTGTGTAAAAAACGGTTGGCCCATCTTTGGTGGTGACTTTTAAAATAGGTGTCGAGTTTATGTCCACGAACATTCTGGCAGGATCACCAGCAACGGTAAATTTACCGATTTGGTAACTGGCGGTTCCTACACCCATGGTACGAACACGAGGCGATGGCAAAGCTTCGATCAATTCCACCGTCTCTATATCTGCCAAAGAGACCGTTGTTTTCCCAGTCATTGGTGCATCGAAGGTGACTTCTTGTCCTTGCACTTCACCGGTGATCGCATCAGGAGCGAAATCTAAGCGATACATCGGAATGATGGTACCGACCATTAATACAAGTAAGAAGACAGCGGTGATACCTGAGACGATTTGTCCGCTACGTTTGCCTAGATTGATGCCGATATTCATCCCAACACGGTCAGGAACAAACAGTCGCGCATCATTAGGATTGATGTAAAAACCATATCGCCAGTAAGCATCTTCACCATAATAGCGCGGTTGTCCTGCTGGTTCTAAGAGCTGATCTTGTTTTTTACGTAGATCTAGCAACAAGAAGAAGGTAAAGACGATCAAGAAAACAACCAAAACAACAAAGAGCACTAAGAGGATAGTACTGAATGCTCCAGTAGCGGACATGGATGCCAGCGGGACAGTCAACAAGAGCAGCGTAATGGTACAAGTGACAGCGATCAATAAGGACCAATAGCGCTTTGTTAAATCATTGATGTGCTGGTCGATAGCTGAATCACCGCTGATCCCGCGAACGGGTATGCGGCTGATGATCACCCAGAGATAGACGAACAGCGCAAAAATTGCTAAGGAGACGCCGCCCATCAAGTATCCTGTAGAAAGATCAGGCAACTGCCATGCTTGGTACAAACTGATCATCAACAAAATCCCCGCAGGAACGAGGCTATACCACGGCAGCATCCGTTTATTTTTGGCTTGAACGAGTTTTGTATCGATCCGAATCGGATCGATGGGTAGTTCCCATCCATTGGCAAGGATCAATTGCCGCATTTTCCCGATGTAATGCACTTGCACCAGGTAAGCTGTCCCCAGCAAAGCGGCCATATAAAGCCAGAACAGGGTAAGGATGATGGAGTCAGATAAATTGAACAAAAAAAGGAGACTTGCTACACTAAATGTACCAACGATTTGTAAGATACGCTTGCGAAATTCTGTGATCAAGCTGTGGACGCTAGGATCATCCAGATACTCAGGGGCAAGGGTATTTTCGAGTAAAACATTTTTGTGGGGTTTACTGATCAAGCGTAAACCAAATGCGGTCGTCCCACAGAGGACAAGAGCAATAATGAAAAAAAGATAGGTCATTTGCATTCATTCCTTTCAGGAAATTGGTCCAGCAGTTGTTGAACATCCGTTAAAAGCGCTTGCTTGCTTTTGCCGTGTAAGAGAGCGGTTGCTAGCTGCAGCTGCAAGTTTTGGCGATACTCCGCTTCTTGTCCAGAAGTAAACGGTGGTGGCGCGGCAACGGCGGTTCCTTTACGGCGATCCGTGACCAACAAGCCTTCTTCTTTGAGGGAATTGTAGGCTTTTGAGATCGTCATGGTATTGATGCCGATCTCTTCGGCTAATTGACGGACGGATGGTAGCAATTCGCCAGCGGATAAATCGCCTTTTGCGATACCGACAATGATCTGTTCCTGCAACTGCTGGTAGATCGGTTGGTTGCTTTGGGTTTGAATATCAAATATCATCGAAGACAGCTCCTTTGTATTATATATATTAATACAAAGTATACAAAATAGCAACTGGTAATCAAATGAACAAGAATCGTTAGGAAAAAGTAAATAGCTTGTTACAGTTCTGTTTCATGGATCAGGTATCCTTTGACAGATACAACTTAGAGGAGGAACTTTTATGAGCCAATCGCAAAGAACGGCTTACTTTGATAATGCAAAATTTCTACTGATGATCTTGGTCGTCTTCAGTCACTTACTACAGCCTTTTATCGGCGATCAGAAGTTTTATCATGACCTATATTATTTTATCTTCACTTTCCACATGCCAGCTTTTGTTTTTCTGGCTGGGTACTTTGCCAAACCGTTGACGAAGGGACATAAGCTTCGTGAGCTGATGAAAAAGTTCTTGCTGCCTTATGTCTTTTTTCAAGTGTTTTACACCGTCTATTACTGGTTGATCGGTCTACGGGAGTCGTTAAAAATCCAACTGTTGAATCCGCAATGGGCACTTTGGTTTTTGCTTAGCATGTTCTTTTGGCAGCTCTCCTTGCTGGTCTTTCAAAAAATGTCCAAAAAGCAGGCGATCTTGCTGAGTATCGGCTTGAGCATCTTCGCTGGCTACGTGCCATTTTTAAATCAAGTGTTGACCTTGCAGCGGACCTTTGTCTTTTTGCCGTTTTTCATCATCGGGTTTTATTTTCCCAAAAATGAGATGCGCTTTTTATTGAAACCGAAGATTCGGACTATCAGTTTGCTTTTCTTACCGATCATCTACACCTTTATCGCGTTTTTTCATGGGATGAACAAGTACATGGTTTTTGGTTCCAAGCCTTATGACGATTACTTGAGCTATCCGTTGTTCGGCGGTCCATTGCGTGCGGTCTTTTTCGTGATCGGGCTGATGGGGATCATCGGCTTTCTGAGCCTCGTGCCTAGAGAGCACCTCTTTTTTACGAAGTGGGGCAAAAACACCTTGCTGGTCTATCTTTTACAGGGGATCTTCATCAAGGGCTTGCGGGCATTAGCGATCACCGACTTGAACCTGTCGGTATTAGGCTTTGTGACGTTGGTGTTAGCCAGTGTTTTACTGACGATCTTGCTAGCTAGTCGTCCGATCCGCTTCCTTTATGCACGATTTGAACGAGGACTATCCTTTGTTTTACTTGGCTTTTTGCTTTTGATGCTAACTCTTTAAATCCTTGATACGAGCATCCGCTCTTAGAAAGATGATCCTTTCATTTTTCTAGGAGCGGTTGTTATTTGAGAGGCAGAGGCGTAAAATGGAAGGAACGGAAAGTGAAAGGATGAAGAAATATGTCAGAAATTTCAAAAAAGACCACCGCTGCCTTTGCGCAAGCGTATCAAGACAACAATAAACAAACGGCACTACAACGGAGTGTTGTGAAAAATGGGATCACCGCTTCTGCGGAAAACGTGTCAGCAAAAGTCAACAATGTGCCAGTTTTTTCAGTTGATGTGACAACCGGGAAAGTCTCAAACCAAAAACAATCAGGCCGCTGCTGGATGTTTGCCGCATTGAATACATTCCGTCATAAGATGCTGAATGATTTCAATTTAAAAGAATTTGAATTGTCGCAAAACCATACCTTCTTTTGGGACAAATACGAAAAAGCCAATTATTTCTATGAAAATATTTTAGCAACTGCTAACGAGCCTTTAACAAGTCGCAAAGTTGCTTTCTTATTGCAAACACCACAACAAGATGGTGGGCAATGGGACATGATCGTTTCGATTTTCCAAAAATATGGTGTCGTACCAAAAACGGTCATGCCAGAAAGCAGCAACTCTTCCAATTCTCGTGACCTAAACAATTACTTGAACAAAAAACTGCGTAAAGATGCGGTTGCTTTGCGTCAGCTAGTGGCTGAAGGCAAAACAGCTGAAGACATCCAAACAGCCAAAGAAGCGATGTTGGAAGACATTTATCGTTTCTTAGCGACTTCTTTAGGCACACCGCCAGAAACCTTTGATTTTGAATACCGTGATGAAGACAAAAACTATCACATTGATCGCAACTTAACACCGCAAAGCTTTTATGAAAAATATGTCGGGGTGGACCTTGACGATTATGTCAGCATCATCAACGCACCAACTACCGACAAGCCTTACAATCAATCGTATACCGTAGAAATGCTAGGCAACGTGGTTGGCGGCAAAGAAGTCAAATACTTGAACGTCGATATGCCGACTTTCAAAAAATTAGCGATCGCTCAATTGGAACAAGGGGAGTCCGTGTGGTTCGGTTGTGATGTCGGTCAATCTTCTACCAGAGATACTGGGATCATGGCATTAGATGCGTATGATATCAACGACCTATTTGACATCGACTTTACGATGACCAAAGCAGAACGCTTAGATTTTGGCGAAAGCTTAATGACCCACGCGATGGTCTTGACTGGCGTTGACTTGATCGACGGCGAATCAACCAAATGGAAAGTCGAAAACAGCTGGGGTGAAAAAGTCGGAACGAATGGCTTCTTCGTTATGAGCGATGCGTGGATGGATGAATACACCTATCAAATCGTGGTTCGCAAAGAGTTCCTGACAGCAGAACAATTGGCTGCCTTTGAAGCAGAACCAACAGTCTTAGCACCTTGGGACCCAATGGGTGCTTTAGCGTAAGACAGCAATTTCTAATGATTGCCTGGATATTCTCTGAAATTTTTCAAAAAGATGAAATGAAAAAATAACGAACCAGTTGCCGCAATCCAACTGTTAGGAAAGTAGAAATCCTAACAGTGTGGGGTTGCGGCAACGGTTCTTTTTTTATTTTCTGACAAAAAAGCGGTACCATCCTAGAAAAGTGGGAACTTATTTATTGTAAGATGAAGCAAACTTCTTTAAAATGGAATAGTCACTAATGATGCCACACGTCTCATTAGAGTGAACTGTTGAAGAATGGTCACTGGGAACCTTTACTTCCTCTGACAGACTTTGTCATGTTTATTGAACAAAAGGAGGATTCAAATGACAAATCTGTTAACTATTATTGTTGTTCTACTTTTTGCTGCCCTTATTTATGGGTTCTACTTATTGCAAAAACGTCACGTGAAGTTTTCTACGCGAGTCTTTGCGGCTTTGTTCGTCGGGATCGTTTTTGGTGGCGTGCTGCAGCTGATTTTTGGGACAGGCTCTGACGTTGTCACGCAAGCTCTTGACTGGATCACGATGGTCGGTAGCGGCTATGTAGCTCTCTTGCAAATGCTGATCATGCCCTTGATCTTCGTTTCGATCGTTGGTGCTTTCACTAAGATGAAAGAAAGCGAAAAAATCAAGAAGATCAGTTTTACGGTTCTTGCGACTTTGCTAGGGACAACGGCGATCGCTGCCTTGATCGGGATCGTGATGGTCATGGTCTTTGGTCTTGACGGTGCCAGCTTTACCGAAGGGGCAACGGAAACAGCGCGGATCGCAGAATTAGCGGAACGTTCGACACAAGTCCAAGACCTATCGATCCCACAACAAATCGTTTCCTTCATCCCAAGCAATGTCTTCGCCGACTTTGCGGGTACTCGTTCGACAAGTACGATCGGGGTCGTGATTTTCTCAGCCTTTGTTGGGATCGCCTTTCTTGGTGTCAAACGTAAATCACCGAAAGAAGCGGAAACTTTTGCGAATTTGATGGACAGCTTATATAAAATCGTGATGCGTATCGTCACGTTAGTTTTGCGCCTGACACCTTATGGCGTTTTGGCATTGATGACAAATGTATTAGCTTCAAGTGATTTTGAAGCCATCTTAAACTTAGGAAAATTTATCATCGCCTCTTATGCGGCTTTGATTTCGGTCTTACTCGTTCATTCATTATTGCTGATCGCTGTACGGGTCAATCCAGTAACGTATTTCAAAAAGGCCTTTCCAGTCTTGAGCTTTGCCTTTACTTCTCGTTCAAGTGCGGGAGCCTTGCCATTGAACATCGAAACCCAAACCAAAGCGTTAGGTGTTGATGAAGCCACGGCTAACTTTGCAGGCAGCTTTGGGTTATCGATTGGTCAAAACGGCTGTGCGGGTGTGTATCCAGCAATGTTGGCAACGATCGTTGCACCAACGGTTGGGATCAATGTCTTTGATTGGCAGTTTATCCTGCTGCTAGTTGCAGTAGTTACGATCAGCTCTTTCGGCGTTGCTGGTGTCGGCGGTGGGGCAACCTTTGCTTCATTGATCGTCTTAGGCTCAATGAACTTGCCGATCGCCATCGTAGGCTTAGTTATTTCTGTTGAACCATTGATCGATATGGCACGGACACTCGTTAATGTCAGCGACAGTATGGTTGCGGGAATGGTGACCAGCAGTCGTATCAACGAACTGGATCGTTCGATCTTAGATGATTCTGCCGCCGTGATCGAAGCCGAATAGAAACATTTTGTAACAAGCGAAAGCAAAGAAAGACTGCGTGTGGTCTTTCTTTTTTTTGTCCGTTAAAGCTCAGCTCATAGAAAAATCTAGGTTTCAGTGCCCTTAATAGCGAAGTTTCTGCTATACTTTTAACTAGAACATCGCGGGAGGGATAAGCAATGACACAATTGATTCAACTAGAACGAGCAGCAAACGTCAGAGAACTTGGCGGCTATCAAACGACAAACGGCACGACGATCAAACGAAAAAAATTGATCCGCAGTGCGGCGATCAATGAATTGACTGCTTCAGATCAAGCAGTACTGGCAAACTATGGGGTCAATCAGGTCATTGATTTTCGCTCCATCGCTGAAGCCAATGCACAGCCTGATCGACCGATCGCCACAGCAAAGCAGCTTTTTTTACCTATTTTTAAAGAAGACGAAACGATGGTTTCCTTGTCGCCAGAAAGCTTGAAGCAACGCTTGGAAGATGGGGAAGATGCCGAAGAGCAGATGAAAAAAGTCTACCGTCACTTTGTTGAAAGCGACTATGCCCGCCAACAATATCGGCAGTTCTTTGATCATGTGATCGCTAATGCGGAAGGCGAAGGTGCAACCTTGTTCCACTGTACCGCTGGCAAAGATCGCACAGGCTTTGGCGCCTTTTTATTGCTGCATGTGTTGGCGGTGGCACCAACGACGATCAAAGAAGATTATTTAGCAACCAATCGCTATTTAGCGCCAATGCTAAAAGAAAAATTTGCCCCAATGACCCAGCATTTGCCGCAAGAGCTGTTAACGGCGATCACGGTTTTGATGAGTGCCAAAGAGAGTTTTCTTGATGAAAGCTTGGCTGCGATCGATCAGCACTTCGGTTCGGTTGATCAGTATCTCCTGCAGGGACTAGGGGTGACGAAAGAAGAGCAAGCGTATTTGAATGCCCAACTGACTGAGTAAAGAAAGGGTGATCCGTATGGAGGAAGCATTGTTCGCAGCAATCGGGATAACCGGCTCGCTGACGCCCATCAGTGGTGGGGATGTCAATCAAACGTATCGTTTCACTACAGCAGAAAATCGCTATTTTTTAAAAACTCATCCTCATGTTTCATCGGTGTTCTTTCAAGCAGAGATCAACGGCTTAGCTGAATTAGCCCCTTTCGTGCGGGTGCCAAAAATCGAACGTCTCGGTCAGACTGAAGAGAGGGCATTTTTATTGATGGAATGGATCGATGGTGGGGAAGGACAGCAGCGACGCTTAGGTCAAAGCTTGGCTCGGCTTCATCAGCAGACGCAGGAGTCTTTTGGGTTTTACGAAGACAATTACATCGGCTTTTTGCCGCAAGTCAATCCGAAAACCACCGATTGGCTTGATTTTTACACAGTCTGCCGTTTGGATGTGCAAGTCGAACTAGCGAAGCTGGGTAACCGCTGGCATGCCAAACGGGAAGCTGCTTATCTGCGTTTGAAAGAATTTTTGCATGAGAATTGGCGTGATCGCAGCGTCACACCTGCTTTATTACACGGTGATTTTTGGCGGGGGAATGTGCTGTTCGATCAGCAAGGAGAACCAGTGTTTCTTGATCCAGCAGTCGCTTATGGGGATCGAGAAATGGATATTGCGATGTCCCAGCTCTTCGGTGGTTTTCGTCAGGAATTTTTGGAAGGCTATCAAGAAGTCTATCCATTAGATGAGGATTGGCAAGAGCGACTGCCAGTGTATCAATTGTATTATTTATTGGTCCATTTGAATCAGTTTGGCGAAAGCTATGGACCAAGTGTCGATGAAATATTGAGTCGTTTTTAGGAGGCAATTAGAACTATGGCAGCAAAGTATCAAACCACACATGAAGTGGCGTATTATGAATGTGATGTCAACCAAACGATGACGTTTCCAGCCATGCTAGGCATCGCCATCAAGACATCAGAAGAACAAAGTGCAGCGTTAAACCGCGGACCAGAAGTCATCGCTAGTTATGGCTTGACCTGGATCATTACCAGCTATCACATAACGGTGACTCGTTTGCCGCGCGTAGGGGAGCAGATTCAAGTGGCGACCCAGGCGAGAGAATACAATAAGTTTTTCTGCTACCGTTACTTTTGGTTATTGGCAGAAGATGGAACGGAACTGGTCAAAATCGAGGCGGTTTTTGCGTTGATGGACCCTGAGACGCGCAAAGTCAGCAGTGTACCAGATGAGATCGTGGCGCCTTTTGGCAGTGAAAAAATCAAGCGAATCAAACGCTACCCGAAGATCACCCCTATCACGCAAGGACAATTTTTGCCGTATCGGGTGCGTTTCTACGATATTGACAGCAATCAGCATGTCAACAATGCCATGTATTTCAATTGGCTGATGGACGTCTTAGGCTATGAGTTTTTAACAAAACATGAAGTGACACAAGTGACGATCCGTTTTGATCGGGAAGTGGCTTACGGCCATTTGATCGAAAGCCATTTTCAAATCAATGAGAAGACAGTCGATGAAGCCGGCGAGGCTGTGCCGCTGCAAACGATCCACGAGATCAAGATCGGTGAGGATACTTACTGCGAAGCCATCTTTACTTGGCGAGAAAAATAAAACAACCCTTTTGCCTCCATTAGCGGAATGGCAAAAGGGTTTTTGTTTGGTTAATTCTCCATGAAATCAGGCAGCTCCTCCATGGTCAACCCACGGTTTTTTGCTATTAGCAATTTGATGCGGGCTTTTTGGCTATTGATGCTATTGCAGAAAATCACCCCAAGAGCCTGCAATTCGATCCCGCCGCCTAAGTAGTCATAGACCGGCTCGGCAACGCCGTTGAAGCAGCGAGAAACTAAGACGACTGGAATGTTTCTAGCGATCAGTTTTTTCAAAGGCTCTATGGTTTGCGGCGGCAGATTGCCAGCGCCTAAAGCTTCGATCACTAGTCCATCGATCAGCGAGTCGGCTAAAGCATCGAACAATTCCCCAGTCATCCCTGCATAGGCTTTGACGATCGGAAACAGACCATCGACACGATCAACATCCAAATGGCGGTTATTTAACAGCTCTTGCATGAACAAGATACGGTGCTTTGTGACTAAGCCGATCGGACCTAATGTCGGGGTGCGGAACGTCGCAATATTGGTGGTGTGGGTCTTCGTAACATAACGTGCGGAATGGATCTCATCGTTCATCACGACTAAGACGCCTTTTCCTAAGGCATCAGGTGATTTCGCCACCCGAATCGCACTTTCAAAGTTATAAAGCCCGTCACTGCCGATTTCATTACTTGAGCGCATGGCGCCAGTCACCACGATCGGTAACTGACCGCCGATTGTGGTATCTAAAAAGAAGGCTGTTTCTTCCAGCGTATCGGTTCCGTGAGTGATCACGACCCCATCGACACCGCTTAAATGCGCCAGCTGGATACGTTCTTTCAACTGCAGCATTTCTTTTGGGGTCATGTGAGGACTGGGAATATTAAAAATGTCTTCGACGATCAATTCAACATCGTCGTCAATGTGGATCGGTGCATCCATCAGCGGATTGCTGACATCAGGGCTGACGCCGCCTGTCAGGGTGTCTTCTTTCATGGCGATGGTGCCGCCAGTGTGCAACACGAGAATTCGTTTCATTTTTTCATCACCTGCAATGATTTATTTACTCTTAACTCAAAACTATTGTATACTATTAAAATAAGAAAACAAGGAGCGATGGGAAAAAATGATTCGAATTGGTTGTACCACATTTAGTGAACATGGCAGTCTCGTGCAAAGAAAAAACTCGAAATTATTTGAGTATGCCCGTTATTTTCCGTTAGTTGAGCTGGATACCACCTATCATTTTTTGCCAAAAGAAAAAGACGTGCGCAACTGGTTGACCCAGATTCCCGAAAATTTCCGCTTTGTGTTGAAAGTCCATCAAAGTGTGACCACCCAAGGGGATTTGCCAGATCAGTTGACCATGACCGAAGCACTGCAGCTTTATAAAGAAGCGATCGCGCCAATGGTAGAAGCAGGCAAACTCTTTTGCCTATTGGCGCAGTTTCCCAACAGCTTTAAATGTACGAAAGAAAATGTTGCCTATTTAGACCAAGTGCGAGAATGGTTTGCGGGCTATCCAGTGGCGATCGAGCTGAGAGACAGCAGCTGGTATCAGCCGAAACTGTATCCGGGAATGATCGATTATATGAAGCGAAAGCAGTTTTCCTTAGTAGTTGTTGATCAGCCAAAAAAGCTATCGACCACCATTCCCCTTGATCCAACCGTGACCAATCCAGAGTTTGTCCTGTGCCGTTTTCACGGACGCAACGACAGCGGCTGGACAGCGACGGGACCAGATGCCAAAAATCTGCGGACCTTGTATCGTTATGACCAAGCCGAACTAACGGAGTTAAAACACGCAGTCCAAGCCATCGAAGCCAATGCCAAAGAAGTCGCAGTGGTCTTCAATAATAATGCCGGTCGTGATGCCGCTGACAATGCTCGCGCATTGATCGATGCGCTGCAAATCGATTACGAAGCATTAAATCCTAATCAGTTGAAATTATTTTGAGGAGTCATATGATAAAAGCAATCTTTTTTGATATTGATGGCACGCTGATTGCCAGCAACGGCAAGGCGCTTGCCAGTACCCGTGAAGCCATCAAACAAGCCCAAGCCAATGGCGTCCTCTGCGGCATTGCCACCGGACGTGGTCCGGTTGATTTAGAGAAGGTGATCGATTACTTGTCGTTAGACATGTTTATCACCTATAACGGCCAATATGTCTACACGAAGGAAAACTTGATTTATGCTAAACCTTTTCCAAAACAAACGCTGGAAGCGATCGTAGAATACGCAGATGAAAATTACCGCCAAGTCATGTTTGGCGGAGAAACCCAAGTGGCTGGCAGCTTGACGATCCGTTTAAGCCAATCACCCGTTATGCAGCGCTACTTGCGCTATGTACCGAAAAAATTTCCCGTCGGTTTTTTAAAGAAAGTCTTGCAGCGCTTTAGTCCCAATCGCAACGCCAAGCGCTATGAATCGTTGGACATTTTACGAGAGCCCATCTATCAGTGCATTATGCTGAGCCCTGAATCAGAGCGCGAAAAATTACGGTCCAAGCTGCCGCAATGTGATTTTAAGCGATCCAATGCCTATTCTGTTGACATCGTGCCGAAAAACGGTTCGAAAATTAAAGGCATCAAAGAATTTTTGGCCTATGAAGGGATCGCGATGGAAGAAGCGATGGCATTTGGGGATCATTTTAATGATGTGGAAATGTTAGAAGGCGTGGGGATCGGGGTTGCGATGGGCAATGCCCAGCCCATCACTAAAGCCAGTGCTGACTTTGTGACGGATACTAACGATCATGACGGCATCAAGAAAGCCTTGATCCATTTTGGCATTATTGCCGAGGATGCCCAAGCCAGGGAATGAAAAAAATAAGCAAGTAGCCAATCTATGAAGCAACGTAGAAGACAGCGCAGAACCATAAAACAAAACCATGAGAAAAAGCAGAAAGAAGCGAGCAAAATGAGTCCATTTGAAATGACGGAAGAGTTTCATAAAACCTTTGATCCAACGCGACCGCCATATCCACAAGCTTTTTCAGCGGAAAAAGCCCAGTTTCGTGCTGGTTTTAAAATTGAAGAATTAGTTGAGTTCCTTTATGCTGCCAGCAACAATGACGAAGAGACCTTTCAAGCAGGTCTGGAGCATTTGCATCAAGCGATCGATCAAGCCCAAGCCAAGCTGGCTGCCAAACAACAGCCTGTCAGTGATTCTCTAGTAGAACAAGTCGATGCGCTTTGTGATCTGCTGTATTTTACCTATGGCTCTTTTTCACTGTTAGGGGTCGATCCAGCGCCGATTCTGTCTATCGTTCATGACGCCAACATGGGGAAACTTTTTCCAGATGGGCAGCCTCATTATGATCCTGAGACCCACAAAGTCATGAAGCCGAGCGATTGGGAAGAACGGTTTGCTCCTGAACCGCGAATCAAGGCAGAAATCAACCGCCAATTGGCACAAAAACAAGCCCAAGAATCGTCAGAATAAAAATCAAACGTGCCAGTTGCCCGTTCCGATTGCTTATCAGCAAAAGGAGTGGTGCAACTGGCACGTTTGGTTTAATCAAAGAAAGTGTAGTAAAGGGTTCTTACAGCGGCTTTTTCTTGTTCTTTGTGGATACCGAACATGATGCTGACCTCAGAGGACCCTTGGTTGATCATCTCTAAGTTGATATTTTTCCGCGCAAGGGCAGCGGTACTGTCGGCAGTGATCCCGACTCGTTGACGCATTCCTTCACCAACGACGACGACCATGGATAGATCGTGGGTCATTCGCAGTTCATCGGGATCGATCTCGTAGGCGATCTTGCGCAGCAGTTCTTCTTCCAATACTGGATTCAACTGGTTGGAGCGCATAATGATCGAGATATCATCGATTCCTGAAGGCATGTGTTCATAATTTAAATCAAATTCACGGAAAATCTCTAAGACCCGTAACGTGAACCCAACTTCGCGGTTCATCAAGTATTTGCGGATATAGATCATACAAAAGCCTTCGTCACTGGCAACGCCGATCACGGGCTGATCCAAATTGTCTCTCTGGTTGGTGATCAAGGTACCAGGATGACTTGGATTATTGGTGTTTTTGATCACCACGGGAATTTTCGCATGGTATGAAGGCATCAACGCCTCATCGTGCAACACAGTAAAGCCTGCATAAGACAGCTCTCGCATTTCTCGGTAGGTCACTTCTTTGATGGACTCTGGATGATGAACATAGCCTGGATGAGCAGAAAAAATCCCATCGACATCGGTAAAGTTTTCGTACAATTCTACTTGCAGACCAGCCGCCACGATGGCACCAGAAATATCTGATCCTCCTCGAGAGAAGGTACAGATCTCGCCGGCTTCTGTGTAGCCAAAGAAGCCAGGAATCACTAAGATTTCAGGACTGTCGCGCCATTGTGCAATCTTGGCGTACGACTTGTTCAAGATACGGGCGTTTTGAGGTTCATCCGTCACCAGCAGCCCAAGTTCTTGCGGATTCATGTAGCGAGCAGCTAACCCACGGCTTTGTAAAATCCCTGCGATCAATTTGGCGTTGTTGTCTTCGCCGCTTGCCAAGACTGTATCATAAAGATGCGGATTGTCTTGGGTAGGCAGTGTTTGAAAAGCCGCCAATGATTGCCAGATGCGATCTAAATGGACTTGTTCGATACCAAAGGGGGCGGCGATCGCTGTATAGCGGGCATAGATTTCTTCTATTAAATCAGTGATTTCTTCTTGGGCACACAGACGGGTACAGACAGCTAGTAACAGATCGGTGACTTTCTGATCGTCGCTGGAACGCTTACCAGGCGCTGAAACAACAACAAACCGTCTTTTAGGATCACTTTCAATTATCGCAACAACTTTTTCGACTTGTTCGGCTGAGGCAAGGGAACTGCCTCCGAATTTCGCTACTTTCATTTGACATTACTCCTGTTCAAGCTTTTTACTAGAGTACAGTTTCAATAGGGAGAAATCAAGCGGTTTCTTGAAAAAAATCGGAAAAATCAGAAAAAAAGTCACTTGTTGATGTAAATTTCACGATTTGTTTTCATTATCGCTGGAAAAGCCGTGATTTATTTTATTCGATGCGAAAAAAGTCGATCTTTTTTGCCTCAATCTAATGCTTGATTTTTTTCTTTATGCTATAATCTAGCGTAGATGCTTTTTTATAAAGGGACTATCTGTCCTTTTTATACTCAACGAACTTATCAATCAATCTGCTGATCAGCAGGTTTTAGACGAAACATGTATATTTGAAAATTGGAGGAACCACAAAATGGGAACTAATATCATCTTTGGAATTGTCATTGCCATCATCATCATCGCAGCGGTCTTGTATGCAATTGGCTTTTTCATGCGGAAGAAAAACCAAGAAAAGCTGAATGACTTGGAAAAACGCAAAGAAAATCTGTTTGACTTGCCGGTGATCGAAGAAGTCGATGAAGTAAAAAGAATGCACTTGGTTGGTCAAAGTCAAAACACCTTCCGTGAGTGGAACCAACAATGGACAGATATCTCCACAAAATCTTTTGCTGAACTTGAAAGTCAAATCTTTGAAGTGGAAGAGCTGAACGAACGCATCCGCTTTTTTAAAGCAAAAGGGGCGATCGTCCAAGCCGAAGCGACCATGGACGAGATGGAACGCCAAGTGGAAGAGATTCGCGCAGGCTTGAAAGAATTACGAGAAAGTGAAGAACGAAATTCCCTGGAAGTTCAAAAAGCGTTGGACGTTTACGAAGACTTGAAGAAGAAGCTGCGGGATCAAGGCGAAGAATTCGGTCCTGCTTACAATGAGCTGCAAAAACAAATCAAAAACATTGAAATTGAGTTCACCCAATTTGTTACCTTAAATACTTCAGGTGATCCTGTGGAAGCACGGGAAGTGTTAGACCAAGCGGAAAAACACACCTATGAAGTGGAAGACCTAATGAAACGGATCCCAGCGGCGTACGAAGAATTAAATCGTACCTTCCCTGATCAGTTGAAAGAAATCCAAGAAGGTTATAAAAAATTATTAGAACAAAAATATGTGTTCCCAGAAGCAAACTTCCAAGAAGAAATCAATCGTGTGAAAAAACGGGTTGAAAACTCCATGAACGATCTAGCGAAAACAGAAGTCGCTTCCGTTGAAGTGGCAAGCCGTGATACTGCAAGTGATATTGATGCCTTGTATACGGTGATGGAACGTGAGATCAATGCCAAGAAATATGTCATGAAAAATCGTCAGATCATCGAAGACTACATTGACCATGCAACGAAGAACAACCGTCAGTTGTTGATCGAGTTGGATCATACGGCACAAAGCTATACTTTGAATCATAATGAATTGGGTCGCGTCCGCGGCTTCCAAACCGAAGTGGACGAATTGGCTCGCCGCAACAACGAGTACTTACCGAAATTGGAAAAACATGAGATTCCTTATTCAGAAGTGCAAAGCTTCTACAAAGATGCCTACAAGATTTTGGATGATGTGGAAAGCCAGCAAGTTGAAATCGATGATTCTCTTGCGGAATTACGTCGTGGCGAAAAAGTTGCACAAGAAAAAGTGGAAAGCTTCGAATTCCGTCTACGCAACTTGAAACGGTTTGTTGAGAAACAACGCTTACCTGGTTTGCCAGGCGAGTATTTAGAATTCTTCTTCGTGGCAACGGATCGTGTCGAAGAATTAGGCAAAGAATTGAACAAGATTCGCATCAACATGCAAGAAATCAATAAATTGGTTTCTGTCTGTGAAGAAGATCTTGATCTTTTAGATGAACAAACAAAAGACTTAGTGGATGCTGCGGCATTGACTGAGCAAATGATGCAATATGCCAACCGCTATCGTCATTCTCATCCAGATATCAAGGCAGCGATCGACAAATCACTTTACTTGTTTAGTAAAGAATATCGCTATCAAGATGCGCTAGATGAAATCGGCACAGCGTTGGAACGAGTAGAACCAGGTGCCTTCAAACGGATCGAAAACTTCTACTTCAATAACCGCGACTTAGTATAATACGAAAGCCAGCAGTGAAAAACTGACTGGCTTTTTTCATGGAAAGAATGGCTCGCTGCATGAGTACCGCTTACGAAGGAAGGAAAAGTTTCCTTTAAAAAAAGCCAAAGCCAGCGAGTCACCTTGAAACTCAGCCCAAGAGCAGTTATAATGGGAAAGAATTTTTTTAGAGAAAGGGTCCTATCATTGATCTATTTTGACAACAGTGCAACAACCGCTATTTATCCACAAGCTTTAAATACATATGTCCAAGTCAGTCAGCGAATCATCGGCAATCCCTCAAGCCTGCATGATTTAGGAAATCAAGCCAATCGTCTGCTGCAGCAATCTCGTCAGCAGATCGCCGATCTGTTAAACGTTTCTTCCAAAGAGATCGCATTTACCAGTGGGGGGACTGAAGGAGACAACTGGGTCATCAAAGGGACTGCTTTAGCGAAAAAAGCCTATGGGAATCACCTGATTATTTCCAGTATTGAACACCCTGCCGTCAGTGAAACAGCGGCTCAATTAGCCGAGTTAGGGTTTGAGGTCAGTGTTGTGCCTGTCGATGCCCAAGGCTTTGTCAACGTGTCTGAATTAGCAAACATGATTCGCAAAGAAACGATTTTGGTTTCGGTGATGGCGGTCAATAATGAGGTAGGGTCGATCCAACCGATCCATGAGATCGCAGCTGTGCTAGCTGACCATCCAACGATCCATTTTCATGTAGATGCCGTCCAAGCCATCACAAAGGTGCCGCAAGAACAATGGTTCAATGAGCGGGTCGATTTTGCCGTGTTCTCTGCGCATAAATTTCATGGACCTCGTGGCGCAGGCTTTATCTATTGGAAACAAGGCCGTAAGCTGGCGCCATTGATGACCGGCGGTGGGCAAGAGCAAAACCAGCGCAGCGGTACCGAAAACGTACCAGCAATCGTTGCTATGGCAAAAGCCCTACGTTTAGCGACAGAACAAAAGGCTGAAAAGCCGAACCATGTTCAATTATTAAAAGGCTATTTGCAAGAAGCACTGACTGGGTACGAGAAAGTCACGCTTTTTTCTGGCACAGAAGGGTTTGCGCCGCACATACTTTGTTTTTCATTAAAAGGGGTCCGAGGAGAAGTCTTAGTCCATGCCTTTGAAGAAAAGCAGATCTATCTTTCGACGACGAGCGCTTGTTCCTCCCGTAAAAAGATGGCCAGCAGTACGCTTCATGCGATGCACGTTCCAGAACAGTTAGCAACATCGGCTGTTCGTATCAGTTTAGATGAGAGCAATACAATGGCAGAAGTCGAGCAGTTTCTGATCGTCTTCCACCAGTTGTACCAAAAATTTTCGAAAATCAATTAAGCACGACAGACCACTATAAAATCAATCCAAATCAAAGGAGTTTTCTCGTGAATTATTCAGAAATCATGGTTCGTTATGGCGAACTGTCAACAAAGGGCAAAAATCGTCGTAGTTTTATTATGCAATTAGCTTCAAACGTCAAACGTACCTTAGCAGATTATCCCCATGTCAAAGTTCATGCCGAGCGAGATCGCATGCACTTGCTATTGAACGGTGAAAACAGCCAAGAGATCATTCCTAAGCTGCAAAAAGTCTTTGGGATTCAAAACTTTTCCCCCAGCATTCGGGTCGAAAAAGATATCGAAGTATTAAAGAAAGCCGTTCAAGACGTCATGGCAGAGATCTATACGGGCGTTGAGACCTTTAAAATCACAGCCAAGCGCAGTGATCATTCGTTTGTGCAAGATAGCAACCAGTTGAATTTGACCTTAGGGAATGCGGTGATCGACCGTTTTCCTGATATCAAAGTCCAAATGAAAAAACCAGACATCAATTTGCGTGTAGAAATACGGATCGATGGCGCTTATTTATCTTATGAAACGATCCAAGGAGCCGCTGGGCTGCCAGTGGGCACCAGTGGAAAGGGAATGTTGATGCTTTCTGGCGGTATCGATTCGCCAGTTGCAGGCTACTTTGCCATGAAACGCGGCGTTGAGATCGAAGCGGTCCATTTCGCAAGTCCTCCTTATACGAGTGAACAAGCGTTGCAAAAAGCCAAAGATTTAACGAAGAAGCTTGCGCCTTATGTGGGAAGCATCCAGTTTATCGAAGTTCCGTTTACAGAAATCCAAGAAGAAATCAAAAATCGTGTGCCACAAGGCTATTGGATGACCATCACCCGTCGGATGATGCTGCGTTTGACGGATGCGATTCGGGAAGCTCGTCATGGCTTGATCATCTTAAATGGTGAATCATTAGGACAAGTGGCTTCACAAACTTTGCATAGCATGGTCGCCATCAATGAAGTAACCAATACGCCGATCGTGCGCCCAGTAGCAACGATGGACAAATTGGAAATCATTGAAGTTGCCGAAGCCATTGATACCTTTGAATTATCAGTTCAGCCATTTGAGGATTGCTGCACAATCTTTGCACCTCCTCAACCAAAGACGCGCCCAAGACTGGATAAGGTCCACCAATATGAAGAACGTCTCGATATCGAAGGGATGATGGAACGTGCGATGGCTGGGTTGAAACTGGAAGCAATCACGGCAAATCAAGAAAAAGCAGCAACGGAATTCGCTGAATTTTTATAATAAAACCCCGATTTTAATGCTACGACCACAACTGTTTTTGAACATTTGTGGTCGTTTTTCATCGAGTGAGAGAGTTTGTGAATATTTTCTTGCTATTGAAAATGGAACATGCTACACTCAATATGTGAATCATTTAACAAGGAGGGTGGACAGGATGGAAGCATTAAGAGATAAAAAACTTCCGAAAGCGACGGCAAAACGTTTGCCAGCTTATTTACGACACTTAAAATTACTGGATGCCTCTGGTATTCAGCGAATCAAATCGAAAGAGTTTGCAGAAATCACGCAAGTTCCTTCAGCCACGATCCGCCGAGATTTTTCTCATCTAGGAGAATTGGGCAGAAGTGGCTATGGCTATGATGTTCCCTATCTGATTGAGGTATTGAGCTATATCTTAGAAACCAATGAAGAGAAAAAAATCGCTTTGATTGGTTATGGAAATTTAGGAAAAGCGTTAGCCAACAACAATTTTCGCAGAAATGAAAATCTTTCCGTGGTCGCGGTTTTTGACAATGATCCAGAAATGATTGGTCAGACCATTAGTGGGCGTTATGTCTATGGAATGGATCAATTGGCGGAAGTCGTAGCAGATAAAGGGATCACCGTAGCGATTTCGACCGTTCCTAGCCGTTATTCACAAATGGCGATCGATGCGATCGTGGATGCTGGGATCACAGCGATTTTAAATTTTGCCCCTGATCCCGTCATCGTGCCAAAAGACGTCAATATCCAATACATTGATTTGACGACAGAATTGCAAACATTGATCTTTTTTGATACGACCTACTCGCAAAAATCGAAAGTCTGAGCAAATCCTTTTCGTTTTTTGACAATCTTTCTTATACTGGGAGAAAATGCTATAGGAGAGATGTTATGCAAGTTACACGCAAAGAAACGGTTTATGAGATGCCTGGCAACCAACCAAAAGTAGGGGATAAAGCAGCTGATTTTCGCTTGAAAAGTTTAGAGGACAAGGAATACACACTGACTGATTTTTTAGGAAAACCAACGATCATCAGCGTGGTTCCCGATATCGTGACACGCGTCTGTGCATTGCAGACCAAGCGTTTCAACCAAGAGGCAAGTCAATTGGATGACATCCATTTTGTCACGATCTCTAACAATACAAAAGAAGAACAAGCGCAATGGTGCGGCCAAGAAGGTGTTGACATGATCATGCTTCATGATCCGGCGAATACCTTCGGTGAGGCCTATCAAATCATGATCCCAGACTTCGGTCATTTTGCCCGAGCAATTTTCGTTTTAGACCGTGAAGGCGTGATCCAACACGTTGAGATCGTGCCTGAGATCTCCCACGAACCGGATTATCAAGCAGCCATTGATGCTGCGAAAGCAAACCTCTGATTGACTTTCAAAAAAGTTCATTGTAGAATGTAGCAAGATGAAACAAGAATCTATGATAGCAAGACAATGTTCAAGAGGAGTATCAGTGACCCTGGCGGTCAGAGAGAAGTCGGTCGGTGCAAGACTTCCCCAGACACTGAAAAGGTAGCTTGAAGGTCTTTGATCCGAACCACGGTTTGTTTCTTGCAGACAAAGCCGCACAGTAAGATCAAGCGCGTCGTGAACGTTACCTCACGTCAAAGTGGCAGAGCAATCTGCAATTTAGGTGGTACCGCGTATCAGCGCCCTAATGCCTCGGCATTAGGGCGCTTTTTGCTGTGAATCACTGCGAGTGGCCCACAAAGTGGGACAGAGCAGATGATGAACAGTACTAGGCGACCATAGGGAGCGTAGTAACCATACTAGGAATCACAATGAGTGGCCCACAAAGTGGGACAGAGCAGATGATGAACAGTACTAGGCGACCATAGGGAGCGTAGTAACCATACTAGGAATCACTATGATTGGCTTGCGAAGCAAGACAGAATAGATGATGAACAGTACTAGGCGACCATAGGGAGCGTAGTAACCGTACTAGGAATCACTGCGATTGGCTTGCGAAGCAAGACAGAATAGATGATGAACAGTACAAGAAGTCATCAAAACTGGTCCACGAAGCGAGCGAGATCGTTTGCCAAAAGCCCTAAGACACAATAGCGGATCACGGAAGTGTGCCTTGACCTCTGTAAGCAACGTTTTTTTTACGAATAACAAGCGAGGCGTCAACAAACAGCTGATAATCATCTCTACCACGGCACTAATCCTGAACGATTCAAACATTGTCACGCTTTACCCAGTAACAGGCACAAAAAACCCACACCAACCATTACGTCTAAAAAACGTAACTTTAGGAGGACCAACTATGACAGAAACTGAAAATCTATCCACCAAGTACAATCCCCAAGAAGTAGAAGCGGGGCGCTACCAAGATTGGTTAGAACATGACCGTTTTAAACCAAGCGGCAACAAAGAAGCAAAACCTTATTCTATCGTGATTCCACCACCAAACGTAACAGGAAAATTGCACTTAGGTCATGCCTGGGATACCACGTTACAAGACATCATCATTCGTCAAAAACGGATGCAAGGGTATGACACCTTATGGCTACCAGGTATGGACCATGCCGGGATCGCTACCCAAGCCAAAGTAGAAGAAAAGCTGCGGGAACAAGGGATTTCTCGCTATGACCTTGGTCGGGAAAAATTCGTTGAACAAGTATGGGATTGGAAAGAAGAATATGCCGGTCACATTCGGGAACAATGGGCGAAACTAGGTTTATCTCTAGACTATAGCCGTGAACGATTCACATTAGATGATGGATTATCCGAAGCGGTCCGTAAAGTTTTCGTGACGCTATATGAAAAAGGCTTGATCTATCGTGGCGAGTACATCATCAACTGGGACCCGCAAGCCCGCACGGCATTATCTGATATTGAAGTGATCCACAAAGACATCGAAGGTGCTTTTTACCATATGTCTTACGAATTAGCAGATGGCAGCGGTGTGGTGGAGATCGCAACGACTCGTCCAGAAACGATGCTGGGGGATACAGCAGTCGCGGTTCATCCAGAAGATGAACGTTATCAAGCATTGATCGGTAAAAAAGTGATCTTGCCTTTGGTCAATAAAGAGATCCCAATCATCGCAGATGAGTACGTGGACCAAGAATTTGGAACTGGGGTCGTAAAAATCACTCCTGCCCATGACCCGAATGACTTTGAGGTCGGTAACCGCCATGACCTACCACGGGTCAATGTCATGAATGATGACGGAACAATGAACGACTTAGCAGGTACTTATGCAGGCATGGATCGTTTTGCTGCTCGTAAGCAAATCGTGAAAGACTTAGAGGCGTTAGGTCGTCTGATCAAAATCGAAAAAATGGTTCATAGCGTAGGGCACTCAGAACGGACAGGCGTAGTAGTCGAACCTCGTTTGTCGACACAATGGTTCGTAAAAATGGAGCCATTAGCAAAACAAGCCATCGACAACCAAGAAACCGACGATGCGGTGGACTTTTATCCGCCACGTTTCAACCAAACATTCTTACGTTGGATGGAAAATGTCCATGACTGGGTGATCTCTCGTCAGTTGTGGTGGGGCCATCAAATCCCAGCTTGGTACCACAAAGAAACGGGAGAAATGTATGTAGGACTTGAAGCGCCAGCGGATGCCGAAAATTGGCAGCAAGATCCAGACGTATTGGATACCTGGTTTAGTTCTGCTTTATGGCCGTTTTCAACAATGGGGTGGCCAGATGAAAACAATGAAGATTTCCAACGCTACTTCCCAACCAATACATTAGTGACTGGCTATGACATTATCGCATTTTGGGTAAGCCGTATGATTTTCCAAAGCTTGGAATTTACTGGCAAACGACCATTTCAAAATGTCTTGATCCACGGATTGATCCGTGATGAACAAGGTCGCAAAATGAGTAAGTCGCTTGGAAACGGGATCAATCCGATGGAAGTCATTGAACAATACGGTGCCGATGCATTGCGTTGGTTCTTATCAAATGGCTCTGCACCGGGACAAGACGTGCGTTTCAGCTATGAAAAAATGGATGCCGCTTGGAACTTCATCAATAAAATTTGGAATGCTTCCCGTTTCGTCTTGATGAATGTCAGCGAAATGACTGCCGAAGACATTGATTTTTCTGGTGAAAAATCAGTGGCGGATCGTTGGATCTTGACGCGCTTGAATGAAACGATTGAAAAAGTCACTGACCTTTTTGAACGTTTCGAATTTGGGGAAGCGGGTCGTCAATTATACAACTTTATCTGGGATGACTTCTGTGACTGGTACATTGAAATGTCGAAAGAAACCTTATACGGTGACAATGAAGCAGCGAAACAAGTCAATAAGAGCATCTTAGTCCATGTTCTTGACCAAATTTTACGCTTATTGCATCCAATCATGCCATTTGTTACAGAAGAAATCTGGAGCAAACTGCCGCATACAGGGGAATCATTAGTCGTTGCTGAGTATCCACAAGTGGCACCAGAATGGACCGATGAAAAAGCGGCGCAAGGGATGGAAGTGTTGAAAGAATTGATTCGTTCGGTTCGAAACATCCGTGCAGAAGTAAACACACCACTTTCGAAACCAATCACTTTGCTGATCCAAGCAAATGAGCCTGAGATCGAAGAATTCTTGATCGCCAACAAAAACTATATCGAACGCTTCTGTAATCCAGAAGAACTAGAAATCTCTAACAGCTTACAAGCCCCTGAATTGGCGATGTCAGCCATCCTATCAGGCGCGACGATCTACTTGCCGCTAGCTGGGTTGATCAACATTGAAGAAGAAATCGCGCGTTTGGAGAAAGAACTAGCGAAGTTCACCCAAGAAGTTCAACGGGTACAAGGCAAATTGGCAAATGAACGCTTCGTTGCCAATGCACCAGAGGAAGTCGTAGCACAAGAACGCAGCAAAGAAGCCGATTATCTTGAAAAACAAAAAGCAGTCCAAGAACGGATCGAGCAATTGCGCACGATTCAATAGGAAGCGTCGACTGTCTGCAAACAAGCATCTCTTGTAGATGCTTGTTTTTGCGTAATCGATAGAAACCGTCAAACAAATTTCTCGTTTAAAGGAAAGAAATTGGGAAAGCTGTGGGATTTTTGATAAAATAAGAGCGAGGTGAAGGAGATGACAAGCGAAGAAGCAACAGCGTGGATCCATTCGCGTTTGGCATTTGGGCAAAGACCCGGATTGATGCGTGTCGAAGCATTATTAAAACGAATGGGCAATCCTGAAAAAAACATAACCATGATCCATATCGCCGGCACGAATGGCAAAGGATCAACCGTCAGCTATTTGCGCAGTCTTTTAGAAGAAGCTGGGCAGCAAGTGGGGACTTTTACTTCCCCGCACATTGAAGCGTTCAATGAACGGATCGAAATCAATGGACAATTTATATCAGATGAGGATTTGGTCGCTTGGGTGGAAAAAATCCAGCCGCTGGTTGCTGAAATCGATCGTGATGAAACCTTGACGGGCATCACTCAGTTTGAGATCATTACTGCCATGGCATTAGGCTATTTTGAAGAAAAAAACGTCGATGTTGCGATAATGGAAGTTGGCCTAGGGGGACTTTTAGATAGTACCAACGTTATTTCCCCGATGTTGACAGCGATCACGACGATCGGCATGGATCATATGGATGTCTTAGGCGATACCATTGAAAAAATCGCTGCCCATAAGGCGGGGATCATCAAGCCACAAATTCCCCTTGTGACTGGCAATATCGTTGAAAGTGCGCTTTCGGTGATCGACTTGAAAGCTGCAGAAGCACAGGCACCTGCGTATCATGCAGGGCAAGAGTACCGTGTGACCTATCGTCATCCTGATGAAGAGTGGGGCGAATTGTTTGATTTTGAAAATGAGCATGGCAAAATCAAAGGCTTGAAAACACCGATGTTAGGCCGCCATCAACCAGAAAATGCCGGTGTTGCGATCCAATTGTACAGTCTGTATTGCGACCTACGGCAGCTGCCATTTTCAGCTAAAGATATTCGCAATGGGCTAAGAAAAGCCTATTGGCCCGCCCGAATGGAACGAATCAGCAGTGAACCACTGGTGATCATCGATGGCGCCCATAACGTGCATGCCATGGCTCGCTTGGTGGATACGATGAAAGAAGAGTTCAGCGACTATCGCATCCATGTGCTGTTCTCAGCCTTAGAAACCAAAAACGTCAATGAGATGCTTCAGCAATTGCTGGCAATTCCGCAAGCCGAGATTTATTTAACGACCTTTGATTTCCCAAAAGCATTGCATTTAGCAGACGGCTATCAGGAACTCGATGAAAAACGAATCTCAACCGTCTCTTTATGGCAGTTTGGCTTGGCAGAATTATTAGAAAAAATGACCAATGAAGATTTGCTGCTGGTGACAGGATCGTTGTATTTTGTTTCAGAAGTTCGTGAATTGTTGTTGGCAATAGGAGGAAGAAATGGCTAAGTTACGTGGTGTGATTTTCGATATGGACGGCTTGATTTTTGACACGGAGCTGCTCTATTACCAGGCTACTCAAATCGTGGCGGATCAAATGGGGATTCCCTATACAAAAGAGTTGTATTTAGCTTATGTGGGGGTCTCGGATGAAGAAGTCTGGGCAGCTTACCATGAGCGGTTCGACGAAGCCTTTGGCCATCAAATGATCGAAGACTTTATCCAAGCGGCTTTTCAGCAAACGCTGGAAATGTTCCAACGGGGCGAGGCTGAATTGAAGCCGGGTATCCACGAGTTATTGCATTATCTTGATGAGAAAAAGATTCCCCGAGTGTTGGCGTCTAGCAACCAGCGCAAAGTGATCGATACCTTGCTGGAAGCAGCAGGCTTAACGGCGGAATTTCCTGAGATCGTCTGCTTTGATGATGTCACACGGGCAAAACCAGATCCTGAGATTTTTGAAAAAGCCCACGCATTATTGGCGGTACCAAAAGAAGAATTGGTGATCCTTGAAGATTCGGCTAACGGTATTCATGCTGCTCATGGGGCAGGGATCTCAGTCATTATGATTCCCGATTTGATCGCGCCGACGACCATCATTGAAGAAAAAGTCTTGAAAGTCTTACCATCACTAGAGGATGTCCCAGATTTTCTAGAAACCGCCTTTTCGATCTAGCTGCGATTTTTTGCGCACCTGATTCATGAAATACTCTCTCCTTTGCGTATCTTTTATTAGACCGACGCAAAGGAGTTTTTTTATGATCAATGAAACAGTGATTCCCCAAAGCTCGTTTCCCCGAGAGCGTTTAGTAGAATATGGAGTGGATGCCCTTTCGAATCAAGAATTATTGGCCATTTTGCTGCGAACTGGCTCACGTCCTCTGAATGTCCTCGAGTTAGCGGCCAGTGTCTTGAATCGTTTTCAAGAATTGTATGAATTAAAGCAAGCGACGATCGATGAATTACAAGAAATTCGCGGCGTCGGACAAATCAAAGCGATCGAGATCAAAGCGATGGTTGAATTAGGTGTGCGAATCCAGCGCTCCGCTCAACCAAAGTACGGTAAGGTCAACTCTAGTATGGCGATCGCCCATCAGTTGATCCAAGAGTTGAAGGATTGTCGTCAAGAGCATTTACTAGGGCTTTATTTGAATACGAAAAATGAGATCATTCAGAAAAAAACGATCTTCATCGGATCGTTGAATCAGTCGATCGCTCACCCACGGGAGATTTTTCATTGGGCGGTACGCTACAGTGCCGCCCGAGTGATCGTCGTCCACAACCATCCCAGCGGCAGTCCCCAAGCCTCAGAGGCAGATCTGCTGTTTACACGCCGCTTGATCAAGTGCGGAGACTTGATGGGGATCGACATATTGGATCATTTGATCATTGGCGACAATGCCTATGTCAGTTTGCGAGAAGAGGGGCTGTGGCAACAGGAAGACGTGTGAAAATAAGCCGATTTTGCGAACATTATTAAAAATAAAGGTGAATTGTCTAATCGTCTGTCTTGCAAAAAAATACGGGCAAGTGTAAAATATTATTGTAATTTTGTTTGCTGAATAGATGTTGAAACGCACGTTAGGCCTCTATCGCACAAAGGCAATGTTACACACAATTAAGTGCTTATGCACGAGGAGGTTTTTTTTAATGGAACAAGGTACAGTAAAATGGTTCAATGCTGAAAAAGGGTTTGGTTTTATCTCTCGCGAAGACGGTACAGACGTATTTGTACACTTTTCAGCGATCCAAGGTGAAGGATTCAAAACTTTAGAAGAAGGTCAAGCAGTAACTTTCGACGTGGAAGATTCTGATCGTGGACCTCAAGCAGTTAACGTAAACAAAGCGTAAGCTTTCAAACAAACTGCCAGTAAGAGCACTTTGAAATCAAAAACCCCAAAAGACCATCGATTCGATGGTCTTTTTTTTGCTTTTTATAACGGAAAGGAAAAAGGGTAGTTCTCAGTAACCTGAGAACTACCCTCGCATGTGAGACTATAAATCGTCCGGCGTCATGATCATCGAAAGGATCATTGGATGACGCTCGGTTTTTTCAAATAGGAATGGCTGTAACGCCGAAGACATCGCTTCTCTTAATTTGTGTTCTGTTGGGTCTGGTTGGTTCAAGACTTCCCGCAATGCACGGAAGAGGATCTGCTGTGCTTCGTTGATCATCTCGCCAGATTCCCGCATATAAACAAACCCACGAGAAAGGATATCTGGTCCAGCAAGGACTTCTTTCTTCGCCACATCGACTGTCGCGACAGCTAAGACGAGGCCTTCTTCTGAAAGAATGCGACGATCTCGTAAGACGACATTTCCGATATCACCGATACCGCTGCCGTCAACATAAACATCATTGGCATTGAAATGACCAGCCAAGCGAGCGGTATCCGCTGTTAAGGCCAACATGTCACCATTTTCCATAATGAAACAATTTTCTTTTGGTACACCGACATCTTGTGCCAACTGGGTGTGGATGTTCAGCATCCGAAATTCCCCATGGACAGGCATAAAGAATTTTGGCTTCATTAGACGCAACATCAGTTTTTGTTCTTCTTGGCCACCGTGACCAGAAGTATGGATGTTGTTCAATTTGCCATGGATCACGTTTGCGCCAGCTTCCAACAACAAGTTGATCAGCTGATTGACACTCGTGGTATTTCCTGGGATCGGTGAGCTTGAGAAAATCACGGTATCATCTGGGTGAATTTGGATTTGACGGTGAGTCCCGTTGGCAATCCGACTCAAAGCAGCCATTGGCTCTCCTTGAGAACCCGTACAAAGGATCATGGTTTCGTTTGCAGGCAAACGGTTGATCTCATGAGATTCCACAAAGGTTCCATCTGGCACCTTGATATAGCCAAGGCGCTGTCCGTTGACGATTGCATTTTCCATACTGCGTCCAAAAACGGCGATTTTACGTCCAGTCGCAACCGCCGCATCTGCAGCTTGTTGGAGACGGAAAATGTTGGAGGCAAAGCTGGCAAAAATGATCCGACCATCGATTTTTTCAAAAATCTTTTGGATCGAGCTGCCGATCGTTTTTTCTGATTTGGTAAAGGTCGGAATTTCTGCATTGGTACTATCGGAAAGGAGGCAAAGGACGCCTTCTTCACCAATTTTTGCCATTTTGTGCAAGTTTGCTGGTTCGCCCACAGGCGTAAAGTCAAACTTGAAATCGCCAGTTGCGACGATATTGCCAGAAGGCGTTTTGACAACGACACCTAAAGCATCTGGGATACTGTGGGTCGTTCTAAAGAAGCTGATGGATGTTTTACGGAAACGAATCACCGTATCTTCATTGATTTCGTGTAATTCCGCATCCCGCAATAAGCCATGCTCATCTAATTTGTTGGTGATCAAAGCAAGTGCCAAGGGTCCCGCATAGATCGGGATATTGGCTTCCCGCAACAAGTAAGGGATTCCGCCAATATGGTCTTCGTGACCATGAGTGACGATCAAGCCTTTGACTTTCGGTAAATTTTGAACGATGTAGCTATAATCGGAAATGACATAGTCGATCCCAAGCAGTTCATCTTCGGGGAATTTGATTCCCGCGTCAATTAAGATGATCTCATCTTGGAATTGAACCCCATAACAGTTTTTTCCGATTTCGCCAAGTCCACCGACGCCGAATACGCCAGTCTCATTATTTTTCAGCGAAACTTTCATCTTAAAACTCCGCTAATTTGAAATCAGCGTTTTCTTTTTCGTAAGCTAAATGTTTTTCATCTAGTTCTTGAACGAACTCGATGTTGTATGGGGTATTTTGTTCAACCAGACGGCGTGCGATTACTGCATCGTCTGCTTCAATGTACAAAGAGTGGGTTTGTTCTCTCTTTGGGTTGCGGTCTTTTGTTTCTTGGTAATAAATTTTGTAAATCATATCTTTTCTCCTTTATCTGCTTTTCGCAGTAGTCTATTTGGTTGATGAATTCGCTGCATCACAAAATCGAGGTCCGAATAAAGTGACCTGAAAAGAAGGCTTCGAGAGCCGCTGCATGCTTTTTTCAGACAATCGTTGTGAGAAAAAAGAGAAAGCCTCGTCTTTGCTTTCCAAATGTCGTCATAAAAAATTCACCGGGTTTGTAAGTCGTTCCACTACAAGTATCCCTAGTTTATCACAGAAAAACGAATAAGTATAGAAACACGTCATTTTGAAAAGGCTTACTGAAAGAAAATGAAAGGACTATCGCTGAAGTTTGCTTTTTTTCGTTGAAAGTGCATTACAATAAGAATATTCCTATGCTATAGTAGAAGTAATGAAGTAAAAAAGGAGGGGATTTTTTGAAATTAATGTGGCACTACACGATGAGAAACAAGAAACTGCTGGTTTTTAATTTCATCTGTGTTTTTGGTTTTATTTTGATTGAATTAGGTTTGCCGACGTTATTGGCAAGAATGATCGACAAAGGGATCGCCGCTGGTGATCGCGACTACATATGGAAAATGGGTGCGGCGATGATCGCGATCACCATTGTGGGGATCACGATGAACATTTTGTTAGGCTATTTCACGTCACGTATCACCACTAACATTGTGGCAGATATTCGTGACGATCTTTTTGAAAAAGTCCAAGGCTATTCACATACCGAATATGAAAAAATCGGGGTTTCATCATTGATCACCCGTGTGACCAATGATGCGTATCAAATCATGCTGTTTATGCAAAGCATCTTACGGACAGGTTTAATGACACCCATGATGTTTGTGGTCAGCTTGTACATGGTCATGCGGACAAGTACACAACTAGGGTTGTATGTTTTGGGGGCATTGCCGATATTGCTGATGGCCGTCATCGCCATTGCCAAAATCTCGGAACCCTTATCCACTAAACAACAAGCCAATCTAGATAAAATCAATGGCATCTTGCGGGAAAATCTCTCTGGTTTACGAGTGATCCGTGCCTTCGTCAATGAAAAATTTGAAGAAAAACGCTTTGGCAAAGTCAACCAAGCCTATGCTTCTAGTTCTCGCAGCTTGTTTCGCTTGATGGCAACGGCACAACCAGGCTTTTTCTTCTTATTCAATATCGTGATGATTTTGATTATTTGGACGGGGAGTATTCAAATCGATCAAGGGCAACTGCAGGTCGGTGACTTGATTGCATTTATCGAATACATCTTCCATGCGCTGTTTTCTTTCATGCTGTTTGCGACTGTCTTTACGATGTATCCACGAGCGGCGGTTTCTGCTCGTCGAATCCAAGAAGCGTTAGATGCGACTTCTGAAATCAAAGAGCCAGAACAGCCAGTGACTGAAACTAAGACGAAAGGCTTCTTGGAATTCAAAAATGTTACCTTTGCTTATCCAGGACATGCGCAAAGTCCAGTGATCCGTAATGTTAGCTTTACCGCTTCACCAGGGGAAACCGTGGCGTTTATCGGTAGTACTGGAAGTGGAAAATCAACCTTGATCCAATTGATCCCACGTTTTTACGACGTCAGTGAAGGCCAAGTCTTGGTGGATGGTGTTGACGTTCGGGATTACAGCTTAACGACGTTGCGCAACAAGATCGGGTTTATCCCTCAAAAAGCGTTGCTATTTACAGGGACGATCGCAGAAAACCTACGCTATGGGAAAGAAGATGCCACGCAAGCAGAGCTGGAACGAGCAGCCGAGATTGCGCAAGCGGCAGATTTCATTTCTCGCACACCAGATGGCTTTGATGCTCACTTGGCAGAAGGCGGAACCAACTTCTCTGGCGGACAAAAACAACGCCTAGCGATTGCCCGTGCGGTGATCCGCCAACCAGAGATCTATATTTTTGATGATAGTTTTTCTGCATTGGATTACCAAACGGATGCAAAATTGCGGGCACGCTTGAAAAAAGAAACCACAGAATCGACCGTTTTGATCGTTGCTCAACGAGTAGGAACGATCATGAATGCCGATAAGATCGTCGTCTTGAACGAAGGCGATGTGGTTGGCATCGGCACCCACAAAGAACTGCTGCAAACTTGTCCAGTATACTACGACATTGCGGCGTCACAATTATCAGAGGAGGAGTTGGCACAATGAAAGCAATCTCTTCTTTAAAACGGTTAGGTGCTTACATCAAACCGTACAAAGTACAATTTATCCTAGTCTTGTTGTTTACTGTTGCAACCGTCGGCTTCAATGCGGCAATGCCGTATGTTTCTGGATTACCGACGACAGAGATCAGCCGCAACATAGCCGCTGGCGAAGGCGTTAATTTTGATTACGTGATCCTTTGCTTGATCTGGATCGCAGTCGTCGGTGTCGGTTACTGTTTCTCACAATTGATGTCAGGGCTGCTGATCACCAACGTTGTCCAATCTGCGATGCGAGATTTGCGGCAAGACATTGAAGAAAAAATCAATCGTTTGCCCGTTTCTTACTTCGACCGCAACCAGCAAGGGAATATCCTGTCACGGGTGACCAATGACGTGGATGCCGTCAGTGGTGCGATGCAGCAAGCCTTGATCGGGATCGTCAATGCCTTCTTAGGAATCGTTATGGCGGTTTCCATGATGTTTTACATCAATACCTACATGGCATTGGTTTCATTGATCATGATCCCAGCCTCCTTATTGATTTCTCGCACGATCGTCAAAAAGTCGCAAAAAGACTTCCAAGGCATGCAAAATGCGTTAGGGGATCTGAACGGCTACGTACAAGAAAACATGACTGGATTCAGTGTGTTGAAAGTGTATGGACGGGAAAAGCAAACACTTGAAGGGTTTAAAAACGTTAACCACCAGTTGCGCTATTACGGCTTTCGTTCTGCCTTTGTGTCAGGATTGATGATGCCGCTGGTGCAAATGACCGCTTACTTTACCTATATCGCAATGGCAGTCATGGGGAGCTTTTATGTGATCAGCGGCGTGATCGTTGTTGGTCAGCTGCAAGCGTTCATACAATACATTTGGCAAGTCAGTCAGCCAATGGGGAACATTACCCAGCTGTCATCCGTCTTGCAAAGTGCCTCAGCAGCAGCAAAACGGGTCTTTGAAATCCTAGATGAGGAAGAAGAGCCAGTCAATCAAACGGATATCCAATTGCCAGAACAAATCAGAGGCGACGTGACCTTTGAACATGTCGGCTTTGCCTATGATCCGAAAAAACCGTTGATCAAAGACTTGAACTTTGAAGTCAAAGCTGGACAAACCGTGGCGATCGTGGGACCAACAGGTGCTGGGAAAACCACTTTGATCAATTTGTTGATGCGTTTTTATGATGTCAATGAAGGGGCCATCAAGATCGACGGCATCGACACGAAGAAAATGGAACGTCACGATGTTCGGTCACTATTTGGGATGGTCTTACAAGATGCATGGTTGTACGAAGGCACGATCGGCGACAACATTCGCTTTGGGAAATTAGATGCCACCGATTATGAAGTCGTTGATGCAGCGAAAACCGCCAACGTCGATCACTTCATTCGCACGATGCCAGACGGCTACGAAATGATCATCAATTCTGAAGGGGACAATGTCTCCTTGGGGCAAAAACAATTGTTGACCATCGCTCGGGCAGTCATCTCTGATCCGAAGATTTTGATTCTCGATGAAGCCACCAGTTCGGTGGATACCCGCTTAGAAGCGCTGATTCAAAAAGCAATGGATAAAGTGATGGAAGGTCGTACCAGCTTTGTGATCGCCCATCGTTTGTCAACGATTCGTGAAGCAGATCTGATCTTAGTGATGGATCAAGGGTCGATCATTGAAAAAGGCAATCACGAGACCTTGTTGGCAGCTGGCGGCTTTTATAGCCAACTGTACCAAAGTCAATTTTCAGAAGAAGCCGAGTAAACCCAAAAGAGCGTCCAGTCTGACTGGCGCTCTTTTTGCATTGTCGCAAGGGTGGTGCTATAGTGAAAAAAGAAAGCGCAGATCCGTTTATGGATTGGAAGGAGAAGTTGATGGACAAAGAACAATCAGGAAATGAAACCCACAAAACAGTTTCGCCAGCCTCGTTGCAAGGAACACCTTGTTTTGTGGCAAAAAATGCGACGATCGTAGGAAACGTGACTCTAGGAAAAGAGAGTACGGTCTGGTTTCAAGCAGTGATTCGAGGCGATGCCAATCGCATCGAAATCGGCGCGCGTACCAATATTCAAGATGGAACGATCATTCACGTTGATCACGATGCCCCGACGATCGTGGAAGACGATGTGACTGTTGGGCATCAGTGTATGCTTCATGGCTGTACCATCAAAAAAGGGGCGCTGATCGGCATGAGCTCGATTGTTTTGAATCATGCAGTGATCGGTGAAAATAGTTTGTTAGGTGCTGGTTCGTTAGTAACGGAAGGAACCGTCATTCCGCCCAATGTGTTGGCGTTTGGTCGTCCTGCACGAGTGATCCGCCCGTTGACAGAGGAAGAAATCGCCAAAAATCAGGCAAACATCACGCATTACGTGGAAAATGGGTATGCTTACCAACAGGGCGAATATGGTGAAGTCTGACGCCGAACCAAAAGACGCAAAAAGGTGTACGAATTGCTTCGTACACCTTTTTTATGCAAGCTTATTTCAATTTGTTTGATTCCATGATCTCGTCGATCAAGCCGTAATCTTTGGCTTCTTGTGCGGTCATAAAGTTGTCGCGATCGGTGTCGCGTTCAATCACTTCGATTGGTTGACCAGTACGTTCTGACAAGATTTTGTTCAGCCGTTCGCGGGTTGCCAAAATGTGGCGGGCAGCAATTTCGATCTCAGTTGCTTGACCTTGGGCGCCACCTAATGGTTGGTGGATCATGATCTCTGCATTTGGTAACGCAAAGCGTTTGCCTTTTTCACCAGCGGTCAATAAGAATGAACCCATAGAAGCAGCCATCCCCATAACGATGGTTTGAACATCGGCTTTGATAAAGTTCATGGTATCAAAGATCGCTAGACCAGCAGTAACGCTTCCGCCAGGCGAGTTGATGTACAAGTAGATGTCTTTTTCAGAATCTTGCGCGTCCAAGAATAAAAGCTGAGCAATGATCGAGTTTGCTAAGTCATCGGTTACTTGACCACTCAACATAATGATCCGGTCTTTTAATAGACGAGAATAGATGTCATACGCTCTTTCACCGCGAGATGATTGTTCAATGACTGTAGGAATTAAATTCATAGTGATAGTCCTCCTAAAAATCGTTATAGATATAGTTTAGCATAAAGTTTTCGCAATATCTAAGAGATAGTATACCGATTAGGTCAAGAAAGGTCAAATAAAAAGTTCGTTATCTTTTTTGCGAAACTTTCAAATATGATACAATATGAAAAAAGGAATGAGGAAGGATCGAAGAATGGCAGTAGCAATAGCAGGTTTGATCGGCGTCTTAGTGGGCGCATTGTTAGTAACCATCATTTTTAATTTACGCATTCGGTATGAGGAGCAAAAAGAAAAACAACGCCGTTTGTTGGAGCATAAAGTCAAAGAAATCGAAACGTTGGTTTTATTGAATCAAAAAATCAGTGAGATTCTACAAAAACGGGTCATGCTGATGGATGAGTATGTCAGCTTTGATGCCTTTGACGACTGTTATATCACCATCGATGATTTTGCCTATCTACAATCTTTTGCAGCGCAAAACAGTTTTTATCTACCGAATTTTTTCTTGGAAGAGTTTTTCAAAAAAATCGGGACACGTCGGGTGATTTTATCCCCAGAGGAAACTGTTAAAATCGGTGGGTATACCTATAAAGGCGGTCGGATCATTATGGAAAATTTCCTTGATCAATTAGTCGAAATGGTCAATGAGCGTAAAACCCAAATGAAAAACATGACGAGCGAACCGTTGACCTATTTTTCAAAAACGATTTGATTCTACTGGTCAGCCGTTTTCCTTGGTTAAGGCAACCAAACCAGAGTATCGACGGTTGCGCTTTTTTAACTGATCACACACACTCTTACTGCGATCATAGTAAGGGTGTTTTTCTTTGACCGAAACAAAGCGTTATTATTCATTAAGAGGATCGAAACAAACAGAGGCTTTTTGGTTCTAGTAGATTCCATGGTAAAATAAAGAGTGAGAATGGAGTGAAAGAATGATGGTACAAATCGTTGCCCACCGCGGGAGTAGCGGCAACCGACCTGAAAACACGCTACCAGCATTTGCGGAAGCGGTGCGGGTCAAAGCTGATATCATTGAGTTAGATGTACATCTATCAAAAGATGGCGGCTTGATCGTCATGCATGATGAAACGGTTGATCGAACGACCAACGGCAAAGGTCGGATCTGTGACCTGACGGTTGCTGAACTAAAAGACCTCAATGCTGGCAGCTGGTTTTCTGAGGAATTCCAAGCCGCCAAAGTCCCCACGCTAAAAGAAGTGTTGGATTTACTTGCAGCGAAGAATTATCGTGGCATTTTGACGATCGAATTAAAAACCGATCATTATGAGTATGAAGGAATCGAAGCCAAAGTATCCGACTTAATGAATAGTCAAGAATGGCCCTTTACTCATTGGTATTGTTCCTTCAATATCGAGACCTTGGATCGGATGCATGCGATCGAACCGGATGCGACCCTTGATTTTATTATGGGACGCGGGGAAGACAAACCACCGTTGGCGCTCAGCCGACCGTATATCGAAGGAATTCATCCTGCCTATCGCTGGGTCCAAGAGACAGCAACGGTCTTAACTGATTTTCCGATCGCGATCCGTCCGTGGACTGTCAACGAAGAAGCGGCGATTCGCACCTGCTTGGCTCTGGGGTTGACGGGGATCATCACCGATTTTCCAGAAAAAGCTCGGGCAATTGTGCAACAGGTTCGCGAGGAAACAAAAGGATGAAAAAAGTCTTAGTAATCGTGGGACCGACCGCAGTCGGCAAAACCGCCTTGAGTATCCAGTTAGCCCAAAAATACCATGGGGAGATCATCAGCGGGGATTCCATGCAAATTTACCGTCAGTTAGATATCGGTACCGCCAAAGTGACGAAGGAAGAAATGGCAGGGATTCCTCATCATTTGATCGATATTCGTGGGATGACGGAAGCATACTCTGCCGCTGATTTCCAGCAAATGGGGCGTGAAGCCATCGAGACGATCCAGCAGCAAGGAAAGCTGCCGATCGTTGTAGGGGGAACAGGGTTATACATCCAAGCGCTTTTGTATGACTTTCGTTTAGGGGCAGAAGAAGGCGACCCAACGATTCGTCAGCATTACGAACAAGAAGCAGCAGCCATCGGCAAAGAAGCTTTATGGCAAAAGCTGCAGGCGGTCGATCCCTTGGCAGCAGCGAAGATCCACTACAACAATGAGCGGAAAGTGATTCGTGCGTTGGAGGTTTTTGAAACGACTGGCGAAAGTATCGCTGCACCAAAAGAGACACCACAAGCTTTGTACGATTTCTTCATGATCGGGTTAACCACTGAGCGAGAAGTGTTATACCAGCGAATCAATCAGCGGGTGGACTTGATGATGGATCAAGGCTTGATCGAAGAAGCAAAAGCTGTTTTGCAGTATCCAGAAACGCAAGCCGCTAAGGGGATCGGCTACAAGGAATTTTTGCCCTATTTACAAGGGCAGGCCACATTGGAGGAGGCCATTGAGCAAATCAAGCAAAACTCACGCCGCTACGCCAAGCGGCAGTTGACGTGGTTCAATAACCGAGCACAGCCCCGATGGATTGATTTAGTGAGGCAACCTGAAGAACAACGTACCCTTGAAACAGAAATCGACCAATGGTTGGAGGAGAAAAGATGAGCCAAGAACGTGTGATTCTTGTCGGAGTAGAAACGGAGAAAAACTATCTTCATTTTGATTCGTCAATGAAAGAATTGAAAAGCTTAACAAAAACCGCCAATGGTGAAGTTGTTTTTTCACTGGTGCAAAAACGGCAGCAAGTCGATCGACAAACCGTGATCGGCAAGGGGAAAGTTGCGGAATTGCAGCAGTTGGCAGAAGCACATGAAGCAGATCTAGTGATCTTCAATCATGAACTGACACCAAGGCAAAGCCAGTTGATCGGTGATGCGCTAGAAGTGCCAGTGATTGATCGCGTTCAGCTGATCCTTGATATTTTTGCGATGCGTGCCCGTTCCAAAGAAGGAAAGCTGCAAGTAGAATTGGCGCAGCTGGATTATTTGCTTCCACGCTTGATAGGGCAAGGAAAGAACATGTCTCGGCTAGGGGGCGGAATCGGAACGAGAGGGCCAGGGGAAACCAAGCTGGAGACCGATCGTCGCCACATCCGCAACCGCATCACCATCACCAAACGGGAATTGAAGGAAGTGGCAGCCCATCGAGACCGAACACGCCAAAAGCGCAAAGACAGCCAAGTCTTTCAAATGGGCTTGATTGGTTATACCAATGCTGGAAAATCAACTATTTTAAACATTTTGACCAGTGCGGATACGTATGAGCAAGACCAGTTGTTTGCGACACTCGATCCTTTGACGAAACGCTGGCGGATGCCAGAAGGATTCGAAGTCACCATTACCGATACGGTTGGTTTTATCCAAGAATTGCCGACCCAATTGATTGATGCGTTTCATTCCACACTGGAGGAAAGTCAAAACATGGACTTCTTGCTGCATGTCGTCGATGCCAGTTCCGAAGAACGGGTCCAGCAAGAGGAGACGGTCTTAAAATTAATGGAGGAACTTTCTTTGACCCAATTACCGATGTTGACGGTCTACAATAAGGCGGATCGCATCGACGCCGATCAGTTTGTCCCAACGCTCTTTCCCAATGTCTTGATCTCAGCAAAGAGTACCAAAGGCAAAGAGCGCTTGACTCAGGCGATCAAAATGGAATTGATGCAGATCATGCAGCCTTATCATCTGGTGTTGCAAGCCTATGAAGGCAATGCGCTGAATCGTTTAAAACGGGAGTCGCTAGTGTTGAGCAATGCCTTCGATGAAGCAACACAGACCTATCATATCAAAGGATTTGCGCTGGAGGATACCTATCCACTACGCAGAATGGCGCAAGAACAAGAATAAACAGAAGCGGTGCAGCCGATGCACCGTTTTTTTTGTGGTGACAAAATTATGGAAGTATAAGTGGTTTGACTTCCTTCAAGTGCAAAACCCGAACATTTTTGGCTAAGGCACCATTTCTTCCAGAAAAAGGACTGCTTGAACATGCGATCAAATCAAGGACTCAGTGGAAAAATCAAAAAAAATTGCATTCATGTCACTTTTTCTAACATGAGGGGTTGACACGCAAAAAAAGAATTGGTATAGTTTCCATAAAGTTACGCAGCATCATTGAAACGGAGGGGAGCCAAGTTATGCGGGAAAAAGAATTGCGGCGCTCAATGTCAGTCTTTCCTATCGGAACAGTCATGAAATTGACCGATCTCACCGCCCGTCAAATTCGTTATTACGAAGAACAAGAATTGATCCACCCGGAACGCAGCGATGGCAATCGACGAATGTACTCGCTGAATGATATTGATACCTTGCTTGAGATCAAAGACTATCTTTCCGATGGACTGAACATGGCGGGAATCAAACGAGTTTATGAAATGAAAGTTGCCAAAGAAAAAGAAGCGAAGAACAAACCGCCGCTGACCGATGAAGATGTACGTCGAATTTTTTATGATGAACTCTTGGCTCAAGGTGGATTGAATCAACAACAGCCATACCAGCAAAAAGGTCCACGAATGTAGAGCATTAGTAGATCGTTGCTGTGATATAAAAAAGAATTGGGAAAAAGGAAGGGATACTATGCCAAAATTTGAAAGAACTGCCGAAGACATCAAACAAATCGTAAAGGATGAGAACGTGCGCTTTTTACGCTTGATGTTTACTGATATTTTAGGAACGAACAAGAACGTTGAAGTACCTGTAAGTCAATTAGATAAAGTACTGGAAAACAAAATGATGTTTGACGGTTCTTCTATTGAAGGATTTGTCCGTATTGAAGAAAGTGACATGTATCTGTATCCTGATTTGTCCACCTGGATGATCTTCCCTTGGGAAAGTGAACATGGCAAAGTGGCTCGTTTGATCTGTGATATCTACAATCCAGATGGCACCCCATTTGCAGGCGACCCTCGCGGCAACTTAAAACGGGCGTTAGCTGACATGCAATCCCTTGGTTTTACTTCTTTCAATCTTGGTCCTGAACCAGAATTTTTCCTATTCAAATTAGATGAAGCAGGCGAAATCACAACTGAATTAAACGACAAAGGCGGCTACTTCGATTTTGCCCCAACCGATCTAGGGGAAAACTGCCGTCGCGATATCGTATTAGAATTAGAAAGCCTTGGCTTTGAAGTTGAAGCGTCTCACCATGAGGTAGCACCAGGGCAACACGAAATCGACTTTAAATATGCGGATGCAGTGGAAGCATGTGACAACATCCAAACCTTCAAGCTTGTCGTGAAAACCATTGCTCGTAAACACGGCTTGCATGCGACCTTCATGCCAAAACCATTGTTCGGCATCAACGGTTCAGGCATGCACTGCAACATGTCCTTGTTCAAAGGTGATGAAAATGTCTTCTTTGATGAAGAAGGACCAATGCAATTAAGCCAAACAGCGTATCACTTCTTAGGCGGTTTGATCGAACACGCCCGTGCTTACACAGCTGTCTGCAACCCAACTGTCAACTCTTACAAACGCTTAGTGCCAGGTTACGAAGCGCCTGTATACGTGGCATGGTCAGGACGCAACCGTTCACCATTGATTCGGGTACCAGAATCAAGAGGCTTGTCAACGCGTTTGGAATTGCGTTCAGTTGACCCATCCGCTAACCCATACTTAGCAATGGCTGTTTTATTACAAGCAGGACTTGATGGCGTTAGACGTGAGTTGACACCACCACCAGCTGTCGACCGCAACATCTATATCATGAACGAAACAGAACGGGCAGAAGCACAAATCGAAGATCTGCCATCAACGATCCACAATGCCATCAAAGCATTGCGCAAAGACCAAGTGATGATCGATGCCTTAGGCAAACACATCTATGCCAACTTTGTCGAAGCAAAACGATTAGAATGGGCAGCCTTCCGCCAAACAGTCTCCGAGTGGGAAAGAGAACAATACTTGGAACTCTATTAAAATCGCAAAAAAAGCCGCTAGAGATAAACAATCTAGCGGTTTTTTTATGATGAAACCAGCGTTTATCCTCTTGATTCTGGTTTTTATTTATTTCCGATCATCAATAGCTACTTGATCAAAATTTGAGAAAAAACCCATTGCGAACCTAGAGCGGTTCTGTCTATAAGAAGTGTAACTCTTGACCATTGGGAAAAATCAAAAAATACCAGTCGGGTGAGGACTGGTAAGAGGAAGAAAAATAGTTTTGGTATAAAGCTAGCATAGTCGGTCAAAGTAAAATGAACCTTAAAAAGTAGAAAGTTTCTTGTAAGAAGTCCTTATTCGTCAAAGGTTTCCAGCTCAGATAGTATTTTTGCGGGGACTTCTGATTGAGGGACTTCATTGGGACCAGAAATGATGCGGGTCTTACTGATTTCTGCTTTGACTAAAGTATTTGGAGCCAATGGTTTTACATTTTCGCCCGTCAGGTCATAGGTCATGAGTTCTTTTTCACCATTTTTCTTTACGAATTCAAAGGTGTATTTGTAGGTAAAAGAGCCATCGATTTTTTCACCAGAATCGCTGTAGGTCTGTGTCTTTTCAGGGACTTTGTTGGGTGTGATAGCATAAGCCGTGATGCCGCGATACGTTGTTGCATAGTACGTGTAGCCGAAATAGCCGGCTACGACAATAATCAAAACGCCAAGCGTTACTAGTAGTTTTTTCATGGGTGTCATTCCTTTCCATTACTAGCATCACTATAGCATGTGGCCACTAAAAGCACTCATCGAAAGGGATAACAATATTGTAAGTTTAGCATTTTTGAATAAAAATCCTGTAACTTTCTGTTTAACAATTGTGATAATGAAAAATATTTCTGAAACCTTCCTGCAATATTGTAATGTTATTCTCTTACTTGTGCCCGATAGCGGGACAAATAATTAAAAGAGAGGTTTTTTCATTTGAAAAAATTTGCATTTACAGTTGTTGCAGGATTTGGTTTATTCGTTGGCGGAACAGTTGTTTCAGCAGCAGAACAAACCCATGTTGTCAAACCAGGAGACACTCTATCTGGGATCGCTGCTACTTATCAAACAACGGTCGAAGACCTTTTAGCTTTAAATGATTCGATCGAAAATCCAAATATGATTTTTGATGGCGAAACATTGTTGGTTTCTAACGATGGCCAATCAGTAGAAAACAAAGAAACAAGTACGAAAGAAAGCACAGAAAAAAGTGAGTCTACAGCGACTGCTAACATGAGTCAAACTCGTTCAAGCGTTCCTGGTGCTGGTTCTGGTGTCTTGAATCCAGTGGATGGGATCAACTATTTCAATGGAGTGAGAGAATCGTACTACTCACAAAAAGTCTTGCCAGGAGGCGGATTGAATATCCCTGGTCGCCATGTAGCATCAGACGGAACCATCCGTGATGCCGATGGGTACATCGTTGTTGCCAGTGATAATCAACCGAAAGGATCGACTGGTCAATCATCTTTAGGTGCCTATAAAGTCTATGACACAGGTGTCGGTCATAGCGGTATTGATGTTTATACGAATTGGTAAGCAAGTAGAATACGAGTAGAGACGAGCGCACTTTAGAGCTCGTCTTTTTTTGATTGGCGAGAAAAAATCGTCATCTGGTCTAGACTAATTATTGTAATTAAACACAACCTGTGGTATTATTGGACTATACCAAATAGAAACGGAGCGCTGATCATGGAAATTATTCGCGTCAAAGATGCTGCTCAAGGCGGAAAGAAAGCTTTTGAATTGATTCAAGAAGGTATGGCAAATGGCGCCAAGGTGCTAGGTTTAGCAACAGGAAGCACGCCAGAGACCCTTTATGCAGAAATGACTGCCAGTGAAGTTGATTTTTCAGAAATGACTTCAGTCAACTTAGATGAATACGTAGGACTAGGCGGCGAAGACGAACAAAGCTATCGCTACTTCATGAATGCTCATTTATTCAATAAAAAACCATTCAAAGAAACCTTCGTACCAAACGGCAAAGCGGAAGACTTAGAAGCAGAATGCCAACGCTACGATAGCGTGATTGCGGATCACCCAGTTGATATCCAAATCTTGGGTATCGGTCAAAACGGACATATCGGCTTCAACGAACCTGGTGCATCTTTTGAAGGAACGACCTCAGTCGTTGATTTGACTGAATCGACCATCAATGCCAACAAACGCTACTTTGATAAAGTCGAAGACGTCCCAACGACGGCAATTTCAATGGGGATCGGTTCGATTATGCAAAGCAAAAAAATCATTTTGATGGCATTTGGCGAAGTCAAAGCGGATGCGATCCAAAAAATGATTGAAGGACCCGTAACCAACGAATTACCGGCTTCTGTTTTACAAAAGCATGATGACGTGATCGTGATCATCGATGAGGCTGCTGCCAGCAACCTGTAAAACAAAATCAGCCCTTTTCAGAAATAAGTCAGAAGGAAAAATGAGCCATCCTCGCAGCTTCCCCCTGCGCTTGTGCAGTAGCGCCAGCGCAGCTGCGAGCAATGGTTTGTAGCTTACTTGCTTATTTTCTGAGGGGGCTTTTTTTATTTGACTGATTCGGCGCTGTTTTTTTCTTTTTTTCATCAGAGATGCTATAGTTAAAAGAGAGAATACGAAGAAAAGAGGGATGCAAATGGTTGATATGCATTTATCCATTCCTGAAGTAGCGCTGAGATTGCTGCTGGCAATGATCATGGGAGGAGCGATTGGGTACGAGCGGCAATACAAAAGTCGACCAGCTGGTCTTAGAACCCATATCTTGGTTTGCATGGGAGCTTGTGTCATTGCCTTGATCCAAGTGGAGATCGCCACAGGTGCCATGCGAGATGCGCTGGATCATCCAGATTTAGCGGGCGTGATTCGTTCAGACGAAGCACGATTGATCGCACAAGTCGTCAGCGGGGTCGGTTTTCTAGGCGCTGGAACGATCATTGTGACGAAGCGCTCGGTGACGGGGTTGACGACGGCTGCTTCCTTATGGGCGATCGCAGGTTTAGGAATTGCCATCGGGATGGGCTTTTACACCATCGCATTAAGCAGTTTTATCGGGATCTTCTTTGCATTGACGATCGTTAAGCGGATCGTCCGCGTACCGACAGCAAAAAAATTAGAGATCCATTACATCCATCGCACCGAGACCAAAGAGTTTTTGACGGAGTACTTCCAAGAGAAAAATATCGTGATCGAAGATGTCAATTTTGATGTAAAATTTATGGAAGACTATCGCATTTATACCAACATTTATACGATTGATCTCCCCCGAGGGCTAGGCTTTTCTGAAGTGATCGAAGAATTGTCTGTCTACAAAAATGTCACGAAGATCCGCTTAGTGGATATTGCTTAATCGGTATTGAGTCAAAAAGCAGCAAGACACCTCACATTAGTGACGTGCTTTGCTGCTTTTTTTATGATGCGGTAGACATTTTTAAGTAAAAGAAACATACAGTCAAAATAACGATCACTATTGAACTCAGCAAATTGACCCCTTCATTCGTTACAAAGGAAAGACCGCCGACTTGCTTGGTGGCAACGTCGTGGTGGACTTTTTTTTCGGTGTATTGGTGACAGACAGGACATTGATAGCGCACCTGAATCGTTGCGCCCAGTAAGCTGTCCAAAAGACTACCGCCAAAGCCTAAAGCAGTCAAGGTCAACCAGAGATCAAAGGAGAACGGCTTGCCGTTCAACCATAAGGCTGCTGCGAATAAACCAGTGATGGAGAGACTCCCTGCTAGGGAAGCGGCAGTTCCCAACCAACTGACACCACCGGAAAGTCCCGGTGGTAATTTTTTTCCCGTTAGTAAGTGACGCGGTGGACTTGGACTCAGCACGCCGATTTCTGAGCCCCAAGTGTCAGCCGTACAGCTAGCGATTCCCGCTACAAATCCCCAAAGGAATAGCGGTTCTTTCGTCCAAAAGGCAAGCAGTAGAGCAAAGATGCTTGGTGTGATGTTCGCAAAGACTTGTTTTGCATCACGGCGAGCACCTTTGGCAAGCACAGCTAACTCTGGCTGACTGCGCATTTTCTTTAAAAGACCAATGATGCCAGAGCTGGCAAAGAAAAAGCCAATCAAAAAGATGCTGTACCACGGACCAAAGCCAATGACCAGTGTGCCGCAAAGAATCGCAGCCAGTGCGCCAGAAACAGTCAGCCACTGAAAGACGAATGCTGCCGCTGCAACGAATGTACTGGCAAACAATCCCAGCATGAATTGATAAAAGAAAACCATTTGAACACTCCTTTGCGTATAGTGTAGCATAGGTCTCATTTATTTTACCGCAGTTAACAAAAAAATAGTCAGCCTGATAGCTTTTTACTCGTCAAATGAGAGCGTTTCATTTAAGCTAAGGGAGAGAGGTGATCCAATGAAAATCATTATCATAGGCGGGTCCTTTGGGGGTGTCAGCTGCGCCCGTGAAGCACGCCGATTATACCCTGACGCAGAGATTTTATTGATAGAAAAAAAAGCCCATCTTGGGTTTGTTCCAAGCGGTTTGTTATTGCTGATCGAAGGCAGGATCGCATCGCTGGAAGAAGCATTCTTTTGTACGAAGGAGCAGCTGGAGGCAGAAACGATCGACGTTGCCTTAGAAGAAACGCTTCTGGAGATTTTTCCTTCGGATCATCGGATTCGAACGGATAAGCGAGAACTAAGTTATGATCGACTCGTCTTGGCAGCAGGCTCCAGTCAAGATTCCACTGTTTTGCCACAACCAGAAGAAGCACTACTGACCTACAAGGAATATGAGGCAGCCAAGCATTTCTTGCAGCAATTGCCCCAAGCAGAGTCGATTACCATCGTAGGTGCTGGTCAAGCGGGGATGGAAGCGGCGAATACCTTGACTGCGATCGGAAAAAAAGTCAGTGTGATCGAATCAATGTCATATCCTTTATTCAAGTACTTTGATCACGATTTTTTGCAGCCCTTTTTAACGGAGATCGAAAAAATCCCCAACTTGCAGCTGCATTGGTCCAAGCCAACTTTGGCAGTCGTTAAAACGGAAACAGGCTTTCGGATCGAAACCGCCGATCAAGGCTATGAAAGCGATCTGGTATTGACGACAGTCAACGTTCATCCTCGCTTGCCAGAGGCATTTGCGGTCTTTGAATTACACAGTGATCAAACCATCTGGACAGATGCCTACTTGGAAACTTCTGCCACGGATATTTTTGCGGTCGGCGATTTGATCCAAATTCCGAATGCTATTACGAAAGACACGGTCTATATGCCCTTAGTCAACAATGCTGTTCGCTCAGGAATCGCAGCAGCTCGCAATCTGGCAAGCAAAACCACCCCGTTTCGTGGCGGATTGCGGACAGTCGGTACGAAACTGTTTGGGTGGTACTTAGCAAGCACCGGCTTGACCGAGTCGGATCGGTTTTTCTTCGAATCTCCGATCGTCTGTCATGCGTTTACTGCCGCCAGTTCCTTGTTTGATCCAACACAGGTTCATGGAAAAGTGATGATCGAACAAGCCAGCGGCCGAATCGTTGGTGCGCAGCTTTTATCAAAAGCCAATATTTTGGAAAAAATCAATTTACTAGCGTTTGCGATCGAGCAGCAGGCAACGATGGAGGAGTTGACCCAAAAAGACTTTTTCTTCCATCCACGGTTCACTAATGTAATCGACGAAACTTTTCTACGGTCGGGAAGTGATGCCGATGAGACTTGATCAGTTATTAGAAAAAAAAGAAGCAAAGCAATTGCAGCTGCTCAAAAAGCTTTTACTGGTGGGCGGAAAAATGGAGCTGCACGAGCTGGCGAGCTATCTTGGCATCAGTAAGCCTTCCTTGGAAAAATATGTGGAGGAGTTGCAAGATGAGCTGGCTCACTACCAAGAGCAGTGTCAGTTGTATTATCGAAAAGGTGTCCTGGTCTTTGAAATGAGTCCCACTTTTTCCCTTAATCAAATCGAATGGGCGTTTTATCGTTCAGCATTGAAATTTCAAATCCTCGAGCATCTTTTGCAGCATCAAGAGGTGACCACTGTCCAGCTGGCACAAAAATTAGCGGTCAGCGAGTCATCCTTGTTTCGCAAAATCAAAGAGCTAAATGGCTTGCTAGCAGAATTCGAGTTAGAGATCTGGCAAGGAAAGCTGATTGGGGAAGAAACGCAAATTCGTTATTTCTATTTTGAACTCTTTTGGTATGTCCATTCTTTCGACAGTCAGCCGCTGCCGATCGATGAAAAATACGTCGGTCTGATCACACGAGGTCTGAACATGACCTTCACGAAAGAAGCCCAACAGCGCTTGTCCCTATGGCTGAGGATCATGAAGGCGCGACTGAAAATTGCTACTCAATCCTTTCAAGTCTTACGGGAGAAAATGGTACCCTACACGAAAGATCCTTTGTTTCAGCAATTACGGGAGTTGGTATTTCGTGGGTTTGGCCATTATGCATTAGAAGTCAGAGAAGAGGAGGCGATGCTGCACTTTGTCTTTTTACTGTCGTTCTCGGTGTTATCCGAACACGATCTGCAAGTGTATATGCTGCAGCGTTCTCGGTTTACACCAACTGCCTTGACGGATACCTTGATTTTGGAACATATTTTGCATCTCTACCGCCCATCGTTTGTTCCCCGTGAAATCGAAGCCACTTGTTATGGTCACCTGCTGCAGATCCACAGCCGCGTGTATTTTTTCAAAGGGGATGTGGAGGTTTTTGATCGAGAAAATATTTGGCAGTTAGAAGCGCAGCTATCCAGTCGTAACATCCAGCAAATCAGTCACGAACTATTGGATAAGGCTTTAGCAGAGCTTGATATCAAGCCATCTGATAAAAATAGTTTGTTGATGATGACGATGGTCAAATACTTGAGCGTGATCACGATCATCGATTATCAAATCAATCGGGAGTTTCGCGTCGGGATCGCTTTGAAAATGGATGAACTGTTTAAAGAAGCCCTCTACTACATGTGGCTGCTGTATCTCAAAAATTTGAATGGCGTAGTCGTGGAACGCTATCGCCCGGAACAAGAATATGATTTGATCTTGGCAAATTATGCTATCGAGACGAAAACACCGACTTATCGAATCAGTGAACTAGGTACCGCTTATGATCGGGAAACGATCAAAAAAATGATCCGCGAACGCTTTCAATAGTGGATTTCGTCAATTTCTTAGAAATTTGAAAAAAAATTGACGAACCACATAGCGAAAGTTCAGCTAAAATAAAAGCAAGTCAGAAAGCGCTAACAATAAAAGCGTATAAAAAACTAAAGGGAGCGAATCAAATGGCAGAAAAAAATTATGTAATGGCGATCGACCAAGGAACCACTAGTTCAAGAGCAATTATTTTTGATCGTAATGGGAAAAAAATCGGCAGTTCACAAAAAGAGTTTCCGCAATACTTCCCAAAATCGGGTTGGGTAGAACACAACGCCAACGAAATTTGGAACTCTGTCCAATCAGTCATCGCAGGGGCATTTATTGAATCAGGTATCCGACCAGAAGCAATCGCCGGCATCGGGATCACCAACCAGCGTGAAACGACAGTGGTTTGGGACAAAACGACAGGCCAGCCGATCGCAAATGCAATCGTTTGGCAATCCCGCCAATCTTCACCGATCGCTGACCAATTAAAAGCAGATGGCCATACAGAGATGATCCATGAAAAAACTGGGTTAGTCATTGATGCGTATTTCTCAGCGACCAAGGTGCGCTGGCTTTTAGACAATATCGAAGGGGCACAAGAAAAGGCGGATAATGGCGAGCTACTTTTCGGAACGATCGATTCATGGCTTGTGTGGAAACTGACAGATGGGCAAGTCCATGTCACCGATTACTCCAATGCTAGTCGGACGATGCTTTACAACATTCATAAATTAGAGTGGGATCAAGAAATCTTGGATCTTTTGAACATTCCAAGCTCGATGCTGCCAGAAGTCAAAAGCAACTCAGAAGTCTATGGTCACACCCGCAGCTACCATTTTTACGGCAGTGAAGTACCAATCGCTGGAATGGCTGGGGACCAACAAGCCGCCCTCTTTGGACAAATGGCCTTTGAAAAAGGCATGATCAAAAATACTTACGGCACTGGGGCATTTATCGTCATGAATACGGGAGAAGAACCACAATTGTCTGACAATGACCTACTGACGACCATCGGGTATGGCATCAACGGCAAAGTCTATTATGCCTTAGAAGGAAGTATCTTCGTTGCTGGATCAGCGATCCAATGGCTGCGGGACGGTCTACGAATGATCGAGTCTTCTCCGCAATCAGAAGAAATAGCTGCCAAAGCAAAAGGCGATAATGAAGTGTATGTGGTGCCTGCCTTTACTGGATTGGGTGCACCTTATTGGGATTCAGATGCAAGAGGAGCCGTCTTTGGCTTGACTCGTGGGACGACGAAGGAAGATTTTGTTCGGGCAACATTGCAAGCTGTTGCGTATCAATCAAAAGATGTCATCGACACGATGAAAAAAGATTCTGGCATCGATATCCCATTGCTGAAAGTCGATGGCGGTGCAGCCAAAAACGATCTATTGATGCAGTTCCAAGCGGACATTTTAGACATTGACGTGCAACGAGCTGCGAATCTGGAAACAACCGCATTAGGTGCAGCTTACTTGGCAGGGCTAGCGGTTGGCTTCTGGAAAGACTTGGATGAATTGAAATCAATGGCAGAAGAAGGGCAAATGTTTACACCAGAAATGCCAGCAGAAGAAAGAGACAATTTGTACGAAGGCTGGAAACAAGCGGTGGCAGCTACTCAGACCTTCAAATTCAAAGCGAAGAAAGAAGGCGAGTAAGCCATGACCTTTTCACATAAAGATCGGAAGCAAACCATTCAAGAAGCGGCAAAGACCACCTATGATGTATTGATCATCGGTGGTGGGATCACTGGCGCGGGGGTTGCTGTTCAAACCGCAGCCGCTGGGATGAAGACGGTTCTTTTGGAAATGCAGGATTTTGCCGAAGGAACGTCTTCGCGGTCCACCAAACTCGTTCATGGCGGTATTCGCTATTTGAAAACCTTTGACGTGGAAGTGGTCGCTGACACCGTGCGGGAGCGGGCGATCGTGCAGCAAATTGCTCCGCATATCCCGAAACCAGATCCAATGCTTTTGCCAATCTATGATGAACCAGGGGCAACCTTCTCCTTGTTTTCTGTCAAAGTGGCGATGGATCTTTATGATCGCTTAGCGAATGTGACAGGCAGTAAATACGAAAATTATCTGCTGACGAAAGAAGAGGTCTTAGAACGCGAACCTCAGCTGCAGGCGGAAAACTTAGTCGGTGGCGGTGTCTATCTTGATTTTCGCAACAACGATGCCCGCTTGGTGATCGAAAACATCAAACGAGCACAAGCCGATGGGGCAGCAATGATCAGTAAAGCCAAAGTCGTCGGCATCTTACATGATGAGCAAGGCATCATCAATGGGGTAGAAGTGGAGGATCAACTGACAAACGAGCGCTTTGAGGTTCACGCCAAAGTCGTGATCAACACGACAGGCCCTTGGTCAGACATCGTTCGTCAATTAGACAAGAATGATGAGTTGCCGCCACAAATGCGTCCGACGAAAGGTGTCCATTTAGTGGTCGATCGGGAAAAACTAAAAGTGCCGCAACCAACCTATTTTGATACTGGGAAAAATGATGGTCGGATGGTTTTCGTGGTACCAAGAGAAAATAAGACCTATTTTGGCACAACCGATACGGATTATACAGGCGATTTCGCCCATCCAACGGTCACGCAAGAAGATGTTGATTATCTACTGACCATCGTGAATGAACGCTTCCCTCACGCTCAGATCACCCTTAATGATATCGAAGCGAGCTGGGCAGGATTGCGTCCGTTGATTGTGAATAATGGCGGGTCTGATTACAATGGCGGCGGTAAAGGCAAACTATCGGATGAAAGCTTTGAGCAGATCGTTGAAAGCGTCAAAGAGTATCTTGAAGATGAGCGGCAGCGACCAGTCGTAGAAAAAGCCGTAAAACAAGCACAAGAACGAGTAGAAGCCAGCAAAGTGGATCCATCGCAAGTTTCTCGCGGCAGCAGTTTGGAACGCTCAAAAGACGGACTATTGACGTTGGCAGGGGGAAAAATCACCGATTATCGCTTGATGGCGGAAGGAGCAGTCAAACGGATCAATGAATTGCTCCAAGAAAGCGGTGCATCCTTCGAGTTGGTGGATTCAACCACGTACCCAGTTTCTGGTGGTGAGCTTGATGCAGCCAATGTAGAGGAAGACTTAGCGAAGCTGGCTGACCAAGCGCAAGCCGCTGGATTCGATGAAGCCGCTGCAACGTATTTGGCTCATCTTTATGGGTCGAATCTTCCCCAAGTGTTGAACTACAAGACGAAGTTTGAGGGCTTAGATGAAAAAGAAAGTACGGCCTTGAACTATTCCTTGCATGAAGAAATGGTTCTGACGCCTGTCGATTATCTATTGCGTCGGACCAACCATATCCTATTTATGCGAGACACCTTAGATGAAGTCAAAGCCGGTGTCGTTGCAGCTATGACCGACTTCTTTGGCTGGAGCGAGGAAGAAAAAGCAGCCCATGTAGCAGAATTGAACCAAGTGATCGCAGAATCAGATTTAACAGCCTTAAAAGGAGGAAAAAAAGATGAATGAAACAACCCAGATCTTTAGTGAATTTCTAGGAACGGCTATTTTGGTTTTGTTAGGGGATGGTGTGTGTGCGGCTGTCAATCTGAAAAAGAGTAAAGCAGAAGCCTCTGGCTGGATCGTGATCGCAATGGGCTGGGCGACAGCGGTAACGATTGCCGTTTACGTTTCAGGGTACATGGGACCTGCTCACTTGAATCCAGCCGTTACATTAGGCATGGCGATGACGGGGAATTTTTCTTGGAGCTTGGCTGTACCGTTTATGCTGGCACAAATTGCTGGTGCGATCGTAGGGGCGATCCTCGTTTGGCTCAACTACTTGCCATTATGGGATGAAACAAAAGACCAAGGCGCGATTTTAGGCACCTTTGCAACAGGGCCTGCGGTTCGTAATTTAGTATCGAATACCATCACTGAAGTGATTGGAACCTTTGTCTTAGTCTTTGGCTTATTGGCTTTTGGTGCCAATACCTTTACGGATGGATTAAATCCCATCGTCGTTGGGATCTTGATCTTAGCGATCGGGCTGTCGCTTGGTGGACCAACAGGCTATGCCATCAACCCGGCACGGGACTTAGGACCACGGATCGCTCACCAAATCTTGCCAATCAAAAACAAAGGGACTTCCGATTGGGGCTATGCGTTAGTACCAATCATCGGTCCAATGATCGGGGCAGCGATCGCTGCTGGTTTGTTTATGATGTTGCCATTATAAACGATGTTATTTTAAGGATGATGCCTATTGGTATCATCCTTTTTTAATCTTTAGCGATTGTCATTGAATTTGCTAAAAAAACATGGTTAAATGAAAAAGCTGAAACAGAAAGAAGGAAGGAGCTTTTACTTGAAAAAAATTCTGCGCTTTTTCATGTGGGTGGCGATTGTCCTGATCGGACTCTTAGCTGCCGTTTTTCTGGCTTTTCAACTCTCCCCACGACCGGGGGCTTTTTTGATCGGTCATCTGTTTAACCAAGAAGTGACCATCAAGGATGAGGCAGCTTATCAAAAAAGTTTGCCGAATGTGACGGTCAAACAGGACTTGACGTATCAATCGGATTATCAACGTAGTACCTTTGATCTATATTATCCCAAAGAGGCACAAGAAGGCCCTGTTCCAGTCATTTTTTGGGTCCATGGGGGCGGCTATGTCGGCGGAGACAAAGAAGGGGTCAAAGAGTTTGCGACCTATGTCGTCGATGAAACCAAAGCCGCTGTGATTTCGATTAATTATGAATGGGCACCAAGTCTGCATTATCCTGGACAGGTCAAACAATTAGCCCAAGCGGTAGACTCGATCAAAGCAGATGCCCAAGCATACCCCATGCTGGATTTCGATCAACTCTTCTTCGGCGGGGATTCTGCAGGAGCCCAAATCGCTGGGCAATATGTGGCTCTGCAAACCAATCCAGCGTATGCGAAGGAAATGTCCTTTGATCAAGACATTCCTGCATCGGCCCTGAAAGGGTTTATTTCCTATTGCGGACCGCTTGATTTGAAGCAGATCGCTGGGACTTCTTCAGATGATCGCTTTATGAAATTCTTTGTCAAAACGGTGGCTTGGTCGTTATTAGGCAAAAAAGAATGGCAAGATAGTCCCCAACTGCAGGAGATCTCACTGGTGGATAAATTGACGGCTGATTTTCCACCAACGTATATCACGGATGGCAATGCCTATTCCTTTGAAGACCAAGGCATTGCCTTTGCCAACCAGCTGCAAGCTCTTGATATTCCCGTGACGAGTCGCTTTTACAAAGGGGATTCGGAAACGGTGACCCACGAATACCAATTTGATTATAGCTTGCCCCAAGCACAGGCCTGTTTGACAGAAACGTTGACCTTTATCAAAGACCAGTTGGCTCACTAAAAAACACCTTGTTTCTCACCCTCAATTGGCGAGAAACAAGGTGTTTATTTGTCAGCAGATCAATCAAGTCCGATGAAGTAGTCATCGTCTTTCATCGCTTCCACGGAACCAAGCAGATACCCGTTCCCAACTTGTGAGAAGAAGTCGTGGTTGCTGGTACCAGTTGAAATACCGTTCATGACGATTGGATTGACATCGTTGGCGGTATCTGGGAAAAGCGGGTCTTGACCTAGATTCATCAAAGCCTTATTGGCATTGTAACGCAAGAAGGTTTTGACTTCTTCGGTCCAGCCGATCTCATCGTATAATTCTTCGGTATAACGCTCTTCATTTTCATACAACTCATACAACAAGTCGTACATCCAGTCTTTCAGCTTTTGCTGTTCGTCTTCTGGTAATTCGTTGAAACCTAATTGGAATTTGTAGCCGATATACGTGCCGTGAACGGATTCGTCACGAATGATCAATTTGATGATCTCCGCTACGTTCGCTAGTTTGTTATTGCCTAAGTAGTAAAGGGGTGTATAGAAACCTGAATAGAATAAGAAGGTCTCTAGAAATACACTGGCGATTTTTTTCTCTAGCGGTGTGCCATTTTTGTAGATCTCATTGATTCGTTCGGCTTTCTTTTGCAAATATGGATTGGTGTTGGTCCATTCAAAAATATCAGCGATCTCCGCTTTTGTATTCAGGGTGCTGAAAATCGATGAATAGCTTTTTGCATGGACAGATTCCATAAATTGGATGTTGTTCAAGACCGCTTCTTCATGTGGGGTGCGGACATCTTTACGCAGTTGATCCATACCGCTTTCTGATTGAACGGTATCTAATAAAGTCAAGCCGCCAAAGACGTAGCCCACCGTTGTTTTTTCTAATGGAGATAGCGTCCGCCAGTCATCAAGGTCATTTGATAAAGGGATCCGCGTATCTAACCAGAATTGTTCTGTTAATTTTTCCCAAGTGGATTTATCGATGATATCTTCGATCTCATTCCAGTTGATTGCTTCATAGTAAGTCTTACCCATAGTCGGTTCCTCCAATAATCGTATCAAGACAACAGCCGACCCGCTGTCAAGAAAGAGCAGGGGCAGGCGGTTGGTTCGTTTTCAGGCAAAAGTTGGATTAGATGACGCAGCTTTCACATTGGTTGCTGCCGATCTCTTCTGCATCATCTGTAAAGGTCCGTACATAGTAGATCGATTTGATGCCTTTGTGGAAAGCGTAGTGACGCAAAATGTTCAAATCACGGGTGGTTTGTTTTGTCGTTTCTTTCCATTCGTAAAGACCTTCTGGAATATCTGAACGCATAAACAAGGTCATACTCATACCTTGATCGACGTGTTTTTGAGCAGTTGCGTAAACATCGATCACTTTGCGCATATCCATATCGTAGGCTGATTTGTAGTAGCCGATCGTCTCATTGCTCAAGTAAGGTGCTGGATAGTAGATCTTGCCGATTTTCTTTTCTTGGCGTTCTTCGATCATCCGAGTGATTGGGTGGATGCTGGCACTCGTATCATTGATATAAGAGATCGAACCATTTGGTGCAACGGCTAGGCGGTTTTGGTGATACAAGCCGGTTTCTTTGACGGTTTGTGCCAAGGCTGCCCAATCTTCACCAGTTGGTAAAAAGACGCCTTCGAACAATGCTTTGACTTTTTCCGATTTTGGTTGGTAGTCACCTTGGATATAATCGGTGAAGTAGCTGCCGTCTGCATACGCTGATTTTTCAAAGTTATGGAAAACTTCGCCTTTTTCTTTGGCGATGGCATTGCTTTCAACCAATGTCCAATAGTTCAACAACATGAAATAAAGATCAGTAAATTCAAGGGATTCTGGTGAACCATATTCCATTTGATTTTTTGCAAAATAGGTATGCAAGCCCATTGCGCCTAAACCGATCGTGTGGTTCAAGGCATTCCCATTTTGGATCGATGGTACTACGTCAATGTCAGACGCATCAGTAACAAAGGTCAAGGCACGAGTCATTGCTCGAACAGATTTCCCAAAGTCAGGGCTGTCCATCAAGTTCACGATATTGGTGGAACCTAAGTTACAGCTGATATCTGTTCCTAAAACTTCGTATTCTTGTTTGCCGTTGATCTCAGATGGTGCTTGGACTTGAAGGATCTCGGAACAAAGATTACTCATGATGATCTTGCCATCAATTGGGTTGCTGCGGTTTGCTGTATCGATATTGATGATATAAGGATAACCAGATTCTTGCTGCAATTTAGAAATTTCGTTTTCTAGATCACGGGCTCTGATTTTGGTTTTGCGAATCCGTGGGTTCATGACTAAGTTGTCGTATTCCTTGGTGATATCGACATAAGAGAAGGGCACGCCATATTCTTTTTCGACACTGTAGGGACTAAAGAGATACATCTCTTCATTTTTGCGCGTCAATTCGTAGAATTTGTCAGGTACGATCACGCCTAATGATAAGGTTTTGACACGGATTTTTTCATCCGCATTTTCTTTTTTCGCTGATAAAAAGCTGATGATGTCTGGGTGGAAGACGTTCAAGTAGACCACGCCAGCCCCTTGCCGTTGACCCAATTGGTTTGAGTAGCTGAAGCTATCTTCAAACAATTTCATTACAGGCATCACACCACTTGCTGCCCCTTCGTAGCCTTTAATAGGCGCGCCGGCTTCCCGCAAGTTTGATAACGTGATCCCGACACCGCCACCGATTCGTGAAAGTTGCAGCGCGGAGTTGATCCCACGACCGATCGCGTTCATGTCATCAGTGATTTGGATCAAGAAACAAGAAACCAACTCACCGCGACGTTTGCGTCCTGCATTCAAGAAAGAAGGGGTTGCTGGTTGGTAACGTTGGTAGATCATTTCATCTGCCAAGCTCATTGCTAACTCTTCATTGCCATCCGCAAAGTAAAGGGCGTTGAAAGCCACCCGATCTTCGTAACGTTCTAGATACGCGGTACCATCATTCGTTTTTAATGCGTATTGTGAATAAAACTTGTAAGCAGCCATAAATGATTTGAAAGTAAAGTGTTGCTCATCTAAGAATTGATACAATTGCTCAATAAAGGCAGGGCGATACTTTTTGATAAATTCTTCTTCTAAATAATCATTTTCAATCAAATAATTGATTTTGTCCATTGCAGTCGCAAAGGTTAAGGTATTTGGTTCAACGTTTTCTTTAAAGAATGCCGCTAAGGCTTCTTTGTCTTTATTTAATGGAATTTGACCATCTACTGGACGGTTGATCTCATTATTCAATTTGAAATAACTGACATCTTTGATTTCTTTCAAGCTCATAAATGGCTAACCTCTTTTCTTGTTTTGTTCGTATAAAAAAGGACTTGCGGTCTGGACGACTGACAAATCCCTCAAAAGCATCACATTGAGAAAAATCTTAGCTCGCTAATTGACGTAGTTGATCTGGACGGAAACCGATGATCGTTTGCGCATCAGAGGTAATGACTGGCACACTTTGGAATCCTTGTTCTTTCAAAAATTCTAATGCTTCAGGCTCATTATCAATATTGATTTCTTCAAATGCAATCTGATTTTCACTTAAAAAGCGTTTCGCCATTTTACATTGCATGCAGTTGTTTTTCGAAAATAGTTTGATATTCATAATTGTTTCCTCCGAGTTGTAATAGTTATAAACCTAGTATAAATAAGTCTCGGAGAAAGTCAACGAAAAAACACTATATCTTGTGCTTGTGAATTCGGCATACACAATTTATAGTGTTTCTGTGTTTTTTATGCAAGGGAAAAAAGCGGAAAATACTTAGAATTACAAGGTTTTTGCGTAATTAATACAGGGGATATGCAATCAAAATGAGTAAAAAAAATCCGTATTGTGAAGTAAGATTCAAAGTGGGGCCCAAAACAGATTGACTTCTTATGGAAATGGCTCTATTATAATGATAATCATTCTCAATTAAAGTAGGTTAATTATAACAACACTTCACAAAAGGAGTAAAAAGCAATGAAAATGGCGCAAACTCGGGCTTCTGGAACATACAAAATCGACTCGTTGGCAACCACCAAAGAAATCACGGCTCATTTAAATGATCTTGGTATTCGCACGGGCGTTGAAATCGTTGTGGTACAAAAAGATCGCAAAGGCGGCATCATTTTACACCAAGGGACGCGGATCGCTTTAGATGAACGGGTCATGGAACAAATCGATGTCACAGAAACCCAGCAGCAAACCATCATTACCTCTTTGGATCAGCTGCAAGTCGGTGAAAGCGGGAAGGTCAATCAGATCGCCGCCAAAGGTGCGGTGCGCCGTCGATTGATGGATATGGGGCTTACGAAAAACGTCCATTTGGAAGTGGTGAAGCTGGCTCCTTTGGGTGATCCGATGGAGATTCGGCTCCGCGGCTATGAATTGTCTTTGAGAAAGCAAGAAGCAGCGTTGGTTTTTGTCGAAAAAGGAGTCGAAGCGTAATGACCTATCACTTTGCATTAGCAGGAAATCCCAATAGCGGGAAAACGAGTACCTTCAATCAATTGACCGGTGCCAAACAAACAGTGGGGAATTGGCCAGGCGTTACCGTGGAACGAAAAGCGGGGCGACTGCGAAAAGACCGACAAGTATTGATCCAAGATCTACCAGGGATCTATTCCTTGTCGCCGTACACACCAGAAGAACTGATTTCTCGCAATTATTTGATGGAAGCATCATTGGATGCGGTGATCAATATTATCGATGGAACCAACCTGGAGCGCAACCTGTATCTAACATTGCAATTATTAGAAATGAATGTCCCGACTGTGGCAGCCATCAACATGATCGACCTATTAAAGAAAAAAGGCTTGCAGATCAATTTCGAAAAGCTGGCTTACGGTCTAGGGGTTCCCGTAGTAGGGATCAGTGCTTTGAAGCAACGCGGCTTAACCAAAATGATCGAGGCAGCGAAGCATGTAGCCAATACACAACCGCTTCCTCCCCGCTACGATGCTCGTCTAGAAGCTGGCTTGACCGAGATCATGGCGATTTTGCCAGAGACGATCCCTCAGCAGCAAAAACGCTGGTTTGCCATAAAACTCTTTGAAAAAGATGAAGCGATTCAGACGATGTGTAAACTGACTGATTCCCAGCAGGCAGTCCTTCAGGAGACGATTTCGATTTTAGAGCTGATCTTTAAAGACAGCAGTGACGCCATTCTCGTCAATGAGCGCTATGGCTTCATTGAAGAATTGTTGGCGCTGGCAGTCATCAAGGAAACAGATCAGCACTTAGCCTTCAGCGACAAAATCGACCGTGTGTTGACCCATCGCGTATTGGCACTACCGATTTTTGCCTTCATTATGTGGGGAATCTACTATTTATCGATTCAGACGATTGGTACGATCGGTACTGATTGGGTCAATGATGTATTATTTGGCAGCTGGATTCCCGAAACAGCAGCGCACTGGCTAGAACAGCTGCAAGTCGCCCAGTGGCTGCAAGAACTGATTTTAGATGGCATCGTGGCAGGGGTCGGTGCGGTCTTAGGCTTTTTGCCGCAGATCTTCGTGCTCTTTTTTTGTTTGGCTATCTTGGAGGACTGCGGATACATGGCACGGGTGGCATTTGTCATGGACCGCCTGTTTCGCAAGTTTGGTCTATCTGGCAAGTCGTTTATCCCCATGTTGATCGCTACCGGTTGCGGGGTGCCCGGCGTGATGGCAAGCCGAACGATTGAAAATGAAAAGGATCGTCGGTTGACGGTGATGGTCACGACCTTCATGCCATGTTCTGCCAAATTGCCGATCATCGCATTGATTTCAGGAGCCTTTTTCCCTCAGTATAGTTGGGTCGCCCCATCGGCCTATTTTGTCGGCATGGGTGCTGTGATTTTTTCAGGGATCGTCTTGAAAAAAACGCCTTTATTTGCAGGTGATCTGGCACCATTTATTATGGAACTGCCAGCGTATCACTTGCCGCAGCTCACAACGATTTTGAAAAGTGCCTGTGATCGAGCCATTGCTTTTGTGAAAAAAGCCGGTACGATAATTTTTGTGGCTTGTATCTTTGTCTGGTTTACCTCCAGCTACAGCTTTGCCTTGCAGCGGGTCACAGAAGACCAAAGCATTTTGGCCTTTTTCGGACGACTTTTGGCGCCGCTTTTTGCTCCCCTAGGCTGGGGAACCTGGCGAGGCGCCGTGGCCACGATCACTGGCCTGGTCGCCAAAGAAAATGTGATCGGCACCTTTGGGATCCTCTACGGACAAACTGGGGAGTTGTCAGAAAGCGGGACGGAGATTTGGCAAGTGTTGCGCGGCGATTACACTGCTGTGGCGGCATACTCTTTTCTCGTCTTTAATTTACTATGTGCCCCTTGTTTTGCTGCTATCGGTGCGATCCACCGTGAAATGGGGGACAGCAAGTGGACGTGGTTAGCCATTGGCTATCAATGCGGCTTGGCATACTGCGCCAGCTTGTTGGTCTACCAATTCGGGCACGTCGTCTTTGAAGGCGGACACCTCACGCTGGGCGTTTTCGCGGCAATTCTCATTGCTGGGCTATTGGTATTTGCTCTGTTGAAGAAACCATTCCGCGGGAGTGTACCCTTGATCCAAGTCGTAGGAGGCGAAAAATGATTGCTACAATAATTCTAAGCGGACTGATTTTTGGCTATGGCACCCGTGTAGTGTACCGCTTGGTGAAAAAGGATCATTGTTCTGATTGTCATAGCAGTTGTCCCGTGAAGCATGAGGAAGCAAAGTAGAAAATAGCTTCAGGAAGCAAAAATTTCTGAGGTCAGAGCTACTATAGAAAAGAATAAAAGAAGCGAATAAAACAACTCAGAAGCGAATAAAACAGTTCGATCACGATCGGGCTGTTTTTTATTCTTTACAAAACGACCTATTAAAGGAATCTCAAATATAGTATAATTATTTAATGAAAAGATATTATTTAGTGGGGGTCGCAGGAAAGGGAGCAGGGAACCTCGTTAGAACGTAAACGAAGATAGGTTTTTGATAAAGCAGAGTGAAAGGGTGAGGGCATGAGACAACAACGAAGACGGGAGCGTCAGAAACGCCAGCGGATCATTGTGGGGTTAAGTACAGCGTTGCTGGCAATCATACTTGGAGTGATTTATCTAGTGATTCAAGCGACAAGCATCCCTGAACAGCGTCTTACAGCAGAATCGACAAAGGCAACAAAGCCAATGCAAGAAACGAGTAGTTCTACCGAAACAAAGCCAGCAGTAAAAACCATCACAGTGACAGCTAGTGGCGATATGCTTTATCATACACCTGTTTATTTAAGCGCTTACGATGGGAAGCGTTATGATTTTGACAATGATTTTGAGCAAGTCAAACCGCTGATTGCATCGGCGGACCTTGCTTTAGGTGATTTTGAAGGAACCATCAATCCTAATAAACCGCTTGGCGGTTTTCCCTTATTCAACGCCCCTATCGATGCTGTTGCCAGTATCAAAGACGCGGGCTTTGATGTGATTGATCTTGCCCATAACCATATTTTAGATACAGGGATCGAAGGAATCAAAACAACGGCGGCTGCTTTTCACGACCAAGGCTTGGCAACGATTGGTGTCACGGTCGACAATAGCGGAATCCTGGTCAAAGAAGTCAACGGGATCAAAGTTGCTCTCTTGGCCTATGCCTATGGCTTCAATGGCCTTGAAGAAAGCTTAACTCAAGCAGAGTATGACACCTATTTGAAAGACTTGTCGTTAGATAAAGTGGAAGCAGAGATCAAAGAAGCGGAAAGCTTGGCGGATATCACCATCGTGATGCCTCAGTCTGGTGTCGAGTATTCTTTAGAACCAACGGAAGAACAACAAACTGTTTATCGGAAGATGATCGATTTTGGTGCTGATATTATCTTCGGCGGCCATCCGCATGTAGCAGAACCAACCGAAATCATCGAAAAGGACGGTGAAAAGAAATTTATCATTTATTCAATGGGAAACTTATTGTCGAATCAACGTTATGAAACCGTCAATAACAACTATTGGACCGAACGAGGCGTCATCCCAGAAGTTGAAATCTCCAAAGAAGGGCAGCGGACCTATTTAAGCAAGATTGCCTTGCATCCGACTTGGGTCTCCAAAGAACCGATCCCTGATCGTACCTATTATGATCCAGAATACGGCGTCTTGCAGGCCTATGATTTTCAAGTCTACCTTGCCGAAGATTATCTGCCAGATGGGCAATATGCCAAAAATGTCCCTGAAGAAAAGCGCCAGCGGATCGAAACCGCCTACCATGAAATGCTGGAGCTGTTGGATTTGAAGTGGGAGTAGTGAGGACAAGAAAGCAATCTGGCTAACAGGTTGCTTTTTTATTGGCTATCGAAGAGTATGAACCATGAAATGAAAGTCGATCTATTTTTTAAAACATGACACCAGATCACCATTTATGAACAAAAAATGACACCTCAAGCTGATAAAAATAAGTAATAATGTCAACATAAAGTATTCAGAAATCATTTCCAACTCATTTCTGAATAAATAAGAAAGGAAAGTAGGGTGTATCATGAGAATTATCATATTGACGAAAAATATATCATATGAGATTGATTTGCAGCGGGAGCTGCAGATTTTGAGCCATGAAGTGTTCGTGGGCAGAAGTACCGAAGAGGAGGAATGGTTGATAGAAAGTGCCAAGTTATTTGACTGTTTATTTGTCAGTGAAACAATTGCTGATCCAGAATTTTTATTGCTCAATCAGACATTGGCTCCTTATTATCAACAGCGGATCGTTCGAATCTTGCCAGGGAATGACGAACAAGAAGCGATACTGGAAAAAGCGGAAAATGCGACCTATCTTAATCGGTCATTTGTCGAGTTGAGAGAATTTTTGGCGGCTTTGCCACCAAATACTCGCAAGTTAGAAAAGGCATCAGTAACGAAGGAATCGTTCCCTAAATTTCTTAGTCTGCAAGAACAGATCTTTTTCAATAATCTAGCAGAAGAGCAATTTATCAACCGAGAGGACCTTTGCTGGAAAATTTGGGGCAACGGCGGCACGAATTCCCGAAAATCGCAGCTATCGATTTTGGCGAAACGAATCAATGAGAAATTAGATGAATACGACTATACTGAAAAACGCGTCCGTACCGCTTGGGGCAAAGGATATATCTTGCAATAAAAAAGCTAAAAATGGGTTTAACTTTTTATGTCTGACAAATAGGCCTTCAGGTAAATTTGCCTATCTTGTAGAAACGACTCTGTTTTCAAAGCGAGTCGTTTTTTATATAAGTATATTAGCAATAAATGAAGAAGGTTATGGAAAAATATGATAATGCTTTTTTTTAGTGATAAAATAGAGATAATCAGTAATGGAAAGAAATACTGCGTAAATGAAAAAAGCATTTGTAGAAAATTGATGGAATACCTTTTGGAGGAGGAAATATCGTGAAGCAGGTTGAATGTGTGATATTTGATTTAGATGGAACTTTATTGGATTCAAAAGAATGTAGTGTGAAGGCGACAAAAGCAGCTTTTAAAGAGATGGGACTCAAAGTACCCAGTGAAGTAGTCATTGAACATTATATGGGGATACCGATCGAAGAATCATTTTTTAAAATGTCTGAACAGCCATTAGATCAAGAAACCGCAGCGGAATTGATTCGGATTTTCCGAGCCTATTACCAAACCTATGAAGAAAGTACCTTGAAAGTATTTCCAGAAATTCCCCATGTCTTAGAAATCTTAAACAAACGAAAGGTACCTTGTTTCGTCGTTTCAAGTAAAAAGACAGCGGTCGTCAAACGAAACCTAGCTGCTCAGGACCTTGTGGCGTTCTTTGAAGAGATCATCGGCTCTGATGCGGTGACCCACTACAAACCTCATCCCGAAGGAATCAATAAAGTCGTGGCACACTATCAATTTGACCCGACAAAGACGATCATGGTAGGAGATGCTATTTTTGATATCCAAATGGGAAAAGCCGCGGGTGTCAAAACGATCGCCGTTACGTGGGGCAGCCACGATCCGAAAAAGCTTTCTGAAGAAAACCCAGATGCTTTGGTAGACGCGCCACGTGAGATTTTAGATTTTCTATATGCATGATCTATCTGTTGCAAAATGACAGTATTTATCAATGAAACGATCTATGCTGGAGAGTCATTCGCTTTTTAGAATCAGAAAACCTAACAAAAACTGTATGCAAATAAGTTGCACCTATCGAGATACTACCGGCAAAGCATATTTGATCGAAACCTCTTAAGTTTTTTATTAAGAGGTTTTTTTTGAGGCGATTTTAGAGATGCCCACAATAGGATTCATTTTTTCGTAAACTTTGGTGAAGCAATATTTTAAAAAAAGCAAGCTGAATTGTTGAGAATTTAGCGGCGAGAAAAAAGTCAGGTTTTCCAATCGATGAGCATTGCTAAAAGACGGTAAAAAGGCTCTAAACAGAGGTATAAAATATAACGCTCAAAGATTCCTTCTATGAGCGTTGGGCATAGAGCAGATTTCTGCCGTATTATTTTGAAATAGGTGCTAATGTTACATCCTGTGATCATAGACAATCCATGAAATCAGATAAGTCAAAAAAGCAAACACCAGACAGCTTCCGAACAGCAGGATAGTCATAATTCTCAAGGTAATGGCAGAAGTGATAAAGCCATTGCCAAACAAGAAAAAGAGCAGCACGAACGCTAAATAAACAAGAAGAATTCGATAAGTCGTTTTTGACGCTTCTAATCCAACGATTTTCTCCCGTTCATCTTGTGCACTTAATTCTCCTTCTTTTTGGGTATAGCCATCTGCAGCGCCGATTTTCTTTTCATACAGCTTTCTGGCAATTGAAAAGAAAAGAATAGTCAAAAGGAAAATAAGCCAAGAAAAAGGAAAAGTCACATTAATAGAAAAACTTTTATCCGCCGTGCTGAAAGTGGATGCAGCTACTGTCTGGCAAGCTGCGATGATAAATAGAGTTGCGACAATCATATTGCCGATTTGTTCAAATAGTACTTTTCTCATAAGACACCCCTCAAATTAATCATATTTGTTCTTTATTTTCATCAAGAGAAAAAATTTCTGTCAGATCCATATTTAATGCTTTGGCAATTTGAAAAGCCAGTAAAAGGGAAGGGGTATAACTGCCCTTTTCTAAAGAGACAATCGTCTTGCGAGAAACCCCAACCCTATTTGCCAATTCTGCTTGTGTCAGCTTTTTATTTTTACGAAAAAATTGTACTTTATTGATGATCATTATAGAAACTCCTTCAAATGTGTAGTTAACTACACATTTTAGTGTATACTTTAAAAAAAGAGAAGTCAACTTCTCTTTTTTTATACTAAGAAGAGACAGTCTCCTTCATCTCTCACTTTTTTTCTTTTAGTTATAAAAAATAATTAAAAAAGAGTAGGATAAAATTTTATAATCAAAGTAAAGCTAAAAGAAATAAGGATGAAAGAATATTATTAAAAGGAGTGATCTAATGTTAGCAAAAAAAATCAGTGAACCGAATGACTACCTAGCCTATTCAAAAAAAGTCTTAACAACATCCGGGATACTGGTGACCTATCCTAAACTTGCCGTGTATTACTTCGAGTTGTGCAGGGCGTTCAATTCTGTTTATAAAGATCGATCAAAACCGTTTTTTGACCAAATGAGTGCATTGTTGTCGATAGATGCCCAAATACAAATTTTGTTAGATTTGACTGAAACTACGAGAACAGATTTATGTCAGGAAATCGGTATGAATGAAGAAGAAGTTATCAGTATGATCCGAAACGACCATAAGTATTATTATCGCGAACTTACAGGAGTATCGCGAAATCAGGATCCTCGGTGGTGCTTGATCTATTTGAGCGAGGAGTGATCTATTTGTTGCGGAGGCTATCAAGTAGAGCAGCTGTTTAGCGAATGATATAGGAGTCACAAGAAGACGTAAAAAGGGCAATCTTTTTAAAAAGAAAAAAATCTAGCGAGGTTATCTTGTGATTTGTTATACTAATAGCAAGCGGCTGATCGTGGCATCTTGGATTCAGCAAATATGTTCATGTGAGCACTTTATTGATTGGGTTAGGAAAGAGGGAATGAAATGACGAAGAAAATTGTCTTTTTAGATGTAGATGGAACATTGTGCGATGATGCGGGAAACGTACCTGAAAGTGCTCGCCAAGCGATCACAGCGGCACATAAGAAGGGGCATGAATTTTTCTTGTGTACAGGTCGTTCAAAAGCCGAAATCACAGAAGATGTACTGGCACTGCCTTTAAGTGGAATGATTGGTGCCGGCGGCGGTTATTGCGAGGTGCACGATGAGGTGATTTTGCACAAAGTTTTTGAAAAGGAAGCCTTATTAAGACTGATCGATTTCTTAAAAGCAAACCAAATCGAGTATTACTTGGAATCGAATCAAGGATTATTTGCAAGTACCAATTTACGAAATCGTTTGCTGGAGATTATCTTAGCGGGTGAGCCTGTTGAAAGTGAAACAGGAAAACAACGCGTTCAAACTATTCAGTGGTTCCTTGATTTATTGATCGAGGACGAAGCGAAAATCGATTACGATGACGTGAACAAAGTTTCCTTCATCAATCATTCCATTCCTTATGAACAGGTTCATGACCAATACCACGAACAATTCCAAATGATTCGCAGTACAGTTCCTGTTTTTGGCAAAGACAGTGGCGAGATCGGCATCAAGAATATCCACAAGAAAACAGCCATCGATTTTCTCTTGAACCATCTAGGGATCGATAACAAAGATACCTTGGCGTTTGGTGACGGCCATAATGATGTCGAAATGTTTGAAGCCGTTGCGACAGGAATTGCGATGGGCAATGCCTGTGAACAGCTATTGGCAGTAGCTGACGAGGTGACGGCTCGACCAGAAGACGGCGGGATTGCGCAAGCACTCCAAAAGCACGGTCTGGTGTAACCACTAAGAAGCAAACGTCTGCACAATCCTTTTGCTTTCTAGAGGGATTGATCAGGAGTTGAGCGACGTTGTTAAAGTGACCTGTAAAACCAACGATTGACTAGGAGGCTGGGTAAATGAAGGAAACGACCTTTTTTTGTTATCTTGAACAAGCTTTGAAAAACCTGAAGGCGACAGAAGCCCTGCGTTTTAATATCGAAGGCGAAGTCAAGCGGCTGATGAAGGTGTACAGTGAAGCAGAAATTTGTGAGAAAGTAAAAGAGGATCCCTTTAAAAAGTAAGGACATTTTCTTATGAAACACAGCGAATAGAACAAACACCCAACCTCGTGAAAGGCACAAAAGCGATCAATGCTTCCTTTCAGGGAGGAATACTCAGGTAACTAGTTGTTGTATCAAAAAAGACTGATTTCAATTGAATCAGTCTTTTTCGTTTTTCTCAAGCAGTCAGATAAGCCACTAAAATAGCAAACAGGTCGAACAAGACATGTGTGCCCCAACTAGTCAGGATCGAGTTGCTCTTGATGGCAGCTTGGTTAAATAGCAAGCGCGCCACCCCTTGAATGAAAAGAATATGGACCAAGGTATGGAAAACATTGCCGTTGTCATAAGTGCTGTAATGAACCAAGCCAAAGATGATCGCGGAAAGGATGCTGGCAACTGGCAAGGTACATTTACTAGAAAAGATCGCTAAAAAGAAGATGGAAAAGAGTTCTTCTCCAAGTAACATGATTGGAATAACTAGCAGAGTCAACCATTGAAAGCCTTCGTTCACTGGATTTCCGTGAAGATCCCACTTTAGTCCGTATTGCAAAACAAGAGAAACGAGAAAGCTGATCAGGATGTTTAAAAGAAAATACTTGCTGATCGTCTTCACTGGTGCGATGGGTTTTCCGAAGAGCTGCTTGACTGCTTCTTTACCGTAAACTAGCCGTAATGCCCAATAGCTGGCAATCGATAATGAGAAGATGCTGACGATGGCAGGGGCATACAAAAGACCGACCAAACCGATACCAGCGAGGACTGTTCCTAGTAAAGCGTTGTTCCATGAGATTTGTTTTCCTATAAGTTTGTTCATTTACTTTTCTCTCCTTATTAAGCTATAGAGCATGTACTATTTAGCTGTTTTCTCTGATTCTTCTGCAGTGTGCTTTTTGTGCCGTAATATAAGCGATAAGTACAACAATGAACGTTTTGGGTGATTTTCATATCATCGCTTCATTTGCGCCAATTCTTTGTACGGTACAAAAGATAGAGTAATCGATAACGAGTTTCTGAAACAAGATGGTCGTATATTTCGGACTTTTTTATGGTTGAGCAACTAAGTGATGGCGGATGCACAAGTACTAAGTTACTTCATTAAGAAAGGAAAACTGACTTCCAGATTCGATGGAATAATCGTCAACAAAGAAACGACATCGCTATGTTCTCTTAAAATCGACTAAAAATTCCAGAATATTTCGAAAAATACCATTGCTTATTTATGGCAAAACCATTAGTATTATTAGAAAAACTGATGGTGAATCGATGATAAAGCGAGCCTTTAGCAGTGAGAAAGCCGAATCAGTGGCATGAAATAGGAGTGATAAGTGTGGAAGAGTTATGGAATGTATTGAAACCAGCCGAACAAGTCGAACTGAAATTAAGAAAATTGTATACGCAGCATCATTTTTCACCTTATCACTCGAACAATTTTGAAGAGTATCGCAACTATCAGCAAAATGATCAGTTTTTGCGTGGTTCTTCCATCATCACGTTTACAGGCACGGATGGCAGGACGATGGCGCTAAAACCCGATGTCACCTTGTCGATTGCCAAAAATACACCTTCTGGAGAAGCGCGCAGAGTGTATTATGTGGAGGATGTCTATCGACAGGATCGTCAAGCAGGGGAATACCAAAAAATCGATCAAATCGGTTTGGAGCTCATTGACCAAATCACATGGGAAGATCAACTGGAGGTTGTAAAACTGGCTTGGGAAAGTTTGGCTCAGGTGGGAAAAGGGACCTTGGATCTGTCTCATATGGGGATTTTGGATGGCATCTGCCAACGCTTCCCCGAAGCGGATCGACAAAAGGTACTGCACTGCCTGCGGGACAAGAGTTCCCATGGCATGGATGCACTGACTGAAAAGGCTGGCTTGTCAGCAACAGAAGCTGAAAAATTGGCGAAACTGGTACGTTTGTCAGGTGATTTTGAAACCAAGTATCAAAAGGCCAAAGAGCTGCTGGCAGAGTATCCCCAAGCACAAGCTGGTTTAGCAGAACTAAAACAACTGTATCAAGCATTGCAAAAAGAACAACTGTCAGCCTCCATTCGGATAAGGCTGGATTTTTCAATTTTAAATGATGCCGATTATTACAGTGGCTTGCTGTTTCAAGGATTCATCGAAGAAGCAAGAGAGACGATTTTATATGGCGGCCGTTATGATCGCTTGATGAGTCGGCAAGGCAAAGAGCAAGGGGCGATCGGGTTTGGTATGAAGCTCAACCATGTAGGGCAAAAGGTGCCGACTGACAACGAAAGTTCAGGCTATTTGAACATTGCGCTACCTAAAGGCCGCATGGGGGATGCCGTATACGATTTATTCACGAAAGCTGGAGTCGCTGCGCAAGGCGTCTTCAAAGACAATCGCCAACTAATTTTTTGTGATGAAGAAAACAAGCTGCGCTTTTTTTTAGTCAAGCCGAGCGATGTGGCGATCTATGTGGAGCACGGAGTGGCGGATATCGGTGTCGTAGGCAAAGATATTTTAATGGAAAGCAAGGCAGAAGTCATCGAATTTCTTGATTTGCATATGGGGGTCTGCCGTTTGGCAGTAGCTGCGCGTACGGATTTCGAGGAAGATTTCTCCCGACCGCTGCGGGTCTCCACAAAATATCCGCAGATCACCCGCCAGTTTTATCAAGGGTTAGGTCGCTCGGTGGAATTGATCCAACTGCATGGATCTATTGAATTGGCTCCTTTGTTAGGTCTCTCCGATGTGATCGTTGACATCGTCGAAACGGGGACGACACTAAAAGAAAATGATTTAGAAGTGATCCAAGACATCGCGCCGTCTTCAGCGCGTTTAGTGATCAACCACGCCACGTGGCGTTTCAAGCAAGAACGTATTCAAACAGTGATTGAGAAGGTGAGGGAGCAATTATGAGAATTTTTTCGACCCAAAAAGATACGATCGAAACGATTGTGGCAAGGAAACAGTCGGAAACGAAGGATGTTTCAACCGTTGTCGCCCAAATCATTGCCCGTGTTCAGCAGCAAGGAGATCAGGCGTTGTTTCAATTAATTGAAGAAATCGATCAAGTGAGCTTGTCTTCCTTAACCGTCAGTCTTGAGGAGGTTGAAACGGCTGTCCAAGCCGTCTCCCCTGAGCTGCTTGAGGTGATGGAACAGGCGAAGGAAAACATTTTGGCATTTCATCAAAAGCAAGTCCAGCAAGGCTTTGTCTTGACGAAGGAAAATGGCGTTGTGATGGGACAGCGGGTCTTGCCACTAGCAAAAGTCGGGGTCTACGTTCCTGGCGGCACAGCAGCTTATCCTAGTACGGTTTTGATGGATGTCCTGCCCGCAAAAATCGCCGGGGTCAAAAAAATCGTTATGATCACACCGACGGACAGCCAAGGAAAAGTTCCAGCTGCTATCTTAGCGGCAGCTTCCGTTGCTGGAGTGGATGAAATCTACAAAGTCGGTGGTGCCCATGGCGTAGCGGCATTGGCTTATGGGACAGAAACGATTCCCAAAGTCGACAAAATCGTGGGGCCAGGAAATATTTATGTCGCCACAGCGAAAAAAATGGTGTACGGCGAAGTTGATATCGATATGATCGCAGGGCCCAGCGATGTGCTGATCATCGCCGATGCCAGCGCAAATCCTCGCTGGCTGGCAGCGGATCTTTTGGCACAAGCCGAGCATGATATCTTAGCGCAAGCCATCTTAGTCACAACAGAAGCAACCTTGATTGAACAAGTCCAAGTAGAGCTTGACTTGCAGCTGAAGGAACTGCCCCGCAAAGACATTGCTGCTGCGGCGCTTGAATCTAGCGGAAAGCTGATTCTGGTCAATGATTTGTCCGAAGCACTTACCATTGCCAATCAAATCGCCCCTGAACACCTTGAATTAGCAGTGGCAGATCCTTTTGCTTTGTTGGGACAAGTAGAAAATGCGGGCAGTGTCTTTTTAGGACATCATACACCAGAAGTGCTGGGAGATTATTTTGCTGGGCCAAATCATACCCTACCAACAGAAGGGACCGCCCGTTTTTACTCACCGTTATCAGTGGATGATTTTATTAAGAAAAGCAGCTACTTGTATTACCCAGAAGCAGCCATGAAGGCGGCTGGTCCAGCCGTAGCATTGTTCGCAGAAACCGAAGACTTGATCGGCCATGCCCGTTCGATCAATGTACGAAGAGAGGGAGAAAAATGACCTTTTTACATCAAAAGTATCACAAGCTGACTCCTTATACACCAGGGGAACAAGTAGACGAGCAAGCCGTTATTAAACTGAACACCAATGAAAGTCCTTATCCGCCAGCGCCAATTGTTCAAGCAGCGGTTGCCGATGCCGCCCACAAGCTGAATCGTTACTCGGATATTGCTGCTGAAGTGGTGACAACCCCTCTGGCTGCTTATCTTGGCGTTACACCAGCCCAGCTGTTTCTCGGTAATGGCAGTGACGAAGTCTTGTCCTATCTCTTTCAAGGCTTCACGGAAAACGGCATCGCCTTTCCCGATGTGACCTATGGGTTTTATCAAGTGTATAGTGCCTTGTACCAAGTCGCTGCCACCGTTGTTCCGCTGCAAGAAGATTTCTCGATCGCGTTAACGGACTACGATTCGCTCAAAGGGACTGTCATTTTTGCCAATCCCAATGCGCCGACTGGGGTTTATCAAGAACAAAGCGAAATTTGTGCCTTTCTAAAACGGCATCCCGATCGCTTAGTGATTGTCGATGAGGCCTATATCGATTTTGGCGGCTCTTCAATGGTTTCTATGATCGATCAATACCCAAATCTCTTAGTCGTGGGGACGTTTTCAAAATCTCGGCAGCTGGCAGGGGCACGCCTAGGCTTTGCGGTTGCTAATGAAGGACTGATCCAAGACTTGAATCGGTTGAAATTTAGCTTGAATCCTTACAATGTCAATAGTTTGACCCAAGCCGCTGGTGCAGCCGTTTTGCAAGAACAAGCGTATGTCGATGAGAAGATCCAAGCAACGGTCCACGTGCGTGAGTGGAGCAAGCAAGCCCTAGCGAAACTCGGCTTTGAGCAGACCGACAGCCAAGGAAATTTTTTGTTTGCGAGGCACCCTGCGATTGCTGGGGAAGAGTTGTATCAGGCACTGAAAGAGCAGAAAATCTTCGTCCGCTGGTTTAATCAGCCCCGCATCAAAGAGTATTTGCGAATCACGGTAGGAACGAGGGCCCAGATGGAACGATTGATGACGGTGTTAACAACGATCATAGAAGAGGTGAAGGAATGAGAAAAGCAGAAGTTACCCGCAATACGACTGAAACCAAGATCCACCTGCAGTTGACGATCGATGGTACTGGTCAGCAATCAATCAAGACTGGTGTGGGGTTTTTAGACCACATGCTGGAATTATTTGTCCGCCACGGTCGCTTTGATTTGACGTTGGTCTGTGATGGCGATACAGAAGTAGATGCCCATCACACAACAGAAGACGTTGCCATCGCCATTGGCCGAGCGTTTTCAGAAAGTCTTGGGGAGCGACGAGGCATCAAACGTTATGGCAGTATGCTGCTGCCGATGGACGAAGCCTTAGTTATGACAGCGATCGATATCAGCGGTCGCGGCATGGCAGTAGTAGAATTGGCGATACCGAGCGAAAAAATCGGGCAGCAGTTTGATACGGAATTGGTTGAAGAATTTTTCATTGCTTTTGCCCGTGAATTAGGTGCTACGATCCATCTCCATCAAATCGCTGGCAAAAACAGCCACCACATTGTGGAAGCTTGTTTTAAAGGCTTTGGGCGGGCTTTAGGTGAAGCAGTAGCGATCAACCAAGCAGCCCCAGATGAGATCCCTTCAACCAAAGGGACGATCCAGTGATTCATGAGGGAAAAATGATTACGTATCTTCCACACAGATGGATGAGATAAGGAAAGGGGCGTATTATGTTAGCAATCATCGACTATGGGGTCGGCAATTTGTTCAGCTTGTCTCGTTCGCTGGATTATTTGGGGGTTGACTGCCGAATCACGCGTTCACTAGCAGAATTAAAAGCTGCCGACCGCATTCTTTTACCCGGCGTAGGCGCTTTTGGCGATGCCCGCCAAAAGTTGGCAGAGTTGTCGCTGATCGAACCAATCCAAGAATTGGCAGCAGCTGGCAAACCCTTTTTAGGCATTTGTTTAGGGATGCAGCTGTTGTTTGATAGTAGTGAGGAGTTTGGCACACATGCGGGGCTCGGTTTGATTCCAGGACGGATCGTTTCCATGCAAAGCGCCTTTGAAGAAGCCAAACTGAATCTGAAAGTGCCACAGATTGGTTGGAATCGGCTGACTGTCAGAAAGGAAAGTCCTCTCGTCAGCGGGCTAGGGGAACAAGACTTTGTCTACTATGTCCACAGTTATTTTGCTACTGATTGCCAAGAGTATGTCATAGCAGACAGTGACTATGGTCTAGCAATTCCCGGTATCGTGCAAAAAGACAATGTCTTCGGTACTCAGTTCCACCCAGAAAAAAGTGGGGCTGTCGGGTTGAAGATTTTAAAAGCATTTACGGAGGTGCCGCTATGAAAATTTTTCCAGCAATCGATCTGTTAGATCAAAAAGTGGTCCGTTTGTACCAAGGAGACTATGAGCAAAAAGAAGTGTTTGGGGATGATCCAGTGGCATTTGCTCGTTCATTTGAAGAAGAAGGTGCCAACTATCTGCACCTCGTCGACTTAGATGGTGCCAAAGCTGGCAAACTCCATTACTTTGATGTCGCAAAAAAAATCGTCCAGCAAACCAATCTGTTTGTCGAAGTTGGCGGCGGGATTCGTGAGGAAGAAACGATCCAGCATTGTTTGGCAGCAGGCGTTCATCGGGTGATCCTCGGCACGATTGCCCAGAAAGACCCAGCATTCACAAAAGCGATGCTCAAGAAATACGGTAATAAGATCGCGATTGGGGTCGATGCCAAGGAAGAAAAAGTGGCCGTGGAAGGCTGGCTCGAGAAAACGGCAACAGATGCGTTTACTTTTTGCCAACAATTGGTGGAATGGGGCGCGCAAACGATCATCTTTACCGAAATCTCGCGTGACGGTACAGGAGAAGGCATCAATCTGCCCTTATACGAAAAACTCAATCAATTGGATTGCGACATCGTGGCTTCTGGCGGCGTGGCTTCATTGGCAGATATCAAAGGATTAAAACAGTTGGGCATCTCTGGCGTGATCGTTGGGAAATCCTTATATAACGGCAGTCTCCAATTGGCGGATGTCTTAGCAGCAGGGGAGGCAGAAGCATGATCGCCAAACGAATCATTCCTTGCCTTGATGTGCGAGATGGGCGAGTCGTGAAAGGGGTCAATTTTGCTGGCTTAAAAGATGTCAATGATCCAGTGACTTTGGCGCGTTTTTACAATGAACAAGGCGCCGATGAGCTGGTTTTTTATGACATTACTGCTTCTGCAGAAGAACGCGGCTTATTCACGGACATTTTGCAGCGCGTGGCGTCAGAAGTGTTTATTCCTTTGACGGTGGGCGGTGGCATCAATCAAGTAGCAGATTTTGAACGAGTCTTAAACTGTGGCGCCGACAAAGTCAGCGTCAATTCGGGGGCGCTTCGCAGACCAGAGTTGATTGCAGAAGGCGCGAAACGCTATGGCAGCCAGTGCGTTGTTTTATCCGTTGATGTTCGCCGTGTCGGTGAGAACTGGCATGTGTTTGCCAAAGGCGGACGGGAAGATACAGGCTTAGAAGCATTGGCATGGATTCGCCAAGCTGAGCAGTTAGGTGCTGGTGAACTAGTCATCAACAGCATGGATACCGATGGCGTGAAGCAGGGGTTTGATCTCGACTTGCTGAAAGCTGTCAGCGAAATCACCAAACTGCCGATCGTCGCATCGGGTGGTGCTGGCAAAAGTGCCGATTTTATCGAGCTGTTTCAATTGCCAAATATTGAAGCAGGGTTGGCGGCCTCGATTTTTCACTATGGCGAGGTAAAAATCCCTGAGCTGAAAAAACAATTACAGGCCGTCGATATTCCCGTACGAATCGTATAGCGTTGGCGTTTTGATAGGCAATAGAAGGAGTGGATAACATGGTGCAAGTACGATTTGATGAACAAGGATTGGTTCCAGTGATCGTGCAGGATGTGGAAACGAATGAAGTTTTGACCTTGGCTTATATGAACCAAGAAAGTTTGACCTTGACCTTGAAGGACCGATTGATGACCTTTTATTCCCGCAGTCGCCAAGAATTGTGGCGCAAAGGAGAAACCAGCGGCAATTACCAGCATTTAGTATCATTGACCGCAGATTGCGATCAAGATGCTTTAGTCGCCAAAGTAAAAAAAGACGGACCTGCTTGCCATACAGGCACAGAAAGCTGCTTTACAGAGGTGCTTTATGGTACAGAATCCTCTCCGACCATCGATGCGTTGTATGAGCTGATAAAAGGTCGTAAAGATACGCCGCAAGAAGGTAGCTATACCAGCTACTTGTTTGAAAAAGGCAGTGAGAAAATCTTAAAAAAAATCGGCGAGGAAGCAACCGAGGTCGTGATTGGGGCGATGAAGGAAGACCGCCAAGAAACCGTTTATGAGATTGCTGATTTGGCGTATCATACATTGGTTTTAATGGCAGAAATGGGGATTGATTTAGCGGCTATTCGCCAAGAGCTTGCCAAGCGTCATGTTGTGGATAAGAAAGTCAAACAAGAACGGATGCAATAACGGTCAGGGTTTTTCAGTAGAAAGAAAGCAACTGACGATAAAAAAGAAGCCCTTCAGTCATTGCTTGAAGGGCTTCGCAACCGTGGCGATAAAGTTGATCTGCTGGTTCTTTGAGTGAGCACACAAACTGGCTATTTGTTTTCCAACTCTTCGATCAATTCTTTCATTTCCTTGATTTCTTTTTCCTGTGCGTCAATGATTTTTTCTGCAAGTTCTTTTACTCTTGGATCAGACAAATCGGCATTTTTACTGGTTAAAATCGCAATCGAATGATGGGGAATCATGGCTTTCATCCAGGCCGTATCTCCCACGGCGGTTTGGCTTCTGACCATAAACAGGGAACCAAAAAAGAGTACAACACTGACAACTAAAATTCCGATATTCATTTTCTTGTTGTCATACATCTTCCACATAAATAACAGCATGATGATCGCCATCATCGCGCCCATCATCAGTGCCATAAACAGGCGGGTTTGGCTGAAAAAGATATGATCGAGGGCGTAGACATTGAAATACATCATACAAAACATAATCACCGTCGATACCCCAATCATCACCAAAAATTTCCCGTATTTCTTCATTTCTTTCCTCTCCTTTTTGTTTCTGCTACACGAAATAAAACAATAAAATCAACCAAAAGGGTCAAGAACACTTGCCTTGCTTTTGATTATTTTATTGTTAAGCAAAAAATTTTCTCGTTAAATTAAGTATAGCGGATAAGAAGAGTTTAGAAAAATAATACACTTAAGCAGGTTCCTTTTAGAGATGAGGAAACGATGACCAAGCGTGCATCCTGTCATCCATATAGAGGCAACGATCGGCTAAGCCCCCCATTTTAAAAGAAGATTGAAAATCAGGGGATTTTAAGCAGTAAATGAAAAAGCTTATTTCTTTTTTCTTTTGTTCGTTGAATAGATACTAAGCACAAGGGCAAGTCCTATACATAGAATCAACACAAATGTCATTTTTTCCCCTCCTAGTCCTTTGTCCTGAAAAGCGAAAATCATACATTTTTTGTTCCTTCAGTGATTGCTTCATGATGAAAGAAGGATAAAGCAGACCTCCTTTTATCATCGATAATGATCGGCAGTAGAAAATACTCGAATGATTTTCCTAATCTATGTACCATGTTACAGTGAAGAAGACAGAGGATGGCGACAGAAACTGTTTTGGTCGTTACTGATTGTGTCGTGAATCAGTACAAGTGACTTTCACATGAACGCAAACGGGTGTTGTCTAAGCGTTGGGCAATTGATTTTCTAGCAATCCCAAGCAAAGGAATTCAAAAATGATGGCTCTTAAGCATTTTTATTTGTTATAATCAACCTAAGAAATGGATGGTGTATAGAATGAATCACAATGATCGCTTGACGCGTTTACGCTATGCTTTGGATATCAAGGATACCGACATGGTGAAAATTTTTGAACTTGGCGGCGCTTCTTTCACAAAAGAAGAAGTAAGACAATTATTGAAGAAAAAAGATCCTGAGACCTACGAGATTGAGTGTACCAATGAAGCCTTTGAGCGTTTCTTAAATGGTTTGATTCGCTCGCAACGAGGAACAAAGCCAGATGCTGCAGAACCTGTCTTGGAGTTGAACAATGGCAATGTAAATAATTTGATGCTGAAGAAAATAAAAATCGCCCTTTCCCTAACAACAGATGAAATGCTGGACATTTTCGAGCAAGCGGGAGTTACGGTTTCAAAAGGTGAACTGGGCGCCATTTTACGCAAAGAAGGCCATCGCAATTACAAGCCATGCTTAGACAAATATGCTCGCAACTTTTTAAAAGGATTGACGATCGAGTATCGGGATAACTAGTAAAAAATCAATAATAGGCTGAACTTACAATGGGCCGCCCAAAGAGATGCATGTTATGTGTCTCTTTTTTTTTTGTGTAAATTCAAAAAAACAATGTAAATCAGTGATTGTAACGCTAACTGAGGCCAAGCTTGGAGCATGAAGGAGCAGGTGAAGTGAACGATCTGTATGCTTGAATAACCTGTTCGTTAAAACCTGACAAGTTTGGTCATTTCTGATACAAATGTTGACGTGTTCAGAATGATGAACCATGTAATACTATCAAAATGAACAGGGGTATCCTGTGTCTAAAAGTTGTAATTAACAAGTCGTCACCATCATCAGAAGGGGAAGTTTGTCGATAGGTGAAAGATAGGAAAGCGTATCGTAGTTAAACGAATATAAAAGGAGAATGTTATGAAAAGGAAATTTTGGGGCTATTTGTCATTGGCGATCTTGTTAAGTCAGCCTGTGTTGGCACCTTTGGCACAAGTTATGGCTGAGGAACAGGAAACCATTCCATCAAACAAAGAAATAACGACATTAGGAACATTAGAAAAAGTGGAGGAGACTACTGAAACAGTCGATTCTTCTCCTTTAGAAGAAATCAACGGTGACACCACAAGTAACTCAGAATCGCAAGAAGTGGTTAATGATGATGAGAAAAGTGGCTCGACGGAAAGTACAGAAAAAAACCTCCCTGATTCAAGTAAAGACACAGCTAGCTCGGCAACTGAATCATCAGCGGAAATGAAAGAGGCATCTAATCGCAGCGTTTCATTAGACGCTTGGATGCCAGATAAGAATTTGCAAAATGAGGTAGCGAATGGGCTAAACAAAACAGTTGATACAATCACTCAAGAAGATATGGTGAATCTAAAACAGTTAGATTTTTCTTCTTTAGCCAAAGACACAGTAGTCGATTTTACTGGTTTAGAATACGCTAGCAACTTGCAGGCGTTATATACGACGTCTATTATTGCTACGAATGTTCCCAAAATCACTATGGCTGAAAATGCAACATTGTTTACCCGTCCTAATGTACTAGCACACATTCTTCCAAAAGGATCTTTTTCAAATATCCACATAGGAAATTATGATGCCTATTTGACAGCCCAAGAATTAATTGGGGTTGGTCAATATCTTAGTGGATGGGTAACAGATTATCTGACGGTCTATGCAAGTAGCATGACGGATTTTTCTAAGTTAGAGCTATCTGCAGAACACCATCAAAATTCCCAACTATCTATTATGACTCAGGAGAAAATACTATTAGAGCCAATGCTAGTAAAAGACGGCCAGTCTGATGTTCTTTATAAAGACCGTATGATGGTTGATACCCAAGGAAATGCGTTGCTCTCTTCTTTGTCCAACAAAAAGTATTCTTATTCGATTCTGGGGATAGATAAAAATGGCTATATCTTTCCCTTATATGAAAATGATGGGTTTGAACTGACTGAAGAAGGGATTCAATTTAAAAATATTCCCGCCAATGTTGACTATTTGTCAATCACTTCTCTTGTTCCTAATCGTTTATCCACCGAGAGAGCTGCTAGTACAGGTACCATTCAATATTTAGTGAATTATCAAGTACCTGTGAAGTATGTGAATACTGCAGAAGATGTCACGGTCAAGTATCTTGACGAAAACGGACAGACGCTTGCACCAAATGTCACTTTATCAGGGTATGTAGGCGACCCCTTTACTACGGAAGAAAAGGATATCTCAGGCTATACACTGAAAGAGATCCAAGGGGATAGGATAGGGACCTTCAGTGATGTCGCGCAAGAAGTAATTTATGTCTATGAACGTAGTGATGCAGCCCCAGTTACGGTTAAGTATAAAGATACAGAAGGCAATGAATTAGCAGCACCAACCGTAATGAATGGCAAAATAGGGTTACCCTATACAAGTGAAGCTAAAACAATCAATGGCTGGTACGTTTCTCAAACACCAACTAACGCTAATGGGACTTACAGCGAAACGGCACAAGAAGTCGTTTATGTCTATGAGCGTAGTGATGCAGCGCCAGTTACTGTGAAGTATGAAGATACAGAAGGCAATGAATTGGCAGCACCAACCGTAATGAATGGCAAAGTAGGTTTGCCCTATGAAAGTGAAGCCAAAGCGATCCCAGGCTGGTTTGTAGCTCAAACGCCAAGCAATGCTACAGGTACATTTAGCGAAACGGCACAAGAAGTCGTTTATGTCTATGAGCGTAGTGATGCAGCGCCAGTTACTGTGAAGTATGAAGATACAGAAGGCAATGAATTGGCAGCACCAACCGTAATGAATGGCAAAATAGGGTTGCCCTATGAAAGTGAAGCCAAAGCGATCCCAGGCTGGTTTGTAGCTCAAACGCCAAGCAATGCTACAGGTACATTTAGCGAAACGGCACAAGAAGTCATTTATGTCTATGAACGTAGTGATGCAGCCCCAGTTACGGTTAAGTATAAAGATACAGAAGGCAATGAATTAGCAGCACCAACCGTAATGAATGGCAAAATAGGTCTGCCATATGAAAGTGAAGCCAAAACGATCCCAGGCTGGTACGTATCCCAAATGCCAACTAATGCCAACGGGATTTACAGCGAAACAGCTCAAGAAGTCGTCTATGTCTATGAGCGTAGCGATGCAGCCCCAGTTACGGTCAAGTATGAAGATACAGAAGGGAATCAACTATCTGCCCCGACGGTATTGAGTGGCAAAATAGGTCTGCCATATACAAGTGAAGCCAAAACGATCCTAGGCTGGTACGTTTCTCAAACACCAACTAACGCTAACGGGACTTACAGTGAAAATGAGCAAGAAGTAATTTATGTCTATGAACGTAGCGATGCAGCGCCAGTGACGGTAAGATACGAAGATACAGAAGGCAATGAATTGGCAACACCAACCGTAATGAATGGCAAAGTAGGTTTGCCATATGAAAGTGAAGCTAAAGCAATCAATGGGTGGTACGTTTCTCAAACACCAAGCAATGCTAATGGGACTTATAGTGAAACAGCTCAAGAAGTCGTTTATGTCTATGAACGTAGCGATGCAGCGCCAGTTACCGTGAAGTATGAAGATACAGAAGGCAATGAATTGGCAACACCAACCGTAATGAACGGCAAAGTAGGTTTGCCATATGAAAGTGAATCTAAAGCAATCAATGGCTGGTACGTTTCTCAAACACCAACTAACGCCAACGGGACTTACAGCGAAACGGCACAAGAAGTCATTTATGTCTATGAACGTAGCGATGCAGCCCCAGTTACTGTGAAGTATGAAGATAAAGAAGGGAATCAACTATCTGCACCGACGGTATTGAGTGGAAAAATAGGTTTACCATATACAAGTAAATCTAAAGCCATCCCAGGCTGGTATGTTTCCCAAATGCCAACTAACGCTAACGGGACTTATAGTGAAAATGCGCAAGAAGTTACCTATGTGTATGAACGTAGTGATGCAGCACTGGTTATCGTAAGATATGAAGACATGGAAGGAAATCAATTAGCTGAACCAACGATCCTTAGTGGCAAAGTTGGCTTGTCTTATGAAAGCAACGCCAAAGAAATATCTGGCTGGCGAGTTTCAAAGACGCCTAAAAATGCAAAAGGAACCTTCAGTGATGCCCTCCAAGAAGTTATTTATGTTTACAGTGCTGATAAAGAGAATGAACCGGGAGAAGATTCAGGAAAAGATACACCAGAATCAGAAAACAAGACGCCGGAAGAAGAGAACGGGAATAGCTCAGGAAATAACAACAAGCATACAAACACACAAACCAAATCAAAAAATAAGTTGCCTGCAACAGGAGAACAACTTACAGGTCAACGAATCATGGGCTTTTTGGGAGTCATCACTGTTCTGTTTTCTTTCGTAGTAATTTTGAGACGAAAAAGAAAAACTGAAAATTAAAAGCTTTTCAATAGAGAGGAAAGAGTATCCAGAATTGATTTTTTTCTGGATACTCTTTGTTTAACCCTATTTAAATATAAGCGAGAATATAGATTTTTATCAGTTATCTTTCGAATGTTACGTTCTTGAATTCATCATTCAAGCCATCCCGATAGGCAATAGTCAAGACTAATTTTCCTGTTGTTTTGTCATAGTCTATCACGTTTAGTTCTAGAGAGAAGTTCTTAACATTGGCATCAATATAAGAAACAATTTCTTTTTCTTCCTCACCGATTTTTATCGAAAGTGTGCTTTCTCCTAATAAATTCGCCTCCTCCAGAGCTATTTTGGTTGAGCGTATTTCAGGCTGATAGAAGACAGTGTTTGTTTGAGTTAAATAGGTTCTATTTATTCGCAACGGAACGGTGATCTTTCCAAAGTCATTTGAGACAACGATCCCAGGTTTATTACTAGGGGAGAAAAAGACAGCGAGACCTATTAAAATTAGAACGAGAATACTAGCAACACTTGACCATACTATTTTTTTTGATATTTTCATTGATTTCAGTTCATTCAGCGAAGTATGAACACCTGTCCCCCCATTCTTTTTAAATAATGTAAGAAGTTAGCTTGATTATGGCGAAGATACTTTAAAAATGACTGTCACTAATTTTCAATTTTATATAAGCGTAATTGATAGAAAGTAGAAGCTTTTGGAATTGTTGAAATGCTCAAAGGCTACTTAACTCTTCGATTGTAAATGCTCCTAAAAACCGACCCGCTTTTTATCGTAGCAAAATATACGATTTTTTACTTTTATTATTATAAAATAATTTTTTGATAAATATCGGTTTGGACTGTTTTGTCGTCTTAAACTAGCTGTTAGAAAGAGCAATGCTCTCCAGACGTAGTAACTCGTAGTTCTAAGTAGTTGTAGCCATGCTTTTGCTTATCCTAAATGATTCAGAAGGTGATAGTTTCAGAGACAGCTTCTTATAAAATGAAATAAGTAGTCAATGAATACACACTGAATGAAAATAGATCGTGAAAGGAGTATAATTACCTTAAAAATAAAGTTAAGAGGTATTATTATGTATAAATTTCTTTTAACTAAATTAGACCAAGATGTTTATGAATTGTTTGCGCATTTTTTTGAGCAGGCGGTGGAGCGTGAAAAACTAAATGACCTTGCTGAAAAGACAAACTTATCAAAACGACGAATCGTCTTAGTTTTTGAGCGAGCACTCGATTTGCAAAAGGCGTATCCTTATTTTGAGATTGCGTTGCATGAAGGTAGAGAGATGACGCTTTATTTTGCGCCGAATTTTCTTTTGTCTAAGCTTTATTCGGTCATGCTAGCAGAAAGCATGCCATTTCAAATTTTAGACAGACTCTTCAGTGATAAATATGTGTCGCTGGAAGAAACCGCCCAACAACATTATGTCAGCAATCGCACGGTTCAAAGAAAACTAAAGGAAGTAGAAACGATTCTTGAAAATTATCACATTCGATTGAACCTAAAAAGAAAACCGCTTTTTGTGGGTGAAGAATACCGTATCCGGCATTTTTTCCATATCATGTATTGGCAAATCTATGATGCAACGAACGCGCGTTATAGTGGATTGACGAAACAAAGTGTCAGTACATTGAAGAAAAAGTTGACAAGTTATCCCAGTTTTTATCGCGGGATTGATCAGGAGAAATTTGTTCAATTGCTGGCATTGAGTATTTATCGTTTTAAAAGAGGCTTTCCTGTAAAAGAGATTCCTCAAGAGATGAGGGAGATGAGGCATCTGACGATTTCCTTTGAAGAATTTAAAGAAGAGCTCATCAAACCATTGCTAAGAGACAATTTGATTCTAAATGGGCTTCCAGAAACAGAATTTCTCTTCTTGTATTATATGTTTTCTGTCATGACGACGTACTTACCTGAAGAGATTCCTAGTCAGTTAACAATTGAGGAACATTTTTCTCCACGAGCAATCGCTGCAGCAAGGCTATTTGCGGAAAATGCTCAGAAAGTTTTTCTCGTTTCTGAAAGCAATATTGATTATCTGTTGGTCAATGCCTTGAATATTCATTCGGTTTCGCTTCTTTTTGCATCGAAAAATAAGATCGATGCCTTTGGAAAAAGCACCACGGACAAAGATTATCGCCGTGTCTTCCCTAAGATTTTTCCGCTTGTTCAGGAGATGTACCAATCGTTAGCGCAACAATCACCAATTTTCGCAACCATGTATGAAGCGAACAATCGCTTGCTTTTTCAATATAGTATGCTTCTTTCTCTGGTAGCGAAAATCGATCGTTCTACGGTTCGTATTTTTCACGAATCAAAATTCGGAAAAATCCAAGAAATCAGACAAAAGGAACGATTGAAGCGCTGGTTTGGGTACACACTTTCATTTGTTTCCGAAAATCCCGATTTTGTCGTGACAGATTATCCCGTCAATCGGCAAGCTTTTATTGACCAAAATCCCAACGTCCAATTTTTTAAATGGAATAGTTTTCCAACGGGGGATCGCTGGCTTGAACTGATTGAAGCAGTTGAAAAGTTCCAGAATGAGTTTAGTCAAAAACATACGTAAAACTGTGGATTTCACAGTATGAAAAAAAGGGAGGATTCTCAAAACCAGAGAATCCTCCCTTTTTTTAGTGGGAAGTGAAAAGTTTTGCACAGCGTTTCTCAGATTTCCTATGTAGTTTGTCAATCGCTCAATCGGCTCTTGGGCTTGTTTACTTTTATGAAACTAAAATTGATACGATCCAACCCGAAGGTATCTAACAGGACTTTATTTGCTTCTAACAAACAAATGATTGGCGTCTCCTTTCCAAAAAAACATGTAATAATGCAGGCATAAAGATTTCGGTCAACAGAAACGTTTTACGAAAAAGTGAAGGCAAAAAAGTGTTCGAATCTTCTATTTAACGTAATGCTAGTGATTTCAGCCTAAAGGTCGATTTCCTTTCAATATTTCCATAGAGTAAGCATCGACGTATTCGTTCCAACTATAAACATATAAACAGGATTTTACATAAGATTCACCAATCAATAGAACAGGAGGGTTAAAGATGGAGTCAGCATTTAAGATCCATTCAATGGAAGAATATTTAAACTTCTACATGGAAGAAACGGAGCGGCTTTTTTTCAAGGAAGAGTTTCCAGAACTCAAAGAAAAGATTCTTGCCAATTGCTTCGAAATCAAACGAGCGATCCAAGAAATCAATCACGAAAACTTTTTTGAACAGTATGCGAGAATCAATACATTAGAAGCAGAAATTTTGATTATTTTGGAATGCAGTGAATTGCGGGGGAGTGACAATGTGGTCCCTTTTGCTGAGGCAGAAATTTTGCAAGTGGCGAAACAAGATAGCAAAACCTATTTTAAAGAAAGATGTGGGCTGACATTGATCGCGCCTACGCCCCATTCATTGCATTTTTCCGTGGAGTAGTTGAAGTAACAACAAAGATCATTCGTGAGGAAAAAGTGTTATAGGAAGTTTGAAAGGAGCCTTTCATTAAGGTTTGTGCAGGAGTAATTGTTTTACCAAAAGAAAAGGCTGCAGTCTTTTTAGGCAACTTTGGAGGCATTGTGGAAAAAAGCTGTCCCTTTGATATAAATTCATTTAACAAATAATTGGAGGTCACAGATGAATGCAATAGAAAAGAGGATCCAGTTTATTGTCGAAGCTGACAAGCTTAAATCTATCCTTAGACAATCGACACTGATCTATGATAGAAACCAACGGGAAAATGATGCAGAGCACACCTGGCATTTGACATTATGTGCACTATTGCTTGCAGAACATGTCGCAACCGAAGGGCAAGTGGATTTGTTGCGAGCACTCAAAATGTTAATTATTCATGATATGGTAGAAATCGAAGCGGGTGATACCTATTGTTATGATGAAGCTGGGTACCTGGATAAAGTACAGCGAGAACGGGAAGCAGCTACAAGTTTATTTTCTACATTACCGAGTGAACAATATGATGAATTTATGGCTTTGTGGGAAGCGTTTGAGGAAAGGACAACCGTAGAAGCAAAATATGCATCGGCAATCGATAGGTTACAGCCTGTCTTGCAGATATACTACTGTGACGGGAATACCTGGTTAGAAAATAACATGGATGTTGAACGCGAATTAAAACGAAACGAGGTCATCAAAGAAATTATGCCAGAAGTTTGGGACTATGTTAGAAAACTTATAGATGATGCCGTAAATAAAGGTTGGCTGAAGCAATAAAGCAAAAATCAATAAGCTGTTAAACATGAGCCAAAGTAGAAGAGCATCATCAAAATGAACACCAAATGTACTAGAAGAGAAGGAATGGTTATGAGTATCGGGGAAGTAGGGTATATTTTTACAAAGTATTTTATCGTAACAGTGTCTATTCTTACATCAATATATGGGGGCTATTGGGTATACTATGCCTTTGTCCAAACGAAAGATGAACAAGAAAAATCGCTTGTTTGCTACACGGCAGCAAAAGCATTCGGTGTCACTGCCCTCTTGTTTTTCCTCTATTATCTTTTACAGCTGATCGTAAAAGCCGCAAATGTAAAGCAGCTGACAAGGCTTTGGCAGATTCTTCATTTTGGAAGTCGTGATGAGTTTTCTGTAGGAATGGCTCTTTCCATCATGATGGTGGTCCTAGGAGTTTTTCTTTTGGTTGAAAAACGAAACATTCATTTGCGGTAATCATTGAATTTCCCGTGTTTTGGCAAAACATAGGCATAGAAGTTTTTTTTATAAAAGTAGTGAAAAAAATGGCTCAAACGCAAAAGGAGTAAAGAAGAAAATGATAAAACGTTACGATATTAATGAGGAATGGGCGCTTTCGGGCGTGATCGAAGCAGGAAATTTTGTTTTTGTTGGCTATTGCGTGGGAAATATTGGCGAGCCGATCGAAAAGCAGATTGTAGGAGCACTGAAGCAATTAGAAGAGCGATTAAAATTGGTGGATTTGGCACTAGCAGATGTGGTAAAGATGGATGTACTTTTCAAAAATATTTTTGATATTCCGATTATGGAAAAGATTTTAAAAGAAACCTTCCATGGGAAATTTCCTGTTAGAAAATCGATTCAGACAGAATTTGCTCATTCTGGCGAGGTGGGGATTCTTTTTCAAATTGATGCGATAGCTTTTAAGGGATAGCGCGATAAAGGGAGTACATTTCGAAAAAAACGGAACGTCTCTTTATGGTTACCTATCGGCAAAAGTAATGGTAAGCCAGTGTTTTCTTGAATGACGGTGTTGCTTACGCTTCATTGATTAAAAAAGCAGACAAAGAAAAGGGGGCTGAGGAATCAGTCCTCTTTTTTTAATCTAACACATCTTTTTTAGAATCACGGAACTCCCATCAGTGTGGTAAGTTATTGAGAAGAAAGAGTTAAAAATAGAGTGTAGTCTGACAATAACGTGTTATTTATTGTATTTTGTATACACTTTTAGCGATCGTCGCCTTCATATTCCTTTATTTTCTTTTTATAAAATAGGACTTTTTTTGTATTTTTCAAGCCGTTTATTGTCGTGTCCTGATCCGAGAACCATGTAATAATGCAGGCATAAGGAATGAGAACAACGAACGTATTACATAGAAGTAAGAAGTAGTTGTCAACGGGCAGCTTTTTTGCATTGGGGAGAGTGTCGCTGCGCTTATTCACTTAAATTGAAAGAGGGAACAGTAATGAAAAAATCAGCGAAGCAAGAACTATTGTCGCGTCTTCTTGTTAGTTCGTCAGTGTTTATTTTGGGAAGCCCAATTGTTACACAAGCAGTTGTTAGCATCCCTGCTGCGGCCGAAACAATCAGCACTTCAGAGATAGAGGAAGCAACACTGAGTACGAGTGAGAATCTTTCTGAACAGCAAGTTTCCGAACCAGCAGTAACGGAGGAAACGACCACTTCTGAAACGGGGAGCAAAGAAAAAGCAGTTGAACAAGAAACTGAACAAGAAACAGTCGAGACAACTCAAGTAGAAGAAACGGAATCTGATCAGCGAACAGAACAGTCTGCAGAAAACGCCAGTACAGAAGAAGACACAGAAAGCAGTATGGCGGCTGATGAGAGTCAGGAAGTAAAATCTGCGCTAGCAGAAAATATATTGTGGACGGGCATGTGGGGGACTGCGCCAGCAACATTAGATATTGAAGGGGTTTTGACTGTAGGAGCAGGTACATTGACAACTGCGGTGGATCAAGTGATTCCTTTAACGGAAGAACTTAAAAATATGGTCATAAAAAAAGTTATTCTCACAGCACCAGTCATTCTACCAGCAGATGTGCCAGGTCTGTTTGAAAGTACCTCTCATGATGGGAAAGTCCCTTCAGAGTTGGATGAAATTGTAGGACTGACTTTTCTTGATACGAGTCAAGCGACCACAATGAATAATATGTTCTATGGCTTTCGAGGATCATCGCTAGATTTGTCGAACTTTGATAGCAGTAGTGTAATAAGCTCATTGGGAGCAGGGATGAACGAATTTTTAGGCAATGCTTTGTACTTAAAGGAATTAAAGTTAGGGCCGAATTTTAGTTTTGTTGGGTGGAAAAATTCGTCAAGTAATCCCTATCCGGTCAATTTGTCAGAGCCTAGTGACATGTATGGCTTTCATTCCAGTTACTATACAGGATATTGGCAAAATGTAGGAAATGGAACAGTTGATGCGCCTTATGGCGATTATGTCTACTCATCAAAAGATCTTGTTATGTCCTACGATGGCGCGTCTATGGCGGACACTTATGTGTGGCAGCCTCATCACATTGAGGCCGCACCAGTTACGGTCAATTACTTAGATGAAGATGGCAATGAATTATTGCCCCCGAATATACTGACTGGCGGAAATATTGGCGATACAATTGAAGTTGTTCCTGAAGATATTCCTAACTATACATTGAAGGAAGTCCATGGTGATGAGAAGGTTGTCTTTAGTAATGTTCCGCAAACGGTCACGTATATCTATAGTCCCTTGATAGAAACCAAGGAAGAAAGGAAAATTGTCGCACGAATCATTCACTATTTGCATGAAGACGGTACGGAAGCTGCTCCAGATCATGTAGATACAGTTGAATTTACTCGAGAAATAAGGACGAATCTAGCCACTGGCGAAGAAACGTTCGGTGAATGGCAAGCAAGAGATGATGATACGATATTTGATTTAGTCAAAAGTCCGGAGATAGCCAACTACTATACAGACAGGGATTTTATTGATGAAGTCATGGATGTAAAGGCCGATTCAGAAGATATTGAAGAATTTGTCATTTACTCGCCAAAGATAGTCGAATCAACGGAAACAAAAGAAGTCAAGCGAATGATCCATTATGTGTATGAAGACGGCAAAGAAGCCGCGCCAGACAATGTAGACACGGTCACCTTTACACGCACAGTCACAATGAATGAAGCAACAGGTGACAAAACTTTTGGTGAATGGCAAGCTAAAGATGATGACACGACGTTTGATGAAGTGTCAAGTCCAGAAATTGACAAATACAATGCAGACCAAAAAATGGTTGATAAAGTCATTGAGTTGACTGCAGAATCAGAAGATCTTGAAGTAACTGTCACTTATTCGCCAAACATGATCGAATCTACGGAGACCAAAGAGGTCAAGCAAACGATCCATTATGTTTATGAGGACGGTAAACAAGCCGCACCAGACAAGACGGACACTGTGACTTTTACACGGACAGTGACAACGAATGAAGCAACAGGTGACAAAACTTTTGGTGAATGGCAAGCCAAAGATGATGACACAACGTTTGATGAAGTGCAAAGCCCTGAAATCAAGAACTATCACGCAGACAAAACAAGCATTGAGGAAGTCACAGGTTTGACAGCAGGGGACAAAGATCGCGAAGTGACTATCACTTATTCGCCAAACATGATCGAATCTACGGAAACCAAAGAGGTCAAGCAAACGATCCATTATGTGTATGAAGATGGCAAAGAAGCCGCCCCAGACAAAGTAGACACGGTCACGTTCACACGCACAGTGACAACGAATGAAGCAACAGGGAAAAATACCTATGGAGAATGGCAAGCAAAAGATGATGATACAACGTTTGATGAAGTGCAAAGTCCTGAAATTGACAAATACAATGCAGACCAAAAAACGGTTGATAAAGTCACAGGTTTGACTGCAGAATCAGAAGATCTTAAAGTAACTGTCACTTATTCGCCAAACATGATCGAATCTACGGAAACCAAAGAAGTCAAACAAACGATCCATTATGTTTATGAAGACGGCAAAGAAGCCGCCCCAGACAAACTAGACACGGTCACCTTTACACGGACAGTGACAACGAATGAAGCAACAGGTGACAAAACTTTTGGTCAATGGCAAGCTAAAGATGATGACACGACGTTTGATGAAGTGTCAAGTCCTGAAATCAAGAACTATCACGCAGACCAAAAAACGGTTGATAAAGTCACAGGTTTGACAGCAGAGGACAAAGATCGCGAAGTGACTATCACTTATTCGCCAAACATGGTCAAATCTACGGAAACCAAAGAGGTCAAGCAAACGATCCATTATGTGTATGAAGATAGTAAACAAGCCGCACCAGACAAAGTAGACACGGTCACCTTCACACGGACAGTTACAACGAATGAAGCAACAGGTGACAAAACCTTTGGTGAATGGCAAGCAAAAGATGATGATACAACGTTTGATGAAATGAAAAGTCCCGAAATCAAGAACTACCATGCAGACAAAACAAGCATTGACGAAGTTACAGGTTTGACAGCTAACACCAAAGACTCCGAAGTAACTGTTACTTACTCGCCAAATATGACTGAGTCAACAGAAACTAAAGAGGTCAAGCAAACGATCCATTATGTGTATGAAGATAGTAAACAAGCCGCACCAGACAAAACGGACACTATTACTTTTATACGAACTGTCACAATGAATGAAGCAACCGGTGACAAAACTTTTGGTGAATGGCAAGCCAAAGATGATGATACAACGTTTGATGAAGTACAAAGTCCTGAAATCAAGAATTATCACGCAGACAAAACAAGCATTGACGAAGTTACAGGTTTGACAGCTGACACCAAAGACTCCGAAGTAACTGTCACTTACTCACCAAATATGACTAAGTCAACAGAAACTAAAGAAATCAAGCAAACGATTCATTATATGTATGAAGACGGTAAACAAGTCGCCCCAGACAAAGTAGACACGGTCACCTTCACACGCACAGTGACAACGAATGAAGCAACAGGAAAAAATACCTATGGTCAATGGCAAGCCAAAGATGATGACACGACGTTTGATGGTGTGAAAAGTCCTGAAATCAAGAACTACCATGCAGACAAAACAAGCATTGACGAAGTTACAGGTTTGACAGCCGACACCCAAGACCGAGAATTGACCGTTACTTACTCACCAAATATAACTGAGTCAACAGAAACCAAAGTGGTCAAGCAAACGATCCATTATGTGTATGAAGACGGCAAAGAAGCCGCCCCAGACAAAGTAGACACGGTCACGTTCACACGCACAGTCACAACGAATGAAGCAACAGGAAAAAATACCTATGGTCAATGGCAAGCCAAAGATGATGACACGACGTTTGATGGTGTGAAAAGTCCTGAAATCAAGAACTATCATGCAGACAAAACAAGCATTGACGAAGTTACAGGTTTGACAGCCGACACCCAAGACCGAGAATTGACCGTTACTTACTCACCAAATATAACTGAGTCAACAGAAACCAAAGTGGTCAAGCAAACGATTCATTATATCTACGAAGGCGGCAAAGAAGCCGCACCAGACAAAACGGACACTGTTACTTTTACACGGACAGTGACAACGAATGAAGCAACAGGTGACAAAACTTTTGGAGAATGGCAAGCTAAAGATGATGATACGACCTTTGATGCGGTGAAAAGCAAGAATATTGATGGCTACACGGCAGATGTTACGACGGTCAAAGAACAAACAGGATTGACTGTGGAAGATGAAGATAGGGAACTGACTGTGACGTATATAAAAAATCCAACCGAACCGACAGACCCATCAAAAGAGCCAAGCAACACACCAAATGATCAGACAAATCCAGAAGTTACGACATCGTCTACTGATAAGGAACCAACGACTAAAGTACCAGAAACAACAAAAACAGCAACTAGTGAAAAAATTCTTCCGAAAACTGGGGAACAAGCAACGCCGTACGGTTTGTATGGAGGAGTGGCATTGGTTGTCGCATCACTATTAGGTCTCTTTATGAAACGCTCAAAAAGAAAGAGTGAGTAAGAAGGATCGAAGAAACGCTTGAAGAAGCTTTGATCGAGTGTTGCTTATACTAAATTAGAGGTAGGAAACTGCAAACAATTTTCGAATGTGACGATTGTTTGCAGTTTTTCTGCTTTACTTCTGCGAATAAAAAGTGAGTGATCTATGAACAGGTACTGATCACAGAAAAAAACTCGGTTCCCATCTTAAAGGGACCGAGTTTGTTTTTTATAAAAATTGTTTTCTATACTGATAAACCAAACTCAGCCCGCTCACTATAAAAGCCAGAGCATACTTGTAAAGGAAAAACTGATTCCACATGTAATCTTTTGGAAAGAGAATGGCTAAAAAGACGATCGTTAGCAGCATCGCATTCACGGAGATGTAATAAATTTTTTGCGAATGTTCATCTTCTTTGCCAATTTTTTTAGTGTAAACATAAACCAAAGCAATGCCAAAAATCAGTAAAAGCATACCGATACCTAGCAATAGGTTCCAGTTGGCATTAGAATATTCGGCCCAAGTTTTCAGACGGTAAAATAATGCGCTGGGAATATCTGAAAGTGATTTAATGACCATATTTCCTCTCTCCTTTTGTATAAGTAAATAAATCTGTGATGTCCACTTGAAAAACGTTTGCTAGACGATAGGCTAATAAAAGCGTTGGCGTATAGTTGCCTTTTTCCATGACAAAAATCGTTTGTTTTGAAACACCTACTTTGTCCGCAAGTTCTTGTTGAGTAAGCCTAGCTAACACCCGATATTCATATACTTTATTAGCAATAGAGTCGCCAAAATCTTCCTTCAAACGATCACCTCCCAAAATTATTGTAAACCATAGTTATATAAAAGTAAAGTTTAATTATACTAAAGCTAACTATATCTATACTGAAACTGAATTGATTGCCATAAAATAGCCGCCAGAAATAAACTGACGGCTTTTTTTTAGATATCATCAATGTCCGCTGGTAAACTTGATGCCCAAAATCCCGACTATTAATAAAGCAACGAACACCCAAGTCAGAAGGGATAGCTGGTCTTTGAAGAACACGACCCCGACAATGATCGAACCAACTGCACCTATCCCTGTCCAAACGGGGTAAGCAATACTTAATGGTAAGTTTTTTACCGCTAAAGCCAGGAAGCCAAAGCTGAAAATCATTCCGAGTAGTGTAGAGACACTATACCAAAAGTGGGTAAATCCATTACTTAGCTTCATAGTCGAAGCCCATACCACTTCAAAAAAACCGCCTAAAAATAAATACATCCATGTCATATACTTTTTCCTCCTCAAAAAAAATAAGCATCCAGTAAACTCTTCAAGGACCTAATGAGTTTACCAAACACTTCTATCACCCGGTGTGGTTTGGATATTGAATTAATGTAACAATAAGAAAATCTTAGCTGAAAAGGGAGGGATTGTCAAATAAGTGGAAATTGTTGGTAACTATCGCTCTTTTGATTTTTAGTGGATAGTTGTCATTTTTTTCTATTGAAAGCAATTACTTTGAATAAAATGATACAATATCTATAAGTAAAAAAAGTTTTGTCAGAGTTTAGTTAAATATACATTCGTATCTTATTTAGATGGTATAGGATCTCACAATTATTTTGAAGATTATTTAAAAATAATCCTTAGAAAAGGAGAAGAACAATGTATCAGAATAAGAGTCTAGCTATTCAAGAAACGGTATTGATTAATATTTTGAAAAAAGATACTACTCTTTACAAGATCATTAAAGATGTCTCGGCTTTAGGTATTCCAAACCTCTATGTCGGTGGAGGAAGTGTCACGCAGTCTGTATGGAATCATCTTTTTTCTAAGCCCATCGGTTACGGAATAAGTGATGTGGATATCGTTTATTTTGACACAGATTTGAGTCAAGAGAAAGAACGCATGGTACTAGAACAAATAGTGGAAACTACTAAACAAAATCAATATGCGCTGGATGTAAAGAATGAGGCAAGGGTGCACCTATGGTATGAAGAAGAATTCGGGTTTTCTATTCCCGCATATACCTCTACTGAAGAAGCGATCAGTACTTGGCCTAGTACTGCAACCTCGATCGGTGTTTTTTTTGATCAGGAAAGCAAGCTCCAGGTTTTTGCCCCTTATGGCATGTATGATCTCTTTTCTGGGATAGTAAGACCAAACAAAGCGATGATTTCCCGGGAAGTTTATGAAAAAAAGATTGAAAAATGGTGTTCGAAGTGGCCAGAACTTAATGTGATTGGCTGGCACTAACAACTGGTGAACATAGTGATTTATGCATTAATCTTTGAATAGAGACTGTTTGATTTTTAACATATGTCTATCGTTCTTGATTTCAGAACCACTCTTGAAAAAATAGACCATGCAAAATTGGTGACATTGTATGTGGAGTAATTGCTAGTGATCGAGAGTAAGGATATTCAAACACAGAGTTGAAGAAAATTCATAGTTAAAAGGTCAACCTCCCGTATACATTTTAACCAGATGTGTACGGGAGGTATGTTTTATTTTCGACTATTTTTAGCAGTCTTTTTTATTGAGAGTCTATCAATTGATAGCAATGACAGGTAAAGAATTTTCTCAGCAACAGCTTTTCCTAAAATTTCCCCTCCAGTTTGAGAAAAATGCAGATGATCCCCCGAATCAAATGCAGAAGCTAATCTCGTTTTATCAGAAGGATCTCTTACCATATCATTGATATCGATCGCATTTTCTTGCGTCATTAACCATTGATTAAACGCAGTTCGGATAGCTTCTTTTTCCTCGGTCCAACTCGGCTTTCCTTGGTTGTAAGAATAGTTAAAAGGGGGAAGCGTGAGGGGAACAAACGTAATGTCTGCTTTTTTTGCCAGATTCATTAGAACTTTGTAGTGTTTGATCAACTCCTCTTTGGTAGGTAATTCTGAAAGTGGTGAGCCCGTTCCTGGATGAAATAAGTCATTTAACCCAATCAAAGAAACAATCAAATCTGGCTTTTGATCCACGACATCTTCTTGGAACCTGTTTATCCCAGCAACCCCAAAGCTGTCTTTCCAACGAGAAATCCCTGAACCTGCACATGTCAGACGGTTACCTGATATGCCAGCATTAAAGCTTGTTGCAACCAGACCACATTTATTTAGATTGTCGATGACACTATCACTAAAATATCCTTGATTCGTTAAAGAGTCGCCGAAAAAAGCAATGACTTTTGCATCAACATTCGTTTCTAGAGCAACTGAAGTAATACCAAAAATAAAGTTATTGGTTTCTCTTATATTCGAACGGACTAATTGATCAGACAGTAAGTTTGCCGAGGAAGATACTCGATTGATCTCGTTAGAAAATAATGCCTCTATCAGAATATCGGCTCCTTTGGTTACTGAAAAATCAAGGTCATCTGTCCATAAAGTAGACCCAGCTGGGACAATGAATTGTGGTCGATTATCTAAGGTAATAACACTAGATTGTTGGGTTCTCGGATCACTACTGATTTTTATCGACTCTACGTTTAAATCAAAAGAGTCATAGCGGTTACAAAGTTCGAGTGCTAATCGTTTTCCAGAAAGCGGCTGCTTGATTCTCAAACGTAATTTACGTCCATTAGGAGAAAAGTTTAGTACTTGGTAATTAGAAAATACTTGATGCCAAATTATTTTTTTCATCATATATCACCTTACAGTTCATCTGCAGCTTTCATTTTATCATTGAAACCAAAAAGCCAAGTCAAAAGAAAGGATAGCAAAAATGTTCCTATATGAGAGAGTAGATAAGCATAGAAGTTGTTATCGATCCCTGCAACCGGGTTGATAAAAGAGGCAAATCCTATAACCCCACCTGCGAATCCATAGTTGACCAAGTGAAGGGAGCCTGCTAAAGCTCCACCAAAAATATTTGAAAGGGTCACGAGATAGAAAACTTTTTTGTATTTTAGTAGAATACCATAGATTGCCGGTTCGCCAACACCGCATATTTGTGAAAGAGTGGCAGCAAAGGCAACTTGTTTTAGTTGAGCTTTTTTTGTTTTTAATGCGATTGAGCACGTTGCACCCGCAATACCCATCATCAATACAGACGAGAAGGCATTCATCATACTAAATCCGTTGACAGTTAAATCGTTGACGATGATCGGAATCAATGGCCAGTGCATGCCGAAGACCACTAAGACTGGAAAAAGTGCGCAATAGACTGCTCCGCCAATAATCGTGTTAAAGTCAAAAATGGTACTAATTCCGAATGCAAGCCCATCACTAATAATCGTTATGATTGGTCCGATGATAAGAAGAACGGCTAAGCTTAGTACCAGAACTTCTACGATTGGTGACACAATGGAAGAAATCACGAGAGGAACAATTTTCTTTAAAAACTTTTCAACATACGTTGCTAACCAAGCAGCGACCAGAATAGGGAAAACCGAAGCTGTATAATTCATAATGGGAAATTCTATGCCAAAAATAGCGACCTTCGCAGCTGTACTTGAAGCAATAGTGACTATATTTGGATGAATGAGTATCGCACCCACGACTGCCAGAACAATAGGATTCACCTTTAATTTTTGAGCCGCAGTAAAACCTAAGATGACAGGTAAAAAATAAAAAATGCCATCTGCAATCGTACTAATCAATAGATAAGATTGCGAACTATCTTGTAGTAAACCAAAAGTCACCAACGAAGCTTGTAATCCTTTGATTATTCCAGCTCCTGCAAGAAGACCGATGACGGGCATCATTGAACCTGTAATTATGCCAATAAACTGATTGAAGCCATTTCTAAATAGCTGAAGAAAATCACTATTGGAATCATTTTCTACCACTCCCTCTGTAGAATCAAAGGCTTGATCATTGTTTAACTGGCGCATTACTTCCTCGTAAATAGCATTTACTTTGTTTCCAACAACCACCTGATATTGTCCTTGAGCTTCTACGACGCCCATTACACCATCCAACTCTTTTATCTTATTTGTATCGGCTCTCTCTTTGTCCACTAGATAGAAACGAACACGTGTAATGCAGTGGACTACATTTTTGATATTATTTTTTCCACCAACGTACTCAATCATGTACGTCGCTAACTGTTTGTCACTCATAATAAAACCTCCTAATTTCTTTTAACCGGTTACGCTTATTTTAAATTTGTTTAAACAAATAATCAAGTATTTGTTTAAACAAATTTAAGTTTTTTGTATAGGTAGAATGATATCATGCTATAATTAACTGAAAGAGTGAGGTGGAACTATGGTGAATAAGTTTCGGGATATATATGACACTTTGAAAAATGAAATTAATGAGGGACTCTATAACGATACAATGGTTTTACCGACCGAAATGGCATTAATTGAGCGATTTGGTACTAGTAGAAATACAGTTCGCCGAGCGATTCAACTGCTTAATGAAGAGGGATTGGTTTATAGTGTGAAAGGAAGAGGGGTAGTGATTCTTGAAAGAATCGAGATTGACAAGAAGTCATTCAAGGTAGGAAATTTTCAAGGATTGAAGGCACTATCCTCAGATGCTGAAGTCGAAAAAAAAACAATTGTGCAAGAATTTCGCGAGTTGACTGTTGATGATACATTAGCAAAAAAAATTTCATTTCCGGTTGGTGAAAGAGTATACCTTGTGAAACGATTACGAATCATTGATGGGAAAGCGATGATGTCAGATACGAGTTATTTCAAAAAAAGTATTGTTAAGGGACTTAATGAGAAAATCATAGCCGGATCAATCTACGACCATATCAGACAAAACTTAGATTTTAAAATCGCTGCATCAAAATCCATTATGAAAGTTGAGTCTGCAAAAGACTCTGACTTTAAAGAATTAGCTTTGGGAAAAAATAATTGTGTGGGGATACTGGAAAATGCGGTCTATAATGATATGGGAAAATTATTTGAATATACGACCATCAGGTATATACCTAACGAGTACGCACTCATTTCATTTGATCAGACGTAAATATTGATTTAGCAAAATAACTTGAAGGAATTTAGCAAGCGGGAAAAAGATAGTGAAAACAATAAGGTGATCGCTAGTATACTGTCTGTATATTTCCGTTTTCTATTGTGGTTGCACAAAGCGACTACTTACCATTTTTCCAAGTTGAAAATGAAATTAAACTTTCTAAAGAAATGACCGAACCAAAAGCAAAAGACAGGAGAATATCATGAAAATTAGAGCCGCAGCATTGTCTAATCATAAAGAACTAGCTCATTTGTCGAAAGTACTAGGCTATCCGATTGAAGAAGAAGTATTGATCGAAGGCCTAAAGAGAATCTTAGCTGAGGAGGATCATCTCTTGCTTGTTGCCGAAATAAAGGGAAAAGCAGTTGGGATGATTGAAGCACAGCCGTATTCAACAGTTTATTCTGCTGGGCAATTTTTTAATGTCCTAGGTTTGGTAGTGGATGATCAAGTGCAAAAGCAAGGCGTTGGCGGGAAACTACTGTCGGCAATTGAAGAAGAAGCCCGACAGCGAGGAATGCAAGGCATTCGATTAAATTCGAATGTTAAACGCCATGCTGCTCACAGGTTTTATGAAAACCATGGCTATCATAGCAGTCATGAACAGAAACGGTTTATCAAGGAACTTCATTATTAATAAATAGCTTCAAACTATCGACGTCACTCTTTGACATTCGTTAGATTGAGGCTATTTTTTTGTATTCCTTTATTCTTCACACTCAATTGTTTTGTGGCGAAAAAGTCTAATTAACTGGCTGCTGCTGATCGTTTGATAGGGTTCACTAAGAAAGCACCGAGGTGCAAGCCATTTAATTGGTCAAAAGGAAGAGGTTGGAAATTTTTTGAACCTAATGAAATTTCCAATTTGGACGGAACTCTCTTTAAAAGAATTGACCTGTCATATCTGACCTGACTTATCGATACCGCTGCTTTCGACCTGCCTAAGAAACTTGGAGAACCCACGTGTTTTTTGAGTTACTGTCTGAATGGAATGAATATACGCTCTCATTTTGTCAAGAAGCCCTGTTTTTTTATGAATTAATAATCACGGTTTCCACAAAAATAACAGAGAATCCGAGCAAGCGTGAAAAGGAAACAATCAGCTATAAATATGAGGAAGCATCTTTAATAGATATGAATTCTGAAAGTATCATGCGAAATTTGCTTTTTTACTCTAGTAAAAACAAACGGTTTCATTTGTGGATTTAGTTGATTTTATTCAGAAATAGAAAATGTTTTTTTAAAAAAGAAGCATAACTTATCTTTTGTCGTATTTTCATTTTGTTGATAAAATTTGATTAAGTATTGGTTAAAAAATTAAAGATGGGAGAAAGAAAAATGAAAAACACTGGTTTGGTTTTTGGTCGATTTCTGCTCTTTTTTGTGTCACTGACTTTGGTTTTTTGTTTTGGAAATACGCCAACTATTTTTGCAGCTGTTACAGCACCAGACACGACTTCTCAACGCTCGATCACGATTCATGCGGTTAGCGGGGAAGCTTCTTCACAAAATCAGTTAGGAGAAAATAATGGTTCTGAATTAAGTACGATTGGTCAGCAATTGCTGGAAAACATCCGCTTCAATGCAGTAAGGGTACAGCCTTTAGCAGGACAATCACCTGTGACCATCAATCCGAATGATCCCAGCACCTATACTGTCGTCGGGACAGTGATATCAGGAACGACTGACAGCTCTGGGACTGCTGTGTTGACTATTGGCAGCTCAGATGCGAACGATGGATACTATTTAGTTATGCAAGCAACCCAATCGGGTGGGATCACTGAGATCAGCCCATTTATTGTTCAAATGCCTTACGATGATACTTCTTCTGATCCTGATGGCACATGGGTCTACGATGTCAATGTCTACCCTAAATTAGCAGGTTCTGGTTCAAAAGGGAGCGACAAGCTAATAGATTTAGGAGACGGAACTCAAACGAATAAACAATCTTCAGTATTTGCCGGAGGCGAAGTCACGTGGAATTTAGTGACCGTGTTCAGCCCATCCATGCGCGCGATACAAGAAGGCACTCCCTCGCCAACGAATACCTATGGCTCTTTCCTGCTTACCGACACTCTTTCGGAAAACCTCACCTATGAATCGATCTCTTTTGATGTCGGTCTTCAATCGACAACGGACAATACAGTTAGCGCAATTACCTCATTGAACTTTCTTTCTGGAACGGACTATACATTAACTATTAACGATAATGAGCTTACCCTGTCGTTAACAGACGATGGTATAGATAAAGTCCTAGCACTCTTACCAACACCGGTCAATGAAAATCAACAGCCTGTCTTTATTCCCAACATCACAACTTCAGTCACCTCAGCTTTTGCATATGGTCAAATCGGCAATAGTTATTTAACAGAAATCACCAATGCTTTTGGTGTCGATTTATCTGTGTCTTCTTCAAATGCCCCGACACCTGTTTACCCTCCAGGAAGTACAGCCACGCCGACAACGACACCAGAAGTTTACTTAGGATCAGCACAAATAAAAAAAATAGACGGGATCTCCAATGCGCCTTTGGCGGGAGCAACGTTTAAAATTGCCCTTACTTCAGAAGATGCCGCTGCCAATCGCTTTATTCAACAAGATGCCCAAGGCAATCTCTATGCGCCAGGAGATGTGCCAAGCGGATTAGCGACAAATGATTATGAAGCGACAACTGATACAGGAGGAATTGCCGCATTTAATGGCTTACGTTTGACTGATTTTACAGAAGCCGGCAATGGAACAAATATATCTCAAGCGAATACCTCCTACTATCTTATAGAAACCGCTGCTCCCGCTGGCTATGGAATCATTGGTGAGCCAATCGAAGTGCAAGCATCGATTGATCCAGGAACTGTGATAAGCGAAGTCGAAAACATTCTGTCAGGAAGCGAAATTCAATTGCCGTTTACCGGCGGCAACGGCTTGATCGGCATTTTTCTTGTGGCAGGGTCTGCGCTGGTTTTAGCCTTTTTGATTCGCAGAAGGCCTAAAAAAGATGCATGATGATCATGGAAGATCAAAGAAAAAATCATTTTCCTGGCGGAATTTTCTGAGCAGCTGCTTGCTTTGTGTAGCGATTGCCGCATTATTCTATCCATTGCTTGCCAATTACTTGGCTAGTCAACAAACAGTGACCGTTGTAGAAAAGTTTATTGAAAATAATGAAAAACTCTCAACAGAAGAAAGAGACCGTCTTTTGGCTAGTGCCCGTCAATACAATGAATATCTTTTTGCGATGAATCAGCAAAAAGAATATCCTGGGGAAGTTCCCAAATATGAGGATATTCTTAGTCTTGATGACACAGGTATGATGGGTTACCTTTACATCCCTCAAATCGATTTACAAAGTCTGCCTATCTATCATGGAGTCGAAGATGAAGAACTAGATGCAGGTATCGGGCATATTCCCCAAACGAGTTTCCCGATTGGTGGAGAAAATACCCATGCTGTGTTATCTGCCCATTCTGGAAGAGCTAACAATACGCTTTTTTCCAATCTTGAAAAACTAGAACGAGAAGATGTCTTCTATATTGATGTGATCGGTGAAAGATTGAAATACAAAATCATGGATATTCGAGTAATCGAACCAGATGAAGTGGATTCATTAAGTATTCAATCAGGTAAAGACTTAGTGACCTTAGTTACTTGTTATCCTATTGGCATCAATAGTCATCGGTTGCTGGTTACTGGAGAACGCATGGCCTACGAAGAAGACACACCAACGGAAACGATCAAGCGAAACCAATATGGCTATGACTTTTGGGTCCTATTAGGCGCTTCGATAATCGCTTTACTAGCAGCTGTCTATTTGATCTATAAGCGAATCAAGAGAAAAGGCAAAGGAGAGAGAACATCATGATAAAAAAACATTTCGTTTATCTCATACTTGTTCCGTTCTTGATGGCTTTTCTAGGAATGGCGTTTCCTTCAAATGCAAATGCTGATGAGGCTCACTACCAAAACTTAATCATTACGAAGTATGGGTTATCTGAAGACGATGAAGAATTTTTCGGCGTAGAGAAAGACGCGGAAAACTTTTTGAAAATCAATAATATTCCTCTAGATAGTGATGGATTTCGGTTGGCGCCTTTAAAAGATGTGACGTACACGATTCAGGCGATTGAACCGAAACAGCAGCAAGGATCTATCTCAATCGATGATTCCAATAGTTACATTTTAACGGGAACGGTTTATGAGGTGACTACGAATGAACGAGGGATTGCACAATTAACATTAAAAGACGGCGTGTATCTTTTAAAAGAACAAGCTAATTCTTCCATTGGTCTAACTGAGCCGGCTGCACCGTCATTGCTGCGTTTGCCTGTAGTAAATAATGAAGGCACCAACTACTTAGAAGATGTTTATATTTATCCAAAATCAAAAGCGGAGAATGAAACAGCCCCTACTCCTATCGAACAGCAACCACCAAAAGAAATGGAGGAGCCCGAGCAAGAAGATAGGTTGGATGGAGCATTACCTCGTCTAGGGAATAGCTCTTTATTAGCAAATCTCATCAGTGGAATAGGCGTATTTTTATTGCTGATTTGGTTTGTCCTTCGAAAAGAGTCTGAGTAGTAGTGTGCGAGGCAGGGAGGATAGTATGAAAAAAACAGTATGTAAAAAACGAAGGATCTTTAATGTGCTGCTTATGGTACTTTTACTGACGCTTAGTCAAAGTTTTTTTGTCCCCTTCGCCCAAGCTGCCGTAAGTACGACAGATACTTTAGAACCTGGAAATACTTATGATACAGGGAATCATTCTTATGATACGAATGATTTACAAGACCATAGCAATTGGTCTTTTGTTAACAAAGGTTCAGGGGCTAACGCAGGTTGGCAAGCAAATACAGGAAGTGTTATGAACATACAAAATGGTCAGGCTGGTTCTTCCGCATCATGGGCAGTCTTTAATGGCGCACTAGATATGACCAACCCGGTCAGTTTTTCAGGCACCATCAAGGCAGTCGTTGCTGGTGGATACAATCCCGCACATGCCGGTGATTCCTTCGGTGTTATTTTCACGCCATTAAGTGCGAGCCAATTATCAAATGGCGGGGCGGGTGCTCAATTAGGCTTAGGCGGTCTGCCGAATTCCATTTTTGCTGGTAGGGATTTTTATTATAATCCTGGTGTTGGGGACAACCCGTTAGGAAGAATCTCTTATAGTTTGAGTTACCCATTGTCTGTTGATACGAATGCATCCAATCAAATTCGAATCGCCACGACAAATAGTGCAGGAACGTTAAATCCTTCTGGTTCTGCCGCATCAGGAAGCAATCCAATCTCAACGACGGCGGTAAACAATCGAGATGGCGATTCCTTGTCGATCAGCTGGCAGCTGATCACTGTTGGGGAAAGTTCAACGATCGGCAATCTGAGTTTAACAATCAATGGTGTTCAAATCACCTATACGAATTTAACCATGCAAAATTCCATGAGTTTTGGTTTAGTTAGCTCTACTGGGGGCGCTTATTCAACGATGACAGCGAACTTTAATGGCGCGTTTACCGCTGAAAAAGGCGCAAGTCCAACCATTGTTTCCTATATGAACGCAGCGACACAAGCACCGATGGAGGGGATGCCGTCTTCCTTGATCACAACAAGTGTTGGGGACTTGTTGGGTGTCATTGCCCCTAACGAAGAACCGAATGCGGAGGACACTTATGATTATGTTGCACCAGAACCGCCGGCAGGCTATCGTATCGAGTCCATCAGCCCCCCGATTCGAGTGGAAAATGTATTTATGGGAGCTGATAATCCCAACCAAATCGTGGTCACCTATGCACCCGTTGAACAAAACGGTCAGGTGACTTACAGTTACGTTTCGGATACACCCGGCTATCTGAATAACCCAGGTATTGCTGATCCTAGTGTTCCTCATACTGAATCTTTTTCAGGAGCGACAGGCGCAGCTATTACTATTCCCGAGTGGCAGCTTCCAGAAGGTTACAGGATTTCAAGTGTCACGGGACCAGATGGACAGTCCTATGCTAGTTTGGAGGAGGCGTTGAGCAGTCATCCAAATTTTACAGTAGGAAACAATGATTTCCAAGTTTTTTTGGAGGCAGTTGAACAAACCGCTACTTTTACTTTTTCTTACGATACGGAGGATGGAAATCCAGAGGTTCCTGATCCAGTGACACAAACAGGACTCACAGGCAACTTAATGACAGATCCAAGTTTGGCAATAGCAGACTCGATTCCAGAAGGCTATGAAATTTTGAAAGTGATCGGAGCGAATGACAGCTCGTATACGACTATTGAAGAAGCGCGCAAAGCCAATCCTTACTACTTAACGAACGGCAATGAGTTCCAGGTGGTCTTAACAAAAATTACGCGAATCGTCGTCACGGATCAGACGATAACAAGAACCATTCATTATCTTGATGCAAATGATGAACAGATCGTCCTTAGCGAACCAGTAATTCAAAAAGTGATTTTCCATAGTACAGCGATCGTAGATGCGTTTGATACTGTTTAGGCTATGATTTAGATGGCGATGGTGAGATTGATACGAGAGAGGAAGCTTCCTCGTGGGTAGCGGACCCTGAAACTGGGGATACATTTTCGGCGGTTGATTCGCCATCAATAACTGGTTATGGAACACCAAATCCTACCACTGTGAGTGAAGCAAAGACGGCTGCAAATGCCCAGAATCTAGAGATTGAAGTACGTTATACTTATATTAGAATCGAACTCCCTCATACGGGAGGGCAGGGAAAGGCGGGCGTTTATTGGGTCGCGATCCTCGCATTTGTCGTTTTTATCGTTCTAAGATATGGATTGAAAAAAAGAAAAGATGACCACAACAAATAGGTTTTGTGTACGACTTTCATAGGAATCATTACACACAACTAGCAGCAGACTAGCAAAAGTTGACTGCTATGATCCAACGTACAGCACGTAAGCAAGTGCTGTACGTTTTTTTTGAGGCAAAGATTTTTAAACCTGATACCAGCTATCCCTGCTCTGTTCGGTTTTTTGCCGTGTTTAGCATTTAGCAATGTACATCTATTCCGTAATTTTCTCCAACAACAGTCGTTTAATCTCCTCATAAACCTCTCCGGTTTCCGGCGTCACACGTTGACGATTCTGAATGATAAAAAGATCACGATAGCGGTACTCTGGATCAAGTTCCTGCCAAGGCAACTCTTCTGGTAATGAGAGTTTCGAAATGATCGATTTGCCGATGTTTTGTTTTAATAGGGACAAAATCACTTCACTGTTATTGGCTTTGATGATTTGCGGATGTAGGTGCTGTGCGTACAGATAGGTTTCGTTAATGTAATACATCCCCGAGTCGTTTTCTCGCAAGACCCAAAAATCAGAAGTGAGGTTGCCTGCTAACACCAATTCATCGCGATAAACGAATTCTTTTTGGATCAATGGCGAAACGATTGATTTTTCGATCAGGCCGATATGGGCTTTGTTTGATTCGACGGCATCGATCACTTCTTGCGAATTCATGATTTTGATTTCAAAGGCAAATGTTGGAAATTCTGCAATCAGCTGTGCCATAATGCTGGGCAGTAAGTAAACGGCGGTGGTATTCGAACAAGCGAGCACACACGCTGTTTTAAAATTTTTGGTGTCTTTGGCTTGCGAAAAAATAGTGGACAAAGAGCGGAGGGACTCGACCACACGAGGATACAAAAACTCCGCTTGGCTAGTGGGTAAAATCAATTGTTTTCCTTTACGTTCAAAAAGTTTAAAGCCAAGTTCCGCCTCTAATCGTTGGATTTGTAAGGAGATCGTTGGCTGAGTTTTATAGAGCTGTTTGGCGGCAAGACTAAAGTTTCTCGTTTCATAAACAACAATGAAGGTTTTGAGCAATTCAATCATTTTGCGGACTCCTTTATTATTAATAAAATTTATAATTAGTATTTAAAAGAACAATTTTACAAATAGTTATCAGGTGATTATAGTATAAGTGTAGAGAAAAAAGAAAGCAAATTTAATTGAAATTTTCATACATTAAGAAAGGATGAGTTGATGAAAACATCGATCCAGCATTTTTTACATTCATTGCCAATCCCGATTTGCGGCTTGATTTTAGGCACTGTGTCTTTGGGGAATTTATTGTATTCAGAAGGAATGGAGACGGTTGGAAATGGGTTTTGCACCCTTGGTATTTTCATCATGGGGCTCTTCCTTCTGAAAGTATGCTTTACATTTAAGCACACGATGTCAGAGTTGAAAAACCCAATCGTTGCTTCGGTGGCGCCGACCTTTACGATGGCGCTGATGGTGATCTCCACTGTTTTTGAACGGGTCATTCCCAATGCAGTGGTGAATGATCTGCTCTGGTGGGGGGCTATCGGCTTACATTTTGCTTTAATGATCTATTTTGTTGTCGTGCATATTTTGCCTGTCGACCTTTCGCTGGAATACATTTATCCAAGCTGGTTTATTACCTTCGTCGGGATTGGCGTAATTCCCAATACTTCTGCTGTCTTTTTTAAAGAGCTAGGAGAAGTGATCGTCTGGATCGCATTGGTATTGTATTTTGCGCTTTTGCCGATTATTTTAAAGCGAATCGTCCATCAAAAGCTGACGGAACGGGCGGCAGTTCCTTTGATCACGATTTTAACAGCGCCAGGTTCTCTTTGCTTAGCAGGTTACCTTTCCGTATTTGAACAAGGCTCTGCTTGGTTTGTCGCCTTTATGCTGTTATTGTCACAAACGATTTATTTCTGTGTCGTCGCTTATATGAAAAACATGCTGGCAGTCGGGTTTTACCCAAGCTATGCGGCATTTACGTTTCCTCTTGTGATCTCGGCGACGGCAATGTTCAAATCAGCACTGTTTTTTGCAAATCACCCACTGATATTTGGGTTTCTACAAGCCTTAACGATTATTGAAACAAGCTTTGCCGTGATCGTCGTCTGCTATGTGTTAGGAAAATATGCTGTTCATTTGTATCAGCAAACCAAAGCCCTGATTGCCGATCATAGTTACTAAGAAAGTACAAAAAATCATCCATTTTTTAAGAAAATGCGTACTCTACGCAAAACAATAGTACAAGTATTTGAAAAGAAAGGGAAGGGATCGCACATGAAAAGTACAAGCAGAAAAGTTGTCGTTGTCGGAACAGGTTTCGTTGGAACGAGCATTGCGTATTCCATGATCAATCAAGGACTGATCAATGAATTGGTCTTGATCGATGTCAATAGAGACAAAGCAGAAGGAGAAGCCCTCGATTTGTTAGACGGTATGTCATGGGGGCAAGAAAACATCAAAGTTTGGGCGGGAGAGTACTCGGAATGTAAAGATGCTGATATCGTCGTTATTACTGCAGGGATCAACCAAAAGCCAGGACAAACACGGCTTGAATTGATCGATGTGAACGCCGAAATTATGGCAAGCGTCACAAAACAAGTGATGGCTTCAGGCTTTGATGGCGTGCTTGTCATCGCTTCAAACCCAGTCGATGTCTTAACTTATCAAGCATGGCGTGTGTCAGGGTTGCCAGCCAATCGTGTCGTTGGTACGGGAACGACCCTCGATACCACAAGACTTCGAAAAGAAGTGGCGGCAAAATTAGCCATCGATCCACGGAATATTCATGGGTATATCATTGGGGAACACGGTGATTCGGAAGTCGCTGTCTGGTCCCATACAACGATCGGTGGGCAACCGATCGTAGAATTGATCAAGCAAAAGGATCGTTTGACCGTTGCCGATCTAGCGGTTCTTTCTGAACGAGTAAAAAATGCCGCCTATGAAATCATCGATCGAAAACAAGCAACTTTTTACGGAATTGGGATGAGTGTCGCAAGAATCGTTCGAGCGATCTTAAATGATGAGCAAGCGATTCTGCCGGTGTCTTCCTACCTTGATGGGGAATATGGCATCAACGATTTATTCACAGGTGTTCCTGCAGTCGTGGACCAAAACGGCGTCCGCGAAATTATTGAATTGACGCTTACCCCTGAGGAAAAACGGCAGTTTGATACTTCGTGTCACCAGTTACGAGCAGTAATTTCCACAATTGGACAAAGCAAGGTCAGCTGATCTTTAGAATACGATTAATGAAATCCTCGTGTTCGTTTTTGCCTAAGCATGGTTCGACTATTTACGGTCGTCCATGCTTTTTTTACATCTAGCCAAGAATGTTAAAAGGAAATGGCGTATTTTACGTGAAACGCCCACTATTCAACTCTCTTTTTTCTCACTCCTTTAAAAAAAACATCCTCAGTGAATGACAGAAAAAGAATGATCGATCAACCTTACAAACTTTCCGAGTTGTAAAAAGTGACAAAGTGTCACCTTGTGTGGTATTCTTCAAAAAGTGACACTTTGTCAACATTTGGAAAACAGGAGGAAAGAGCAATGTTTCTGGCTATAAAAGAAATGCGTTATTCAAAACTAAGATATGGGCTGATCGTAGGAATCATGTTTTTGATCGCCTATGTTGTTTTTATATTGTCTGGCTTAGCTACCGGACTTAACTGGGATTTTAAAAAGGCCATCGTCGATTGGGATTCATCCGCGATCGTTTTATCAGAAGATGCGAATGACACATTTGCGGCTTCGCAATTGACGAGAGGGGATCTAGACCGTGTAGCAGGAACCCCAAAAGCCCCGATTGGTTTATATAGCAGTGTCATCACGGTCAACGATGAACAAGTCAATGTGACTGTTTTTGGTACACAAGACGATGCGTTCTTGTTACCAGAAGTCTTAGAGGGCAAGCTGTTTTCAAAAGAAAATGAGATCACGATTTCAGAAAACTTAGCAGAAGAAGGTATCAAGGTCGGGGATCAAGTGAAAATCGGGCGTTCAGATGAAACCTTCAAAGTCGTTGGGATCACCCCAGAAACGTCTTATACGGTGTCACCAGTGATTTATACTTCCCTGGATACTTGGACGAAAATGAAGTTTGCTAATCAACCATTTGCATCTGACAAGGAGCAGCCCATCAATATCATTGTGACCAAATCAAGTGATCCGAAAGTCGATAACCAAGAAGGAACCCAGCTCAAAGTGTTGGCAACGGAAGACTTTATTGAAAAGCTTCCTGGATTTTCTGCCCAAAACTTGACCTTAAATGCCATGATCTACTTCTTATTTGTCGTTGCAACGGCAATCGTGGGGATTTTCATGTATGTGATCACCCTACAAAAAACGGCGATTTTTGGTGTGATGAAAGCCCAAGGGATTCGGACCAGCTTTATTGCTAAATCAATTATTGCGCAAGCATTTATGGTCGGTGTGATCGGGGTAGCCCTAGCCTTTGCGGCGGCATACGGCACCAGCTTGTTTTTACCAGATGCCATGCCATTTTTCTTTGAATTCAAGCAATGGCTGCTTTATAGCGGCATCTTGATTCTCGTGGCAGTTCTAGGCGGCTTATTCTCCATTCGGACGGTCACAAAAGTCGATCCAATTACGGCAATAGGAGGGTAACAAAGATGAAAGACATTTTAGTAATGAAGGATATTATAAAAAAATTTGGCAAGCAGCATACCGAAGTAACGGCATTAAAAGGACTGAATTTTCATGTTCAAGAAGGGGAGTTTGTCAGTATCATCGGTCCTTCTGGTTCAGGAAAAAGTACCTTTTTGACCATCGCTGGCGGCTTACAAAGGCCAACATCGGGAGAGATCATCATCAACCAGGTGAACTTTTCCCACTTAAATGAAAAGCAACGAGGAAAGTTGCGTTTTAAAGAGATTGGATTTATCTTGCAAAGCTCGAATTTGATCCCTTTTTTAACGGTAAAGGAACAATTTTATTTGGTCGACAAAGTTTCAAGAAAAGCCAAGGAAAAGGAACGGATTGATGAATTGCTTGCTTCATTAGATATTCTCGATCTTCAAGACAAGTTTCCCCGTGATTTATCTGGTGGGGAACGTCAACGAGTAGCAATCGGCAGGGCGTTGTTTAATGACCCAAGCTTGATTTTGGCGGATGAACCAACTGCCAGCTTAGACACCGATCATGCGTATGAAGTGGTGAAGTTATTGGTGAAAGAAGCGCATGAGAAAAAGAAAGCGACAGTCATGGTCACTCACGACGAGCGAATGATCCAATGGAGTGATCGCATTTTCCGAATGGAAGATGGCAATCTGATCGAACAAAACGTCCCGTCAAGAGAAACTGCACAAGTCTGAGTGGAAAAGTAGAGGGATTTGTTTATAATAGAGGGAGTAGATTGCGAATGATGGAGGAGAATCCCTTGCCAAGTACAACATTTTTTCATTTAAAACAAGCGAAAAAAGAAAAAATCGATGCCGTGCTTTTAGAAGAATTCTTCAGCAAGCACATCAGTCAAGTCAAGGTCTCTGCCATCGTCGAAAAGTCGCACATTTCTAGAGGGGCCTTTTACAAGTACTTTCAAAACTTAGAAGATGCCTATGACTATGCGATCGCCGACTATTCAAACCAAATCCATTCCGCGATTTTTACGTTTATCAATCGCAACAAAAATGATTTTTTCAAAGGGATCGAAGAATACTTGGCTTGGTGCAGTCAATGGTCACCTGAAGATGATCATTGGAAAATGATCCACTTATGTACCCAAAGCAATGCCTGGACGAAGCGCGATGCGATCCCTGACGATTCGCCCATGATTCGTCAGTGGTTGGAGCTGTTGGAAGAAAATCGCTTTACGATCCATGATACGCAAGAAGCTGTCAGTTTCCTTTACTTTATTATGGCGGTCGTGATGGATAGTCTGACAGATTTTATTTCGAATGAATGGACCGCAAAAGAGCTGATCAAAGATTTTCGCTATAAGGTGCAATGGATCAAGTATGGAATCAAAGAGGACAACAAAGAGGAAAATGACGAAGAATGAACGCTTCGGCAAGAGGATGGACCAAATGCCTCGCACGGCGGAAAAGTTCATATATAAGGAAAGAGGTGCCCGACAACCGAAATAGTTGTCGGACACCTCTTTTTTGAGGGAATGATTATTTTTTATTTACACGTTTCGCAATGATCGGCAAGATCAAGCCAATCAAAAGAAAGGCGATTGGCGTAATGATATTTAAGGCCAATTGGAAGAACCAAGCTTGCGGATCTGCCGCATAATCAAGTTTAGGAACCATCCCTAAAATGCAGGCAAAGGCCGTGAACAAGAAGCACCATAAGCCGATCCCAAAGCCAACCTTGGTGTTTTTCACGAATTTATAATCGGAAGTAAAGCGATTGGCGTGTTTGTTGACTAGCATAAAGGCTAAGAAGACCCATAAGTAACGCAATGGCATGACAACTGAATTCAAGTTCAGCAACCAACGATACAGTTCGGTCATATTGCCGATTCCTAGTGCTGGAATAATGATCAAAATGCTGACTAGGATACCAGTCATAATATACCCATTCACTGGTGTTCCTTTTTTGTTTAGTTTTGCTAAGCCATTTGGTACAAATTCTGAATCAGCATCAGACAATAATATTTTCAATGGGGCATCAATTGAAAATGCCAACGCAGAAATTTGCGCTAACGCATTGGCGATGGAATAAAGAATGACAAAGAAATTGCCGATTCCGTAGAAGTTTCCTAGTCGTTGAAAGGCTTCATAAGCGCCGTTGACCATCAAATCTTCTGGAATATGGTTGGCATCAAAAAGCATCCCCATAGCAATCGAGCCTAGCAAGGCACATAACGCCACCATACCGGCTAAAAAGATCATGCCTTTTGGAAATTCTTTGGCAGGATTTTTTGTGTTATTTACGTAAGGCGAGATTTTTTCACAGCCACCTACCGCAAATACCAGCATCGAGATCGTGGTTAAATAGGTAAAGTCAAATTTAGGGATATAGGTTGAAACAGATGACATGTTTGGTGTAGCAATTTCAGCACCAGTCATTGCTGGAGCAGTGACTGCTAAAAGAATAAAAAGAATCGACATCACGAACATGGCTGTTCCGGCGATGTTCCCAATCATTTTTAAGGTCGTCAATCCTTTAGAGGCAATCCATAAAAAGAATAGAAAAATAGCTAAACAAATCAATGAGACTTCCATGGAGCCCATCGTTGATACAAATGTACCATTTCCTTTAAATAACCAACTCAATGACACTAAGATTCCTTGGGGTTTTTGTGCCAAATAAGGCACGTGAACGACCCAATAAGTCCAAGCAGCAAAAAAAGCCAACCGCTTTGTTGAGGTTTCTTTGATCCATGAGGAGACCCCACCACTTGACTCTTTGAAGGTCGATCCTAACTGACCAACACTTAATGCATAGGGTACAAAATAAAGAGCCATAATTAATAGCCACGAAACAACAACAGTCAACCCTTGTTGAGCGTAGTTGTTTACAACATTTCCCAGTCCCCAAACAGAGACGAACGCCATCAGCGCAATATTATACCAGCGTAATTGTTTCTCATTCATCGCTTTCTCCTTCTTAAAATGATTTTTCTGACTGGTTAAAATAGAGCGTTTTTTGAAATTTAGTGAGAAAAAAATTTCTTTCCATAAGCGCTTGATCACGATCAAGTTTCTTATGCATTTTTTCACAAATGTCAAAGGTCAAATTGAATAAAAAAATTTCATTTGCTTCTTTTTATCCAGTCGTTGATTTTCCATAGTTAGGATAAACCTCTGAATTCTTTTGGTCAAGAAAAATTAAATTGTTATTTAAAAAAAATAATAAATTTCTGATGATAGCAAAAGCAAACATCATCATTCATTAATAATCTGAAAGAAATCCAACTACATTCGGTCAAGGGCATGGATGAAAGAGGGATCATTTCATTTAAATGAATGGACGTATAAAGATGGAAGAAACCCTTTCGAAAGGCTTTTCACTGGTGCTTTTTGGATAGATTTTTAAGCAAAGGAAACAGGAGAGTAGTCGTAGTTTTTTTGGTTTTCTAAGAAAAATTTTACGCGAACATTCTTTCAAAGAAACACGAAAACAAAGTTAGCCGAATGCTTCGTTCCATCGAAATCACTCGTTTTTTTTCGCCAACTTATAGGAGGTGGGTGTTATTCGCTCAAATACTGGCCATAAAAGCAGATAAAAGACGAAGTTTCCGCTGGCATGGAAGAAATCGAACAGTAGTCCTTGAAGGTAATAGGCAAGAAACGAAGGAAACTGATAAAGCCAAACTTCCATCAACGAAACGATCAAGCCATAAAGAAGTCCGCAAAGAAAGGCAAAGAAAGCTTGCAAGAAGCGGTTTTTCTTGATGATCGTTCTTTTTCCAATCTGATGAAAAAGAACGATGATGACAGTAAGTGCAGCCAATTGACTGATCGTCCAGGGACCCATGCCTAGATAGATATTTGTTCCGAGCAAACTTAATAAGGCAATCATCAACGCATCAGATAAACGGTAAGAAAAAGCCACTAAAAATAAAAGGGCACTCATAGGCTGAATGTTAGGGATAAAGACAAAAACTAACCGTCCAACGATACAAGCCGCAGTGATCAGTGCTAAATGAGAAATTCTTTGGATGGAAAATATCTTGGTTTGGGGAGGAAGCATGAGAATCGCCGTCTTTCTAATTGATAATCATTCTCATTATACATGGAAAATAATAAAATTCAAGGTTGAAATACACATTATATAGTACGATAATAAAAAACGAGCACAATATGTTGTGTTTTAGAAGGCGAGGGAAAGAAATGGAATACAAAAAACAAACGATTGAGAAATTGAACGAGGATATCAAGTTGTTCCAAGAAGTTTCGGCGATCACACCAGAAATGACCCAAACATTTGAGGGAATCGCTCGTTTGATTATGCTGGATCGTTATTCATACAAGGATCAAACCCATCTAACATTGCGTAAGGATGATTTGGTGATTTTGACAACGAAAGCTGATCCTAAATATCCTGCGCGAGGAATCGGTGTGGTGAAAGCAATCGATGGGGAACTTGTCTCTATCGAAGTGGAAGAGGCCTATCGCTCAGCGTTAGAAGATATTGATGAACAAGCTAGTGGACTTGTTAAAAGAAGAAAAAGTGACATTGAAAAACCGTTAGAACTCTTTTTTGAGCAAGTGGCGCATCGTGTAGCCAAAGGGATTTCTGCCAACGAGTCCCATGACCAGGAGCGCTTCTTTGAGGCGTTTTACCAACAAATCGTGGCGCAAAACCTAATTCCCGCAGGCAGAGTACTTTATGGAGCAGGAACAAATTCTCAAGTTACCTACTTCAATTGCTTTGTGATGCCTTTCATCCATGATTCCCGAAAAGGGATTGCTGTTCATCGACAAGAAGTTATGGAGATCATGAGTCGAGGTGGCGGGGTTGGAACCAATGGGTCGACCTTGCGACCAAAATCAAGTGTGGTCCACGGTGTCAGTGGTCGGTCTTCTGGGGCAGTTTCTTGGTTGAATGATTTGGCAAACTTGACGAACCTTGTCGAACAAGGAGGTAGCCGCCGTGGAGCGCAGATGATTATGATGGCAGATTGGCATCCAGATATTTTTGCGTTTATTCTTTCTAAAATTCAAAATCCTGCTGTATTGCTTCACCTAAAAAAAACAATCACAAATGCGACGATCAAACAACTGATCAATGAAAAACTGCAATTTGACCCTCTGACAAAAATGGAAGAAAGAATGTTCACTTATCTAGCACAACTGCCTGAATCGTCAGATAAGGAACATAATGACATGATCCAAAAGGCAACAGAAAAATTGCGCATAGGTGGCAGCTATACGGTGAAAGAAAGTGATTTCTTAACTGGCGCGAATATCTCAGTCTGCTTGACAGAAGAATTCATGGAAGCAGTGAAGACAGATGGGTGGTATGAGCTACGCTTTCCAGATATCGACAATTATTCAGAAGCAGAGATGGCACAATATGATGCAAAATGGGCTGAAGTCGGGGATGTGCGAGAATGGGCAGCTGCTGGCCATAAAGTCAAAACCTATCAAAGGATTAAAGCTCGTGAGTTATGGGAGTTGATTACTTTTTGTGCAACATATTCTGCTGAGCCTGGTATTTTCTTTATCGATAATGCCAACAAGATGACGAATGCTACAGCATACGGACAAAAAGTCGTAGCAACCAATCCGTGCGGTGAACAGCCCCTAACCCCTTATGCGGTTTGTAACTTGGCAGCCATCAATCTCGCAAACATGGCGGATCGCCAAAAGGGCACCGTTGATTTTGCCAAACTAAAAGAAACCGTGAAAACAGCGGTTCGTTTCCAAGACAATGTTATTGACGTAACGCCTTACTTTTTTGACAAAAATGAGCAGCAGGCGAAAGGGGAAAGACGTGTTGGATTAGGGATCATGGGCTTGGCAGATTTATTGATCTACTGCGGGAAAAAATACGGATCGGCAGAAGGAAATCAATTCGTTGATCAAATTTTCGAGGCAATGGCAGTCACTGCCTATGAGGCATCCATTGAATTGGCGAAAGAAAAAGGCAGCTTTCCCTTCCTGATTGGAAAAAATGACCAAGAGACGCAAGCGTTGCGAAAGAAATTTATCGATACAGGATATATGAAAAAAATGCCAGCGCACATCCGCGAAGGCGTGCTGCGATTCGGCATTCGCAACTCTCATCTTTTGACTGTTGCGCCAACAGGATCGACAGGCACGATGACGGGAGTTTCAACTGGTTTAGAACCTTACTACTCCTTTTCTTATTTTAGAAGCGGTCGACTAGGTAAGTTTATTGAAATCAATGCGGAAATCGTTGACGAATACCTGATGGATCATCCTGAACGAACCAAAGCGGAGTTGCCGGCATGGTTCATTTCCGCTATGGAGTTGACGCCCGAAGAGCATGTCGGTGTGCAATGCACCATTCAACGCTGGGTGGATAGCTCCATTTCAAAAACGGTCAATGCACCAAAAGGATATACAGTAAGCCAAGTAGCCAAGGTTTATCGAGATCTTTATGAAGGAGGAGCCAAAGGAGGGACTGTCTATGTAGACGGCAGCCGAGATTCACAAGTACTTACCTTAGAAGCGGTTGAAAATGAGCTGACCGCACAAGTTGAACCGCTGCCTGTCGTTCAAGTAGATGAACCCGTCGCCTCTGGTGAAATCTGTCCCATCTGCCATGAAGGAACCATTGAGGAAATCGGCGGCTGTAGTACCTGCACAAACTGTAAAATCCAATTAAAATGCGGGCTCTAAAAGGATACAGGATTGATAGAGCAAGTCTTATCCGCATATTGGATAAAAAAACGATTTGTATTTTGACTATTGGAGAGGAAGAAATAGATGAAAAAAGTATTTGTCGTATTCATGCTAGTGAGCACATTACTCGTCGCTGCAGGATGCCAACAGGCAAGTGTAACGCCAGAAAGCACGCAGCAAAGTTCCTTGAAGCAAGAACAAGGAACAGCTACGATCGTCATCCAAAATCAAGAAGCTGTGACCTCAAAAGAAGTAACGTTCCGAGAAAATGAGTCGCTGCTGGAAGTAATGAAAGAAAACTTTGCGATCAAAGAAAAAGATGGCTTTATCACCTCTATCGACGGCATCAGTCAAGATCAAAAAGCCAATCTATTTTGGGTCTATACCGTCAATGACGAAATGACCGATAAAGAGGCACAAGCGTTGTTTTTAAAGAACAATGACGCTATCACATTTGATTTGAAAGCATTCTGATTTGCTTGATTCTAAGGATCTTTATTGGTGCAAAAGAACTTGCATATAAAGATCTTTATCTATACAGATAGACTCTTGCGTTGATTTTGGAGGCAGTTTTGCATTCAAGTTCTATTCAAGAGTCTATTCTTGTTTTTCTATCATAGTTTGGAGTGGTGGCTTATTTTATTTTAAAATTGGAATAATAGAAATAAAGATACCATTACATACATAAGTTTTAGCCATGATGTTTCTTTCGTATTTTGGCTTTCGTTCCTATTTTTTGTAGAAAATAATTTTTTTATAGTAGAGTGGAAATGGACAAAAATTTGATTTATCCGTTAGCTTAAGTGGCTAACGCTTCTATTCTCTAATATATGTATATGGTTTTACTTACTATTTTTCTTGCGATTGTTTCCCAATCTGCTTGTTGTTCATAAAAACAATGTTATCATTGTATCATCAGATGTGGGTGGTGAACAGTGGTCTAAAACATGAGCGTTGATTACAAATAAGGTTTTTTCGTTCTCTTTGTTTATTGATCAGAAAAGGTAGGAGGAGAATAATGGTTGAGGTACTTTTGATGTGTGGCGTTAGTGGTGCAGGCAAAACCACTTACTCAAAACAAAAAGAGCAAGAAGGCTATGTAAGATTAGCAATAGATGAATTGATTTGGGAAGACTATGGCGTTTATGGTGTTGATTACCCTTCGGAGAAATATGCAAAAGTTTCTTCATTATCTTCAGTTAAATTGAAAGAGCTTACAGTAAAGGCTGTTCAAGAAGGAAAAAACGTAGTTGTCGATTCTAGTTTTTGGGCTAAAAGTCACCGAGACGCCTATAGAGAACTACTGGCAGCATATGATGTGACGATTAAAGTAATCTATCTAAAAGCTGATTATGATACTTTACGAAAACGATTAGCGATCAGAAATAAAGTCCAAACTGCAAATTCCGCTTTTCCTATTACAGAAGAAATCCTTCAACGGTTTTTTTCAGGATTCGAAGAACCGGTAAATGAAGATGAGGTAGTGATCGAGCAAAAGAATATATGAAGTAGCATCAAAACGTTTTTTACTCTTTTTCAATACAGTTAGTCTTATTACTGTGCAGGACACGAAGGACAGTCATGCTAGAAGCAAAATAGTGATTGGCAATTTCTTTTCTTGTTGCATTCTTCGATAGAAGAAATAATTTAGCGGTGACCACCCCAAATGAAGAATAAGAGCAGCTATTACGAAATTTGTATCCAATTGCTGATGAGAGGAATTAGATCAGCCAAAATTGTAAAAGAGGGTAAGAAATAGGAGAACTATTTTAAAATGACGATCGTCCCCTCAGAACCTTCAGAATGCAAATAGAATAAAATCAATTGATTGTATAGGTGAGTTATGAAAGTTCAGTATAAACTAATTTTTCTTTTTATATTATTTATTTTGATAGGGTTAGTTTTAATTGGAGATCCTACAGATATTTTTTATATAGTGTTAAATTTTTTTCTTCCTGTGTTATTTATAATTTTTAGATTGTTTTTTTCTGATGTGAAAAACAGGAAATTGTTTTGGCAAAAAAGGTCGCCATACTTTGGAGAGCAAAGAAGAAAAATAAATAAAAACATTTTAAATCTATTTTTTATAATAGGATTAGTATGGTTTATGTATTTAGTTTATCAATACCTGAATTAAAAAAACAAGGGACATGACATAGGTTAACAAGTTATGCTCCTTGTTTTATGGTGTTACGATAATTAGTGTTAGTGTAATATCCATGGATTTTTTGAAGAATACATGGAGATAATATAAGTAGGGGTTCGCGCCACGATTTACCTGTTCAGTGGGTGTCAAACCCACTGACTAAAAGTTAGGTAATTTAAAGAAGTAAGATTTCTTATTCGAAAAAATAAATTTATTTATGAGTATAGTAAGTGAAAATAGCGCTCAAATAGAGTATAATATGAGTATAAAAAACTCTTTTTGGAGGTGCGTTATGAAGAAGGAAAAAGAAAGAATTCAGATTGCGGTTGAAAAAGATCTAAAAATGGAAGCAGAAGATATTTTACATGATTTAGGAATGAATCCCACTACGGCAATTACTATTTTTTATAAACAAGTCATAGAAAAAGGGGGATTACCCTTTGAGGTAAAACTTTCTGAACAAACAAAGCAAGCAAGGCGAATTGCTAAGTTAGCGAAAAAATCTACTAATGTGACGAGGATAGATGATAATAAGGCTTTCGAGGCTTGGTTGGATGAAGATGAATAAAATAGTTTCAATGTATGTGGCTTATGTGGGTAAACCAGAAGGAAAAAGACGACCAGTTTTGATTATTGAGAATAGTGAAAATGAAGTTCTTTTTTATGCGATTACAAGCAAGTTTGAACACAAATCAGAGCGCATAAAAAAGCTTTATTTTCATATCAATGATTGGCAAGATTCAAATTTAAAAAAAGAGTCTTGGATTGACACAGGAACGTTATTCGTTCTTTCCAAAGAAAAAATAGATTTTAAATATAAAGATATAGGGGAACTATCTCAGAAAGATTTGAATCGTTTAGAAGAGTTTCTTAAGGATCGCTCTTAGAAGAATGAACAGCATTAAAAATACACTACCTTTTCATTAGGACTAGGTAGTGATTTTTTTGATTTCATATCTAATTTGTAGTGGTAATAGTGAGAAAAAAATTACTGTAAAGGTTTTTGAACTAGCGAAGCACTCACTGAATTTATACAGAAGCTATTACTTCCACAAATTATCTGACTCAGTTAATTTATGGAAAAACGAAGCATTTCACGTGCAAAGAGTTCAGTCATCTCGTAGAAAAAAACTTTTCGAAAAGCATAGCTCTTACATACATCATTTAAATAAGAAACTTTTTGACAGCAAGGCATTTCTTCTTATTCACTTGGCAATAAATTAATTATAAACAAAAAAATGGAACAGCATAAATGTTTTCGAAATGCTTTCGCACCAACATTTACCTGTTCCGTGGGTTTGGCACCCAATGGGCCGTGAGGGGCTCGAACCCGCGACCCGCTGATTAAGAGTTAAATAATTGATAGTTTTATTTAGTTTGAAAATGCTTTGGATGTGTTGAATTTTATCAGGTATACCAAGGCTTTTAGGTTTGTTTTAATACTAGTTAATAAACATAAATATAAAGAGTAAAAGAAGAAATACAGAAATAAACAAGAAAATTGTTGGCATGATGGAAAACGAATCTAACAAAAAAAGTTTTTTTAAAAAAACATCATTATATTTAGCTATTAACCAGTATGTAGAAATATAGATAGGTGATAAAAGAAATTGGAAAGAAAACTCAATATATCAGTTTATCAGCAGGGAAATTTTTATAGAGTTCCCAAACTATTGATTCAAGGAAAAAAGTATGAAAAATTAACTTCCGATGCAAAATTACTTTACGCAGTCTATCAGGACAGAGCAGAGATTTCAATCCAAAATAAATGGACAGATTTAAATGGTGATATTTACTTTCTTTTTTCCATAGATGAAGTGTGTTTTTTTATGGGATGGGGAAGAGATAAGACTATAAAAATAAAAAAAGAGCTAATAGCATTTGATCTTCTATCTGAAAAAAGGCAAGGGAGAAATCTAGTAAATAAAACTTATTTGCATCTAATTGATTTAAACACAGATATACGAAAATTTATTTCTAAATCATTAATAATAAAGGAAATCGATAGAAGAATTATTGAGAACGAGAAAGTTTGTCAAAGTGAATGTTTTGAGGAATTTGAGAATAACTGCATTCTGGGCTTAGCACAAAACTTTCATTGTGATATTGGTAATATCAAATATTTTCTGAAAAAGTATCGAATTTCTTTAATTCAGAAGTACGATGATGGTAAAAGTTGTTTGGTAACTAAGGAAGTCGGAAAAGCAGACTTCCAAGAAATCTTTGATGAAACTGGGAAGACGGAAAAACCGATTTCTAGAAATAGGGTTAACAGACTTCTTAAAGTCGGCAAAAACGATTCTAATGATATTAATATAAACAAAAATAATAATATAAAAAAAGACGAAGAGAACTTAAAAAGAGAAAGTGAAAGATTATTAGGTAATAATCCTGTTATTCGGAAATATGCTCAACGATTGTTGTCGGAAAAAAAGTGTAGTACAGAGGTAGAGTATCAAATTATCAACTCTTTAGACAACTGTTGGCAATTATTACTTTTTGAACGTGACCATGGTAATGAAAAATTAACAGCTCATATGCATTTATATGGTAAAACGTCATTAGAAATCTTGTTTAGAGAAGTTTTTGAGAAGCAGCTCGACTATACTCAGCATAATTGTAGAAACTCCGAATATTTTTTGAGGTATTTTGTTGAAGGAATGAAGAGTCGAATTGATAACCTTCTTTTTTAGTTTAAAAGTATATAAGATCTTTCAAGGAAAAGAGTGTATTTGTATGAAGGAAATAAAACATTCAATTGGGAGCTAGCTGGTGAAGGCAATACGTATGATGAAATGATTGTTGATCTTATTGATTGCGAGAAAGAACGTATGGAAAGCCACCGCTTGTCACTTTTATGTCAAAGGAATGTGAAAGCAACTCCTGAATAAGAATTGCATCGTGTTAACCTACTGGAAAAACAATGATATGGAATATACCACATTGTATGGAGCAATGTGTTTAGGTGAACAAGAATATGGATCCAGAAAGTAAGTGTTAGGGATTGTGTCCGATAATAAAGCCATTGTTCTGATCGAACGGTGAAGTATTAAGTTATTCAGTAGATTTCCATTAAAATAAATTTGAAAGCTACAGGCGAAAATATTTTTCGCCTGGTTTTTTTTTCAAAAATAAGAAATGTGGGTGAAAGCATGATTCGTGCGCCATGCTCCAAATTTTATTAGACAGTGTAATCAAACAATCAGGAGGAAATTAAATTGAAGATGAAGAAATTTAAGAAAGTGACGACGTTTCTAGCTTTGTTGTTTACAATGGGGCAACTGTTTGTGTCGCCTGGTCTAGCTGTAGCAGACCATATTGAATACAACAGGATGACGGCAGTCGCCGAAAATGAAGAGGAAGAGCAAAAGGAAGCACCACCATCGGAATTAAAGCCGTTTCGTTCCGATGAAGCAATAGACGAGATAAAAAGAAGTGCTGGTCTACAATCGGAAAATGCACGTGCTAATGATAGTCCAGATACCAGTGAATTACCAGTCGTAGAGACAATTGGTGATTCGCTTTTTATTTTGTCTTCAGGAACCGAAGTCAAGTCATTAGATGATACAGAAGAAGTCGAGTTAACGGGGGACTTTGATGACCGTTACACGATGGAATACATCCTCGAGAATGCGAAAAGCACGTCAGAACAAGAGGAAATGTTAGCAAAATCAGAAGAATATGCTCGGTTAAAACAAAACTTTACTCGTTCTACAGGTTTTACGATTGAAAATGCACGAACGATCGATCATCGTTTATGGAGAAATCTGCCTAATGGGAATAATTTTCTACATGACAGGTTTTATATGTTTCGGATTCGCGAAACTGGTCAGATTGCCTTTTGTATTGAAGAAGGTGTGCCAGCCGGATTAGGGAGTGGTGCGACGCAAGAGAACTTAAATCAAGTTATTTCTAATGCGGCTTTAAGAGATAGACTTTCCTTGATCGCTTATTTTGGCTGGTATGGGAATTCTGATAAATCCGATACACAATATGTGGCAGTCCAACAAATGTTGTGGGAATTATTTGGTGGAGAAACATTATCTACGACTGTATCTAACTATGCAGGTCGCAAGCTATTTGTTGAATCAGAGATTTCTAAATACAACACACGACCAAGCTTTCATAACCGACGAGTAACAGTAAAAGTTGGTGAAACTGTAACCATTACAGATACAAATGGTGTTTTTGCTAATTACGCAATGAATAATTTGACTAACACCGCAAATGTCACTCTTCGTCAAGAAGGTAATCGCCTACACATTACAGCCCACGCCAACTCAAATACGAATGGTACAGTATCAATTGCTAGAATTCCAAAAGAATTCGCAAATGCAGCATTAGTCTATCAAGTTGGGAACTATCAAAGAGTAAGCGTACTACATGTAGAAGACCCGATGTCAGTGAACATTCCCATTGACGTACTAAAAGAAGGACATGCTGAAGTCTTGAAAGTCGACGAAGAAACGGGACTTCCACTTGCGGGTGCTGTTTTCCGTTTTGTAACGTCCGATGGACAAGAAAAAGAACTTACCACCGGTTCAGATGGAAAAGCGCGTTGGGAAAACCTTATGGTGGATACAACGGTAACCATTACAGAAATCAAAGCACCAAATGGTTATATTTTAAATTCAAACCCACAAACATTGACGATTCGGGCCAATGAGACAACCACTGTTCGATTTGATAATAAGGAACAGCTGGCGAATCTCACGGTCATCAAAGAAGATGAAGAAACAGGAAACGACCCACAAGGTGCCGCAACGCTCTTTGGTGCGAAATATGACTTAACGGATGCAGATGGAAACTTCGTCGCAACTTTGACGATGGATAACTTTGACGGGATCCCTCAAGCAGAAATCAAAGGCTTGAAACTAGGCACTTATTTCCTACAAGAAGTAGAAGCGCCTGAAGGGTACAATCTGGATCCAACGAAACACGAAGTTCAACTAACGTACGCTGGTCAAAATGAAACAGTTGCGCTTCATAGTCGTACTGTCACTGACCGTGTAATCAAAGGGCATATCGAAGGCTACAAATTCGGTTCTCGTCCATTGATTCCAAACTCTTTAGCAGACATATTGGAACGAATCTCAGGAACCAACCAAGACATTAAACCTCCTTTAGAAGGGGTTGAATTGACCGCAACTGCTCACGCAACAGGACAAGAATATGTGGTTATGACAGGCGAGAACGGCTTCTTCCGTTTTGAAAACCTGCCGTATGATACCTATACGATTTCAGAGACAAAAGGTCCGGATGGCTATCTATTGATTGAACCTTTCGATGTTACTATCTCAGAAGACTGCTATACGCACTTCTTCTTACTGGAAGACCGAATCATTGAGTCTCGTTTGCACATTGTCAAAGTCGATGAAGAAACCGGTGAAAACATTCCTTATGCCGGCGCACAATTCAAAATATTTGATACTTGGGCAAATGATGGCGAAGGGGCATTCGTATCGATGCAGCGTCCGAATGATACGGAAAGCACTGACGTCTTTGAAACAAACGAAAAAGGTGAGATCGTCACAACCGAAAGCCTTGCATGGGGCGTTGATCGCTATGAATTGCATGAAGTAAAAGCGCCAGAAGGGTATGTTTTACTTGAAGAACCAATCGTCTTCAGTGTGACGCAAGAAGATTCTGACGGGATGATCCGAATTAAAGTGCCGAATCGTTTAGCACGTCAAGACGTCCAATTGATCAAACGCGATCGCTTGAACGAACAACCTTTAGCGAATGTACCATTCAATTTATACCAAATTGAAAAAGATGGGTCTGAAACGCTGGTTGATGCGTTCTTAACGGACGAAGAAGGCATGATTTCACTTGAAGGATTACCTTACGAAGAGTATAAATTCGTTGAAGGGCAACCATTACCAGGGTACCTTGAATTAGAAGAAGACATTGACTTCTCCGTTACTGTCGAAAACGATGGTGAATTGATTGTATTAGAAGTCGTGAACGAACGTGAAGACTTAGAAATTACGACATTGTTTGCGACGGTTGATGGTGAGAAAATCGTGGATCCTACGATCGATAACCGATTGGAAGACAAAGTATGGATCAAAGGGGACGCCATTGAAATTGGTCACACCTATACGATCGTTACTGAATACGTGAATCGCTTAAATGGTGAAGTTGTAAGCCGTGATACAACGCAATGGACAGCGAAAAGCAAAGAAGATGAATTGTCTGTTTTCCTTGATTTACCGGCAAACACCATGAAAGATGGCGACGAAATGACTGCCACTCATGTCCTTTACTATGATGAAGAACAAGGGGAAGAAGTTGGCCGTGAGGTTGATTTAGAGAACATGGATCAAACGGTTCATTTTGTTGCACCAAAACGTGAAGGGGAGCTGCCGAAAACAGGAAGCACAGCTGGTATGATTCTAACTGTACTAGGTGTGTGTATTGTAAGTATTGTCGGTGGATTCTACTTCTTCCGTAAGAAACAAGCGTAAGCACTTGGCTGCAAGGATAAAAGCTCCTTGCAGCTCTTTTTTTTGAAAGTGAAGAAGGTGGGGATTGAAATTGAATAGAGAGAACATGCAGCTAGATAGAAAGATTTTATTACTAGGAATAATAATCTGTTTGTTTGGATGCTTCTTATTGATCCGTAGTGAAAAAAGTTCGGAAGATGAAATTGTAACACTCGATTCAATCGATTGGTTACTAGAAAGTGATGGAGTAGCACCTTATTTGACGATTGAAGTGATCGGGGAGACTTTGAAGATAACGGATCAATCGAAGGAACCTGAAACACTGAATCAGTCGTATAGATACTCAGATCAACCACAGCTTACTTATTGGGATTTAGAACGGAAATTGACCAATGAAAGACAAACAGTAGCTTTCGGTTCTAGTCCGACAGTAAAGGAAGCTCGTTCGACAAATATAGCATACCTCCTGCTTGTTTTTACATCCATTCTTTTGCCTATTTCAATTCTGTATTTTAAACAGTGACTCTATTGCCTAAAAGCATTCATACCCCACGTCTATTCAGTCAACATTTTCAAGTTTCACCATTATTTCATACAAGAGTGAAAAAATTGATTACACATTGCCTTTTATCTTCGGTATGATAAGAGAGGAAAAAAAGGAGGATTTTTTAGTGAGACAATCAAAAAAATGGATCGCACTTGCACTGGTCTGCAGCCAGTTTTTAACATCTATTCCAGCTTCAGCTGCACTTGTTGGTCCAGAGGATATAGCAGAATCAACATCAACCGAAGAACAATCACCGGTTACTCCGGAAGACCAGGAGTCACAACCAAGCGAAACACCTGAAGAAACACCAACCGAACCGGTGACCCCACCTGTTGAAGAAGTTCCTGTTGTGCCGGAAGTTCCTGAAGAAACGCCAGAAGAACCAAAACCTGCGCCGAAACCAGAAGATCCGGCACCGGTTGATCCGCCAAAAGAAGAAACAAAACCAGCACCAACACTAAAGCCGGATCAATCAACGAACCAGGACGCAACGCCGGAGACCGTACAGCCAGCGCCCATTGAAAATCAACGTCCGACTTTACCAGAGCTAGCAGAAAGCACGCCAGCTGATGCCAATCAATCGAAGGCCATTGCAATCACTCCTGTCAAGGAAACGTGGGATTTCATTAAAGAAATCGGCGAAGATGCGCGAAAAATCGGTTTAGAAGAAGACCTCTACGGCTCGGTTATGATCGCCCAAGCGATTCTTGAATCTGCCCGTGGTCAAAGTAAGCTTAGCCAAGCCCCTTACCATAACCTTTTTGGGATCAAGGGAACCTATGAAGGAAAGGGCGTCACCTTCAAAACGCAAGAAGATGATGGCTCAGGGAATCTGTATACGATCGATGCAACGTTCCGTCAGTATGAAGATTACGAAGCGACCTTCAAAGATTATGCGAAGCTTTTAAAAGAAGGTTTAGCGCATGATAATGACTTTTATAAAGGTACCTGGAAGTCAGAAACGGACTCCTATGAAGACGCAACAGAATTTTTAACCGGCCGATATGCGACGGATACACAATATGGCGAGAAGTTAAACGCCCTAATTGAAGCCTACGCATTGACTAGCTATGATAAAGAAAAAGCTGAATTACCAGAAGGCACTGACGAAATGATCCACCCTGTGGCTAATCCGGTCGTATCTTCTTCCTTTGGCCCACGTGGGGGAGGATTTCATCGAGGCGTTGATTTTGCGGCACCACTAGGCACACCAATTTTCGCCAGCCTTGCAGGAACCGTGATTCGATCCGAATACCATGCGTCATGGGGCAATTACGTTGCTATTGAACACGAGAACGGGCTAACAACACTTTATGCCCACAACAACCAAAACTTAGTGACCGTCGGACAAACCGTTGAGCAAGGCGAAATCATTGCTTCAATGGGCAGCACCGGAAACAGTACCGGTCCTCACTTGCATTTTGAAGTGAGTTTATCGCCAAGTTTGGCACAGGATCAATTGATTGATCCTATGACTGTCTTACCAAAATAAGCGTTACCCAAAAGAAAGTACTTCGGTGCTTTCTTTTTTTTATTTCTAGAAGAAAGGAAGAAAGAACCACATGACCGAAACCACAGAAGAAAAAGTCCTCCATTTAACCGTTGGAAAGGAAGTGCGCCTTGCCTTTGGCCATAAAAAGGAACGTTTGCATTCCATCCAATTGAGTTTAAACAAAGTATCAGAGCTTGTCCGAAATGGATTAGTTTCACAACAAACCCTGACGGAAGTCGATCGTATCGGCTTGATCACGAAAAGCAATCATAATACTTATGTCCAAGTAAAGGATATTCGGCAGGTTCCACTTGATCCAACAGAAGTCATGGTGCCAATCAACAAGAAGAAAACGAGAGCAAAATTCAATCCCGATGAGTCATGGGCGCGGCAGGGCTGGTTCGAATATATCGTCTCGGATACTCAAAAAATATCACGAGAGGATTTGTATAGTTTAAACCAGCTAAATGAAGCGTCTCAAAAGAGGAAAAAGAAAGGATCTAAATGATATGGAAGGGTTCGTTTTAATTAGCACATTTGTCTTAGGCATTGTAGCCGGCTATTCACTACAATCGGTCATTTTACCCGCATTGAATATAGAAGACTGGCTAAAAAATCGTTCGATTCAAAAGAAATTTTCGTGTAAGAAGAATGACTATACCTTCTTTGAGGAAGGAATAGACGACTTCTATATTCTTACCATCAATAATAAGGAACGTCGGATCAAATTTTCCAGAAATCGACCGTATACGATCGTGTACGATCGGGAGGTTGATATGGCATAGGAGGTATTTTTAATGGACTGTCGATTTATAGAAGTAGAAGGATTATCCATGGCTTGTCCGAAAACCATGTCATTAAAAGAAGCAAATCGAATGCTTTTCAAAAAAAATGAAGAAGTCGATATGGAAGGTATTGACGTCACATTCCACTATGAATTGATTCAAGATGAACGAGTCGTCTTACGCTCGCAGCTTTCCTTGCCGGTTTTTGATTTTGACTGGTGGGAATTATTGGAAGAATTTCTATTTGAAAAAGGTGCTTCAGAAGAAGTCGTTAATCAATTTTCAGAATCATTCAAAAATAGCTTAGAAGATGTTCCTGATATAAAGACGGTCAAACCTAAAAAAGAAAAAAAGCCAAAACGTAAGAAAGAACGAATCCCAAAAGAAAAAGTACAAAACAAAAGGACACCGACCAAGTGGCTCTATGGTGTGGGGATGGTGTTTGTGTCCCTTGCACTACTTGTTGTTCTTGGCTTTGGTGTGAACCAAGTCTTTTTCACTGAAGGGCAAACCTTGACCTATGAAGAGCTTATCGACCAACAACAATTTGAGGAAGCCTATCAGCTGTACCCCAAAGAACAACAAAAAACAGAAACTTTTTTCTATTACTATACGCTGGACAATCGCTCAGAAGCGACGTTACGACGCTTTCGCGATTTTCACGAAGAACACGAAACAACATTTGGTTCATTTGATTTGGCTATTTTGCAAAATAACTATAGTGGTGCTGTTTCAGCTTATGAAGAACAAACCGAAGCTTTCTCAAATGATCCTGAACGGTTGGCTATCGTTGGGTATTGTTACTTGAAAGTAGGAGAATTGGATGAGGCGAAACAAATCAATACCCAGATCAACAGTATTGAACTTGAGAAAAAAATCGTTTTATATGAACAGCTGACCCTTCAAATACAGGCGGCTGAAAAAGAAATAGAGGCTTTACAAGAAGAGGCAACACTTGATCGGGAAGAACTTGAACAACAATTGAATGACCTGTTTGACTTAAAAGAAGAACGGCTAAATTTATGAAAGAAGGGAACGACGTATGACAAAAGAAACGTCTAAAAAGATGACCAAATGGCAAAAAATCGGACTAAGTTTGATTTGCATTACAGCTATTACAGGTTTTATGTATCCAGCATTTTCTCAAAATGATCAGTCACCACAACCCCAGCCAGAACAAGACACGAGAAAGCCACTTGAACGCTTAGATGAACAAGAGAACGATCGATCACCCTTAGATAGGGTCACTCAAGAAAACGATCGTTCCTCACTCTTTGATCGGGTCTTTGGCAATGACGGTACCGAGTCGGTTTTCCAAAAAGTTTTTGGTAACCAATCAAACCGTGAAACCATTGACCGAAGCCCTATATTAGACGCCTTGGCACAAGCCGATGATCGTGAACAGAATCAAAACGTTGTTCATAACCCTGGAAATGAAGGGCCGTCATTAATTGATACAAATCGACCAGTAACACCAGATGAGCCGGAATTGCCGATCACGCCGCTTCCTCCTCTTCCTGAAGAAAATGATCCTTTAGAACCAATACCGCCGATCAATCCAGAAGAACCAGTTATACCAGAACCACCAGTGAACCCGCCGGTCAATCCGCCAGTAAACCCTCCTGTAGATCCACCGGTGATTGATGTAAACTATGATCGCCTTGAGACGTTGGTTAGCCAGGCGCAATTGATCAATACGAATGATTATTTGTCTTCTGGTGTCTCGACGTTTGTTTACGAACGTCTGGTGTCTGAAAGAATGTTGGAAGATCGAAATAGTACGCAAGCACAAGTAGACTTACAAATCAGTCGCTTGCAACAAGCGATCGATCAGCTAGTTTTAAAAGGGGACTCGACGACATTAAAAGCAACGATCCAACAAGCCGACACGATTGACCGTGAACGGTTTACACAAGAGAGTCTTGCTCGATTGGATGAACGTGTCTTAGAAGCGAATCAAATGCTTCAAACCGATGAACACACGCAAGAAGCCCTTGACCGGATGAATCGGCGACTCGTCAGAGCCATCGATCAGCTGGAAGAGCGGCCTTCATTGGAACTTGCTTTGCTTGATTTAAAACGACTGATTGATCAGGCAGAAACGTTTGAAGCGCAGAACTATACAGCTGACAGTTTCGCTCGTTTGACAGCGACAATAGAAGACGCGAAAACGTTGGTAACCGAAGGAACGGCTTCTGAAGAAGCGATTCTATCCATGCATGAGCGTTTAGAACAAGCAATCGACCAATTGATCGAAGTAGCGAACACAGATCAACTGGCTTCTCTAATCGCACACGCACGGTCATTAGATAGCGGCAATTACACACAAGATAGCTGGAACGTCTTAATGGACGCCTTAAATCAAGCAGAAGGACTATTGCAAGCACACGAGCCAAGTCAAAGTGATGTGGATCAGGCTGCTGAGAATCTCAGAGTAGCGATTGATCAATTAGTCGTATCAGAAATAGAAGAACCAGCTCCGGATCTTGAGACGGACAATGATGAACCACTATTACCAGAACTCCCCGAACTTGAGTCAGTGTCAGAAAGTGAAGTTGAACAAGTAACTATTATCGAATGGTCTAACGAAGCCTGGTCAAGTCCTAGTACAAACGAACTTAATCTACCAGAAAGCACAGACACTGAAGAAAGTGAAGCACCAGAATTGATTGATGTCAGCCTTGAAGCGTTCTTTGATGAAACGCCTTTGGAGCTGGATTCAGAATGAAAAAATTTATTGCCTGGCAAATCGGACCAAGTCTCCTTATAGGAGCGCTTGGTCTTTTATTATTGATTGGTCTTATCGGTGGGGGAAACCAACAGACGCTACGATCAGAAACTGCTTCAGGAGGCAGTATTTGTTCCCCCTCAGGCGATTATGACAAAGATAAGATCGATGAGGTCTTGGAGCGAGCCGGAGCCTTTAAAGGCAAACGAGCAGCCTTTGAACATGCCTCGGCTAAGCATAACGTTGATCCTGTCTTAATGATCGCCATTTCTATACACGAAACAGCGTGGGGAACGAGTCGTGCCTTACTTGAGCATAATAACCCTTCAGGGCAGATGCGTGGAAACCAAATTATTCACTTTGATTCGCTTGAAGATGGGTTAGAAATGACCGGACAAACCTTAAACAATCTATGGAATGAACGCGGTTTGAATACGATTGAGAAATTAGGTTCTGCGTATGCACCTGTGGGCGCTGGTAACGATCCAACGAATCTAAATATCCATTGGGTACCAACGATTCATAAATTCATTGAAGAATTAGGCGGCTTGTCCGGTGGCTGTGAAGGCGAAAGCGTAGAAGGGGATTTGATCACTGGTGCAGATGGTTTTGTGGTGCCAATGAAGAATTTCACGATCACTTCTCACTATGGCCCAAGATGGGGAGCATTTCATCGAGGAATCGACTTAGCTGCTCCTGAAGGCGAACCAATCTATGCCGCAAAAGATGGCATCGTCACTCGCTCGGAATATCATTTTTCCTGGGGGAATTATGTGACGATCACCCACGAAGGCGGTGCAACGACACTGTATGCCCATAATCAACGAAATGTAGCAACCGTTGGTCAAAAGGTCAAGCAAGGGGAATTGATTGCGTATATGGGGAATACGGGACATAGTACCGGTCCGCATTTGCATTTGGAACTTTGTTTAGACAACAGCCTAGCCCAAGACCGATTGGTGGATCCCTATCCAGTCTTTTTCGGAAATAAATAACAAGAAAGGAAACAAAAATGCAATCGTCAAAAAAAATCGCTCTAGTGGTCATGTGTGGTGTCTTGTTGCTTTTGTGTGTCTTCTTTCTCTCTCGTCTGTCACTTAGTGATAGTGAAGAAACCCTTCAATCGAGCAATGATACAGCGATACAAGGGAGTCGGGAAGTAGAGCAAGAGACGCAAGAATCCACTACAAAAAGCACAACTACAAGTGAACAGAGACAACCAAGAACTGAGTTAAGTGACGAATCATTCACCGATGTCCATGCAGCTTTTCTACAAGCAGCATTTAACTATGATTCGTTAGATACACAAAAAGAACAAATGAAGCCCTTTGCTTATAGTGAGGATCGTTATCCAGCATTAGGAATAACCGAAGGTGTGCCCGTCTATCAAGACCTTGCGTGCAAAATTATCGAAGAGACGAGCTTCTTTCGCCAAATTGATGAACAAAATCAAGAAGTGCTAACAAGGATCCACGTTCTCTACGATTCGGACCATAATCACGACCATGAAACAGGGGAACACGCCCATAAAGAAACCAACCAAGTCCTGCTTGTCACTATTCATTATCGACGTTCGGGAGAGACCTGGTTGGTCTATGACATAACCTACGAAGAGGATCCGGCCAATAGCCAATTCTATTCAAATTAAAAAGGAGACTTTCAATGAACAACCAAGAAAACAACCATGTGAATGACCAAAGAAATGAGAAAAAAGAACAATACGCGCCACACTTTGATCAATATGAAAAAAAGGAACAAACCATTATCTATATTCTTTGGCAGATCCAGAATCGAAAAATTCGTGTCGGAAGTAAGTTATTCTTTGAGCCATTGAACAAAAAATTCGGATTATCAAAGTCACAGTGGCCACTCGTGAAAGAGTTTTTATCAGGTGCTGGACTGCTCGTTGATCAAGTGGTCATTGCAGAAACAATTCCGAAATATTTAAAAGAAAGGTACGGCATTGTGAATGAGTGAAACAGATTTTTTTGATCCCAGTGCGTTGCAGGGATCCACCCAGGGACAAAAGAAAAAGAAAGAAAAGCTGAAAAAAGAAAAACGACCAAAAAAGAAAAAGAAGAAAAAAGAACCGAGTAGCCTTCGCTTTCATCCGGTAACGGTGAGACAATGGCTCACCTACTTCTTTTACTTCACATTTTTGGTCATGTGCGTCGTTTCTTTTCTTTCTTATAGCCGTATGAATCAGCTCGCTCATATTGCCGCTACGGGTGTCCAAGAAGCAAAGGCAGTAGCTGAATCAACGTTAGAAGCAACGCAAGAAGGAGATTGGAGCCGTCACGTTGGCGAGGAGTTCTTGACCCATTATTTTACGATAGAAGAAGGAACGTCACGCAGTGATCTGGAACAAGTCCTTTCCCCTTACCTGGCACAAGGTCTATCCATGAATGACTTGATTCAATTTTCTGTTGGAAATACACGATCGATCCAATCAATTCAAGCAATTACGCAGAAGGAGAAAGAAGCAGACGAGATAGGCTTCACCTTTGAAACGACGTACGACGTTGTCTTTGTTGAGAGGGAACAGACAAATCAAGTACGTGTGTCCTTACTTACCAATATTGAGAATGGCGAAGTGAAAGTCTTGCAGCCACCTAGTTTCTTGAGCATGACATTCTCTGAGAATCATGAAGGAAATACGGCAAAAGCAACGATTGATCCATTCTTGACGGAAGGAGAAAGTCTTGAAGAAGGGGAAGCTGCACGTGTGGTTTCATTCATTGAAGACTTTTTAACCCTTTACGTTCAAAATGATCCGAATCTGAAGCTAGTGAGTGACGTCGCAGGTGTCGGAGCGGATCAAGTCAGAAATATTCAAGTATTAAACTTAGTCGAAAAAGAGGGGCAGTTGATTGCCGAAACGTCCTTCCAATTGTCGTTTATTGAAGGAAATTTCTTTACCTCAACTGCTCGTTTAACGATTTCTGGTGAAGCAGGCTCTTACTTTGTCGACTCTGTGACGCCTTTTTAAAAAAAATAAACCCTATTTGGAGGAATGAAACATGTTTGATTTTAGTAATTTATTTAGCGAATTTGCCCCACAGCTAGTCTTTATTTTAGTGGTGGTCGCAATCTTTATGGCCATTGCAGCGTTTATGACCCAAGGGATCGGACGAGCAATCGCATCGATTATGTGTGTGCTTGTATTGATTGCCTTAATTATTGTTCTTGATAACGCATGGGAAATCGGAAATTGGTTCAAAGATCAATTCTTTGACCCTTCCGCTTCAAGCACAGCCATTTTTCTATCGCGTTTTTACTTGTGAGGGATAATCAATGGAATATAACTACACAAGGGAATGGAAACAGCCTCATAAAGTCTATGCTATCGGTGCAATCAATCTGAGTCGCTTTTTCCCTGAAGGGGTCAAAGTCTCATTTTTGATTGGTATCGGGGTCATTGCAGGACTTGTTTTTGGCTCCTGGCTTCTCTCTTTGGTGTTTGGGATTACTTTTTTAAGTAATCTCTTTCGCCAAACATGGATCGTTCTCATTTTCTTCCTGAGCGTTGGTTTGTGGGTGCTGTTTAGCTTGTCATGGGATAAGAAACGCTTCTCCTCTTTTCTGATGGGGCGATTTAAGGCAACCGCAAGAGGAAATACGCAAACAGAACATGGTCATAAAGTAGGATTCATGGAAACCCCGCTTCAGTTTGTAGATAAAAGGAAAAAAGGACGTGTCTATCAATGGAAACCCAAGTAGCCTATGCACAAACCCCTCAAGACAGCTGGTTTCGCAACTTTATCTTCATGAAGGACGGTCATGTTTGGGTAGCCTATGTGATCGATAAGACATACTTTCCATTGAATGAACCAGAATTTTTTAAGCCCTATATCGATGATGGACAAGAACTGTTTGCCCATGATGAATATGAATACCGGGTACTTGATATCTCTGAACGATTTCCTTTGAAGAAACAGTTCGACACAACAAAAACAGAATTGGTTCGTGGCCCATTAAAGAATATTGGCGATTACTATTATGACGAGGCTTTCAGTATTTTGAATCAAGAATTAAAAATCTCTCGATCAAAAACACTCTTATTAGTGAAGTTGACAAATAAGCCGATTCCAGTAGATCCCATCGACTTCATTCGACTATTCAAAGATGATTTTGCCAAAAAGGTTCGCGAGGTGGTGACCGGTCAACCGACACAAACCCAAGTAAGTTCTAAGGTTTATATTGAAAAAGAAGAAGCATTGTACCAGGATCTTTTACATGCCAAACGTGTTCGACGTGCAACGGAAACAGAGCTGAAAAAAATTCAATACCACCTCTATCACCCCAACACAGCTGTCATTCCGGAAGAGTTCAGCGACGCTGAAATGACCGAGGGGATCGTGACGATGCATAAAGGGTATTTGACCATTGAACAGATGGATCAAACCCACTATATCGTCTTTCTTCCACTTGTGGGGATGCCAAGTTCGCTATTTGGGAGTGGCTTTGTTCATGAAGTAAAGAGCAGCTGTTACTTTCCAATCGATATTTTCACACCAGCACGCTTTACCCCGACGGAAAAAGATATGAAGCACGTCCGGAAAATGTTCAAGCGAATCAAAGAACAAATGGACGATCATGATACGGCGAATGCCGAGTTAGACGACGATGAAGTGATCTTGATTGGGGACGAACGATTGAAGAAGCTTCATCATGATTTGAAAAGAGAAAACCGACGAAAAGTCGGTTTTTCTCTTTGGTTTATGATCAGTGCCGACTCCTTAGAAGAGCTTGAAGAACGAATCGATCACTTAAAACTCGTCTTCAAAGGCACGGACTATAAGCTTTATCGCCCACTGGTCGATCAACTGACCTATTTCTATCAAAGCCAGCTAGGGGCGCCTTATACCTTTTTTGACTATGAACAACATGCCACGACGAGTTATCTCATGGATCTAGGCTTTGATCTATACAGAACCGTCGGAAATAAATATGGTCTTCCACTTGGGCGAATTATCACTCAAAAGGATTTTAAAAATGTCAAAGAAGCGATTCAGTTCTCAAGTAACTTAGTCTACTTTTCACCTCATTTAACGAAGAAAAATGTTGAAGGAAGTGTCCATGCTAACGGGAATACCGTCATTACAGGACCTTCAGGGGAAGGGAAATCCACCCTGGTCAAATATATTTTCCTTTGGCTTTTATTCTTTGGTCAAAAGACCCTCTATATTGAGCCAAAGAACGAAATGGTGAAATATGTTCACGATGCCAAACGCAAATATAGTCATTATTCCGAGTTTGTGGCGCTTTGTGATAGTATCCATTTCCTTACTTTATCAACGGATGATCAATACCGAGGCATCTTGGATCCATTGATGCTATTACCTGGGGAGCAAGGCATGTTAGAAGCAAGACAAGTCTTGTTTCAACTAGGAGAAGTGAATCAAGACCCGTCAAAAGCTGCTCGCTTGAAGCGAATCATTATTGATGCCATCGAAGCAGTGGATCAACAAGCAGACCACCGGCACCTCAGTGCCGTTATTGACCTGATCCGACAAGAGGATAAAGATTTGGGGGCAGTATTAAACAGCCACAAAAAGGGGATCGGGAAAGTCATTATTGGAGATGATGACAGTGAATCCATCGGGTTTCATTCCCAGGTCACCGTTCTAGGGATCCAAGGACTCTCTTTGCCAACAAAAGAAGAAAAGGAATATGGGAACTTGGGACCCGATAAAATCGCTAGTGAAGCGATTATGGACGTGATCATGCACTTAGTATCGATCTTCTCAACGAATATGGAAGAAGATGCGAGTGTCATTATCGACGAAGCTAAAGGGTTTATGGATACGCCACGTGGAAAATACCTGGCTGAAGACAACTTGCGTAAAGGGCGGGCGTATGGAACGGATATGACGATCCTCATGCAGTCTTTCGCCGATTTCGACAAGGAAACGGCGAATGATCTGATTTCCTATAAATTTGCCTTTAAACCAAAAGCCAAGGATCAACAAGAACAAGTTCTCTCCTTTTTTGGCATGTCCGTCAACAAAAGCAACAAAGAACGGATTGAATCCTTGAAGCAAGGAACCTGTCTATTTCAGGATCATAAGGGCAGAAATCAAGCCATTGCGATCGATGTCTTATTCGCAGAATGGCTTGAAGCAATCAAATCGACCGATACGTCCGATGAAGGAACACAAAAAGCCTTAGCGCTTGAGCAAGAGGATGAATTCTAGAAAGGAGGAACTTATGAAGAAAAAGTGTCTACTGTTTCTTGTCTTACTGTTTTCATTCATCGGATTCAGTGCGTCACACCCGATTCAGGCAGAAGCGAAAACAGAAGTCATGTACGTAGCCGTCAGCGAAGAAAAAGGCTTTCCAGTGGTGAACAAAGAGCCGACAGAAGACAAAGATGAAATCTACAATAGGTATGAAGAAAACTCCTTTTCTTTAATGAATAAGGAGTTTTCAAGCCTGAATAAAATCAATGAATTTCGCCAAAACTTAGATTCCATGATCAAAAATTGGGTGTGGTCGGCTGCTTCAGCAATCGGACGGTTTAACGCGCGAATGGTAAAAGGTCTTTTCTCCTTGGATCTGGCGACGCAAGTGAAGGAACCCTTTCAGGAATTGTCTTTAGACTTAGCCAACTCTCTGGTCAACGTGGCCACAACCTTTGGTTTGGTTATGGTTGCCCTTTTTATGGTCATTAAATACGCAACGACCGGACAATTCTTTGAAGCCGTTAAAATCTTTGGACTAGCGATACTGACTATGATCTCGTTTGCGATTTTTACGGATCCAAAAGGCAATGAGTTTTTCTTTGACGGCGTGATCTCGATCGATCATCAACTGGAAAAAGCTCTTGCAGGGGTCAATCCTAACTTCAAGCCGGAAGGACAAACTCACTTTGTCCCTGGAAATGGTGAAGAGGATGACAATGATTTAGCGAACCGATTGGCTGCAGAGGTCTTTTACAACAATGTGTACGTGCCATATCTTTACATGCAATATGGTACCGCAGATGAAGCCGAGATACGAGAACAAGCCATCGAGTATAACGGTCAAAGTTTTGATCGGATTGGTGCATTACTAGATAATGATTCTGCTTCAGAAGCCCAGGTAGCGTTTGTAGAAGACGTGACAGACTATGAGGTGGACGAACTAGGAAATACGAATCCGATCTATACAAACGCCTTTAGATGGACTGGACTTGCGTTTTTGTATGTGATCACGAACGGACTTCAGTTTTTCATTTATGGCCTATTAGGAATCGTACGAATCGCCTTTCAGTTCTTATTGGTTGCGATTCCTGTCTTTTTCCCGATCGCATTGATATTTGCCATGGTGATTCAAGGAAAAGATGTCTTAGGGAGTTACTTCAAAGGGCTTGGGACGATAATGTTTATCAAAGGTGGGATCAGCCTACTGATGGTGATTTTTATGAGCTATGTGACATTGGCTTATAGTGTAATGAATACCCAAACAACGGATCCGCTAGACCGCGTCATTACGTTTATTGCTTGGATCTTAGCACCGCCATTTCTTTGGACCTTTCGACGGTTCTTAGGCATTATCTTCACACCTGGACCCTACGCAAGCAAATTAAGTCGTATGGGAATGGCTCTACGACACCCGATTCAAGCAAATAGGCAAGCGAAAGCTGAACAAGCAGCGCAAAAGGCTACACGTCAACAGCAACGAGAAGATGCCAAAGCGCGGTATAAGAAGAAACAAGCTGCAGCTGAAAAGAATGGTGCTTCCAGTCATGGGTTGAACGAGGTAAACAAGAAAAATAAACCTGAAAATGCCCTTAGAGCCGAACGAAACAAAGCCGCAGAAGCGAATAAAAAAGCTGAATCTACGGACAAAGAAAAAGATGCAAATGGCCAAGATTTGAATAAGCCAACGGACAAAGACAAGCAGGACTTGCGCGCCCAACGTGCCGCTCGTAAAGAAGTTGATCCAAAGGCTTCAGAACAACCAGGATCAGAGGATAATGAATTGAATAAGACTAATGGTCAATCTGGACCGGTCAGTGATCGACGTCAAAATAGACAGCAATCCACAGATTCCCCTCAAAAATCTACACCTACTCTTGATGAAGCGTCGTCTCAAGACTTGAATAAACCACGTCAGGGACAGGAAGAGTCGGAGAAGCGGACAAAGCGTAAGGAACAGTCAACTGGTTCTGGGGAAGTGCAGGGCAGAGAGAAACAATCAGAACGATCCTCTTCTAAGGAAGCTGCCGTTGGATCCAAAGTCGCTAAGACAGGAAAGCAGACACCTGCTCAACAACGTCAAGAACGTAGTGAACCGACGCAAAGTACTTCAGATGTTGGCGCAAAGACAAAGAGTGTCGGTACTAGTACTCGTCAAGTAGATCGTAAAACAGGAGAACCCACGTCGAATCAAGGGTCAAATTCAAAGCATACAAAAGGACAAACGGTTCGAAATCCAGCGCAGGCACCGAAAAAAGAACGCGGGAAATCCGCAAAGAAACAAGCAACGAGTAATGAACAAAAACATGCCGGAGCAGACAAATACCTTAAGAAAGACAATCAAACCGTACGTCAACCAGTGAGGAGAAAGTAACTATGAGTATATGGAATCAAGGAGCATTTGACGCCGCCTTTTCAGATAAGTCCCCTTCAGGAGGCGGCGCAAAAGAGCCACAAGGAAAGTTAAGTCAGATCAGCCTAATCGTTTCTGGGCTGTTATTGGTCTTCTATCCTTTCACGATTGTCGGGCTCATTCCTTTTTGCTTTTTGTACTGGATTAGTCAAAAAGAAAAGAATGGCGCTTTAGGGAAACGTGACTATATCCCCTTATTTGAACGATACCTTGTGCTATCGGCCGTCATTTATTTTGGTGGATTACTCGTCAATTTTCTTCTAGCGTTTCTTTGGACACCAATTATTTACCTCAGCTGTTACAACTTCTTTCCACTTAATTTCTTACCAAACAAGCTGCCATTTACCGTTGGCAGCTTGTTTGCGTTGTTGCTTGGATCCGTCACACAATGTGCATTTTTTGCGCTTGTCGTTGGATTCGTCAGCAAACGGAAAGTAAAGTCCAAAGAAGAAGAACTATCAATGATTCGAAAAAGTAAAGACTACAAGAAACGAAAAGAGAACAAGTTTGACATCGTGAAAGAAGAAAATGAACGATTTAAAGAAGAACAAAAGCAAGAAAGAACTCAGGCACGAGAACGAAGAGGAATGGGTGAAGCCACGACCAAAGAACCGCCTTTGTTCGTTGGTGTTGAGGAATTCGGTCATCCTTATACCATGTCATTTTCTGAGTTGAATCAACACGCGACCTTTACCGGAACGACAGGGAGTGGGAAAACCACCTTAAATATGATTTTTATCGACTATGCGATCGAACACAATATTCCGATCTTGTACATCGATGGAAAAGGAGCCAAAGACACCTTAGAATCGATTGAGGGAATCGCTAATAAGTACGGAAAATCAGTCAAAGTTTTTAGTGATACGGAAAACGTCCGGTACAATCCTATCAAACACGGGAACAGTGTTATGGTTCGGGACCGATTGATCACACTTGCCGAAACGGAAAGTGTCTTCTATTCTGGTGCAGCGAAATCACTGATTCAAGCAACGATTCAATTCTTAGACTTGTTTGGAATCGATCGCACGCTTCAACAAGTGTCCGAGTACTTCCTACCAAGAAATGTATTAATGAAGTTTTTGGATACGCAGCTTGACGAGAAAGAAGACTTACTGTTCATGGCTGTCGAAGAAAAAGAAGAGAAGAAAAAGAAAACCACTTCAAAGAAAAAAGAGACAGAAGACAGCGAGGAAACCGATGACCAGCGAAAGAAAAATCGTTTGGAAGAGTTGGATATTGAAGATGAAATCAGTAGTGATCCCGTCGGTGAAACGTTGATTGAGATCAATCCAGACCACTTGCCATTAGAAGAGCTGTACTATTTGATCCGGCGCTTTCGCTATCTTCTTCCTCAAAAAGAAAAGGATATGTTCAAAAAATTGTTCATGCGCTACGAACATAAAGACAATCCATTTTACCTTTATGCCACGTCAGAAGCCCTGCAGACAAACATCAATATGTTGATCGATAGCGAGCTAGGATACCTGTTTGATACGTCTGAAGAAGGTGTTGAAGAGCTTGATTTATTAAAAGACAGCCAAAATAATGAGGTCATGTTTCTGACATTGAACGGATTGGTGTACAAAGATTACATTAAAACGCTCGCTCAATTTTTTGTTTCCGAAGTGAATTATTTAGCTTCTGAGAATTATATCTACAGTGAATTTAACCCTTTCTTACTTGTTTGTGATGAACCGTCTGTCTACATGAACGATTCATTTTTAGATACGGTAAACAAAGGAAGGGGAGCCGGACTTCATACAATTTTCAGCCCACAGATGTTAGCAGACATTGATCGAATCGATCCAATACTGACAGAACAGATGGTTGGTAACTGTAACACGTACTTCATCGGTCAAGTCAATTCAGGAAAAGAAGTTGATCAATGGACGTCTTTAATTGGCACCTATAGCGACGTCGAGAAGACCTCAATGGTGGAACAAGAGCATGGCTATAGTGACGTTGAGAAGACCGATTGGGTAGCTTCACGAGGAACGGTTCGTAATGTTCGAAACTTTTTGGTCCATCCAGACGAGTTCAAAGATTTACGTCAAGGCGAGTTTGTGGTCTACCGAAAATCTAAAAGCGTACGTGAACAAGCCGTGCGTGTGTACGTCACAAATCCAGCTAACCGCTAATTTTTAATCTATTATTTTGAGAATCCAGCGAGAATCCACCGAGAATTGACCGAGAATCCAGCGAGAATCGAAGACCGTGGGCGCCTTGCCGCTGAACGTTGTCACACCAAGGTTTATTCTTCCTTTTTGCTAAAGCAAAATTCCTGACCATTTACGGACAACGTGGGAAAAATCCCCAGTTTTACCGTAAATGGTCAGGAACCGGAATAATAAACCAGTGACAACAGCGGCAAGGCGCCCACTAAGCGAAACAAATAAATTATGATAGATCAAAATGAGAAGAGTAGATAAGTGGAAGATGGAAAAGATTAAAGGGATCAACCCCCTACCCCCATTCATGGGGGTCTCTAACTATCACCCTCCGCCCTCTTTCAATCATTGAAAGAGGGAACTTACAACTACCCCTTGCGCCAACGCCCCTTCACCAAGTCTTGAAGGGGCTGGCACAGAACCATAAACCTAAATGAGATAATAATGCCTTCGTTTTGATTGTATCTTAGTCTAGTACGAACCATAGCCCAGAAAAAGATAACCTTAACATTTACTAGATAGCTAAAAAATATTGGTTCGAGGCAACAACAACCCCTTGCGCCCGCGCCCCTTCACCAAACCTTGAAGGGGCTGTCGCTGTTCTATGTGCCAAAAATGGTAAGAGTATATTGTCTGGCTGAGTTGGCCACAAATTTACGAAACAAACCAAGGCAAACGAAAGGTGTGATTAAAATTCGAGAATTACTTTACAGCAAGTACGATACTTTTGAGAAGGAAAATGCTGAGTGGTTAATTCTAAACATACTTCATGAATTAAGGATAGTGACAGCAGATCAATTATTAAGGATCATGAATCTTGAATTTTCTTATAGTAAGCCTTCTTTATATAGAAGGCTAGCTACACTGAAGAAATTTGAATTGATTGATTATATTTATGTGCAAGAAGACCAGGCAATCAGGTTCTTTTTTCTAACAAAAAAAGGACACAATTCGATTGGAGGAATATACTCTTTTCCAAAAGTCCCAGAATATAATTTAAAACACCATATAGAGGTCTCTAATTATTTAATCGAATCTATTCGCAAGGCAAAAACAAAGCCAACATTTTTGTTGGCTCAGTCAGAGCGTCGGCAGATGTACGAGAAAAAAGACATGTCTAAAGCAAAAAAAGGCACGCTCTTTCATGTTTCGGATTATATTTTACGATTTGAAAACAAATTGGCTGAAGTTAGTGACTGGCATTTTGAAATTGAGCTGACCCTTAAATCTCAAAATCGATACACCAGGGCAATCTTTCCAAAATACCTTCGTGTTCTTACTCAGAAAAAAAATGCTCAATTAGTCTATGTGACACCCAGCAACATAATCTATAACTCCTTGGACACATTCAAGGAGTATTTTATGTTGAAACAACAAGACGAAAAATTAAAGATAGATCCTACAGCGTTTGATCGACTGCATATAGTATCCAGTAATGAATTTACTTCAGTGTTGGAAAGAATGTTAGATGAAAACGACTTTATCAATGAAAGAAAAAGCTAAAGAATGGAGACCAGCTATGAACACGATCGTGGCAATTTTTGAGGATCAGTTGCATTAGGATGATTTTTTTTGTTGCCCCGACACTCCGACCGCCTCCACCGCTTACGGGGCAACAAAAAAAGGAAAGACGAGCTTTCCCTTTTCGGCGTTTATGTAGTTTTTTCAGCGCTACCATGGTATAATAAGTATGTAAAGAGGAGTTGCGTCAACAACTCCCCTTGTGACAGCACCGTTTAAAGAACGGTGACGATAAAACTTACTATTTACAAAAGGAAATAGCTTGTCGGCTCGCTAAAGTGACGGCTATTTCTTTTTGTCGTTTTTAAGCAACTTTACAACCAGACTGATCAAAGCAATGGTAAACATACCAAAGCCAAGGATGGTCTGAATTGTTTCGTATGCAGACAAAAGGCGTCTCCTTTCATAAGATATTGGAAGTACGCTCATACGCACCACCTCACTTTCATTGGATAGCCACCGTCATTAAACTTTACTGTCAACTACTATTATACCATAAGAACCAGTCTGAATCCTTAATTCTAAGGCATTTGGACTGGTTTTTTCTTTGCTGCATAGACGTATTTCTTCCTTCGCTCCAACCACCACCGCCGCTACGGAAGAAGCCATGTGATCACTTCTAAAAGGTCAAAAGAATCAAACCAAAGTTCAAGTAATAAGAGAAGCGGAACCTCATTGACAAGCAATGATTTCCGCAGGGCGTAAGATTCCGATGCCGGAATCTTTTTTAGATTGTATTGACTGTCAGAGCGCAACGGATTTGTTTCATTCCTGTTTGTCGGTTTCGCTCCTATCGAGCAGCTGCTATCGGTTTGGCGAGAGTGCTTATACACCTTCCGCATTCAGAAAAAGAAGGGGCGGAAAAACTTTTGCAAAGAGCGCAAAACTTTTTCCTACAGCACTCCCTTTTTTTCTGCCTGCTACAGGTGTAAGGGCTAAGCACGCCAACCCGCTATCAGCTTCAGCTCGAAATGATCGATATCAACCAACAAAGAAAGGAGAATTCTAAACAAATCGTTGCAGACAGTCAATAAAATCAAATTTTTTCACCACCCACAAATCGCTTAACTGAAATGAACTTGTCAGGAACAAAAACCGACCAATAAGGAGAGATTCACATGGAAATTACCGCAGTAAATATCAAAAAGAGTTTGAGAGAGCAAGGAATTGATACGAAAAAGGTACGCATTCGGGTTGAAATGGTGGGCTACGGTAGCACTTCTATCAAAGTAACATTACATGATTTATCGCTAGAAACGGAAACGATTCGCCATGAAATACAAAAGCGATGGGGGAGCATTCGCTATGACGAAAAAGTGCAAGGGGAGATTTTAGAGGGCTGTAATACGTACGTGTTTTGCGATTATGATGACGATGTTATAGAGCAAGCGATTCAAGCGAGATATGCGCAAGCAGAGGTCATTTATCAACGTTTAGAACAGTTAGACACATACGATGGTGAACAAATATTTGAAACTGAAACGATGAGAGCCGTTGCCTTTTTCAAAAACAAAACAATTTCATTGATGATGAAAGACCGCTCTAGTTCTATTCAATACCGCAAACATACGTTGAATAGTGTTTATGACCTAGCACATGCCCTTGTTTTTTTAGAAACGATTGGTCACTTCGGGAAACTCTAAACCAAAGAATCAGGAAAGGAATGATTAAAATGCCAATTAATTGGATAGAGTTGGGCGAAAAATATACGTTGACCGAATTAGAGGGAATCAAGCAGGCAATCGAATCGCTGAAGGACTTACACAAAGAACAACACAAAACAGAGGAAAAGGAGACGTACGAAAGGGTTTCATAACCCTTTCGTGCAAAAAAAATGATGATAAATGATGGTAAGAAGTACAAATGTAAGATTTCTTTTGTCTTTCAAGAGGAACTCATTTCCCGAGGAGATGTTATAGGTGTCAATCATATCGAATCACCAGTAGCCTATTGCGACGTGTATCGTGAAGATGACCATGGTATGAAACGGCTCAGAACGATCGAAATCAACTTGGAACGCTTAAAACAATCGATCGATTTTGAGAGTGAAGCGACTTATTACGGCGAGTGTGAAGAATGTCGCTACATGTTAAACGAATACCCAAGCGGTGCTTGGGGCGTTGGGTACGTTTGCGCACCTTGTGCAAAAAAACTAAGAGGTGAATATGACTAATGCCAAAGGAAATGTTTGAAAGAATGATTCCGCTTATAGGAAGTGCCTTTGGTATCGGAATACTCCGGTCATTGGCTTTCGGATTTTTAAGTGGAATCGTGAAAAGAGCGATTAAAAAAGTAGTTGGTATTGTAATTGTCGCTCTTTGTGTATGGCTATTTATTAATTATTGGAACTAAAAAATTATTTAATGGAAAAGAGGAAAAAATATGATTAACAATGTGACTTTAGTAGGACGTTTAACGAAAGACCCTGATTTGCGCTATACGAGCGGTGGAAAAGGTGTGGCTACTTTTACCCTTGCCATCAATCGAAACTTTACCAACCAAGCGGGAGAGCGTGAAGCAGACTTCATTCAGTGTGTGATTTGGAGAAAGCCAGCGGAAACCCTTGCTAATTATGCTCGTAAGGGTACATTGCTTGGAGTGACCGGACGAATTCAAACACGTTCTTATGACAACCAACAAGGACAGCGAGTCTATGTAACTGAAGTTTTAGCAGACAGTTTCCAATTGTTGGAATCAAAGGCAACAAGCGAACAACGACAAAGCACACAACCGAGTCAACCCACTCAGCAAGCCAATCGTCAGAATTACAACGAGCCAGTAACATCTGGTTTCCCAAGTGATAGCGACATGCCAGCAGGCGCACCAGTAGGAGCAACGTTAGACGTTTCAGATGATGATTTGCCATTCTAAAGCAGAACAAGGAGGTCAGCCGCTTCGGCGGTTGACTTAGTACATAAAAAATAAAGGAACAAGTGAAGCGGAACCTCCTTGCTAAAGCAATGAGATCCGCAGGTGGAAAGATTCCGTACCGGAATCTTGGTTAGATTTGAAGAAATGTCAGGGCGTTGGGCATTTGTTTCACTCCTGTTCGTTGTTTCGTCCATCGATCATGCTGCTATCGGGTTGGCTAGTTCGCTTATACACCAGCGCCAGTCAGAAAAAAAGGGGCGAAAAAACTTTTGCAAAGAGCGCAAAACTTTTTCCTACGGCAATCCCTTTTTTTCTGCCTACCGCCGGTGTAAGTTCAAAGCACGCCAAACCGCTATCAGCTATGCTCGAATGTACTAATTCAACAACGAAGAAAGGAGGAGTAAAAACAAATGCCCAATGACATTTCTTAAAATCAAAGCTTTTTCGCCACCCACAAATCGCAACACTCAAATGGATTTTTGAAGACCAAAAAACAAGAAAGGAGCAATCAGAATGAGAATTTCAAAATATTGCAAAGATAAAAATATGACCTTGGCAGAATATAAAAAGTATCGTGAAGCGGTTGAAAAGCACGCTGAACAAGCGTATGAGCAAGCTTCGACACTACACGATATCGGCGCAGGGATTTACTACAGCTCTACTGAAATCGTAAAAGAACTGACAATTCCTAAGTATGGAAAAGTACCTGAATGTTTCATTATAAACGCACTTAAAGCGCTAGGAGTTGAGTTTATTAACGATTGTCAGTTGTATCGAATTTCATAACAAAACAAAAAAATGGAGGAGATTTTAAATGGAATTTATCACAAATAACGCAATGATTGTTACAGCTTTGCCAAGTTTCAAAGATGAGGTTGAAAAAGTACATGGCTTTGCACAAGAACTTTTTGGGGATTCAGTTACACCGTTAATAACAAATCCAATCGGCTATCAAACATTTTTTATCAGCACTACTGGTACGCTAAACGGAAGCGTTTGGTATAAGAAATTTGAAAATAAAAGGAGTGAACTTGTTGAATTCATTGATTGTTTCGGATTTGAAGATGATTCTAATATTTTCCAAGTGATCGATATTTCATACAACGAAGTAAATGAAGTTCATTTCAATGACACTATCTAAAAAAATACGTAGGATTCCACCTTTTGGTGGAATCCTACAACAAGAAAGGAAAATAAATCTATGAAGGTTACATTCAACCAGAATCTATGCAATGTGGAGTTTCTGAACTATGCGGACAACGACAATGTCGCGATTCAACTAGTTACAAAACGAAAAGGAAAGCGAGAAGATGACTTAATTGCTACTGCAACGGTAAACACTGATTTGGTTATCAATCAAAATTTTGTGGCTATAAAAGGGTGGTCAGAAAATACGGGGATTGAACAGGCACTAATCGATGCGGGGGTAATTTGTTCAAGTCCAGTAGGTGCGGTCAGGTGTGGAATGGAGGTCGCTAAGGTTTTTGAACTTACAAGGACAGCGATAGAACACAAAATAAGCAAAGAGACAGAGCAAGAAGGGGAGGAAACAAAATGACTGTTGGGGAATTAATAGAGAAATTGAACACACTGCCAAAAAATGCCGTTATATTAATCGACTTTCACCCTGAACTTGATTTGACTGATATTTCTAGAGTCCAATTAACAGGCTTTGATGAGTATAATCCGGTTGTTAATCTAATTACAAATACCTTAACCCAAGGAGAATTAAATGAAAAAGAATAGAGATTATCAAAAAATGATCACTACGAAATTACAGAGCCTATCAGGAAAGCGAAATATCTCTACCGTTTTCTTCGATTGGGTGCATATGATGGCTTATGCTTATTCAAACAGTGTGGATAAAGGACAGTACGACGAGCGAGAAACCGCCTACTTGGCGACTGTCGGCAAATATACGAGGGAAGAAGTTTTTCTGCTTGCGGACTGCTTAGGATTGCTTAGAATGGCGTTTGAATACAAGGTGCAAGATTGGCTAGGTGCAATTTACATGGAATTAAACATAAACAGTAAAAATGCAGGTCAATTTTTTACTCCTTCTCATATCGCAGAATTGATGGCTAGAATGACTTTTACCAACAATGAGCCGTTATTAGAGGAAAAGGGATGTATTGGCTACTATGAGCCATGTGTAGGTGCTGGTAGCATGGTTCTTGCTTTTGCGGTAGCAATGGAAAGCGGTGGTTATAACTATCAGAAGCAACTGAGAGTGGAGTGTGAAGACATTGACGAAAACTGCTTACTGATGGCTTATGTTCAACTTTCGTTATGCGGGATCAATGCCGTATGCAAAGTGAAAAATTCCATGTCGGGTGAGGAAACGTCTACTTGGTTCACACCGTTTCACGTAATCAATCCCGCATGGATCACGAGGAAGAAGCAAGAGCCAGCAACTGCACCAAAAAGAATACAAAAAGAGGAACCAGACGTTTGGGTCATTCCTGAAGGTGCTGAACAACTTGCCTTGTTTTAATTGATTTTACGGAAAGAAGAAGGGCGCAAGGCTTCCTTCTTCTTTGCCAAAATCTAAATTAAATCAAACTGGAGGAGTTACTTTGAATGCAAAAAGAAGAAAATCTCTAAAGGAGATTTTCGAACAAATCAGTGAATTAAAAAATCAATTAGAAAACCTAAGAGAGGAAGAGGAGCAATACACGGAGAATATGCCAGAAAACTTGTGGGGAAGTGAACGTTATGAGAAGTCACAAGAGCATATTAATGACATGGGGGAAGCAGAGGATAGCCTTGATTCGGCTATTAGTCTCATTGAAAGCATAGTCGATGTTTAGGTTGGTTATTTTGATAGTAGGAAGAAATACACATCTAGAGAGGATAAAAACAAATGGAAAAATTTGAAATCGAATTAGTAAGACGTGACAAGGTAAAAGTTGAACTTGATCCAGAATATTTCACCGAGGAATGGCTAGAAGACTTTCGGCAGTATTTTTATGATTTCTTCACTTTGAAGGAGTGCGCAGAACACATTGTTTACAACGTAGTACACAATAATGCAACAGAGATTGAAGGTTTCGGCATTCCACTTCGAGATGGTAAACGTCCATATTGGATCAAAGATAATCAAGAAGTAAATGAGCATATCAACGTTATCTACAACTCATACGCCACTGATGTTGAATACGAGTGATTCTACAATCGACAGAAACTACAAATCTGCACGTATTCAAAAAAGATCAACGAAATGTTGATCTTTAGATTTGCTCGTAAGTTTAAATATATTTTTTATAGAAAAATCTAGTTTTAGTTTCTAAAGGGGAATTATCAATACGGCCGACTAATTCATAACCATTTTTTTCGTAAAATTTAGGTGCATTAAAGCTCATTGTCTCTAAGAAAATATAGGATATCCCCTGTTGTTTGGCAATGGACTCTACATGATTTAACAATTTGGTTCCAATTCCTTTTCCTTGTGTATTATCAGAAACATAGAAAAGTTCAATTTGCAGATAATCCCAATGAATAAAACCAACGATTCTACCTAAAACAACACCTTCTGATTCGTATATAAAGCTAAGATGTTGATAGTTTTGTTCTAGTTCAGGAACGATTTTCTTTGTATATGATTCTAATTCGGATAAAGTTACTTCTTTGTTTTCTGCATATTGCATTTGTTTAATTGACATAAATACACTTCCTTTTCAGTTTAATGCCCGAGAACTACTAATTATAGCGCCTAAATATAAATTGTCAATTTTTAAAAGAAAAAAATGACATTATTCGGAAATTTGATTAATTACACTATCCACCAAAATAGCAGAAAAACACTCTATCAACACATGCAATGTTAACACTTTGCCTTTTTTACAAAAATACGTCAATAGGAAAGGAAATTGCTATGAAACATAAGTCAAAATTTATCCTTGCAACGTTGATCAGTTTGCTTGGGTTCACCGCTTCATTGGTGGACTTATCAGAAGTTGATGTTCAGTTGCCTGCTTTCTTCGATGAATGGACTGCCCAAGAACAAATCTCAGCTGAAGAGATTGATAATCTGCTTGAATTTGATGGTCAGAACGTTGTCGTTCAAGTAAACGGGAATCGTCCTAGCTTTACAGCTGAAGAGGCATCGATCGATACAGGGTCTTGGCAAACCTTTTCGGATCTCGATTCGTTGAATCGTGTCGGTGTCGCAAATGCGATGCTACACCGATCGATGATGCCTACAGAAGAACGAGGCGACATATCAAATGTGTATCCCACTGGTTGGAATCAGAAGAAGCTCGAAAGTAATGTCTGGCTCTATAACAGATCGCATTTGGTAGGCTTTCAAATGACCGGTGAAAATGATAATTGGAAGAACTTGTTTACCGGCACTCAACAGCTGAACCAGATCCACATGGTCCAATATGAAAATGAAGTGGCCAACTATCTGAGAAAAACCAATAACCACGTGCGCTATCGGGTTACACCGATATTCAGAGAGCGAGAATTGTTGCCCAGAGCGATTCAAATGGAAGCACAAAGCATTGAAAACAATGACGTTCAATTCAATGTCTTGATCCACAACGTTCAAAATGGTGTATCGATCGATTATCAGACTGGAAAAGCCACAAACCCATAAATCACTCAAGGTCAAAAGAACAAGTTCAAGAGAAAAGAGAAGCGGAACCTCCTTGCTAAAGCAATGAGATCCGCAGGTGGAAAGATTCCGTATCGGAATCTTTGTTAGATTTGAAGAAATGTCAGAGCGCTGGGCAGTTGTTTCACTCCTGTTCGTTGTTTTCGACCACTCGATCACGCTGCTATCGGATTGGCGAGAGTGCTTATACACCTTACGCAGTCAGAAAAAAAGGGGCGGAAAAACTTTTGCGAAACCCACACAAAACTTTTTCCTACAGCACTCCCTTTTTTTCCGCCTGCTCCAGGTGTAAGGGCTAAGCACGCCAAACCGCTATCAGCTATGCTCGAATGTTCGAAGATCAAACAACGAGAAAGGAGGAGTACAAACAAATGCCCAGTGACATTTCTTCAAATCAAATTTTTTCGCCACCCACAAATCGCAACACTCAAATGGATTTGTAAAGACCAAAACAAAAAAGAAAGAAAAGAGTGAATGATATGGAAACAGTTTATGAAATCGTCAAAGTCAACCAAGAAATTTGTGCAATGGAAAAGTTTGTTCCGCTAAATACCACCTCAAGTTATACGATAGCGACATGGCTTCAAAATGAAATCGGATTGGACACACAAGAAAACCTCGTTCTACTTTGCTTAGATGTGAGAAACAACTTGACCAGTTACTCAGTGGTTCATAGAGGAACCATCAATCAAACGTTTGTCGAACCGAAGAATCTATTTCAACGAGCGCTATTGTCAAACGCTTCTCGCATTCTAATCGCCCACAATCACCCTTCTGGTAATCCGAAACCAAGCATTGCGGATAACCAAGTGACCGAACGGCTGGTACGAGCAGGAAAGCTGATGAGCATTGAATTATTAGACCACATCATCGTTGGCAGTGATGATTACTACTCGTATCGAGAAGAAGGCAAGTTATGATTCCGAGTGTGCTTTTCTACCAATTAGAAAAGCACACAAATCTTAAAAATGTGGAGGGAAAACGATGAATCGAATCAAACGTGTAGCACTTGAAAAATTAACAACTGAACTGACTGAACAATCGTCACCTAGCGAGAAAATGATGTATGAATGGTTATGTAAGCAAAAGGACATTGCATTATATCAAGGAATTTTGACCCCTGAAAAATCGCTTAAAAAGGCTCACCAATATGCTTATTCACAAGCGGTACAATATCAAGTCGGCGGGTGTGCCATTATCGATAACGAATTGGTTTACTTATGGATAACGCACTACTTTAAACAACCAGTTACCGTAGTTACCAATGATTTTGCCAAAGAAATGATTCAAAAGAGCAAGGCAAAGCAAGAGGAGCCTAAGAAACCGCAGAATATCAATCAGGTGAAATCGAAGAAAGAAGAAACAAAGGAAAGCAACAGCACAAAGGACAAGCCAAAAATGATGGAAGGAGAGCAATTAAGTTTGCTAGATATGTTATGAGAAAGATGAAAACCGCTAATGACTACGCCAAAAACTGTTTGAAACCACCGAAGGCATTCTTTGAATGGTGTTACTACAATATGCCCACTTACAAATGGGCAAACAAACAGCAGACAGTCATTGCTTCTGAACGCAAGCATTACTTTACCGAAGAAAAACGGCTCACAAAGAACTCACGACTAACCTTTTTTGACCGTAGAGACCATTTTCAAATTATCTTATCTACTAGTAAGCGAATCGAGATTCAAACCTATGAAGTCCGTTCTTTACTTGAAAAAGGCAAGCAACACTTTCGAGTGAAATTAGTGAATTTAGAACACTTTAGCAATAACAAACATATCAAAGTTGGTGCAGTTTCTGATACAACCTATGATTTTCGTTTGGTACAACTTGGCAATATGCTTTCCATGTATGCGCAACATCCAACCCTCTATCCAAATAATTGGAATGACCGTTTGTTCAACGTTTCAGAGCTACGGTATCTGACAATCGATTCCATATATGGTGATGAAATTGGCTTTATCTACAAGTACCGACAGAGAATCGAATATGCACAACGAATCAATGCGCCAGCGTTAGCCAAGCAAATTCTAGAAAGGAAGTTAGATATGCGGTCAATCACGATGAACTGGTTGAAGCGAAACAAAGTGTTTTTCAGAAATAGCCAACGAACCTATCAAGCCTATCAAGTAAAGCAAGCACTAGAATCAATGGGAACAAAGTATATTTCAGGTGTTGAAGCGTTTATGGGAGTAGATGATATAAGTAAGATACCAGAGGGAGTAAAGCCAATCACATTCCAGAATTACCTCATGAAACAAAAGCGAACCATTGGCTTTTATCAGGATTATCTCGATATGTTAAATGAATTAGGTATACCAATCACGCCAATGACACGACTGCCTAAAGACCTTAAAATGGCACATGACAAAGCTGTAGACACAATAAATGCGATGAAGCGTGAGATTGTAAGAAAGGAATTTGAAAAACGAGCAATTGAAGAAGCTTTTCTTGAAATGACGATAAAAGATGTGCAATTTATCTTGCCAAAGGAAGCAAATGATTTGATAGAAGAAGGAAAAAGTTTGAAACATTGCGTGGGGGGAAGCAGTTATATCAATCAACATGCAGAAGGGGAAACGACCATTGTGTTCGCCCGAAAGACTACTGAACCTGACAAACCGTACTACACGATAGAATATTGTGATTCAAGGCTCGTACAAGTACATGGTTTTAAGAACAAAAGACCCGATGAACAACTAAGAGAAATAGTCAATCAATGGTTATACATTGTCAATAAGCGATACAAAACTGAGGAGAAAAAGCATGTTGCCTAGCCATTCAAGACACAAAAAAAGCCTATCTTAATCGGAAGTTAAGATAAGCCAGAAAGAAGTTTGCATTGTATTTGCGCCTTTATTATAGCAAAAAATAAAGGTGCAAACAATGTCTATCACTATGGTAGACTAAAATAAAACGATAAGGGAGCGATACCAATGGTCAAAATTAAAGAAGAAAACGGTCAATTCGTGGTTTATGTGAGAGGAGCGGTCGCTGCTAGCTTTCCAACCAAAACCGAAGCAGAAGCCTTTGCGGTGAAACAAACCCACTACCCTACACAAGAAGAAACGTTGATCACTGATAATCAGGAGGACGTGCCTAATGGAATCAGAGATTAACTATTTGACGGTGAATCAGGTGCTGGATGTCCTGATTGATAAAGGTACGTTGTCGAAGGACGTTGCAGACACGCTACGTGTACCCCTTTGGCAAAAAGAGGGACCATTAGACAATCACGGTCCAACAGAAGTCTTTAAAGAGCTGGTTAGAAGTGCTGGTTACTCTTTGCGTTACACCTATTCAGATGACCGAGAATGCAATTTATACTGGTTGATAGAAAGAGAGTAGGCGCTGATACTTCACATAAAACAGAAACAATGAAGCGGTTTACTCAGGATACGTTGAAGGGATACACTTTACAGAAAAGAACAGCTAAGTGTTTATGATTTCAATGAAAGGAGCGGTTGATTTTGTCACAAGAAAGAAAATGTTTTGGCGGTCAGTGGAAAATACCGATAACGCCTTATAATCGTCGCTTGTATTGGCCCCCAAGTTGGATTGAATGTGATTGTGGTGAATTAGCAAAACAAGTAAGAGAAAAAAAGGGAGACCATTTTTATCCGAATGGTCGCTATTTATGCAACACATGTCATCTAGAATACGAAAAGGTAGACGGCTATGACCGATTTGATTTAGTAAATGATGAAAAGAAAATCTGAGGTGAATTCTCTTGGCTATAAGTGATTTAAAAAGAATTTACTTTTACAATGACCATGCGATTATTGTTGATAAATCAGTAAAAGAGTATTGTTGTGTATCAGATCGATTGGGGATTTTGAAAGTAAAAGATATGATTGGTCTCTTCATATGCCATGAGAATCTCACAGAAAAGGAAAATCAGCTGAAGAACCAAGAGTACAAAAAAGTAGATTCGATGATCGATCGATATACTAAATTATAAATGATTGACTTCTGTATTACATTGTAATACAATGGTTATATAGATAAAAGGAGGGATTACAATGAGCGTTACTACTATAAGATTAAATGAACAAGAAGAGGCATTTTTTCAAAGCTATGCTGAGTTAACTGGTCAACCCTTATCAACTTTAATGAAACAAGCATTAACTGAAAAAATTGAAGATTACCTGGACTTGCAAGCGGGATCTGAAGCTCTAAAGAATCTATCTGGTGAATCTGTCTCTCTTAAAGACATGATGAAGGCTGAAGGTTTATGAAGTATCACGTTGAATTTGATAAACGCGCACAAAAAGAATTTTTGAAGTTAGATAAACCCATTCGAAAGCAGATTCTGCTTTGGTTGAATAAAAATATCGAGGGTTGTGAAAATCCGAGACGGACTGGAAAAGGTCTTACTGCTGATAAAAGTGGCTTGTGGCGATATCGAATAGGAAAATATAGATTAATATGTGATATTCGTGATGAATATGCGTTAGTTCTAGTTATAAAAGCTGGCAAGCGAGAAACGATTTATGACGGCTAGTTACTAAATGATAAAAAGGGGTCAGAAACTTAAAAGTTTTTGATCCTTTTTTTTATGTCTATTTTTCTAAATTTGCATGTCGAAGTGAAAATTTCGATTATTCATTTAATAGAGAATCCATTAATCTAGGAGATACAAGAAAGGTGCTTCATTGAACCTTGTTTGTTTTTTCTCATGTATTAAAAACCTTCGTTTTTGGGTTTACAGAAAAAAAAGACATTTGAACAAGACAAATGTCAAAATAACTGTTGGTAAATTAGGGTTTCTTAGTTTTGAGAAACATAAGTAATGATCAATCTAAAAAACGAAGATTTTTGAGACGACTATTTAAAGGAGGAGGGAAGATGCATAAAACGGTTGGATGTTTGATTGGGATGCTGGCAGTGCTTCTTGCACTTCAATTTCCATTGTCCGTCGATGGTACACAGGTCCAATCCGTCGAGTCAGAGGGATCTATTGGATTTACCGGGGCGTACAAACCGATCGGCACACCCGATCCACCCCCAAGCACCAGTCCACAAAAACCAGGCGGCTCGTTACCACAAACGAATATGACCGAAGGGTCATTTGCTATTTGGGTCGGCAGTTTCTTAGTGGCCGGTACCTTAGTGGTAGTAGAGTACCAAAGAAGAAAAGCAACACAAAAAATAATTGGAATGAAAGCAGGAAATGAATGATGAAATTTATCCGTTTAGCCACTGTAGCGGCATTATCAACAACGATCTTTGCCGGAGGCGTACAAGCCTTCGCTGAAGAAACAGAATCACAAGAAGTACGTCAAGCGACGACAGAGGGGCAAATTACCTTTACACCAAGCAATGACGATACCGTCGTTGATCCTGGAGATGATGGTGAAGATGTAACCATTCCACCAATCACTGGTCCTGATGGAGAAAACAAAGGGCCTTTAACGATCGCAACAGTACCAACGATGAACTTCGGTACACAAATTATCTCAACTACAGATGAGCATTATAACATGGTCGCTGAAAGACAACAAAAAACAGGGACGTCAGGGGAAGAAAATAAAGTTCCTTATGTAAGTTTGGCACAAGTCCAAGATACTCGCGGTACCAATGAAGGGTGGGCGTTACGTGTAAGTCTAACGGAATTCCAAGCACCTACGAATACACTAAATAATGTATTAAAAGGCGCAAAAATCACGTTATTTGATCCGACCCTGCGTTACAGTATCGATAATAATGAGCAAGCACCGACCATTCATGCAAGCGGGTTAGAATTGATCCCAAACAGTGATGCCGTGCCGATTATGACGGCTGCTAATAACAAAGGTGCCGGTACTTCTACTGCTGTTTGGGGAGATCATGATGCGATCGCAAAACAAGTAGCAGACGGCGCAGCTGTTGTGGAGAATGAGGCGATTCAACTATTCGTACCAGGTTCGACCGCCAAAGATGCGGTAACGTATACCTCTACCTTGACTTGGGAATTGGGGCAAACACCTGACAATGAACTGTAAGAGGTAACCCGTTCCGTCTCCCAGTCTATTAGTCTCTAGCAGCGTTGCAGATCTCTGTAGCGCTGCTTTTTTAGAAAGGATTACGACAAATGAGATATAAACATGCCATGCAAAACGGGCTTTGGCTCCTTGCGGCATTTTTCTTCTTCTTACCAGTTTCAGTCAAAGCAGAAGAAACTGCCTTAAATACACACGTGACCCCACTTTTTCCAGAAAGCCAAGTAGATGAAAGCAAAGGGTATTACGAGCTGTTACTTGCGCCTGGTCAAAAAGAGACCTTGAAGCTGAAAGTCGGCAATTCCAGTTCAGAACCAATCACTGTTCAGGTAACGCCGCATACTGCTTACACCAATACTTTAGGGAATGTCGAGTATGGCAAAGATGCCAATGCAGCAGACCCGACCTTGATCCATTCTTTGGATGAACTGATGACCCCTTCGGAGGTCATTACCTTATCAGGAAAAGAAACAAAGACCATAGAAATTCCTTTACAGATGCCTAAAGATGCCTTTGAAGGGTATTTAGCCGGCGGATTACGAATCGCCGAAATAAAAGAAGCGGAAGAAAGTGAGACGCCAGAAGGGGAAGGGGTCGCCATCAAAAATGAATTTGCCCACGTGATCGGGGTAGTCGTCAGCAATACCAGCGATTCTGTAGAACCAGAATTAGAACTGTTGGATGTTTTTGCGGATCAGTTGAACTATCGGAATGTGATCAGTGCGAATTTACAAAACTTTACGCCAGCCTTTGTGAATCGCTTGGAAGTGGAAGCGACGGTCAAACGTGCCGGAGAGAACGACGTTCTTTATGAGGCCAGTAAAGAAATGATGCAGATGGCACCGAATTCGAACTTCAACTTTCCGATTTCGTTAGAAGGCGATCGTTTTCGCAGCGGGAACTATGTATTAGACCTAACGGCAAAGTCCGGAGAAAACGAATGGTCTTGGACACGAGAATTTACAATCGATGCCGACGATGCCCGTAAATTAAATCGAGAAGATGTGATGATCGACAATCATGCGAATTGGTGGATAATTGGTTCAATCGTCTTGGTTATTCTTTTACTTGGCGTCATTTTGTATCTACTGATTCAAAAGAAGAAAGCAAGAGCAAACGAGCAAGAACAGTAAGAAGGAGTGAATGAAATGACCACGAGATTCAGACGACCAATGCTTGTGTTAGGAACCACCATCTTGGTCATGCAAGCTGTATTCATGCCTGTCGGCATGGTCTACGCAGAGACAAAGATGGACACTGAAGAACAAGAATTAGTGGAACTACCACTAATGAAAAACTATCTAGAGGAAGAAGAGATTAGTGATCCGCGCTTTTTCTTCACTCGTTCTCGGATGCAAGGAACGGCAGAAGAACCCCTTCAAGTGACATTCTTTTCTGATCAAGAAGTGTCTGAAGCACGAGTATTATTACCAGAAGAAGCAACGCTCTTGAAAGATCAATTACCAGCAGGGATCTCAGTTGAGGAAGGAACACAGCCTAATGAATGGATCGTTCAGTCAAAGCGTGCGCAAAATACATTTGTCCTTCCTTTAGTAGTTGAACAGGTGGGAAACTATGAACTGTCGGTGGAAGAAACGACGGCTCATTTAGAAATTAGTGAGAAAGAAGAGACGAGTGAGGAAGTCCCAGTCGAAGAAATAGAATCGTCCGATGAGGATCAAGCAGGACAAGAGGAATTAAAAGAAGAAAATGGAATAGAAGAAGAACAAGAAAATGAACAACCGGCAGAAGAAGTACGTGAACCTGTATCAGAAGCTCCGCAGGAGCAACAAACCAATGAGGAAGAGACCGATGAGGCGTCACAAATGGTTGAACCGACCATCTTTGATGGAGAAACAGCAGAAGTCGCTACGATGGCGCAATTCAGAGAAGCCGTGGCCAATCCTGATATTGGGATCATTTCTGTTCAAGCCAATTTGACAGAGGCTACCGCAAACGTACTAACGGTGGATCGTCCGTTACTTATCCAAGGGAATGGGTATACATTGACTTTTGGTATAAACGGATTTTATTTTCAACTAGCAGAAACAGCTGAATCAAGTGTCTTTCGAATTGAAAATGCAAGAATTACGAAAGTAGGAGCTACACCCTTGATTAATTCCACTGTTACAAGTAGTAAAAATTGGACCGTTGAATTGGAAGATATAACTGAAGTGAATGCGAATACCATGCGATTAGCTTCTCTTCCTGAAGGAAATATTCATTTTACAGGTGGCGTATCAAACTTCACACGCACAACTTCTACACAAACATTCATCGTAGCAAAAGAAGTCTTAGCAACCAACCAAGCAGAAGTCACGATTAGTCGAGGGAATGCGACGGTCTTCTTTTCTTCTGCCACCGTATCAAATCCAAAGCTTACGGTAGAACAGGGAGCAGCAATTACGATCACAACTACCGCAGGAGTGGCGAATACGATTGATCTAAGAGGAGAAAACTCGGAAGTTTTTTTGCAAAGTGGAGAATTGGATGTAGCTACTGTTGGGACAACAGCGGTACCTACAGATACAACGAATAATACGATCTCATTAACAGGAACTGCACCTAAAATAACGATAAATTCAAGTTTTCAATTAACAGTCAGAAGCACATTAGCCAAGAGAGGAATTCATCTGGCTGGAAAAAATGCGCAGCTTTTAATCAACAATTCTGAGATATCCGTTACTTCTGCGACACAAGCAGCTATAAATATATCCGGCTATCACTCCTCTTTTTCATCAGAAAATAGCACAATTCAGCTTGGTTCAACGACGGGCATTACAATGAACATGACTGGTGAATCGCCACAACTAATTTTTGATTCATCAGTGGTAAATGTTACAAGTACCACTGGACAACGAATCAACTTGATTGGAGCTAGTCCATTAGTATCACTAGCTAACACGGAGATGATTATGAATGCCTCGACCGGAAGAGGGATTTATTTACAGGGAACAACGCCACAAGTAAAGTTAGATAATAGTCAGTTAGTTGTGACAGATACCAGTGCTTCGCAAGGAATGATCTTACACGGAACAGATGCTTTACTTTCATTGAGTAGTAAGAGTGAACTAGCAATTACAGGTGCAGGGACTGGAGCGTTGGAAAATATACAAATTGGGAATAACAATGCACGCCCGGAACTTTCAGTCACCGGAGAATCTAAGCTTTCTGTCACAACAACCAGTGGAACTAGCGCTGCGACAGCTACGGCAAATAACGCCATTCATCTACGAGGTGCTGATCCAAAAGCAACAGTCACTAGTCGATCAGAACTGGTAGTTTCAATAACTTCTAATGCACGAAGAGGAGTGTACTTAAATGGTGATAATGCAAATTTATCCGTTACTGATAGCCTATTTGATGTAACGACAGTTTCTGGACAGACACTAAATCTTACTGGAACTTCTCCGAAAATGACACTAAACAAATCGAGTGCAAGAGTCGTTTCAACGACAGGAGTTTCAATGACTTTATCGGGAAGTGACGCGGTACTTGAAGCGAATGAATCGGAACTATCGATTCAATCAACAACTGGCCAAAGAATGAACCTGATTGGCTCAAATCCAGTCTTGAATTTAGAGAATAGTCAATTAGACATGAAAGCGACAACCGGACGAGGGATTTATTTGCAGGGGGCAACGCCACAAGTAATCATGGAAAACAGTCAGTTATTGATGACTGATACTGGCGCTTCGCAAGGGATGTACCTGAATGGCAATAATCCAGAATTGCTTGTGACCGATAGTCAATTTGATGTAACGACAGTCTCTGGACAGACACTAAACCTTACAGGAAATTCTCCTACAGTGACAATGAACAACTCAGATTTAAGAATTGATTCAATAAATGGTGATGGAGTTCTCCTTAATGGCTCAGACGCCCGTCTGTCTGTAATTGATTCAACCATGAGGGTTGAAAATTCAAATGAAGCGACAGGCCTCGCTGTTCAAGGGGAAGGAGTTGCCATAGTTAATTTCAAAACGAGTACTATTAATATGGTTGAATCTAAGCTAGAAATGCACAGTAATGGCGAATTTATCATTGATGGATGTACTTTGGAGTTTAATGCGAATCAACCTGCGTCTGGACTTTTACAACATAATACGTTAAAACCATTGATCAGAATCAATTCTAATGAATTAAATATGTCTATTACTAATGGAACGAAAATGAGGCTTAAAACAGAATATGGTGTTCCAATTGCAACTAGTTCACTATCAAGTTATATTGCAAAGTTAACTTTAGACGTTAGTAATAATTCTGAATTATTTGTTTCAGGGTCTAAAAAAGATAACAATCCCGCTATGTATCTTCAACTTAATGAACTGGATTTTTTGATAGACTCTACATCTATGATAGAGCTAGAAAATAGCGGACAACATAACACGCCGGAAGACGCTTATCTGTTTTTGGGAAATCAGGGGATTTTCCTTCTTGGAGCTGGACGTGATCCGAGAATACACATGACAACGGCTGGTAGTTTGAATCTTTATTCTGAGAGAGGATCAGGAATTACCTATGGGGTGCGAGGCGGTGTGTCGGGGATTTTTGATGCACAAAATAAGGTAGATACCAACGCTACTTTTTTTGTTCGAAGTAGTATTTCATATGCCATTCAATATAGGTCATCTCAAGTTGATTCTATGAATAGCAAATTTTTATTAGAAAATCCTTTGTTCTATGACATTATCAGTGCCCCATTATTACCAGCAATAGCACTTGCTGGTAGCAGCCCAAATTACGGGGATTTGACTATTTCTAAAAGTAAGTTTTCTGCATGGAGGACAGGCCAATCTAGTAGCGTACAACCAGATATTGCTTTTAATGAGCCGTTTGATGCTAGGCTTACAGGTACGGGAGGTTTTAAATATGTCGAAAGTTCTACTAATCCAGAATTTACTAATGAAACTTTGGGTACACAAGGACTGGATGGGTACTCACGCATTTCTGCAACAAATGCATCTTGGGCAATTGCCGATGAATTAAGAGTACCAACTAATGCAGATAAGAAAATTCATGGGCGAGTGAGTCTTCCAGTAGGGCTAGATGATAGTCGTCCAGCTTGGGATGATGAAGCAATGGTTACCGTAGAAGTAGAATCCCCATCGAGAGAAAGCACACAAGAATATACGGCCAAAACGGTTGGTCATACAAATGAATCGCCAGGAATCAGTATTTATGGCGAAGAGCCGCGTGGCGGACTCTTTGAAATCGATTTGGATGAACCTCTCGAAGCCGGATCAAAAGTTCGAATCAGTAAAGTTGAATTAACCAGTGGCGAACTTACAGATGGCTTCGAACACCAGATTTTAACGGAAACAGTTGAGGTTTTTCCAATTATACCACCAACACCGGCACAATTTTCTTCGTCAATCATTGCGCAAGATAGTACCACGATTCAAGGGATGACGGACAATCTAGATGCTGAAGTAACAGCTACACACAACGGGGAACCACTCAATACTGAATCTGTCTCGGTAGATGCGGATGGTAGGTTTTCATTAGACTTAAGTGAAGTTTCTTTAGAAATCGATGATGAAATACAAGTCTTTCTACGAGATGCAGAAGGATCAGCTGTAGCTGCAGGAGTTGTTAATCCTCCAGAAACAAATAATGCTCGCGGAAATATAAACCCAGTCACTGAATTCACGTTTCACGATGTAACCTTTGAACCGGCTACGACATTAATTGTTGGAGATCTAGGGCCTGTCTCACCGGTAGATCCGATGAATCCTGAAATTGAGGTCGATCCGGAAAATCAACCGAAGCTTCCTGAGGACCAAGGGCTGTTGAGTATTGATTTCATTTCGTCTTTTACCTTCGGTTCACAAGCCATTTCTGCTCAGGCCAAGCGCTACTACGCACAACCGCAACGCTTATTGAATCTTGATGGGACCCTCAATGATGCCGAAGAACGGCCAAACTACATCCAAGTCAGTGATCGCCGCCCAGACAACGAACGTAAGGGATGGACACTAGCGGTCACACAAAACAATCAGTTTACGGATCGTCAAGACAATCAACTGAGAGGTGCACATCTGGTGCTGAATAACCAACAATTTGCTTCTGTCCAAGAAAATGGGGAACCGACGCTCCAAAACCAAGACGGCGTTGTCTTGATCCCAGAACAAAAGATACCTCTTGTGACCGCAAGCAACGGCCAAGGCGCAGGGACTTGGGTCTATCGTTTTGGTGATGGAGAAAGTGCAGGAGAAAGTGTTGCCCTTGAAGTGCCGCCATCGGCGGATCCTAGAGCAACGACCTATCAAACGACCCTCACATGGGAGTTGAGTGCTGTACCGGATAACTAGGTAGAAGAAGAGAAGTGTGTCCACTCTTTTCTTTTTATTGTAGATAGAATTGAAAAAAGGCGTTCTTTTCGTATTTAATGAACCGATAAGGTATGATGAGCAAAACATGTCGTTGGAAAAAAGAAGTCTGAGGGGAAGAAGGGAGGGAATGCTATGCGAGAATTACAGCTCTCATTTATCACGAATGCGGAGACCCGTCGCTGGATGCGAATCTTATCGATTATTGAGCGAGAACATCATTTTACGATCGTGGCACTTAGCGAACGCTTAATGATTTCTCAACGCACATTGGTTAAAGATATTCAAGCAATTAGAAGCTATTTTGGTGAAACCATTGAATTGCTTTCCTTGTACAAGGGGTTTCGTTTTGATGAACGAGACCGCGTCAAGTACCAAGAAAAAAAAGAAGCACTCTTAGAGAATGAAGTTCTTTTTGAGATCATCGGCACTATTTTTTGGGGACAGCCGGTGGCATTGGCTGAATTGGCCCATCACTACAGTTATGCAGAAAGTACGCTCCGTCGATTTCTAGCGAGAATCGAACCAATCTTGGCCTCATATCGCTTGAGCTTGACCTTCACTCCGGTCAATTTCCAGGGGAAAGAAGCCGATATCCGAAAGTTCTTTTTTGATTTTTATTACAATAGCGAACAGACGCCCCATACGATTCGGCCACCAGAGCGCCTGCACAAATTAGTCTTAGACGAACTATCCAATCAATTAGGTGAGTATGAGTTGGGCACAGGGACGACGGTTTCAGCCTTTTATTATCACCTTTATATCACCATGATCCGCGTCCAACACAATCATTTTGTCACGGTGCCAAAGTGGTTGAAGGCGATCGATTATCAAGAAAAGGACTTTCAATTGCTTTATTCCTTGCAGGATAGGATCAATCAAGACTTTGATATTTATCTTCCGAAGGAAGAATTTGCATGGCTCCACCTTTCGATCATTGCCAAGCGAACGATCGATCGCTCCGATCAGGAAATCACATTTGGCCAACGGTTCAACTGTTGGGCAGGGCTTGAGGAGGTCGTTTCAGCGTATTTGTCAGATCCATTTTTTGAGCAATGGGATACAGACATACTCGGGCACTTTATGACATCATTTTTTGTGTCACGTTTGGTGAATGAAGCCTTGAGTCCACTATTGAATAAAGAGTTAAAAGAAGTACATGACATGGTAGAAAAAAAACACAGTCAGATCCATAAAATCAATACTCACTTCTTGTCAACCCATTCAAAGGCCCTTCCGATTTCTTCCAGTATCTTTGAAGACGTGGCGGCGAGCTTTACCTTATACATGGATATGGTCTTTCGTTATTATCAACCCGTCAAACAAATTTTGTTTTTATTGGAGGGTGACTACTTAGTGGTTCAATCGATTCGAATAGAGGCCCGTGAACAGCTAGGGGACCACCATCACTTACTGTTTGTAAAGTTACAGGAATTTCTACCGGAACAATTAAATAACGAAAAGATCGATCTGATCGTGACGAACTATCGCCCCTATCTTTCGGACGATAGTCTAGAAACAGACTATGTGCTGATCAATAGTCAGCCGACAACCAAAGATTGGACAATGGTCAAACACCAATTGAATCCATTGACGGATCAGCTTTCATTTTAAACAAAAAGGAGGAGAACGCATTATGACCGTGTTTACTACCAAACAAGACTATCTTCAGGGGTTTCAACGCACCTTTGAAGCAATCGAGAAACGAGAAAGCACCGTCCTGAAAGACTATTTGACTGATCAGATTCGCCGTTTGAATACCTTAGTAGACCAAATTTCTAGTCGAAATTTCTGGGAAGTTTGGCCAAAGATTTTAGGGATCGATGCGAAGATTAGTTTAGTGGATGAATTGATCACCTTTGAAGATTTTTCAAGTGAAGATATCTTGCGAATAGTGGAAACGGATTATCAGACCTATTTCAAAGAACTATGCGGGTATGATCTAAGTATGGAAACAAAACATTCGATGATATTCAATGTGATGTGATCCCTTGTCATTGAACAACTAATATCAAAAAGGCAAAGTCCAATCAAAAGCTAAGCAGCTTCTGATTGGACTTTTTGAAATTCGTTCATCATAAAATGATACGGAGCACTCTATTTTAGTGCTCATAAACACGCAAAAAAAGCAACGAACATTTAAAATTTAGATTGATGAGTAGAATGATACCTCTTCTTTTGGGGGCAGAAACTTAATAGTTTTTGATCCTGTTTTAATTTAGACATTTTAGTTCTTTGGGATATTTTTATTCTATAGAAACGGTGATCTTTTCAATATAGTTGAGTGTTACGAGAAAGGTTGGAAAATCTGCGATATTGTTTGTAGTTATTCTGATTTTAGGAAATGTGATCGCAGGAGCGATTGCGGTCAATTAGTTAATCAGAAATATCAAGGAGCCATAAAGCACAGAACCTAAAAATAAATTTATATCACATTTTATAGCCGATTCCCCAAACCGTTTTGATATAAGAAGACTTCTTGTGGGTATCGTGCATTTTTTCCCGAAGGTTTCGAACGTGGACCATGATGGTATTATTAGAAGACGTATAATATTTTTCGCCCCAAACCTCTTGAAACATTTCTTCAGAGCTTACCACTTGGCCTTTTCGCTCCATCAATAATTTTAAAATGGAAAACTCGATGGGCGTCAGGGAAAGTTCTTCTTCTTGAAAGAAACATTTTCGCTTATTGACATCTAATTCCAACTCCCTCACGATCAATTTGTTTTGATCTGTGCCGTTGTATTGAGTCGAGCGGCGTATCTGAGCTTTCACCCGAGCGATTACTTCCAAAGGACGAAAAGGCTTCGTGATGTAATCATCGGCACCAATTGTCAAACCAGTGATCTTATCGATTTCCTCAGATTTAGCTGTCACCATAATAATTGGGTAATGATGCTTTTTTCGGATGATTTTACACAGGTCAAAGCCAGTGATATCTGGTAGCATGACATCAAGAATCGCCAAAGAAAAGCTGTTTTGCTCGATTTGTACCTGAGCTTCATTCCCATCTGCACAAGTGATGACGGTAAAATTTTCGTTTCGCAAATAAAAGGTAATCAAATCTGAAATTTCTTTTTCATCTTCAACTAAAAGTATCTTTTCCACTCGTATTGACCTTCCTTTTCAGTTAACTGACTTTCTAGTTTTTTCGTGTTGATTTGTAGCTAAAGGTAATGTGACGATCATTTGAATCTCATTGTTCTTGCTAGTAGCTCGGATCGTTCCCTGATGCGCCAAAATAATTTCTTTGGCGATCGCCAATCCGAGTCCTGCTCCACCTGTCTTGGTTGAACGAGCTTGATCTAGACGATAAAATTTTTCAAATAATGCGTCCAATTGTTCTTGTTCGATCGGCTCACTTTGATTCGCTAGGATGAAAGTTGCTGCTTGTTCGTCTACGGTTAGCTGCATTGTGATCGTGGTTTGATCAGGCGCATAGGCAATGGCATTTTTTAGCAGATTGTTTAAGACTCGCGCCAACTGTTCACTATCGGCTTCTAACTTCAAGCTCTCTGGACCAGTGTAGCAGATGGCTTGTTCTTTTTCTTTCAGCAGCGGATAGAATTCTTCTTGGATTTGCTTCAGTAAGAAGACGAAATCAAGTTCCCGTTGATACAATTGGATGTCTTGCAGATTAAAACGGGTGATGTCGAAAAATTCATTCATCAGCGTTTCCAAACGCTCAGACTTTTCTAAAGCAATCGTCAGGGATTGCGTCATTTGTTCATTGGTCAAGTTTTTCGTATCCAATAATAGATTGAGATAGCCGATCACTGAGGCTAAGGGAGTCTTCAAGTCATGCGCCAAATAGGTAATCAAGTCCTTGGTGCGCTGTGTTTCTTCCATTAAAAGAGCTTCATTGCGGTTCATTGTATCTTTTATTCTTAATAATTCATGGTCAATTGACAGGCTACCAGTCGAACATTCCACAGATTGAGAGAAAAAGAGCGGGATTCCTTCGGCAATCTTTGCAATTTTTTTCTTTGAAACATAACGATAGATAAAATAGCAGATTAAGGAAACGGTAAAAACAAGAAATAGAGAGGATGCTAAAAACAGTTGCTTGAGGGGTTTTAAATCAAAAATTGTACCTAAAACTCTAGTGCCCTCATCTTTATCCGTTTCAACCACTTCTTGTATGACAAGGTTTGATACAAGATTATCTCTAACCGTTTGGACGATTCTGGTTTCTTTCAATAGCCATAAGGCTGCTACGAATAAACAGAGGGCAAACAAAGAAAAAACAAATGCCGATCGTTTGATATTCATAAAAAGCTCCTTTCAATGAAATATTCTTAATTATAGCAAAGAGGCGAGGACACGAATAGGTTTTAACTCTTAAGAATTCTTTATATGAAAGAAGGGTATTGATTACCAAGTTGATATTCTTAAGGAATCTTCAGAAGATCTTAAGAGAATCGTTTTAAACGCTGCCTGATTTAATGATTAAATAAAGATGGTCAAACAACTAATCAATCAGGAAGGTGAAATATTTGAGAAAACACATAAAAAAATCAAAAAGGAGCATTCTAATCATTAGTGTTCTACTGATCATTGGTAGTTTAGGGTGGACAGGTACTTGGGCGTTTAATCGCCACGAAGAGCCTGTTATCACTCGTATATCTTTACAAGATTTACAGCCAAAAAATGATTTTCAATTAGTAGGGTCCATTGAGCCAGCAAAAACTGTTGAAGTAAAAGTAGATAGCAAGAGAGGCGCAGTCGTCGAAAGAAACGTAGAGGCAGGGGATCAAGTCAAAGTAGGACAAGCCCTTTTTGTTTATTCCAACCCTGAGGGAGCCTTAGCCATTAAAGAAGCAGAACAGATAACGGTCAATCGTAAGAAAGCTTTGGAACAAGCAAGGCGACAAACCAACCAAAAATGGGAGCAATACAATAAGGTAACCAATCAGTTGGAGGAGAATAAACAAAAACTCGCCGGTGCCGAAGAAGAGGACAAAGAAGCGCTAGAAGAACGCAAGACCGACTTGGAAATACAGCAAAGTCAATTGTTGCTGGAAGCGCAAAATTTGGAAAGCAGCATTGGCGATGCCGAATTAGAGCTGGAACGGGCAGAATTAGAACTACGTTCAGTCAAAGAGCAGCATGGCTCAGATGTCGTGAATGCTGATATTGACGGAATCATTAAAGATGTGGATGAACGACAAATGAACATGAGTTCTGGTGAATCAGTTCCAGAAAATCCTTTCATGACAATTGTTGATACCAGTCGGCTTTTTTTAAAAGGAACTGTGGATGAATTTCGCCGCAATCAACTTGAGCCTGGTCAAAAGGTTGAACTTAGAGACCGTAATGGCGGTAGTCAGCGATGGACTGGAAAGATCACCCGAGTTGGTGATATGAAAGAGCCTTCGGTAGTGGTTGAAGATCAAGGCGCAAATCCCAATTTGTCGCAATTTCATTTTGAAGTTGTTTTAGATGAAAGTGAAGAGCCGCCTAGCATTGGTATTCATTGTTTTGTGGAACTGATTGAAGAAGATAAAAAGGAAGTCAAACTACCAAAATCATTTGTGTTAGATGAAGACGGAAGTTCGTTCATATATGTTATTGATAATCAGAGAATTAAAAAGATGAAAGTAGAGATTGGCGAAGATGAAACAGATGAAAACATGTATTTGTTAGTAAGTAAACTGGATATGCAACAGGAACTTGTTTTTCCAAGAAACGGTATCAAAGAAGGAATGGATGTGAGATCAAATGATCCAGTTGATTGATGTTTACAAAAATTTCAAACAAGGAGCTGGAGAACTTCAAGTCTTGAAGAAGATTAACCTAACGATTGATCATGGCGAATTTGTTTCCATCATGGGACGATCAGGATCAGGCAAGTCTACTTTAATGAATATTATTGGCTGTTTGGATACACCGACAATGGGCAGCTACTTGCTTGATGGCAAGAACACCAGTCAGATGGAGGAAGATGATCTCTCTATGATCCGCAATCAAAAAATCGGCTTCGTGTTTCAAAATTTTGAACTGTTGCCGAAACTATCTGTTTTACAAAATGCTGCCTTACCGCTTTTGTATGCCGGTGTCAGTCAGGAAGAACGAACGAAACGAGCCATTTATGCATTGGAAAGTGTCGGGTTGAGTGATCGGATCGATTTTAGGATCAATCAGTTGTCAGGGGGGCAAAAACAACGAGTAGCGATCGCTCGGGCATTAGCAGGAGAAGCAAATGTGATCTTAGCGGATGAGCCGACGGGTTCTTTAGATACCGCTAATAGTCATGAGATCATGGCGCTATTTACTAAGCTGAATCATCTGGGAAAAACAGTTGTTTTAATCACTCACGAACAAGAGGTCGCGGACTATGCAAAACGCCAAATCGTTATAAAAGATGGGGAAATTGACGAGGAGGGAGAAAAATGATTGAACATATCCGCTTAGCCATCCAATCAATCTACCAGCATCGTTTGCGTTCACTCTTGACGATGCTAGGAATCATTGTCGGAATTGCCTCCATCATTTCCATTGTGAGCATCATCAATGGAAATACTGAAAACATGAAAAAGCAGCTAATAGGCGGCGATACCAACTCGATGCGAATTGAATATGATGCCAGAAGTGCTTTTCTGGCGGGAGAAACGGGTAAGAATGATCGACTTCCTGATTACGCCCCTCAACTATCAGAAGGAGATCTGCAACATCTACTGACCATTGCGCATGCGAAGAATGTCAGCTTATTCCATGAAGCCAATATGACTGTATATCAAAGAGATCAAAAAACAGACACGATAGTGCTAGGCATGGACAGTAGTTTCTTTGAGATATTACCTCATACGATCCTTGCAGGGAGAGCAATGACCGGAACCGAACTGCGTTCACAAAAACAAGTTGCCGTAATCACATCTGACCTCGCAGAAGTTTTTTTCAAGTATCAAAATCCTGTAAATCAATTGATTGAAATCAATGGCACACCATTTCGCATCGTTGGCGTAGCCGTTTCTGACACGGATCAATTATCAGGGAAATATGTCTTCATCCCTCGAGGCAGTCAAAGTATAGCTGAAGGAAAACTTAATCAAAAGCCAATAGTGCTGTTTCAGGCGTCAAATGCTGAAGACTTAGAATCAGCGGTCTTACAAGCCAGCCATGAATTAACCAAGCATATTCCGCCTTCGGATTTTGTTTTTTCTATTAGCAACTATGATGAAGTCAAGAAAATGACTGATGATATCAATCGATCGAATATGATTTTACTGGGGGGAATTGCCAGCATTTCCTTACTCGTCGGTGGGATCGGGGTGATGAATACGATGCTGGTCAGTGTGACAGAGCGTACCAGAGAGATCGGTTTGAAGAAAGCCTTAGGTGCGAAACGTAAAGTGATTTTGCAGCAATTTTTAACGGAAGCGATCGTTTTATCGGTGATTGGTGGATTGATTGGGATCTTTGTGGGCATGCTCATCAGTCTGATCGCTTTGAATCTGTTAAATTATCCTATGACGATCTCATTGTTATCGATTTTGATCAGTGTGTCATTTTCGATGTTGATTGGTACAATTTTTGGCTACTTACCAGCCTATAAGGCGTCTAAATTAAAACCGATCGAAGCATTACGCTATGAATAAAAGGAAGGTGTTTCTATGAAAAAAAAAAAAATAGTAATTGTTTTGTTTGCAGCGTTACTCAGTGGCTGTGGAGTCATTGCGAATGACAAACAGACGAGCAACGACAACGTACCCCTTAACACTCAAATTAATACGCCTCAGAATCAAACGGAAGATAGTCAAAGTGGGAATAATGATCAAGATACTGCGGATCAAACAGATGAAGAAAAGACAAATGCAGAACTGGATCGAGCCGACAAAACGGGAACACTCGTTAGTATAGATGGTGAGCGTTTTGAAATGGAATTGACGAATACGTCCCAAGTAAAAGGAGAAGACGGTGAAGTCTATGATATGGCAGAATCCTCTGAAGAAAAATTTTCCTTTATGATTACTAGTGAGACTGAAATAAAAGTGATTCTTTATGATGCACAATCTCAGAATTCTCGAATAGTGGAAGGATCTCGTGCTGATTTGCAACTTGAAAGATCTGCAAATATATACGGCCAACAAGTTGGTGATACCTTTATCGCGACCAAAGTAATTGTCATGCAGATTAACTAGATATAAGCTCAGATAATTTGCTAATATAATCGAAATCGTTAACTGGGAATGTAATATATACTTCTAAAACTACTTATAGAAATATTTAAAAATTAACACGCTACCAACATATAAAAGTAAAGGGGAATCTTGAATTCGGAAATTACTACTCTACTATATTGGGATTTTTCTGTGTCAAAAATAGTAAATCTTATTTCAAAAACCTTGTTTGGAAAACTGAAAAGTATTTTTCGATATTTTCACTTAAGTGTGCAAATAATGAATTTTATTGTAAGTGAAATTCATTTAAAGTAATAGATGCAAAAAGACAACAATTTATGTTACGATTGCTTGCTTCTTTGTACTAAAAACCTTCGTTTTTTAGATTGATCATTACTTATGTTTCTCAAAACTAAGAAATCCTAATTTTCCAACAGTTATTTTGACATTTGACTTGTTCAAATGTCTTTTTTTCTGTAAACCCAAAAACGAAGATTTTTGAGACGACTATTTAAAGGAGGAGGGAAGATGCATAAAACGGTTGGATGTTTGATTGGAATGCTGGCAGTGCTTACTGCACTTCAATTTCCATTGTCCGTCGATGGTACACAGGTCCAATCCGTCGAGTCAGAGGGATCTATTGGATTTACCGGGGCGTACAAACCGATCGGCCCGCCCGATCCACCCCCAAGCACCAGTCCACAAAAACCAGGCGGCTCGTTACCACAAACGAATATGACCGAAGGGTCATTTGCTATTTGGGTCGGCAGTTTCTTAGTGGCCGGTACCTTAGTGGTAGTAGAGTACCAAAGAAGAAAAGCAACACAAAAAATAATTGGAATGAAAGCAGGAAATGAATGATGAAATTTATCCGTTTAGCCACTGTAGCGGCATTATCAACAACGATCTTTGCCGGAGGCGTACAAGCCTTCGCTGAAGAAACAGAATCAAAAGAAGTACGTCAAGCGACGACAGAGGGGCAAATTACCTTTACACCAAGCAATGACGATACCGTCGTTGATCCTGGAGATGATGGAGAAGATGTAACCATTCCACCAATCACTGGTCCTGATGGAGAAAACAAAGGACCTCTAACGATCGCAACTGTGCCAACCATGAACTTCGGTTCACAAATTATCTCAACCACAGATGAGCATTATAACATGGTCGCTGAAAGACAACAAAAAACAGGGACGTCAGGGGAAGAAAATAAAGTTCCTTATGTAAGTTTGGCACAAGTCCAAGATACTCGCGGTACCAATGAAGGGTGGGCGTTACGTGTAAGTCTAACGGAATTCCAAGCACCTACGAATACACTAAATAATGTATTAAAAGGCGCAAAAATCACGTTATTTGATCCGACCCTGCGTTACAGTATCGATAATAATGAGCAAGCACCGACCATTCATGCAAGCGGGTTAGAATTGATCCCAAACAGTGATGCCGTGCCGATTATGACGGCTGCTAATAACAAAGGTGCCGGTACTTCTACTGCTGTTTGGGGAGATCATGATGCGATCGCAAAACAAGTAGCAGACGGCGCAGCTGTTGTGGAGAATGAGGCGATTCAACTATTCGTACCAGGTTCGACCGCCAAAGATGCGGTAACGTATACCTCTACCTTGACTTGGGAATTGGGGCAAACACCTGACAATGAACTGTAAGAGGTAACCCGTACCGTCTCCCAGTCTATTAGTCTCTAGCAGCGTTGCAGATCTCTGTAGCGCTGCTTTTTTAGAAAGGATTACGACAAATGAGATATAAACATGCCATGCAAAACGGGCTTTGGCTCCTTGCGGCATTTTTCTTCTTCTTACCAGTTTCAGTCAAAGCAGAAGAAACTGCCTTAAATACACACGTGACCCCACTTTTTCCAGAAAGCCAAGTAGATGAAAGCAAAGGGTATTACGAGCTGTTACTTGCGCCTGGTCAAAAAGAGACCTTGAAGCTGAAAGTCGGCAATTCCAGTTCAGAACCAATCACTGTTCAGGTAACGCCGCATACTGCTTACACCAATACTTTAGGGAATGTCGAGTATGGCAAAGATGCCAATGTAGCAGACCCGACCTTGATCCATTCTTTGGATGAACTGATGACCCCTTCGGAGGTCATTACCTTATCAGGAAAAGAAACAAAAACCATAGTAATTCCTTTACAGATGCCTAAAGATGCCTTTGAAGGGTATTTAGCCGGCGGATTACGAATCGCTGAAATAAAAGAAGCGGAAGAAAGTGAGACGCCGGAAGGGGAAGGGGTCGCCATCAAAAATGAATTTGCCCACGTGATCGGGGTAGTCGTCAGCAATACCAGCGATTCTGTAGAGCCAGAATTGGAACTGTTGGATGTTTTTGCGGATCAGTTGAACTATCGGAATGTGATCAGTGCGACTTTACAAAACTTTACGCCAGCCTTTGTGAATCGCTTGGAAGTGGAAGCGACGGTCAAACGTGCCGGAGAAAACGACGTACTTTATGAGGCCAGTAAAGAAATGATGCAGATGGCGCCGAATTCGAACTTCAACTTTCCGATTTCGTTAGAAGGCGATCGTTTTCGCAGCGGGAACTATGTATTAGACCTAACGGCAAAGTCGGGAGAAAACGAATGGTCTTGGACACGAGAATTTACAATCGATGCCGACGATGCCCGTAAATTAAATCGAGAAGATGTGATGATCGACAATCATACGAATTGGTGGATGATTGGTTCAATCGTCTTGGTTATTCTTTTACTTGTCGTCATTTTGTATCTACTGATTCAAAAGAAGAAAGCAAGAGTAAACGAGCAAGAACAGTAAGAAGGAGTGAATGAAATGACCACGAGATTGAGACGACCGATGCTTGTGTTAGGGACGACCATCTTGGTCATGCAAGCTGTATTCATGCCTGTCGGCATGGTCTACGCAGAGACAAAGATGGAAACTGAAGAACAAGAATTAGTGGAACTACCACTAATGAAAAACTATCTAGAGGAAGAAGAGATTAGTGATCCGCGCTTTTTCTTCACTCGTTCTCGGATGCAAGGAACGGCAGAAGAACCCCTTCAAGTGACATTCTTTTCTGATCAAGAAGTGTCTGAAGCACGAGTATTCTTACCAGAAGAAGCAACGCTCTTGAAAGATCAATTACCAGCAGGGATCTCAGTTGAGGAAGGAACACAGCCTAATGAATGGATCGTTCAGTCAAAGCGTGCGCAAAATACATTTGTCCTTCCTTTAGTAGTTGAACAGGTGGGAAACTATGAACTGTCGGTGGAAGAAACGACGGCTCATTTAGAAATTAGTGAGAAAGAAGAGACGAGTGAGGAAGTCCCAGTCGAAGAAATAGAATCGTCCGATGAGGATCAAGCAGGACAAGAGGAATTAAAAGAAGAAAATGGAATAGAAGAAGAACAAGAAAATGAACAACCGGCAGAAGAAGTACGTGAACCTGTATCAGAAGCTCCGCAGGAGCAACAAAAAGATGAGGAAGAGACCGATGAGGCGTCACACGTGGTCGAACCGACCGTCTTTGATGGAGAAACAGCAGAAGTTACAACGATGGCCCAATTCAGAGAAGCAGTTGGCAATCCTGATATTGGGATCATTTCTGTTCAAGCCAATTTGACAGAGGCTACCGCAAACGTACTAACTGTGGATCGTCCGTTACTTATCCAAGGCAATGGGTATACATTGACTTTTGGTATCAATGGGTTTTACTTTCAACTAGAAGAAGTAACACAAGCAAGCACCATTCGACTTGAAAATGCGACATTGACAAAAGTTGGTGCTACACCATTAATCAACGCAACGGTAGAAAGTAGTAAAAATTGGACCGTTGAATTGGAAGATATAACTGAAGTGAATGCGAATAACATGCGATTAGCCTCTCTTCCTGAAGGAAGTATTCACTTTACAGGTGGCGTATCAAACTTCACACGCACAACTTCTACACAAACATTCATCGTAGCAAAAGAAGTCTTAGCAACCAACCAAGCAGAAGTCACGATTAGTCGAGGGAATGCGACGGTCTTCTTTTCTTCTGCCACCGTATCAAATCCAAAGCTTACGGTAGAACAGGGAGCAACAATTACGATCACAACTACCGCAGGAGTGGCGAATACGATTGATCTAAGAGGAGAAAACTCGGAAGTTTTTTTGCAAAGTGGAGAATTGGATGTAGCTACTGTTGGGACAACAGCGGTACCTACAGATACAACGAATAATACGATCTCATTAACAGGAACTGCACCTAAAATAACGATAAATTCAAGTTTTCAATTAACAGTCAGAAGCACATTAGCCAAGAGAGGAATTCATCTGGCTGGAAAAAATGCGCAGCTTTTAGTCAACAATTCTGAGATATCCGTTACTTCTGCGACACAATCAGCTATAAATATAACTGGCGATAATGCAAATTTATCCGTGATTGATAGCCTATTTGATGTAACAACAGTTTCTGGACAGACACTAAATCTTACAGGAACTTCTCCGAAAATGACACTAAACAAATCGAGTGCAAGAGTTGTTTCAACGACAGGAGTTTCAATGACTCTATCGGGACGTTACGCGGTACTTGAAGCGAATGAATCGGAACTAGCGATTCAATCAACAACTGGTCAAAGAATGAACTTGATTGGTTCCAATCCCGTTTTAAATTTAAAGAATAGTCAATTAGACATGAAAGCGACAACCGGACGAGGGATTTATTTGCAGGGGGAGACGCCACAAGTGCTCATGGAAAATAGTCAGATACTTATGACTGATACCGGTGCTTCGCAAGGGATGATCTTACAAGGAACAGATGCGTTACTTTCTTTGAGCAATCAGAGTGAATTGGAAATTACAGGTGCAGGAACTGGAGCGTTAGAAAACATACAAATTGGGAATAACAATGCACGCCCGGAACTTTCAGTCACCGGAAAATCTAAGCTTTCTGTCACAACAACCAGTGGAACAGGCGCTGCGACAGATACGGCAAATAATGCCATCCATTTACGAGGCGCTGATCCAAAAACAACAGTCACCGGAGGATCAGAACTGCTAGTTTCAATAACCTCTAATGCACGAAGAGGGGTGTACTTGAATGGCGATAATCCAGAGTTGCTTGTGACCGATAGTCAATTTGATGTAACAACAGTTTCTGAACAGACACTAAATCTTACAGGAACTTCTCCGAAAATGACACTAAACAAATCGAGTGCAAGAGTTGTTTCAACGACAGGAGTTTCAATGACTCTATCGGGAAGTGACGCGGTACTTGAAGCGAATGAATCGGAACTAGCGATTCAATCAACAACTGGCCAAAGAATGAACCTGATTGGTTCCAATCCCGTTTTAAATTTAAAGAATAGTCAATTAGACATGAAAGCGACATCCGGACGAGGGATTTATTTGCGGGGGGCAACGCCACAAGTACTCATGGATAATAGTCAGTTATTGATGACAGATACCGGTCCTTCCCAAGGAATGATCTTACAAGGAACAGATGCGTTACTTTCTTTGAGCAATCAGAGTGAATTGGAAATTACAGGTGCAGGAACTGGAGCGTTAGAAAACATACAAATTGGGAATAACAATGCACGCCCGGAACTTTCAGTCACCGGAGAATCTAAGCTTTCTGTCACAACAACCAGTGGAACAGGCGCTGCGACAGATACGGAAAATAATGCCATACATTTACGAGGCGCTGATCCAAAAACAACAGTCACCGGAGGATCAGAACTGCTAGTTTCAATAACCTCTAATGCACGAAGAGGGGTGTACTTGAATGGCGATAATCCAGAGTTGCTTGTGACCGATAGTCAATTTGATGTAACAACAGTTTCTGGACAGACACTAAATCTTACAGGAACTTCTCCGAAAATGACACTAAACAAATCGAGTGCAAGAGTTGTTTCAACGACAGGAGTTTCAATGACTCTATCGGGACGTTACGCGGTACTTGAAGCGAATGAATCGGAACTAGCGATTCAATCAACAACTGGCCAAAGAATGAACCTGATTGGTTCCAATCCCGTTTTAAATTTAAAGAATAGTCAATTAGACATGAAAGCGACATCCGGACGAGGGATTTATTTGCAGGGGGCAACGCCACAAGTACTCATGGATAATAGTCAGTTATTGATGACAGATACCGGTCCTTCCCAAGGAATGATCTTACAAGGAACAGATGCTTTACTTTCATTGAGTAATCAGAGTGAACTAGCAATTACAGGTGCAGGGACTGGAACGTTTGAAAATATACAAATTGGGAATAACAATGCTCGCCCAGAACTTTCGGTTACCGGTGAATCTAAGGTTTCCGTTACAACAACCAGTGGAACATCTGCTGCGACAGATACGATAAATAACGCCATTCATCTACGAGGCACTGATCCAAAAGCAATATTTAATGACGCTGAATTAAATATTGAAATAATATCTGGATCTCGTCGAGGATTATACCTAAATGGAATCAATTCTGATTTACGTATTCTTGATAGTAAAATTGATGTAACAACAGTTTCTGGACAGACACTAAATCTTACAGGAACTTCTCCGAAAATGACACTAAACAAATCGAGTGCAAGAGTTGTTTCAACGACAGGAGTTTCAATGACTCTATCGGGACGTTACGCGGTACTTGAAGCGAATGAATCGGAACTAGCGATTCAATCAACAACTGGCCAAAGAATGAACCTGATTGGTTCCAATTCCGTTTTAAATTTAAAGAATAGTCAATTAGACATGAAAGCGACATCCGGACGAGGGATTTATTTGCAGGGGGCAACGCCACAAGTACTCATGGATAATAGTCAGTTATTGATGACAGATACCGGTCCTTCCCAAGGAATGATCTTACAAGGAACAGATGCTTTACTTTCATTGAGTAATCAGAGTGAACTAGCAATTACAGGTGCAGGGACTGGAACGTTTGAAAATATACAAATTGGGAATAACAATGCTCGCCCAGAACTTTCGGTTACCGGTGAATCTAAGGTTTCCGTTACAACAACCAGTGGAACATCTGCTGCGACAGATACGATAAATAACGCCATTCATCTACGAGGCACTGATCCAAAAGCAATATTTAATGACGCTGAATTAAATATTGAAATAATATCTGGATCTCGTCGAGGATTATACCTAAATGGAATCAATTCTGATTTACGTATTCTTGATAGTAAAATTGATATAAAAACCCTAAATGATACAGGTTTGAGAACTTTAGGCAACAATGGGACTAATTTAATTAGCAATAGCCAGATAGATTTATTAAGCGGAACTTCTGTATCAATAGGCTTTACAGGGAATTTAATGAAAACAAGCATAACCAATAATTCAAAAATAAATTCGGACCAAGGAATGTATTTTGCAGGTCAAGAAGTTATTATTGATAATAACTCAGAGATAGATATCACTAATATTGTTGCAACAAACGTCACTACTATTAGTGATCAAAGAAGTATCTTTGGTGTACTAACTTTTGAAAGGAGAGGATCCACTAAAGGGCAGCTCACTATAAACCATTCAGGGTTGTCTATAGATAAAAGAGATGGAGAACGTATTCGAGGAGCTTTAAATATTGTAGGTGGGGACAATGAGTTACTTGTTGAAAACGGAGGCAGTTTAAACATAGTGAATGAAGGCAGCGGTACTCCAGATGATAGCACAACCTCTAATGCTAATGCTGGTGTTGGCTTTCGGAACTATGACTATGAATATAATACGACCCTTATCTCTAACAATGATTTTATTGTGAGAGATCCAGGTTCTCGAATAGATATTCAAGCAAAATATGGCGCTGCGGTGACTATGTCAACCGCTGGTACCGTATTTGATGGGAGTGTTACTGTAAAAAATCAAGGTTACTTTGTGGCTACTGGTAATACCGCAGGTAATAATTCTGGTGTGTTTGTAGGTAGACTAGTTCATGTCACATTTGATAACCCGCTATTTATAGATTTTACGAATTATCGTACAGGTGGCGGTCAAGTATTTGGTGTTTCTAATGCTAATTCTACTTTTACTGGAATTAATAGTGATTTAGCCCTATGGGAGAATAATTCTGATTTATTGGGTGATCCTTTTTTAAACTTTAGAAAACTGGATTATTCATTTCGTGGAATCAACTATGATACGTTAGTTAGCAGCAGTGATCCAGATCAACTAAATACTGATACTCTTGGCACTACAGGCCTACTATCCTATACTCGTATTAGCTCAAATAATGGTCGATGGGCAATCGCAGATGAACTTAGAGTTCCAACCAACGCCGATAAGAAAATTCATGGGCGAGTGAGTCTTCCAGTAGGGCTAGATGATAGTCGTCCTGCTTGGGATGATGAAGCACTTGTTACCGTAGAAGTAGAATCCCCTTCGGGAGAAACGACACAAGAATATACGACTAAAACAGTTGGTGATACAAATGAATCGCCAGGAATCAGCATCTATGGCGAAGAGCCGCGTGGCGGACTCTTTGAAATCGATTTGGATGAACCGTTAGAAGCTGGATCAAAAGTTCGAATCAGTAAAGTTGAACTAACCAGTGGCGAACTTACGGATGGATTTGAACATCAGATTTTAACAGATACGGTTGAGGTCTTTCCAATCATACCACCAACACCGGCACAATTTTCTTCGTCAATCATTGCGCAAGATAGTGCTGCGATCCAAGGGGTGACGGATAATCTAGATGCTGAAGTAACCGCCACACACAATGGGGAACCACTCAATACTGAATCTGTCTCGGTAGATGCGGATGGTAGGTTTTCATTAGACTTAAGTGAAGTTTCTTTAGAAATCGATGATGAAATACAAGTCTTTCTACGAGATGCAGAAGGATCAGCTGTAGCTGCAGGAGTTGTTAATCCTCCAGAAACAAATAATACTCGCGGAAATATCAACCCATCCACTGAATTAATCTTTCACGATGTCACGTTTGAACCGGCTACGACATTAATTGTTGGAGATCTAGGGCCTGTCTCACCGGTCGATCCGTTGGATCCAGAAATAGAAGTTGATCCAGAAAACAAACCAGAATTACCAGAGGATCAAGGACAACTAAGTATTGATTTTGTTTCGTCTTTTAACTTTGGTTCACAAGCCATTTCGGTTCATGACCAAACCTATTATGCCAAACCCCAACGTTTACTGAATGAAGATGGAACAGTGAATGAGGATGAAGAACGACCGAACTATGTTCAGATCAGTGATCGACGTTCGGAAAACGAACGAAATGGCTGGACACTAGCGGTCACCCAAAAAGAACAATTCAAAGGGGAAGAAAATCAAGTGCTTTATGGCGCTAGTTTGAGTTTATCAAACCAACAAGTTATTACCGCACAAGGAGGGACAGCACCTGAACTTCAATCTGTACCTTGTACCTTAGTTCCCGGGACTCGCCGAACGCTTCTCCACGCACAAGGAAGTGAAGGAACAGGGACGTGGATCTATCGTTTTGGTGATGGAGAGACGGCAGGTGAAAGTATCGCATTAAATGTGCCAAAAGGTGCTAATCCAGAAGCTACTACCTATTCTTCTACCCTAATCTGGGAGTTAAGTGCCGTTCCTGGCAATTAAACAAAAAGGAAAAGAGGAACCTTCTCTTTTCCTTTTTCTACTATTATTATTTATTACAGTCTATCTACTGAAAGGAGAGGCAATGAGTCAGCTGTTTTATCACATGATCTATCAGGAAAAAACAAAACGCTGGTTGATGATGTTGGATCAGTTCGCAACCAACCAAACCATGACTGGCAAAGACTTAGCGACGAAACTGAGTTGTACGCAGCGAACGGTCCAATCCGATATCAAACAAATCAAAAAGTATTTTGACGCATCGATCCTGCTTCTGGGCGGAGAAGATGGCTATCATTTTTCCTTTCGATCTCCAACGGCATATATAAGAAAAAAACAAGCGTTACTAGACCAAGAGCCTTTGTTTTTCTATGCAGATCAGTTAGTTGCCGGGATTCGAAAAACCAATCAAGAATGGGCGGAAACTCTCAATTTGTCCCCGGCTAGTTTTGGCAGAATATCACATGAAAGATCAAATGTGGTGTGTCTATCAACGATCCCAGAAGAAAAAGAAATAAAAGAAGCGTTAAAGATGATCGATTGGTAAATAGTATTACACGACCATTGCCAAAAGAATTAACGAAAGAGAAGAGGAAATAGACTATGAATCAATTAAAAACAAAAACTGGCTATATCAAACAGTTTCAAGAAGCACTTGCTCAAGCAGATCCAGAACGAACAACCTTAGCAGCCTATTTAGATAGTCAAGTGAAAAAATTAGATCAGCTGATTGAAGGTATTTCGCAAGAGACCTTTTGGCAGGTCTTTCCTAATATTTTAGGCATAGATGCCAAATTAACGTTATTGACTGAACTGATGCCATTTGAAGACTTTTCAAATGAAGAAATCGTCCGAATTGTTGAGAATGACTATAAAGATTATTTTAAAGAGTTATGTGGGTACGACTTAAAGATGAAAGACAAACCTTCGATGATTTTTCATGTCGTATGAAATCGTAGCTACTATTAAAAAAAGAGAGTGTCCAGAAAATGACGATCTTCTGGACGCTCTTTTTAAATACAATAATTAATAAGTATTGCTCTGTTTTTGTGTTCATAAACTCATAACTAAATCATTGTTCAATTAAAATTTAGATTTATGAGTATTAGGACAAATATTGTATGTGGTCAGAAACTTAAAAGTTTTGATCCTTCTTTTTTTATGTCCATTTTTCTAAATTTGCACGTCGAAGTGAAAATTTCGATTATTCATTTAATAGAGAATCCATTAATCTAGGAGATACAAGAAAGGTGTTTCATTGAACCTTATTTGTTTTTTCTCATGTGTTAAAAATTTCGTTTTTGGGTTTACAGAAAAAAAGATACTCGAACAAGTCGAATGTCAAAATAACTGTTGTTAATTTAGGATTTCTTAGTTTTGACAGACATGAGTAATGATCAATCTAATAGCGAAGATTTTTGAGACGACTATTTAAAGGAGGAGGGAAGATGCATAAAACGATTGGACGTTTGATTGGGATGCTGGCAGTGCTTCTTGCACTTCAATTTCCATTGTCCGTCGACGGTACACAGGTCCAATCCGTCGAGTCAGAGGGATCTATTGGATTTACCGGGGCGTACAAACCGATCGGCCCGCCCGATCCACCCCCAAGCACCAGTCCACAAAAACCAGGCGGCTCGTTACCACAAACGAATATGACCGAAGGGTCATTTGCTATTTGGGTCGGCAGTTTCTTAGTGGCCGGTACCTTAGTGGTAGTAGAGTACCAAAGAAGAAAAGCAACACAAAAAATAATTGGAATGAAAGCAGGAAATGAATGATGAAATTTATCCGTTTAGCCACTGTAGCGGCATTATCAACAACGATCTTTGCCGGAGGCGTACAAGCCTTCGCTGAAGAAACAGAATCACAAGAAGTACGTCAAGCAACGACAGAGGGGCAAATTACCTTTACACCAGGTAATGACGATACCGTCGTTGATCCTGGAGATGATGGGGAAGATGTAACCATTCCGCCAATCACTGGTCCGGATGGAGAAAACAAAGGACCTTTAACGATCGCAACTGTGCCAACCATGAACTTCGGTTCACAAATTATCTCAACCACAGATGAGCATTATAACATGGTCGCTGAAAGACAACAAAAAACAGGGACGTCAGGGGAAGAAAATAAAGTTCCTTATGTAAGTTTGGCACAAGTCCAAGATACTCGCGGTACCAATGAAGGGTGGGCGTTACGTGTAAGTCTAACGGAATTCCAAGCACCTACGAATACACTAAATAATGTATTAAAAGGCGCAAAAATCACGTTATTTGATCCGACCCTACGTTACAGTATCGATAATAATGAGCAAGCACCGACCATTCATGCAAGCGGGTTAGAATTGATCCCAAACAGTGATGCCGTGCCGATTATGACGGCTGCTAATAACAAAGGTGCCGGTACCTCTACTGCTGTTTGGGGAGATCATGATGCGATCGCAAAACAAGTAGCAGACGGCGCAGCTGTTGTGGAGAATGAGGCGATTCAACTATTCGTACCAGGTTCGACCGCCAAAGATGCGGTAACGTATACCTCTACCTTGACATGGGAATTGGGGCAAACACCTGACAATGAACTGTAAGAGGTAACCCGTTCCGTCTCCCAGTCTATTAGTCTCTAGCAGCGTTGCAGGTCTCTGTGGCGCTGCTTTTTTAGAAAGGATTACGACAAATGAGATATAAACATGCCATGCAAAACGGGCTTTGGCTCCTTGCGGTATTTTTCTTCTTCTTACCAGTTTCAGTCCAAGCAGAAGAAACTGCCTTAAATACACACGTGACCCCACTTTTTCCAGAAAGCCAAGTAGATGAAAGCAAAGGGTATTACGAGCTGTTACTTGCGCCTGGTCAAAAAGAGACCTTGAAGCTGAAAGTCGGCAATTCCAGTTCAGAACCAATCACTGTTCAGGTAACGCCGCATACTGCTTACACCAATACTTTAGGGAATGTCGAGTATGGCAAAGATGCCAATGTAGCAGACCCGACCTTGATCCATTCTTTGGATGAACTGATGACCCCTTCGGAGGTCATTACCTTATCAGGAAAAGAAACAAAAACCATAGAAATTCCTTTACAGATGCCTAAAGATGCCTTTGAAGGGTATTTAGCCGGCGGATTACGAATCGCTGAAATAAAAGAAGCGGAAGAAAGTGAGACGCCAGAAGGGGAAGGGGTCGCCATCAAAAATGAATTTGCCCACGTGATCGGGGTAGTCGTCAGCAATACCAGCGATTCTGTAGAACCAGAATTAGAACTGTTGGATGTCTTTGCGGATCAGTTGAACTATCGGAATGTGATCAGTGCGAATTTACAAAACTTTACGCCAGCCTTTGTGAATCGCTTGGAAGTGGAAGCGACGGTCAAACGTGCCGGAGAGAACGACGTTCTTTATGAGGCCAGTAAAGAAATGATGCAGATGGCACCGAATTCGAACTTCAACTTTCCAATTTCGTTAGAAGGAGATCGTTTTCGCAGCGGAACCTATGTATTAGACCTAACGGCAAAGTCCGGAGAAAACGAATGGTCTTGGACACGAGAATTTACAATCGATGCCGACGATGCCCGTAAATTGAACCGAGAAGATGTGATGATCGACAATCATGCGAATTGGTGGATGATTGGTTCAATCGTCTTGGTTATTCTTTTACTTGGCGTCATTTTGTATCTACTGATTCAAAAGAAGAAAGCAAGAGCAAACGAGCAAGAACAGTAAGAAGGAGTGAATGAAATGACCACGAGATTGAGACGACCGATGCTTGTGTTAGGGACGACCATTTTGTTAATCCAATCTGTATGCATGCCTGTCAGCATGGTCTACGCAGAGACAACGATGGACACTGAGGAACAAGAATTAGTGGAACTACCACTAATGAAAAACTATCTGGAGGAAGAACAGATCAGTGAACCGCGTTTTTTCTTTACTCGTTCTCGAATGCAAGGAACAGCAGAAGCCCCCCTTCAAGTGACATTCTTTTCTGATCACGAAGTGTCTGAAGTACGAGTATTCTTACCAGAAGAAGCAATGCTCCTAAAAGATCAATTATCAACAGGAATCTCAGTTGAGGAAGGAGCGCAGTCTAACGAATGGATCGTTCAGTCAAAGCGTGCGCAAAATACATTTGTCCTTCCTCTAGTAGTTGAAAAAGCTGGAATCTATGAATTGTCGGTGGAAGAAACGACGGCTCATCTTGAAATCAGTGAGAAAGAAGAGACTGATGAGGAAGTCCCGGTCGAAGAAATGGAATTGTCCGAGAATGATCCAGTTGGAGAAGAGGAATTAAAAGAAGAAAATGGAATAGAAAAAGAGCAAGAGAATGAACAAACAGATGAGGAAGAGACCGATGAGGCGTCACGAGTGGACGAACCAATGAGGAAAAATCAATTAAATAATTTTACTGAGTTAAACGAAGAACCTGTTAATCATTTTTGGTTTAATTTGGAAACAATCAAGATATCAATAAATCAACCATTCATGGTTCGAGTTTCAAGTGATAAGCCTACAAAAGAAATGAATTTTAGAATTCCTGAACAAGCAGCATTTGTCACAGAGTATCTTACTGAAGAATTTAACATCATTCATGATAGAGGTGAATATTGGAAAGTTTCAAGTGAGAAAGAAACCAATCAATTCTATCTTCCAATAGTTTTCGAATCCAGCGGACAGTTTTTTTTAAGTGTAGATAATGACGCTCAGCATATATATGTAGAAGTAATGCATAAAGAAGAGAATGAAACTGAAAAGTCTATAGTAGAATCTTTTTCAGAAAGCCATTTAACTATACCAAAAGAAAAAATTGAAATGGAGGAACAACGGATATGGGAACAATCTATTTATGGTGAACAATTAGGCGCTAGACAGCCTAAGTCTTATTCAGCTGTAAATAACTGGAGTCAGTTTAGAAGTGCATGGAACAATAATAATACCGGTACTATTATTTTAGATAGAAATATAGTATTTTCTAGCTCAATTTTAGGGGATTCTTTAAATGCAAGAAGCTCATCAATTACCATTACTAATACTGGTAGACGAACTATAAATTTAATGAATTCCGGACATAGTTTAGTTATGAATGGTGCAGCCAATCTTACATTAAATAATATCGACGTGATAGATTTCCCCGGAGGAGCATTATCTCGAGATGCAAGAACCCAGCCTTTAATTATTCATAATGGATCAGGAATTATGAATTTGAATAATGCTGACGTAAATATGATTACCGGTACAGCTACTTCAGTTGTGAGAGGACAAAATATTACTATTTTGGGAGATACGAGGATACATTCTAGCAAATCTAAAGATGCCACAGCGAATGTCAATGCATATGCAATTTATTTAACTGGTTCAGGCGTTCTATTAGTTAATACTAAAAGCCGATCAGTTATATCTTCTACAAATGGCATAGTACGACCGCCGATCATGTCAACACCATCAAGTAAAGTAGAAATATCTGTTGATAGTCTAACTATGAGAACAACAGTGATTTCTAGCATATCAGCTCCAAAAACATTAGCATCTTGGCGAGCTGTCTCTGCAACACTTACAGGAACAAATGCATCACAAGTAGAAAAAAGTACTTCTTCCCCAAATGACTTTGCAGTTCGGTATACAGAAAATTATCGACATCATGATACCCTTATTTTTAATCCAAACAAAAATCGCGATGAGTGGCTAGAGCCTCCTTCACAAAAAGGGAATGTAATGGTTAATTATTTAGATAAAAGTGGAAATCATTTAATTGAGCCAGAAACGATTACGGGAGAAGTTGGAAAAGAGTACAAATCAGAATCAAAGGAGATACCAGGTTATTATCTATTGGTACCGCCTTTTAATGCGAACGGGACAATTACCTCAGAAACACAGACTGTTAATTATAACTATGTTAAAATCCATGATCATCTGATAAATGCTGATTTTGAAGAACCTCCCATTACTAGTAATTTTTCCTTTATACATCAATCAAAAGTACCTGGATGGTATACAACAGCTAGTGATAAAATGATCGAATTTGGTCTAGGGCCTGCTCACAATATTTTTGGACCGGCCTCAGGTCGTCAATTTGTAGAGTTGATTGCGAATGAGCCAGGCGAATTATATCAGTTGGTTAGTTTTGAACCAGGAACTATATTGCGCTGGCGCCTTCATCATGCTGGTAGAGTTGGTATAGATGAAATGAGATTAAATATTGGTTCTCCAAAGCAACCAGAAATAATTAGAGATATAAAATCGGATAAAGGACAATGGACATTGCATACTGGAACATATAAAGTACCCGAAAACCAACCAATAACATATTTTGGTTTTGAAGCTCTTCGCTCAAGTAGTGGGTCATTAACAATGGGGAATTTATTAGATAATATCTATTTTGCAAAACAATCAAATATAGATATCACTATTAATGTAAATAAGGAAAGAGCACAAGCTGGGGATACGCTTGCTTATGATATAGAGATGGCTAATAATGGTGGAGTTCCATCTGATAGGCACAAAATATATATCACAGGAATTGATAATCTAAACATAGATTATAAAACAATTCAGTTAGATGGTCATAATATTAAAGAAAAAGATATAACAATTGAAGATGGGAAGTTGATCTTAAATCCTGATATTACATTAGAAAATACTAGCTCAATTAATTTAAGGTTTGAAGCGGCGGTAAAGAGTCACTATTTAAGTGGAGATATTGATGCAAAGGCTACAATTGAATATTGGGATGAAGGATTCGATGATATAAGTTACAAAGCAGAATCGAACATAAGTAATACTAAGATAGAAACTTTGGTTCCTAAGCCTCTTGATCCCTTAAATCCAGAAATTGATGTGAATCCAGAAAATCAACCGAAGCTTCCTGAGGACCAAGGGCTGTTGAGTATTGATTTTATTTCGTCTTTCACCTTCGGTTCACAAGCCATTTCTGCTCAGACCAAGCGCTACTACGCACAACCACAACGCTTATTGAATCATGATGGAACCCTCAATGATGCCGAAGAACGGCCAAACTACATCCAAGTCAGTGATCGCCGCCCAGACAACGAACGCAAGGGATGGACACTAGCGGTCACACAAAACAATCAGTTTACGGATCGTCAAGGCAATCAACTTAGAGGTGCACGTCTGGTGCTGAATAACCAACAATTTGCTTCTGTCCAAGAAAATGGAGAACCGATGCTCCAAAACCAAGACGGCGTTGTCTTGCTCCCAGAACAAAAGATACCTCTTGTGACCGCAAGCAACGGCCAAGGCGCAGGGACTTGGATCTATCGTTTTGGTGATGGAGAAAGTGCAGGAGAAAGTGTTGCCCTTGAAGTGCCGCCATCGGCGGATCCTAGAGCAACGACCTATCAAACGACCCTCACATGGGAGTTGAGTGTTGTACCGGATAACTAGGTAGAAGAAGAGAAGTGTGTCCACTCTTTTCTTTTTATTGTAGATAGAATAGAAAAAAGACAAAGCCTCCGTACCCAATCTGTGTGTATTGCCAAAGATCTTGTTCTTCTAATACTAATGGAAAGAGAAATTGGGAACCCATAACTCAAACACAGACCAGTCAGCGAAAGTCAGTTTGCGGTTACTGATAAGTGCTAAGTGACATCATCGAGACAAAAAAGACGTTCTGTTCGTACTTAATGAACCGATAAGGTATGATGAGAAAAACGTGTCGTTGGAAACAAGAAGACTGAGGTGAAGAAGGGAGGGAATACTATGCGAGAATTACAGCTCTCATTTATCACGAATGCGGAGACCCGTCGCTGGATGCGAATCTTATCGATTATTGAGCGAGAACATCATTTTACGATCGTGGCACTTAGCGAACGCTTAATGATTTCTCAACGCACATTGGTTAAAGATATTCAAGCAATTAGAAGCTATTTTGGTGAAACCATTGAATTGCTTTCCTTGTACAAGGGGTTTCGTTTTGATGAACGAGACCGCGTCAAGTACCAAGAAAAAAAAGAAGCACTCTTAGAGAATGAAGTTCTTTTTGAGATCATCGGCACTATTTTTTGGGGACAGCCGGTGGCATTGGCTGAATTGGCCCATCACTACAGTTATGCAGAAAGTACGCTCCGTCGATTTCTAGCGAGAATCGAACCAATCTTGGCCTCATATCGCTTGAGCTTGACCTTCACTCCGGTCAATTTCCAGGGGAAAGAAGCCGATATCCGAAAGTTCTTTTTTGATTTTTATTACAATAGCGAACAGACGCCCCATACGATTCGGCCACCAGAGCACCTGCACAAATTAGTCTTAGACGAACTATCCAATCAATTAGGTGAGTATGAGTTGGGCACAGGGACGACGGTTTCAGCCTTTTATTATCACTTGTATATCACCATGATCCGCGTCCAACACAATCATTTTGTCACGGTGCCAAAGTGGTTGAAGGCGATCGATTATCAAGAAAAGGACTTTCAATTGCTTTATTCCTTGCAGGATAGGATCAATCAAGACTTTGATATTTATCTTCCGAAGGAAGAATTTGCATGGCTCCACCTTTCGATCATTGCCAAGCGAACGATCGATCGCTCCGATCAGGAAATCACATTTGGCCAACGGTTCAACTGTTGGGCAGGGCTTGAGGAGGTCGTTTCAGCGTATTTGTCAGATCCATTTTTTGAGCAATGGGATACAGACATACTCGGGCACTTTATGACATCATTTTTTGTGTCACGTTTGGTGAATGAAGCCTTGAGTCCACTATTGAATAAAGAGTTAAAAGAAGTACATGACATGGTAGAAAAAAAACACAGTCAGATCCATAAAATCAATACTCACTTCTTGTCAACCCATTCAAAGGCCCTTCCGATTTCTTCCAGTATCTTTGAAGACGTGGCGGCGAGTTTTACCTTATACATGGATATGGTCTTTCGTTATTATCAACCCGTCAAACAAATTTTGTTTTTATTGGAGGGTGACTACTTAGTGGTTCAATCGATTCGAATAGAGGCCCGTGAACAGCTAGGGGACCACCATCACTTACTGTTTGTAAAGTTACAGGAATTTCTACCGGAACAATTAAATAACGAAAAGATCGATCTGATCGTGACGAACTATCGCCCCTATCTTTCGGACGATAGTCTAGAAACAGACTATGTGCTGATCAATAGTCAGCCGACAACCAAAGATTGGACAATGGTCAAACACCAATTGAATCCATTGACGGATCAGCTTTCATTTTAAACAAAAAGGAGGAGAACGCATTATGACCGTGTTTACTACCAAACAAGACTATCTTCAGGGGTTTCAACGCACCTTTGAAGCAATCGAGAAACGAGAAAGCACCGTCCTGAAAGACTATTTGACTGATCAGATTCGCCGTTTGAATACCTTAGTAGACCAAATTTCTAGTCGGAATTTCTGGGAAGTTTGGCCAAAGATTTTAGGGATCGATGCGAAGATCAGTTTAGTGGCTGAGTTGATCAATTTTGAAGATTTTTCAAGTGAAGATATCTTGCGAATAGTGGAAACAGATTATCAGACCTATTTCAAAGAACTATGCGGGTATGATCTAAGTATGGAAACAAAACATTCGATGATATTCAATGTGATGTGATCCCTTTTCATTGAACAACTAATATCAAAAAGGCAAAGTCCAATCAAAAGCTAAGCAGCTTCTGATTGGGCTTTTTGAAATTCGTTCATCATAAAGTGATACGGAGGACTCTATTTTAGTGTTCATAAACGCGCAAAAAAAGCAACGGTCATTTAAAATTTAGATTAATGAGTATAATGATACCTCTTTTGGGATTTTAGAAACTTAATAGTTTTTGATCCTTCTTTTTTTATGTCCATTGCTCTAAATTTGCACATCGAAGTGAAAATTTAGATTATTCATTTAATAGAGAATCTGTTAATCTAGGAGATGCAATAAAGGTGCTTCATTGAACCTTATTTTTTTCGTGTATTAAAAAAATTCGTTTTGGGTTTACAGAAAAAAGACATTCGAACAAGTCGAATGTCAAAATAACTGTTGTTAAATTAGGGTTTCTTAGATTTTACAGACATAAGTAATGATCAATCTAAAAAAACACAGATTTTTGAGACATTAAAGAAAGATTATAGGATGAGGGATATGAAATACTAAAAAAGATACATACTGTAGTTTTTCTTTATCAAAGACGCAAATAAATTAAGCAAATTGCTAGGGAGTAGTAACTTATGGGAAAACAAAGACAAAAAATTCCTGCCTATCTGGTTCTTCTATTATTGACGGTTCAGACATTCATTTTACCGATGTGTGTTGTTTATGCGAAGACTGTAGAGACAACAGAAAAAACGCAGAAAGCATATGCAGATGAAGCACCCTCAGAAAGCACTATTGAAGAGGGCATTTCTCTTTCAGAACAGGAAGAAGCTATCAATCAGCCAGCAAATTCTGAGAACACGGATGAGAGCGGAAATTCAAATGAAGTAGTTCTAGAAGAAAATTATTCTTCACGTGATGAGGGTAATTTTATAGAGGATATATATGATTCAAATGAAGAAGGACAGGTACAGACTAAAGATACAGTACTAAATATTTCTGATAATACTAAAAATCTTATATCAAATCCCAATTTTATTTTTGAACAGGGTGTAGAGACGAGAATACCTAACTGGGAGCTAGTTTCTGCTGGGGCTGTTGTTAATGGACTTCGGAGAGATCTAACTATTTCACAAACCGTGGAATCCGAAGAGTGGTACCGGTTGAGTGATTCTAGTTTTCGAATAGGTGGAGATAATTTACTATCAGTTAATCGTACAAGTGGTTCTCGAACCTTAATAGTTGGTCAAACTATTCAAACTAAGGCAGGGTATACGTATGAAGTTACCGTTAATGCTCAAGCTGGAGGAACATCGACAGACGGGATCTTAACCATGACTGCCTACAATGGTGTAGGGGTATTAGCTGGCCCTTCGGGTCAGCTAGGAAGCCATTTTTATACTGTTAACTCTGATGTCGGGACATACTCCCTTAGATTTACTGCAACATCTAACCAGACATCGATAGGTTTTCGAATGGCTGGAGCCCATACTATCCTTCATAGCGCTAACATCAAACCTGTACTTACCGTAAATTCGCAAGTACCAAGCATTCCTTTAGCACAGCATAGCGAAAAATTTGATTATACAAAGTTTATCGAATCAGTAAAAATAGGTAATATAAATTTAGATGACTATCAAGTGGAATTAATTGGTTCTTTAGATACATCAAGTATTGGGACTAAAGAGACTCGACTTAAGGTGAGTGCAGAAGGTATTTCAGAAGAAACCGATGTTTCTTATCAGGTAACTTGGGAGAATAGCCTAGGAATATTGGATCATAATTCAAGCCAAACTGGAATTTCATTAAGTCTATTAACAGACGGAGAATCGCCATATCTACAAGCTAGTTTTGGCGAAGTTACAACTAATTTAGGTGGAAATCAAACATTTAGGCGTGGAAACTTTGAATTTTACCATAGAGATATTAACGGTTTCATACTAGGGCTAACAACGGATACTGTATATCAATCAAAGCGTACGTTGATTAATACATGGAACACACGACTTAATTCAAATGAAACAGTACAGTATGGAGATGTTGTTCGCGCAAGAGTCTTTGCAAGAGATAGCCCAGGATCAAATATTACAAATACCTCTTTAAGAATTGCTCGTAATGAAGCACTTATATCAGAAATTGGGACGTTTAACGAAGCTTATTACATGCTGACAAAAGGTGGGTACCATTTGTTGAGAGTGAATCAATTAACTGCACATTCGAATATATCAGTTCCGTTTGGGGCAACAGAAAGCCAAATGAATGAGCTAGCAAAATCGTTCTTTACCTATCATTCTGACTTCTCAGATGTAGAGAAAGGACAATTTGAGTATAAGTTTCTGAGCTACGATTCAACAAATACGAGCGGAAGTAATAAAAGAGGTGTTATTGCTGCAACCCAAACAGTTGATGATAAATCGTTTATGCTAGAATATGAGGTAAGCTTCTCTGTATCAGAAGAACAACAATATAACTTACAGTTGACTGCATCTCCTGTAACCGGAGGGAATCCAGCAACTGGATCTGCATCTATCGTACAAGGTGGTACAACTACGATTAATGCAAACCCAGCTGAAGAGTATATGTTTGTTCGGTGGAAAGTTGTTTCTGGAGAAGGAAGTGTGATCGAAGATGAGGCAGCTGAAGACACAGACATTACCATGGGAAGTAGCGATACAATTATTCAAGCTATTTTTGAAGCCCGTGCGGTTCCAAACCCAGTCGACCCAATTAATCCGGAAATCGAAGTTGAACCAGAAAATAAGCCAGATCTGTCTGAAGATCAAGGGATGTTGAGTATTGACTTTGTTTCTTCATTTAACTTTGGTTCACAAGCCATTTCGGTTCATGACCAAACCTATTATGCCAAACCGCAACGTTTACTGAATGAAGAGGGCACAGTAAATGAGAAGGAAAAACGACCGAACTATGTTCAGATCAGTGATCGACGTTCAGAGAACGAACGTAACGGATGGACACTAGCGGTCACTCAAAAAGAGCAATTCAATGGTGAAGAAAATCAAGTGCTTAATGGCGCTAGTTTGAGTCTATTAAACCAACAAGTCATTACTGCACAAGGAGATATAGCACCTGGCCTACAATCCGTATCTTGCACCTTAGTTCCCGGGAATCGACAAACGCTGCTCCAAGCACAAGATAATGAAGGAAAAGGGACATGGATCTATCGTTTTGGCGATGGAAAGACGGCAGGCGAAAGTGTTGCACTGGAAATACCAAGAGGGGCTAATTCAGAAGCTATTACCTATTCTTCTACCCTAATCTGGGAGTTAAGTACCGTTCCTGGCAATTAAACAAAACGGACTGAGATATAAGCCCATAGAAGAAAACCGCAAGAAATGACGAGAAATCGTTCATTTCTTGCGGTTTTTTTAGTTAAATAAAAAAGGAGCACCGGTTGCCGCCAATGCCCCGTCATCTAATCCTGAAAGGACTAAGCAAAATGTATACTAATTATAACATGAATCAACTCACTTTGGATCTATCTACTTCATTTTCTCCAAAAGAAAATCTTGTCACCATTTTTATCAAAGATCTGGTCGAAGCGCTTCAGATTAATGAATCCTATCTTTTGGGGCGACCAAGAGAATATGAATTAGGTGCCATGATGAAGTTGTTTTTTTGCGGATACGCGAGAAGCCTTTACAAGTCGCAAGATTGAACGTTTAGCTGAAGAAAACCTATATGCTCGCTGGTTTACGCAAGAACGGGTTCCAACTTATCGAACCATCGCCCGTTTTTGTGTATCTAACGATGTGCAGGAATTGACTAATAAAGGCTTAGATCAGTTGACAGAGTATCTGCGTGCACGGAATCTGATTGATGATGCGTTGTTTATTGACGGTACAAAAATCTTGGCGGATGCGAATAAGTACAGTTTTGTCTGGAAGAAAAATACGATTCGGTTCGATCAAATGAATCGCGAAAAGCTGCTTACTATGATGACTGAACTAAGAGAAGCCTATGCCCTGAAACAGATTCCCGAAGGGACGACCTTGACCGTAGACATGATAGATGAACTGTTGACACGGATGGAACTACGTCTGGAAGAACTAGAAAAAGAAGTTGAGGCAACGAAACATCTTTCGCCAAATCCAGCGAAACAACAACGGCGAACGTTGAAAAGCCAAGTACGCAAATTAAATACAAAGCGAGAAAAACTTCTGGAACATCAAACGCAGTTTTCTACTTATGGGACAAGAAACAGTTATTCAAAAACTGATCATGATGCGACATTCATGCGCATAAAAGAAGACCTTATGAAAAATGGCCAAATTAAGCCTGCGTATAACCTGCAGATCGCTACTTGTAATCAATTTGTACTCGGTTACGATGTCTTTCAAAACCCAACAGACACTAAGACACTGAAGCCATTACTAGAAAAAATAAAGATCGCACAAAAGCTACCTCATTATTTGGTCGCCGATGCAGGCTGAGGTTCACAAAGCAATTACCTCCATTTAGAAGACGAACTTCCCCAGCATACTGCACTGATTTCTTATGGAAAGATGTTTAAAGAACAAAGCAAGAAATGGCAGACAGATGACCGGAAAGTAATGAATTGGGTTTACAAGCCCAAAGAGGTCTTTTACATCGACGTAAAAAGGGATTCTGAGAAAGATCACTGCAAATCCATCTTGGGAGTACCATAAAGAAAAAACAAAAAGAACATTTATCAACGCCTGAAACTAAAAAAATATATGGGTTAAGAAAGATCGACGTGGAAACAGTCTTCGGATTTATGAAGGCTTGTTTGGGTTTCACTCGATACACGGTTCGGTGCTTAGAAAAAGTCAGTAAGCAGACGGGCTTAATCATTATGGCAATCAATATGATCAAATTGACAAAAATAGGGATTTGATCTACTAAAAATGAATAGAAAAAAGGAGCAATCGAAAAATCACCTGATTTTCGATTGCTCCATATTTTTGAAGAGTATAACCAGTTAACTTATGTCACGCCCCCTTTTCTACTATTTATTATTTACAGACTATCGACTTTTACAATTCTTGAGAAATCTTAGTAATGGGCGTAAATTATGCTTTCGCAATGGATTTAAAAACATTGTGTGATGCAAATGATGTATTAATTTTTAGATATTCAAGGACATGATACTAATTTGTCAGGAAGTTTTTCCATTCAAAGGTATCCATATTTTCGAAATACTGCAACAATAAATTCTTCTGTTGTTGAGCTAAGTTCTGGGGGAACTTTAAATATAAAAAATCTCAGATAAAAATCAAACTCAAGGAGATTACCTTATTCAAATCAGCCTGTCATAATCTCTCCTTCTAATAGTTATATTAATTTTGATGTGTCTGAATTTACTATGGTTGCATTCACAGTAGGGAGGCTGAGTAGCATAACCTCATACATCATTTCATAAGGTTACCACTGAACTAAGTGGTGGTAATTCACAAAATGTACGCAGTATAAATACTGTAATAACTATTTTTCGAGCATATATTATTTTTTTAACCAAAATATCTATGGGACACTTTTTTCTCTCCATATCTTTAAGTATTCAATCATGCCCTGTTGGAAAAGGCGCCTTTGATCATTCGAAAGTGACTGGGTAATTACTATCAATTAAGTGAATTCTTGAAATAGTCGAAAATCTGGATACTTTTCAGGTTGTCCGATTGTTATCAGCTATTGATACACAGATTAAGACTCTAATGGGGTACTTTAGATGGGAACTATTAAGTTTAGAAGATGAAGAAGAAATTCAGTTTCTTAAAGGTGTGAAAGGACTCTTTTTTTCTATCTTTTTCTATGGCAGTAGGTTAGTTATTAGCAAGTTTCCATAATACAATTTAAAAATATAGATGATTCAATGTATCAGAAGCCTGAAGATTTGTAGTTTTTTCTAGATTTTGTAGTGTTTTTTTAATAACTATTAATTAATTTGGAGGTTTTAAAATAATCAAAGTATACATCGGATAATGTTATTTAAATAAAGTATATAACTTAAATGTTAATGGTTATACATACTAAGTGAAGTGAGCTTTTAAATAATATAATATACAGCACATTCTATTGGATTAAATATAAAAAGTAACTATTTTTGGTATTTTTTTTTTTTTTTATTCCCCGTTTGATAAAGTTTTTCGAATTATTAATAATTATTTCAATAACTTTTTTTTCTAAATTTTCACTTTGACGTGCAAATTTAGATTACTCATTTTCCGAAGATTTTTATAATGTATAAGATATAAAAGAAAAAACCGATTGATCCTTAGCTATTAACATGTTTTGAAATTTTTGATATTTTAAACATTAAATTAATAATTTAACTTAAAAATAAATATTTTTAAGTTGAAGATATATTAAAAGGAAAGGATATAAGAAAAAAGATTATTTTGATAGTAGAAAATAGAGAAAAGGAGCTAAATATGAGTAAAAATTTTGGGAAAAAAACAATCGGCTTATTGTTGATTAGTCAGCTAACATTAACTACATTACCAGTATCTGTTGGTGCGAGTGACGCAAGAACAAATTATCCTGAGGATCAAAATTCTTTAGCAAATGAATCTTCTTTTGAAAGGTTTAATAGTGCATCTTCTGAAGCAGATCAAAATCAGAACAGTGAATTAATCTCTTATTCTGAAGAAGTCAATCCATCAAATTTGATAACTAACAATTTTCGGTCTGTTAGTTATAACAATGGAAACTTAAGAGCGATGACTAGCAATCATCGTGTTGGAGACTCTGTGACTTATCAACAAATCAGAAATGGTCGAGTTATCTCAAGACGTTCTACATCTTTACGTGTATTTAGTGGCATTATCAATCAAACAGGTTATGCTGACTTTTACTTCGGAAATAATGATGTTTGGGCAGGAGATGTATTTGAATTATCCTTACATTGTGTTCTGAATTTAAGAATAGATTCTACTAGATACACGGTTCCAGTGTCTAACGTAAATACTACAGTACCAAGAATATCTGGGGCTACTACGCGTGAAATCCCTCAAGGTACGACTTTTGATCCCATGGAAGGTGTAACTGCCACAGATTTCAGAGGTGAAAACATTACAAATCAAATCAGAATAACTGGACAGGTAGATGTTAATACAGTTGGTAATTATAATTTGACATATTCTGTAACAGATATTCATAATCGCAGTTCCACAATTACGAGAGTAATTAGAGTTCTTCCTAAACCAGAGATCATGGAGACAACAATAAATCCACTAACAACTAGTTCTATTTTAGTAAATGGTAATGCCGAACCTAATTCAACTTTATCAATTAAAGTTGGCGATACAGAAATTGGTTCAGGATCTGCCAATAACAATGGTCAATATGAAATTACCATTCCACCTCAAGAGGTTGGCACGGTAGTTACCGCCCAAGCAATTTTGAATGGTATTTCTTCAAATATTGCACAAACAACTGTTGAAAGAAATTCAATATCTGAAACAACGATTTCTGAGCTAAACACTAATTCAACAAGTGTTACAGGAGCTGCTGAGCCAAACGCTGAGATTACGATCAAAGCAGGCAATACAATCATTGCGAATGGACGTGTAGGTAGCGATGGCAAGTATAGCCTAACGATTGAAACGCAACAAGCGGGTACCGTGGTTACTGCGCAAGCAAGGCTAGGCGATATCGAATCAAACATTGCCGAAACAACCGTTATTAGAGAAGGAATTGATGAAACAACGATTTCTAAACTAAATACAGACTCCACAAGTGTGACGGGAACCGCTGAGCCAAATGCGGAGATCACGATCAAAGCTGGTGATACCGTGATTGCAAATGGACGCGTTGGCAGTGATGGCATCTATTCGTTGACGATTGAAAAACAACCAGCAGGTACCGTAGTCACTGCTCAAGCAACCTTGAATGGTATTTCTTCAAATATTGCCGAAACCATTGTTGAGCGAGCAACGATCGCCGAAACTATGTTGAATGAAGTGAAAACTACAGACACGACTGTTAGTGGAACAGCCGAACCCAATGCGCAGGTAGAAATCACAATTGGTGATGAAACCAAAAATGCCACTGTCGGTAGTGATGGAAAGTTTGCAGTAGAGATTGATCCGCAAACAGCTGGAACCATTATTACTGCGCAAGCCAGCATCGATGGATTGCAATCAAATATTGCTTCAACGATCGTTGTCACTGATCCAGCAAACACCGAAGGCACGATCACACCAGCAAGCTACAATGTTTCTTCGGCCGATCAATTCCTGAGAGGGACGTATACCGGTGATGTTGCATCTGCCCGTGTGTATGTCAATGGATCATCCGTTCGTGGTGGGAATTTTGCTGATGGTTCGTTTGAATTCTTTATCGGCAATCGCATCCAATCCGTAGATGATGTCGTAGAAATCGAAGCCTTGGATCAATATGGCAAGGTACTTGATCGGACAACCGTTGAATTAACTAGAGATTTGGCTGGTACGATCACACCAGATCAATATCGGGTTGGCGAAACAATGATTACAGGGACCTTTACGGGTGATGTCAACTTTGCCCGTTTAGTGATCAATGGCACGCCTTCTAATGCATGGGGTGGTACCTTCAATGCGGATGGCACCTTCTCGTTTTATGTAGCGAACCTTGGAATCAAAGCCAGCGACAAAGTTGAGATTCAAGCGTTGAATCGTCAAATCAACGGCAACACAGAAGCTATCGAAGTGCTAGAAACCAAAGAAGTATCGGTTATTGACCAGCTTCAAGGGACGATCACACCAGATAAATACAGTTACACCGATACCACGATCACGGGAACCTTTACGGGAGATATCAATTTTGCCAACTTGGTGATTGATGGACAGTCTGTAGGGAACTGGGGTGGCACATTTAATAAAGAGACTGGCCGCTTTGAATTCTTTGTTCACGCACAATTTAGAGACCAGATCAGAACAGCAGCGAAAGTTGAATTACAAACCTACCATCGTGAAACAGTCGATGGACAAACGATTGATCATAAGCTGGTGTTGCAGCCGATTGAAATCGCCAAAGCAGCTGGCTCAATTCAACCAGCAGCCTTCAAAGTGACAGAGAGTGAAATTACCGGAACCTTTACGGGTGATGTGAATATCGCCAACTTGATCGTTGATGGGCGTTCAATTTCATGGGGCGGTACCTTTGACGCAGCGAGCCAGACCTTTACTTACTTTGTCAATCAAGATACACGTAATTTGATTCGCGATGCGAAAACAGTTGAATTGGTTGCTTACCATCGGGAGGTTGTTAGTGGCCGTCCGGTGGACACCGAATTGGACCGCAGTGTCGTCACTATCGACAAGGAATTTACTGGCACGATTACACCAAACCCATACAAGCTGGGGAATCGAATCGTTACGGGTACCTATACAGGAGATGATATCAACTTTGGTCGACTTGAAATTGATGGCATGATTCTGTGGGTAAGTTGTTTTGCGGATGGGACCTTTACCGCCTACTTGAATCAAGAACAAGCCAACAGTGTGACGAAAGACAGCCAGATGACGATCTATGCATTGCATCGCTTTTCTAATTTATGTACACAAGAGATCGCACAAGCAACCGTTTCGATCATAGAATAAGAACCAGAAATTACGAGAGACCCTTGTACCTTGCCTGTTGCAAGTGTCTCTTCATTGATAGAAAGAGAGAAAGCAAATGAACATGAAGAAAAAAATCGTTACCTTCTTTAGCCTTGCCCTCATGGGGAGTTTTTTAGCGGCCTGCTCGACGGATGACCAAGCAAAGACGGATACTACCCAAGGCAGCGAACCAATTGAACAAATCACGGACCAAAGCAATGCCGAGCCGCAATCGATCATTGGTGGATTAAAGATCATCATCGACAAACAAGAAATCAACCATAAGAAAACAGAAGATGGGGAACAAGTTTTACATACATTTACCATCACAGCTGAAAACATGGGCTCAGTTGCCGCAGGTCTAGGTTCGATTGATTTTCTTTTAGAAACTGAAGAGGGAGAACTTCTTGAACTTGATCATACCATGGCGATGTTTGGCAATGAGATCGCTGTAGGTGAAACCATCACAGGGCAAGTTTCCTTTGCTTTAGAAGAGGGACAAGTGGCGAAAAAACTGATTTATAAACCTGGTGAAGAAAAATTAGCAGAATGGGATGTTAAGAGCGAATGAAAATAAACGTTATTGGATTGGGGTATATTGGGCTACCCACAGCACTTACTTTTGCAAACCATGGGATTGAAGTCGTTGGGGTCGATGTGTCAAAAACAGTCGTTCAATCACTTCAAGCAGGTCAGGCACCCATCGAAGAACCCGACATTGATCGTTATCTAACACAAGCTTTAGCGAAAAAGACCTTCCACGCACAGTTGGTACCAGAAAAAGCGGATGCCTTTATCATTGCCGTACCAACGCCAAATATCGCCGATCAATTTGGTAGTTGCGACTTGTCCTACGTGAAAGCGGCGATGGCTGCCATCTTACCTTATCTTGAAAAAGGCAACACAGTCATTGTTGAATCGACCATTCAACCCCGCACGATGGAAGACATCGTTGGACCATTTTTTGAAAAAGCAGGCTATACCATTGGAGAAGATCTCTATTTGTTGCATTGCCCAGAGCGTGTTTTGCCAGGAAAAATCTTTGAAGAGCTGGTGATGAACAACCGAATCATTGGTGGTATGACGAGCGCTTGTACCCAACAAGGCAAACGCATTTATCAGACCTTCGTCAAAGGAAATGTGCTGGAAACTTCTGCAAGTATCGCTGAGCTATCGAAATTGATGGAAAACACCTATCGGGACTTGAACATTGCACTAGCCAATGAATTGGTCCAAATTGGGGATCGCCTAAACATTGATGCACTCCAAGTGATTGGGTTAGCCAATCAGCATCCACGAGTCAATATCCATCAACCAGGACCTGGTGTCGGCGGCCATTGCTTAGCGGTCGATCCGTATTTTGTGGTGGCGGCAGCACCTGAAGACGCGAAGTTGATCCAGTTGGGGCGGATGATCAATACAGAGATGCCTGAATTCATTATAAAAAAAGTCGAAGAGATCTTAGCGATCCATGGTGGAAACAATATCGCGGTCCTAGGGTTGGCGTATAAGGGCAACATCGACGATGCCAGAGAAAGTCCAGCTGTTGAGATCGCCAAAAGACTGAAACAAAAGAACACTCTGCAGGTCACCACCTATGATCCTTATGTCGCCACTTCTGATGTTGCACACATTGAAGCTGCACTAACAGACAGTGACCTGGCATTGATCCTCTGTGACCATGATGCCTTTAAAGCCATAGCGCCAGCAGCCCTTCAAGCGATGAAACAAAAAATCGTTTTTGACACGAAAAATATTGTGACAGATAAAACAAGGTTCGATGTTGCCTATTCTCTCGGGGCATTACCAAACGCCCAGTAAATGGTTTGATGGCTATTTCTGTTATTGAAAGGGAAAACCAATGAATAAAGAAATAAATATGAAAAAATTGAAGCAAGTCCTTCAGCAACGAATAGGCTGGATCCTCATGATCATTAGTATTCCCTTACTAGCGATGTTTCTTTATCTAACCTTTTTTGCTGAACCCATTTATCAAAAAAGTGCGCAGCTGCTGATCAGTCAGTCAGAAACAACATCTGGCAATCGACTGGAAAACCAGACCATTCAGGCAGACCTGCAGCTCGTTAGTACCTATAGCACCATCATTATGAGTCCTCGCATTTTAAATGAAGTCAGTGAAGCGTTAGAGGGAAGCTACGATGTGGCTGAATTGTCGGAGATTTTGAGCGTCACCAATGCCACCAACTCGCAGATCATCGAAATCAACGCGTACCATCAAAGTCCGAAGATCGCAGCTGAAATCGCCAATACGACCGCCAGCGTTTTTAGTGAAGAGATCCCTAAGATCATGAACATTGATAATGTCACGATATTAGCCGAAGGGACCGTTTTGCCGCAAGAAACACCAGCTCGTCCAAACAAATTTTTGTTGTACAGTTTGACCACTTTCTTAAGTCTTCTTTTCGCTTTTACGTACCTGTTTCTTCTATTGGTTTTTGAGCGCAGCTTTGCTTCCAATACGGAAATTGAAGAGGTCTTAGGGGTAAAGGTCATCGGTGAGATAAGCAAAGAAAAACGAGTTGCTTCGTTCAAAACCATCCAGTCGAGAAGCCTAAGAGGGAGGAAACGTGTGTGATGCGTAGTATGAAGGAAAACTATTCGATCATCAGCGAACAAGTCAAGTTGATTCGCGAGAATGTCGATTATTTGTGCCAACAACAAGATGCCCAAACGATTTTGATCACGTCAGGAGAAAGTGGCACGGGCAAATCCACGGTCTCGGCAAATTTGGCGGTCGCCTATTCCCAAAAAGGCAACCGAACCTTATTGATCGATGCGGATCTGCGTAAACCCACCCAACATTATTTGTTTTCACAAGAAATGCACGTGGGCTTGTCCAACTATATTCGACGGGACATCTCGATCGAAAGCTGTGTCCAACAAGTGATTTTAGAAGATTGCGAATTTTCAATCATTACTAGTGGCGCCATTATGTCAAATCCCAATGATCTGCTTGCTTCTTCGAAAATGGCCGCAGCCTTGCAAGAGGTCAAACAACGATACGATGTGGTCATTATTGATACGCCCCCAGTCAATGTCGTTTCGGATGCCTTGATCCTAGCCAAGAACATCGATGGTGTACTTTTAGTCGTTCATGCGGACAAGACGAACAAACAATCCGCAAAAAATGCGGTCAAAAAGCTGCGCCTAGTCAATGCCAATATCTTTGGTGTCGTGGTGAATGGCACGGATATGGCTGAAAATTATTATTAAGGAGAAAATAGATGGAGAAGTCCACAACACATAATAAAGCAATTTTTCAGATTAAAGATTATATACGAGTTAAACGTTTTTTAGAATATTCTTTGAGTTTAATTTTAATATTTGTACTTAGTCCATTATTGTTAACACTTTTTTTTGTAATTAAGTTTTCTGATTGGAAGGCACCAGTTATATATAGACAAGTAAGGGTTGGGAAAAATGAAACCAAGTTTGTGATGTACAAATTTCGAACGATGGTGCCTGATGCCGATCAATTATTAGGGCAATACCTCGATAAAAACGAAATTGAAGGGGCCATGTTCAAGCTGAAGAAAGATCCACGCGTGACGCGCTTAGGCCGTTTTCTAAGAAAAACGAGTCTTGATGAATTGCCCCAACTGATCAATGTCTTGAAAGGGGAGATGGCACTGGTCGGTCCCCGTCCCCCTTTAGAAAGAGAAGTCTTTAGCTACTCAAAGCAAGAGAAGTTACGATTATCAATCGCCCCTGGATGTAGTGGGTTATGGCAAGTAAGCGGTAGAAATGAACTAAGTTTTCAGGAAATGGTCGCACTAGATTTGTACTATATTGAAAATATGAATTTATGGTTGGACTTGAAAATAATTATAAAAACGATTGGCGTTGTTTTCTTACCCAAAGGAGCATTCTAATGGAGCAACAAGTACGTGTATCACTTTTAGGCAGCAATCTCGATTCCTTAAGCTTTCAGGAAACCATTACTAAGATCGAGGCAATGATCGAACAGGGGATGCCCGCACAGCATGTTTCAATTAACGCGGGAAAAATAAACTTGATGCGAAAAGATCCCTCGTTGCGATCGATCGTCAATCGGGCAGCTTTGATCACGGCTGATGGCCAGTCGATTGTCTGGGCAGCGAAATATTTAGGGTGCCCGGTACCAGAAAGGGTAACAGGCATCGAACTTTTTCGCGAGCTGGTCAAATTGGCAGCAGAAAAAGGTTGGCGTCCTTATTACTTGGGCGCAACTGCCGAAGTCGTAGAAGCTGTCGTCAAACATGACCAACAGCTCTATCCTGACCTGAACGTAGCTGGGTTTCACCATGGCTATTTTTCCGAAGATGAATCATTGGACGTGGCAAAAGAGATTGCACGGACGCAACCAGATTTGCTGTTTGTCGCTTTTTCTAGTCCGCAAAAAGAGGTTTGGCTCGATACATTTAGCGAAGTATTGCAGGTGCCCTTTGCGATGGGCGTTGGCGGCAGTTTTGATATCGTCGCAGGCAAAACCAAACGAGCACCTTTGTGGATGCAGCGGTCAGGGTTGGAATGGTTTTATCGCTTTGCGCAAGAGCCAGTCAGGATGTTTGATCGCTATATCATAGGAAATCTACGCTTTTTACAGTATGTGTGGGGAGAAAAAAGAAGAAACGCATGAAATCAAAACAGCAAAGCCATCACCGCTTCTTCCTGGGGATTGTGGCCATTTTTCCGATAATCGACGTCTTAAACGGCTTATTTCTAAGTCTGGGCATTCCTTTTCCCATTGGCGTGTTCTACCGTTTGCTGTTCTTTTTGTTCTTAGTGATTATGATCGTGACAGAAAAGATTCCCCATAGCTACTATACATATTTAACGTATGGGTTTATTGCTGTGACGCTTACGATTTTTCTGTTACAAGCACTTTTTCTAGGGTACAGCTGGCAGTGGGTGATCGAGGATCTATCGGTGTATATCAAATACCTCTTATGGGTACTGATTCCTTATTATGTCTATCAACGAAAAAACGACTTCTCCAAACTGCACTACGACAGCTTATTTATTGTTATCAGTGTCTGCTTCACCTTGGGGCTACTGATTCCTTATTTTTTAGGGCTAGGCTACCAAACTTATGACAATTCTGATGCTGGGTATAAAGGCTATTTCTTTGCCAATAATGATACGAGCTTTGCCTTTATTGTTTCAATCACCTTTACAGTCCAGGCACTAATTGTTTCGATCAAAGAACAGACCCATAAGTTTTCACTGTTTTTGGCTAGTTTATTCGCTGGAAATTTCGTCTGTTTGGTCTTGGTCGGTACGAAAACCGGCGTGTTTTATGGTGTCGGTGTGTTGTTCTATCTTTTAATCCGATTGGTGCTAGGCATTGAACGTAAAGCATTTCTGCAACAATTGTTTATCTGGTTTATGAGTTTTATTACGATTGCTTGGCTGCTTATTCAAGGACTACCATTGCTGATCCAAGCCGTCGAAGGAACCTATCTTCGCATGGTGTATTTTTATCATCTTTTCGACGGGGACTTGATCCGGCTATTTTCTAGTTCAAGAAGTGATTTTTTGATTGGTGGGATGAACGCCTTCTTAAATGATGAGGCCCGACACTTTACCATGATCTTTGGCCAAGGCTTTGAATACCGTTTGGCACACTTTGGTCGTCTTGGCTTAATTGAAATGGACTTCTTCGACACCCTTTTCGGGCAAGGCCTACTGGGAATAGCGTTATTGCTGCTAATGCTCGCCTATTTTGTCTATTTGGCCTTTCAGCCACGAAAACGATCGGTTTATAGTTTTGCCTTGATCGTGGTGCTTTTTTATAGTTTTTTTGCCGGGCATGTTTTGTATTCGGCATTGTCTTCCACCTTTTTAGGATTGATTTGTGGAGGCATTATTTTAACAGAGAAAGAGTGAACAACTGATTGAAAAAATTACTTTTGAGGCTGGGCTTTTTCTCCCTCGGTTCGTTAGGTTCGGCGGTCTTAAACTTGGTGCTTTTGCCCGTAACGACCAGCTTTTTGACACCCGAAGAATATGGGAAGACCAGTATGTTTTTCCTTGCACAGACCTTTTTGATATACGTGATCTATCTCGGCTTCGACCAAGCCTTTACGAGGGAATACCATGACCACGAAAACAAACGCGAGTTATTGCAACAAGCGATGCTCGTCCCGTTGCTCGGTTCATTTTTCTTTCAGCTGATCCTAGTGGTTTTTGCGGCAGATTTCTCGCAGCTTTTATTTGAGTCTCCACAGTACACCCGTGCGATTTATTTATTTGCTCTCTCGTCGGGACTACTGATTTTTGAACGGTTTCTTTTATTAACGGTTCGAATGCAAAACAAAGCGATCCAGTTCTCCGTTTACAGTATTTTGGTGAAATTCATGGTCTTGTTCATCACGTTGCTGTTTCTCTTTTTTGGTCCGCCGACGTTCATTACGGTGGTCTATGGCATGCTTCTAGGACAAATCATCGGTGATTGTCTGTTGGTTCTGGCAAACCTGGCGCTTTTTAGGCCGCTCATTCGCCAAATCGATCGCAACCTGATCAAGAAGCTAAGTCGTTTTGGCTTGCCGACGGTGGTGGGTACGTTTCTCTATAGCCTATTAATGATTATCGACAAAATGATGCTGCGCTATTTTGCTGATTTTGCCGCTTTGGGCATCTACACGGCTGCATTCAAAGTGGCAAGTGCCTTGATGATTCTACAAGTTAGTTTTGCCAATTTTTGGATTCCCACCTCCTATGAATGGTTCAAAAAAGGCAAACCATTGATTTATTACGAACGAGTCAGTCACTTTATCATGTTCGTCTTGGCGATTTTCTTTTTACTGATGGTCTTTTTCAAAGAAACGATCGTCATCTTATTGTCGCAAGACTACTCAGAGGCCCAGTACTTGTTTCCCTTGTTATGTTTTTATCCCTTGATGATGACGATCAGTGAAACGACCAATCTCGGGATCGTTTTTTATAAGAAAAGTCATTTGAATATTGCTGCCTCTTTGCTGGCGGTCTTAGCCGCCTCCCTTGGTCATCTCCTACTCGTACCGACAATTGGCGCCACAGGAGCGGCTTGTGCTACGGCATTAGGGTACTTGGTCTTCTTTTTTGCCCGTACATATTTTTCGATGACCTATTGGCAGGGATTCTCAGTCAAACGCCAAATCAGCCTTTCGATCATGCTGTATTGCTTTGCGCTGTTTACGGCATTCAATCGGACTCTTTGGCTGGAAAAGAGCCTCGTTTTGCTGCTGCTGCTCTTCGTCGTTGTTCTTTATCGCAAGGAACTAAAGCAGGTAACTAGATTTGTACAAGAAAGGAAAACCAACAGAGCATGAATATCTTACTTATCGGTCCAGATCCAGCAGCAAAAGGGGGGATCGCAACGGTCATTTATAATTTCCAAAAAGCAACAGCGCCAGAGGACGTGCGTTTTGTCGTTCATAAGACCTGGTCGGAAAAAGGAAAATATTGGACGCAGTTCAAAGCGTTTCTTACCTTTCGTCGGCATATCAAAAAAGAAAGGTGCCAGATCCTTCATTTCCACGTTGCGCAAAAGGGCAGTTTCTATCGCAAGAGTTTGCTGTTGTTGCTAGCACCAAAACATTGTAAGACGATTTTTCATATGCATGCTTCGCAATTTGACCAGTTTTATCAAAACAGTCCTTCGTGGGCAAAGTGGTGGGTCCGTTTTACCTTAGCTCGGGTGGATCAGCTCGTAGTGCTAAGTAGTAGCTGGTCAGCATTTTACCAAACGATTACCGATACCTCAATCGAGGTCTTGCCAAATGCCGTAGCGGTGCCGGAGGAATCCTTTTATGACCCCACCGCAAAATGGATCATCACTCTTGGCAGGATCGGGCAAAGAAAAGGCAGTTTTGATCTGTTGGCAGTTGCAAAAGCAATGGCTGTTTCCTTTCCCGAGATTCGCTTTATGTTATTTGGCGATCAAGAAAATCAACAGGTTGCCCAACAGCTCCAAGAAGAGGCTCTCACCAATGTGTTCTTAAATGAGTGGGTAGCAACCGATGCGTTACCAGCTGTTTTTCGTAAGGCAGCCATCCATTTTCTCCCTTCTTATCACGAAGGCTTGCCGATGGCGATCTTAGAAACCATGGCGGCAGGTATCCCCAATGTAACGACGAAGGTTGGGGGAATCCCAGAGTTGATCCAATCGGGTGAAAACGGCTACCTAGTAGCTGCCGGTGATATTCAAGCAATGATCGAGACGTTGAGCGGTCTGTTAGTTAACGAGGAAGAACGAATCAAAAGCGGCCAACAAGCCAGAGCAACGATTGAGCAACAGTATGCCTTAACGTCGTATATGAAGCGCTGGCAGAAGATTTACAAAAAGCAACTTGATTAATGCTCAAATTGCTGAAAAAAAGGAGAAGTACGATGCAAAAAATAAAGGTATTATCTATTTTTGGTACACGACCAGAAGCCATCAAGATGGCACCGGTCATAAAAAAACTAGCAAATGATCCACGCTTCCTATCAAAGATCGTCGTGACAGGGCAGCATCGAGAAATGCTTGAGCAAACATTAGCGGCGTTTGAGCTGACCCCTGATTACGACTTGGCTATCATGCGAGAAAATCAAACCTTGTCTAGTATCACCAGTCGTATTTTAGAAGGACTCGAAGGTATTTTTCAATCAGAAGAACCAGACGTAGTGTTGGTCCATGGCGATACGACGACGGCAGTGGCAGCTGCGCTGGCCGCTTTTTATCAGCAGATCTTGATTGGTCATGTGGAGGCTGGGCTACGAACAGGTAACAAGAATGATCCGTTTCCAGAAGAAATGAATCGCCGGTTGATTGATCAACTAGCAGATTTTCTCTTTGCCCCTACAGATCAAAGTCAGGCAAATCTGCTAAAAGAAAATCATCCACAAGACCGCATCGTCGTTACTGGAAATACGTCTATTGATGCTTTGTACCACACCTTGGCACAAAAAAAAGACCGAAGACCAATTAGTGAAAAAAAAATCCTTTTAGTTACAATGCACCGGCGAGAAAACATTGGGCAACCCATGGAACAAGTGTTTCGTGCACTAAAACGGATCGCTGTTGCTTATCCCGCACTGACGATCGTCTTTCCGATGCATAAAAACCCTCGTGTCCGTACACTAGCCAAGCGCTATTTAGAAGGGCAGCAAAATATTGAGCTGATCGAACCATTGGATGCCCCTGCATTCTATCAGTTACTGGCAGGCAGCTACCTTGTTTTGACCGATTCAGGAGGGATTCAAGAAGAAGCACCCTCCTTGGGGATTCCTGTCTTGATCGTACGTGAAACGACGGAACGCCCAGAAGGGGTGGCAGCAGGGACTTTGAAACTGATTGGTACCCATGAGGAGCGTGTGTATTCAGAAATCGTTCATTTATTGTCTGATGAGGCAGCGTACAAACAAATGGCGCACGCCAAAAATCCCTATGGAGATGGACAAGCCAGTGAGCGGATCGTGGCTGAATTAAAAAGTTATTTCGAGTAGAGGAAGGCGAACCTATGAGACAATTCCAATCATCTTTTGTCATTAGTAAAACGACTTTGAAGAATATTGAGACAGCTTTGCGTGAAAAAAGGAAGGAACTATTCCCTAGTTTTCAGCCTTCTTAACGCAACAAAGACTTGAAGAAAGGAGGATATGATGAAATTACTTACATTGTTTTCTGCCGTATTACTACTGAGCAGCACGGGCGTCAACACGACGATGGCGTTCCAGCAAGTTGCTTACGCAGAAACAGAGTCACTTTCTGAAGGGACGCAACAATCTTCTGGGGAGGAAACCAATAATTCTGCTGATCAATCGGAAACGCAAGAGTCAACCGAGCAAAGCAGCGAGGAACAAACAACCTCATCGGAAGCCACCGATGATTCAACGACCGCTAGCCAAGAAGAAGTAGAAGAAACTAAAGCACTGCCCGAAGCAGAAACGCCAGACAGCTCAGAAGATGAAGAGGAGCCAGAATCTGAAAACGAGCAAGTCGAAGGGTTCGATGCAGAAGCTGCAACCATCCCACTGACTGTAGCAAGTGAGGCGCAAATGCGGGCAATTTTACTTGGGGAACCCTTCACCGATGAAGAGGGCACGGAGTATCGTTACGAAGAAATCGCTAATGAGCAATCGCTAGTGCTTACTTTTGCCAGCAACTTGGCATTAACTGAGCCAATCAGTGGGATCCAACGGACGAACGTTACTTTTCGTAGTCAAGAGATGCCTGTGATCGTTTCACAGACGGCAGCCGAGAACCTGATGCAGTTTGCGGCACCCGTTCAACTGACTTGGCAAGGGGTGCAGCAACAAGGCATCCAGTCAGCGCAAGGGCTAGCTCAAACAACTGGGGCATCAACGATTACTTTTGAAGATACCCAACTGGAGCTGACCACTACCGCAGGACGCGTGGTGAATAACAACCAAGCACAACTTCATTTCAAAGGAACCAATGTGGTGACGACAGCGATGTCTTCCATTCCAACCTTGTTCACGGCGGAAAGGCTTTTGGTTGAAGGGCAATTGACGATCAATCATCGCTCCTCAAATGCCACACCGATTTTTGAAATGAACCAAGTAGCAGTCGCTAGCCAAGCTGAAATTTCTGTCACTCGCAGTACCAACAGCAATACTGGCACCGTCTTTCACATGACGGGTACCGCAGCAAGCCTTGATTTTGGTCAAGGAAGTGTGACGACGATTCGCCAATCTGGTGCGATGGTCTCCTTGCCAAATGCCAATCAAGATAGCCGATTGACGTTAGCCACAGGGGCAACTCTGGATGTTGGTACAGGACAAGGACTTTCCGGGAACTCTACCAGTACGTTAGGAGAGATACGGTTACAAGCAGGTAGTCAGTTAAAGCTATCTGAGTATGGAACAGTCAGTACGACACCCGCCATCAATGTCGGACGCCGCTTCATCGTTGAAAATAGTACCGCAGACCAACCTACCATCATCGAGGGAACGCGGACGGGCACAACGACCGAGGCATTTATTCAACTTCGAAGTGCGAATTCTGCCATCGATTTGGGGGAGCACACACAAACCAAGATCTCGCAGCATGGACCAATGTTTACAGGGGTGGCGAGTTCCACGATCGTGATCCAAGACCACGTGAAAATGAACAATCAGCATAGCAACGGGTTTAATGGCAACATAGCCGTTGACAGTATTTCGATTGGTGATCAGGTGGAAATAGCCATCAGTGAACCTAGTAATGCCACTGTTGGTCAAGCGTATCGCACCTTTTTCGCAACGTCTTCGGTTCAAGTCGGCAGTCATACAACAATTGACGTACCGAGAACGCGAACGACCTCTTCAGCAAGTACATCGAATGTCGTCATCGGTTTAGCATCGAGCAACGGAAAAATCACCATTGGTGACTATTCAGAAATAGCTGTGAATCAGCGTGGGGCGTTCGTCAACGCAAGCTTGGCTCAGGTAACTTTAGGGAAATACGCGAAACTTACTGGTGTGTTAGGTCATGGCTTCACCGCTGGAACGATGGTCGATCAATTTGAGCTGCTTGAAGGGGCTGAAATCACGATTGCTGAACATTCAACGAGTGCAGCAGCCAATGCGTTTTCCGTGCAACGACGCTTCTTTCTAGGAGAAAAAGCGACGATCAATTATTCTCGCACGTCATCAGCCGCCAATCCTTTCATTGCATTGGGTTCAACGTCGGCGGCATCCCAATTTCTATCAGAAGCAAATGCAACCATCACCCTCAATCAAGTAGGACCATTGGTCACTGGTCGCAGCACAACAGATATCTATATTGGTGAAGCAAATACGATCAGCCTACAAACCGCACAAGGCTTTACCGGCGGTACCTCATCTGCTGCTTCTTCAACCATTCGCAGGTTGCATGTGGGCGATCACTCTGAGATCACCGTTTCTGGACGAAGCAATGCAAATGTTGATTTTTTCCGCTTTAGAGAAGAAATCAAACTCGGACGTGAAGCGAAAGTAACGGTCAATCATACTACGCGACAAGCAGCACGAGCGGTCTTTCGTTTAACCTTGGCGAACTCGAAATTTACGATGGAAGAAGCAAGTAAAGTCGAAGTTGATACGGGGGGACGATTTTTACAAGGCGTCGGAACGACGGATCTGCTATTTGGCGAAAATTCCTATACGAGAATCAACGCAGCGAGGGGAATGACAGGAAACACCACTGTTCGTTCCGTTACGCTTGGACAACATGCTGAAGTTCATTTGACAGAGCCAACAACGACGGCGATTCAAAATTCAGCAACAAGTCAAAACTACTCTAGAATCCAAGTGTCGCAAAGAGTGGAATTGCAAGACAATGCCACCATGACATCAAGAAGAGATCGAACAACTTCAGATTCCCGCTTTATATGGTTGACGGCTAGTAATTCATTTGTTCGGATTGGCAAAGGAGCTACCCTTGACGTGGATCAATCTGGAGGAATATTTAGAGTCACGACTTCCTCTAATTTCATTCTCAATGATGATGCGACCTTTAAAGGTGTTGCGAGAGGTTTAAATACTCAGGCGGGAGGCAATGCCTCAAGCAATCATTCGAATTCATTTGCGAATATCACAGTAGGGGCCAGAGCTAATTTTTCCATGACCGATAATCGGACAGGTATGGGAACATCGGCGGAATTTATCAATCGCCCGTTAGTCAATGTGCGGAATTCATTTTCGGCAGGAGAAGATTCTACGGTTGTATTGGAAACCATAAGAAATAAATCTGAAGTTCTTTATTTCAGACTTGTCAATGCACGATTGAATATAAACAATGTGAATTTGTTTGAAATTAGTCATCCTACGACAAGAACTGGTCAAGCCAATGCGCAATTGCAGCGTTTGATCCGATCTGCACAAAATACGGTTGCGAATGGTTTGCGAATCAATGTGGCGAGTCAAAAACTAGCAGTTTGGGAAAATGCTTCTTTAGAGGCACCAACGGAAGAATTTATCAATATTTCAGGAACGATGCGAATCAATCGAAATGGTGGCAATACCTTCCCCTATGGAGGCACAGGAAATGGCGAAGCACGTTCCAGATTGCTGAGTGGCGAACAATTCGATGGTTCCTTAGAAAGTCTTGAAACACAAACAGATATTTATCAAGTGATTGCGAAAAATAATTACAATAAAATTCGTTTTTCAGAACCAGAAGGCCTCGTTGCCCGAATCGATGCATTGAGTGATCAGTCGACTGAAATCACTGGTTCTATGTACGAGGATACCGATATCACAGTGATTTCCTATACCAATACTGACGGAGAACTCGTCGAATTAGACAAAAACTCTGAACGAATCGAATGGGGCGACTATCGTGATGAAAATCAGCTGTATCGCTATTTCCGTATTCTACTAAGAGAAAATGAACGATTGGAAACAGAGACAGAAGTGTCGATTTTCTTATCAAAACCGTCGATTGAGACCTATGTCGATGTGACCGCTCGTCAAACCGTGATTAAAGGTGTGAACTTTGAAGCATACAATATCACCTTAGATCGCTATAAAATTAATGAATTAAGCACGCAAGAAGAATTAGATGCTTTGATCCTTCAAGAAAGTCGTGCGCAAGCCGCAAACGTCTTGACGGAAGCGGATATGACGGAAGACTTTCGCATCGTAGAAACGGATCTTACACGAGAAGTCGACGAAGATGGTAGCTACTTTGCTATTCTTGAGGTGGGGAATAAAGCCTACCAGCTGACAGTCGGTATCGATGTGACATCGAAACTGGAGCATATGCGGGTGACGATCCCAACCAAAATGGTCTTCGAATCCTTGTACAACACAGCGGAATCGAATCGTAATTTTGAAAGCCAAACGTATGAGATCCGCAATCAATCGCCACTTGCCGTGGATACCTACGTCAATCAACTGGCGATCGATGATAGTGCCAGTATTGTCTTATTAGAAGCGGGAGAAGATCCTCTCGACTATGCCGAAAGTGAAAGCGAAGAAGAAGACCCAACCCTGACCTATGACGATATCTCAACCCCGCTGTTGCGATTGAATCTAAAAACGGAAGAAACACAGATCCAACTCTATGAAGCGATGGAGGAACAACACTTGGTTCGCCTAGAAGAAAGAAGCCGCGTGCCGATTTCCTTAACGGGGGACTTCTATGGAGACTATCCCCAATGGATCGTTGATACAGAAGCCGATCAAGGTGGGTATTATGAAGACTTGCTCGTACCGAAGTATCGCATCGTCTTACGCTTTGTCCCACGAGATTAAAGAAAAAAGATCGTACCAAACGTGAAGGAGGTGAATCCATTGGAGCAAACGAATCAAACCGAAACGAAGGACCGACGAAAATGGATCTTGTGGTTGTTGCTGTTGCTAGTACTTGCCGGTGGACTCGGGTACTACTTTTACCAATCCAAAGCAGCAGTCCCTTTGATCAGTGCCGACCTGTTGCCAGAATCTGGCGATGCCACCGATCAGCGATTATCTGAACGGGCGCAGGAAATTGCAGATGCGAATTATTTCACCCTGCAAATCAATCCAGAAGCCATTTTTGAAGATGGTCAAAGCACAGGATCCATCGAAATCGTTAATCCAGGCACCAATGTGTACCCAATCGCCGTGGATATCTCTTTACTATCGAGCGGGGAAGTCATCTATTCTTCCGGTGCGATCTATCCAAATCAATTTGTTGAAAATGTCGCCTTAGCGACACCATTGGCAAAAGGGGAATATCCCGCAAAAGCCACCATCAATATTTACGACCCTGAAAGCAAAGAAAAACAAGGGGTCACTGAAGCTGAATTAACGATTATCGTTAAGAATTAAAAAAAAGGAAAAGTGAGGAAATAAAAATGAAAAAATTTGTAGCAGCCATTCTAAGTACAGCAACGATCGCAGGAGTAATCGCAAGCGGCACCACCGCTTTTGCGACACAAACCATTGACGGACGTGAAGGCGATACGTCAGGAGATGTCCAAGTAAACGGGATCATCGGATCATTCGATAACACAACCCCTGGACCAAATCCCGACGATTTGAACCAATGGATCAATGTGACGATTCCAACGACTGCTTTGTTCTATACGACAGAAGAGTCAAGCCACAAAGAGATCGTTTCACCTAGCTACACTGTGACAAATAACTCAGCAGTTGGTGTGATCGCTTCTGTTGCGGGTGTCGATACACCATTGAATATGGATGAAGTAGACTTGTTAAACGTAAATGGTATCGAGTTGTTTGAAAACGGCACACCAACCGTAGCAGAAACAGAATTATTTACCCTTGAAGGCAACCAAGGTACGAATGTAGGAACATTTGCGTTCACTGGTGAAGCAACACCGACCGATGCATCAGAAGAATCAAATCCAAGTTTCAAATTGGTCTTGAGCTTTGCGCCGGATGTAGAGGAAGACTAAGAATTGAAATCCCAGTAAAGAAGGGATCTATCGTATGAAAAAACGAAAACGAATCGTTCTTTTCGTCGCTGTGTTACTGACTCTGACTGTCTGGGATCTATCGGAAACCAGCGTCGCAGAGGCGACGACAGGGCAAGTCTCTGTGACTGGTCGAATCGGGGAAACGGTGACGCAAGAGGAAGAAGCAGACGATGACAATAAGAAAACGATCGTAGCAGATGGTTCTCAAATTGGACAAGGAAAATTACCACAAACAGGTTCGTCAAACACAAGCAGTTTGATCATTCTTGGGTATGCACTCCTAGTACTGTTTGTCGTCACAGTAACAAGAAAAAAGAAACACGGTGAAAGCGTCGCTCCTTAACTATAGGCATCGCTAGAAGCGTAAAGGAGAAACTGTGGGGAAAACTTGCAGTTTCTCTTTTTTTGACGAAAGGTTTACAAAGTAAAAACTGAATTAGTTGTTTCCAGATATGAATTTAATCGGAAGATCATGTTTGCAATAATCTGTCCAAATTTTTAGGCTTTAAAGAATCTACCGATGAGCTATTCTCTGACTGAAGATTTAGATACAAATGGGCAACTATTTATTTCTCAATTAAAATCACTTGAGTTCAAGGAGAGAAAACTTAAAAAGATATAAAATTTACCTTTACAAGATATGCCAAAAATTGATCGAATTATCCAGTATATATTTTAAGTATTGTAAATTTACTTAAAATGCTTAAAGCTGTAAAGAAACTCTTTATAATTCGGAGTGTTGTTTGCAAATTGAACAATTCAAACAATATTTTGGATTTTTTTTTAATATAAGCGTTATCTTTCTGTTCGAAAAAATTACACAAAAAATAGATTAACTTTAGAAAGAGAATAGGTCTGTTATGTATGATAGTAAGTATAGTAAGAGCAACATAACTAAAACGAATAGAAGAGGATGGTTTTTTATGATGAAAACAGGAAAAAAGTATAAAGGGTATCTAGTATTAGTATTTTCGATCGGACTTTTAGCAGCATGCAGTTCAGAAACCAAAGATATAAGTGAATCAGAGATGCCAAAAGTAAAAAGTGAACGAAAAGTAACCGTGGATGGGAAAGAAGGAACTGAAAAAGTTTTTGATAATGGAATGGTTGTGCAAGAGTTTGAGGAACAAGTGTCGGAAGAAGATTAAGTATAGACTGACTATTCTAAGAGCACTTTTTACTAATGACTGATCTTAATGAAGGAGTAGGTACATGAAGCCTAAAAAAAGAAAAAAATTCAACCGAAAGTGGTATTTTTCATTATTAGTCATCACCGTGTTACTAGCGGCGGGTGCAATCAGTATAGTTGCTACTATTGGAAAAACAAAAGAAAGTAGTTCAACCACAACGATTGAAGCACGTTCAGTAAAATCTCTCATTAATGAGGTAAAAGCAGCGAATTTGATTTTAGCAGGAAAAGTTTCAGCAAATAATAGTAACAAAATTAAAATCGATCCAGAGCGTGGATCTGTGAAAGAAATTCTTGTAAATGAAGGAGATGTCGTAGAAAAGGGGCAACCTTTATTTACATACCAAACGGATCAACAGAGAAAAGTTGTGGAAGCTGAAATGGACGTAGAAATCAAAGTTAGGGCAGTAGAACAAGCACGAGTGACTGCAAATCAAAAGTGGACAGCACATAACCAAAAAGTAGAAGAACTTGGAAAAGCAAGACAGGATTATGCGAAGGAAAAATCTGAAGAGTTGCAAAGTACGATCAAAGCATTAGAAGGAGAAATCATAGGTCTAAATGCAGACGCTATTGCTGGCGATAATGAAGTGAAGAATGCCGAAACAGAGTTAAGAAGGGCACAGTTACTTCAGGAAAACGAAAAAGAACGACTGAAAGAAGACACAGTGACAGCTGATCACTCTGGAAGAATCAAATCGTTAAATCATGACTTAGTCAATCAATCAAAAGAACGTCAAAAAGAAGAAAATTTTATGGAGATCCTTGATGATTCGAGCTTGTATGTGGATGGTCAAGTCACTGAATTTGATCGTGAAAAAGTCGCTGTCAATCAGCGACTAGAAATCATGGATCGTAAAGACCAAGGGAACACTTGGCAAGGAAGTATTGTACAGGTGGCAAATTTAACAAGTGATACAAAACAAGACGATCAAAAAGAAGAGAATCCTAATTTATCTAAGTTTCCTTATAAAGTAAAAATTGATCAAAAAGAAGAGATGCCATTGATTGGTTCCAATGTGTATGTCAATGTTTTACCACAAGGTTTTGTACCAGGAAAAGTGATCATCAATCAAAGATACCTCATGGAAAAAGATGGGAAATATTACGTATGGAAAGTAGAAAACGATCGGATCAAAGAGCATGAAGTAAAGGTAAATCCTATGGATAATGAACTCGCAGAAATAGTCGAAGGATTGACTTTTGAAGATCAGCTTGTTTTGCCTCAAACGGGAATGGTCGAGGGAATGGAGGTTGGTGCAAGTGTTGATGCTTAATAACATTCAGAAGTCTTATTGGCAAGGCGGGAAAGAAATACAGGTCCTTAAAGATATCTCTTTGCAAATCAATGAAGGAGAATTGGTCGCAATCATGGGGCCATCGGGGTCAGGTAAGTCGACGTTGATGAATATCATTGGTTGTCTGGATACGGCTACATCAGGAGATTACATCGTTGAGGGAACAGACGTTAAAACATTAGCGGATAATTCATTAGCTGATTTTCGTAACGCAAAAATCGGCTTTGTTTTCCAGAGTTTCAATCTCATGCCAAAATTAACCGTTTCGCAAAATGTGGAAACGCCATTAACGTATAAAAAAGTCAATAAAAAAGAGCGGCGTAAGCGTGCCTTGGCTATGTTGCGACTAGTAGGGCTAGAGGATCGAAGTGAATTCAAACCAATGGAATTATCAGGAGGACAAAAGCAACGTGTCGCAATTGCAAGAGCTTTAGTGACTAACCCTAGTTTTGTTTTAGGTGATGAGCCAACAGGGGCACTTGATACAAAAACCGGTAGTCAAATCATGGATCTCTTTAAGGAATTCCACCAAGCAGGAAAAACGATTATTCTAATTACCCATGAGCCAGAAATCGCAGCGTTATGTCAGCGAACGATTACTTTACGAGATGGTCAAATAATTAGAGACGAACAAAATGAATTGAGGTGATCGAGAATGGAAGAAATCAGATTTGCCTTACAATCGATTTTTGCTCATAAGATGCGTTCAATATTGACTATGCTAGGTGTGATTATTGGGATTGCTTCAATTATTTCGATTTTCAGCATCATCGGAGGAAACACCGAAAAAATGAAACGAGAGATGATTGGTGGTAACAATAATACGATGAATATCCAATATGACAGAAAAAGTTCTTTCCAACAGAACATCATGTCTGATGGGCTCCTGTCTGCAAATGAAGAGAAAAAACCGTTATATTTTCCATTCTTAGATGAGGAGGTACTAAAGAAAATCAATGAGATACCAGAAGTCTTATTAAGTGGCTTGTCATATCAAAAAGATGGGAAAATCTACAGGAAAGCAAAAGGGTCTGACACCAAAGTTTCAGCTGTCACTTCGTCTGTAGCCAATCTGGAGCAATTAAATTTCATCAAAGGAGAAGGATTTGATTCTCAAGCCTTCAAAGAGCAACAACAAGCAATTTTTCTGGAAGATTCCTTGTATGATGAACTATTTCCCAATGAAGAAGGGATAGGACAATTTGTCGAAGTGAATGGAGTCCCATTTAAAGTTCAAGGTGTATTTGCATTAGATCCTAATAGTAGCAATATCTTCAGCTTTGAGAAAAGAGCTTATGTTCCTTTACAGCAAGCACATAAACTATCTGATGAGTTGGATATTGTACCGCTTATCACGATTCAAACAAATAATACCGATCAATTACAAGACGCTGCAGAAAAAGCTGCAGAGATTCTTAATCGACAGGTCCCACCCTCTGATTATGAATATGGGGTAATGAATCTTATCGAATTTGCTAGAGAATTGGAACGAATGAACCAATCGAGTTTTATTCTTTTGTCTGGTGTAGCAAGCATCTCGTTATTAGTGGGTGGAATCGGTGTGATGAATATCATGTTGGTCTCTGTCACGGAAAGAACGAACGAAATTGGAATCAAGAAAGCACTCGGTGCAAGAAGAAAAGTAATCTTAAAACAATTTTTAGTAGAAGCTGTAGTCTTGACCTTGATTGGTGGAATACTGGGTATACTTATAGGCTTACTAAGTGGTTATATCATCACCCAGTCGCTTGATTTTCCTTATATCGTGTCCGCACTGTCTATTATCGTTAGCTTAGTTTTTTGTTCCCTAATGGGTGTGATATTTGGTTTATTACCAGCAATGAAAGCCTCGAAATTAAACCCTATTGAGGCATTACGCTTTGAATAAGGAGAGAGCGTTATGGAAAGAATTTTAGTGGTTGAAGATGAATATATGATCAATCAAATCGTGACTGAATTTTTAAAAGAACGCAAGTATGAGGTTTATTCAGTAAGGAGTGGGGAACAGGCATTGGAAGCTTTTGCGGAGCAAACATTTGATTTGATCCTATTGGACATTATGTTGCCTGGAATAAGGGGGACGGATGTTTTAAAGAAAATTCGAGAAACGTCGGATGTGCCGATCATCATGCTGACTGCCTTGGATGATGAATATACGCAGTTGCTTAGTTTTTCCCATTTGATCAGTGACTATGTCGTCAAACCTTTTTCCCCACTTATTTTGATCAAACGGATTGAAAATGTGTTTCGGCTGAAGCAAGGCAAACCGCAGATCGATGTCGGCGATTACTCCGTTGATTTAGATGGGGGAGTTGTCAAGCATCAAGATGAAGAAATCCATTTAACAAGAAAAGAGTACGATATTTTAGTGGTACTTATAAAAAATAAAGGGAAAATCGTCACGAGAGAACAATTGGTTTATCAAGTTTGGTCATATGAATATCATTTGGAAAATCGTATATTAGATAATCATATAAAAAACATTCGAAAGAAAATGCCTCTATTATCGATAAAAACTATTAAAAATAGAGGCTATCAATTAGAGGTCTAACCATGAACATTATGCTGAAAAATTTTCTGTTTTCTGGAATCATCATTTTTTTAGTCTCGATCATTTCGTTGATTGCTTTATATTTTACGATGCCCGTTTACTATGAACGAATGAAGCTAAACGAAATAAACAAGGAGTTCAATCAAGTAGCAGAAAGTATCGAAAATAAAGATTTAGCTACAATGCAAAAAGTTGTTGATCAATACTGGCTTGGAAGAGAACAAAGCCTTGATATCATGCTTATGAATAAAGATGGTCTAGTCATTGGTCCCTTCATTGATGTGAATCTTGACTATTCAGTGAAAAGTTTTTTTTCTGATGAAATGAGCCTTTTTCAAGAAGTCACCGACAAAGAAGGAAACGCTTATTATCTAATTGGTATTTATTCGATGCAACCAGTCGCAGAAGCAAGTCAAGTGTTACTTCATTTATATCCATTCATCATCATTGTCTCACTAATCATTGGGGGAGTCGGCGCTTACTACTATAGTATTTATTCGACAAAAAAAATTAAAGAGATATCCAAAGTAACAGAAAAAATGATCGAATTAGATACTGATATTCGTTGTGATATCAAAGGTACGGACGAAATCTCACTTTTAGCGCAAGATATCAACCATTTATATGTTTCTTTGATCCAAACAATTGAAGTGTTAGAGATGGAAGTAGCTAAAACGAAAGAATTGGAACAAGCAAAGTCAGAATTTATGCAAATCGCTTCTCATGAATTGAAAACACCTGTTGCTTCATTGATGGGGCTTATTGATGGCATGATTTATAATGTCGGAAAATTTAAAGATAGAGAGCGATATTTAGAAGTTTGTAAAAATATTTTGCAAGAACAAACAGAAATGATTAATAATATCCTCTTTGCCTCAAAAAACAATTTACCTTCAGATAATGTGGTCTATGAAGAAGTCTCAATCAAAGAAATGATCGAACATAAATTGACTTCTTTCCGAATACTTGCTGAAGCCGAACAGAAAAAACTAGTCGTCAATCTAAAAGGTGAGAAAATCAGCGGTAATAAAAATGATATGGATAAAATTTTAGATAATCTACTAAGTAATGCCTTCAAATATACGAAGCATGAGGGAGAAATCAGTCTCTTTTTTGATGGTAAACAATTAGTGATTGAAAATGAAGTGAATCAGATACTTACGGAGGAGGAATTAAGTAAGATTTTCCAACCATTTTATCGACCGGATTTTAGCAGAAGTCGAGACACCGGAGGTTCTGGTTTAGGATTGTTTATCGTACAACAACTTTTGGAAAAATATGGCTGGGAATATTCATTTAAGTCAACTGCTAATTCTAGAATGTGCTTTTCTATAACTTTTAGCGGAAGAATCTTAACACGGATGTAGGAAATAAGTTGAGCCGGTTTTTGAGAGAGGGTAGACTAATTTCAAAAGAAGGTGTCAACCTATATCCAAATGTTATACGTAGGAATTTAAACAAACCATTATTGTTTGTTACAACCAAGGAAAAATTACACTCAGTTATCTTTAGAATCTTTTGAAGCAAACGAAGTAGACACGTGAAAGCGAGAAAATAGGCAATAGCAGTATGAAGGAGTGAATAGGGTGACTATGAGATTCAGACGACCGATGCTTGTATTAGGGATGACCATTTTGTTCATGCAAGCCGTATTCATGCCTGTCGGCATGGTCTATGCAGAGACAACGATGGACACTGAGGAAAATAAGCCAGTGGAACTACCACCAATGACAAGCTATCTGAAGCACGAACAGATTAGTAAGCCGCGCTTTTTCTTTACTCGTTCTAGGATACAAGGAACGGCAAAAGAGCCCCTTCAAGTGACATTCTTTTCTGATCAAGAAGTGTCTGAAGCACGAGTATTCTTACCAGAAGAAGCAACGCTCCTGAAAGATCAATTATCAACAGGGCTCTCAGTTGAGGAAGGAGCACAGCCTAACGAATGGCTCATTCAGTCTGAACGAGCGCAAAATACATTTGTCCTCCCTTTAGTAGTTGAAAAAGCGGGAAACTATGAACTGTCAGTGGAAGAAACAACGGCTCATTTAGACATCAGTGAGCAAGAAGAGACTAGTGATGAAACTTCTGTTGAAGAAACAGAGCTTTTCGATGATAATCCATCAAAAAATAAGCAGGAGCAACAAATAAATGAGAAAAATCAGATAATATCTGAAGTAGATAAGAAAGATTTTGTAAGCGATGATTTCAATACAACTATTACACGGGATAATTTTTTAAATTACTTTGGTTTGTCCGGTTCTGCTTCTGTTAATGGTAATATTGTGACGTTAACAGAAGCAAGAAATTCCCAGACAGGTAGTATGTATTTAAAAAATAAAATAGATAGCACATATCCTTTTATTTTAACCGGTAAAGTTTTTTTAGGAAGAAATAGTAATTCTGCTGATGGGATAGGGTTCGGGTTTCATAAGGATTCGCCTGATTCAATTGGTCTCACAGGATCAGGCTTTGGATTAGCTAATTTAACAGATATATTTGGTTTTAAGTTAGATACTTATTATAACCGAACTAATTACTATCCAATTAGACCCGATCCTATAAACACAGGAGCTTTCGGTTCGTTTGTGTATATGGACGGAGAATGGTTTACTTCTTATACAGGAAATGATGCGCCAGCTAGATCAATATCGAGACCATCTGGTCTTTGGAGAGATATTAGGATTATGTTGTCTGAAGAGTCTATCCTTAGAATAGAGTACGAAGATATGGTGTGGGAAATGAAAATACCTACTATCTTAGATGATTCTAATTTAAGTTTTTTAGTATCTGCATCTACAGGCGCAGTAAATGCCTTACAACAGTTTGAATTTGAGAGTTTTCAATATTCAAGAGAAAATACTACAGTTGTAGTTAACTATATAGATGATAATGGTAATAATATATCCGCATCTAAAGAAATTGATGGATTGATCGGTGATGAATACCAGACAGAGCCCAAAGAAATATCAGGATTCACTTTGAAGGAAATTCCTGAGAATGCATGTGGTATTTTTAAAGAAGAAGAACAAGTAGTTAATTATATCTATACAAAAGACTTAGTTAAACCCGTAGATCCGTTAGATCCAGAAATAGAAGTCGACCCAGAAAATCCTCCGGAACTGCCAGAAGATCAAGGAACACTGAGTATTGATTTCATTTCGTCTTTTAACTTCGGTGCACAAACCATTTCTGCTCAGAACAAGCGCTACTATGCACAACCGCAACGATTATTAAATAAAGATGCCACAGTAAATGAGACGGAAAAACGACCAAACTACATCCAAGTCAGTGATCGACGTTCAGAGAACGAACGCAAGGGATGGACACTAGCAGTCACACAAAATAGTCAGTTTACGGATCGTCAAGATAATCAACTTAGAGGCGCACGCCTGTTGCTGAATAACCAACAATTTGCTTCTGTCCAAGAAAATGGGGAACCGATGCTCCAAAACCAAGACGGCGCTGTCTTGATCCCAGAACAAAAGACGCCTCTTGTAACCGCAAGTGACGGCCAAGGCGCAGGGACTTGGGTTTATCGTTTTGGTGATGAAAAAAATGCAGGAGAAAGTGTTGCTCTTGAAGTGCCGCCAACGGCGGATCCAAGAGCAACGACCTATCAAACGTCCCTAACGTGGGAGTTGAGTGCTGTACCCGATAACTAGGTAGAAGAAGAGAGGTGTGTCCGCCCTGTTCTTTTTTACTGTAGAAAGAATAGAAAAAAGACAGTGTCTTCTTAACTAATTTGTGTTTATTGACAAATATCGTATTCTTCTAATACTGATGGAAAAAGAAAATGGGAACCCATAACTCAAATACAGACCAGTCAGCTAAAACTTGTCAATGAAGTTATCAACTAATTACTGGTACCAATTGGTTTATTTTAGTAGATACTGATGAGAAGAAAAGTTGAGGTGAATTCTCTTGGCTTCAAAGAGTGAGTTAAAAATAATTTGCTTCTACAATGACTATTCGCTTATCATTGATAAATCCTCAAAAGAGTGTTGTTGTGTATCAGACCAATTGGAGATTTTCAAAGTAAAAGATATGATCAGATTCTTCATATGTCATGAGGATTTAACAGAAAAGGAAATTTAGCTTAAGATCCAAAAGTACAAAAAAGTAGATTTGATGATCGATCGGTATATTAAATTGTGAAGAACGATCAATAATGGTTAGCACCAGAAAAGAATTTCTCTCTTTTAATATATACCAAAAAAGTGTATATAAAGAAGGGGTTATATGTCAACAAAAGAAAGATTGAATGTTAATTTGGATTCGGAATTGAAAAAAGATACAGCTGAAACACTGGAAGCATTGGGACTTGATTTTACAACTGCCATTAATGTCTACTTCAAACAAATCGTTAGCAAGCAAAAAATTCCTTTTGAAATATCTGCCCCAAAATATATCTCTGCTGAGGAAGTTATGGGAAAAAGTTGGAGAGATGACTTAGATACCTTTGAGGACGAGTGGGAATGAGTTACAAAATAAAATTCACTCCTGCTTCCAAAAAAGATTATGACAAACTTGACAATAGTCAAAAACTCCAAGTAAGGAAGTCCTTGAAAAGAATTGAAGAATTTGTATTAGATACTTGGCAACCACTTAAGGGGAATCTAGCAGATTGCAAAAAAATGAAACACAAAAAAATTAGGCTTGCGAGTGATATTCAAACAGTCTGATTTGGGTATTTAAATAATTGAAATTTTAGTAATTGGCAAAAGGGACGAAAAAGAAGCATACAAGCAAGGAAGCTGAAAAAAGGCTAGGTATGTAGATGCAACTTATCATTCTTTGGTAGAGGGGTCAGAAACTTTTAAGTTTTGGACCCTTCTTTTTTTATGTCCATTTTTCTAAATTTGCACGTCGAAGTGAAAATTTTGATTATTCATTTAATAGAGAATCCATTAATCTAGGAGATACAAGAAAGGTGCATCATTGAACCTTGTTTGTTTTTTCTCATGTATTAAAAACCTTCGTTTTTTAGATTGATCATTACTTATGTTTCTCAAAACTAAGAAACCCTAATTTACCAACAGTTATTTTGACATTTGACTTGTTCAAATGTCTTTTTTTCTGTAAACCCAAAAACGAAGATTTTTGAGACGACTATTTAAAGGAGGAGGGAAGATGCATAAAACGGTTGGATGTTTGATTGGAATGCTGGCAGTGCTTCTTGCACTTCAATTTCCATTGTCCGTCGATGGTACACAGGTCCAATCCGTCGAGTCAGAGGGATCTATTGGATTTACCGGGGCGTACAAACCGATCGGCACACCCGATCCACCCCCAAGCACCAGTCCACAAAAACCAGGCGGCTCGTTACCACAAACGAATATGACCGAAGGGTCATTTGCTATTTGGGTCGGCAGTTTCTTAGTGGCCGGTACCTTAGTGGTAGTAGAGTACCAAAGAAGAAAAGCAACACAAAAAATAATTGGAATGAAAGCAGGAAATGAATGATGAAATTTATCCGTTTAGCCACTGTAGCGGCATTATCAACAACGATCTTTGCCGGAGGCGTACAAGCCTTCGCTGAAGAAACAGAATCACAAGAAGTACGTCAAGCGACGACAGAGGGGCAAATTACCTTTACACCAGGTAATGACGATACCGTCGTTGATCCTGGAGATGATGGGGAAGATGTAACCATTCCGCCAATCACTGGTCCGGATGGAGAAAACAAAGGACCTTTAACGATCGCAACTGTGCCAACGATGAACTTCGGTTCACAAATTATCTCAACCACAGATGAGCATTATAACATGGTCGCTGAAAGACAACAAAAAACAGGGACGTCAGGGGAAGAAAATAAAGTTCCTTATGTAAGTTTGGCCCAAGTCCAAGATACTCGCGGTACCAATGAAGGGTGGGCGTTACGTGTAAGTCTAACGGAATTCCAAGCACCTACGAATACATTAAATAATGTATTAAAAGGCGCAAAAATCACGTTATTTGATCCGACCCTGCGTTACAGTATCGATAATAATGAGCAAGCACCGACCATTCATGCAAGCGGGTTAGAATTGATCCCAAACAGTGATGCCGTGCCGATTATGACGGCTGCTAATAACAAAGGTGCCGGTACTTCTACTGCTGTTTGGGGAGATCATGATGCGATCGCAAAACAAGTAGCAGACGGCGCAGCTGTTGTGGAGAATGAGGCGATTCAACTATTCGTACCAGGTTCGACCGCCAAAGATGCGGTAACGTATACCTCTACCTTGACATGGGAATTGGGGCAAACACCTGACAATGAACTGTAAGAGGTAACCCGTTCCGTCTCCCAGTCTATTAGTCTCTAGCAGCGTTGCAGGTCTCTGTGGCGCTGCTTTTTTAGAAAGGATTACGACAAATGAGATATAAGCATGCCATAAAAAGCGGGCTTTGGCTCCTTGCGGTATTTTTCTTCTTCTTACCAGTTTCAGTCCAAGCAGAAGAAACTGCCTTAAATACACACGTGACCCCACTTTTTCCAGAAAGCCAAGTAGATGAAAGCAAAGGGTATTACGAGCTGTTACTTGCGCCTGGTCAGAAAGAGACCTTGAAGCTGAAAGTCGGCAATTCCAGTTCAGAACCAATCACTGTTCAGGTAACGCCGCATACTGCTTACACCAATACTTTGGGGAATGTCGAGTATGGTAAAGATGCCAATGCAGCAGACCCGACCTTGATCCATTCTTTGGATGAACTGATGACCCCTTCGGAGGTCATTACCTTATCAGGAAAAGAAACAAAAACCATAGAAATTCCTTTACAGATGCCTAAAGATGCCTTTGAAGGGTATTTAGCCGGCGGATTACGAATCGCCGAAATAAAAGAAGCGGAAGAAAGTGAGACGCCGGAAGGGGAAGGAGTCGCCATCAAAAATGAATTTGCCCACGTGATCGGGGTAGTCGTCAGCAATACCAGCGATTCTGTAGAGCCAGAATTGGAACTGTTGGATGTTTTTGCGGATCAGTTGAACTACCGCAATGTGATCAGTGCTTCTTTACAAAACTTTACGCCAGCCTTTGTGAATCGCTTGGAAGTGGAAGCGACGGTCAAACGTGCCGGAGAAAACGACGTACTTTATGAGGCCAGTAAAGAAATGATGCAGATGGCGCCGAATTCGAACTTCAACTTTCCGATTTCGTTAGAAGGCGATCGTTTTCGCAGCGGGAACTATGTATTAGACCTAACGGCAAAGTCCGGAGAAAACGAATGGTCTTGGACACGAGAATTTACAATCGATGCCGACGATGCCCGTAAATTGAACCGAGAAGATGTGATGATCGACAATCATCCAAATTGGTGGATGATCGGATCGATTATATTACTCATTTTAATAATTGGACTGGTATTGTATCTATTGAAGCAAAAGAAGACACTTGAAAGCGAGAAAATAGGCAAGAGCAGTAAGAAGGAGTGAATAGGGTGACTATGAGATTCAGACGACCGATGCTTGTATTAGGGATGACCATTTTGTTCATCCAATCTGTATTTATGTCTGTCGGCATGGTCTATGCACAGACAACGATGGACACTGAGGAACATGAGCCAGTGGAACTCCCCGCGATCCAAAACTACTTAGAAGAACTAACCGGTGATCCTAATTTTTTCTTTCATCAATCGTACATGCAAGGATTCGTCAATTCCCCAATCAATGTGGTAATTTCTTCTGATAAAGAAGTCTTTGAAGTAAAGATTAGACTACCCGAAGAAGCAACGATTATCAAAGATCACAAACCAGAAAGAAATTCAGTTGTACAAGGAGGCGAACCTTATGAATGGATTGTTCAATCAGAGAGTGTTCAAACTACGTTTGTGCTTTCTTTATTATTTGAATCAGAAGGAAACTACGAGTTGTTTTTGGAAGATACAACAGCAATGATTGAGATTAATAGACAAGAAGTGTTATTAGAAGAAGAACTTACAACAGATCAGGAACAATCAGCGGAGGATTCGGACAACAATGTGAGTGAGAAATATTCTCAAAATAATAGTAGCGATTCTCTAGATACAAGAAATATTGTTAGTGTTAGCACAGAAACTCAATTCAGAAATGCTTTCAATAACACGAGTGTGACAAGAATCAATTTGGCTAATAATATTTCTTTAGGTCAATCATTAAATATACTGACAAGAAATCTTGAAATTAATGGAAATGGATTTCAACTATATACAGGAAACAATCAAATTATATTGGGAAATAATTCTGTTTTAGGATTAACAAGCTTAGTATTTCGTACAAATGTCCCTCCGTCTAATACAGCTATTCATGTAAATGGTAGCAATGTACAAATCAGATTACGCGATTTCGATTATAGAAATAACATGATTGTTTTCTCTACTTTGACGGCATCCACAGCAGCTTATTCTGTAATATTTGATGGAGGTGTAAATACTTTAAGTAAACTTTCCAGTACTTTAGCTCAATCATTACCTGGAATATTTTATGGTATACAATCAATCGAGATACTTAATAATAGTGTTCTTAATCTTACAAATGGAGTTTTTCATTTTAGTGACAGTTTAGACAGTTTAACATCATTTAATATTTCTCAAGGGTCAACATTCAATTTAAATAATACTTTTCTGTTAGGAGATCCAATTCGACACCTGACTAATCTAAATGTTGAAGGAAAAGCAAATATGAATATTACGAATACGGGATTAGGAACGATAGAAAATATCAGAATTGGGAATACAGGTGAATTCTTGTTAACCAATGACTGGAGTTCTGGAACAATTAGTAACAGTACTAATAACATAGAAATTATGAGAGGTAGTTTGATTGATATCAAAAATTTAGCCGGTGCTACAATAACAGATGGAGATATTAATGTTAACATTGATTCAAAAAATTTAGCCTTGTGGGATTTAGGACTACAAGAAGAAGAAAAGGCTTCTATAGTATTTTATGATATTCATGCATCACTATCTGGTGCTAATGCTTCGGTTATTGATACGACAACGAATGACCGTTTTCAAAAATTATACGATTCTTCTGGATTAACAGCATATTCTAGAATGAGCAATCGTACTGTTGAAGAGATGGAACGTACCGTTATAGCAAAGTATCTTGATGCGAATAGCAATGAAATTATTGAATCAGAAGTGATCACTGGATTGCTTGGTGAGAATTATCAGACAAGAGCTAAACAAATTTCTGGTTATCAGCTTATTGATAGTCCATCTAATGGGGCAGGTGAATTTTCTCGGAAAACGATTGAAGTTTGTTATGTCTATGAAACAGCTAATGTCTCACCGGTAGATCCGATGAATCCTGAAATTGAGGTCGATCCGGAAAATCAACCGAAGCTTCCTGAGGACCAAGGGCTGTTGAGTATTGATTTCATTTCGTCTTTTACCTTCGGTTCACAAGCCATTTCTGCTCAGACCAAGCGCTACTACGCACAACCGCAACGCTTATTGAATCTTGATGGGACCCTCAATGATGCCGAAGAACGGCCAAACTACATCCAAGTCAGTGATCGCCGCCCAGACAACGAACGTAAGGGATGGACACTAGCGGTCACACAAAACAATCAGTTTACGGATCGTCAAGACAATCAACTGAGAGGTGCACATCTGGTGCTGAATAACCAACAATTTGCTTCTGTCCAAGAAAATGGGGAACCGACGCTCCAAAACCAAGACGGCGTTGTCTTGATCCCAGAACAAAAGATACCTCTTGTGACCGCAAGCAACGGCCAAGGCGCAGGGACTTGGGTCTATCGTTTTGGTGATGGAGAAAGTGCAGGAGAAAGTGTTGCCCTTGAAGTGCCGCCATCGGCGGATCCTAGAGCAACGACCTATCAAACGACCCTCACATGGGAGTTGAGTGTTGTACCGAATAACTAGGTAGAAGAAGAGAAGTGTGTCCACTCTTTTCTTTTTATTGTAGATAGAATTGAAAAAAGGCGTTCTTTTCGTATTTAATGAACCGATAAGGTATGATGAGCAAAACATGTCGTTGGAAAAAAGAAGACTGGGGGGAAGAAGGGAGGGAATGCTATGCGAGAATTACAGCTCTCATTTATCACGAATGCGGAGACCCGTCGCTGGATGCGAATCTTATCGATTATTGAGCGAGAACATCATTTTACGATCGTGGCACTTAGCGAACGCTTAATGATTTCTCAACGCACATTGGTTAAAGATATTCAAGCAATTAGAAGCTATTTTGGTGAAACCATTGAATTGCTTTCCTTGTACAAGGGGTTTCGTTTTGATGAACGAGACCGCGTCAAGTACCAAGAAAAAAAAGAAGCACTCTTAGAGAATGAAGTTCTTTTTGAGATCATCGGCACTATTTTTTGGGGACAGCCGGTGGCATTGGCTGAATTGGCCCATCACTACAGTTATGCAGAAAGTACGCTCCGTCGATTTCTAGCGAGAATCGAACCAATCTTGGCCTCATATCGCTTGAGCTTGACCTTCACTCCGGTCAATTTCCAGGGGAAAGAAGCCGATATCCGAAAGTTCTTTTTTGATTTTTATTACAATAGCGAACAGACGCCCCATACGATTCGGCCACCAGAGCACCTGCACAAATTAGTCTTAGACGAACTATCCAATCAATTAGGTGAGTATGAGTTGGGCACAGGGACGACGGTTTCAGCCTTTTATTATCACTTGTATATCACCATGATCCGCGTCCAACACAATCATTTTGTCACGGTGCCAAAGTGGTTGAAGGCGATCGATTATCAAGAAAAGGACTTTCAATTGCTTTATTCCTTGCAGGATAGGATCAATCAAGACTTTGATATTTATCTTCCGAAGGAAGAATTTGCATGGCTCCACCTTTCGATCATTGCCAAGCGAACGATCGATCGCTCCGATCAGGAAATCACATTTGGCCAACGGTTCAACTGTTGGGCAGGGCTTGAGGAGGTCGTTTCAGCGTATTTGTCAGATCCATTTTTTGAGCAATGGGATACAGACATACTCGGGCACTTTATGACATCATTTTTTGTGTCACGTTTGGTGAATGAAGCCTTGAGTCCACTATTGAATAAAGAGTTAAAAGAAGTACATGACATGGTAGAAAAAAAACACAGTCAGATCCATAAAATCAATACTCACTTCTTGTCAACCCATTCAAAGGCCCTTCCGATTTCTTCCAGTATCTTTGAAGACGTGGCGGCGAGTTTTACCTTATACATGGATATGGTCTTTCGTTATTATCAACCCGTCAAACAAATTTTGTTTTTATTGGAGGGTGACTACTTAGTGGTTCAATCGATTCGAATAGAGGCCCGTGAACAGCTAGGGGACCACCATCACTTACTGTTTGTAAAGTTACAGGAATTTCTACCGGAACAATTAAATAACGAAAAGATCGATCTGATCGTGACGAACTATCGCCCCTATCTTTCGGACGATAGTCTAGAAACAGACTATGTGCTGATCAATAGTCAGCCGACAACCAAAGATTGGACAATGGTCAAACACCAATTGAATCCATTGACGGATCAGCTTTCATTTTAAACAAAAAGGAGGAGAACGCATTATGACCGTGTTTACTACCAAACAAGACTATCTTCAGGGGTTTCAACGCACCTTTGAAGCAATCGAGAAACGAGAAAGCACCGTCCTGAAAGACTATTTGACTGATCAGATTCGCCGTTTGAATACCTTAGTAGACCAAATTTCTAGTCGGAATTTCTGGGAAGTTTGGCCAAAGATTTTAGGGATCGATGCGAAGATCAGTTTAGTGGCTGAGTTGATCAATTTTGAAGATTTTTCAAGTGAAGATATCTTGCGAATAGTGGAAACAGATTATCAGACCTATTTCAAAGAACTATGCGGGTATGATCTAAGTATGGAAACAAAACATTCGATGATATTCAATGTGATGTGATCCCTTTTCATTGAACAACTAATATCAAAAAGGCAAAGTCCAATCAAAAGCTAAGCAGCTTCTGATTGGGCTTTTTGAAATTCGTTCATCATAAAGTGATACGGAACACTCTATTTTAGTGTTCATAAACGCGCAAAAAAGCAACGGTCATTTAAAATTTAGATTAATGAGTATAATACCTCTTTGATGGTGTCAGAAACTTAAAAGTTTTTGATCCTTATTTTTATTTCTCATTTCATAGCTCTTTCAGTAGCTCAATTAATTAGGTCAGAAAGTACTTCATTTAGAGGTCAACAGAGTATACTCCAGTCTCTGAAATAATACTTATATTTTCTAGAATGTTTATAGCGGACAAGTATTTTGAGAAAAATTAAGTCTTTAAATAATAGAATCTTCGTGATTGATTTGTTAAAAAATGTTTAGAAAGTTACTGGTTTCTAAGCAGCGTGCGAATGAGTCCAACGAAACAGCTAAAAATAGAAAAAACAATCTGCCGCCATTTCCCAGACAAAAAAGGATCTATTTAAATAAAATAGTTCAGCGATTAATCTATCACATGATGACTTACCATTTTGTTATAAAAGTGAAATCATTTAGATGCAACATGCACCTGTATGTATCTCCTACGATACTATGTTTTTTTGTCTAAGATGTCTAGTAAGAAACTTAATTAGTATATAGATATGTTTGAAAAGCATAATGATATATTCTGCATACATATCAATTTTAATTGTTTAGATAGAAAGATGAAATATATGAACTCAAACTATAATAAGACACCATAGATAGAATATAAAATTTGATTTCATATTATCTACAGATTATTTGTTACATAAAAGCTAATAAAGTGTCATTTAAATATTCAATACTCATTTGATACGATTAATTAACGAAATAAGAAAGTAGGGTATTATGATGAAAGCTTTAGCTTTAAAGAAACCAGGAACAATTGATGGTCTTGAAATTGTTGAAATTCAACAGCCAAGTATATTGGCAGATGAAGTACGTATAAAAGTAAAGGCTGTGGGGTTAAATCCTTCAGATTTTCAGACCATAGAATATACAAAAGATTTGGACTCAGAACAAGTAATGATTTTAGGATTAGACATTTCTGGGATTGTAGAAGAGGTAGGTAGTGATGTCACAGACTTTAAAAAAGGTGACCGAGTTTTTTATCTCCGAGAGTTGAGCAATAAAAATGGAGGATTTGCTGAGTTTTCTGTCGCCAAATCCAATCATTTAGTAAACATTCCAGATAACGTAAGTTTTGAAGTAGCTGCAGCTTCGCCTGGTGCTGGCTTTACAGCATTCAAAGCAATTGAACAAAAATTAAGACCTCTACCAGGTAAAACAATTTTGATTCATGGGGGTGCAGGAGGTGTCGGAGGTTATGCGATACAGTTAGCTAAAAGGCGAGGGGCAAAAGTTATAACAACATGTTTGGGAAGGGATAAAGACTACGTTTTAGACTTGGGTGCAGATTTAGTAATAGATTTTCAAAAAGAAAATGTCTATGAAATTATAGAAAGCTACACTAAAGGATTAGGGGTAAATTACATCTTGAGTACGATCGGTACTGAGGGGGCAACAAAAGATTTGACTATTTTAGCTTTTGACGGAGAAATAGCTGTTACCTCAGGATTTCCAGATTTTTCAAAAATTAAATTTTATGAAAAACAACTAACAATTCATGAAATCGCCCTGGGATTGGCATTGAGTAATGAGGATCTAAAAATTCAAAAATCTATTCAAAGCATAGGCGAGAAATTTGTTGAGCTCCTAGCTAATAATGAAATAATTCCACCATCTATTGATTTAGTGGAATTAGAAGATATTCCTCGTAAGCTGAAAGAAATAAAGAAAGGACAGATTACAGGGAAAGTTGTTGCAAGAATTCAATAAAGTTATAGAACATATTATATGAATATAATATGTTCTAGTTTTTATATGATTTACGAAATTCTGAAGGCGTTTTATGAAAATACTCTTTAAATTTTTTTGTAAACCATGATACGTTCGTGTATCCATTCTCAAAAACAATTTTTTGAATTGGTAAATCGTTTTCAATGAGTTGCGCACATATCTTCTGAAATCGAATGGATTGCAATATATCGGTAAATGTATTTCCCGAATATTGTTTTATTAAGGAAGAAAGGTAAAATTCATTATAATTAAAATGGATTGCTAATTTCTTTAAGGTAATAGTTTGTGAATTGCTGTAGATATATTGAATAATAGATTCAGCTGTTTTTTTATGAAAATTGTCTTCTTTTTGCATTCGAATCGAACTATAATTTTTTTCATAATAACGCGAAATGTCCATCATTAATGAACATAGTTGAAGGCTTAACATTTTTTCTTTATAAATGTTTTCTAAGAAAAACTCAGTGATAATATTTTTAATCAGATTAGGAATCAAGGTTTCTTTTGTATTCGATAGCACTAAATAATTTTGATGTTTATATTCATTAAACTGTGACTCTATCAAAAATTGATAAAGATAATTTTTGCTATTTAAAAAAACGTATTGAAAGAAAATGTCTTGAAAATAATCTGGATTAATCATTAAGTATGAAACTGATGGACTGTTTAGATTTTTTGAATAATTAATCGAATGAACAGCCTTTCGATTTAGAAGGCAAATATCATTCGTATGTAGAGTAAGTGTCTGATTATCTACAATAACTTGATGGGGGCCTTTTTTAACATGAATTAACTCGAAGAAATTATGAGTATGACTCGGTATATCCTCGTTTAAAGAATGTTGAAATACCACTAAAGGAACCTTATTACTGATAAAGCCATCAATTTTTGCCTCGAATTTATTAGGTGAGTTGATTGATCTTGTACATTGATAATACAGTTTATTCATGTAGAATTAGAAACCTCTCTTAATATAGTATCGTTTTAAAACTAAACAGCAATAAGAAAATCGCTCTATAGATAAATAATGGATTTTTAAAAAATTTTAATATACAATGATTTGGTTATTTTATAACCAATATAAATAGCCGTTATTTTAGGTGAGCTAATTATAAAGATAATAGGGATAGAAGTGAAATGCAAAAGTGTTACGGATTTGTTTACGTGTATAAAGATAACAAAGGGAACGGAACACTAGTGCGTAAGAAAAAGAAAAGCTTCTAGTGGTGTAAACGTGTCATTCGATCTAACGCGGAGAAATTATAGAGCTGTGAAATTATATCGAATTTTGAGTAATCAAACTTAACCTGTATATAAGGAACATAAATATTTCGTAGAAATCTCAATTATTTGAGGTTTCTACGAAATCAATTTTATTTATCTCTCCCCAGGAACACATTTGATCCAAGATAGGAATTAATGTGCTTCCTTTTTCAGAAAGACTATACTCTACTTTAGGAGGTATTTGAGGGTATTCATTTCTTATAACTATGCCGTTTTCCTCTAACTCTTTTAGAGCATTCGTTAGGGACTTAAAGGAAATAGTGCCAATACATCTTTTTAGCTCATTGTATCTCAAAATTTCTTTTTCAAAAAGCCAATATAATATTATAATTTTGTGTTTTCCACCTATAATTGACAACGTGTAGCCAAATCCCGTGTTCTCAATTTTCTCATTAGTTTTACTGCAACCTATTGACATACTTACTCTCCTTTAAGATAGTATCTAACATATATTTGCGTACTATACCTGATGATGATTATATCATATACTCATTATGAATTAAAAATTTGTAAGGTGGTTAAAAAATGAGAACATTAGTCGTGATAGCACACCAGAATCTTGAAGAATCAAAAGTAAATGCAAGATGGATCGAGGAACTTAAAAAATATCCAGATGAATTTACAATTCATAATTTAGGCAATAGCTATGAATTTGATGTGGTTAAGGAACAAGAAATGATAAAAAGCCATGATAAACTAGTTTTACAGTTTCCAATTTATTGGTTTAATTGCCCACCCAATATGAAAAAATGGTTGGATGATGTATTTGTTGAGGGATGGGCTTATGGCAAAAATAATCAGATAAAAAATCATAAAGTATCCTTGCTAGTATCAGCTGGTATTAAAGAAAAAAATTATTCGAAAAATGGCAGGTACAAATATTCTCTAAATGAAATTTTGGTGCCATTTGAAGTTTCTTTTTCATATATGGAAGCAAACTATCAAGGATTTTTTGCAAGTTATGGTGCGGAGTATGATTTAACTACAAATGATATTGAAAATGATCTTCCTCAGATGCTTGAATTTGTCCGCAGTATATAAAGGCAAGTCAAATGGACCAACTTAGAATAATAAAAACAATTTATTTTTCTAGAAATTTCTAGACAATCATTATATATGGAGGTTATGTACGATGGATTTCAAATGGTTGAATGAGAGTAGTGTCAGAGAATCAGATGAAAAAATCGAAATTTTAGCAACGAGAAATAGTGATTTTTTTTATAATAATGGCGTAATAGGAGAACAGGGTATTACACCTAAATCCCTTAATAATGCACCATTCTATTACACAGAAATATCTGGAGATTTTATTTTGAAGGTCAAAGTTTCACTAGAATTCAAAAGTACTTATGATTCTTCATCCATTATGATTATGCAAGATCTCAATCATTGGGCTAAAGCTTGTTTCGAACTCACCGACTTCAATAGACGTGCTGTAGTGAGTGTAGTCACAAATGAATACTCTGACGATGCTAACGGTTGTAATATCGATCAAAATTTTGTTTGGTTGCAAGCAACTCGAGTGGATCAATCGTTTGCTTTTCATTATTCATTAGATGGTAAAATTTTTTATATGATGAGATTCTTTAATTTACCAGTCAAAGAAAATATAAAGGTTGGTCTCTTGGCACAATCACCTATGGGTGAGGGTGGAATTAGAACATACGAGTCTTTGTCGATAGAAAGGAAGACGGTGAAAAATATCAGAATGGGTGCATAGAATAATATTTTTTCTATGGATTCAGACTCTCCAATAGAAACATATGGAGTCATGTAGTAATACATGTTGAGGTGGTTTGCTGTTAAGCCTAAGCTATTTCACTATAAATTACTTCTATTAATGATTTCTTTTTGTTCGACAAGTGTAATGTTTTTTTACACTAAAAAACTTCAATAAAAATACCGATTGCCAGAGATATGATTAAAATCTGGCAATCGGCTTTTTTTATACTCAGAAATTTTGGAAAAATTAAGATAAATTACATCAGTTGTGCATCATTTCTTTTTCCTTAAAGGACCTTAGAATAATGATGCTTATTACAATAACGATAGGAAAAATTATTGCAGAAAATAATCCAGCTTTTAAGCCTAGCTGGGTCATATTGTTACCTGGAAATACAGCATGGACAAAACTAGAATTTGAATTGATGACAATATTGGATACAACCCCTACCATACTTGGTCCGATAGCACATCCTATATCTCCACCTAAAGCTAGAATACCGAACATTGTGTTCCCACCATAAGGATTCAAACTAGATGCCAAACTTATTGATGCAGGCCATAGTATAGCAATAGATAGCCCTGTTAATGCACAACCTAATAAAGATATATAGGGTATAGGAGAAAGTGTAACTAATAAATAGCTAAAAATACAAAGTAGTCCTGAACATGTTATTAGTAAACGTAAATCATATTTTTTTGCTTTTTTTCCGTATATCACCCTCGTTATTCCCATTAATAAAGCAAACGCAAAAGGACCTAATAAGTCTCCTGTTGTTTTAGATGTCCCTAATCCAACTTCAGCAAAGAATGAAGACCATTTAGACATTGCTTGCTCTGCAGCTCCAGAACAAATCATCAAAATAATAAGTATCCAAAATGATTTTTTTAGCAAAAGAACTTTTGCAGGTACTTGCTTATCTTTATCAACTAAAGTGCGTAATGGAACTTTTAGAAACAAGAAAAGATTGATTAAAGGCACAATTCCGCTAATTATTGGTAACCATCCCCAATGGTTTTGCCCAAAAATATAAAAGTATATTGTTGAAAAGAGTACGATACCTACGTAACCCCAACAATAAAAGGAATGAAGTATACCCATTGAACCAGATTTTTCGTCTCCCGGCAACGCCTCAACAATTGGACTTACAACAACCTCCTGAAAACCACCGCCTATAGCATTTAAGATTGTAGCAAATAATAAACCTGTAAATGGATCAATATAGTAAGGTAGTACTCCTAAACTGATCAATCCAAATAAGCAAAAAATATTGGCAATCGTCATAGATATTCTGTAACCAAAACGGTCAACAATCCTTGCCGCTAGAATGTCAACCGCAATTTGTATGAAAAATCCCAGCGTAATTAAAAAAGTAATATTTTCCAAAGTAATTCCCAAATGAGATTGAAAGATTACAAAAAGTAGTGGGGGTAAGTTGCTTACTATAGCTTGACAAATGTAGCCACTGAAGCATGCGTATAATGTATGTTTATAACTTAGTTTCATTTTTTCTCCTGATTTTAATTTTTCATTGTTTTATATATAAATTAGATATTTTTATGATTTCCACTCATTATCATTCTCCCATTGGCATTCTAAGATACTCATATTAGTAAATAAGGCCTTATAGGATCCATCAGTAGGACTTCCGGCATAAATCCCAAACGATACTTTTCTTGATGCATTCCACATATGAAAGATTCGCATTTGCTTCCAGTTTATACCATCCTCACTATGTTCAATTCTAAAATCACTTTCTCTTCTAGAAAGTCTATACCACATAGTATCAATTTCCGATGAAATATCAGTTGTAGCCCAATCCGAAAATCCGTTATTTGTGACTACACTTCCTAATCGTTGAATGTTTCTATCTTCATATTCGATAGAAGCTTTAATCCAATTATTCTTATCTAGATACATTGCTAAGCCACATTGATCAAATCTGTTACTACTGTCGAATTTTGTTTTTACAACAAAAGAGAAAAAAAGGTTTTCAGTTGTTACTTGCAGAACAGGTGCGGTATCAGTTTGAAAACCATAATATGTTTTAGACCATAAATCAGTTCCTGGATCCGTTGTAATTTCTACTCTATCGTTTTCTATTTTGAAGTTTGCGGGTTTTCGTATCCAAGTGGGATTACTTTTTAAAAAATCCATTTCATTAAATACTCCTTTACATATTTAAATTTTTTCTATTGAATTATATCGTTTTTCTCAACCATTAACATCGTACTAAAAAGGAAAAGTATGTTAAAATATCACAATCGAGGTGATTTTTAATGAAGAGTCTATGTAATGCGAGTACAGATGATAGTTTAAAAGAAGATATAGTTCATGGAGAAAAAAAATTTCCAATAGCTTATTATAAAGATATATTTTCTGAATTTAAAAATGGTTTAATAGATTGGCACTGGCATCGTGAAGTTGAGTTTGTTAGTGTGTCTGAAGGGTTTATATTTTGTTTGATCGGTCAAGAAAGAATTAAAATTAATCAAGGAGAGGGAATATTCATAAATAGTGGAATTATCCATCGATATGAAAATGGAAAAGATGGCATGATGGAAAACATAGTGTTTTCTCCTGAGCTTGTTGCACAAGAAGGCTCGCTTATTTATGAAAAAAATATTTACCCTCTAATTTCGTTTGGTCCAGATTATCTATTACTATCTTCGGAAACTTTTTGGAAGAAGTCAGTTTTAGAAGATTTATCAAATATTTATAGTGTGCAAGCTTTCTTGGAAAAAAGTTCTTCCCCAATTAATACTTTACTATTGCTTACAAATATTTTAAAAACTTTAATAGAAAATATACCCACTGAAATTTTAGAAGAATCAAAGGCTCATAATGGTAAATGTTTACAATCAACAAGATTACATCTGATGTTACAATTTATACATGATAATTATCATAGAAATATAGGATTAGGTGATATCGCAGCTGTTTCAAGTATGAGTAAAAGTAACGCTTTAAAAACTTTTAAACAAGGAATTGGGCAATCTCCCGTATCTTATTTGATAGAACACAGATTGATGCAGGCTTCATTAGAACTAAAAACGACGAGTAAACCGATAACTCGGATTTCTGAGTTATCAGGTTTCTCAAATAGCTCATACTTTTGTAGGAAATTTAGAGAATATTTTGGTACTTCACCATCTGCTTACAGAAAAAAAAGTACGCATAATATCCCTTCGTTTTAAATTAATTTACTTTAGTTGTCATTGGTTCTGTAAGAAATTTATGACTTTAAGATTGTTAAAAATACGTCATTGACAATCAGAAATGAGATTTTTTCAAGTTTGCCGATATCTCATTTAGAACCCTTTTTAACTTGATAGTAAAAGGCGAAAAATTGAAGAGATAAACATTTTTACTTTCTATGAAAGATATGAATAACAAAAATTTTCAGCAATTTAACCACCCATTTTCTCATTATTTCTAGTTTATCAGGTACTTAAAATACCTCTCACACGTATGAAGAAACTGAGTGGATATTTGAAATGACACTACAGAATATAAATGTACTTTTTAGACATCTTTTCGACAATCGGAGGATTTTGTTTAGGAATGAAGCAATCTGGCTATAGCTGTATTTGATATGGTGAGATCGATGGTCATGATAATTTTTCCTTTAACTGTTTGGCGTAGTGTCGATTGACAGCATAGATTTGCCCATTCTTTGTTTGGACTTCTAATCAAACGTTCACTGGCCGTTTTTAAAACTGACTATTTCAGAAAGATTTAGAATTGTTGAATTTTGGTATGTATTGCTGCTCACAGAAAATAACTTATTTTACTAAGGAGAAACTTATTTTTTTAAAATAGTAGGCACACATTAGATTAAAAAAACAAAACGGACAACAGGGTATACCTTCGTGGTCCTTTTCAATATTTGTTATATTGTTAAGTTTTTGAAAGGTTAATAAAGTTTGGCTACAGGTTATTCAAATTAATCCAAATCTTTAAATTTCTAAATATATTTTTGATGAATAAAACTGGTTCTCCTTTGAGAGAGCATTATCTAAGAATTACGTGCTCTAAGAAAAAAGCAAAGGGGAAAGGAAACCCAAGGTAAAAAGAAAATGATTCAAAGATCAAAGTGTTTATTCTTGAGTATAGAGAGGAAAGTAGAAATATTATTATCAATCAGAATAGGGTTACTCAAAATAAGTACCTATCCTTTGTTGAAACTAAAAATTATTATTTAATAATTTTATCCTTCCGAAATTTTATATATACTATTATCATATATAAATAATTGATAAATTCATCTCGAGCAAATGTGACACAATCGGATTCTGTCACATTCGTTAAAATCGCTCCATCCTTAGAGGCTCTAAGAGGAAATCACTTTTCTTTTAGGGGCTTTTTTCTATAGCTTGTTTAAATGTGACTTATTATCTGTTATAATCATATTAAGTAACATTTGAGAGGTGGCTAAAAATGAAGAGCGTGGAACCGATTCGCGACAAAAAAAAGATCGATGCCATGAAGGCCATTTTGGCTTCCGGAAAATATGGGCAACGAAATTTGGTGCTTTTTTCGATCGGGATCAATACAGCGTATCGAATCTCTGATTTAAGACAGTTAAAATTAAGTGATGTATTAGAAATTTACCGTGGACGGGTGATCGTCAAAGAACGTCTGGCTATGAAGGAACAAAAAACGGCCAAACACAATTCGGTCTTCATTTCAAACAAATTACGAAAAGTGATTCTCGATTATGTTCAATCGGAATTTTCTGAGCAGCTGCAAGTACAGGACTTCAGTAATTATTTGTTTCCAAGTCGCAAAGGAGCAGATACACCTTTGACTCGACAAAGCCTTTGGCGGATCATTCATGAAGCAGGAACTGCAGTTGGGTTACAAGAAATTGGTCCCCATTCGATGCGTAAGACCTTTGGCTATTTTTTATACAAGCAAGGAACCAAAACAGAGATCATTCAGTCGCTGCTAAACCATTCTTCACAACGGGAGACCTTACGCTATATTGGAATCACCCAGGAAGACAAAGATACTGCAGTAAAGAGTTTGGATCTATGACAGAATAATGCCCTATATAATAGAAGGAAAAATTCAAGAGGTGAGAAAATGAACGAAGAAAAGCAGCCTAACTTTCCTGATAAATATCACTTATCTCGCAAAGAGTCTGTGTATTTATTGAAGAAAAACATTGTAGAACTGGTGTATAATGCGGGGAAATTTGAAGGGTTAAATACAACGTTGTTACAAACAGAAGAGATTATTAAGTATAATCGGGCCAACAACGTGGCTGTAGATGATGTCCTGACCGTCGTTAACTTAAAAAAAGGCTTTGAAATGCTTTTAAACGACGTACAGGAGCCCCTGTTAGAGACAAGTAAGCGGATTAATCGGATCGTTGCAGCGGAAGATGCCCTTTTTCCTGGCGAAATAAGAACCGGAGGAGTAGAAGTATCGACTATTCAGGGAAGATATGTGCCACCAATGTTAACCGAAGATGAGGTAAAGAATCAATATGAAGAGATAATGAATCAAGAGATATCAGAGACTGAAAAAGCCTTGCGTCTGTTTCTATTTATTTCGAAGAATCAAATATTTTGGGACGGTAATAAAAGAACTGCATTGTTAACTGCTAATAAGATCATGCTTAGTCAAGGTTTGGGATTGTTGTCCATTCCTGAAACTGTATTTGCAAAATTTAATGAACTTCTATCTATGTATTATAATAGCAACCAATCTAGTGATGAATTAAAAATTTTATCATTTATACATGAAGAATGTATTTATGGTATTCGTTATTTATAGTAAACAATAGAACAGTTACTGAATTACAATAAGCCAATAAAAAGGAGAGTATGTAATGTCATTAATGTCAATAAATTATTTTGGATATGCTGTATATAATGTAACTGTGGAAGAATCAATAGTAAACTTGTTACGATTTGAGATATCAAAAATGGATGAGAATGCCACTACTACAATTAATATAGATCCTAAATATAATAATTTAATATCGTTTGAAGTAACTGTTGAATCTAGAAATCCTGAGGATGAATATGATAAAATCGTTGATATTATATCTGAAACCAATGCTATCATTATACATTTAGGTAGTGTAGAAGAAAGTTATTCTACTGGTGAACGATGTTACATGGGAATTCAGACTCTGACACCAGCTAATGATTTGAATGATTATATCGTAACTTGCATTGACGACTTTTTTTCTGAATACCAGTAAATTAAAGAAACGAATTTCATGTTATAGCATAACGTTTAAAATGGGTAAAAAAATTAGGCACTAATTTGTATGAACTAAGAATTATTTGAAAAGCAACAATGCCAGGTATGCTGATTTTCTTTCTTTGGATCAATCAATCATACAAGATCAACCTAGAAAACGTTATGTAGACGTTAGTAAGGTTCAAGAACATTATGCAATCGTTCCTCGACAAAACAAGTCGTAAGCATTGCAGCGTTTGAAAAATTAGGTGATATACAAAGTAAAGCTTATTATTCATTTAATTGAGAATGTGCCATCAGACGTTGAGAAACTGAATTTTAAAACGTACCAAGCAAATAGAAAAAAGAAGACGAAAAGAATACAGTAGCGATTTGTCCTAAATCTGGCGGAAATATTATCCTTTAAAAGCTTTTATGGCTGGTGCTAGTATGATTTAGTGGACACATTTTTGGAGAGTATTATAATACTTTCGAAAGGGTGTTCAGATATGGCAAAAAAATACAGTCAAGAAAAGAAAGAGTTAATCCTTCAGCTTGTGGCAACTGGTAAATCAGTTGCCGAAATTTCCCGTGAATATGGCATTGCAGAACAAACAATTTATAAATGGAAGAAAAACAATAGTCCAATCTCAGGCAGTTCGACAACCCCAGCTCAAATCAAACAGATGGAAAAAGAAATGATCCGTCTGCGTCAGGAGAACGAAATTCTAAAAAAAGCAATGGCTATATTCACGAAGTAAACTTACACAATAAGATTCTCTTTATCAAAAATCTAAGAAACAGCTATCCCATCCGAATGCTTCTGCGTGTAATGCAAGTGGCACCAAGCAGCTACTATAAAGAATTACATCATGAACCGAGTAAACGCCAACAGGAAAATGAGCGAATCGATCAAGCAATCATGGAAATCTACACCGAAAGTAAACAACGTTATGGCGCATGGGAAATTCATCATTGCTTGTTAGAACAAGGCTTTTCCTTATCCATCAAGCGGGTTCAAAAACGAATGAACTTTTTAGGTATTCATTCAATCACGGTCAAAAAATATCGTCCTAGTCACACTTCGAAAAAGCCGATTATTGAACGTACCAATCTTTTGAATCAAGATTTCTCTACAACGACCATCAATCAAAAATGGGCCGCAGATATCACATATATCGCTACTACAAAAGATGGCTGGACTTATCTAGCTTCTGTCATTGACCTTCATTCAAAGAAAATCATCGGGTATACGTATGCCAAACAAATGGCGACAGACATTGTCTTAAACGCTTTGGATTCAACAATTAAGAACCAACAACCGAAAGAAGACTTGATTATCCAAACAGATCTTGGCTCTCAATACACGAGCAAAGAATTTGAAGCAGCGCTTCAAGAACGTAAAATCGTGCATTCTTATAGTCGTAAGGGAACCCCGTATGACAATTCTGGTATTGAATCTTTTCATGCAATCTTGAAAAAAGAAGAGATCTACCAGTGGGTCTATTATTCTTTTGAGGAAGCACGCCTTGCGCTTTTTCAATATATTGAAGGCTGGTACAATCGTAAACGAATTCATGGAGCAATCCGGTATTTGACTCCTCAACAAGCAGAAGACCAGGCTCGTACTCACATGTAATCTATCCGTACACATTTTTTTGAGAACAAATCCACGAGCTTTCCTCTTCATAGTTTCAGAAAATGGTCAAATGGTCTGGGTTTGACTATTTTCTGAAACTATGAAATAACTCGAGAGTGGATTAGTTTCAAAATAACTCTCAAAAAAAGTGTCCACTTTATTGACATAGATCCAAAGCCAATGGAAAAATCAGAGAGAGTATGTCATTTCCTGCAATTAAATTTAAAGAGTTTGCTTTAGAAAAGTGGGAAGAGTCTGAAATATATCAATACTTTAGTGAGAAAAGATTCTTATTCGTTGTGTATCGACATGACGGTACGGAATACAAATTAGATAAAGCAATGTTTTGGAATATGCCTATGACAGATTTAGAAGGAATTGGAAAAGAAGAATGGTTAGCTAACCAAAAAGTAGTCAAAGAAGGGGTAGAGCTTATACCAAAAGGGAATAGAGTTCTAAATAATTTACCAAAAGCAAAAGATACTAAGATTTTCCATCTACGTCCTCATGCTAGCAAATCTGTTTATGAAATAAATGGACAAGTTTTCGGTAACGGTATTCTTCATAGAGATTCAGATGAATTACCAAATGGAGATAGAATGGTGAAACAATGTTTTTGGTTAAATAATAAGTATCTTGAAAGAATTATTAACAGTTAAAGTATAATTTCGATACAAAATTATATTAGTTGGTAAGGAAAATATGGGCCATGTTATACTTATAAAAAAAGAAAGGGGATTCTTCATGGATTTTTTTAACATTCCGCAAGCAGAAAATGCTCTCAAAGCAGTTTATAAATTTGGGATAGATACTAATGAAAAATTAATGGCTTTGACTTTGGATAATCTTATGAATATAAAAGGGTTGGGGAAGAAAAAAATGGAAGCTATTCTAAAAATCCAACAATGTCAAATTAAATCTGATTTATTTAATGATTTTAAAAATGACAAAGGAAAAAGTTATTATACTCCTAATGTAGAAGTTTTTTTTAGTAAAAATAATATAAATGAAGACAACATACTATCAATAAAATTGGATGAACTTGAAAAAAATAATAAATTGAATAATAAGCTGATAAATAGTTTTAATGGATTAAAAAGAAAAAGTTTAATTAAAAAAGTAAACTATACAAGTTCTTCTCCAATAAAAAAAGAAGAAGTAGTAAGCAAACTAAAAGATAATTTCTTAAATCCAATAAGAAATTATCTTTTAGAAGAAGAGTATGTGAATCTGTCTAGATATATAAAAGAAGAACTAGATTTACTTGATTTTACAGATGTTGATGTTGACATGTATTCTGAGTTAATTATGGATTCTCTTGAAATAGAGAAAGTGCTTCAAAATAAAATCCCAGATATTTCTTTAAAAATACTATCTAGATATTTAAAAAAACAGCATCGAGAGGTTTCTTTTTTTCAATTATCAAAAGGAATTGACAAGTTGAATTTAATTGAGAAAGATAATTTAATGCTATTAATTAATGATTTAGTTAATAGTGGTTTTGTGATATTCACTTCTCAGGGGGTTAAATACCAAAATCCTAATATTCGAGAATACATTGATGTATTGGGGGACAAAGCAGATATTCTAGATAAGAGGCTAAAAGGAAAAACATTGGAGGAAATAGGGGAAGATTATCAAGTTACTCGAGAAAGGATACGTCAAAAAGAGAGAAATTTAAAAAAAATTATTCCATATAAAGAAATCTTTGAATGGAAATATTCCGAATTTTTTGAAAAATATGAATTATCACCTGAAGTTTTTTGTAAGGTTTTTGATATAGGAAACTATGAATACAATTTTTTAAAGATGTTTTCAAATATCGATAAACGTGCTAAGAAACATACGGCAGAAGAATTATTAGACAGTGGACTGCTTTCAAGAAAAGAAAAAGAATCTTTGTTAGAATTTTTGAATGAAGGCTATTTAATAATTGAGAACAAGAAAATCAAGAAGAATAGAGTTGCTATAATTAATTATTGTATTGAGTTGTTTGCAAAGGAAGAAATTTCCTTTAATGATTTTTACAATTTAGTAAATGATTTTACGAAGCAGTATCATTTAGATATTGATTTTGGTAATGAAAGGGCAATGGAAGGAATTATTTCTAGAGCGTCTAGTTTACTTTGGAAATACGGTAAAAAATTAAGATACTATCCTATAGATGAAGATAAAGTGATTGAAGCTATTAAAGGTATTTCATTTAGTAATTATTATAATTCAGAAATATCTGCAAAAAAACTATTAGATGATTATCCAGTCCTAATGCAAGAAATTGATATTAATGATGAATACGAGTTACATAATCTTTTGAAAAAATATGAAAGCATTCTATCTGAAGAAGTTATATTGAAAAGAATGCCTTTATTAGAAGTAGGGTCAGCAAGTCGAGAAGAACAGTTGCTAGATTTACTAATAGAAATGAGCCCAGTATCAAAAGAAGATTTTGCATTAGAATACTCACGAAAGTATGGCGTTAGTATTCAAACCGTAAAAGCTAATTATTTAAAATTATTAGTTGAATATGAACAGCAGGATATTTATAATGCGGATACTCCAATCATAGAGAAGGAGGTTTTGAAGAATTTAAAAGGAATTCTTACAGAACAATTCTATTTTAAAAAAGATATTTATTTAAGGTATGAGAAAAGATTTGGTAAAGCTAAATTCCCTGATTATATTTTCAATGAGCTAGGATATAAACCATTTTCAGAATTCATTTTATCTAATGAATATAATAGAGCAGATTATTATTTTGAAGAAAATTACTTCAGTAAAGATTTGTTTGAAATCGATGATGTTAGATTGTTATCAACGGGTTCATTTAGAAATCTAATATCCGAAAAAGTACGTAATTTAGATATTTTCGAATATGATCGTTACAAATATATAAGCATGGATAAAATAACTTCTCATACAGGAATAACTAAAAAACAGATATTAGAAATAGTTTCAGACATTACTGAACAAATGAATGATAAATATTTTTCATACTTGATGATTGAACATATTGTGGAGAACAGTAAACTAAATAATCTGGGTTTTGATGCAATTTTTTATGAATCAATTTTGAAAGGAGTAGAAGGATTAAGGTATCAAAACATGGGAACAACAACAATTTTCAGGAAAACCAAGGATAAATTTTACAGTTATACTTTTTTAGAAGAAATAGTTTCTAAGTTCAAATCAATTGATATTTTTGATTTAATTGATTACCTTGAAGATTACTATGGAATTGTTTGGTCTAAAGAAAAAATAATATCGATAATAGAGCAAACAAGTCTTTATTATCATCCTGTAATGGAAATGATATACCAAGATTTAGATGAATTTTATGAAATGATGGAGGATTAAATATGCTACTAACAGAAGGAATTAAGCAGGGATATGTTATCCCAACAGAATATACAAGAAAGCTTACAATTGATGGTCATACAGAGTCATATCAAGTTTATAAAATAAGATTAGATCAACTTTTTTATAATGATCAGAATGATAGAATTGCTACTTGGATTAGCAAATACAAAGCAGAAAATCACGTAGAAGATATGGATACAGCCGATAAATCGTATAATGACTTAATTGAAAATTTTATCTATGAGAGTAATCCCAAGGCAATTGATAAAACAAAAAGTAATATAGAATTAGTTGGACAGCGTGAAGCTGGAGTAGTGCTCAATGATGGTAGAATTATTGATGGGAATCGTCGTTATACTTGTTTGCGACAATTACATGAAAAGAATTCCACAATTAATCATTTTGAGGCAGTAATTTTAGAGCGAGACATCCAAGAAAATAAAAAGGAAATTAAATTGTTAGAGTTATCTATCCAACATGGAGAGGAAGGTAAGGTAGATTACAATCCAATTGATCGATTGGTTGGCTTATATAATGATGTAATAAAGAATGAATTTATTACATTTGATGAATATCAAAAGACAGTAAATGAATCAGCTGCTTCACTTAATAAGAAAATCGAGCAAGCAAAATTAATGGTGGAATTCTTAGAATTTATTAACGCACCTGAACAATTTTATATAGCTCGAGATTTAGAATTAGATGGTCCGTTAGCAGAAGTTCCTAGTTTATTAAAACGTGTAAAAACTGAAGATGAAAAAGAAAATTTGAAGCTAATCATTTTTAGCAACTTAGCAATGAAACCACAGGGAGATATCACACGATTTGTAAGGAAAATTAAAAATGTGGTAGATTCTAATCATTTTGAGGAATTTATTGAAGAACAACTAGAGTATGCAGAATCGACACTTGAAAAATTAGAAGATTTACCAGAAATAACTACTAAGGAAATTAATACGCATCTCCGATCAGATGAAGAACTAAAAAATCAAATGAAGGCATCTGTAGAAAAGTTTGAAATTAAAACTAAAAAAGATAGTACTAGAACTAAACCGATACAAGACTTGCAACGTTGCCAACTATTATTATCATCTATCGATTACCATACATTAAGTGTGTTAAATGATAGTGAAAAAGAGCTATTTTTAGATCAACTGAAGAAATGTGAAGATGAAATACAAAAAGTTAAAAATAACTTTGAAATGGGTGAATAATTATTGGGTTTATTTATTGATAATAACAATCAATTAATATTAGAATTCGAATGTATCGAAGAACGTATAGCTTTTACTAAATCGATACCGTATAAAATGAGAATTAAACGTTTTGTGTCTCATGAATTGGAAAGTTGTCTTTTTTTTAAAGAAGATATATCTATCCATGAGATAAAAAGAGTAGAAGGAGAGCTACGTAATAAATTTCCCGATATTGATATTGATAATTCTGTATTTGATTATATTAATAATCGTCAATTTTATATAGAAAACAGATATCGCCTTGGAAATGATATAAAAAAACAAGTAGTTGAAGTGGAGAGTTCTTTCAATACATTTTGCCATACAATTGACGCTATAATGCTTAGGAAATTAAAGATAGAACAAAAGTGGCATGCATTCTATCAACTAAATATGAAAAACACATCCAATTTTTCAGTTCCAGGGTCAGGTAAGACAGCTACTGTTCTAGGAACGTATGCCTATTTAAAAGCTAATAACCTTGCTAATAAAATTGTAATGATAGGCCCTAAAAATGCATTTGGGTCATGGATAGATGAATTTACTATTTGTTTACCTACCGAGACGAAAAGATTTTACTTAAATATTCATTCAAAAGAAACTAATTCAGTAGAAAAAAGAAAGTTTTCGTTAAAATTTGATAGTGGAAATAAAGAGCTTATTTTAGTTAATTATGAATCTGTTAACTCATTGAAAAATGAGTTGTTAGAAATAATAGATAATCAAACTTTGTTAGTTTTTGATGAGGTTCATAAGATTAAAAATCCAGAAGGACAGCGTGCCGATGCATCTAAAGAAATTAGTAAGAATGCGGGTAGAATTATTGCCTTAACTGGGACACCTATTCCTAATTCATATGTTGATATATATAATTTGTTAAATATGTTGTATCCAGAAGACTATAAAGATTTCTTTGGTTTTACTAAAAATGAACTAAAAAAAGTTGATATTGACACTATGGATGAAATCAATGAAAAGATTAAACCATTTTTTTGTAGGATGAATAAGGATGATTTAGGTGTACCAAAGGCCGAAGAGGATGAATTATTAAAAGTTCACGCTACAGAGGCTGAAAACCAACTATTTAAAATTATTAAACAATCTTATCAAAATAATCTGTTTGGATTATTAGTTAGAGTAATGCAGTTAGAAAGTAATCCAAAAAAGCTACTTGAAAAAATTGATTACAGTGATTTAAGAGGAATAATTGATGATGAATCTTACGAATCAGCTGATGTAGAGGTAGTGGATTACTCTGAAGATGTAAATGTCCTAATAGAACAAATTAAGGAACCAGTAAAAGTTAAGAAGACAATTGAACTGACTGAGAGATTAGTTAGAGAAAATAAACCTGTAATTATTTGGTGTACGTTTGTGTCTTCCATAAAAACGTTAGAAAATAGATTATCTAAAAAAGGAATAAAAGTTAAGTGTATATATGGAGAAGTTGAATTAGATGAACGTTTGAAACTAATTGATGATTTTAAAAATCGTCAATTTGAAGTGCTAATAACTAACCCACATACGTTAGCTGAGTCAGTCTCTTTACATATGGTCTGTCATGATGCTATCTATTTTGAATATAGTTTTAACTTAGTTCATTTATTGCAATCTAAAGATAGAATTCATCGCTTAGGTCTTAAATCTAATCAATACACACAATACTACTTTTTACAACAATATTATGAATACGGTGGAAAAGAAGTTAGCATAGGTAATAAGATTTATCAACGTTTAAAAGAAAAAGAAGTTGTTATGATAGAAGCAATTAATAATGATGTTTTAGAGTCTGTAACGTCCTATGAGGAAGATTTAGAATTAATATTTGGAGAAGTTTTATTAATTTGACAAATCATATACAATAAAAATATTTTAGAATTAGTGAAATAAGTACTTATAAACAACCTGAATTAATATTTAAAGGTTGGTGCTAGTATGATTTAGTGGACACATTTTTGGAGAGTATTATAATACTTTCGAAAGGGTGTTCAGATATGGCAAAAAAATACAGTCAAGAAAAGAAAGAGTTAATCCTTCAGCTTGTGGCAACTGGCAAATCAGTTGCCGAAATTTCCCGTGAATATGGCATTGCAGAACAAACAATTTATAAATGGAAGAAAAACAATAGTCCAATCTCAGGCAGTTCGACAACCCCAGCTCAAATCAAACAGATGGAAAAAGAAATGATCCGTCTGCGTCAGGAGAACGAAATTCTAAAAAAAGCAATGGCTATATTCACGAAGTAAACTTACACAATAAGATTCTCTTTATCAAAAATCTAAGAAACAGCTATCCCATCCGAATGCTTCTGCGTGTAATGCAAGTGGCACCAAGCAGCTACTATAAAGAATTAGGTTCTGTTGCAAAGTTTTAAAATAAACAACCAGCATTCCGTTTTGACTGCTTTTTAAGCTGGGATACCCAATAAGACCTTGATTTCAGTGCAAACCGAAAAGCCGAAGAGTGTGCCCTCTTTTCGGCTTTTCTTGTATATTCCGCGAATCGTTTCCATGCCTTTAATCGTTGTTGAGGCAGTGCGTAAGCTTCGATAAAATTTATTCCGACGTTTGATTGGTCGATGATCTTGCTCAATCAAGTTATTGAGATACTTAACTGTTCTGTGTTCTGTCTTCGTATACAGACCAGCTTTTTGTAATTTTTTAAACGCACTGCCAATAGATGGTGCCTTGTCTGTGACTAGAACCTTTGGTTCGCCAAACTGCTTTCTAAGACGTTTTAAAAATGCGTAGGCTGCTTGTGTGTCGCGTTTTTTACGTAGCCAAATGTCCAGCGTTAAACCGTCTGCATCGATCGCGCGATACAAATAGTGCCAGGTCCCTTTGATTTTGATATAAGTTTCATCCATTTTCCACGAATAAAAAGACTGTCTATTTTTCTTTTTCCAAATTTGATATAGGGCTTTGCCGTATTCTTGTACCCAACGGTAAATCGTTGTATGACACACATGAATGCCACGATCATAAAGTATTTCTTGAACGTCTCGATAGCTGAGGTTATAACGAAGATAATAGCCAACGGCGACAATAATCACGTCTTTTTGAAATTGTTTCCCTTTGAAATGCTTCATCTTCGTTCCTCCAAGCTATCTTTTCTATAATTTTAACTTGAAATAGATTCTTTTGAAAACTTTGCAACAGAACCATCGATAGTCTAGGGCAGAGTGTATGCGTTTTGTGTTATATTGAGTTTCAATATATACAAAGATCTCCATTTGAGCCTGATCAATATCTCCAAATTGAGCGTCATTGATTAGCTCTCTTTTTATCGTTTGGTAAAAATATTCTATTAATGAATTATCATAAGGGGTTCCTTTTCGGCTCATACTAGAGCGTACTTTTTTTCTTCTCACCGATTGGAATTTAGTACTTGTGTATTGTGAGCTTTGATCAGTTTGAATAATCAACCCTGGTCCAGGCTACTCTTTTCCAAATGCTTGAAGAAAAGAATCCACAACTAATTGATCTTTCATTCTATATGACATAGACCACCCAACGATTTTTCTCGTACAGACATCAATAAATACAGATAAATAAAGCGTTCTTTTTTTCTTTCGGAGAGATGTAGGTAATGTCTTCTAATCAAATTTTATTTTTTGCTGATGCTTTAAACGTTTGATTAACAAGATTGGGTTGTGAGAGTGAGGGTGATTTCCGATTTTAATACTTGTATTTATAGGTATTGCCTATAGCATAAACACCAAGTTGATGAAGAAGCTTTCCTACACGTTTTAGATTAACAAGAAAATTCCTTTTTTATTTAAACCTTTTGCTATTCGAGTTGCTTCACACTTTCCATGATGTTCCTGAAAAATAGTAGCGATTTCTTCTTTAAAGAGTTCATTTTCTTTTTTCTTTTAAAAAACGCATAAAAACCAGCTTTTGAAACGTTCAATGTCTGGCAAGTTCTCCGGATATTCAACTCATTTTTGTGTTCTTTTAAGAACTGAAATCTTACTTCTTGTTTGGCTTCAAGAAGACCTGGAACTTTTTTAATAAGTCTAATTCCTCTCTTGGGTAACGATTTTCTTGTTCGAGTTTCTTTATTTCATAATGGGCATCAAAAAGTGCGTTCCCTTTTCTAGGGAACGCATTTTCTCCATACTTTCAACTTCTTGAACCCATCGATACAAGCTATTAGCATAAACTTCTAGCTGTAGGATAACTTCTTTAACAGAAAATCCTGCTTCCTTAACCAATTTTACAGTGGCAATTTTAACTGTTGTATAAAATGAATATCTTGGCATAATCTAGATCCTCGCTTTCCCTTAATTTTTTGTCTAGTTTATTAGACCAACTCCAATTTCTCCACTCCGAAAAAGTCTAACTTTTTGGGGTCATTACAGAATTTAATCTGGATCATCAGCCCATAAGTTACAGAGTTGTTTTACATAAAAGCCGAATTATCTGTTGTTTAAAAAAAATTGCACTTAGTTTAGAAATACTGATGCATATAAGAATTAAGAAAAAGTATGTTGGTGAATTTTGATGATCTTTTCTCGAGTTATTAACATTTTAATGATAAACCATTAAAGATGCCAAAGTTCAAGTACATAGAATAATCGTTTATAAGCCGTTTTCTTTTATAACATATTATGAAAAGTTCGTAATTTAGAGTATCCGTCATGTCTAAATTATTAGTTGAATTTAATTTTTCTAATTTTAAAAACTTTCATTTGATTTGTTGCACGATGGATAAAGCTTGATTAGTCTGTATTATTTTTGAATATTGATTAGTAGAGATTTTAATGGAATATCAACCCTATTACTATGTATTCATTTGAAAAATACTCTATGTTTATTGTTCTTGATCTTTTATACTTTTTCATCATTTGAACCGTTAAAATATTAACTGGAGTGACAATTTTTTTTTGTGTAGGGAAAAAGTTTGACAGTAGTGTTTTTTATCTTGGGATTTTCTGAGTTGCATTAGTATATAACTATAAGATAACTTACGATATTGTTTTAAGTATTGATTTTACAAGGAACAAAATTTTATTGATGGGTAAGAGTTATGTTAAACGGTTGATATTTAAATAATTTGATATATTTAGGTCACAAAAAAACAAATTAATACAATCATTATCCCTTATTTCGAAATAAATTTGAATGTTCGGATAATCACTAATTGGTAATTTATTGTAAACTATTTTTGTAAGATAACTATTAAAATTTGGAGGGTATTAGAACAATGAATAAAAAATTATTAGCGACAACTCTTTTATCAACTTTGTTGTTAGTAGGTAGTAACCCACTTTTATCAAATGCATCAGAATTGAGTAGTGAAAAAGAAGTTCCTGTAGAAATTCAAGAAGGTAAAGTAGATATAAGTTTTAACGGGGATACAACTAGTAAAGTTGATTTCCAATTATCTGATTTCGATTTAAATTCAGATGTTCGAAAACAGACTAAAGTCTTGAAGGCAATAGCAACCGTTAGTAATACAAAATCAGATGATGCGTATGTAAATATTTTTGCAAGGCTCGACCAGTATGGAAACGGTCTTGATGTTCAACCTACAAATTCATACATGCAAGCAGATATGGTACAGAGAATGACCTCGAAGCAAATTGAGAAAGAATTCGATGTTATTCTTGACGCTGATGCTTATGTTTGGAGAGGAAATAGAGATAGCAGTATGAAAATTATTTTATCTGCTCAAGAAGTACCCAGTCCTTGGTAAAATAATTCTGATTATAATAAGAAAATCATCAACAAGTAAATTTGTAGACTATGACATATATTTAATAGAGAGAAAGGCTTAAGTTTGCAAATAGCTACAAAATGAGTTAGATTGCTATACAGAGAACTAAAATAAATGTAGTTTCATTATAATAGCACATAGAATATTGAAAAGAAGAAACACTAATCGAATCAATAACAATTCCTGTTTTTGGTTATGTAATTAGTGTTCCTTCTTTTGTTCTTTTCATGTAGCTGTAAATATTAACTATTAAATATTGGACAATAGTTTTATGAATTCTTGAACGAAATAAAATTCTCTAGGATGCTGATATTAGATTATAGTATTTTTAAAGTTAAGCAAAGATATAGTTTGTTTTTAAACAAAGATTTCTTGAAAATTTAAATAATTCCTCACAACAATTTGATAAACAAATAAAATTTTTTGATGGAAATAGTGTAGTTTGTATGGCAGTGGTTATAATGATTTTTTATTTACAAAAATCAGTAATATATTGCATTCTAAAATATAACTGATGTGATTTTACTTTTGAAAAACCGTTATGTAAAATCGGGAAATAAGTATACCGATAATTAAACAAGCACTTAATGATACAGTCTCTTTTAAAATAAAGGTTGGTAAAATAAATGGAATCTATAATGAATACATTTAGCAGTCACTATCTCACAAGAAAGCAAAACGAAAAATTAAAATTATTTACGGTGCTAGTAACAGAAAAATATATTTCATTAAGAAAATTAAGTGAAATATTAAACATAACAATGTACCAAACAAAAATATTATTAGTTGAATTAGAAGAAAATATTGGACAATTGAAGTTTGATTTCTCATCATTATTCTTTCAAGAAAAAAATACCATTGGATTAATTGAGGGAGTTAGCCAAGAACTTTTACTTAACGTGTTTGTTAATTTGAAGAAAAAATTTTTTGATGAATCACCTTATTTTCGTTTATTACTTTACTTATTAAAATATCGCAAGACACGTGTAGTAGATATTTCAGAAAAACTAATGTTCAGTAAATCATATAGTTATAAACTAATTAATCGTGTAAGAGATATCATTCATTCTCAAAAAATTCCAATTGCTATAAATAGCGATTTCGAATCAATTTCCTTGGAAGGTAATGAGAAGTATATAAGAACATATCATTATTTAGTACAGATTATGGCGTACAATGTTTTTGCGGATAGACAGACAAGAGTGAATATTAGTTTGGTGGGTGAAAATTATAGAACTTTACAAACTACTAAAGTGAAACATGAAATTCTTTTATCAATACTTGAAAATTCAGTTTCTCGTGGTTATATAGTTCAAGACCTCAATAGAAAATCCCTTGAAATATTTAATATTATAAAAGAATTGTATGAGGATAGTTCATTAACAAAATTAATACCGATTAATAATATTGAAGAAAAAGAAAACGAGCTTTCTTTTTTTTATTTTTGTAGACAACTTTTAATACCTGAAACTACAAGTACAAAAGATAAAGTTTTTTTAGGGGAGAAATTTAGGTTTTTAAAAGATAATGAAATAATAGATTTCTCAGTTGCTGTTTTAGAAGCATTGTCAGAAAAATTTCATATAAAATATGATGTTGAGAATATAATTTTATATGAAAGTATTATAAATACTTGGGCTTACCAAAATATTTATTTTGAAAATTTAAATGTTACAACTAATCAATATAGTCATAACAGTAGAATTAATGAAGTTCGAAATATTATTATTAATATAGTTTCAAGTGTGGAATTAAAAATTGGAGATAAAGATCTTTTTGCTTCTAAGTTAGCCCATATACTATCTTATTTTTTACCTGTTCAAAATAAGGAAACTGTTGTTATTGCCATATCAATGTTACATCATCCTGAATATGTACCGGTTATTCAAAATAAATTGCTTGCAATTTTCAATGAAAAAATAATTAAGTTTAGTTCTAATTATAGTGAAGCAGATATATTAGTTTCTGATGGGATTTTAAATCATGATAAATCACAAGATTTTGCTTTTTTTAGGGATATACATAATAAGAGCCATTGGGATAATTTAAATTCAGTGGTTCAAGCAAGAATCACATCAAAACTTGGATAATATAATTTTTATTAAAATATTATGAATATAAACAGGCTAAATAAAATTGAAAAATATGTGTCAGATCAAGAAAGAACACCTTGAAGATTATAAGCTTATTTAAAAGAATCATTCATCTTTGAGAAATTAAACATTTAATGTATTCACTGAATCTAAAAGTTATGGAAAAGAAATTCTGGTTTTACATTAAATACTGGTAAATAACAATTTCCTTTTGAACGTACACATTAAGGATTAAAATTCTCTAATTATTAAACATCATTTGTAAAATATGATAAATGTCCAAAATAAAGGTAGAGTATTATAAATGTGAGATGATTCCCAAATAAAATAAAAGCGGATGTGGGAAACATATGTTGTTTAAAGTTACAAATGAATATATTTTTTATCATAGTAAAAGGAGAGGAAATACTTAGAAATAATGATTGGTGATATGGAAAACGTCAAATAAACGAGGTAACAAAGATTTGCAGATGATGAGAATATGGCTTTAATTAAACATAATAAATTATTTTAATTTCAAGTCGATTTTTTTATTATACGTCTAGATAAACCAAAGAAAGTTGGTCGAAATTGTTAGTAAGTAGAAATAGATTTAGAAAAGTCATGAATAATAGCAGATTTATCGAGTATCATTTTCGGATATTGAATGATAGGGACAGTCAAAGTTTGCTCCTAAAATGTGATTTGAATAATTTGAAATAACTAGTGGAAAATAATATTCGTGAAACAGTGGATGAATCAAAGAAACAATCTATCTTTAGGAAAAAAGTGAAAATAGCCAGGAAAAATAAAGCGGATTTCATTCTATTAGAAAAAACCTGTGAGTTAATAGCAAACAATATAGAAAATCGTCCGTTTTACTAGGTAGTAATATTGGTAAAGGAGAATCAATATGAATACTATTTTTATGATGTTAAACAGAAACAAAAATAAAATCCTAAAGGCTGTATAATGGTTGTATTAATAGTTTTCAGCACTCAAGGTTTAGCTACTGAAATAAAAAATGAGATAAACATTGAGGCAGATGAAGTTACGCTATCATTGAACGATTTAGACTTTTCAAGTAGAACAGTAAATCAAATTGAAACTGTGAAGATAAAATATGATGTAAATTTTTCTTTGAATTATTCATTAGTAATATCTACTAAAGGTAAGGGGATTACAGCTAGGTTTATAGATACTTTAAGCAATACCTATTCTGGAATTCTTTTAACAACATCAAGCCAAGGAGAAGTAAACTTAAATTATGAAGTCGTTTTGAGCATGGATGAATATGAAAATTCACCTGAGAATGAAACTGCTATTACAATTACTTTTGTGAAAAAAAATGTAGATAGTTTTGATGATATTTTAGAGTTTGAAAATGACCAAACGGATAGTTTTCGTAATGACAACACTTTAAGTAATAATAAAATGGAAGATAACTCAACTAGTTCATCTGAGGAGATTATTGATGGAAAACCAGATAATTCAGATGTTAAGGATATGAGCGAAAGTGAAGATGAGGAAAGTGACATAGATGGAGAAGACAACATCGACAGTCATAATATATCAGACCAAGATAATTCTGGTGAAAATTCATAAGATAGGTTTCTCAATTTCATCATTATTTAATTAACAATATAAGTAAATATATTAATGAATAACGTTATAAGAGGTTATTATCCCCTTTTTTTTAGATTGCGAAAATATTAGATAAGATTGCTTGGAGAATTCCCTGTATAGTTCTAATTGTAATAGATTTTACAATTACAAAATTAGGAGGATACATTAATGAAAAAAACTCTTTTAGCATCAACAGCAATACTTGCTCTATCTGCAATCGGATTTACGAATACAGTTCACGCAACTGAAGGACCAACAAAGGCAGTAAACGTTGAAGAAGGTGAAGAGAGCAGAAGTCTTACATTAACTAATCCAGATGTTACTTCTGTAGATTTCAACTTTGAAGAAATTATTTTCGTGCCAGAACAGCCTAACGGAACACTTGACCCTCAAGAATTTTCTATCACGTATGATATCCAAAATAAAACATTTACTGATATAAATGGGGAAAGATTTACAATAGAAGTATCAACTGAAGGTTTAGGGTTAAATGCAGGCTTTGTGAATCCAGATGATTCAAAGATTTCTGAAACCAAAAGTGGAACTAGGAACACAGGTAATGTTATTATTGAAGCTACTCTTGACCCAACATTGTTTGATGTCTCGGATTCAGATTCGTATAAAATTATAGTAAGTTTAAATGATTCTACACCGGTAGCACCCTGAGGATTGAAATGATTAATATACCAAAGGTATAAGAAAACAGGAGTCATGATGGAAAATAAAAGTAAAGTGAGAAAACGCGTTTTTATTAACGTGTTTTCTCTTATAGTCGTTTTAGTAATAGGTAGTTTATTTTACATACAGGAAGTTATTGCTTCTGAGGATACTGAAGCATCGATTTTAGTAGATATTTATCCTAAGGAATATGAGTATAGAGATAGCTACATGCAATTTAGTCCTAAACTTAACAACAATTATGAGTTTACAGCGACGATTACCAATATTGGTAATAAAGATTTAGACGTTACTGTATATCCATCAGTTGCTATATCAACTATGGCTGGAATAACTTATGTGGACAATACAGAAAATCTAATGGATAAAGATTATGACTTTAGTAAGTATGTGAAGATAACTAATGATAGCAGCGAATTAAAAGATGGCATAATCCAAGTTAAGGCTAATCAAAGTGAAGATCTATCCATTATTGTTAATATAAATAAAGAACTTGATGGAGAAATTTTAGGAGGTTTAAATTTTTCTCAAATGTTGAGCGAGCAAAAAAACGAGGATTCTGCAGATATCGTCCATGTTTATGAAAAGGTAGTCTTGTTCCGCCTTAAAATGAATGAATTGGATTCTGAAAAAGAGCAGCACTATGGGGAATTTGAATTCATAAATTCACAAAATTCTATAGTGTTAAGTTTCTCTATATTTAATAATAACCCGATAGTGGAATATGCAGAAAGTGGACCCTACAAGGTCATTAATCCAAAGGGAGATACAATTTCAGAAGGTGAATTTGACGAAGATGTACTTACTTTAACTCCAGTTACTAAAACGAAGTTAAACATTCCATTAGTTAGTAATGCAGAATTAATGTCTGGAGAATATCAATTCATAATAACAGTTGATGGAGAAGACAAAATTACCAAATTTAACTACACCAGGGAAGATCTGGAAGAAATATCCAAGCAAACAGACAATTCAAATCACGTAGTTGTAAGTCAAGACTCAAATATATGGGTAATTGTTTTATTAACGGCAATCGTTACTCTTCTTATTGTCACTATTATTATGCTTTATCGCAAACAAAAAAAGGCTGAATAATAAATATTCAGCCTTTTTTTTGTCAACTTTTTATTTTATTATGTTTTGTTTGAAATCTTAAAAATGAGGATAATTCATAGGCTGTTTATAGTGTTATAGTGTTTAGGAAGATATTTTAAAAACTGGACGATAAAGATATATGGATTGTTGAAATTTAAAAGTATAGTTACATTATATTTTTTAAATAGTGGAGTTTTTGTACCTATAATGGCAAATCTAATTATTATTTTAATCTTATATTCCTCAAAAAAACGATAAGTTTTTGTTTGATAAGGAAATTACAATAATCGGAGGATTTGAAATGTATTACATTGAAAAAGTTTATAGCTTGTTTATAACAAAGAAGCAAGTAAATAAATTAATCATCTTGAAGAAAGCACTCATTAGTGATGAAGTTTCTGTCAAAACTTTATGTGAAGAACTGAATAAGACCACCACACAAATCAAACAACTAGTCTTAGAAATAAATTATGATGCAGATAGATTTATTGATGATGATATTTTCTTCTTGAAAGAAAATGATGGTAGGTTAAATTTTGAACTAGCTTCAGATAGTATGAAAAAAATTGAGGTTTTTGGAAAAATAAAAAAAATTTATTTCAAATATTCTCAATATTATCAATTGATAAATTACTTATTTAAACATCGTAAAACAAAGATTGTAGATATATCAGAAGATTTAATGTTCAGTGTTTCGTATTGTTACAAATTGCTTGAATATATAAAAAGGGTGTTTGTTACACAAAAGATTCCTATATCCGTAAAAAAGAATGCAGATTGGATACATATTTCAGGGACTGAAGCTTGCATAAGAATGTATCATTATCTATTTGAATTGATGGCTTGCGATACATATTTGAACAACAGTTTCATTTCAATAAAAGACCCTGTTTCTGAAAATTATGATGCTATGGATACGACAAGAGCCAAGCACCAATTAATGTTTTCTATAATGGAAAATGCAATATCTCAAGGATATTTTGTAGAGAATGTGGAAACCCATGATTTGGAGCTTTTGAACTGTATGGAAAATGTTCATGATAGTCTTCCTATTATAGAAAAGTTACCTTTAAAGAATACGGATACAATAAACAAAGAGTTAGTTTATTACAGTTTTTGGAGATTCTTATTTATACCAGAGTTCATTAGTGATGATGAAAAATCTGAAAGAGGAAAGAAGTTGAAATCTCTTAATCATATTAACATTGTTGAATTTTCTGAGAAAATAACTAATAAACTTTGCAATAAATATTTTGTAGATTCTAAAACGTTAAATATTATTTTTTATGAAATTGTTATAAATACGTGGAGTTACACACATCTATTTACAGAAAATTTTCTGTCAAGAGAAATTTTAAGCAGCTCTCAAAAAAGAATGACGGATATTGAACATATAGTCATAGAATCAGCAAACGAAACAAATCTTCTTGATGAAGAAGATATGATTTATATTAAGAAGCTAACACAAATAATTGCATCCAATATTTTGTTTCAAGAGAATGATTTAATTTATATAGCAGTGAGTGGCATTAACCAACCAGAGTATATAAATGTTGTTAAGAATATATTGTCTAAAATGTACTCTCATAATTTCATCCAGTTTACAACTAATATTGTAAAAGCAGATATCGTAATATCTGATTGTGCTATAGGAAATACGACAAAAGAAGTTAACTTTGTATTTATGGATTGTATACAAAAAAAGGAGAATTGGGAGAAATTAACTTTACTGATCCAATCTCTTATTATGGAAAAATGTGTATATAAAAATCTAACGATGATTGGAAAGTAGAATAAAGTAGTGAATGTTGGAATACTTATAAACTATCTAGGAGATGTTAAATGTGAATACAAATGATCAAACAATGGAAAAAATCAGAAAAGCTAGAATGATTAATGTTAGATTTTTTAGTGATAAAGCAGGAAATACGTTAGAACGAGCTTTGATAATTGATATGGATGAAAATATAGATGATGTGATGAAGTACCTAGAAGAGTCTATAGACAATATAAATATTATCCATTATACGACAAAGGATGTATACAGTATTGTAAATAGTTCAGAATTAGAAGAAATCCATAATTACGTTAAATTAGAACATTACTGGGGTGATGTAATATCCTACATTATAGAGTACAAAGATTGTTTTGGCTTTACTGATGAGATATGTTTAGTAGCCAATATTGATTGCGATGATAGTGCGTTGATTACGGCGGTTAACAACTTTAATGAGAGTTTTAATGTTGTTAATATATATGAATACAGAGATTGTTGGGTGAAAAGACCCTAAGCAATTAATTCAGAGGAAACCATAGAAATGGATATAATTTTAATAAAAAATTAAATTTATGGAAAAATTTCCGATTTTACTACGATTTTATCAGAAATTTCCATTGTATCGTCACTTACACTACCTTCAGGCGAAGAGAAATAAAAATCAATGAAGTGGAAGATGACAAAAATTTGACATTAAGATGTTTCAATAATCTTGATAATTGAGTTTCCAAGCCGCTAAGATATGCAGGTGTATTTCAAATAGGAATTGTCTCAGTCAGGAATTCATGGAAAGTAACAAAAGATTCACACCTACTATGAAGAACTTTTTCAAGAATTCTATGTGATCTATGAAAGCGAGGGGAGTCTTTTTAAAAATGGGGGGAAGCTCCTTCCAATAAATGCGTAAATCCAAATATTACTAGAATTCATTAAAGCGTTTAATGGTTTTATTCCAGCAGAAATTGAAATAGAGGGAGAAAGATGGTTAATATGATTCGGCATTACAAAAATTTGTTTTGAAGAGAAATTACTGGGGAAAGTATGAATAAAACACAGAAATAGGGATCTATTTAAGTGGAGAATAAAAAAGAGAATTGGGCTGATTTTAGTCAACCACTTCTCTTTTTTTGTTTTATCATATTAAAATATTCTCATGGTATACAGCGAAAGAGTGTCATAAATTTAAAAGTTTTTGAGTATTATATTCTATCTATATAAGGTAAACAATTATCTGTTTTGTCATAATACCATTACTTTCATAATATAAAATGCAAATGATATAAGAAAAAACATGCTCAGAAAACATATAGTTTCGGGGCATGTTTTATTTCATTGATCATAAGACTTGTAATTTTATAAGTAGAATTTATCAATGTATTCCGTAATTAAATTGTTTATTTTTGTGAATGTGCAGGATGCTATGAAAATATCGATTTTCTTTTTCTTGCTTTAGCTTGTAATCTAATAGGTGTAAGACGTGCATTAGAAGCACGGTACTTATGCAATAAAAATTATCAATAACCATCGTTTTTTAGAATGGCGATTATGTATGTATTCCATTTTCTAGAAACCCTAATCTAACAACTTTTTTTCAGACATTCGAATCAATCGAATGTCTTTTTTGTCGTCTTCCCACAAACGATGGTTATTGAGCTGAATCAAAGAAGGAGGAGGGAAGATGAAACGAAGGCTGGGACAGCTATTTGGGATCATTGGTATTTTATTGGTCCTACAATTTCCAACAACGGTTAACGGATCACAAGTCCGCTCTGTAGAAACAGAAGGGACGATCGGCTTTACCGGGGTCTATGAACCCATTGGAACGCCTGATCCGAAACCACCAGAACACATCGTTAAACCGCCCGCACCAACCAAACCTGGCGGTTCCTTGCCGCAAACCAATAGTGAGACAACTACATGGCTCTTTTGGTTAGGGCTCCTACTCGTAGGCGCTGTGTTCTATCTAAGAAGACGAAACAAGCAACAAAATACAAACTAAAACAAAAAAGAAAGCAGGAATATTTTATGAAATTTATTCGATTAGCAACGATTGCCGCATTATCAACAACGATTTTAGCCGGGAGCGCAAATGCCGTTCTTGCCGATGAAACAACAGAAACAAAAGAGTTACAAGAAGTTCGCAACCTTCCGACCGACGGTCAAGTCGAATTTCGTCCCGCAACGGATGAAGATGAAGAAATGGAGATCATTAATCCTGATCCAGAACCAGATGTGGACATTGACCCATTGATCCCAACGGCTGGACCACTCTCTCTTTTAATGGCGCCAACCATGAACTTCGGTACGCAAGTGATCTCAAACCAATGGAAAGAATACAACATGGTCGCAGAGATGCAACAAAAAGCAGGCACGACGGGTGAAGAAAACAAAGTGCCTTATGTCAGTTTCGCTCATGTTCAAGATATCCGCGGAAACAATGCCGGCTGGGATTTATCTGTTTCGTTGAGTGAGTTTGAATCTCAAACCCAAAACAATATTTTAACCGGTGCAGAAGTCGTTTTTGTCGGTTCTCGTATCCAATATGAAGGAACACCGGAAAATGCCCCTTCTTCTCACGTAGATGGTCTTACATTGAGCCCGGCGACAGGCGCACAAAAAGTGATGACTGCAGGAGCAGGCAAAGGTGCAGGTGCATCGTCTGTTGTCTGGGGAAATCAAGCCGAATTGATGGACCAATTTGAAGCAGACGATTTTGATCCAGAAAATGATGTTGTCGAAAACGGTGCGATCCAATTGCATGTACCAGGTTCCACCACTAAAGATGCGACAACGTATAAAGCAACCTTAACTTGGGACTTAACATCAACCCCAGGAGATGAGCCTGTAAAATAAAACCTGGACTGAGTTGAATTAGTATCTGAATGAACTTGATGAGAAACTCTCGACAGCGTTGCATGCAAGTGTAGCGCTGTTTTTTTAAGAAAGGACGATTGATTTGAACCACCAACGTATCGCTAGTTATCTACAAAAGAACCGATTTCTGTTTCTGGCCCTTGTCACTGTTTTGATTGTCTTGTTTCCAGTGAGTGGTAAAGCAGAAGAAGCGAACTTGAATTTTTACGTCACCCCTGAATTTCCAGACAGCCAAGTAGAAGGGTCGAATAGTTACTTTGATCTTAACCTGGAACCAGGTGCCACTGAGTCTTTGACCTTAACACTGCAAAATGCCAGTGACGAACCGATTCAGGTACGAATCACCCCCCATACGGCGTATACCAATGTGCATGGCGTGGTGGAGTATGGGAAAGATGCGGAAGAAGCTGATCCGACCTTACTATATGCTTTGGATGAATTGATTGAATCACCGAAGGTGATCGACTTAGCAGGAAATGAGACCAAAATGGTCGACGTTGCTTTACATATGCCTCAGGCTTCTTTTGATGGTTTTTTAGCTGGCGGGTTACGAATCAGTGAAGTCAAAGAAGAAAGTGAAGAAGAACCAACGGATGAAGAAGGCCTTGCGATCAAGAATGAGTTTGCCTATGTCATCGGTGTTATCGTCAGTAATTCCCGGAATTCAGTCAAACCCGACCTTGAATTGTTAGATGTGTTTGCGGATCAATTGAATCATCGCAATGTGATCAGTGCGACGATCCAAAACTTCACGCCGACGTTTGTGAACCGAATGGCTGTGGAGGCAACGGTTCAACGAGTGGGCGAAGACGGGATTCTCTATGAAGCCAGTGAAGAAATGATGCAGATGGCGCCGAATTCACACTTTCATTTTCCGATTTCCTTAGGAGGCGATCGCTTTGTGGCCGGCGACTATCTCTTAAAACTAAAAGCGACTTCTGGGGAAGAAGAATGGTCATGGGAGCGGGCATTCACGATTGAGACAGACGAAGCGCGCAGTTTCAACCGTGCAGATGTGACAATCGATACCAGCACCAATTGGTGGATGATCGGCGCAATCAGTTTACTGGTTTTATTAGCGGCTGTTCTTCTTTATCTGATCATCAAGCGAAGAAAACAAGCAACGAAGCAAGAGAAGTAAGGAGTGAAGGATGTATGATCAATATACGTAAGCAAGCGGCTTGTTTTGGCACAATTCTTTTGTTTTTTCAAGCTGCTCCGCTGTCTTTGACACAGGCTTATGCCGAAACGGATGACGCTGTGGATCCACAATTGGTTGAGGCGTTTCGCCTACATCAACCGGAGTATCTCAATCTGAACCAATCCATTATTCCTACAGAAACGGAAACAGAAGCGGTACAAGAGTTTTCATTCGTGGATAAGACCTTTCGAACGACAGTGGGACAACCGGTTCTGTTGCGATTTACAAGTACGTTACCGGCAAATGAAGTGTTGGTACGAATCCCTGCCAGTGGGCAAATTATGGAAGATGAATTCTCCAACGGAGAATCGATCCAACATTCTCATGGGGAATACTGGATATTAAAAACCAGTAAGCAACAAACCGAGTTTATCTTGCCTATCGTCTTTGAAGCAGCTGGACAATACTTTCTTACTGTTGATCATGATGCGGATCATTTCTATTTAGAAGTGGAAGAAAATCGCGCAGAGACAAGCAGCACTGAATCAGAGGTACACGAAGAATCTGACTTAACTGAGCAATCAGAAATGAATACTGAGGAACAACAACAAGAATCTCAAGAATCAGACAGCATAAATGATTCTCCAACTGTGGTTCATCCAGTCATGGCAACTGAAAAGCATCTATCCATTTCAGAATCACTCATTTCTGAAGAAGAGGCTCGTATTTTGGAAGAAATAACAGATTCTCAAAATAGAACAACTGTTACCAGCGTAAGCAATTGGTCACAATTTCGTTCTGCTTGGAATAGTAGTAGTTGGTATGTGTCCATTCGTTTGACCAGTAATATTAATTTTTCTTCATCAATACTTGGCAGCTCGCTGAATAAACTTGATGGCTTTAGAAGTAGAGATATTAGCAGTCTCGTAGGTGCTGGAGTTAATATGGGAACCTCCGGAAATAGTTTGCAAGTAGAAAACAGTAACTTGATAACAGGAACAGTCAGAATTGAATCTGAGAATTCCGGAAACCAACCTTTGATAGAGTTAGATAAATCATCTCATTGGAGTATAAATGAAGGAACCGTAATTATTAATAAAAGAAATAGTTCTGCAGTGGTGATCAATGATAGATCAGAGGCAAGTCCTGGAGGGGGAAATGTGAGGAGGATTATTTATAATCAGTCTGCTGTATCACCCGTTCTGTTAAGCAGAAACTCCACATTTGATTTTTTTGTGGGAGGTATAGTAATTGGAAGCAATAGTTTCTCGAATAGTTGGGTTCCGCCGATATCTTCAGATGCCAATTCTAGAATAGTTTTCTCCCGAGCCGCTAGTAATGTGATGATGGGAGGTCGCATAAACGTTCCACAACCTTTGGTACCGAATGTTGTGCATTTGACATCCTATAGGGTGCCTTGGAATTCAGTTACTGCTGAAATAACTGGTGTAAATGGATCCATAATCACTAGCAGCAATAGTGATCCAAACGATTTTTCTGAACGGTATCTGTTTAATTATAGCTTAGTTGAGTATCGGTCCCTCACTGTAGGAGCAACTACTTCAGAGGGGTTTGTCCCTCCAATATCCAGGTACAATCTAACGTTGTCTGCTAGTCCACAAGAGGCAGGAACGCCGCAAGCAGACAACACGACCATTGCAGCAAATACCACAGCTTTAATCCATGCCAATCCAAATGAGGGCTATCGCTTTGTTTCTTGGGAAATCCTTTCCGGTACTGGCGCAAGGATCGCTGATGAAACGGCAGAGTCCACGACTTTTACCATGGGCAGTTCCGATGTGGTCGTACAGGCGAATTATGAAGAAGAAGCGACTGACGTCCGTCCAGTAGATCCGTTGGAGCCAGACAAAGAGGTCGACCCTGAAAACCCACCGCAGTTGCCAGAAGACCAAGGCTTATTTAGTATCGATTTCGTGTCCCAGTTTGATTTCGGGGTCCAAGCGATTTCTGCACAAGACCAAACCTATTATGCTAAACCGCAACGGCTATTGGCAGATGACGGCACCGTGCTTGAAGGAGAAGAACGACCTAACTATGTCCAAGTCAGTGACCGACGGTCGACACAAGAACGAGACGGCTGGGAATTATCGGTGCGGCAAAATGATCCATTCACCAATAGAGAAACCGGTGAGGAGCTGACCGGCGCACGCTTGATCTTACAAAACCAACAGATCGCTACAGCACAAGGCGGCACGGCACCGGGGCTGGCCCACACCAATCCCATGACCCTCAATCCAGGAGGCGCCAAACGCACCTTGTTAAAAGCCCAAGGCCCCGAAGGGGAAGGCACCTGGATCTATCGGTTTGGGGATGCCGACTCAGCGGACAAAAGTGTGGCCTTAGAGGTGCCAAGAGGGGCGACCCCAAGTGCTACCAGCTACCAGACGACCCTTACCTGGGAATTGAGTTCTGTGCCCGATAATTAAGGCTCATTGGAAGAGGGCTTCGGCTTTCTTCCTTTTTTCACAATAGAAAGAAAGGAGACAGAGAATGCATTCCTTGTTTTATCAATTGATCTTTACGGTCAAAACCAAGCGCTGGTTTGAATTATTAGCGGTCTTAGAAGAGGCTGAACAAGTTACTGCCCCGAGCTTAGTAACACACACGGGCTTTGGCCGGCGGACGATCATGAAGGATATCAAAGCACTCAAAGATTTCTTTGGCGAAACCATCCAGCTGATCGGGGACGAGAACGGCTATCATTTTTCCTTGTTGGATCCACAAGGCTACTATGAAAAAAAACAAGCCTTGTTGGCAGAAGAACGCTTGTTTCTCTTTGTCGATCAGCTGGCCGCCGGTAAGCAGCTGGAAAACTGCCAATGGGGGGATTACTTGGCTATCCCTGCCGGCAGCTTCAGCCGGATCAAGCACCGCCTGCAGGAGATCTTACAGACCCAGTATGATTGTCAATTAGTCGGGAAAACCAATCAACTCACCGGAGAAGAAGCCAGTATCCGACAGTTTTTGTATGATTTTTATTTTACCTTGCCGTTGTATCCAGCCGCGTTAGCGGATCAGGTACGCCAGATGCAGCGAAAACAAGCAACGATTCAAAGCGGCCAATGGCAGCTGGATCCAGCGTTGTTCAATCACTGGCTGGTGATCACGAAACTGCGAGTTGATCAAGGCCATCTTTTACCTGAACCACCCAAGCATCCATCGACACAAGAAGCATTGGCTTTGGCACTGGATCACCAAGTAAAAGTCCCCCTTCCCGCAAGGGAAAAAGCCGCGCTCTTTTTATTGGCACTCAATGAGGCGCAATTTTTAAACCCGCTACTTCAAAAAGAGTTTGTGCGTGTCTTTTCCCCGACCATCGATTTTAGTTTTCCCGTCCGGGAAACCGAAGGCTTGACGTATCGGTTGTTTGAAACGCTCGTATTCTTGATGGCACAGTTCTTTCAATTGCCTAAAGTTTCTGGCATGGAGGAACAAGAGACGGCAGGTACCTCACACGAGAAGCTCTTAGAAATATTGATCACGCGCTTTTTAGCTGAGAAAAACCAATACCGCAATACCATCTATGTGAGCTATCACTTAAGAGGGACGGCGTCTTTGACCCGCTGGATCAAATCGGAAGTATCGGCTGCGTTTCAAGCCGCCGGTCTATATTTAGTGGAAGCGCCGCTTTTTAAACACCCAGGACTTGTGCGTCATATTAAGATCACCAATTCTGATTTTTTGAAGGAAAAACAGGCCACGATCGAGTTACCACCCGTCCCAAGTAAAGCACGCATCCAACAAGCCCTCACTGTCTACTTAAACGAAGGAGGGCGACTTTGAATCGCAAAGAGAAGCAACGCATTACATATAAAGTGAGGGCAGAGCATGCGTGAACTCCAAATTGCTTTTATTACTAATCCAGTGATCCGACGATGGATGCGAATCCTAAAGATCATTGAACGCGAAGAGACGTTTACGACCACGGTCTTGGCCCAACGCTTGGGGATCTCCCAGCGGACGTTAATGAAGGATATTCAGCTGATCAAAGAACAGTTTTGTGAAAGTGTTGTGATCGATTCCAATAACAGCGGCTTTCGTTTTAAAGAAAGAGACCGCCTCTTGTATCAGGCTCAAAAAGAACAGCTGTTGGAACAAGACATTCTTTTTGAACTAATGGAAACACTCTTTTATGGCGAAGAACCGGAACTGGGGGAACTAGCGGATCACTACTGTTATGCCGAAACGACCTTACGGCGTTTTTTAAGCAACATCCAACCGATCCTAAAAGAATACGAGCTGACCCTTGGTTTCAAGCCGGTACGATTGATGGGAGAAGAGGCCAATATTCGAAAGTTCTTCTTTGATTTCTATTACGGGGGAGAGCTAACCCCTCAAACCGTTCGGCCGCCTGCTCGCTTGCATCAATTAGTAGTAGAAGCGCTTTCTGAGAAAATAAAAACCAAAGAAGTCGGAACGGGGCTGTCGATCGGGGCCTTTTATTCCTTGCTTTATTTAACGATGCTTCGTGTCCAACAAGAACAGTTCATTTCAGTACCCAAGTGGGCCCAAGAGCTAGTGTACAAAGAAGCGGATTTTCAGCTCTTACAAGCGCTGGTCCCGATCATTGAAAAAGAGTACGATATTTTCTTGCCGGAAGAAGAATTAGTATGGCTGCACTTGATCATTGTTTCCAGACGAACCACCAATCGGTTGGATCAAGAACAGTTGTTCCTGGCTCGGTTTAACCAATGGCCAGAAGTAGAAGCAGCAGCGAAGGCTTATTTTTCTGAGGCCTTCTTTGAGGCGTGGGATCGTCCCTGCTTAGAGACCTTTCTCAGTGCGTTTTTCGCTTCTCGAAAACTCAATGATGCGCTTTGGCCGATATGGAACAAGCAACAAGCAGAAGCCAGGCAACTCGTGATGGGTCAAGCGAGGTATGAAGCGAATCGAGGGTTTTTGAAAAGCCGGCAAACCCACTTGTCCTTTTCAGACGCATGGGAGGAGGACGTAGCGGTGAGTTTCTCGTTGTTTAGCGAGTTATTGCTTCATACGTACCCACCTAAAAAAACGGTCCTGTTTTTATTAGAAGGGGATTCCATGGTCGTCCAAACGATCCGCTTGCAGGCCCAGCACCTCTTGGGGGAACAGGCCCACCTGGTGTTTCTTGCCTTGCATGAGTTGACGGAAGAACGGCTAAAATCCCAGAAGATAGATTTGTTCGTCACGAACTATCGTCCGTATCTTTTTGAGTATGGGGTAGAAGAAGCGTCTGTCTTATTACATCCGGTTCCGCTGGAAAAAGACTGGCTGTTGATCAAACAAAAGCTAACACCTTTCTTGACTAGCGGATCAAGCCAAGGGGCATCTTGAACAATTGTATCGTCAATAAGAGACAATCCAAATGCCATGAAATAGCAAACGGTTTAAACAAGTACTACGGAAATGAAAAGATAGCAGCTGTTTCGCAGCCATCGATAAATGATAAAAAAAAAGAAGGTGAACACTAGATGAGGATTAGAAGTAAAGAAGAGTACCTAGCAGGATTTGACAGTATTTTTACCGAGGTGGAAAAAAGAGAGGAGCAGAAGCAGTTAGCAGCATACTTGCATCAACAGTTGCGCCGCTTTGAGCAATTACTGGAAAAGATCTCCGAAGAGCAGTTCTGGCAAGTATTTCCGGCGCTTTTAGGGATCGATGCCAAATTGAGTTTAGTCGCAGAGCTCATTCCGTATGAAGAATTTTCAGCAGAAGAAATCATACGGATCACCGAGAGTGATTATGCGACCTACTTCAAAGAACTTTGCGGCTATGACCTAAGTATGGAAACCAAGCATTCGATCATATTTAACGTATCTTGAATTATCTGTAGAAGTCTATTGTAAAAAAAGTATTCAGAAGCACTCATTTGTGAATATTCTTTTTAGGGCTTAATAATTTATGAGAATGATGAATGTAGTGCCCCAAAAAGCTAGACTTCTCGGAGTGGAGAAATTTTAGAGTTGATATAATAAACTAGACAAAAAATTAAGGGAAAGCGAGGATCTAGATTATGCCAAGACGTTCATTTGATACAACAGTTAAAATCGCAGCTGTAGAACTGGTAAAGGAAGCAGGATTTTCTGTTAAAGAAGTTATCCTACAGTTAGAAGTCCACGCTAATAGCTTTCGATGAGTTCAATAAGTTGAAAAATATGGAGAAAGTGCGTTTTCCTGAAAAGGGAGCGCACTTTTTGATGCCCATTATGAAATAAAGAAACTCCAGCAAGAAAATCATTACCAAAGAGAGGAATTAGACTTATTAAAAAGTTCTAGGTCTTCTTGAAGCAAAACAAGAAGTAAGATTTCAGTTTTTAAAAGAACAAAAAAATGAGTTGAATATTCTGAGAGCTTACTAGACATTGAACGTTTCAAAAAGCTGGTTTTTATAAGTACTGTAAAAAGAGTAGTTTCGTTATAGGCCTGCTTTTTTGCATGGAATTGAATATAAACAATAGAAATGAGTTTAAAATAAAAATATAAATAGATGTTTGAAGAATAGAAATAGTATGTATTTGTAAAAATATATACTTCGTTGGGTATTCAAATATTTTTCAAACTATATAAAGAAAGCGTTTGCTTTAAAAACATATTTTTATGGCATACTTTGTTTATAACCAGTATAAAAGGAGGAAACTTATATGGAAATTTTACAATTTATTCTAGAAGATGGATTGGAGATAATTGTCTTTTTATGGATCATTGGGTATTTTATGAAAATGAGTAAAGTAGTTAAGCATGAATGGATTCCTTTTTTGTTGCTTTTGATTAGTTTATTATTTACACCGCTTAAGTTAGGGGGCTATACGGCAGATAATTTTGTACAAGCTGTGTTAATCACAGGTGCAGCGGTTTTGGGACATCAATTTGTAGTAAAAGGAGAAAAATTGTTAAAATAAAAAGCATTTATAAATAAGGACTATTAGTAATAAATAATTATAAAATTTTCGAATTAATTAAAACTAGTTAAATTGATAGCAATAGACGAGAAATTTCTAGTCCAAAAAATTGAAGTGAGTTACAAAAATTTCGTATTTTCTAAGAAAACGCATACAACATAACGTAAAAAGTCAAAAAAATATGTAAAAATGATCTTAAGCAATAAAAAATCGTTTCAGAGAGGAAGATTATTATGACAACAACAATTCAAGATTTACGAGGAGATGCGAGAATTTTAGGACCGTCAAATGCGAAACGTGACGTTTCAGTGGTGACAAATATTGCTCGTCACCATTCAGCAACGAACACTGGTGATGTATTTGTATTCCAAGAGTATTGGAATGGAACATTAGGTTGGGGGACGGGTGGTTATCATGAAATCATCCTACGCGATGGAACAGTGCAATGGTGTTACTTCGATGAGGATGTAACAAATGGCGTAGGTGGCCATAATACACCGACCTATCATATTTGTTTAGTAGGGAATAGCTCTTTTACTGAAGCACAAGAAAAAGCATTTAATGAGCGAGCGAAAGCAGCAATGGAACGGTTTGGTTTAAGTGTTGAAAATGTTTTGGGACATAACGAATTTAGTGGGCATGCATCAAATATTTGTCCAGGCATCAATATGGATGTTGTGAGAGATATTCTTAACAGTGGTGATAGCAATATCCCAGAGCCAGACTATATTTTGCAAGATTGGAACAAAGAGATGGTTGTCGCAGCTGATATTTTGAATGTACGCCAAGAGCCAAATACACAATCAGCGATTTTGCGGCAATTAACGAGAAGCCAAGTTTTCCAATCAGCACGTGTCACGATCAATGGTGAATTAGTAAATGGAATCAGTCACTGGTATGAAGTTGATGGGAATGGATGGGTTTCAGGGTCATTAGTTGCGGAATCCTCTGTTGATAATGAGTGGATTGAACAAAGTGGTGAAGTGACAGTTAATATTTCTGGAGGCATCAATCTTCGAGGCCCTTCCGCGAGTAATGTGACGAATCCGACGAGTCTGCCAATCATACGTTTAGTAGATTTAGGTGAAACTTTTGCCTATGATAAAGTACTGGTTCAGAAAAATGGGCATGCATTTGTTCGTCAATCGCTAAATGTGGGCTATGTTTGGTTGGCTATTGGTTCAACCGATAACGGAAGGGTAAGCTCTTATTGGGTTAGTGGAATTGAAATTTAAATCATAGCTGGCATTTTAGATGAGAGATTTTTGACTAAGAGTTCCCATCCAGCGTAGAATATCAAAATATTAAGTGATAAAGTGCCAACAGTTCTAAAAATCCCTGCATGCTTATTTATGCAGGGATTTTTTTAAAATCTAGTTGTCCTTATTATCGAAAGAGTAGTATTTTCGGCACAAAGATAATTATTAGGTATAAAATTCGTGAAGTACTCTATTTTTTCAGTTGCAATAACCTCGATATCATTAGATACAAAAATAATGTAATTTAAATCTGATGAAAATCCAGATATATACTTTAATAATTCTTTATCTCTGCTTAACCTATAATTATGAAAAAATTCAGGATTAATTTCAATGTCTCCAATTAAAATTCCATCTTCTAAATTAATTTCAATGTTTTCACACATAGACAGTGCGTTGATGTCATTATATTCAATTAAAAAGATACTTTCGTCTTTTTTTCTTCAAAAGATTTTAAGCGTTCAAAATGTTTTACAAAGTTTTTTTAAAGGAATTTATTAATTGTACGTGTGAATGATTTCTGTACATATAAATCTGTTGAAATTTTATTCTGATCTTCATTCATATTTTCAAATTTTAAGTCATGGTCTCTTTGTTGTTTCATCATGCTAATTTTGTGTGGAGAGCCTTTTTTATTTTCAATGGATGAAGTTATTTGGAAATGCTCAATAAATCCATTAGCCGTTATGAAGTCAGGAAAATCATTGCTTTTTTCGTTTGGTTTTGCAGACTTTAGTTCTCCTAGAAAGTTTTTAAAATCATCAAAATGAATTCATAAGCATTCTTTTGAGAAACTTCTACGATGACTCTATCTAAACAGGAAAACTCATGATCAATTTGGTTAGATTCATTTTTATGCATGTTATTATTCCTTTTTGATAAAAAAATATCATTATATCAAGAATAAATCAAATCATATACTTCATAATGGTACATATTATCAAAATAACGTCTGAGTATTTAGATAATTCCGGAAAAGTGAAAAAGGTATAAAACAAAATAATCTTTCTTATTAAGATTCAAGTAGGAGGGCTTATCTTCCATATATACCTACCACATATCGTATGGACTCATTTTAAAATTATGATAACCTTGAAGCAGATAAACTTAAAGTAGATATTTGAAGGAGGTACATCATGAATTACCGTGTTTTAAAGAAAAGCGATTCCCACTGGTTAGCGGCAGCAACGGAAATATACAATGCTGATTGGGCAGCTGCTAAGTATTTGGCAAAAAAAATGATCAGTGATGGGTTTAATGAATGGGAAGGAATTGTTGTTGCTGAAACCACAGATCGAATTGTCGGTTTTTGTTCGTTTGTTGGTGAGGATATAGTTGATTTAACATATAGCCCATATATAGCAATTGTATACGTTGAGCCAGCTTTTAGAGGGAATGGAATAAGTAAAGCGTTAGTAAAAATTGCGGAACAACAGTTAATTGAAGAGGGATTTCAAAGTGTCTATATTGTTACACAGCATGTAGGACTTTATGAAGAATGGGGATACGCTCAAATTGATAATGCTGAGGATAAGTTTGGAAGAAGCATGAGAATATTAGAGAAGAAATTTTAGCAAAATATCTTGTAGAGTTAAATTAGTACAAGTATTATTCTTTATTTTGGTTCCCTTAGTGTACAGTTCATCAAAAGAGTGTTTTTTTTACTTCAATAATTTAAAAAATAAATGTATTTGAAAAAGAGTTAAAAGAATTGAGATGTTTGCGATAACATTCAAAATAATGTATGATTATTTGGACACCTATAAAAAGAGAGTACTAGATAAGAAATTTTGGGGAAGTCTTTCTTAGTAGGTCTAGCACTCTTCTCTTTTTATTTTAACATTATAACGATAGAATTGAAACGAATTGTCTTATTTTTAGGTACAATTCAATAATACTTATTTGCATATTATGTAGATTGAAATCCCTCTTACTCAGATTTGAGTAGGGGGATTTTTCACCGCTATCTGATTTATTTTACTTACTTTAAAATATCAAGTGAAAGCAAAAAAATATCAGGACGGTTATCTATTATTAATAATAGATAAAAATCTATTTTATGTATCCAGGCCGAAAGTAATATTTACATCAATCATGTTATAAAATACATTGTGGATATCAGAAATACCCCAAATAGCTAAGATCACATGATGACCAATTCAATCTTTGGTTATTGTTATGCTGTGCGTTTCATAGACTACGGATAATTGTTCACCCATGGATACTTCTGCAATCTTTTCAAATGATGCACGATTCAGGGTTTCATTTGGATTGCAATCGGGTTTTGTAATGTAATAGTGCCACTTAGTCGTAAAATGCAAAGCAGTATAAATCCACTTCAAATCCAAGTTGCCTGTTTTAACTGATTGCTTTGACCAACGATCTGCATATTGGTTATCCAAAACAAAATCGTTAATCTGATTTAAACTACCTTTTGTAAAAGCAAGTCTTCAATCTCTAGGTCCAGCCTCAGGGAAAACTTTTCTATAATCTAAAGACTGCGGATTAGAAATGACGTTTCCATATAATTAATGCACAGTTTTCCAGCCCATTCCCTATTGTGTAATTGACCTTGATATTCTCGACTGATCGGCGTGCTTACATGTTCATGAGCATTGACTCCTTCGGAGAGTCCCAAAAATCAACTGAACTAATGGGAGTGAGAGAGGTGCCTGTTAAAAACTGTCTTCTTTGACAATATATGAGAACCTCCTTAATAATCAGTTCGGTTTCATTGTAATGTTTTAGTTGTCTGCTAGTCTAATCGATTAATTCTTATCTACACGAATTAATCGATTTTCAATAACTGTTGTTTTTAAATGTAGTTAAAGATATAGTATTTTTCTATTGCGGAAATCTTTGTCCTGTATAGAACAGATTAGGAGAGAAACTAAGTTACTATAGGTTATCTTTTGCTTTAGATTAAGCTTACCTGTAACTTATTTATTTTTCTCACATGATGGAGTGGGCTTTTCTATGTTGCATGATTTTAGAAAATAAGTGAGTTCATGATACTAACGTTTAATTATTTTGTGAAAAAGCCCTGTTCGGAGAGCTGACGTGCACCAAAAATGTTGAGCCAGAACACAATAAGAAAGGCATTCCAATTGAATCTTTCTACGCTGAAAGAATGTTTCGAAATATTTAAATTAATAGCATTCATATAGTGGAATTTATCTGGAAATTTGACCGTTAGTGAGTTGGTGGAGTTGACGCCTATGTCAAAACCCACATTAAATCGTTTTTGCATGAACAAAATAAATAAAGTGCCTCAGGATTTAATTAATGATATCAAAATTACGTTAGCGAAAAATTTGTTGGAAACGACAGATGAAAAAAATTTGAAATTGGTGAGCGAACTTTTTTTACGCTAGTACATTTACTATATTCTTTAAACGAAAAACTGGATTATCATCAAAAGAAAACAGGCAAAATTATTTTTGTCTTCTGGAAAGAGCCTAAATTACTAGTTGAAGGTAAAATGTTATAGGAAATACAAAATGGGAAGAATAAATACCCTGTAATAGGTGATAGGTTTATTTTGGAAGATAACTTATGAATATCAAAAGGATTTTCACCTTAGGGAAGGAACTTTTTTTAGTATTTAATTATTATTTGGAGTTGATGAAGTAGGTTAAAATCTTGTCAAAAATATCATCGATATGAGAATAAAATATAATTGTGATATAAAATAATGTATATGTTTTTACTCGATAAGGGAATTGTATTATTGTGCAGTTCGCATTGTTCTTAAGCTGGTATCAAAAAAGTGACATTTCTATAGTTAATTGTATCCTAGTTTTTAAGATAATCTCAATAAGGCAAGGGATTGATCTAGTAAAGCCATAATTTAAATATAAAGGAAGACCACCCAAATACAGTGATAATGCATTAGGGAAAAAAAACTAGTTTATGAGGTAGTAATAAATAGTTTAGATGCTGGATTATTACTGCAAGATTTAATTCAAATTCTAAAGATTAGTAAAATATTGTTTTAACAAAAATGAAGACTGTTTAGTTCATAGTCTTTTTATAAGCTAAATAAGATTACGCTCTCTAGTCAATTACGTATGATATAATATTATTAATATGAATGCAAAAATTAAAGTGGGAGGGTTAAAATGACTGATAAGTATTATGCAGTAAGAGAAGGTAGAAAAACTGGGATATTTCCAAATTGGAATGAAGCAAAAAAATATGTAACAGGATATTCTAATGCCCAATATAAGAGTTTTACATCTATTCAAGATGCAGAAGCGTTTATGGACGCTGGAACCAATAAAAACAAACTAGCCTCTAAAATAACTGATAAATTATCATTACAAGCGTATGTTGATGGTAGTTTTTCAGAAGAGAAAAACCTATATTCCTATGGGGTTGTAATATTGAATAAGAAAAAAGTGATTGAAGAAATGTCTGGTATTGGCAACGATAGTAATCTTACAGCTATGAGAAACGTTGCAGGAGAGTTGTTAGGAGCTATGACTGCAATCGAATACGCATTTAAAAATAGATATGAACAAATAGAAATCTTTTATGATTATATGGGCATAGAAATGTGGGCAACAGGTGATTGGAAAGCTAATAAAGAAGGTACACAAAATTATGTGGAGTTTATTTCTAGGTATAGAAATAAACTGAATATTGTATTCAACAAAGTAAAAGCCCATTCAGGCGTCGAATACAATGAATTGGCTGATAGGTTAGCTGCGAGAGCAATGAATGAAAAAATTAATAATATTGTTGTGGAAGTTCAAGAAAGTGATGAAGAATTATTTGTGAAAGAAAATCCGTATGAAGATTTATTCAAGAATATTATGAATCAACCTCAAAAAGATAAAGAGAAAGTAATTATGAAAATTGATAATTATATAGTAACTGAGAAAAGATTAGATGATTTTTTGAAAAAGTGTTGGAAATATGATGGAAATAGAATTAAAGATATTGCGGAGAAGAATGTAGAATTAAACTTTGAAGAGCGATTATTATTTTGTGAAATAAATAGTAATATGAATAAAAAGCACGAATACCGAGTGAGTATTTAAAAAGGAGAATGAGAATGGCAGGCGAATACCGTAGTTTATCTATAAATAGAGAAGAAATAAGAGATTGTATGGAAGACTATTTGAATGATGTTTTCAATGAAGTAGTTGTTGAAGATAAGGAACATAAGAGCAACACGCTTTATAGGTACCCTTTTACTGTTGATGAAGAGCCAATGTTTTTAGATTTTCATTTTAATGGTAATGGTACAACGACAATTCAACCTAGTAGTGGTGGTCTAAATGAAGTTAGAAAAAATTTGGCTGAACATATAAAAAACGAGTTATCAGGTGTAGTTAGTGCCAAGAGCTCAGTTTCTATAAAGAATATAGAATTTGAAGATTTTGAGGTGTTTATATATTTATTAGCCGAAAATAAGGGCATTGAAAATACAGATATCACAAGTATAGACGATGGTGTAAGACATAGTGTTTATGATATCACGGGTGTTCAAGGAGATTTCATAAAAATCACATACTATGAGAATGGTACTATCTTTATGCAAGGGAAACCATTAGTACTTTTTAGTGAACTCACAGCGGTTTTATCAGAATTATATTTGAATCCTACTGAAATGATAAAAGTATTAAATAAAACATATAAATCAAGTGTAGATAAAAATTCAATTGAAAATGACTATAATACTATCATGGTTGATTGTAAAGATAGTCTGCCAAGTAAAATGCAATTAGTAATAAAACAGGCACTTTATAATACTAAAATTGAAGGAGATATGTTTGACTACACTTTTTTAGTTCAACCAGCATTTAGAGCATTAGAAGGAAATATCAAATATGTTGCAAAAGAAAATAACGTACCTTGGCAACCGAATATTGGAGATATGTTTGATTATCAAAATAATCATTGTTTAAGAATTCCAGAAGGAACAGTTATTAAACAAGAGGTTATAGATTATCTTGAAAAACAATATAAACTTTTTAGAGATGTAAGAAATCCTTATTCACATTGGGGAAGAAACACAGGGAAGATAGATAATACTGTGCTTATATATAAACGCGAGGATGCTGTTTTGAAAATATTTGACATTTTAAATGAGATAAATTATTATTACAGTATTTGTAACTAAAGAATAGGTGGTGATAATATGAATGAGTTTTTTATTATAAAAGAATCTCAGTCTGAACGTTATGATTTTTTTGTATATTCAACTATGGGAGAGAACGTTTTAGATTATTTAGAAGAAGTTGAGAAAGAAATTTCTAATCGTTTCAATGTTGATAAAAAAAGTAAAATTTTATTTGATACATTATTGTACACAAGCAATACTCCAGATAGATTTATTTATGCAGACTATGCAGATGATACTTTTGTAATAGATTCATTTGAATTTATTACTGTACCTAAAAAAGATTCAATAAGAAAATTATCGGTAGAATTTTTTAGTTCTCACAAAAATTATATTGAGCAGTCAGGAGTACTAAATTCTGCTCAAAAAAAAATACTTTTAAAGGGGATTCCGATTTAATTATATTATTTTAAGTTTGATAAGGTACTACAATATATAGTGTTAGTGGAACATCTATGGATTTTGGTTGGCTCCCCTTTAAGTGGACACGGAAATATAATTAAATTTTCAGTGAGCTATTTGCTGATTTTGGCTCTTTGTCAATAAGGACTGATAAGTTGTGAAAAATCAAATCTGGGTCAGAATGAACCTCATTCTGGCTCAGATTTTTTGTTATCTTACTTTGATTAATTGATTGATCAAAAAGATTCTAATTCTCATATTCTCGAATGATTTAAATACGTAGGATACTCGTTTCATTGTCTTTATGTGGGTATTCTTCGCTTCTATTTTTCCATTGGAATAAGGATAGATCCTTGCGTTGGTGCTGCCTTCCATAGGTCAGAAGGTTTTGAAACTGCTCCCGAAAGCCGTCATCTAACGTTTTGGGAAGTTCTGCATGGCTTTTCTGGCCTGCTTTACGAAGTTCATTCATTTCACGGATGCGCAACTCTTTGAATGCCTGATTCATGTGTTAGACAATATGAAACCGATCAATCACTATTTTCGCATTTGGCAGAACACGTTTGGTGAGCTGGAAGTAGGAGGCGTTCATGTCTGTCACCAAGAATTCTACTTCTTCTGGATTGGTGCAACCCAAGAAATAGCTTGTTAATCGAGGTAAATTACGCTTAGGCAAGAAATCAATTAACTTTCCTGTTTCGCCATCTGCAAAATGAAGCTCATCTTATCTTCTATGGAAGCGTACGAACGAAATTCATCAACCATCAATACTCTGGGAGAATCTTCTTAGATTGCTTTTGTAAATAGCTTTTAAACTCTTTCAAAGTACGAATAACGGTGGTCAAAGATACCTGACAGCTTTTCGCAATAAAAGATATGGATACTTTTTCGGTCAGTAAAGAAACAATTTCATACCTCCATGATCTGCGTTTGAATGTCTGGGTTGGACAAAATAACTTTGAGTCATTCAATGGGTACGACAGTTTTTACAGGTATAGCGCTGCTTTTTTTGGCGCATAACCAAAGGCATATGATTTTGCTGTTCATAGCGACCAATAGTTTCCTTTTAAAAATAAAAAATAATAAACTCTGTAATTCATTCGATTTATTCAGATTGTTTTTTTAATGCTTTAAAAAATATGCCTGTATTGTTGTATTCTATGTAGATCCTTTTAAACGGTTCTTATAGTGTTGGTAGCTAAATTAGCATTAACCTTGTGGTTATCTTCCGCATTAACTATCTACTCTTGTATCTTTTTTTAACAAATACTGTGCCTTTCGAAGTATTTAATGATCCGAAAATTTCGTTCGAAGAATAATTATAGATTGATAATATAGCATTGATAGATTGAAATATTTAGTAGTGAAAATAATAATTTGTGATTTGAATCAATAATTTTACGTTTTTAATCATCATCATTTGAAAACGTTTTATTTATTTGTTTTTTGTGATAAAAATGAATTAAGAAGTTGATAAACGCGTACAGAATATGTCAACTTTTACAAATAAAGTTAGTAGCATAAAGTAGGAGGGTGAAAAGAATGATAGAAATCAAAAACATCTATTATACAAATGGAAACAACTATTCACCAGATGATCATGGCGCAAATGGTTGGGCTATCCTGTTGACGAAGAAAGGACTGTACATGGAGAAATCAGAGGTGGAAATAATTCTGATAGAATCTCATATGATTTTTCAATACCTTTCGCAGAGCCTACTGAATCAAATCATTATTGTCGAGTTGAATTTATTTTGCGAACCTTCTTCAAACTATATTCAAAAGATTGATCTGATAATCAATCAAGAGTTATCTAGCTTAATTCAGTTACTTTTTACAAGGTTTGAAACGAGAGATCGAACGTATGTAGTGAATCCCGCTATCGAAATGATAATAAGAAAGACATTTCGATTGAATCTTTCTACGCTAAAAGAATACTTTGAAATATTTAAGTTAATAGCATTCATACAAGAGAATTTATCTGGAAATGTGGCTGTTAGTGATTTAGCGGAGTTTATGCACATGTCTAAACCAACTTTAAATCGTTTTTGTATGAATAAAATAAATAAAGTGCCTCAGGATTTAATTAATGATATCAAAATTACGTTGGCGAAAAATTTGTTGGAATCGACAGATGAAAAAATTTTTGAGATTGGCGAGAAAACTGGTTTCTTTAACGCTAGTGCATTTACTATTTTTTTTAAAAGGGAAACGGGGGTATCTCCAAAAGAATATAGACAAAATTATTTTAATTCTTGGAAAGAGCATAGCTTAACTATTTAGAGGTGAAAGTGATATGGGAAGTAAAGATATAGAAGCTCGTATAATAGAAATCATGGATGAAATTGTTACTTTATCAAAAAAATATGTTCTGTTAAAGAATCAAAGATTTGACTACGACAAGAAAGTTTCGCAGGAGAGAGTTTATGAAGAATATATAAGAGAGGAGGATTACCAAAAATATAAGAATAATTATGACATTATTTCGTTATATATAGCTTCTTTTTTAAAAGAAAAAGGTATTCCAACTAGATCTAAAACTATTTATGAATACTTGGTGAAAGAAAAGCTAGTATCTATAACTTATAGTAATTTGCAAAGTAACTATCTTAAGAGGATGCACGATGATACTCAGATTAATGTTGAGCGAGCATATAGGGGATATTATCAATATAGAAGAAAATCAAAATGAACGATAAATGTATCTAGTGGTGTCTTTAATCACTAACAATTAATTGAAGATAGGGGGCATACTGTTCTTTTTGAATCACTAGTCTTTGTGATTTGGATCATCTACTTTTCAATATGTGTCATTCTAGCCTGTAATTATATATCTTCTGAAAAGAATTTGGTAAAACTATTTTAGAAAGGAACGCTTTCGTTCTTTTATTGCTCATTGATAACAGAATAGCCCATTTTCTAAATTCTTTTCAGCGATTAAGTAGCAGGCAACTTTTGGCGCCAAGATCTCTTAGATTTGAAGGAGCGATAGACCAAAAGTTGTGACTAAAGCATGGAAACTTTAGGCAAAGAGATAATTGTTGAAGATAATGATACTCACGTAAGCGTCCCGCTGATGAACAGGGGGAGGAGGAGACTCCTGTGTACCTTTTCCAAGGTGGTTTAGAAAATATTTAAAATAAAAAAAGGAACAGCATAAATGTTTTCGAAATGCTTTCGCACCAACATTTACCTGTTCCGTGGGTTTGGCACCCAATGGGCCATGAAGGACTCGAACCTTCGACACCTTGATTAAGAGTCAAGTGCTCTACCAACTAAGCTAATGGCCCAAAAATTATTACTTTGATATAGTATCACTATTTTAAATTGTTGGCAACAATAATCTATGGTTTTTTTAGGAGGTAAAAATGGATCGAAACATTTATGACGTCATGTTTGAGAATTATAAAGATCTGGTTGGAATAAATGAATTGAGAGAAATGTTAGGAGGGATAGGTAGAAATAAAGCTTATGGGTTACTAAAAGCGAACAAGATAAAACATGTCAAGATAGGCAGTAACTACAAGATTCCTAAAAAGTGTGTGATCGAATACTTGCAAGATGCCCAAAATGTGGCAGATGAGCATACGCAGGCTATGTTATAATAAAGGTGTTAGAATTGCGTTTTCCATAGCTTGCTTTTTTCAGTTTTAGGAGGATTTGAATTGAAATTACGAGCGAATATTGTAGAAAAAAGAGGAACTCTCAAAGTTGTTGTTACAATAAAAGATGATTTTGGAAAAACTTCTCAACGATGGAGAGATACCAAACTAAAAAAGAAAGGAAATAAGAAAAGAGCAGAAAGAATAAAAGAACAATTTATAGCTGAGATTGAGCAAGAAATTGCTGTAAAACAAGAGGATTATCTTGTTTTAAAACAGGAAAGAACCGAAACTACTTTTGTCGATTACCTTTATAGTTATCTTGAAATTGCTAAACCACAACTGTCTAAAACATCTTACTTTAGTTATAAACGCTACATCGATATTAGGATAAAGGAGTATTTTGGACCAAGCGGAATTATGTTATCTGACTTAAAACCGGTCCACTTGCAAAGGTTCTATCAAAAAATATTAGACGATGGGTGCACTGGAAATACGGCTCTACACTATCACGCCTTTATTAGAAAAGCTTTACAGGAAGCTTTTATGACAGAACAGATAGATAAAAATATTGCTGACCGTGTTCGTAGACCAAAAAAGGACTCCTTCGTGCCAAACTTTTACACAAAGGATGATGTGCTAAAACTACTTCAAATATTCAAAGGTGAGAAGCTCTATCCAATCATTCTATTAACAGTATTTTATGGATTTAGAAGAAGTGAAGTTCTAGGGCTTAAATGGGATGCGATTGATTTTGTGAATAAGACGATTACCATTAAACATGTAGTTTTGGAAAACAAAGAAGACTTAACAACTGTTCTTAAAGAAGACAGAACTAAAAATGCTTCCAGCTATCGTTCTGTTCCTTTAATAGAAACAGTTGAAAAGGAGTTAGTGAAATTAGCGAGGTGGAAGGAAAAAAATAAAAAGCTTTTCGGAGCTGAATATAATTACGAAGACGACGATTACCTCTTTACCATGGAAAATGGCAATATCATAAGACCAGATTTCGTTTCCAAACGATTTGCGAAGGTAATCAAGAGAAACAATATAAAAAGGATACGATTCCACGATTTGAGACACACAACCGCTTCTATAATGATTGGAAATGGTGAGCACATGAAGAAGGTACAAGAGTGGCTTGGCCATGCCTCTTATACGACAACTGCTAATCTCTATGCACACCTTGATCCAAGTTTTAAATATGCTTCTGCAGAAAATTTAGCAAATACATTTGGATTCAAAAAATAAATAACAAAAAAAGACTTGATCAAAATTGAATGGCAAGTCTTTGAACGATTACTATTAAAATAAGTCTGTCATTTTGTTGGCAAATTGTTGGCAATTAAATGGCTTGAAGATTATCAACTAAGTATACCTCATTAAAACCTCTATATATCAACGTTTATAAACACACCTCTACATAAGAGGGCAGGTGATTAAGAGTCAGCTGCTCTACCAACTGAGCTAACGGCCCGTACCAAAAGTACTTCATTATCTTAGCACTCCATTGTTGAAAAATCAATCATTCTTTTGAAAAAAATATGCGCTTTTTTCAGTTGAGAAACTGGCGTTATCTTAATAAAACACCATTTGTTTCCCAAATTCAAATGATAGGAAATTCTTAAAAGATTGATCAGATTGCTTTAAAAACTCAGAAAACCGTGATAAAATGTATCTAGTTATCAAAACTAGATGATTAGTTTGTGATAATCTAACCTTCTGTTCGTCAAAATGGAGGATGACATGGAAAAATTACAAGCAGACATGAAAAATTGGGGCAATTCATTGCTGAAATTCCATCTGCCGAGATGGGAAGAATTGCCAACACTGGAACTGTATATGGATCAGGTGATCACATTGATCGATCAATATTTATCGCCGGTGATCCAAACGGAAAAGCATCCGCTATTGACCTCTTCCATGGTCAATAATTATGTCAAAAAAGGGATGATTCCAGCACCAGAGAAGAAACGTTACAATCAAAAGCATCTCGCATTTTTGATTGCGATCACGATGCTCAAGCAAGTGCTGACGATTCCTGAAATAAAGACGGGGATCCTTTTTCAAGGGAAAGTTGTCGGCATCAGAAATGCCTACAATGTATTTTGTGAAGAACAAGAAAAAGCGATCCACCTTGTCGGCAAAGAAGCGATGGGAGAACCCGAACAAATGACGTCGGAACCGATCCCAATTGAATTAGTAGCCATGAAAGGTGCGACGCGTTCCTTTGCCAACAAACTATTGGCAGAAAAAACGATTGAATTAGAAGTCATTTATTTAGAAACACATAAAGGAGAAGCCCATGAATAAAGAGAAAATTGCCCTATTAGTTGATTCAGGTACCGATGTTCCCGCACAGATCATGGAGCAATACGGCATGTATATGCTGCCATTGCAAATTATCTACAAGGATCGGACCTATACCGATAAAGTTGATATTACTGCGGAAGAAATTTACGAGCGCTTGCCGCAAGAGATCCCTAGTACCTCGTTACCTGACGGTGCTGCGATCGGGGAAATCTTTGATCGGATCAAAGCCGATGGGTATGAGAAAGTCTTTGCCGTAACCATCTCCAGCGGATTGAGCGGAACGTTTAACGTCGTTCGCCTGTTAGGTGAACAACGGACGGATCTTGAGGTTTTCGTGCTTGATACGAAAAATATCGGAATCGGTGCAGGGCTGCAAGCGATTCGTGCAGCAGAACTGTTAGAAAAAGGCGTGACTTGGGAAGAACTGCGGGCACAATTAACGAATGAAGTGCCGAAAAACAAAGTCTTTTTCAACGTAGCTACCTTAGAGTATTTACAAAAAGGCGGCCGCATCGGTCTGGTCGCATCCATCTTAGGCAATGCCTTGAAATTGAATCCAATTATCTCTTGTAATGAAGAAGGGATCTACTATACGGTCGCAAAATCTCGTGGACGGAAGAAAAGCTTGGACAAAACCGTTGACTTGATCAAGCAATTCATCGGTGATCATCGCCATGTGCGTTTAGCCGTGGCGCAAGGTGATGCACTGCAAGAAGCCAAAGAAATGAAAGCACGATTAGAAGCCGAATTTCCTAAGGTCAAAGAAATCTTATTTGGACAAATTTCTCCCGCATTAGTCGTCCACACGGGTCCTGGGTTGTTAGGGATCGGTATCCAGCTTTTAGAAGAGTAAAAAAGAAAGGCCCCGTGCCTTTCTTTTTTTGTGCTTTCCTTAAGAATAAGGCCGCGGTTTTTGGGAAAGATGAAAAGCCCGTTTAAATAATGTATAATAAGTAAGAAACCAAAAAAAATTGAGGTGACATTTTTGAAAAAGATCCTAGTCGTGGACGATGAGAAACCAATTTCTGATATCGTCAAATTTAATTTAACCAAAGAAGGATATGAAGTATATACCGCCTATGATGGAGAAGAGGCATTAGAAAAAGTAGCCGAGGTCGATCCTGATCTGATTTTGCTTGATTTGATGCTGCCAAAAATGGATGGATTGGAAGTTGCACGGGAAGTGCGCAAAACCCATGACATGCCGATCATCATGGTCACAGCCAAAGATTCTGAAATCGATAAAGTACTAGGCCTCGAGCTTGGTGCGGACGATTATGTAACCAAACCATTTTCAAACCGGGAATTGGTGGCCCGCGTCAAAGCCAATCTGCGTCGCGGCTCGGCAGCTGCGAAGGAAGCAGACGATAACGCCAACAGCGAATTAACGATTGGTGATTTAACCATTCATCCTGATGCGTACATGGTCACTAAAAATGGTGCAGCCATCGAATTGACGCACCGAGAGTTTGAATTGATGCACTACTTGGCAAAACATCTTGGTCAAGTGATGACCCGGGAGCATTTATTGCAAACGGTTTGGGGCTATGACTACTTTGGTGATGTCCGGACCGTTGACGTGACGGTGCGTCGTTTACGTGAAAAAATCGAAGACAGCCCGAGCCATCCAAATTATTTGGTTACTCGTCGCGGAGTGGGCTATTACTTGCGGAACCCAGAACAGGAATAAGCTATGAAAAATAAAGTTCGCTTTTTTCAATCGGTGAACTTCAAAATCGCCCTGACTTTTATCTTGATCTTATTGATTGCGATCCAGATTATCGGGGCGTATTTTATTCGCGAATTGGAAAGAACAACGGTCGATGCCTTCAAACGCGACATGGAGGCACGTGCCAGCACGTTAGTGGTAACGTTAGGCTCTGAATTGAGTCGAATGGATAATGATGACGGTTTAGATTGGGATTCCATGAATGCTTCCTTGAATCGAATCTTAACGAGTACCAACTCATCGGAAATTTTGGAGATGCGGGTGGTGGATGAGCAAGGGATCATTCGTGCAACCACCAATATCAATGATCGTGGCTCGGTGGGAGAAAAAAATGATTACCGTGATTACGATACGAACCGAAGTGAAGTCCTCTATGATGAATCCAGCGGCCAGCGGGTGTTCAATATCGTGCAGTCGATCCAATCACCGACAGGGGATACCGTTTTAGGAACCCTTTATTTACGGAGCAATCTTGAGTCAAAATACAATGAAGTCAGTACGACTGCGGTCATTTTTGTGACAGCCTCGCTGATTGCGGCAGTGATTTCGATCATTGTGGCACTATTGGTCTCTCGTTCCATCACCCAACCGATCGGAGAGATGCGCGAACAAGCGATTCGCATCGCCAAAGGAGATTATAGCCGCAAGGTCGCGATTCATGGAAAAGATGAATTGGGGCAACTGGCGGAGACCTTTAATCAACTAGGGGAACGAATCGAAGAGACTCAAGAGGCGATGGAATCTGAGCGAAACCGCTTGGACAGCGTCTTGTCTCACATGACAGACGGCGTTGTTGCCACCGACCGACGAGGCAAAGTCATTACCATCAATGAGATGGCGATGTCCTTGTTGAATGTCAGCAACGAAGAAGCGATCGGGCAGTCGATTTTGACGTTATTGGAAATCGATGAAGAATACACGTTACGAAAGCTTTTGGAAAATCCTGAAGACATGCTGTTGGAGCGTCCTAGCAATGATTTGACGGGAACAAATATGATTTTGCGCATCGATTTCTCCATGATTCGTCGGGAGTCTGGCTTTATTTCTGGGTTAGTTGCGGTGATGCACGATGTTACAGAGCAAGAAAAAAATGAACAGGAACGGCGAGAGTTCGTTTCCAACGTTTCTCATGAGTTACGGACACCATTAACGAGTATGCGCAGCTACATCGAAGCGTTGAGTGAGGGTGCTTGGAAAGACCCAGAAATTGCGCCGAACTTTTTGAAAGTGACGTTGGATGAAACGGATCGAATGATTCGGATGATCAATGACTTGTTGAGTCTGTCGCGGATGGATAGCGGCAATTCGCAACTGCAGTTGGAATACATCAACTTCAATGAAATGGTCAATTTCGTGTTGGATCGTTTTGACATGATGGTGACGAATGAAAGCAAAAAATATTTGATTCGTCGGGAGTTCACTAAACGAGAATTGTGGGTGGAAGTCGATACCGATAAAATGATCCAAGTGATCGATAACATCATGAATAATGCCATCAAATATTCGCCAGATGGCGGGATCATTACGGTGAAATTGATGGAGACCCATAACAACATCGTACTTAGCATCAATGACCAAGGACTAGGGATTCCGAAAAAAGATCTCACGAAGATCTTTGATCGTTTTTACCGAGTCGACAAAGCTCGTGCCCGTCAGCAAGGAGGTACTGGCTTAGGATTGGCGATCTCACGAGAAGTCATCAAAGCTCATGGCGGTGCGATTTGGGCGGAAAGTCGAGAAAATCGCGGGTCAACATTTTATATCATGTTGCCGTATGAACCGTATGAGGAGGATTGGTGGGTATGAGAATCTCAGAAAAAATCATTCGTGTAGGCTTGATCGTGATGATCGCCTTGAGTTTTTATTTCTCCTATATGATTTGGCTGAATCCGACTGGGTTTAACAATGCCAGCACGGAAACAGATACCGGCGTCAATCCTTCGGTTCAAACCTACAAACAAAAAAGCGATTTGTTTTTGCCCCTGTATTTGACTTGGAATGACGAGGACGCGATCAAAGAAACCAACTCTGAAGCGGTGATTCGTGAGATCCAAGAGGCGATCAATGAGGCAACGATCAGTGATTTGACGCTGCGAACCTATGGCGAGGAACAAGCTTTTTCAAAAGCCCAAGAAGTCAATCAAGGGGTGTCCTTAAACTACTATACAACGTTTTACTTGAAAGATTATGAGAAAACCTTTGAAAAAGAGCTGTCCTTAGAGGACGAAAGTGAAACAGAGGATTTTCCGTTTTCCCGCATCCAGTTTGACCTTGAAGAAAACACGATCCAATTTGTTGATTTTACCCATCAACGAGTGGTGCGAGGCAAAATCGACTGGGACAAAAGCCAAGTAAAACACTTACTAGCAGACAACCCTCGGGAATGGACGACAATGGTGGCAGATGAAGAACGATCCAGCAAGCAATATTATACGCAGGATTCGATCAAGCTGAAAAAATACAGCTACTATTCTTCGACCCAATCTCAGAGCTTGTTTCGAGAAGCCTTTTTCAGCAATCCTAAAAACGTCAAGATCAATGATGAAAGTGTCGATACCTACTATTATGAAGGTGGGCAAAACATGACGGTCTTGCAAGATCAGCAGCAAGTCAAGTTTGAAACTACCACAGACAGTTCCGATGAAACGGATCTGGCGATGTTGAGTGCGGATTATATTATTCGTTTAGGCAACAATTTTGGGACGATCCGTTATTTTGATCAACAAGACAAGCACTTGGATTATCGGGTTTTCGTTGAAGGCTATCCAGTCTTTAGTACTGGTGGTCAAGGGGTGATCAGTGTGGCTTTTTCAGAAAGTGGTCAGACCGGCAGTCGGGAAATGACGATTTCTGCCAGTTTGAACGCGATTCAAGTGCCGATTCCTTCTGAAACCGAGATTGAATTGCCCTCTAGTTTGTCGGTCAAAAATGAGCTGATTGCGGCAGGGGCTGATCCTGAATTATTGCAACAGATCATCGTTGGCTATCAATGGGGGGAGATCAAAGATGCACCACTCGTTGATTTGACGCCTGCTTGGTATGTCAATTATGACTCGTCTTGGATCAGTTATGATGCATTAATGACAAAATTAGCAGAAACGGAGGAGAATTAATTGGATTTTAAACGAATCGAATGGATTTTTTTCCTCGCTTTTCTTGGTCTGAACGTCTTTTTATTCAATGTTTACAGTGAGGCTCGCAGCGAGCATCAGATGGTTTCACAATCAAACCAAACGATTCCTATCGAACAACGTCTCGAGTCTGAGGACATTCGGTATTCTGGCGAATTATCAGATGAGGTCTTGAGTGGCTATTATTTGAGCGGTGAACAGACGGATTTTGATGTGGAGCTACGAAATCCGCAACTCAATACGCAGTTCAAAAGAGGGTCGACGGTCAAAGGGCAGCAGTTGATCCATGTCTCAACCAATGGCTTTTACATCAGTGATGATTCTCAAACGGAAGAAACCGTCAATGGTTTTTTGCAACGAAAAGATCAAGTCCTGTTTGGGGATGAATATGACTATTTGGAAAACCTCTCTGTCTTGAACGCCAATCATCCGACCGTGGTGGCGGTTCAATCCTATGAAGGCATTCCTTTCAATGACAGCTCAAGTCGAATCGATATCACCTTAGAACAAACGGATGATCTATTGCAGATTGCTCGTTACACGCAAACACATATCTCCAATATTACGCCTCTAAGGGAAAAGATGACGGTCTATTCAGAAAAAGAAGCAGTAAATACGCTTTATCTAAACAACAAGCTGCCGAGTCACTCGAAAATTCTCTGGACGGAATTAGCCTATACGATGATTTTGAAGGTTAGGGAAAAAAATGTGTACATTCCTGCATGGTTTATTGCGTTCCAATTAGATGGCGATGACACCATCCAAATCGAAACGGTCAATGCCTTTAGCAATCGGATCATCACGAATAATGCCGTTCAAAAGGTAGAAAATCCATAAAAAAGCGGGTATAATGGAACTCGTTGAAACAACCAGAGAGGAAGTCACGTAAACCATGATGAAGGAAAATGCCTTTCAAGTAAGTATTCTAGCCAGCGGAAGCTCAGGAAATTCGCTCTATATCGAAAGCAATAAAAAGCGGATCTTAGTGGATGCCGGTTTGAGCGGCAAGAAGATCACTTCATTATTGGATGAAGTAGGGCGTAAACCAGAAGATTTGGACGCCATTCTTGTGACCCACGAACATCGAGATCATATCCACGGTGTCGGAGTACTGGCGCGAAAATACAAACTTGATGTCTATGCGAATACAAAAACATGGCAAGCGATGGATCCAATGATCGGTAACGTCGCTGTCGAACAAAAACATATCTTTGAAATGGGAAAAGTGCTGACCTTGGGTGACTTGGACATTGAAAGCTTTGGCGTCTCTCACGATGCTGCAGCGCCGCAATTTTATCGTTTCCATAAAGACGGCAAATCATTCGTGATGTTGACGGACACCGGTTATTGCAGCGATCATGTGCGAGGCATTATCAAAGGCGCCGATGCGTACCTTGTGGAAAGCAACCATGACCTAGAAATGCTGCGAATGGGCCCTTACCCATGGAGCCTCAAACAGCGAATTCTTGGAGATCGTGGTCACTTATCGAATGAAGATGGCGCTCTGGTCATGACGGATATCTTGACCGACAATACCAAACGGGTCTATCTTGGTCATTTAAGTAAAGAAAACAACTTGAAAGAGTTGGCGCACTTAACGATGGTCAACACCATGAAAGAACATGATCTAGGTGTTGGAGAAACATTTGAAGTCTATGATACCGATCCTGACAAAGCGACGGAGTTATTTGCAATCTAATCGATCAACAAAGGATAAAATTGTCGGGTGGAGGCAGCAGGTATGTTTGATGAAGAAAAAATCAAGCGTCTGAACGAGCTTGAAATGGCTGTTTATAAGCACATTGTCCAGCATTTTGAAGAGATCGATCAACTGACGATCCGCGAATTGTCAGCTGCATGCCATGTCTCGACCTCGACGATTTTACGATGTATCACGAAATTAGGCTATCGCGGGTATTCAGAGTTAAAGTATGCGATCTGTCAAAAAAAGGAACAAGATGCACGAGCGTTTGATCTTTTCTATGATGCAACGATCCAAGTCAATACATTCTTAAAAAAAGTCAATAATGAAGATTACCGTAAGTTTATCCAGCCAGCGGTAGAACTGATTCTTTCCGCACGCCATGTGGCGTTTTCAGGTATCGGCACAAGTGGCATTCTTGGCACCTATGGCAGCCGCTATTTTGCTAATTTAGGCATCAATGCCTATAGCATCGTCGATCCCTTTTTGCCAGTACCGCCTCGTGGGATGGAAAATACGTTAGCGATCATTTTATCAGTTTCGGGGGAAACCATTCAAATGATCAAGCAAACGGAGGACTTCAAACGGTATGGGGCAAAAGTACTCAGTATCACCAATGATGAAAAATCGACGATCGCCCAAATGGCAGATTACAATATTTCCTACTATATGCCCGTCGTCAGTGGGGGAAAAGAAGTCGATTTGAACCTGACGACGCAAGTCCCGGTGATTACACTGATCGAACTTTTAGCCCATCAAGTCTACAAGCAAATCTAAGTGATCGTAAAAAACAGCTTCGGCTGTTTTTTTTGTTGGAACATGTTTCATAACATAGAAAAGCTATAGGCAAGGGGAATATTATCCATTAAGATTTATTTGTAAGCGAATTCACTGGCCAGTGGATAGAATTTTATTTTAGGAGTGATGTGAGATGAACGAATGGATCAATGAGAAATTATTACCCCCAATATTAAAATTTGTCAATACGAAAGCAATCACTGCATTAAGAAACGGAATGCTCTATACGATGCCCTTTTCAATCGTAGGATCGATTTTCCTACTATTAGCAAACTTTCCCGTCCAGTCGATTGCGGATTGGGTAACGAATAGCGGCTTAGGTGAATACTTCAACCAAGCCTATGGCGCCTCTTTTGCAATTATGGCCTTTTTCGCCGTAATGGGCATCGCCTATTCATATGTAAAAGCAGAAGGTTACGAAGGACTCCCTGCAGGAATGATTGGTTTAGTTATTTTCTTATTAACTATGGAGTCAAGTGTGACGGATGCTGAAGCAAATGTGACCATCGCAAATGTCATTGATAAGACGTGGACCGGTGGACAAGGAATGATCAGTGCCATCTTAGTGGGACTTTTTGTGGGTTGGGGCTATACATGGTTCTTGAAACGCGACATCCGAATCAAACTGCCAGAGCAAGTACCCACCAATGTCGCAAACTCATTTACAGCATTGATTCCAGCCGCTGTTTTGACGACCATCGCATTAGGCATTTATATTTTCTTTGATAAAGTTTTTCAAACAACCGTGGTCGAATGGATCTACACCGTGATTCAAAGTCCAATGCAAGGGGTGACGGATTCCCTTGGTGGTACAATGATGCTAGGCTTCTTAGTGCCATTCTTGTGGTTCTTTGGGGTTCATGGTTCGACGATCGTGGGCGGGATCATGGGACCAATTTTACAAGCCAATTCACTAGCCAATACGGCTATTCTTGAATCTGGTAAAGCATTGACATTAGAAAATGGCGGACACATCGTGACCCAGCAGTTTTTGGATCAATTTATGACGGTAACTGGCGCAGGAATGACGATTGGGATCGTGCTATACATGGTGGCTTTTGCCCGTTCGGCGCAGTTCAAACAATTAGGACGTCTTTCCTTGATCCCGGCATTCTTTAATATCAATGAACCAATTATTTTTGCGACACCGATCGTCATGAACCCAATCATGGTATTACCATTTATTTTGACACCGATGGTTTCAGGCGTGATCACGTATTTTGCACTTTATACCGGTATCGTACCGCTATTTACTGCTGTGCAAGTTCCATGGACGACCCCGCCGATCATTTCAGGTTTTCTAGTAGGTGGCATTCGGACCGCTATCTTACAATTTGTTGTTTTAGCAATCGGCTTCTTTATTTACTATCCTTTCATTCGTAAGGTCGATAGTTTGAACTATAAACAAGAAACAGAGATCGTTTAATACCAAGGAAGCAGGGTGAATTGAAATGAATAAACTAAGAAGCGATTTTTTATGGGGTGGCGCAGTCGCTGCTCACCAATTGGAAGGCGGCTATCGTGCGGGTGGAAAAGGCGTGAGTGTCGCTGATGTCATGACTGTCGGAGGCAACGGAATTCCTCGCCGAATCACGGAAGGGATCCAACCGGGCGAAAGCTATCCCAATCATGAAGCGATCGATTTTTATCATCGGTATCCTGAAGACATCAAGCTTTTTGCCGAATTAGGGTTGAAGTGCTTCCGAACATCGATTGCCTGGACCCGTATTTTTCCAAAGGGGGATGAGCACGAGCCGAATGAGGAAGGCCTGGCCTTTTATGATCAATTATTCGATGAGTGTTTACGCTATGGCATTGAGCCAGTCATTACCCTGTCTCACTTTGAAATGCCTTATCATTTAGTGACCGAATACGGAGGTTGGCGTAACCGTAAGTTGATCGATTTGTTTGTCCGCTTTGCAGAAGTTTGTTTTACGCGCTATCAAAAGAAAGTGAAGTATTGGATGACCTTCAATGAAATCAATAATCAAGCAAACTATAAAGAAGATTTTGCGCCATTTACCAATTCTGGTCTGTTCTTTACGGAAGGAGAAGACCGAGAAAAAGTCATGTACCAAGCAGCTCATTACGAGCTCGTTGCCAGTGCAAAAGCGGTGGCGCTAGGACATGCGATCAATCCTGCGTTTCAAATCGGATCGATGATCGCGATGTGCCCAATCTATCCGTATTCTTGCGATCCCAAAGACATGATGGCAGCCGCGGTGGCCATGCAACGGCGCTATTGGTTTTCAGATGTTCATGCCCGTGGGCACTATCCGAGTTATATGCGCAGCTATTTTGAAAGAAAACAATTTGATTTAGATATCACCCCTGAAGATGAAGCAGCTTTGGCAAAAGGTTGTGTTGACTACATTGGTTTTAGCTACTATATGTCTTTTGCGATCAAAGGCAAGGAGAATGATCCAACCTATGACTATGATGAGAGCCAAGATCTGGTGGACAATCCTTATGTCGATGCTTCTGAATGGGGCTGGCAGATTGATCCCGTAGGCTTGCGCTATGCCATGAACTGGTTTAATGAACGCTACGAATTACCGCTTTTCATTGTAGAAAATGGCTTTGGTGCGGTGGATACGGTGGAAGAGGATGGGCAGATCCACGATGACTACCGTATTGACTACCTAAAAGCCCATATCGAAATGATGAAAGAAGCAGTAGCTTATGATGGCGTCGACTTATTAGGTTATACACCGTGGGGCATCATTGACTTGGTTTCTGCGGGGACAGGGGAAATGAAGAAACGCTATGGTGTGATCTATGTGGACAAAGACAATGAAGGAAATGGAACCCTTGCTCGTCAGAAGAAAGATTCATTTGCATGGTATCAGCAAGTGATTGCGTCCAATGGCACGAAGGTCTAAAGAAAAAAACGTCACGCAAAATTTCTGCGTAGCGTTTTTTCTTTAGGGCATTTGGATATAGCCGTAATGTAGCAATAACTGAATAATAATAACTAAAGTGTTCATTCCCACATGGGTGATCATGGAAGTCCAAATACTGCCGGTCAAAGCATAAAGCCCAGAAAAGAACAGTCCTAAGAAAATATAGACTAAGAGATGATTGTCATTGTGGGCAAAGGCAAAGGCTACGGCGCTGACCACTACACCAACCCAAACATTGCTGTATTTCCCAATGATGCCAACTAAGGCTCTGCGGAAGACAAATTCTTCCATAATTGGCCCACCGACCATTGCTGCGAGAGCAAAGAGTGGGTTTTGCACCACGATGGCAATGATGTTTTCGGTATTTTGCGAAGCGCTGACTTCTCCGAAAAAGGATTCGATAAAGATGGCTAGATTTTGCAACAAAATCGCTGCGACAATGCCGGTTAGCCCGTAAATAAGAATCGCTGAGACTTTGGTTTTTTTGTGTTCAAACGATAGCGGTTCTGTTTGTTTGAAATACAAGAAAAACATGATCGCTGCACCAGCTAAGTAACCGATCGTTGTTGCTGCTACTTGATGTCCGCTAGGGACGAAGGCGATCGGTAGAAAAAAGACGATGCCATAAGTAAGAATCGTGGACAAAGAATATTTTGATAAAGACATAGTTGTTTCCTCACACTCCTTTGCTTCATTATAGACTAGGTTGCTTCTAGAAACAAAAAATCCTACTATATTTATCAATCAATTAGAAATGCAAAAAAAATTTAGCAAAAGGCTTGCAAAAATTTGGGAAAATGAGTAATATTGAAACTGTAAGTTAGCACTCGATACAAGAGAGTGCTAATGCTAAATTCTATAACATTCATTGGAGGGATTTATCGTGTTAAGACCATTAGGTGATCGTGTGATTATCGAAGTCGCAAAAGAAGAAGAAAAAACTGTAGGCGGAATCGTGCTTGCATCAGCAGCAAAAGAAAAACCACAAACGGGTACCGTTATTGCAGTCGGCGAAGGACGCACGCTCGAAAACGGTGAAAAAGCTCCTGTTGCTGTCAACGTTGGCGAACAAGTAATGTTCGAAAAATACGCTGGCACAGAAGTGAAATATGAAGGAACAGAATATTTGATCGTTGCTGCAAAAGATATCATTGCAGTAGTAGAATAAGAAAAATAAAAAATACTTGAGGTGATGAAATCATGGCAAAAGAAATCAAATTTGCAGAAGACGCACGCGCAGCAATGCTTCGTGGGGTAGATAAATTAGCAGATACAGTAAAAGTAACCTTAGGCCCTAAAGGTCGTAACGTGGTTTTAGAAAAATCTTACGGTTCACCATTGATCACAAATGACGGTGTAACGATCGCTAAAGAAATCGAATTAGAAGATCATTTTGAAAACATGGGCGCAAAACTTGTTTCTGAAGTCGCTTCAAAAACAAACGATATCGCTGGTGACGGAACAACGACTGCTACGTTATTGACACAAGCAATCGTTCGTGAAGGATTGAAAAATGTCACCGCTGGTGCGAACCCATTAGGTATTCGTCGTGGGATCGAAATGGCAACAAAAGTGGCTGTAGAAGAGCTACACAACATTTCATCAATCGTTGATTCAAAAGAAGCAATCGCACAAGTTGGTGCTGTTTCTTCTGGTAGTGAAAAAGTTGGTCAATACATCGCTGATGCAATGGAAAAAGTCGGCAATGACGGTGTTATCACTATTGAAGAATCAAAAGGGATCGAAACAGAATTAGATGTTGTGGAAGGAATGCAATTTGATCGTGGTTACTTATCACAATACATGGTAACTGACAACGATAAAATGGAAGCAGCGTTAGAAAATCCATACATCTTGATCACTGACAAAAAAATCTCTAACATCCAAGATATCTTGCCATTGTTAGAACAAATCTTACAACAATCAAAACCATTATTGATCATCGCTGATGACGTTGATGGCGAAGCATTACCAACACTTGTATTGAACAAAATCCGTGGAACATTCAATGTTGTTGCAGTGAAAGCACCAGGATTTGGTGACCGTCGTAAAGCAATGCTAGAAGACATTGCGATCTTAACTGGTGGTACAGTGATCACTGAAGACTTAGGTCTTGAGCTGAAAGATGCAACCATCGATAACTTAGGTCAAGCAAGCAAAGTGGTTGTGGATAAAGACAACACAACAATCGTTGAAGGTGCTGGTGAAAAAGAAGCAATTGACGCACGCGTTCAATTGATCAAAAACCAAATCGCTGATACAACTTCTGACTTTGACCGTGAAAAACTACAAGAACGCTTAGCAAAACTTGCTGGTGGGGTTGCAGTGATCAAAGTTGGGGCACCAACTGAAACTGAATTGAAAGAATTGAAATTACGTATTGAAGATGCATTGAATGCAACACGTGCCGCTGTTGAAGAAGGCATGGTCTCAGGTGGGGGAACTGCCTTAGTGAATGTCATCAACAAAGTTGCAGAAATCGAAACAGATGGCGATGCAGCAACAGGTGTCAAAATCGTTTTACGTGCCTTAGAAGAACCAGTTCGTCAAATTGCTGAAAATGCAGGCTACGAAGGTTCAGTTATCATCGACAAATTGAAAAACGCTGACTTAGGCGTTGGTTTCAATGCAGCAACTGGCGAATGGGTAAACATGCTAGAAGCTGGGATCGTTGACCCAACAAAAGTGACGCGTTCTGCATTACAAAACGCAGCTTCTGTTGCCGCATTATTGTTAACAACTGAAGCAGTCGTTGCCGACAAACCAGAACCAGCAGCGCCAGCAGCTCCTGCAATGGACCCATCAATGGGTATGGGCGGCATGATGTAAGCAAGCCTTGAGAACTCCTCTTTTGAGGGGTTCTTTTTTTTGCGATCAAAAAATACTTCAACACAGAAAAAGACAAAAAACCTTTCTTCTTAGTATTCTATGCACCAAAGAATTGGTTCATTGCTTGAATAAAAGGAGAAAGGAGTGGTAGATATAAGCTATCTATTTGTCTTGTAAAGGCAGTGTGTTTTGTAAGGAACGTCAGTTACAACCGTTCCCAAAATCCCTGCGCAAAACCAGTAATAAATTCGTAGAGAGCCGGCAGTATCACCGAAATACATAAAACGGCAAAGACCATTTTCTGAACAGCAGTTAATTGTTTGAGGAAATGGTTTTTTGTGAACAATAAATACGCGATACAGATAACGGCAAGCAGCTGCAATAGATCAAATAAAATGGACAAGAAAATCACCTTTTCTGATTAGATTGAATGGACGATAGAATGATGGATTCTCTCAACATAGAGCAAAGAGTTGAATGATATGGTTCTGAGAAAATGTGAAGATCAACGTTTATAAAGAAACGGTATTTCGACTCCAAAGAATGCGAAGATCCCGCTTAAAAGAAAGTAAGTCAATAAGCCTAGATAAAAAAGGACTTTCCAATTCAATTTCTTTTTCATTCGATCCACTCCTTTTGTGTATCATAGCATAAAAAAACGATAATATAAATAAATAATCTAAAGATGCAAATTTGCATTTTTCAGCAAGTGTAAGCTCTCTCAAGCTACATTTTCGCTATCTTGAAAAACCTGAGCTAAAATAGAAAGAGGAACAAAATCATGGCTCACTTTGATTTTTAAATGAACAACGAGTCGAAAGAAGGAGACATTTCTTTGAAAAAACCATGGATAAAACGCAAAAAGAAGCAAAACGAAAATGAATTATTAACGGAACAGTCCGTTCAAGTCGAGCAAAGTCAAACGAGAGAAGAGCTGCAAGAAGAAGCGGAGTTTACTTCTTTTTTTGCGGATGTCATGAAGCGAATGCCGAAAAAATCGGCTGCCCTTGTGATGAAAGGCTATGACGGATCAAAAGCCCAGGCGGAAAAAGTGTTAGCGAAAAGCAAGGATCAATTTGATCAGGTGTTTGAGGAGTTTTTGGTTGGCGTAGATGATGAAACGCGGAAAAAAGCCCACCGCACGATCCATGCGGCTTCTTTGACGGCGGCGATCATCGGCTGTTCACCGATTCCCTTTTCAGATGCAGTGTTACTTGTGCCAGTTCAGATGACAATGATGGCCCGTTTGTATCGTATTTTTGGGCGAACATGGCGTGAAGGGTTAGCGAAAAGTATTTCGAAAGAGCTAGTCGTTGTGAGTTTTGGTCGCAGTGCCGTTGGCAATATCTTGAAATTTGTCCCAGCAGTCGGCACCGTTGCTGGAGCTGCAATCAATGCCAGTGTGGCTAGCGGTATTACCGAAGCATTAGGCTGGGTGACTGTCAAGATGCTGAATGATGGGGAAGATGTGTTTGAGCAAGTGATGTCCTTTAAAGGCCAATTTCACACGCTGTTCAATGCGTTGAAAGTTGGCAAGAAATCTAAGTGAGACAAACAGAAGAAGAACGAAGCAGGTCCAGACGACTTGCTTTTGTTGCTTCTTTTTCTTCACAGCAAATAAAAAAAATTTAAGGAGTGAGTAAAATGAAACAACGAGTGACACGGGAAGAAGTCAAAGAACGGTTGGTCACCGATGCGTATTTTCAAAAAGGTCGTTCCGCTTTAAAGACCCGCCAAACGATTTTGACGATTCTTGCTTGGCTGATGGTCTTGGTTCCCTTTGTCTGGCTGGCCATTCCGTTGACGCTGCCGAATCTGGCGGATCGGATCGCCTTTCGAACCTATTTAGAAGAAGCAGTCACTTTCGAATTTCTAGCGTTATTTTTAGGCATTTCTTTTTTGGTTTTAGTTCTTACGTTTACTTTATTAACTTTGAGAAACAACCGCCGCTTCAAACGATTGCTGCAAAAGCAATCGATGCATGATGAAGCTGCTTTGGAAAAACGCAAAGAGTTGCTAGAAGCATTTTACGAAGAACGCTTCGGGACGAAAGAAGAACGCCACGGGGCAAAATACTACGCGGTTGCACCGGAGCAAAACATCGGAGAAAGAGAGATCCAAGAACTTTTCCGTAGAAATGGGGTGGGCTGATGGTTGTCAATTTTGATACTGGGTTCCCGTGGTTGGACACATTTTTAACAGTCGTTTTGATAATTCTCTTCACGTATCCAATTTTAGGTGGCTTTGCTTGGTTCATCGGGGTGATCTGCAATCGTTTTTTGTTCCGTTATCGACAATTAGAGTGGATACCGATCCCCGAAGAGATCGAGCCGATGATCACGATTATGGTACCAGCTCACAATGAAGAAATCGTTATTGAAGACACGATTCATTATTTAATGAACAATCTGAACTACAGCAATTATGAGGTGTTGGTGACTGATGATGGCTCAACGGATCAAACTCCTGTGATATTAGACCGATTGATGGAACAGTACCCAAATCTAAGAGTGTTGCGCATCGAAAAAAACCAAGGAAAAGCCCATGCCTTTAATATTGGGGTAGGGTTTGCCAAAGGGGAATTGATCTTGAGCAACGATGCAGATACGGTTCCTGAACCTGATGCGTTATGGAAATATGTCAATTATTTCATCCGCCAAGACTCCATCAATATCTCTGCCATTACGGCGAATATGGATGTTCAAAATCGCACAACGATCGTAGGGAAATCACAAACCGTTGAATTTTCAAGTATCGTAGGAATTATCAAACGGACCCAGCAAGCCGTTTTCGGCGTCATCTATGCCTATAGCGGTGCCAATACGATGTATCGCCGCGCGGCATTGATGGACGTGGGTCTGTTTCGACAAAATCGAGCAACAGAAGATATCAGTATTGCCTGGGACCACCAATTCCGAGGTTGGCTGTCTTTATTTGCTTCACGAGTGATGTTTTTCATGGAGGTGCCAGAAACACTCAAGATGCTCTACCGACAGCGGAAACGCTGGGCGAAGGGCGGTACAGAAGTATGGCTGACCAACTTTAAAAAGGTCTTTTTGCATCCTTTTGAAAACATTGGTCGAACCGCTATGTTTGTCGATCAAACATTAAGTATCATCTGGTCATTCTTTTTCTGGCTTTCATCTGCCTTGTTTGTCTTCTATCTGATCTATTATGGTGCAACTGGGAATTACGAACGGATCTATCATATGTTTACGATGGCCTTTCTCTTCGTTTGTTTCGAGATGATTGCGGGGGTGATGCAGCTATTTACCAGCCTCCTGGCGGATGATAACCGCAGCAAGCTGAAATATTTCCGTTTTGCCCCTTTTTACATGCTGTTTTACTGGATGATCAATGCCATAACGATCGTCACTACCTTTATTCCAGCCGTCAAGACCATCCTTGGTTACGGTAGCGGCGTTTGGGTCAGCCCTGAGCGAACGGCGAAAAAAACCGAAGAATGAAAAAGATCAAAGCGCTTCGATAGAAGCGTTTTGATCTTTTTCTCTATTGTTGCAAGAACGTGCTATTTGTTGTGTAAAAGAAAATGGTATACTATCCCAAAAGGAGCGACCATGAAACTTTCAGAAATGCAAAAAGCGATTTATCAAAACAAGATCGATCACCAATTCAATGTCACAAATATTGATAAAGAGTTTTTGGCTTTATATGGTGAAGTAGGGGAAGCCTTTGACGCGTATCGGAAGCAACAAGAGGTAGGAGAAGAATTGGCGGATGTGGCGATTTATCTTCTTGGGATAGCGGAAATCCTTTCCATCGATCTTGAAGCAGAGATTCATAAAAAAATGGCCGTCAACCAAAAGCGTCGTTATACGAGTTATGGCAATGGCTATGCCAAACGAATCGATAAATGATACACGCACAAAAACTAGTGGATTCCTCGAGTATAGGCCCTTACCGAAATAGAAATGAAAGCAGGAGATAGGATGGAAAAGAACGTAAGCATGCGTGAATTAACCACGGCGGATTTAGCAGAAGTCGTGGACCACTATATTGCCGTATTTTCAGCAGAACCATGGAATGACCAATTGACAGTGCCGCAAATCACCGACTATGTATCTTCAATGATGGCAATGAATACTTTTATTGGTTATCGACTAACAGACCGAGCATCGAATGAATTGATTGGTCTTTCATTAGGCTTTATCAAGCCCTGGTATCAAGGAAAAGAGTATGTGATCGATACCTTTTTAATTACTGGCACGCATCAAGGAAAAGGCCTTGGTTCCACTTTTTTAGAAAGAATCAAAGAAGATCTGCTCAAAAAAGAGATCCCAACGATCCTGTTAGATACCGAAGAAAGTATGCCGGCAGCGGATTTTTACAAAAAGAATGGCTTTAAACCGCTACCAGATAATGTAAGCTATTATTTATCTCTAGAATAATAATAGCTTGTCAATAAATAAAAAAGTCTGCGAAAAAATCGCAGGCTTTTTAGTTATGCACAGTTTCAACAGGTTTATCCACAATATGTTGTAGGAACATGTTTTCGCCTACTAAATATTGGGTGTGTGGTTTTTAGAAAAGGATTTCAAAGAGATTCTTATGGACCAATGAGCGTAAAAGTGAAAAAAGTACTGAAACGCTTATAGAATATAGCAATATTTATCTAGATGAGAGGCTCTGTTGGTACCGATCAGCTAATTTCTATCATCTTCGCGATAGGTTTTGCGATACTGTAGCGGCGTTAAACCAAATTTACGCTGAAATCTTTTGCTAAAGTAGCTCAAGTGATTGAAGCCAACGTGGTAGCAGATGGTTGAGATCGGCTCATCCGTTTCAATCAATAGGTTTTTGGCTTGAGACAATCGATAATCAATCAGATAGTTGATTGGGGTCAATGTCGTGTATTGCCGAAAAAGGGCGGTACAAGTATGTGTATTGATGGCAGCAGCTTTAGCGATCGCAGGAACCGTTAATGGTTCTTGATAATGCTCATGGACAAATGCCAGCATTAAGTAGATAGTTTCTTTCTTTGGTGAAGCAGGTCTTGCAGCCATTAGCTGTGAAAGGGCAGCTAAAAACAATTCATAGAGAGTAAATCGTTGTTCAATAAGCAGAGGCAGACGCACGGTTTGAACAAATGCTTGATGTTGGGCGGTTAAGGTTAAGCGCCGATAGCTGCGGGTGCGATCGTGGACTAATTGTTCGATCGCTTCTTTAAAAACAGGGTCAGCGATAAAGCCTGAAGAAAAATCAAAGCAGCAATATCGGACGTTTTCTGAAGCTAAAACAGCACCATGGAGTACACGGCTATTAATAATGATCGCCTCATTCTTGCTTAGCAAAATTTGCTCGTCGTCTATCGTATACACGAAGCTACCTTCTTCGACCCATACAATTTGCAGCTCGTCGTGCCAATGCAGAGGCAATTGGTCGCCACGCTTTTGTTGCAAGCAACGTTGATAAATTGCGAAGGAGCGATTTGTAGTTGTATGTTTGGTCGTTTCTTCGTTTTCTTCTGTGCGTTCAAAGTACATACCGCACCACCTTTTTACAGAATAGTGTTAAAAACAATCAGGATATTGACAAAATTTCACTATCTGATTCGGTATAATACTAACAAAGTAAAGTGAAAGACAAAAGGTGTTTTTATGAAAAAAACAGTTGGGATTGTTTATGCTTGTTCAGCAGCAGCTTTGTGGGCAGTTTCTGGCATCGCTGGACAAATTTTATTTACGAAATATAGTATTTCAGCAAATTGGCTCGTTTCAACACGATTGGTTCTTTCAGGGTGTTTGTTGCTAAGCATTGGGTTAAAGGATCGCGCTCGATTGATTTCCCCATTTCGGGAGAAAAAGGACTTCATTCAGCTGCTCTTGTTTTCTTTCTTAGGCATGTTTCTCGTTCAATTTACCTACTTTAAAACGATTGAGCAAAGCAATGCTTCGTTTGCAACGATTATTCAATATACAGGACCTTTCTTTGTTTTACTCTATGCCGCGATAGCCAAAAGGCAGCTCCCCTCTTTAAAGACATGTTTCTGGTTATTGGTAACCTTACTTGGTGTGACGGCTGTGGCATCAAAAGGACAGATTGAGCAATTAGCGACTTCCCAATCTGCACTAGGCTGGGGGTTAGCATCAGCGATATCACTAGCTTTTTATTCTATACAGCCGCGTAAACTCTTGCAAAAATATGGGAGTTTACCAATTGTCGGCTGGGGGATGTTGATTGGTGGAGGCTTGGGGAATGTGGTTCATCCAATGTGGCAGATCGGTAGTCAACTGAACGTTCAAGTAATTCTTTATTTGCTGGTGGTCATTTTATTTGGAACAGCACTAGCGTACTTGATTTTTTTAACAAGTTTACGCTATTTATCCTCAACACTTGCAACAGTTTTAACAGCAGTTGAGCCACTGCTGGCTGCTTTCTTATCGATCATTGTTTTTCATGATCACTTCACAGTGGTGGAGCTAGTAGGATTTATGGCAGTTATAGGGAGCATCATGTGTTTACAAAAAAAATTGTGAAAAAGACGAGATTCGCCAAAATCGGTGAAGTCTCGTCTTTTTTATAAATCAACAGAAAAAGAAAACGCAGGAGTCTACGCTTTCTTTTTCTGTTCTTCTTTTTTCTTGTCTGTGGTCGGTACGGAATCTAGGGCTTTTTTGAAAATCTCTTCTTTTTTCGTTTTATAGTTATGTTGTCGTTCAGCATACACTTTTTCTTTCGTCTTTGTTTTCATACTCGGTCACCTCTTCCTTTTTTTAAGTATAGCATGATTTCACAAACTTATGCAAATCCTTGGTTTTCTCCTTGGTGTTATAATCTTTCTCGTAAAATATATTGTGAAAATATTTCTTTTGGCAGAGATGAGGGACTTCTCTATTAAAAAATTCGCATCCGGTTGGAAGCGATGTAACAGGATTTCATCTAAGCGTCGATCACACAGGTGAAAGCAGCGTTCTTTTTGAAACAATTTTTTCACAGAATCCCTCGTGTAAAAAAGGAATGATAAATGGGTGGTTTTAGTATCGATTTTTGAAAAAGGGGATCAGGAAAGAAATGTTATTCAAATAACAGTCTTGTTTTTCAAAAAGTGGGTTTGTTTGCAAAAAAAATCCTGTTTTTATTCGCGAATTAAAATAACGTTGAATGAAATAGCGTTTTTCTCTAGTTTATAGAAATCTTTGTAAATAGAGTGCCATTGAGCAACATCAAAGAGAAAGTAATCAAAAAGAATAACGCAGGAAAATAAATGACACGTTTTATTAAACGTAAATTAAAAAAATACAAAACGAAAACAATATCAAAAAATATTAATTTTTGTTAAAATGGGGTACAGGGGGTGTTTTATTGGAATCTCGGAAAATTAAACGTAAGCGTTTAGTGAAACAAAAACGGTCCCTTTTCGTACAAAAAGGATTGGGTATCACAGCAGCGTTAGCATCGACTTCAGGTGTCTTTACGTCTCTTGCCCATGCGACCGAAACGACAAACGCTTCGTCATCAACCAACACAACTGCTACTCTTGCCAGATCGTCAGCTGAAACGGCGATCAATCGACAATTTAAAACAACAGCTTCACTGAATGTTCGTTCAAATGCTTCAACAAGTGCCTCTATCGTAAGTGGTGTAGGAGCAAATACAACAATCACTGCGGTGGCTCAAAAGAACGGTACCTCAGTGAATGGCAATACAACATGGTATAAGCTATCAACAGGCGGCTGGATCTCAGGGGCTTATGTGAAAAGCACTTCAGGCTCTTCTTCTGCCAATACAGGCTCGTCCAATTCGTCGTCTTCATCGGAAAAAGCAATTTCGAAATCAGTGAAAACGACCACTGCATTGAACGTCCGTTCAAATGCAACGACTAGTTCTAGTGTCGTACGTGGACTAAGCAGCAATGCGACGGTGAAAGTCGTTGCACAAAAGAGTGGAACGTCGGTGAATGGCACGACCACTTGGTACAAATTGTCCACAGGTGGTTGGATCACGGCGGCCTATGTCAAAGATGTTTCCAGCAGTTCGACAGGAAATAGTTCTTCTGGCGGCAACACAAGTGTTTCTGCAGAAACGGCTATCAACAAGAATGTGAAAACAACAGCGGCATTGAATGTCCGTTCGAGTGCCTCAACAAGTGGTAGTGTCGTTGGCAGCCTAAGCAACAGCACGACGGTGAAGGTCGTTGCCCAGAAAAATGGCACATCCGTTGGCGGCACCAATGTTTGGTACAAAGTATCGACTGGTGGCTGGATCACAGCGGCATATGTACGTGACGTCACGTCTAGTTCTGGAAATACAAGTAATAACAATAATTCAAACACAGGTTCAAGCAACACTGGTTCATCAAACGGCTCAAGCAATGCGAGTGAGCAAGCCATCAATAAAACGTTCCAAACAACCACTGGTATGAATGTCCGCTCAAATGCATCGACTTCTGCAAGTGTAGTCAGCAGTTTGGGCAGCAATGCGACCTTCAAAGCAGTCGCTCAAAAACAAGGAACGTCAGTCAATGGCAATGCCACTTGGTATAAGTTATCAACGGGTGGCTGGGTATCTGCAGCGTATGTGAAGGAAGTCAGTGCAACGACTCCTGGCAACAATAACAACGCAGGCAATACCAATGTTCCGATGAGCGTGAACGGAGCAGCGATCGTTGCAGAAGCTAGAAAACATATCGGCACTCCTTATCAATGGGGAGGCAAAGGACCAGATGTCTTCGACTGTTCCGGGTTTACACGCTACGTCTTCTTAAAAGTGACGGGCAAAAACATCGGTGATTGGACAGTCCCACAAGAAAGCGCAGGGACAATCATTCCTGTCTCGCAAGCACAAGCTGGCGACTTGCTGTTCTGGGGTCAAAAAGGGAATACCTACCACGTAGCGATCGCTACCAGTAATACAAGCTATATCCATGCGCCAAGCACGGGTTATACAGTCACCGAAGCACAATCAGGCTTTTCGACTGCTAGCTTCGCTCTACGAGTGAAATAAATGTTTCATTGAAAAAGCAAAGGGTTTGTCCTTTGTTAGAAACGCCCCTAAGAAAGCTGCCATCAGTTTTCTTAGGGGCGCTTTTTGGGTTGGGCGCAGATCTTTTTAAAAGGTGGGTCTTTGCCCTGTTTTTTTGACAAAAAGGCCGATTTGTCAAAATCACTTGTTTTTACTAGTACAAATTTTTGTCAAAAAAAATAGTTACTGATACCATAAAAACGTACCAATATTAGGAGGGATCTACATGAGATATACGAACGGAAATTACGAAGCTTTTGCAAGAAGCAGAAAACCGAAAGATGTCGAAAAGAAAGAAGCCTATATTGTTGGTGGGGGATTAGCAGGACTTGCTGCGGCAGTCTTCTTGATCCGTGACGGCCATATGGCGGGTGAGAAAATCCACGTCCTTGAAGAACTTTCTTTATCAGGCGGTTCATTAGACGGAAAATTCATTCCCCATGATGGATTTGTGACCCGCGGCGGTCGAGAAATGGAAAATCATTTTGAGTGTCTGTGGGATCTATTTCGCTCGATTCCATCTTTGGAGGTGGAAGATGCTTCGGTGCTAGATGAGTTTTACTGGTTGGACCACGATGATCCAAATTCGTCTAACTGTCGGATCATCCACAATCGCGGCCAACGAGCAGCAGATGATGGAGAATTTACCTTGTCTGCTACAGCACAAAAAGAATTGACCCAATTATTTATGACTTCAGAAGATCAATTGATCGGGAAAAAAATCGAAGATGTTTTTGGCGATGAATTCTTTGAATCCAATTTTTGGCTATACTGGTGTACGATGTTCGCCTTTGAAAAATGGCATTCGGCGATTGAAATGCGCCGCTATGTGTTGCGTTTTGTGCACCATATCGATGGCTTGCCTGATTTTACTGCGTTAAAATTTACCCGTTACAACCAATATGAGTCATTGGTCAAACCACTACTTGCTTATTTGGAAGAACAAGGAGTTGACTTCCAATATGAATGCACCGTCAGCAATATCGATGTTCGGATCGTGGGCGAGGAAAAAGTTGCTCAAAAACTTGTGCTGGAAAAAGCGGGAGCAATCGAAGAAATTCCTTTATCAGAAGATGACTTGGTCTTTGTTACCAACGGATCGATCACTGAAAGTTCCACGCAAGGGGACCATTATACTCCAGCGCCTATCTCAAAAGCACCTGGTGGCAGCTGGCGTTTATGGAAAAACTTGGCGGCGCAATCGCCTGAGTTTGGTCATCCAGAAGTCTTTTATGAAAACTTACCTGAAGAAAGCTGGTTTGTTTCGGCAACCGTGACTTGGCAAAATTTTGATGTGGAACCTTATTTAGAAAAATTGACCCATCGCAAGTTACGAACAGGCAGAATCGTCACTGGCGGGATCATCACCATCAAAGATTCCAATTGGATGATGAGCTTTGCGACCCATCGCCAACCGCATTTTAAAGAACAAAAAGACCAACAAACGATCACATGGGTGTATGGCTTGTTGTCAAATACACCAGGGAACTACATCAAAAAACCAATTGAACAATGTTCTGGACAAGAAATCGTGCAAGAACTGCTTTACCATTTAGGCGTGCCAGAAGCAGAAATCCAACGCATTTCAAAAGAATCAAGTGTGGCAGTTCCAGTCTACATGCCGTTTATCACTTCTTACTTCATGCTGCGTGAACCAGGGGATCGGCCATTGGTTATTCCAAATGGCTCCAAAAACTTAGCTTTTATCGGTAATTTCGCAGAGACTGAACGAGACACTGTTTTTACAACAGAATATTCCGTTCGGACTGCAATGGAGGCTGTTTATCAGCTATTAGCTGTGGAACGTGGGGTACCAGAAGTGTTTGCTTCCGCTTATGATCTACGTACTTTGGCCAAAGCTGTCTATTATCTGACCGATAAGAAAAAAATTACGGAAATGGAGCTGCCGTTTATCGAACGGAAACTCTTGGAAGGCTTCGTTAAGAAAACCGAACATACCTACATTGGCGATCTGTTGAAAGAAAACCATTTGATTTAAATAAAACGCAACGACAACGAGGCGAAAGAAGCTGCTCGTTGTCGTTGCGTTTTTTATTTACTTTTTAGCGCAGTTTGAACGAATCATTATTCCTCAGATAAAATCCGAACTTGGATCTCTGTCAAATAAACTTGCTCGTTGCTAAGGGTCGTTTCGTGGATCGATCGTTCATAGAAGTAGTCATCGATTTGCCATTGGTGCGTCGCAATCAGCTGCTTGAGTTTTTGATAGAACTGCTTCAATCCTTCGTCATCCCCCTGATAAATGGCGGTTAAATAGCATCCTGCTGGTTTCACGAAGGAAGTCCCTTGCGGCTCTTCTTGCCGCACGTAAACGTAGTCGATGTCTTGCGTATCGTCTTTGTTCGTCCGAATCATAAAACCGTACTCGTTATTCGAAAAAAGATAAGGCTGTGCCATCAAAAGGTCGTAGGCTTGGGTGATCATCTCTGGGATGGAGCTGCCGTTTAATCTAGGACTAAGGGAGAAATATTCCTCTGGCTGTTCCTTCAAGGTGAAGGGGGAAGTTTTTTCTGCAGCCAGGCGCAAATCCGCAGCTTTTCGTTCGATGATTTTTTTGATGTTGGTCAACTGCTGAATTTTTTCATCGATGGTTTGCCGCTTGGCTTCCAATAAGTTTCTCATGGTCTCGGCATCCCCCTGCAGCGCTGTTTGGATCTCTTTTAAGGGCATCGATAATTCTTTCAATGACAGGATCAATCCGAGATCCAAAAGTTGATCAAGGGAATAATACCGATACCCGTTCTCGTCTTTGCTGTTTGGTTGAAATAGCCCAATCTCGTCATAATAGTGGAGTGTCCGAGGATTGATCCGCGCTAAGCGTGCCATTTCCGATACTTTTAATTTGGTTTTCATGAAACTCCTCCTTGACTTTACAGTTACTGTAAACTTTATACTAAGGATAGTCAACTACTGGGAGGAAGATAGAATGGATAAAAAAGTAACGTATCGACCATTTAAACGAGAAGATCTGCCTGCGCTTGTGCAAGTGATTATTGATAGCTGGAACTACGACAAGCAATTTGACAAGAAGACCGCCAAGCACTTTGCTCATGTCTTTTTGTGTTATGAACTTGCCCGTGCGACCTATTCGCGGGTGGCTCTTTTAAATGGTGAAGCTGTCGGCATCTTGTTAGCAGACAGTAAAAGCGGGAAGAAGCTTCATCCAGCGCGCTATTGGGGGAAAACGATTTGGCATGCTGGCTGCTTACTGCTTACGAAAGAAGGGAGAAACACGCTGCTGCATTATGCCAAGGAGGTGGCTGAGTTAAATCAAGCGATGTTGAAAGACTTACAAACTCCTTTTCAGACCGAAGTTGGTTTGTTTGCCGTTAGTCCCAAAACACAAGGATTGGGTGTAGGCAAGCAGCTCTTTACTTCCTTTTTAGCGATGGTCCAGCAGGACAAAACGGCTCCGTTTTTCCTTTATACCGATACCACCTGTAATTTCGGTTTTTATGAGCATATGGGCTTGAAGCGGGCAGCTGCTGTGAAACGCTGGATCAAAAAACCGATTAAGAAGGAAATCGAGTTTTATATCTATACTTCCTAAGAGTGCAGCGATGCACTCTTTTTTCATTGGCTAGTATGGTAAACTGGAAGCAAAGAAGGTCAAGGAAGCTGTTTTCGTTTTATGGAAACGGCGCTTATTTTGGTCGAAAGCGATGGCTCAACCCGCTTTCGTAAAAAGGATGGGGAATGGGAAAGGATGGTTTATTTGGAAAAAAAGCAGATAGGGTTTATTTTAAGTGATATTGATGGGACGATCTTGGATCATAAGCATCAAATCGATCTGGATTTGATTGAAGAAATCAAACGATTGAAGCAGCAAGCGATTCCTTTTGTTTTGGCTTCCGCTCGCTCCCCGAAAGGAATGCTACCGATAGCTCAAGAATTAGGGATAGAAGACTGGCCCTTGGCTTGTTACAACGGTGCCCTGATTGGAGGGTACGATCAAAAGGGCACACTGGTACCGATTTTCAGTCATGAGGTCAAAAAAGCAGAAGCAAAAACTTTGGTTGCGCGCATCAAAGCTGATTTTCCTGGTGTTTCCATCAATGTCTACTCTGGTGATCAGTGGTATTGCGAAAGAGTGGACCAATGGGCACGAGCAGAAGCGGCGATCACCAAAGAGACTCCTGTAGAAACTTCATTAGAACAACTGTTGGCACAAGAAGCTTTTGAGGTTCATAAGTTTCTTTTGATCGGCACAACGGCAGAAATCCAAGCGCTTCATGCTGCCTGCCAGAACGCTGGATTTTTAGAAAGCGCCTTTTACTTATCCAAAGAGAATTATTTGGAAGTCACTCATCAAGCTGTGGGAAAAGATAAGGCGCTAAATGAATTGGCGGCCTATTTTCAAGTGCCGCTGGCGCAAACCTTAGCGATTGGCGATAATTTTAACGACCTGCCAATGATTGCTTCAGCTGGTATTGGTGTTGCGATGGAGAATGCGCCCGAATTGGTCAAAGCAAAAGCTGATTTTGTGACGACTAGCAATACAGACCATGGGGTTGCTGATGCGTTGCGGCGATTTGTCACAGAATAGATAAAAAAACTAGGTTTTTTGAACAAATTGATTGACTTTCATTTCTACTCTCCTTAAACTTTTAGCTATACCTAAAAAGGTAAGTGTTTGTTGGAAAGAAGGAGAAAAATGAATAAGAAGATCGAGAAGACATTGACCAAATTTGCCGAGCCGTTGGGGCTCTCCGTTGATACTTCCACTGGGGTGATTTATGGAACGTATCATAGTTATAAACTTTTTTTAGTTCAAGAGAATAACAATAGTTATTCTCTAGTGGCTCATTTTTCACTTAGCAAAGATGGCGAACTTCCCAACCAAGAAGAAGTCAAAGAAGTTTTAAGTGAGTCAAAAGAGATCATCGACTGTGTGATCCAAGGATATCAAGTTGCCTATACTTTACGCGGAGCGATGACTGCAGGGAAAACCGTGGACAAGTTACGTACTGCGTTGGACCAGTTGACGAATTTTTTGAAGACGAAAGGCTTCCAAAATGCTTGTACCTTCTGCGGCGCGGTCACTGAGCCGGTTTCGCTGTATGCTATTGGCGGCGCTCCCGTCATTGCCTGTGAAGCTTGCTTTAAGAAACAACAAGAAGCAGTCCTTGCGCAAGAACGGGAAAAAGGGCAGAAAAAAGAAAATTGGTTAGCTGGAACCGTGGGTGCGTTTCTTGGCTCACTGATTGGTGCCGGCGCAATTATTTTATTAGGACAACTGGGGTATGTTGCTGCATTGTCTGGGATCGCGATGGCGATCTGTGCCATCAAAGGGTATGAATTATTAGGTGGAAAACTCAGCACAAAAGGTATTATTAGTAGTATTATCGTCATGATCATCATGGTCTATGTCGGGAATCGTATCGACTGGTCGATCAGTGTAGCAAATTATTACACGGACGTTGATGTCTTCTATGCCTTCCGTATTTTACCTGATTTGATTCGTGAAGGATATTTGGAAGCGAGTCAATATTACGGAAACTTAGGTCTGGTCTATCTCTTTACGGCGATTGGGGCTGTGCCAACTATTATCGCTACGGTACGAGAGGGGAAAGTGACGCGTCAAAGCTATAAAATGGAGTAATCCACGTTTCTATCCAAAGATAAAAAAACACAAAGCGAGATCTTTTTCGCTTTGTGTTTTTTGTTTTTGTGTCATAAATAATAACATGCAGTGTTAACATAAAAAATAAATAATAATAAAATGAGAAAAATAGCTTGCTTTTATAATTAATATTTATTAAAATCTTATTTACATTCAGAGTTTTGTAATAATTCTGAAAATTTTGGATTTTCATAAGGGGTAGGTAAGATGAAGAAAAAATGGGGATATGGTGTCGTCGCTGTTTGTGGAATCGTATTAGCAGGTTGCTCAACAGGAGGGACATCAAGTACAGGTGAAAGTTCAAGTGGTAGTGGGACAGCAGCTGCCGAACAAATTTTTAATGTTGTGGTTCAACAAGAAATGCCGAGTGCCGATCTATCCTTAGCCACCGATACGATCAGTTTCAGTGCTTTAAATAATGTGTATGAAGGGTTGTACCGCTTAGATGCTGATAGTAAGCCCGAACCAGCAGGTGCCGCCGAATTAGCGGAAGTCAGTGAAGATGGTCTGACCTATAAATTGAAACTACGAGAAGATGCCAAATGGTCAAATGGAGAACCAGTAACGGCAGCGGATTATGTGTTTGGTTGGCAACGCACCGTAAGTGCGGAAACAGGTTCTGAGTATGCGTACTTATTTGCGCCCGTAACCAATGCCGAAGCGATAACAGCAGGTGAAAAAGATGCCTCAGAATTAGGGATCAAAGCAGTCAGTGACTATGAATTAGAAATCACGCTGACGACACCTACGCCATACTTCCAATACTTATTGGCATTTCCATCCTTCTTCCCACAAAGCCAAGCAGTCGTAGAAGACAACGGCGATCAATATGCTTCAACAAGCGACAATGCCGTTTACAATGGACCCTTTGTGTTGGCTGGCTTTGATGGGCCAGGAACCGATACAGAATGGTCATATGAAAAGAACGACCAATATTGGGACAAAGAGACGGTGAAACTTGATACCATCAATGTTAGTGTCGTAAAAGAATCATCGACCTCCTTGAATCTATTCCAAGATGGGCAAGCAGACGACGTCATCTTAACAGGAGAATTGGCACAGCAAATGGCCAATGATGAAGCGTTTGTGTCAGAACCATTAGCCCGTACTTCCTATATCGAGTTGAATCAGCGCGAAGAAGATTCGCCATTCCGCAATGAGGATCTGCGTAAAGCAATCTCTTATGCCATCGATCGTGATGCATTAGTGACATCGATTTTAGGGGACGGTTCATTGGCTTCCACAGGATTGATACCAAAAGGAATGACCTTTAACCCAACTGATAATACTGATTTTGTCGATGAAGCGGAAAGTGTCATTGAATACGATCAAGAAAAGGCCAAAGAACATTGGGAAAAAGCCAAAGAGGCGTTAGGAATCGATTCCTTGAGCTTTGAAATTTTGGCTTCTGATACAGATTCAACCAAAAAGGCCATTGAGTATATTCAAAGTGCGATTCAAGACACGCTGGATGGGGTGAAAGTTAGCCTAAGTCCTGTTCCTTTCTCCGTTCGTTTAGATCGTTCAAACTCAGGTGACTTTGATGTCGTCATGGGTGGTTGGGGAGCTGACTATGCGGATGCTAGCAGCTTTACTGATTTGTTTGTTACCGACAATTCCTACAACCGCGGTCGTTGGACAAGTGAGGAGTACGATGCAGCAGTGAAATCGTCTGCCACGACAAACGCTGGCAATCCAGATGCTCGCTGGCAAGATTTGTTAGATGCAGAGAAAATCATTATGGATCAACAAGGGGTCATCCCTGTGTACCAAAACGTTGAAGCTCATTTACGTGCACCAAAAGTAAAAGGGGTCGTATCACACGGTGCTGGTGCGCAATATGACTACAAGTGGGCAGTTATTGAAGAATAAGCGCCTAAAGAAGAAACTGGTTTTGCGTAAGCAAGCCAGTTTTTTTTCTTGGGCTTTGTTCTTACTTACACAATGTTAGTAATGAGAGCGGATGCAATTGTTTATAAAAAAACAAAAAAAGTTGGCAAGGGATCAACGATCGACTTGCCAACCTCGTTTTTTGTTCATCTATTTCACAGAAATCCAGTGAAAGATTATTCGCTAACTGTTACGTCACCTGTTACAGAAGCGCCATCTTCGTCAAGTGTTGCTGAATCTTGGAATTCTTTTGAAGTGAATGTTACGTTACCTTCAACTTTTGCACCGTTCAATACAAAGCCGTTAGCATTCACTTCAACGTCACCTTTGATTACACCGTGAACGATGTTGAAGTTTTCTGAGTTAACGATCAATTTAGGAACAGTTACTGTGTATTCAGCTGTTACGTTGCGGTCTTCATCTTGTGAGTACAATGCAAATTTACGGTAGATATCAGCAGAGTCGTCACCTTTGTCGTGGAATTCGCCATCAACGGTTACATCGTTATCAAATGTCATGTCGCCAGTTACAGCAACGATCCAGTTACCATCTGCGCTCAATGCTTTTTCGATCACTGAAGTTTGGTCACTGATAGAAGCAGTTGAAACAACGTCATCTGATGATTCAGTTGATGCAGCAGTTGAAGCTGCTGTTGATGATGATGAGCTTGCAGCTGTATCGTTATCTGAACTACATGCAGCTAAAAGAGTGCCTCCCATAAGCAATGATGCAGCGATTAAAGTGATTTTAGTTTTTTTCATGTTTCCTTCTCCTTTGTATTCCCATAGTTTTCTTAAAAACAAAATGATTATACCATACCGAGGTGAAGTTTGTGAAACAAAAAACATAAATGAGGAGAAATTTAATAAATAGCAGCCTAGGATTAAAAAAATTTCAAATTCACAGATGGGAGAGGTAGGAAAATTTCTGTAGGTTAAAAAAATCGTAGGTGGTTTAATGACAAAGATTAATGCTAAAATTTGAAGGAAGCTATAATCTGAAAAAAAAGGGGGGGAAAAAAGAATGAGTAAAGCTGAGTTTATTGTGGAGGATTTATTAAGCAAAATCTATCAAAAGAAGAGCAAACCCTCCCAAAAAATTCTTTCAGAAAGAAATCTCGCGGAAAAATATGAAGTATCGCGAAATACTGTTAGAAAAGCGTTAAAAAAATTGATCGATATAGGTGTTTTGGAAGCTGTCCCTAAAAAAGGTTATCTAATCAAGAAGACAAAAGTAAACCCAAGCTTGATCTACAGCTCGGTAACTGAAAAAAAGTCGAATCAAATAGAATCAAAAGTCCTTTTATTAAAAGAACGAAAAATGACAAAAAGAGAAGCGAATATCTTTGATGCCCAATTGATTGGGTCTGTTTGGGAATTGAAGCGTCTACGCATTCTTGATCAAAAGGTAACGGAGATCCAAGAGTCGATTTTTCCTAAAAAAGTATTTCCTTATTTTGATGAAGAGATGGGGAAAGGTTCGATTCAGAAACTATTGATTGATGCTGGTTATTATATCTCTCATAGTTTGACGAGTTTTGAAGCTGTAAATCTCTCGGAGCAAGATGCGCAAGTCTTTCATCTTAAAAAAAATAGTGCTGCAATGAAAGTCACCAGCCGAACGATTACTACTGAGGGACTGATCGTTGAGTTAACTTCAAGAATTGCTGTAGATTATAAAGGGACTTTCCGTTTGCCATTTAATAAAGAAACCTTCGATTTTCGACATCAACAAGATAAACTTCATGATTTTTGATTTTTCTGGTACTTTTTATAGATGGATTTCTATCTTTAAAAGGTACCAGATTTTTTGTGAAACCTTTTTAAATCAAAAATTGTAAGCCTTTTTATAAAATTGTGCTTTTCTTTTTCTATGATAAATTTTAGCTATCAAGAAAGAGGAGTGATAGTTATGAGCAAAGGATTTCCCGACAAGTTTTTATTTGGCGGAGCCATTGCAGCAAACCAAGCGGAAGGAGCCTACCAAGAGGGGCTCAAGGGATTGGGGATCTGCGACATTTTACCGGTGGGGAAAGATCGATTACTGACGATTGATCCTCAGTTAAAAAAAGATCACTATTATCCTTCCCACAAGGCAATCGATTTTTATCATCATGTTGAAGAAGACATTGCTTTGTTAAAAGAAATGGGTCTACAATGCTTTCGTTTTTCGATCAACTGGGCGCGACTTTTTCCACGTGGCGATGAGAAAGAGGCGAATCAAGAAGGAATAGACTTTTACCATCGCTTGATTGATGGACTACTAGCTGCCAAGATCGAACCAATCGTGACCATCTCTCATTATGAAACACCATTATTCTTGGCGACAGAATACGGTGGCTGGAAAAATCGGCAACTGATTTCTTTTTTTCTCAATTATTGTGAGGTGATTTTTTCAGAATATGGTAAAAAGGTCACTTATTGGATGAGCTTTAATGAAATCAATAATATTGTAAAAATCCCGTGGTTTGCGGGCGCTTTAAGAACGGAGGAAGACGAAAATCCTGCACAAGCGCAATATCAAGCAGCTCATCATATGTTCGTTGCCCATTCTTTAGCAAACAAATCATTGAAGAAGATAAATCCTAAAGCAAAAATGGGCTGTATGCTTTCACTTAGTGGGGTGTACCCTGATACGCCCAATCCGAAAGATATATTTGGTAGTTATGAGTTTCGCAGAAAATCTTTGTTTTTTTCAGACGTGATGATCCGAGGTGCCTATCCAGCATATTCTAAACGATTATTTGAAGAGTTATCTATCGATCTTGAAATAGAAAAAGGCGATTTAGAAACGATTCAATCCTATACGAGTGATTATTTAGCATTCAGTTACTATTTAACGACAGTCTACTCTCATGATTTAAAGATGAAGACGGGAACTGGCGGTCCACAAGGGAAAAAAAATCCCTATTTAGAAACTTCGCCTTGGGGCTGGCAAATTGATCCTTTGGGATTGCGGTATGTTTGTAATGAATTGTATGATCGCTATCAAATTCCTTTAATGATTGCTGAAAATGGCCTCGGTATGGAAGATCACATAGACGCTAATGGCAAGATTATCGACAAAGAACGCCAAAACTATTTAAGAGATCATTTGCTTGCCTTATCTGAAGCCATCCATGATGGCTGTGAAATCCTTGCTTATACGTGGTGGGGGATCATAGATATTGTAAGTGCAGGCACAGGAGAAATGAATAAAAGATACGGTTTTATCCACGTAGATGTTGATAATGAAGGGAACGGAACATTTGAGCGTCGCAAGAAAGACAGCTTTGCGTATTACAAAAAAATAATCGAACAAAATAAAAATCTAGCTGATATGTAGGAGGGGAAATTATGTCTTTTTTTGATTCTTTTGCGAATAAAATCGGCCACACTGCCGAAGCGATCAATCAGAATAAATATCTTTACAGTATTAAAACAGCCTTTACCGTTTATATGCCATTTATTATTGTTGGCTCGTTCGCAACTTTATTTAACACCATTCTTTGTTCTGAAGAAGTCGGTTTGGCGCAATTTGCAGCTTTTTCTTTTTTAAGCGCTATCGGTCCAGCTTTTACAGCAATCAATTATGCAACTATGTCGACGATGAGTATTGCCATTGCCTTTTTGATTGGGAAAATTATTGGGCAAAGAAATGGGGTGGATGAAAACTATAGTGCGTTAGTAGCAGTCGTTTCATTTTTGACGATCGTGCCACAAACGATCGTAACAGTGGTGGAAGGAATGGAGGACATTTTAACCAGTGGTATTGCAACAACAAGTATCAATGCACAAGGTTTGTTTGTAGCGATGCTGATTGCTACTCTTTCAGTAGAACTTTTTTCTTGGTTAATGAAAAAAGAAAAATTGAAAATCCGAATGCCAGAAAGTGTACCAAGCGGAATTGCTCGGTCTTTTAATTCTTTGATACCAGTACTACTCGTTCTTTTAGTATTTTCAATTATCAGTACCGTTATTTTCAATTGGACGGGCAATTATTTAAGTGACATTATCTATAATACATTGCAAGTACCGATGCAAAAAGTGATGCAAAACGGTCCTGTTGGAATCATTTTATTGGCTTTTGCTTCAGCCATTTTTTGGGTCTTTGGTCTGCATGGCAATATGGTGATCATGCCTATCTTAAGTCCATTGGCGTTAGCAGGTCTTGCAGACAATATTGCGCAAGTTCAAGCAGGAGAAGCTGCTACAAATCCATTGACCATGACATTCTTTCGAGTATATGTGGTAATGGGTGGGGCTGGAGTGACGATTGCCTTGATTCTCTCTTTACTGGTTTTTTCAAAAAGAGAAGATCAAAAACTCATTTCAAAACTAGCTTTGATTCCTGGGATTTTCGGTATCAATGAACCGCTAGTCTATGGATTACCGATCGTTATGAATCCAATTTTTGCGATTCCATTTATCCTTTCGCAATTGATGGCTACCGTTGTTGCTTACATTGCTACAGTGACCCAGATTATTCCAGCAGCTAGTGTGGAAGTGCCGTTTGGATTGCCCTTATTTGTCAATGCGTTTGTAGGTTATCAAAGTTTTGCGGCCATTTTGGTTCAAGTAGTTATTTTGGTGCTAGCCTTTTTGATCTATACACCATTTGTTTTAGCTTCGAACCGTATCGGAGGTAGCGAAACGGGCAACAAATAAGCAGATTTTTTCCTATAAAAAACAAACACACGTCCAGTCATGTGAGCGGAAGCTTCTTTCCGCTATCGGCTGTGCGTGTGTTTTTTGTGCTACATGCGCTTTCGATCAGTCAACTGCTTGAACTTAGGTATAATGTCTTTTCTTTTATCTGCTTGTAATAGTGAATGAAACTATCTGGCTTCTTACCTTCAAATGAGAACAGTTCGCTAATCACTGTTTCATTCTCTGAAATAAGCTGGAAAATGCAAGAAGAGCGGTATGTTCCCTACCATTTGATTATTTTCTTCGGTAAAATGAAGAATAATGATTCATTTGCAGAATATTTTGACAAGAAGGAGGGGTTGGTTTCGTTTTACTTACAAATCTTTTTGTTTGCAGTACTGATGATCTTAGGCTTTTTCTATCACCACCTGTCTTACTCCGTACCAGAATTGATCCTATTTCTCTTGTGTATTTTTATCAGCATACGGTTTCTTCGAAGCTGGTATTTGAGCATTTATCGCAACGCTCGTTTTTTTAAACATTATGGCCGATTCCTTTACTTGTCAAGCCTGCCTTTGCTAGTGACGCTACTGTATCTCTTGATTTTACTGAATGCTGCATCTTGGGATGTTAAAGGAATTTATATTTATTTTTATATTTTCATGGGAATTACTTGGCTGGCTTTAGGCTTAAATGGTGTTTTGCTGGCAGTCGAGTTCTCCTACAGAGATGATGCATTACTAGGCGAAAATAAAGGCGCAGTTGCAGTGCTTGCCGGTGCTCTTGTAGGTATCGGCGTAATTTTTGCTGGCGGCAATATTGGTGATGGACCGGGATGGTGGACGATCGTTCTTGCTAGTGGAATTGGGACGGTGCTATGGCTGTTACTGCTTCATCTTTTTGACACAAGTACGCAAGTCATCACGAAAATTGTCAGAGAACGTACTTGGCCTAGCGGCATACATCTCGGCAGTTATTTGGCAGCTTCTGGACTGATCTTTGCACGAGCATCTGGAGGGGATTGGGTCTCAGCAGTCGCTACCGTGACCGACTTTTCAACTGCTTGGCCAGTTTTACCATTGTTTTTAATAGCCTTGTGTTTTGAATATTTCTGTTTTCAAAAAGCACATGCGAAAAACAATGTGCAAAGATTTGCCTTGATCGCCAAGCTCGTCGGCGCTCTCTATTTGCTGTACAGTGTGGCTGTCATATCGCTGCTTCCATCCATTTTTTAGGAGATGATTTTATGCTATCGACGAAAAAACAAATCAAGCTAATAAAAATACCAGATAAACAGTATACCTCTTATCGGCAACAGGTGATTTTTCAAGGGTATAAATGGGATCCGCAAGTCTATGACAGCAATACGGTCAGTGAATATGCCGTAGTTTTGAATGAAGAGACGGAGCAAGAACTGGCGGCCTTGTCAGAAGAACTGGCCGCTGAAACAACAGCAATCGAAGCGCAGCTGTTGGCAGACCGTTCATTGATCAATGCACTGAAGCTGCCAAGAAGAATCAGAAACCAGCTCAAAAAACATCGGAACTATGATTCATCACGGCACATCCGCTTGATGCGGTTTGACTTTCATCCCACGACTGAAGGATGGCAAATTTCAGAAGTAAACAGTGATGTCCCCGGTGGTTTTGCGGAAAGTTCGATTTTGCCAGAGCTCGCTAAGAGATATTTAACAGGTGTACAGGAAAGCCAAAAAGTGTCAGAGCATCTGTTGCTGGCGTTTAAAAAAAGGATATCGTTAGGGGCAAGAATCGCTTTTGTGCATGCGACTTCTTACGCGGATGATCGGCAAGTGATGCAATTTATGGGGGATCATTTCCAGCATAACGGATACCAAGCTGTCTACTTGGCACCCGATCGGTTAAGCTTTCGTGAGGGAGTTGCCTATGAAAAGGATAATCAGACAAACATTCAAGGAATCGTCCGTTTCTTTCCTTTAGAATGGATGCTGTGCCTGCCATTTCGTACGCAGTGGCAAGGTTTTTATCAAACGAGTACGGTATCATGCAATCATCCTTTTGCGATTTTGACCCAGTCCAAACGTTTGCCGCTGCTTTTTCAACATTTGGGGCAGCCAACCTTATGGAACAAGCTTTTGCCGGAGACAAAAGCTGTGGAGGCTCTTGATTATGAAGATAGCGACTATTTGTATAAGCCAGTTTTTGGTCGAGTTGGGGAGTCGATTACAATTCGTGAACGTACGTCGGAAAATGAGTTTAAAAAAATCCGTCGTGATGCATTGCGTTTTAAAAAGGAATGGATCGTTCAAAAGCGGTTTGACAGTCAACCGATTTTAACAGAAGACGGGCGAGCGTTTCATTTGTGTTTAGGCGTTTTTGTAATTGATGGCAAGTTCGCTGGGATCTATGGTCGTATCAGTTCCTATGCTCGAATCGATGAAAAAGCGCAAGATCTTCCAGTACTGATTCATCGGAAAAAGGAGGGGGAAATGTGAGAAAAAATCATGACGCCGCCCAATATCTTTACCAAAGATGGACGGCTGAGCGATTGCTATGGACACGTTGGACAAAACCGGTGGTATTTATGGGGATCACTGATGAACAGCCGGGCGCTTTTTCTCAACTAAAAAAAGCGCCTTGGGCCAAGTACCGCAGACGACGAGCAGTGATCGTTGATCTGCCGGGAGAAAAAAGTGTCGAGGCAGGGCTGACAGCCGCATTATCGGGTTATTGCCCTGTATTGCTGTTTAATGGGGTCAATGGCGGCAGTTCCTCCATCGTTCCGATGAGAAACCTTGTTCAGTCAGTTGTCGATGGCGCATATGCTTTTGATAAAAACCGCATAGCAGATGATGCCAATCCAGTATTTTTATTGGATGGCAATCGTTTAACGAAAATCAAACGGAAATCAGGCAAGTTTGATAATCGCTGGTGCGTTGTTCCGCAAGATTTTCCTTCCGCAAATCTACTTTTAGAGCATGGTATCCGCGAGATCCTTGTTCAGACGGACAAAATGCGCCGTGATTTAGAATATGTGCTGTATCAATTCCAAAAAGCTGGTATTACTATCATGTTTTGTAATCACCGTGGCGGGATCAGTACCGTAAAAATCAGCAATCCTCAGCGCTGGAAGCTGTTCTACCGCTTTTTCGTTTTACTGGGTTTCAACCGAAATGCTGCTGGCGGTTTTGGTATGTCGATCCCTGAAATCAGTTCAGGTGGTGAAAAGTATCGAGTAGGATAATCCAATAATAGATTGTAAAGCCTTGGAGGCAAGAGAAAACGGCAACTGAATCATAAGGTTTCTTAACAATTTACCTTTTTATCAAGAAAAAAAGCCAACTTTATTTGCTATTTTATTTTAACCATGCTATGATGAATAGGTAAAGTTCTGATATGTTAATACTTGTTTATCTTTTCTATTGATACACACTTCAATTACACATCATTTTCTATTACAAACAAATAAACACAGTCGATGTGTAATATGGAGGTATACGTTTATGAATAACGGTACAGTAAAATGGTTTAATGCAGATAAAGGTTTTGGATTTATTACAGGTGAAGACGGCAATGATGTATTTGCTCACTTCTCAGCTATCCAAGGCGACGGCTTCAAAACTTTAGAAGAAGGTCAAGCAGTGACTTTCGACGTTGAAGAAGGCCAACGTGGCTTACAAGCAACAAACATCGTTAAAGGTTAATTGACGTTAACAAGCGAGAATCCATTGGGTTCTCGCTTTTTTTTGTTTTATTTTATATAAATATTGAAATGGATCGGGTGTTGATGATCTGCTACAAGAGAATAGTTGCAGGTTTTGAGGACCTGACATGGTAAATAGTACATCTTTGATTTCACTATTCAACTAGCCCTAAGCGTCGCGGTATACTTACCCATGATTTCTCATTCGATGATAAGCGTATAAAAAGAAAGAGGGGTTGTATACCTTATTCAATAAATTAATAAAGTGGTTGAATAGGTTTAGTAGCGTTGCTACCATTAAAAGCAATGATTACTAGTGATTCAAATGGCATGACTCACGTGAATGGAATAAAGAAACAGGTAAAGCGGAACATGCTACGATTCAATATATGGTACCCCGTACTTATACAAGAGTAATCGATGTGAAAGATCGATATTTCTTATTCGTTTCATCGATATTGTCTTGAATGAATTGTAAAAGTAGAATATATTGGTACAAATTAGCTGCTTTTTTTATTGGAGATGGGAACAAAGATGATTACATTTCGAGGGGGATTTATATGAAGCCAAAAGAAATACTTTGCCAATGGGTTGATGCGTTTAATCAGGCAGATGTAGAATGTATTTCAGAATTATATGATGAGAATGCAATCAACCACCAGGTTGCTAATGAGCCAGTTGTTGGGAAACAAGCGATCAAGCAGATGTTTGAGCAAGATTTTTCTAACGCAAAAATGGTTTGTATCGTTGAAAACATTTTCGAAGATGGACAATGGGCAATTTTAGAGTGGCGTGACCCCTTAGGTTTGAGAGGTTGCGGTTTTTTTCAAATAGTAAATGATAAAATTTTATTTCAAAGAGGCTACTGGGATAAATTATCTTTCTTAAAACAGCACGACTTGCCTATTGAATAAAAGGAATTCCCTTATAGGAATGGTTAGCAGATATGCATGACAGGAAGGTTGATCGCTTCACGTAGAATTCTTAAAGGAGCAACACTGTTTGAAAACAATACCTTTTGTTTTAAGTAATGATTAAGAATAAGTTAGTTTACTTCCGTCGGCGCCTAGTTGCGTGGTATAGTTATTGATAAGCGACAAATATTTTTGTACCACACGTTACTTGTTTTGAAGAAATTTATTCAAACCTGGCGTAACTTCAGAGTTACAAGGATACAATAGAGGTTAGGGATTGTATCGTTTAAATGAGAAATAAATAATAGTAGTAATAGTATGCTGCACTTTCAAAGAATAAATATTGACTCGTCAGATAGCCTTCTCGTTTACCCAAACGAGAGGGCTATCGTTCATTAGAAAAGAAAAAGTGTCTTTTTCCTAAAAGAAAGGAAGAAGACACTTTTTAGCTTTATTCTGTTGTGAGGGGGATCGTCAGCTTGCGATCATCGGTTTGATCGTCCAGCATTGAATCGACATATTGCTTCAAAAAGTAAGAATAGGTCGCTAACCACTGATACTCCTCGGAGTCTTTGATAGCAGCTTTTTCTTCGGCTGAGTAAGTATCATTGCCAGTAAAAAGGGCAGTGTTCAACTTCGTGACAAACGTGCAAAGTTTTGTCATCTGGGCATCTGACAGTTCAGACACTGCGGACAATTGGTCACGGACCAGTTGGTCGGTGTCTTTTTCAAAAATACTTTTCTGGTAGTTTTGATAGTTCAGCAACTGTTCATCAGTTTGCTTCGTTTCAGCCGCCCAAGCATCGAGATCAATCTGCCGAGCTTCATAGTTGATTTCCTTGTCAGAAAGAGAAAGGACGCCGTAGCCTAATTCTGCCGTTGAATAAGACCCAGTGACTGCTTCATAAAGCGAATCATTCCCTTCGTTAATGTCTTGGATGTGGATATGACCAGAGAAAACGGCTGGCACGTTGAAGCGTTCCAACAAAGCGACAGTCTCAGAGGCGTTGTCGAGAACATAACCGTCTTGTAAGAGTTCATTATGACCAAACAAGTTATGGTGCAAAAAGACCAGTGGTACTTGCTCCGCTTCTTTCGTCAGGGTTAATTGCTCCTCCAACCAAGTTAGAGTAGCCGGTTTTAACTCACCATTCGTAGTAGGATCATCCCAATTAACCTCAGAATCGTAGATACATGAATCGAGCAAAAAGAGACGATACTTGTCGTTTAACTGAATGCTGTAGCTAAGGGAAGACTTGTCGATACTGTTGGCTTTTTCGTAACCTTCAGCAAAAATCGTTTGAAAATCCTCAGGACTGATTTGATCTGCGTAGTATTCCTTTTCACCTTTAAATGCTCGCGCCCAACCATTGTAAATCTCGTGGTTGCCAGGTAATGCTAAAACCATAATGTCAGCTTCTTGCAATGGTTCAAGCAATCTTGCCAACTCTTGGGCACTTGCTTTCTCGCCATTGAGCGTCATATCACCGGTCAAAATAATTCCTGTGGGTTTCTCTTTTAAGGCTTGAGCGGTGAAGGCCTCGATCGATTGTTCTTGATACGTCATCTCTTTGCCAGCAGCTCCCTTTGTGAAGGTCTGAAAGGCTGCGCCGTTATCATGGAGCGTGGAGGAAAGAAAATGAATATCACTTAAGAGCCAAAACTCACTGTTGCTCGCCTGTTGCAATGGAGTATCGGCTTCATGCACCTTACGAAATTGAAAGAATAACAGGAAACAGGTGACAAAAAGTGTAAGTAGTGCCAATGGCCAAAACCATTTTTTGTGTGTACGAATCGCGATTCCCTCCTCGCTTGTTTTATTTATTATAGAAAGGAATAGGGATCTTGTCACATAAATGGTCTTTTTTTGAATGATTTCTTGTTTTCATAGTTTTTTTTATTAAAATAATTGTGATCAAGTTATAATCCTTGAATAATTAGCCTTAATTTTGATAAAGATAACATGAATTGATTTTATTTTTGATGATGAAAATGAAAAGAAAACGCGGTAATTTATTCAGAAACGTTGATTTAACGGTCTTTAATTGTTTTGTTATTTATCGTTGAGATAAAGGGAGTGTTAGATTGAAACATTTTTGTAACATTTCCTTTATCTGTGTGTCATATCATTATGGTAGAATTCATTTGTCGTTAAATCGAACATTAAACTTTCTTAGACAAAATTAAGTTTTTATAAAGGCAGTTCATCTGTCAAATCAACCAGCTAGTCGGAGGAAAAACGAGTGAAGAATAGTTTGTTATCAGCATTAATGGTGTGTTCACTAACATTAACAGCAGTTGCAGCACCTGCATTAGCATTTGCAGATTCCATTGATGATCAAATCGAGCAGCAAGACCAAAAAATCAATTCTCTTAAAGGTCAGCAAGCTGACGCCCAATCACAAATCGATTCTCTAGAAGCAGAAATTGAAACAGTGAGTGCAAAAGTTGCTTCATTAGAAGCGAAACAAGTTGAGTTAGGTCAAGAAGCTGAGAAATTGCAAGACAAAATCGCAACATTGAAATTGCGTATTGCCAAACGTGAAGAAGCAATCCAAAAGCAAGCCCGTGATGTGCAAGTTAACGGTCAAAGCACCAATTTCATTGATGCTGTTTTAGAAGCAGATTCTTTAACGGATGTTATCGGTCGCGTACAAGCGATGACAACGATCGTCAATGCAAACAATGATTTAGTTGAACAACAAAAACAAGACAAACAAGATGTTGAAGACAAAGTCAAAGAAAACGAAAGCAAAATCCAAGAAGTTGCTGCGAACCAAGCAGAACTTAGCCAACAAAGAGATGCCATCGCAGCAAAACAAGCTGACTTAAATGTCTTGAAAGCAAACTTAGCAGCAGAACAAGCGACTGCTGAAAAAGACAAAGATGCATTGAATAAGAAAAAACAAGAAGCGGAAGCTGAAAAAGCACGTATCTTGAAAGAACAACAAGAAGCTGCTGCTGCTCAAAAAGCAGAAGAAGAAAGACAAGCTGCTGCTTTGAAAGAAGCACAACAAGAAGCTGCTGCTCAATCAACTGAAAGCACGACAGAGAATACAACAGCTTCTACTGAAACAGCAACAAGTAGTTCTTCAAGCAACACAAGCTCAAGCAATACCAGCAGTTCTAACAGCTCAAGTTCATCGAACGCAGGCTCTTCAAACACTGGTTCAAGCAATTCAAGCTCAAGTAACTCAGACTCAAACTCTTCATCAAATAATAATTCTACCGGAAGTATTTCTACTGGCGGCGGAAAAGATCATTCAAGCTCAGGTAACATGTATGCTTGGGGTCAATGTACTTGGTATGTGAAAAGTGTTGCACCATGGGTAGGTACTTACTGGGGTAACGGAGCACAATGGGGTGCGTCAGCTGCAGCTGATGGGTACACTGTCAATGGTACACCAGCAGCCGGTGCCGTTGTAGTCTTTGCCGCTGGTCAATCAGTTGGTGGCGAATGGACTGCTGATCCAGTTTATGGACACGTTGCTTATGTTGAATCATACAACCCATCAAACAATACCATCACAATCTCTCAAGGCGGAATGGGCTTTGACAGTCCTGGTGGACCAAATAGAGCTACGATGAACGCATCTGGATATACTTACATCCATCGTTAATCAATTCAAAAGCAAAGCATCAACGCAATCGCGTTGATGCTTTTTTATTTGATCGATAGCTTTCTAAATCAGTCAGATAAGAGAACTACTCAGAGAGGCAAGACAGGGTTCTCTCAAATCTCATCAAGATTCTATAGAAAATAGGAGGTTTCTCGATCTACTAGCAAGGAGGGAGAAACGGCGAAAAGGTTCCTTTTGAAGTTACCACCAGTTCTTCCATTGCACGAGAAATCGCCGTGTAGAGAATCCGCCGGTCTTGATCGGTATGATAATTTTCTTCTGAGACATCATGTAAGAGGACCTGCTTAAATTCCAATCCTTTGGCAAGATGAATCGGTAAAACCGTTCCATGAAATGACACGGCCTGTTTATCGAAGAACTGTTTGAGCGCCTCACTGGATCGACTATCTTTGGTGATGATCGTTACTGGTTGCTTAAGTTCTTTTACTATGTCTACTAACGCAACGTCAGGCAGATTGGCATAAAACTGTGGCAACTTTCCTTCTGGTCGAACGGCAGAGATGTTTAAATTGGTTTCTTTTGGTAGCATTTGGGCAAATAACCGCGTGATTGCACCGCTAGAACGATAACTCGTAGTCAGCTGATACGTTTCGAGGAATTTCGCCTGTTGTTGAAATAACGTTTGGATTTCTGATACGGTGATGGCACTTGTAAAGATCGCCTGTTGCTGATCCCCCACGAGGGTAAAAGCGGTCATAGGAAAAAGACATAATAGAAACTGAATTTGTGCTGGCGTATAATCTTGGACTTCATCGATAAACAGATAGCGTAACGCAGGGACAGGTTGTTTTTCGGCGAGCAAATGACGAATCAGCAATAGACAAACGGTATAATCCAAACTATTTGTTGTTTGCGTCAAAGTGATCTGTCCGTGAGTAAAATAGTCGGCACTGTCTGCTAACAATCGTTTTGTATCAAACCAAGTAAGGTCGTTGATTTGTTTGGAAACCGTTGCGTATTTTTTCTTCAGGAGGCGAATGGCTGCTTTCTGAATTGTTTTTTCTGAATCATCCTTTAAAACTGTCCCTAATAGGGAGCGCTGTTCGTCTTCAGTCAAAGAACGAACTTGGTCGTGAACATTTGCTGCTAAGGCATTTTTTTGCAGTCGTTCCTCCCAAGCGTAAGCCAATTTCTTTTTGACTGCTTGGATGCGATCGCGCAAGGATGCCTGTTTCGGTGTCTCTTGGAAGAAAGTGTCGATCGTTTCTTCAGAAAAAAGGACGACGTTTTTTCTTTTGATTGGTTTAAACTGAAGCACAAGTTCTTCTGGCAGCTGTTTGCTCAAGGATTGAAGAAAGCGGCTGAAGTCCGCACTGCGCAAAAGGTCGATTGCTTCATTGGGTGTTTGCTGGATGCGGTCAAAATACGCCTCTTCCGATTCTAAGTCAACGCTAGGAAATGCTTGGCAAAACTGGCGCATGGTCAGCGTCAATGGATTTTTTTCACCGAGGGAAGGCAGCACTTGCGAAATATAATCAATAAACCGAGAGTTCGGGGAGAGGATCAAGACATTCTCTGCGGTCATCTCTTCACGAAAATGGTACAGCAAAAAGGCGATCCGTTGCATGACAGCAGACGTTTTTCCGCTTCCAGCAACACCGTTGACCAATAGGTTTTTATGCGCTAAGTCACGGATGATGACGTTTTGTTCGTGTTGGATCGAAGCAGTGATATCTTGCATTTTTTGACTATTATTGGCTTCAAGGGCTGCCAGTAACACTTCATCTTGAATCGCGACTGAGGTATCAAAGGCTTGCTTCATGTGATCTTTTTCGATAATAAATTGTCGGCGATGTTCAAGAGCAGCAGAAATCGTCTGATTGTTCACTTGATAAGAGACCGGGCCCAAGCGTTTGGCATAGAACAATTCGGCAATAGGGGAGCGCCAATCATAGATCAGCCCTTCCTTATTTTCATTAACAAAACCATTGATCCCAATGTAAAAATCTTCTATCATTTCCTCATCTTCAAATTGTAGGGAGATTTTACCAAAGTAGGGACTATCCAGTAGACGGTCGATGGTAGCTAATTCACATTCAGCAGATTGAAGAGCGGCGTTCATTTGGTCGATCTCACGGTTCTTACTTTCGATGGCAGCAAAAGTATCTAAACGGTCAGCAAAATTATCAAAGTTTAAGCGAATCTCTTCGCCGATGCTTTGCATCGCAAGGCGATCTTTTTTTCTGCCTTCAGTCAAGAAACTGCTCAGCATTGTCTTTCGCGTCAGCAATTGCTGGTACGTGTCTGCGAGATGCTTCTTTTCAGCCTTTAGGTCGTTCATTCAGACTCACATCCATTCTCCAAAGTATCTCAATTATACGAGCATCCACCAAAAATACTAGTCTATTTTTTTGACTCTGGATGCGGTATAATAATAGTGGGAAGAGGCAGCTGATTGTTCCAATGTCATGGGAGCAAGCAGAATGCGTCTATTTTTTTGTTTTAAAAATGAGAAAAAGGGTCATTGCTTGTGTTTTTGAAGGGGCTGTTTATACTGAATATAGAGAAAAATACAAAGCGAAAAATCGTTGAGGGAGTGTCAGCATGTCCAAATTATTGTCACCAGTGAAGCTAGCGAATTTAGCATTGGCCAACCGCGTCGTTATGTCGCCGATGTGTATGTATGAAGTAAAAAAAGAAGACGGTGTTGCGGAGCCTTTTCATTTTGTTCACTACGGGGCACGAGCATTAAGCAAAGTCGGCTTGATCATTATTGAAGCGACTGCCGTTGAACCAGACGGACGAATCACAAACAATGATCTAGGGTTATGGAATGAAGAGCAGCAAACAGAGCTGACGAAATTGGTGGAACTGCTGCATGGGTTCGATGCGCAAGTAGGCATCCAACTAAGCCATGCAGGACGAAAAGCAGTTGATGCCACCAATCCTTTGGCACCAAGTGCCGTTGCCTTTAACGAGCGCTACCCATTACCGTCAGAAATGACCCTGTCGGAGATCAAACGGGTGCAAGATAGTTTTGTTCAGGCTGCCCAACGAGCAGCCAAAGCGGGTGTCACGATGATCGAACTTCATGGGGCTCATGGCTACTTGATGGATCAATTTCTTTCGCCTCTCGTCAATCAACGAACCGACCTGTATGGTGGTTCCTTAGAGAATCGGTATCGCTTTGTAAAAGAAACGGTACAAGCAGTTCGAGCAGTCTTTTCTGGGTCCTTGTGGATGCGCTTGTCACTGACAGACTATGAAGAACCAGGACGCCAAAATTCGTTGGAAGATTGGCAGCAAGTGGCCCAATGGCTTCAAGCAGATGGCATTGATTGTCTTGACTGTTCCACAGGCGGTGTGGTGGATAAAAAGCCTAATATTCCGATCTATGATGGCTATCAAGTGCCCTTTGCTGCAGCTATCAAGCAAGTGGTCGATATTCCCGTAGCAGCAGTCGGTTTATTGGATAATCCTGATCTTTGCGAATATCTTTTGCAAACCAATCAAGTGGAGTTGGTTTTACAAGGCCGCGCATTGATCAGAAATGTCAACTGGTTGGCAGATGCAGCGGCGAAACTTCACGATAAGTCCTTTCAAGCGTACAATGATTCCTATCAACGCGGGGTGAAGCGTTGAATCATCTGATAAAAAAATCTCCTAGAAGAAAAATCTTCTTAGGAGATTTTTTTATTCTACTAGTATGCTTTACAAACTAGTGACAAACACGTATACTGGGTACAACACTAGTTTGTATAACAAACTAGATAAAGGAACCAAAGGAGGGAAATCGTGAAAGAGACGCAATTGCTAAAAGGGGTTTTGGAAGGGTGTGTTTTGCAAGTGATTGCTCAAAAAGAGATTTATGGTTATGAACTGGTACAGGAACTGAAGCAAAGAGGCTTTGAAACGATCGTTGGCGGCACGATCTATCCTTTGCTGCAGAAGTTGGAAAAACAAGAACTTATTACCTCTGAGATGAAAAAATCACCTGAAGGACCTGATCGCAAGTATTTCTCGATCACCCCGAAAGGCATAGACTATTTGGCACAATTTAGAGAACAATGGACGAACCTAATGAAGAAAGTCGAAGGATTATTTAAGGAGTGAGGAAACATGGCAAATAAACAAGAGACGACCTATTGGCGAGAGCAAACCAATCTGATCGAGCAACAATTCAATGAGAAAAATCGCCAATTTTTTGATGATTTTCGAAGCTACCTCTTACTTTCCAGCCTTTTTTACGATGAGCATAAAGTCACAGAGCAGGTATACGCGATTGCAATGGATTTATTAGAAGCACAAACTCATGGAGAAGAGGCGCAACACTATTTTGGCAATGATCCGAAAGGGGTGGCAGATGAACTGTTGGCAAACACGCCAAAGAGCAATCTCAAAGAGCGTCTCAAATTGGCATATCTAGCGGTTGGTATCAGTTGGGGGATCAAGTTTATAGCTGATTTTACAAATCAAGGACCACTGGTTCTTAACCTGCTGGATTATCTTTTAACAGGATTGATAACTGTGGTAGCGGTCATCGGGATTTTTGCGATCATCAGCAAAACCATCTATCAAAAGAAGGGCACAAGCAAGGTGATTCGTTTTGGCTCCCTTTGGCTCGTTGTGAGTGGCTGGATTGGTCTTTCACTGTTGATCAATCTGCTGACCCCAAACTGGTGGCTCCTGACGATCGCATTTCCTTTTGATGTAGTATTGGTTGGCAGTTTGCTGGTAGCGGCGATCGTTTTTGTTGTATCACGCAAAGAAAAAGCTTTTTATCCGATCGTTTTTCTACTGGGGGTATTTGTGTTGCTTGGTTGCCTGCAAAAAGCCATGGCATTTTATCACAATGGGGATCCATCGTGGATGACCGGCGGACTTTTGACACTGCTCGTTGTAGGGTTTCTTATTTTTCTCTGGTGGACCCGTCGAGTGATGAAAAAGCAATAAGCAAAGCCAGAAACAAGTGTGTTGCTTGTTTCTGGCTTTTTTACATGGACAAAAGCATTATCCTGAGGAATCTTTCTGCTTCATGCTACACTTAAAAAAGAAACGGAGGGAAATCAAGATGTTGACAACAGATCGGTTCTTTCACGGCCACGACAAGCAGACCGCTTTTTTTGAAGGCTGGTACCATAAGCACCAAATTGGTGAAGAAGTCTATGCTTTTATTCCAGGTCTTTCGATTCAAGAAGACGGTACCAAAGAAGTGTTCATTCAAGTGATCAATCATGAGGGCGCGCATTACTTCTCCTTTCCAGAAACTGATTTTCAGGTTTCAGAAGAGGAGCGAAAAGTAACGATTGGTGACAATATCTTTAGTGAAGCAGGCATTCAAGTTTCTTTAAAAAATAACGATCTCCAAGTACAAGGAGCAGTAAAATATAACGACCACAAACCGATTCAGCGGACACGTTATGCGCCGAGTATCATGGGGCCTTTTTCGTATCTGTCATTTATGGAGTGCTACCACGGTGTCTTGAGCATGAGTCATACCTTAGAAGGTACGCTGTACTGGAACGAAGAACCAATCGATTTTACGAACGGGATCGGTTATTTGGAAAAAGACTGGGGTACCTCCTTTCCAGCAGCTTATATTTGGGTTCAGTGCAATAGCTTTGATGCGCCAGATGTACGGTTCTTTTTCTCCGCAGCCGACATTCCCTTTGCTGGTTTTGCTTTTTTGGGAACGATTTGTGTTCTGCAAGTCGGCAGCCAAGAATATCGTTTTGCTACTTATCATGGTGCAAAGATTCATGATGTCAAACGTACGGAAGACCGTTTAGTGATCCATCTCAAACAAAAACAGTGGCTGCTGACGATCGAAGTGTTGACGAAAGAAGGCCATTCGTTGTTAGCACCTTCTATTGGGCAAATGAATCGGATCATTCGCGAAAGCGCCAGTACGGAAATTGCCTTGACCCTTTTAGAAAATGGGCAGGAGATCTTGCGGCAGACAGGGACGTCGGCTGGTTTTGAAGAAGTAGCGAATCTGCGAGGATTTCACTATTAAAAAAGGCGGGAAAAAAGCAGAAAAATTCGTTTCTTTTGATATACTAGTAGATAGTTACTGCGAAAACACGTATCTTTGGAGGGAAACGGATGGAAAAAATAACGAATGAGACACTGTTTGAACTGAAAACGATTGCGCAGCCTGCAGTGGGGCAAAATCAGGTTTTTTACTTGGAAACGGCAGTCAACCAAGAGACTAATACGTATGATTCAGCGATTTATAGTATTGACCCAAAGACCAACGAACGGCGTGAGTGGGGCACCGAAGCGACGACCCACAACAACCTAAAGGTCTCGCCAGATGAGCAAAGGCTCAGTTTTGTGACGACCGATCCAAAGAAAGGTGAAAGTACGTTATGGACGATGCCAGTGTCCGGAGGCAAGCCCCAAGCACTTGTCACTGAGAAGGGTCTGGGGGACTATTTTTGGAAGCAAGACGCAACGGCGGTCTATTATAAGCTGGCACAAGAAGAGCCGGTCTCAGAGAATCAAGACGACACAGAAAAGACGGACAAGCAAAAGGAATTTCCAGAAGTAAAAGCTACTACGAAAGTCAATTATTTGGCGGATGGCGTCGGATTTTTAAAAGAAAAAAAACATTCGATCGTCAAAAAAACGATCGCGACACAAGAAACGGAACTGATTTTTGAGCATGATTCTCCCTTTGTTTTTTCTGGCATCGCGGATGATCAGAAGACGTTGTTCCTCACCTTTGACAAAGAGGAAGAAGATGAATGGGACTATGGCTCGAAGGTTTGTCTCCTTGATAGCCAGACGAAAAAGACAGAAAGTTTAGAAAACATCCTGCCAGAAGGAACCTACACTTTTGCTGCTGCGCGCAATGATCAGCTGTTACTATTAGGCAATGATCTCTCTTACGGATTTGTGACCTTGGATGATTTGTTTTTGATCGACTTAAAAACGAAAGCAGTCAAAAATCTTTCCAAGGAGTTAGATGTTGCCTTTGGCAATGCGATCATCAGTGATTTTCAACAAAAAAATCGTGGCGTAGCGATCACCTGGTTGACGGATGACACATTCCTTGTACCCGTAACAGAACATGGCAAGCTACAATTGTACCGTGCCACGACCCAAGGAGAATGGACCAAACTCCTTGATGAAAAAATGGATATCCTCGATGCGGCGATCTATTCAGAAGCCAAACTTGCTGTTGCTTATGCGACGCCAACGATCCCTAGTCGCTTAGCGTTGATTGACTTAACAAGTGGCGAAGTAACCGATCTCTATGATCCTAACCAAGCAGTTATGTCACAATTAACGATCAGTAAACCTGAAGCGTTTTGGTACGAAGGAGCAGATGGCTGGCAAATTCAAGGCTGGTATTTGCCTCCGACCGAAACAAAGGAGAATCATCCAGCGATTTTGTACATTCATGGCGGTCCGCAGGTCTGTTATGGGGAAACATTTTTCCATGAGATGCAAGTCCATGCCGCTAATGGCTATGGGGTCATCTTGTTGAACCCTCGTGGCGGGCAAGGATACGGTCAAACATTTGTCAAATCGATTTTAGGTGATTATGGCAATAAAGATTATCAAGACTTGCTGTTAGGGGTGGATGCCGTGGTGGCAAACCATCCAGAAATCGATACGAACACCATCCATGTGGCTGGCGGCAGTTATGGTGGCTTTATGACCAACTGGATCGTTGGCCATACCGATCGTTTTTGTGCGGCCGTTACGCAACGCTCAATCTCAAATTGGATCAGCTTTTATGGGACGAGTGACATTGGACCTGCCTTTGTCAAATTCCAATTGTTGCGGGAACTTGATCAGACCGAAGGACTTTGGAAGATGTCGCCTTTGGCCTATGCCAGCCAAGTCAAGACACCCACGCTAGTCCTCCATGGGGAAAATGATTTGCGATGTCCGCAAGAACAAGGACAGCAGTTTTACATGGCATTGCAACGTCAAGGCGTCGATACGAAGCTGATGCTGTTTCCTCAATCCTCTCATGGTTTATCACGCAATGGCTTGCCGAACTTGCGGATAGAACGCTTGCAGGCGATTAGTGAATGGCTTGAGTCACATGAGAACCAATCAGTAAATTAACCGAATGAAATCACCTGACAAAGAATCACGACTTGGGCTGCTTGAAAAGCCCAACCAGTGATTTCTTAAAGATCAGGTGATTTTTTTGCGCGATCAAAAGCTATAGGTTCCTGATATCTTGCCGCCAATGACAGCGACGGTTGAAAACAAATTCATATGACGTTTTCTTCACGTGTTAAATAACAAAAAGAAGAAATAGTTTTGCTTGCTTCCTGTGTTTTAGTGTGATATGATACAAAACGTAATCGTTACACTTTGAGCGTTCTTTTGGTGTGACGCAAGAGAAAGGAGCTGGTTATTATGAGAAACAATATTATTTTGGCATGTGTGGAGACAGGGGAAAGACTTTATTTGACCAATAAGAACCAGCGCAATACGCCGGAACGTTTAGAATTAAAAAAATATTCACCAAAGTTGCGGCGCAGAGCGATTTTTCGTGAAATCAAGAAATAGGAAGGAAAATAACTGAATGGCAAAAAAATCAAAAATTGCAAAATACAACAAACAAGTACAACTGATCGAACAATACCGAGCAGTACGTCAAGAACTAAAAGCACAAGGAGATACCCAAGCATTGGCCAAACTACCGAAGGATTCGAATCCGACGCGTTTGAAGAAACGGGATATGATCGATGGTCGTCCACGCGGCTACATGAATAAATTCGGCATGTCACGGATCAATTTCCGTAAGCATGCACATCTCGGAGAAATTCCCGGCGTTACAAAAGCAAGCTGGTAACAGAAAGGAGTCAATATGGAAAAAACGGACTTGTCTAGTGCGTATCGACGTTTAAAGAGCCCGAACATCAAAACAAGGAAACGCGCATTAAAGATCATTCATGAATTTAAGCGAAATAAACGAAAAAATGCATTGCAGCTGCGTGCATAATGAGAAAGTGAAAGAAAGTTGGAAATGACATGGCAGTACCTGCAAGAAAAACATCAAAAGCAAAAAAGAATAAGCGCCGGACCCACTATGGCGTCAAAGCACCAGCGATTTCGTTTGATGGGACAACAGGAACCTTCAAGCGCAGCCACCATGTATCATTAGCAGAATATAAAGCGCAGCACCCAATCGAAAAGAATTAACGGCGTCTTATGACGCCTTCCAGAAAGCAGGGGGAAAATGGAGATCATCTATCCGTCATTGATTGAAGAAGCCTATCGTCACAGTAAAAAATTTCATCCAGAGATCACCAAAGAGGCAATCTATCGCCATTTTTACGAAGCAGGTTTGATCAAAGAAAACGGCGATCCGACGGAAAAAGCCTTGTCAGAAGGGGTCGTTAAAGATTATACTGAGGACTGGGATCTTACCTTTGAAGAATTTTTGATGATCTACCCCGTGTTTCGTTCCTTTGACTCAAAGCATTTCAAGAAGATCGAGCATTTTTGGGAAATGGATTTGACTTTGCAAGAACAAATCCTTGCCCAATGGGAGCAAGAAACCTTCACAGAGGAAGAGATCATCGACCTAACTGCTTTTTTTGAAGAGCGATTACCTTCTAAAAAGCAACAGTGAATGAACCGTGAAAGGCGTACATGTGATGAAAAAGACGATCCAGCCATTTTTAAAACTTTTAAAGCCCTATGATTATCTGCTGTTTGTTCTGTTAGTTGTCGGCTCTTTTTTACCGCTTTTTCTATTTGAAGCACAAGCTCAAAGTGATACCGGCGATCGGTATGCAATCGTGCGGATCAATGGAGAAGAGGTTGACCGTTTTAACTTAGAAGAAATCGATGCGATGGAAAAAACCTACTATCCAGCAGAAGGTCAGTACAATATCGTCGAGATCAAAGATGGCGCGATCCGAGTTCGTGAAGACAATAGTCCCGACCAGATTGCTGTCAAAACCAGCTGGATCTATCGCAATGGGCAGACGAGCATTTGCCTGCCTCATAAGCTGGTGATCGAGATCAAGCAAGCCGGTGCCTCTGACTATTTAATTTATTAACAGAAAAAGGAAGCCAGCTGAACAATTCCTGTTCAGCTGGCTTTTTTATGAGGATGAGCAGAAGAAGCTGTCAAAACCGCCAATCGACCAACGTGTAAGTCAGCCAGAAACAGCGTTTTTGATACAAGAAAAGCGCAGAATTCCAACCGTCAGAAGAAATGGGAACTATGGGTGGAAATAGCAATCTCTGTCCAATCGTTCACAAAAAATTCTGCCCAATCATCTAAAATAGTTGGGGAACTGCGGCTCTATTTGGTATACTTAGGCAAGTCAGTTCCTTTGAAGCTTCTTTTTCTAAGGACTATGAACGAGCGATGATACGAATATGACCAATTTTCGGAAGTGATAACTTTACTAGATGGGGGCTTAACGAAGATGGGAAATGAAACAATTTGGGAAAACACAGACAATTTTTATCTGTTATGTCAACCAATCATGCAGGTAGAATCGCTAAGTCAGCAAGAGGTGAACGGCTATGAGGTCTTGCTGCGCAGCGAGAAAAACAACCGCTTTCCGCAACAAGAATTCAGCGCAATGATTCAATCTGAAAGCGGCAACCAGCAGTTGATGGGGTGGTATGCCAAGGAGCTGCGACGGTTGTGCCAAAAAAAGCCGAAAACCCGCTTTAGTGTCAATATTCATCCACAACAGCTGCTGTGGCAGTCAACGTGGACCTTTTTTGAGGGGATGACTGCCCACAAAGAGCAGTTGCAGATCGAATTAACAGAGCATCCTGTAAAAGGTCAGCATGATTCTTTTGATTTGTCTACTGCCCTTGCAAAAATCAAAGCCTATGGCTATGTGATCGCTGTCGATGACATCGGCTGTGGCCAAAATACCCTGTCATTGGTCTTTGCCAATCTTGAAAATGTGGATTGTTTGAAATTTTCACTACTGCCGTTTATTCAGCTCGATGAGGAGATCGGGTTTAGTTTCTTGACCTGTTGGTTGAAGGTCGCCAAAAAGTATCAGCTTGAGTTGATCGTTGAAGGCATCGAGACCCGCGATAAGATGGCGCAGCTGCTTGAGATGGGGGTTCATTTACAACAAGGATATTTATGGTCTAAAGGAGAGCGATTGTGATGGAATGTTAGAACGAGGCGTGCTCTTGGCGTTTGGTTTGCCGCTGATGATTGCCAGTTTACTGGTGACCGCAGATGTTTTTGTACGAAGTGTGCAAAAAATATCGGTTTCTCGTCCATTTAAGTATTTTATTATTGGTATTCTGACGTTTACGCATTTGTATTTTATTCTTTCTTTCTCAATGAATTCAGTTGGGTTTATCTGTTATCAATACACAACTGCTTTTATTGCGAGTCATTTTTTCTATGGTGATCGTGGCAAGATCTTGATTTTGATAACGCCGTGTATGGTCGTGTTCTATTTACTGTTTGTCGGTTTTTCTGACATTGGCAAAGCCTTTTATTTACCACTATTAGGTGTCGGCGTCTTTGTCCTTGATTTTCTCTTATCAAAAATCAAGCCGCTGCGTCCGCAACAGCAATTTTATTTGATGTATTTTTTGACCTGTCTGCTCTCACCGCGTTTTTCGATGTTGGTCCATCATACGACGACCTATGACTGGGAAGCGATGTTGGCAGTACTTGTTGGTTCTTTTGTGCTGTTGGGCGGCTTTATGTGGCTGCATCGGTTGATTGAAGGCGAAGAGTACCAAGTACTGGCAGAGTTGGCGAATAGTAAGATCGATGCGTTGACCGGCTGCTTCAACTATGGGACCTATAACCACGATCTGCTTCAAGCCGTTTCACAGAAAAAGACTGTGACGATCGCCATGATCGATCTTGATCACTTCAAAAAGGTCAACGATCGTTATGGTCATATCGCTGGAAATGAGCTGTTGAGAACCTTTGCCACACGGACTACTACTTTTTTAGAGGCGCATTTTGCTGAGACCTTTTCCTTTTATCGTTATGGCGGCGAAGAGTTCTGTGTCGTCATCGAAGGGGATGTCAAAGAAAAGACCGTAGCTGCGATGACGACGCTGTGTCAAACCATTTCCAGCAGTATGTTTCCTGTCGCCAATTTTGAAAAAGGGACGATGTCTTTGTCTTGCGGCGTTGAAGCGAGCACCGTTTGTCATGGCGATATCTTGGCAGCTGTCGAAAGAGCCGATCAAGCACTCTATCTCGCAAAACAAAGTGGTCGAAATCGGGTGTGCACCTTACCTGAGACGTAAAAAAATAATGAAAAAATGATTTGCACAAATTCACAAAGAATTAAATCTTTATGCACAAAAAGTTAGTAATAATAAAGAAATAATGTTATTTATTTAAAAAATATACATTTTGCTTTTTTTATTTATCTTGAGAATCTTCGCATATCAACAAAAAGATTGAAACTATGTATAATTTCTGGTAAATTATTCTAAATCAAGAGTGATAAAAACTGTCAATAATAAATAGTGATTCTTACTTGATGCTTTGTCCGCTTTTCCAATGAAATGTTTCTGGAATTGTCCCGTCGAATCAGCAAGTAAGGGTTCTTTTTTTTAGAAAGGAAGCACAGGAAATGGCAAATACGCTGGTTGTCAATACACTCGCAAATTTAGGCGCAATTATCATCAATATTTATTTGTTATTCAAAATCAGTGACGGATTCGTTGGCCAAGGGACGTTCAAAGCGAAACAGATCGCAGCTGCGATTGCTTGTGAAACCGTGGTGGGGATGCTGATGATGAATTTCTCTTACGTCGTATACGAAACGCGATTTGACCTGCGCTTTTTGCTTTACGCTTTTTCCATGAAATATCTGGGGTGGAAGGTGACCGTACCGACGATGGTCAATCTAGCGTTAGGGCGTTTCTTGTTTGAAGTATCAAAATCGTCTTGGTTGAACTTATATCTTACGTTTTTTTTGATAGTGACACTGACATTTCTGCATGCTTGGGCCAAACGGCGATTTACTGACAAACAAGAGTTATTCCTATCAATTACCTACTTGATCGCTATCTCCTTTCTTTTTGGTTTTTATCTGACGGGTGATATTCAAAAAACGACCCTAATTTATATAGTTTATGGCATTCTCGCCTATACGTTGGCGTTTTTCCTTTACTCGATAGTAAATGATATGCAGCGCATTTTGGCATTGGTCAAAATCGATGATCTTACGCAGTTGAACAACTTCCGTAAATTTCAAGATGACCGCCAACGCCTAGACACGACCGAGGTGGACTTATCGATCGCTTTGATCGATATCGATCATTTCAAAAATTACAATGACCGTTACGGACACCGTGCTGGGGATGTGATTTTGCAAGAAATCGCTCGTATTTTTTCGACCTACTGTACGGCGAGCAACCCGGTCTATCGCATCGGTGGGGAAGAGTTTGCGATCTTGATCCAAGGAGATGCACAGGCTGCTGCTTATCTCCTCGAAAAAATCCAAAAGCGCATCCGTTACCAAGAGATCATCTTGGATGCAGGCGATTCGGTCAGCATCACGTTGTCGATTGGGATCGCACAACGGCAAAAGGGCGAGTTGCTACAGCAAACACAAGAACGAGCCGATCAAGCATTGTATCGAGCCAAGCGCAGCGGTCGCGACCAACTCTGTCTTTACTGACGGGGTTGGCTTCTTTTCTTTTTTATTTTCAAAAATACTACCTTAAATGAGGAGCGCATATGGAAAATAGTTTAATCATGATTCCTTCGCTAGAACCTGACCACAAACTGCTGGCTCTGGTGGAGAAAATTCGTTTGCATAACCAGCACCTGCCGATTTTGGTCGTGGATGATGGCAGTGGGGCTGCTTATCAGCCTGTCTTTTCGGCATTGGCACAGCAGTTTGGTTGTCAGGTTTTGACCCATCCAAAGAATCAGGGAAAAGGCGCAGCCATCAAAACCGCTCTCACTGAAGTGCTGACAAACCAGCCAGCTGTTGAATTTATGGTGACCATTGATTCGGATGGGCAGCATGAGTATACCGATATGATGGCTTGCTTAGCAAAGGCCCAAGCCCATCCCGACAGTATTATTTTAGGGACCCGATCCTTTGGCAAAGAAGTGCCCTTGCGGAGTAAGTTCGGCAACATTTTGACCCGAAATATCCTACGTTTAGCGACTGGTCTTGCCATCGAGGATTCGCAGACGGGCTTAAGGGTTTTCCCTCGGAAATTCATGACAGATTTGTTGGCGATCTCAGGTGAGCGCTTTGAATATGAAACGCGGATGTTGATCGAAGCCCAGAAACGGGGGTGGCCGATTCTCTCGCAACCGATCGCCACTATCTATATTGAAGAAAATGCCTCTTCCCATTTTCGGGTCTTGGCAGATTCCGTCGCTATCTATAGCGTCTTTTTGAAGTATTTGTTTTCATCTGTGGTCTCCTTTTTTGTCGATGTGATCGCCTATGCGTTATTGATCCATTTCTTGTCTGTCATCGATCTGTCCTCCATCGTGATCGCTTCGTTGGGTGCCCGCTTGATTTCGGCGATCGTCAATTACTACATCAATCGCGAGCTTGTTTTTGGTCAACGGACAAAGAACAGTATGCTGCAGTATTTTTTATTAGTGATCGTACAGATTTTGCTGTCCTCTTTCCTCGTCTACCTGATCTATTTGATCCTGCCGATCGGGGATTCTGTGTTGTTAAAAATAGGCGTCGATTGCCTGCTCTTTTTCTTTAGTTACCATGTGCAAAAAAATGTCATCTTTAAGGAGTGATTGAGATGGAACAAAAACGTTTGCCTTGGGCGAAAAAAGTCGTTTACTTTCTGGCGTTTGTCTTTTCGCTGATCTATTTATCATGGCGGGGGCTGTATACATTGCCGTGGCACGAGTCTTGGTTTGCCCTGCTGTTTGGTTTGCTGCTTTGGGGCAGTGAGATCGTATCGAACTTTACGGGCTTGCTGTTGATTTGGAACAAAAACAAAGCAAAGCCTTTTGAAAAACCGATCGTGCCAGAAGCCGACTATCCAGCGATCGATGTGTTGATTGCTACCCATAATGAAGAAGTGCCGCTTTTATTAAAAACAGTCAATGCGGCAGTTCATATGAAATACCCCGATCCCAAAAAAGTTCACATCTACTTGTCAGATGACACCAACCGTCCAGAGGTCAAAGCACTGGCAGATAAATTTGGCATCGGCTATATCGGATTGACAGGCAATCAGCATGCCAAGTCAGGCAATCTCAATCATGCATTGTCAAAAACCAATTCGCCGCTAGTGGCGACCTTTGATGCAGATATGATCCCTTACTCAGATTTTTTGCTGGAAACAGTACCATATTTTGTGGCAAATCAGCAGGAACGCCGTAAAGATCAGACCGTCAAACCGTTGGGCTTTGTCCAAACACCGCAAAGCTTTTACAATGCGGATCTTTTTCAGTACAATCTTTTTTCAGAAGCGGCGATCCCTAACGAGCAGGACTTCTTTTCCAGAGAAGTCAATGTTTTGAACAACGCCCATGATACAGCTATTTATACAGGATCCAATACGGTGATCGCACGAGAAGCGATCGAAGCCGCTGGCGGATTTCCGACGGACACGATCACGGAGGATTTTGAATTAGGCGCCTTGATCAATTGCCAAGGTTATCGCAGTTTATCAACACTGCAGCCCATGGCCAGCGGTCTGTCTCCCATTGATATCCCAAGTGCTTTAAAGCAGCGGATTCGCTGGGGAAGAGGAGTGGTCCAAAGTGTCCACAATCTCCATCTTTTTAAGAACAAGACGTTGTCTTTGGCGCAAAAAATGGTTTTCTTAAACAGTTATTTGTATTGGTGGTCGTTTTTACGTCGGTTGCTGTTTATTTTCGCGCCGATTTTGTACACCGTCTTTAATGTAAGGGTCGTAGAGACCAACTTTTGGGTCTTGCTGCTGTTTTGGCTGCCAAGCTATACGTTCTTGCATTTGGCGATGCAGGATTTGAGCAGTGATATTCGAACGCAGCGCTGGGGCGAGATCCAGGAAACGATTTTTGCACCTTACCTAGTGATTCCTGTCTTTTTACAAGCCATTGGCATCAAAGAGACTCGTTTCAAAGTGACCAATAAAGCAGCAACTCAGTCTAAAAAAGACTTGTTGTTTGTGGTGCCGCATTTGTTGCTGTTGATTTTGACGATTATCGGCTTAGTGAAGTTTAATTACGGCAAATTCGGTTCAGAGATTTTCTATGGCAGCGTGTTGACCTTCTGGCTGCTGACCCATTTCTTTAACTTAACCTTTGCGGTCTTATTTTATCTCGGTCGCCCGATTTACCGAACGACGGAACGGTTCAGAGCCCATTATCCTGTTGAAGTTTCCGACCAAGACGCCAGCTATTCTTTGATGACAGAAAATATCTCAGAAAACGGCTTGTCCTTTGTTTCTGACGTTCCTCTTTATTTTCCGCCAGATGCGCAGCTGACGTTTAAAATCACCCGTAATGGCTACCAAGCAGAGATGACGGGAAACGTCGTCCGCGTTTTTTCAGGCAAGGATCGCTGGGTCTATGGGGTTGCTTTACACCAATTATCAGAAAAAGACTACTTAGCTTATTTGCAGATCATTTATGATGGCTTCAATCAAAGCCTGCCAGTTCTGCGTGACCCGTGGATGACCTTCTTTGACAGTCTTTTTGAAAATCTCGGTAAGCATCTGCTGCAAGCCAAACAAAAGCCATTGCCGCCTCAACGAGTGCCTGTCCTGACCATTGATCAAAAATGGAACTTTGATGAAGGAACCTATGCGGTCACAACATTTGGTTTTGACCAGCTCACGTTGGCAAAAACAGAAGAGGTCGAGATGCCGGCCCATCTAACCTTGCCGATCAATAATCTTGTGCTTCACGCTGAAAAAGCAACGCTTCAACCAACAGAAAATCAAGTGATTTATCAAGTAAGCAATCTTTCCGAGCTGCGTTTTACAGCAGCCTTTCAAGAATGGGTAGACAGCTTGCTGAGAAAGGAGGAAGATGATGATCGAGACCCTGCTGCGATTTAGTCTTTTTGGTTTATCATTAGCTGGCTATGCCTATCTTTTTGTACGAGTTTGCCATTTTCCCAAACACATCAGCTGGATCGCTGCTTGCTGTTTGCCGATCCTCGTTCTTTCCTTTGTCGCATATGGTCCAAAAGGATGGTTGATCTGGGGGGCATGGGTTTTATTTGGTCTTGGCTTACTATTATGCGTTTGGCGTTTTTGGCAGGAGCGCTATCAGGTACGTTGGGGCTTGCAAGAGCCCATCCTGTTGTGGTTTTACGGCTATTTTGCTTTGTTCGTTTTAACCTTGCTTCACAGTCATTTGACCCACTATGACAACTTCTCCCATTGGGCGACAATCGTTAAATTCCTTTATACGCAGGGACAATTGCCAACGGCAGCCGATGCCATCATCAGTTTTACTTCCTATCCTTTAGGCAGCTCGCTGTTTGTTACTTATACAGCGATCATTGTTGGCTATCATGAGAATGTCTTGCTGATTGGTCAATTGATTTTGATTTTCTGTAGTCTGTATAGTTTCTTTGCGATTATTCGTGATCCGAAAAGAAAGCTGGCTTTTGCCCTGATCTTCACCAGTATGGCGGTTTTCAATTATTTTAATATTGCGATTCGAATGAATAATTTGTTAGTGGACTTTATCCTGCCAGTGTTGACTTTAGCTGGCATCGCTGGCTTATTCGCTTTAAAAGGCAACGTACTACCGTCGATCGGTTTCTTTCTTTTGATTGGCGCCTCTCTTGATTTGGTCAAAAATAGCGCCGTCTTTTTTCTGCTGATTTTAGGCGGCTATTTACTAGTCTGCTTGTGGCAGGCATCAGTTCGTTGGCGGCAACGGCTGGGCATGATGATTGTAGGATTAGCTGCCATTGGGCTATCTGTCCTGCCAGCGATTCTTTGGAACCTGCATGTCAAAGCGAATTTTCCTAAATCGAAGCATGAAGTCAGCGTGACCGCTTATAAACAGATTTTTGGTGAAAAGAATTCTCAGATACTGCAGCAGATAACGGATGTTTTTGTCAAAACGATCACGGATGTTGCGACGATCTCCACGCAAGGGATTCTCTTGATCCAGGTCATCCTGTTGGGCAGTTGGCTATTTGTCCGATTTATCATGAAAAAACGCAATCCATTTTTCAAAGAACTGCTGTTGATCGATGGTATCATTGGGGGGTATTATTTAGGAATCTATGCCATGTTCTTGTTCTCGATGCCCACTGATGAAGCATTGTCTTTGGCAGGGTTCGATCGCTATGCCTCAAGTATCGTGATTTTAGCACTTGGATTAATGACCTTTTTCATGGTCCGAGGCATTGATCATTTGTATCATGAACAAGCGATCGATCGGCGAAACTACCGTAGTTTTGCCAGCTTGACCACGAAAAAAATCTATCAATACAGTACCTTGATTCTGCTATTTTTTGCGACATTGCTGATCCTTTCAGAGAATAATGGCATGCGTTATACCAATCGTGAATATGCTGCTTCGATTCCAGCACAAGTTTCAGCCGTTACTGGCGATCACTTTGACCTAAACGAGAAAAAATATTTGGTGGTCAGTACTAACAAAGAAGCAGTAGATAGCTACTTAGTTGGCTATGTCGGAAAATATTACTTGTTTTCACCTAATGTCGATGGCCGAGAGAATTTCCTCTTATCCGATGCTGAATTTCGCACGCTATTAAAGCAATACGATGAAGTCGTCGTCTTAGAAGAGCACTATACCTTTAATGCCATGACGAAGAAGCTAACAGGCAAGACCTTTGCCCCAGGCGTTTATTCGGTGGCGGAGGTGTTGGGGCGTTAGAAAATGACGAATAAAAAGAAGCCGAGAAGGAACATTTCTCGGCTTCTTTTTTCTAAGCAAGTGGCGAAATAGGATCATTTCTTCTTTTTCGGTGTATGCCCATAATAAATTTTGTATTTTTTATAGAAAAAAGTGATATTGGTGAATCCTGCTTCAGCCGCGCATTGAGTGATTGGTTTGGTGGAGGAAGCAATTAAATTGTGGGCGAGATTCAATTTCTTTTCGATAATCAATTCGGTCAAATTTTTACTAGTTTCTCGTTTGATCAATGCACTTAGATAGGAAGGGGAATAGTTAAAAAGGGTGGCGAGTTTTGGTAAGGTAACGGTTTGAAAATTCTCTTCGATATAGGTCAAGATTGCTAGAATATGCTGTTTTTTTGCCGCTTCTTGCTTGTTGGTCTGATAGTCGAACTCGCGCACGAGAAAAGTGAAAAGAATGGCGATCAGATTGCTGATGATTCGTTTACTACCAATGGCTTTTTCATAAGTTTCTTTCAGCATTTCTTGAATCACAGCATGGATCCGATCATCTTTATTGTTCTTAAAGACAATATATTGGTCATGCGCGTGCTTGTCTGACAATGCAGTCAGAACAAAATCAAGCACGACCCCTTCATTAAACTGTTCCCGACTAATCAATTGAGCGAAATAATCCCGCTTGATCAAAAGATTGATCAAAACATCTTCTTCACCGGTCATTTCAATCGAATGGGGAATTCCGGTATCAATCAGACAAATTTGTCCTTTTGTCAGCGTAACTTTCTGATCATCGATCAATTGGGTGCATGTTCCTGAGTAGATATAATTTAACTCGATAAAACTGTGGTTATGATAAGGAACTGGACTGAAGCGGCTTTGCTTTACCAGAGTAAAGTTTTCTTGTTCTTCCATCAGATTATCGAATAAGTAAACTTGTCGGCCATTGATCGTCACTTTTTCCAGCTGTTGATAATAGTCAGAAAGGTGGTTTGGATGGTCTCTGTGATGGCATTCTCGTTCAGATAACTGAAAAAGTTTTGCTTCCATTTCTTCGGTTGTCATTACGATCTCCTCCTTTCGTAAATCTAAAAATATGATAATTATCTACAAAGCGTATGACATTGTTTCAAGCTAAAGAATTGCTTATGATACATTTGTAAGCGTATTTATTATGATTTTAAATGAAGTTGAATGAGAAAGAAAGAGGAATTTGTATGAAAAAGATAACGAATTTATTGAACGAAAAATATGATAATCATATTTTTCCGTTTTTATGGATGCATGGAGAAGATAAGGAAACGATTCAAACTTACATCAGTAAAATTTATGAAGCAGGCATCCGATCTGTCTGTATCGAATCACGTCCCCATGAAGAATTTTTGAAAGCACAATGGTGGGATGAGTTGGCGATCATCATTGAAGAGTGTGAAAAAAGACAGATGACACTTTGGATTTTGGATGATAAACACTTTCCAACAGGCTATGCCGCAGGGGAAATTGAAAAGAATCATCGTCACTTGCAGAAAGAATTTTTGAATTTCCGACAATTTGATTTTGTAGGTCCCAAAAAGAATGCTGGAATTATGTTGGATTGGTGTTTTAATGCAGAACGACCGAATATTTTGAATTCAGAAGGGGAAACGGTTAAGGAGAGTGGCAAGTCATTTTTTTCAGCTGAAATCATCAGCGCCGTTGCGGTCAAGAAAACTGGATTTAAGCAAATCAGTGAGGAGGAGTGGATCGACCTTACAGACTCAATTATTGATGAGACATTGTATTGGTCTATTCCTGAAGGAGAGTGGAGTATCTTTGTCTTTTACACGACACAAGAAGGAGGGGAAGCTTCGACACAAGGGTACTTGAATCCTTTGGTACCAGAAGCAACAGATATTTTGCTGGAAACAGTTTATCAAAGTCATTATCGACACTTTGGAGAGAAATTTGGCACAACGATTCAAGGATTTTTCTCAGATGAACCGCGGTTTGGGAATATCAAGGGTCCTGATGCAGTCCTTGGAAAAGTAGATATGCCATTGCCATGGCGGTATGATTTGTTGACTTTGTTAGCAAACCAGCTAGCAATATCTGAAACTGAGCTGCGAGGGCTGTTGCCGGCTCTCTATCGTGGTGAATCAAAACAGGCGGCGAAGATTCGTTACAATTATATGTCGTTGGTTTCTGAGCTATATAGTCAACATTTTTCTCAGCGGATCGGACGTTGGTGTCGTGAACATAAAGTCGACTATATCGGACATGTAATTGAGGATAACAATGCCCATGCACGTTTAGGCTATGGGGCAGGTCACTTCTTTCAATCGATGAAAGGTCAATCGATGGCAGGAATCGATGTCGTTTTGCATCAATTGATGCCGCAACAAAATGACGGATACTTTGAAGCCATGACATCTACTGGCTGGGATGGCGAATTTTTCCATTACGCATTAGGGAAAATGGGGGCGTCTTTAGGAAACTTAGACCATGTGAAACAAGGTCGAACGATGTGCGAAGTATTCGGCGCATATGGTTGGTCAGAAGGAACCAAACTGATGAAATGGCTAACCGATCACATGCTGGTGCGAGGGGTCAATCATTTTGTCCCTCATGCCTTTTCAATGAATGACTTTCCTGATGCCGATTGTCCGCCGCATTTTTATGCGCAAGGCCATAATCCACAATTTGAGGGCTTCAAACAGCTGATGGCGTATATGAATCGTTTGAGTTATCTATTTAGTGACGGGAAACATCAAGCGGACATTGCTGTGCTGTACCATGCTGAAGCGGAGTGGGCAGGCGCTTATATGCCGATTCAAAAAGTTGCTCGTGAACTGATGGAACATCAATACGAATTTGAAATCGTTTCGGTTGAGATGATGCTTGATGCGCAATATACGAATCAAACGTTTGTCATCAATGAGCATGTCTTTCAAACACTAGTCATTCCATATGCTGAGCGAATGCCTGATTCATTGATCAAAAAGCTGACAGCTCTCTCAGAATCTGGTATTCAAATTATTTTTATTGAGGAGATGGTGAAAGAATCCCTTGAACAAACTTTGCTTACCCATGAGCTGCGGCTTCTCGCTCGTCTGACAGAAGTAACGACGCTCAGAGCACTTACTGATAATACTGGCTTGAAGGTACGGGATCGTTTAGAAACGTCAAAAGCTCTGCCGTATTTGCGGTACTATCATTATCAGCAGCAAACAGATGAGGTGTTCATGCTTTTCAATGAAAATGACAGTGAATCGATGCAGTTTCAGGCTGTTTTTCCTGCTGAGAAGCCATTAGCTCAATACGATCCAGTAGAAAATAAACTGAAACCTGTGTCATATAAAAATGGCAGCTATGAGATTCATTTAGCACCAGCAGAGAGTCTGATTCTTTTTGAAGCTACCTCGGAACAACCATTGCGTATTGAAAGAAGCAAACCAATGAAAGAAGTTCATCTAAACGATCAGCCATGGCAAGTCACTTTCGAAGGAATCGGGAAAGAGCAAGCAGCAGTTGCCTGTCAAAAACAATATTCGTCACTGCCTTTACTGGGTGTCGGTGATGATTTCAGTCGGTTTAGCGGGAAAATCACTTATACCGTGGACTTCCCTAAAGCAGGAGGAGAGGTTTTATTAAGTATTGAAGATGCTTCAGAAGTTGTGACTGTTTCAGTGAACGGTCATTGTGTAGGGACAAGAATCAGTACACCGTATACATTTGAGTTGACGGACCTGCTTCAAGAAACGAACAATTCGATCCAGATTGAAGTAATCAATAATTTAGGTCGCAGTATGAGGGATTATCTTTCGCAGTTTGTCCTGTTCGAACCTTTGGGAATCACTGGCGAAATCAAACTTTTTATTGAGGAGGAGCAAAAATGAACAACCAGCAGTTGGCAGCAGATATTTTGAAGGAAATTGGTGGAAAAGCCAATATCGAATCGGTGACCCATTGCGTCACACGTCTGCGTTTTGTATTGCATGATACCGATATCCCAAATAAGGAGACGATTACTAGTCTTGACGGAGTGATTTCAGTCGTTGAACAGGGCGGACAGTACCAGATCGTCTTAGGAAATCGCGTGAATGATGTCTATGATACGGTCATGCAACAAGTTGGCGAACTAAAAGAGGACAATACTCGTGAAAAAACAAAAAAGTCTCTTTTTGATCAATTTACGACCACAATTTCAGGGATTTTCACGCCAGCATTAGGCGCGATGGCTGCGTCAGGAACGATCAAAGGAATCTTGACGATTTTATCAGTAGCAGGTATTTTGTCAGAAACATCGGGAACCTATATCGTTTTGTACGCATTGTCTAATGCTTTCTTTTATTTCATGCCAATCTTATTAGGTGCTTCGGCGGCAAATTATTTTAAATTAAACAGCTATGTCGGAATGTTGATCGGGGCATCGTTGATCTATCCTACTTTGCTCCCGTATGCGACAGAAGGTAGTTTGACCTTTTTGTCGATTCCCGTGAATATGATGGACTATACTTCTTCCGTTTTTCCTGCAATCATTGCTGTCTGGGTGGCAGCCAAAATCAATGGTTTCGTTCAGAAATGGCCGTTGAAGGATTTGCGATTCATGGTACAGCCTCTTATCGTGTTGCTAGTTTCTGTCCCCCTTGCCTTGCTGGTGGTTGGTCCAATTATATCCAACTTATCCAGTCTACTGGCAACGCTTGTAAATAATGTTTATCAATTCAGTCCGGTTTTGGGTGGGCTGGTGATTGGGGGACCATGGATCTTGATGGTCATGTTCGGATTGCATTGGGCATTCATTCCGATTTTTCTTAACAACATGGCGATGCAAGGATTCGATCCTGTGATGGGTCTGCTCCTAGCGAACCAAATGGCAATGGCTGGAGCTGTCGTGGCGGTTGGTCTACGAACGAAAAATGATAAAACGAAAGCACTCGCATATTCAACAGGTCTGACAACCCTGATTGGTGTCAGCGAACCAGCATTGTACGGAGTATTACTTCCTTATAAGCGTCCTCTGATCGCTGCTGTTATCGGTGGAAGTTTAGGTGGTGTTATTGCAGGATTTATGCAGACAGTGCAGTATTCTTTTGGTGGTTCGGGATTATTGGGTATTCCTTTGATCATCAATCCAGCAGGAATCGATGGTGGATTTTATGGTGGGATCGCTTCGCAGGTAGTAGGGCTTGTTACGGCATTTCTAATCACTTATTTTTGGGGGATTGTAGAACCTGAAAAAAGTAAAACAGTTAAATCAAAAGAAGCAGTGAATACAAAAATCAATTTTCAAGAAGTCGTTCAAGGAGAAGTCGTTCCCTTAACTGAGGTTCCTGACAAAGTTTTTTCAGAAGGCTTGATGGGGCAAGGTAAAGCTGTCAAACCGGAATCAAATACCTTTTATGCCCCTTTTGATGGCGTGGTCACTGCTTTATTTCCGACAAAGCATGCGATCGGCTTGACCAGTGATCAAGGCGTCGAACTTTTGATCCATATCGGTGTTGACACCGTAGAGCTAGAGGGAAGGCACTTTACGCCCCTTGTTGAAGCAAATCAAACAATCAAAAAGGGACAACCGCTGATAAAAGCCGATCTCGCAGCTATCCAAGCAGAGGGATATGCGACCATTACGCCAGTTGTGGTAACGAATGCGTCAGCATTTGAGAAGATCAGAATGACTGAAGACAGTGCAGCACTTTCAACTTAAATCTAGTTCTAGTCATTTCATGAAAATTGGGTAACGTATCTATCGAACACACACATAATAACTCAATCAGTTCTATAAAAGCCGATCCTACTCTAGAGAGGATCGGCTTTTGTGGTGTCTGAAGGTTGATTTATACGGAATGCACATCAATAAAAGGAACGGCTGATATACAAAACGTTTCTTATAGCGAACAATAAATCTCATAACTGAAGGCATCAGCATTAACGACTTCTGAAAAAAGTTCCGTTTGGAACAGGACGCGAGGTTTTGATGTACGCAAAAGGTCTGAAAAGACGGTACTTGCTTTTTGAATGTTTTGTTCCTTTGTTGTTAGGGTGACATAGGTCGCTGCTGGTAAATGAAGGATTTGTTCCATTTCTTCAAGCACACTTGATTTTGCTAATTCGATAAAGAGATAGGTCTCGAACTTATTCTGATCCACAAAGCTGATCAAGCCACACTCATAGGTAGGCGTTAGCTGATGTGAAACGATGGTATCATAAGCCGCTGCCATTTTTTTATGGTAAGCAATATCACCAATTTTTCCTTCATAAGGAACCAGCCAAAAATGAGCTTCAGGAATTTCCAATGTGTGGACAACTTCACGCTTTTTGATTTCTTCCGAACGTTGGATCTCCGTTTTTATTTCGGTTAATAAGGTAACTTTTTCTTTCATTTCCGCTATTTTCTCTATTGCCGCTTTCGTGGCAAAATCGATCAAATTTGTTAGTTCGACTTGGACGCCGTCTGTAGAAACGAATTCTTTCAGTGTTTTTAATGGAAGCTGAAGATCTGTCCATAGTCGAATGACTTCAATTAGATAGACATGGGTATGGCTGAAGTAGCGATACCCATTTTCAGGATTGACGTAAGTGGGTGGCAAAAGACCGATTCGCTCATAATACCGCAAAGCTTTCACATGGACATCGCTGATTTTTGCTAATTGACCGATGGTGATCAAATGTTTGGTCTCCATAAATTTCTCCTTGACCTTCCCTTTAAGGGATACTTTATAACTAGAGTATACCTTTTGTTCGGTCGTTAAAAAAGAAAAAGCTTCGATTATTTGATGAAAAGAGTTTTTCTCAGTTTTATTTGAACTGACAAAGGGAACTATGATTAAAGGAGTGTAGATTTATGTGGAATTTATTTGTACGAGCCAAAATAAACAAAAACAAGCTGTTGCTTTTGCTCGTATTTATCAGCTTGCAAGTGCTGGGAACTTTGTATTTGCCAACCTTGACTGCCACCATTTTAAATGACGGGGTGTTACAGGCAAACTTAGATCAGGTCTATCAAACCGGGAGAATGATGCTTTTGGTCGCTGGCGGAACGGGAGCAGCAGCGATTTTCTCGACGTATTTAGCAGCGGAAGTTTCGACAAAGTTCTCACGTAATCTGCGCAGTCAACTGTTTGAGCAAACCCAGCAGTTGTCTGTGCAAGATTTCAAACAGTTCAAAACCTCTTCGCTGATCACGAGAGCAACGAATGATGTAGAACAAGTCCAAACAATGCTGAGTATGTTTTTTGAGATGTTACTGCCGATGCCGTTTGTCGTCATTATCGGGATGGTTCTGGCCTATTTAAGAGAGCCGCAAATGGCGTTGATTATCTTTATCACGATGGTTATCTTCGTAACGATCGCTGTTTTGCTGATCAAGAAAGTACTGCCTATTTTTGAAAAAGTTCAAACGGGATTGGATCGAATCAATGAGCGAGTGGGTCAATTTCTTTCCGGGATTCGGGTGATTCGTGCTTTCAACCGAACAAAATTAGAGCAGCGGCAAATGGATGAGTCATTCCATGCATTTGCAGAGTTGAACATTCGGATCAATCGCTGGTTTGCTCTGATGATGCCGCTGATTTTATTGATTTTGAATATAGCAACTGTGGCGATCGTTTGGTTTGGGGCTGATCGGATCACAACTGGGGAGATGCAGATAGGTGACATTACAGCAGTGATGGAATATGCGATGAATATTCTTTTTTATTCAGTCATGGCACTGTTTTCTTTTGTCATGATGCCGCGAGCAATCACGTGTGCGAAACGAATCCGGGAAGTGTTGGATCATCGTCCAGAAATCGTAGATGGTGCAGAAAAACTTAGTGAAACAAAGCCAACGAAATTAGAATTCAAACAGGTGAGCTTTTGTTACAGCGATGCGGAAAACCCTGTGCTGCATAATGTGAGTTTTAGCTGTGAAGCGGGAACCACAACAGCAATTATCGGTGGAACAGGGTCCGGGAAAAGTACGATTGCAAAATTGATTCCCAGATTGTTTGATGTCCAAGGGGGCGAAATTTTATTGAATGGTCGATCGCTGGCAGAGCTGCCGCAAACGCAGCTGCGCCAAAAGATCGGTTTTGTTCCTCAAAAAGCATTCCTATTTAGTGGCACGATCGCGGATAATCTTCGCCATGGAAACAAGAATGCAACCGAGGAGGAGATGAACCATGCAGTAACGATCGCCCAAGCGTCTGCCTTCATCGAATCATTGCCAAATGGATTAGATGCTCCTGTCGCCCAAGGTGGGACAAACTTCTCTGGTGGGCAAAAACAGCGTTTGGCTATTGCCAAAATGCTGATGAAAAAGCCTCAAGTCTATGTTTTTGACGATAGTTTTTCCGCACTGGACTTTAAAACAGATGCCGCTTTGCGTAAAGCGTTAAAAGAAGAAACGAAAGAGGCAATCGTTATTTATGCAGCGCAGCGAATCAGTACGATCAAGGATGCAGATCAGATTATTGTTTTAGACGAAGGTAACGTCGTAGGGAAAGGAACGCACCACGAGCTGTTACGTTCCTGCCCACATTATCTAGATATTGCAAGATCACAATTGAGTGAGGAGGAACTCGTTTGAATCAAGAAAATAATGAGCAGTCAGTTGGAACTATCGACGCTGAATTTTCATTAGATAAAGCTCGAAACAGCAAAGAAACACTAACCCGTTTAGTCAACTATTTGATGCAGCAAAAAGGACGTCTGCTGGCAGCTTTTCTGTCTGCCATCATGGGTGTCGTTTTGACGCTTAGAGCACCACTGATTTTTAGTGAAGGAATCGACTTGATCGTCGAAGGAGTTATGCCAATGCTCATGGGAGCTGGTCCAGCTGCAATCGATTTTCAGGAACTCGGAAGAGTCATGCTGGTCCTTTTGACTTTGTATAGTCTCAGTGCGGGAATGATGTATATGCAAGAATACTTGATGGCAACTGTTTCTCAGAAACTCGTGCTCGCCTTGCGGAAAGAATTGAGCGAAAAACTAACGAACGTTCCTCTGAGATTTTATGATGATCGTCAAAAAGGAGAGATTTTGAGTCGTGTGTCAAATGACTTGGAACGAGTCAACGAGGTGTTGCAGTCTGGGATCATGCGTTTGTTTACCTCAGTGTTAACGATTATCGGTGCGTTATTCTTAATGTGGCGCATCAACTACACGATGACTTTGGTTTCATTGGCTACGATCCTTGCGGGCATTCTACTTACCGCGCTCGTTAGTGTGAAAATCGGTAAGTATTTTGCCAATCGTCAACGCTCGTTAGGAGTCTTCAACTCTCGTATCGAAGAATACTTTTCGGCTCAAACAGAAATCAAGGTATTTACCCTTGAAGAAGAAGTCAATGAGCGTACGCAAGCAGCGAATCAGCAGTTGTATCAAGATGATAAAAAGGCACAATTTGGCATGTATGTCATTACGCCATTGATTCGTTTAGCCAATCAAGCAGGATATGTCATTATTGCTGCATTAGGTGCGAAATTAGCGATTGAAGGGAGACTTTCGATTGGTGATATTCAGGCATTTTTCCAATATGTCAACCAAGCTTCGGAACCATTAGCAGAAGCCAGCTATGTCGCAAATTCATTTCAAGCAGCGATCGCTTCGGCAGAGCGAGTGTTTGACGTTTTAGACGAAATAGAGGAATTGGACGATTCTGCTGGTGTTAATTTGACAGAATTGCCGAAAGGAAACATTCGCTTTGAAAATGTCCGCTTTGGCTATGGCAAAGATTTACTGATGGATGGGGTCAATTTTCAGGTCAAAGCAGGCCAAAAAGTAGCGATCGTCGGACCAACAGGCGCTGGGAAAACAACACTCATCAATCTACTGATGCGTTTTTATGAATTGAATGATGGTTCGATCACGATTGATGGATTAGATATCAGGAAATTCAAACGGCACCACTTACGCTCGCTTTTTGGAATGGTCTTGCAGGATTCATGGTTAAGTAATGACACCATCAGTAGCAATATTGCTTATGGCCGTCATAAGGCAACGAAGGCTGAAATCGTTGAAGCCGCAAAAATGGCCCATGCAGATTATTTTATTCGCACATTGCCGAAGGGGTATGAATCAGTGATTAGTGATGAAACAGCAAATCTTTCTCAGGGGCAAAAACAACTGCTGTGTATTGCTAGAGCGTTTCTAGCGAATCCCCATATCTTACTATTGGATGAAGCAACCTCCAGTGTAGATACGAAAACAGAAGTCGAAATCCAAAAAGCAATGGATAATTTAATGGGTGGACGCACCAGCTTTGTGATCGCTCATCGCTTGTCCACCATTAAAAATGCTGATTTGATTCTTGTAATGGATAAAGGAACGATCGTTGAAAAAGGTAGCCATCAAGAATTACTTCAGCAAGAAGGACTATATAGCGAGATCTATCAGAGCCAGTTTGCCACCTAGAGGATTCGATCGGTTGAAAAAGCAAGCAGAGAGAAATGAAAAGGGAGGATACGATGAAAAGAATAATGGATTATCTCTTATACAGACAAGCGACAAGCAAGGAGGTACTAACGGATGCCGATCTTTTATTGGGCAGTCATCCCAAAAAAGTGATCCATTTTGTCACATTCAAAGAGCTTTCCGTCAATGTATTTCAAAGTATTAAGCAGGTACAATAAATCGTCTCCGAAGCGAATGTACGGCTGATAGTGAATGGGAATCTAAAAGATCGTCTACTTATAAAGTTACTTACCTTTACGATCCAGCAAAAAAAGGCGTTTACCGTCGTTGTAACTGACGGATATCGTTCCTTAAGAAACCCTAAATTGAATCAGTCGGAGGATCTGGCGATCATTATTGAAACACATTAACAAAGGTATAGTCGAGCGACCAATGCGAATAAAAAGCACTTACAACCATTTCTGTAGAGACCCTAAAAAGTTAGACTTTTGAGGTCTTATATTCTACACATGGTAGTAAGTGCTTTTTTAATAAGAACCAGTCCTACCGTCCATTCTCCGTCTGTCGATAATCACTAGGTGAAATGCCGACTTTTTTCTTGAATAAACGGCTGAAATAGGCGGTGTTTTCGATGCCGATCGCCAATGAGATCTCTTTGATGGAAAGCCGAGAATAGCGCAAAAGGTCTTTCGAATAAGAGATGCGTTTGCTGATCTGGTACTCGATGGGGGGCAAGCCCATATATTTGGAAAACTCCTTGACGATTTGATACTTATTGATATGATACCTTTCCTCCAAAGATTCCAAGGTGATCCCTTGACGGAAATCTTCTTCTAGCTGGTCACGAATCTGCAAAATATAAGGCGGAATTTCACTATCCGAAAAGTCGAGATGATATTTTTGCAGGAGCAGTTCATTGAGCAGCTGATGGATCAAAACAGAGCTTTGGAAGGCAGTTTTCGCATTTGGTTCTGGCTGTAACATCAATAAATCTTGTAAGACCAAATGGATCGGATTTTGACGACTGCTGGCAGGATTGGTGTGAAAAACTGGACTGCCATTTTTGAGGAATTCCTCATAAAACGCTGCGACGTTGGCGCCATATAGATGGATCCAGTCCATTTCCCAGGGCTCTTGACTAACGGTGCGGTAATACTGATAGTCTAGACAGTCGATAAAAAACACATCACCTGCTTTCAATTGATAGCTTTTTCCTTTGTAGCGCAATTCACCGCAGCCGGACAATGTATATTTGATCAAATAAGAAGGCAGGTTCTCTCGTTCTGTAAAGTAAGGTTTGCTGGCTTTGAAATAGCCGATTTCTTGAATGTAATAGAAAAGTTCACGCTGCTTTTGGGTTGAAGTATTGATGTAACGCAGTGAATCGGTTGACCATGAGTGGTTGGCTTTTTCCCAGTAATCCATCGGATCCTCCTTTTTACCAAGATTGTGCAAGTCTTTATCAAAATTGTGTGATGAAACTCGTTGATTGTCAAGCTAAAATTGAGTCAACAAGAATGAATCAGTGAATTGTAATCGATTTATTTTTAAACAAGATAATGAAAGGTGGAGACCAGTGAACACATTTATCGCAATCGATATCGGTGCATCAAGCGGTCGTCTGATGCTGAGCCGTTGGGAAAATGAGCAGATCACTTTAGAAGAGATCCATCGCTTTAAAAACGGCTTTCGTCCTCATGAAGGCTTTGACCGTTGGGCGATCGATTATTTGATCCAAGAGATTTTAGTAGGACTGCAAAAAGTGAAACAAGCAGGTATCAATGACTGCTTCGTCGGAATCGACACCTGGGCAGTGGATTACTGTTTGATCGATCAAGCAGGCGAACGTTTAGGCGACCCAGTCGCTTATCGAGATAGTCGCACCAATGATGCGATCGCAGCTTTTGGTCAGCGCTATTCTTTGCAAAAACTGTATGAGAAAACAGGCATTCAGCTGCAGCCCTTCAACACGATTTTTCAATTAGCCACAGAAGAAGCGCAACTGCTGCAAAAAGCCGACAAATTGCTATTGATTCCAGACTACTTGGGCTACGTTTTTACTGGCAAGATGGTCACGGAAAAAACCAATGCCTCGACGATGCAGCTTCTAAATGCCAACACCCAAACATGGGATGCAGAATTGTTAGCTGAGGTCGGCGTAACAGAAGGCCTATTCCCACCTTTGGTTGATGCTGGGACGGTTTTAGGCGCACTGCAAACACAGAAGTTTCCAGCCTATGATTTGCCACAAGCGACCTTTGTCACTGTCGCTAGTCATGATACGGCATCAGCGATCATCGGTACACCTGGAGAGGGTTCAGATTGGGGCTACATCAGCAGCGGGACTTGGTCATTGCTGGGGATCGAAACCAAAGTACCCAATGTTTCCCTTGCCGCCTTCGATGAAAATTATACGAACGAATGGGGTGCCCACAACACGATTCGCTTTTTAAAAAATATTATGGGCATGTGGCTGATCCAAGAAGTGGCACGGCAGCAAGACTATCAGTATTCCTATGCAGAATTGGCGGAATTAGCGCAAGCAACGCCTGCTTTTCAACAGTTTGTCGATGTCAATGATCCTCGTTTTTTGAATCCAGAAAACATGATTACTGAACTGCAAGCGTATTGTCGAGAAACCCAGCAGAAAGTTCCAGAAACCGCAGGGGAACTGGCTCGCTGTGTGTATGATAACTTAGCGCTTTGCTATGCCAGTGAATTGCAAAAGCTGGAACAGCTGACAGGTACGACGAGCAAGCTGCAAAAACTGCATATCGTGGGGGGCGGTTCCAACAATCGCTTTTTAAATCAACTGACGGCTGATGCTGCGCAGCTGACGATCGAAGCTGGCCCAAGTGAAGCAACGGCGATCGGTAATCTTTTAATGCAGATGATGAGTGCTGGCATCTTCACGTCGCTGGCTGAAGCACGCCGCGCGGTCAAACACTCATTTCCTTGCAGTGTTCATGAACCACAGCCTTTTGATCACAAGATTTTAAGCAACTATCAACGTTTTATAGAAGGAGTAGGAAAAAAATGACAACGATTCAACAGCGTTATGAAGAAGCTAAGACAGCATATGCCAAATTAGGCGTCGACACGGATGCGGTTTTGAAAAAATTAGCCGATGTGAAAATCTCGATGCATGTTTGGCAAGGGGACGATGTCCAAGGATTTTTGAGTGATGAAGCATTATCTGGTGGGATCTCTGTAACGGGGAATTATCCTGGTGCTGCCCATACCCCAGAGGAGTTGCGCCAAGATTTAGAAAAAGCCTACTCTTTGATTCCTGGAAAACACAAATTGAACCTTCACGCCATCTATTTAGACACCGAGGAAGCAGTGGATCTAAATGAATTGGAGCCGAAGCATTTTGAAAAATGGGTCGCTTGGGCGAAAGAACAAGGCTTAGGTTTAGACTTCAATCCAACCTTTTTCTCACATCCCATGTTCAAAGATGGCTTTACCCTTGCTTCACCAGATGAAGAAGTTCGTCAGTTCTGGATCGAACACGGCAAACGTTCTCGTCAAATCGCTGCTTATATGGGGAAAGAAACTGGGCAAGTCTGTGTCAATAATTTCTGGGTGCCAGATGGCTACAAAGACAACCCGATCGATCGTTTTACACCACGGGAACGCTTGATGACAGCATTAGATGAGATTTTTGCTGAAGAATTGCCAGCGGAATACACGGTAGATGCCGTGGAAAGCAAGTTGTTTGGTCTTGGTGCCGAAGCCTACACCGTCGGCTCTCATGAATTTTATATGGGCTATGGCTTGACGCGCGATAAATTGATTTGTTTGGATGCTGGACATTTCCATCCAACCGAAGTGATCTCCAATAAATTGTCTTCATTGGCACTATTCAGCAAAGGCATTTTGCTGCATGTCAGCCGTCCTGTACGCTGGGATAGTGATCATGTCGTGATCATGGACGATGAATTGCAAGAGATTGGCCGCGAATTGGTTCGCAATGACTTATTGCCAAAAACCAACATTGGGTTAGATTTCTTTGATGCGACGATCAATCGGGTCGCTGCGTGGGTGATCGGGACGCGCAATACTCAAAAAGCGTTGCTAAAAGCGATGCTAGAACCGATCGAAGAACTAAAAGCAATCGAATTGTCAGGTGATTTCACCACTCGTTTAGCCATGACGGAAGAATTAAAAGACTATCCGTATGCAGATGTTTGGAATTACTTCTGTGAAAGCCAAGGGGTACCAGCAGGTCTGGAATGGCTATCAGAAGTGAAAGCCTATGAAGAAACCGTCTTAAAAGCCAGAAAGTAGGAGAACGATGAAAAAGATTGATATTTTACAAGCGAATTTTGTACAAGAAATGATGGAAACGACAGCAAATCTTTACCGTTTAGGGTGGGATGAGCGCAACGGCGGCAATATTTCTTACTTATTAACAGAAGAAGAGATCTTGCCTTTCATCGATCCGCAAAGCGTCTTGCGGGAAATTCCCATGATTTTTGATGCCACGGCACTAGCTGGCAAGTACTTTATCGTGACAGGTTCAGGAAAATACTTTAAAAATGTAGCGGCACATCCAGCGGAAAACCTTGGTGTGATCCGAGTCAAAGAAGATGGGCAAACATTGGAATTGCTTTGGGGCTTGGAAAATGGTGCGGTGCCAACGAGTGAACTGCCAAGTCATTTCATGAGTCATATCGCTCGCTTGTCGGTCGATCCAGAAAACCGAATCATCATGCATAATCACGCATCGCATCTTTTAGCCATGAGTTTTACCCATGAGTTGGATGAACGCAGTTTCACGCGGACCTTGTGGCAAATGTGTACGGAGTGCTTGGTGGTCTTCCCAGAAGGCGTCTCCATCATTCCTTGGATGGTCCCAGGAACGAATGAGATCGGCGAAGCAACGGCTGCTAAAATGAAAGAGACCCGTTTGGTTCTTTGGCCGCAACATGGGATCTACGGTGCTGGCAAAGATATGGACGAAGTCTTTGGCTTGATTGAAACGGCAGAGAAAGCTGCGGAAGTGTACACCTATGTCAAAGCGCAAGGCCCAATTTTACAAACCATTACAGATGAAAATCTGAAAAAATTGGCTGACGCTTTCAAAGTCACTCCCCGAGCAGGCTATCTTGAGGTATAATCAATGGTAGAAGAATAGAAAAGGCTTTCAGTCTTTTCTATTTAAAATATATTGTGAATAAACAAACAAATGGAGGTAGGAAGAATGGCAAATAGAATGATTTTGAATGAAACATCGTATTTTGGAAAAGGAGCGATCGAGAACGTACCGACAGAATTCAAGGCACGAGGGTTTAAAAAAGCGGCAGTGATCACCGACAAAGATTTGGTGAAATTTGAAGTTGCAACCAAAGTGACGAAATTATTGGATGAAGCAGGTGTCGATTATGCGTTATATGATGGGATCGTGCCGAACCCAACGATCCAAAATGTCAAAGACGGCTTAGCGTTTGTCAAAGAAACACAAGCCGATTGTATCATTGCGATTGGCGGTGGTTCACCGATCGATACGGCAAAAGCGATCGCGATCATTGCTACGAATCCTGAATTTTCAGATGTGATTAGTTTGGAAGGCGTGGCAGACACGAAACATCCATGTTTGCCGATTTTAGCGGTACCGACAACTTCTGGGACTGCAGCCGAAGTAACGATCAACTATGTGATTACAGATGAAGAAAATCATCGGAAATTTGTTTGTGTAGATCCTCACGATATTCCTCTGGTAGCCTTTGTGGACAGCGATATGATGATGGGGATGCCTAAGAGCTTGGCAGCCGCAACGGGAATGGATGCCATGACCCACGCCATCGAAGGCTTCATCACCAAAGGCGCTTGGGAAATGACTGATATGCTGCACATCAAAGCAATTGAGATCATCGGCCGCTCATTGAGAGATTCCGTGAATGGCGATCAAGCAGGACGAGAAGCGATGGCGTTAGGACAATACATTGCCGGTATGGGCTTTTCAAACGTCGGCTTGGGCTTAGTCCACGGCATGGCCCATCCATTGTCCGCTTGGTACAACATTCCTCACGGAGTAGCGTGCGCGTCCTTGTTGCCAACCATCATGAAATACAACAAAGACTTTACGGGTGAAAAATACCGTGAGATCGCGATCGTTTTAGGCATTGAAGGGGCAGAAACGATGTCACTTGAAGACGTCCGCGATGCTGCTTGCCAAGCAATCGATCAGTTAAGCAAAGATGTGGGCATTCCAGCGACCATTTCTGAATTAGGCGTCAAAGAAGAAGATATCCCAGCCATCGCCAAAGATGCCTTGAACGATGTCTGCACACCAGGCAACCCGCGGGATACGACTTTAGAAGAAATTATTGAGCTTTATCGTTCGTTGATGTAATCTTGTTAAAGGTACGAAATTCGAAGAAATGAAAGATACTTCTGCAAGTTTCCCTTAACAACGATCTGCTGATCAGTTGCTGTTTTATTCTGAAGACTTCAGTAAAATTGCGAGGCAAAGCGTTAGATTTTTGAAGAAATCGTTGTGCCCATATACTAGTAATCAAATCAAAAAAAGTGATCATTAGAGTTGGTTCTCTAATGGTCACTTTTTTGCTGTACGCAAGATCACAGCGTACCGATCGCTTCAAAATCATCATCTATCAAGAGCTGAGAGTTTCAGAATTGGTTAGTCAGCCATCTAATCATCTCTCGATAGCACTCATCAGCGATCGCATTTGGTGTCCGATCAAAGTCATGCTGATCTAAGTCGAGCCAAAGTGTTTTGGCATGGGGGACTTGTGCAGCGAAAGCATCGGATGCGCTGAAGGGAACATCTGGATCTTTTTTGCAATGAACGACAAAGCAAGGAGGAAAGTCTTGGTAAGCGGCAGCAGGAATCGCCAAGGCTGCTAGCTGTTCCCGATTCCCTAAATAACGCTGCCAGTTGCCATATTGACGGGCGGAAAGGTACAAAGGGAATCGTTTTTCTAACGTGCCGTGGGTGATGGGTTGGCTTTCGATCATGGCTTCAGCGACGAATGGTGGGACTTTCGGAAATTGTGTGTAAAAGCGTGCCGGTTGCAAAAATTCTTTACAAAACAACTCTTGGTAACCGTAAAATCGGATCAAGCCCTTTTGCTCCGAGTGCTTTGTGCGTGCGGTCAGTAAGGTTGCTAAAAAACCGCCGGCGGAGCGACCGAACAAAACGTACTCATTTGTACCAACGCCGCTGAACTGCCAGCCTTCGTCCAAAAACCACGCCACTGCCTTTTTTGCATGAAGGTAGATATCGTGTAGCGCTACTTCGGGAGCCAGTGGATAATCGAACAGGTAAAGGCTAACACCGGCAGCCAGCAATTGGTGGACATAATCCTGCGGAAGGTCTTCTCGCTGACCATAGAGGAAGCCACCACCATGAAAATACAAAAGGCTGATCCGAGGCTGCGCTGCTTTTAGGATCGTCACTTCTAACGGCAAAGTGCCGTAGGTGTCAAATTGGATTTTTTCTGTTTGCGCAAAGGCATTTTTAGGATAAACCATTGTTTTCTTCCTTTCTCTTCTTCGATAGTATAAGGAAGAGTATAGGAGAAGGAAGCGGTTTAAAAAACAGCGTTATGACTAAAAATAGAAACGGTTTTGTCGAAAGTGAACAATGATGTCCTTCAGTAACACGCTTACAATAACCGTATAAATCAAAGGAGGCAGAACAATGGAGTTGAAAAAAGAAGTAGCGGCAATGATCGATGCACTATCTCAGATTGGGAGTGATCCAACTGGAGGAATGACTAGACTGCTTTATACCGATTCATGGAAAGAAGCGCAATCATTTGTAGAAAAACAATTAAAAGAAACTGGCTTAACGACGTCCTATGATGCAGTCGGCAATCTCTTCGGCAGAATGGAAGGCAGCCAGTATCCAGAAGAAACGATTCTTTCAGGGTCACATATCGATACCGTCGTTAACGGTGGCACATTAGACGGTCAATACGGGGTCGTTGCTGCTGCTTTAGCGATCAAGTATTTAAAAGAGACCTATGGGCAACCTTTACGCTCCTTGGAAGTCATCTCAATGGCAGAAGAAGAAGGCAGTCGTTTTCCAACCGTTTTTTGGGGAAGTAAAAACTTTGTCGGAGAGGCCAAAAAAGCCGATGTTGAAGCGATCGCAGATTTTGAAGGCAATCGCTTCGTGGCAGAGATGCAACGCCAAGGCTTTGATTTTCGCGACCCACAAGAACCGGTTCGATCAGACATCAAAGCCTTCGTGGAAATCCATATCGAACAAGGCAGTGTTTTAGAAAAAGAAAATTTGCAGATCGGTGTCGTCAATAGTATCGCTGGTCAAAAGCGCTACACCTTTGTTTTAAAAGGACAAGCCAATCATGCAGGAACCACACCGATGGGCTATCGCCAAGATGCTGTGTATGGTTTTGCCAAAATGTGTGCCGCAGTGATCGACCGTGGCTTAGAGCTTGGGGATCCATTAGTAGTGACATTCGGTAAAGTTGAGCCAAAACCGAATACGGTCAACGTGGTTCCTGGTGAAGTGTTGTTTACGATGGATTGTCGCCATACCGATGGGCAGCTATTGGATGCCTTTACTGCTGAAGCAGAACAGATCATTCAAGCGATCGCCAAAGAGCACGACCTGACAGTGGAGATGGATCTATGGATGGATGAACGCCCTGTGCCGATGGACGAGACGATCGTTGCCACGGTGGAACAAGCGGTGAAGCAAACCGGCAAACGTTACAAAGTCATGCATAGTGGGGCGGGGCATGATTCCCAAATCATTGCACCACATTTTCCAACTGCGATGCTGTTTGTACCAAGTATTGATGGGATTAGCCACAACCCAGCCGAAGCAACAACTATCGAAGATTTAGTAGCTGGGGTTGAAGTTTTAGCAGCTTCCCTTTATGAGCTAGCATACAAAGAATAGAAAGCAGGGACACACATGGGATATAAAAATAATAATACGGGCTATTTAGATGGATTGCTGCAATCACGAGCAGTCATTAGAAAAAATAATTTTGCGATCTTGCCGCATGATGGGCTAGTGAATAATGTCATTCCAGGCTTCGAAAACTGTGAATGTTCGATACTCGGCACACCAAAATTAGGGGCGTCTTTTGTCGATTACATCATTTCATTCAAAAAAGATGGCGCCAACCAATTGGGCTTCGGCGGTCCAGAGATCGAGAGTTTCTTGTATGTCATCTCGGGCAAACTGGAAGTAAGTGATGGCAAAGAAACCCATACATTGACGGACGGAGGCTATATCTATCTGCCTGCTGGAGAAAAACTGTATATGAAAAATCTCCAAGAAGAAGCGACAGAAGTGTTCTTGTATAAGAAACGTTACCAACCACTTGAAAATCACCAAGCCTACAAAGTAGTGGGGAATCTTTCAGAGTTGACACCGATCCAATACGAAGGGATGGCAGACGTCCTACTTTGGGATTTCCTGCCAAAAGAGCTGGGCTTTGACATGAATATCCATATCCTTTCCTTTGAACCAGGGGCAAGTCATGGCTACATTGAGACCCATTACCAAGAACATGGGGCGTACTTACTGTCAGGTAAAGGGATGTATAACTTAGATAATGAGTGGTTCCCAGTGGAAAAAGGCGACTACATTTTCATGAGTGCCTATGTACAGCAAGCGGCCTATGGTGTTGGCCGTGACGAACCATTGACCTATATTTATTCCAAAGATTGCAACCGCGATCCGGAAATTTAAAGGAGTTTAGAAGATGGAAGAAACGGTTATTGTACAGTCACAAGAGTTACAGCAATTGATCCAAAACAAATTAGCGGCTGCTGGTTTGTCTGAAGAGCACGCAGCCATCGTTGCAGAGCATTTGGTCTTTGCCGATGCCAGCGGGATCCACTCTCACGGGGCTGTGCGGGTAGACTATTACGCAGAGCGGATCGCTAAAGGTGGGATGAATCGCACCCCGCAGATCACGTTTGAAGAGACTGGACCGAGCAGCGGGATCGTTCACGGGCAAAATGGCGCAGGGCAGGTCGTCGTATTAGAAGCGACAAAGCATGCCATTGAGATGGCCAAACGTTCTGGGATCGCGGCGGTTGGTGTGCGGAAAACGAGTCATAGTGGGGCACTATCCTATTATGTCAAAAAAGCCGCAGAAGCTGACTTGATTGCATTATCTATGTGCCAATCGGATTCAATGGTGGTTCCTTTTGGCGGCAAAGAAAATTATTTTGGTACCAATCCGATTGCCTTTGCGGCACCGCGAAAGCATGGTGCGCCGGTGGTTTTTGATATGGCAACGACGGTCCAAGCGTGGGGCAAAATTTTAGATGCTCGTTCCAAAGATAAAGAGATTCCAGCAACATGGGCCGTTGATGCCCATGGCAAGCCAACGACGAATCCTCATCATGTTCATGGGTTATTGCCAATCTCAGGACCAAAAGGCTTTGGGTTGATGATGATGGTGGATATCTTGTCTGGAATGCTCCTTGGGCTGCCTTTTGGCAAGCATGTTTCCTCTATGTACAACGATCTGACGAAAGGCCGCGACTTAGGGCAGTTTATTTTGCTGATCGATCCGCAACGCTTTACAGATTTAGACACATTTAAAGAGTCAGTCGAAACGATGATCGAAGAGCTGCACGCCATACCGGCTGCTGAACAGTTCCAGCAAGTCTATTATCCAGGCGAGATCAATCAACTAACCTATGAAAAATATATGGCAGAAGGCATTCCTATCGAAAAGAACATTTATCGCTATCTCATTAGCGACACGGTTCATTTTGACCAGTATTCTGGGTCAGATGCCTTTGCACAGACAGGAACAGGAAAGTGAGGAGACCCATGTTACACACTATTATTCAAAAAAACAATTACCAAGATTCCATTGTCTTAATGCTTTTGACCAATCGTTTACTGACGATCGAAGGAATCAACAACGCTTCGGTCATGATGGGTACACCTGCCAATAAGGATATCTTCAAGACGGGTGGTCTTTATACCGAGGAGATGAACAATGCGACATCCAACGATATGGTGCTCGTTTTAGACATTGAAGAGGAAGAAATCATCGAAACAGTCCTGTCAGAAATCGATGCCTTCTTATCGGACCAAAGCAATAGCGCAGGAGAAGAAACCCAAAGCGTCAAAACTTGGGAAAAAGCCTTAGATCTTGGAAAAGATGCGAAGGTCGCTGTCTTATCGATTCCTGGTACTATGGCAGCACCAGAAATTGAAACCGCATTAGCAGCGGGCAAACATGTTTTTTGTTTCAGTGATAACGTTTCATTGGAAGAGGAAGTTCGGCTAAAGAAAATGGCTCATGAACAAGGACTTCTTTTAATGGGACCAGATTGTGGCACAGGGATTCTCAATGGGATACCAGTAGCCTTCACGAATGCCGTCCGTAAAGGGAAAATCGGTGTTGTCGGCGCTTCGGGTACGGGCATCCAAGAAGTCACCACCATCATTCATAAATTGGGTGCGGGTGTGACACAAGCCATCGGAACCGGTGGACGAGATCTCAAAGAAGAAGTCGGTGGGATCACCATGAAAGACAGCATTCTTGCCTTGGAACATGATCCTGATACGGAGGTGATCGTGGTGATCTCCAAACCACCTGCACCACGTGTCCGCGATGAAGTATTGGCATTATTAAGAAGAGGAACAAAACCTGCAGTCACGATTTTTCTGGGGGAAGAGCCAACGGATCACGAAGAAAATCTTTACCGAGCTTACACGCTGGAAGAAGCGGCTCAATTAGCCGTGCAGCTGCTACGTCAAGAACAGATTGGATTAGAGCCAGTAAAAGAGGAAACGGCAGCTGCCGCTTTTGGACCTGAACAGCAAAAAATCAAAGCTTACTATTCTGGCGGAACATTGGCGTACGAAGCAGCGATGCTAGTCAAAGCAGGATTAAATCTAGAACAAGGAGATGCCCATCAGGAAGGGTACATCTTAAAAGCAGCTGGCCATGAGATCATCGATTTAGGTGATGACATCTATACGCAAGGTAAGCCCCATCCGATGATCGACCCAACAAAGCGGATCGAACTGTTGAAACAAGCGGGAGAAGATCCTGAAACGGCAGTGATTTTGTTAGATATCGTTTTAGGGTACGGCTCTCATCAAGATATGGCGAGTGAATTGGCACCGACCATCAAATCGTTGAAGGAAGCAGCACAAGCAGCTGGCCGGGAGTTAGCGGTGATCGCTACGATCGTCGGAACTGATTTAGATCCCCAAGACAGCAACGAGCAAGCAGAGATTTTAACCGCAGCTGGCGTGATTTTGTGTCAAAGCAATGCCCAAGCAGTCAAACAAGCTTTAGCAATGCTCGGTCACCCTTTTTCACCAATTAGTCGTAAGCTGTTGCCAAAAGCAGTGACAACTGCCGATACATTGCCAGAGCCATCTGAAAAGAGCCGCGAATTGTTGGCGAATGACGCGTTCATCAATGTAGGATTGCGTAGCTTTGCGGAAGCAATTCAGGCGCATCACGGTCAAGTCGTTCAATATGACTGGCAGCCAATTGCTGGTGGAAACGTAACGTTACAAAAAGCCTTACGTTTCTTAGCACAAGTGTCACTATCAGAGTAGGAGGAAGTTATCGTGTACGAAACTATTGAAGAAGCAAACCAAGCCGTTATTGCCAAAATCGTTGCCGGTTCGCCTTTTTTGCTGGATGTCGTTCCAGCAGTCAGTGTCATTCCAGAATTAGGTGAAGGAAAAGTCCTATTGCATGCAGGACCACCGATCCGCTACGATCAGATGATCGATCCGATTCAAGGTGCTTGTGTTGGTGCGGGGCTTTTTGAAGGCTGGGGCGAAACGGAAGAAGAGGTACGTCATTTATTAGCATCTGGGGAAGTTCAACTGATTCCTTGTCACCACGTGCAAGCGGTTGGCCCAATGGGGGGCATCACCTCTGCCAATATGCCAGTGCTCGTAGTGGAAAACAAAACCGATGGCAACCGAGCGTATTGTACGATGAACGAAGGGATCGGGGCAGTTTTACGATTTGGCGCCTATTCTCAAGAAGTCATTGATCGCTTGCATTGGATGAAAAATACGTTAGCACCAGTTTTAAGTGCTGCACTACAAACAAAACCCGATGGCTTGAACATCAATGTTTTAGTCGCAAAAGCAATCGCCATGGGGGATGAGTTCCATCAACGGAATATCGCTGCCTCGTTGGCGTTCTTAAAAGAAGTAGCACCAGCGATCGTTACTCTGGAAGGATTTGAAAAAGAAAAACCAGAAGTCATTCAGTTTCTAGCAGACACGGATCAGTTCTTCTTGAATATCATGATGGCTTCTTCAAAAGCGGTGCTTGATGGCGCCCGGACGATTGAAGAAGGCACGGTTGTGACCGCAATGTGTCGCAACGGGCATGAATTCGGTATCCGTATTTCTGGCATGGGAGATGAGTGGTTTACTGGACCTGTCAATACACCAAAAGGGCTGTATTTCTCAGGATTCAGTGAAGAAGATGCCTCTCCAGATATGGGCGACAGTGCCATTACGGAAACCTTTGGTGTTGGGGGAATGGCAATGATTGCTGCCCCAGCTGTGACACGCTTCGTTGGTTCTGGTGGATTTCACGATGCGTTGAAAACCAGCAATGAGATGTTAGAGATCTCCATTGATACCAATCCGAATTTTCCCGTTCCTACATGGGACTTCAAAGGGATCTGTTTAGGGATCGATGCTCGTAAAGTCGTAGAAACAGGGATCTTACCGGTGATCAATACAGGGATCGCCAACAAACAAGCTGGACGGGGACAAATTGGGGCCGGGACAGTGACACCACCAATGGATTGCTTTGAAAAAGCTGTCTTGGCTTATGCAAAAAAATTAGGATTTGAAGAATAAATCAGGGACTGAAAACGTGAAAAAGGAGCAATCGAGCGATGATACAGGCAAAATGGATCGACCAAGCTTTATTTGAACCCGCATTTATCAATGGCAACTGGCTCGTTCACAGTGTGTTTCAGCATAGTTTCAATCTGCAAGATCCTCGTCAGGATCAGCTGATCTGTGTCTCCAAACAAACGGCTCGCGTGCCCAAAGGGATGATTTTAGCTGCCGACGATTATGCAGCGTTGGCGACAGGCTTAGTTGCTGGTACCACTCTTTTGGTTCAGCAACGGGTGATCCATTTTCCGCATCATCGTCTGTCTTTTCAAAAGGCAGCCAAATTTACAACGACCGTTCCGGCTGGCACAGTCCCATTTGATCGAGAACTGTTTTGGTCAATCCTTCAAAACGTCACGGAAAAGACGGGGATTCAAGAAGCTGTTTCAGCAACCATCCGCAGCAATCATCCGTTTTATGACGCAATCGATCAGCTATGCACGCCTTCATTTAAGGAACAACGGCAAGCAGTCGTTTATTTAGTCGGACGGGGTGTCGGATTGACCCCCACAGGCGATGATATGCTAGTTGGTCATTTACTGGCTCGCCGAGTGATGGGGCAAGAAGATACCCGCTTGGTGGCTTATCTACAAAGAAGGCTGTTGACAGTCAATGATTTAACGACTGACGTCAGTAAACACTATCTTCTGCATGCACTGACAGGCGCATTCAATCAATCGGCATTATCCTTGACCAAGTGTACCGATTCAGTGGCTTTTTCCCAAGTAATCAAAGAGATACTAGCGATCGGTCATACCTCGGGGGCCGACTTTTTGGCAGGGTTTGCTCGCAGTATCGATCAATTTCAAAACAATAGAAATGAGGAATTCATATGGCAAAACGAGTGGTCATCGCTCTAGGGGGCAATGCAATTTTAAAACCGAATCAACCAGCGACCGTAGAAACACAGCTTGCAAATATCCAGTTAAGTGCAGAACAGATCGCTAAAATCGAGAAGCTTGACCATCAAATCGTCGTGACGCACGGCAATGGTCCGCAAGTCGGCAATATTTTACGACAAAATGAAGAAGCCAAAGAAGTCGTGCCGCCTTTTCCACTGGATGTCTGTAATGCAGAGTCACAGGGCTTTATCGGTTATTTAATGGAGCAAAGCATCAAAAATAAAATCGAGCAAGAAGAACTGACCAGCAATGTCGTGACCTTACTGACCCAAGTGGAAGTGGCAGCGGATGATCCCGCGTTTGAAAAGCCAACGAAGCCGATCGGCTTGTTCTACTCAGAAGAAGAAGCAAAAAAGATGGCTGAGGAAAAACATTGGGTGATGGAAGAAGATGCTGGACGTGGGTACCGTCGCGTCGTGCCATCTCCACAACCTGTGACGATCCACGGCGTGGAATCAATGGTTCATTTATTGAATCAAAATACCATCGTGATCGCTGGTGGCGGCGGAGGGATTCCAGTCGTAAAACAAGCGGAAGGCTTGAAAGGGATCGAAGCAGTCATCGATAAAGATCGAACTGGGAAAAAACTGGCAGAACAAGTGGATGCCGATGTATTTATGATGCTGACCGACGTCAACAACGTTTATATCAATTATGGAACACCGAAACAAGAAAAATTAACGGGCTTATCCGTAAGTGAAGCGCAAGCATATTTTGATGCGGGGCATTTTGCAGAAGGTAGTATGGGACCGAAAATGGAAGCGGCGATTGCGTTTGCCAAACAAGGAAAGACAGCAATCATCTGCTCATTGGAAGAAGCGGACTTAGCATTGTTAGGTGAAGCAGGCACAAGGATCGCTGGGTAACACCAGCGATCCAACTGCTTGATTCGCCTATTAGTCGCCTTCTTCCGACAGCTCAAGGGCTAAACGCAGATCCAGGCTGATGCTAGGATCATGCACGTTTTTTCCTAGTAGCTTTTGACACTGTTCAATGCGGTATTTGATCGTGTTGCGATGAACGAACAAGGCTTTGGCGGTGCGGGTGATCTCACATTGATAGTCCAAGTAAGCCCGTAAGGTTTTGCGTAATTCGATGGTGGCATCTTCTTGCGGAAACGCCAATTCTTTAAGAATCGTACGGCAGAAATAATGGATATCTTCAGGACTCATTTTTTCAAATAGACTCCGCATTCCCCGTTGATGGTAGAAAGAGACGATGGACGAATCATGTTGGCCTCTTCGTTCTTCATACGCAGTCTTTGCTTCGATGTAGGAGCTGGCTAAATCATTGATACTTTCACAGACACTCCCTACCCCAAAGGCCATTCGAAATGGCAACCGATTGGTCAAAGCATTGGCGGTCTCGATCAAATGGTCTTCTAAGGCATCACACTTGTGCTGCACGAAAATCGCAAAGTGATTGCTGCCCTTTAAGCGAAAGAGACAAACATCTTTGATGCGATAAGGTAGTTGTTCACTAAACCACTGATAAACCAAGTCACTTTCTTCTTTTAGGTATTTGTCTTTGCCTTTGGTTTCTTTGGTTGGTTCGCAGGCACCATAGATGACACGATAATGGCGGGCTTTGACCAACCCGTAAGTTTTTCCGAGATCTAACCAATCCTTTTGTTCTTGCTTGGTCGATTGCTGGTATTCGATCATTCGTGTTAAAAAGTCACTTTTTAAATCTTCAAAAGATTCTTGCACTTTTTGGTTCTTGTAAAGCATAAACGACAAGACCAAGGCTGCTTGTTCCAGCGCAAAATCCGAGACAGGATAAGGAATCGCCTCAGGATTCAAAATGACTAAATAATGGGGGAAATAAGTGGAGGTTTCAATGGCATAATAAGAAATTTGTGACGTTTTTTCATGAAGATCTTTGATAGGGATCGCCCCGCTTTTTTCACCAGTAAAAACCCCTTTCGTTTGTCCTAATTGATGGATGTAATACTCCGCGGGTTTTGACATGCGGGTGAAATGCTTGGAGTGGGCAATCACTTGTTTAAAAGGATTCAACAAAATGATCGGTGTATTGACCATTTGGCCAAAATCAGCGATAAAGCGAGCGATGCTGACATCCTTCATCAAGGAAGCAGAGAACCGTTTTTGAATGTCTAAGGCATAGCTCAGCTGCTCGGTTTTGGTGTTCCACAATAAATTCAAAAGCTGGTGCATCAAACGACCCAGCGGCATCGTGGCAGGTACTTCTACGATGGGGAAACCCAAGCTATCGGCGTAGGCGATGACTTCAGGATCGATGACATCCAAAAAACGACCGATCTTGATGCCTAATCCAGCGGCATTTTTGGCTACGAGAGAATCGATCAGCTCTAGAAGCGCTCCTTGATTATCTTTATAAACCATCGCCGTGCTTAAGATAAAGGTATGCTCAGGAATATAGTGGGCGATATCGGGGGTCTCGGTGATTTCGATACTGTCGACGGGAATTTCCGCAGTCAGGGGATCTGTCAATAAACGCAAATTGGAAAAGCGTGGTATAGCAAGCAATTCAGCAACTAACTTCATAGAGAAACTCCTTTTGGAATTGAACAAAATAAACAAAAACATGTCCTTTTTTAGCTTTATTGTACAACAAACTTGGAAACGTTGACAAGGCGTTGGACAGTGAAATCAAAAAGAGAAATGAGGGAAAAAGATGTATAAAGAGTTAACGATCGCACAACGTACGATCATGACACCTGGGCCTGTAGAAGCCCATCCAGCTGTTCTACAAGCAATGACCAATCGCATTTTGGGGCAGTTTGATCCGAATTTTTTGGCGATCATGGATGAGGTCAAAGAAATGATCAAACAACCGTTTGGAACCAAAAACAAAGAGGCATTTGCCATTGACGGGACTTCCCGAGCTGGTTTAGAAGCGGCGCTGATCGCTTTGATCGAACCAGGGGACAAAGTCTTGATCCCAGCCTATGGGCGCTTTGCTTTCTTACTGGGAGAAATCTGTGAACGTGCCCAAGCACAAGTCAAATATGTAGAAAAAGAGTGGACAGCTCCTTTTGCACCCGCAGAGGTCATCAAAGAAATCGACGCATTTCAACCCAAGATCGTGGCGATGGTCCACGGGGAAACCGCCAATGGGCAAATGCAGCCGTTAGCAGAAATCGGGCAGTATTGTCGCGCAAAAGATATTTTCTTTGTCGTTGACATGGTGGCGACTTATGGTGGCGTGGCCCTGTCAGTCGATGATTGGTGTGTCGATTTAGCGATTGCCGGTACACAGAAGTGTTTAAGTGTGCCGTCTGGTCTTTCATTAGTGACCTACAACGAGCGAGTCGAAGCCGTCCTTAATGCTCGTTACCAAAAAGAATTAGGCTTGAGTAAAACGGATCGAAACAAGCGGCACATTATGAGCAATTACCTGGATTTGAGTCAACTGCAACGCTACTGGAACACAGAGCGAATCAACCATCACACAGAAGCGACGAGTATGATCTATGCGCTTCATGAAGGATTACGGATGCTGCTAAACGAAGGCCTTGATGCAGCCTATCAACGTCATTTGACGAATGAAGGCGCGTTGGTCGCTGGACTGGAGGCAATGGGGCTGTCGATTTATGGCGAAAAAGCAACCAAAATGCCGACAGTTACCCCTATCTTTATTCCAGAAGGTGTTGATGGCGAAGCTGTCCGAGAAGAGATGCTTCACTCCTTTGGTGTAGAGATTGCTAGTTCATTTGGTGATCTAAAAGGAAAAATCTGGCGGATTGGAAATATGGGCTACAGCAGCCGCAAAGAAAATATTTTACATGTCCTAGCCGCGTTAGAAGGGGCACTATTGTACCAGCAAGCACCAATTTCTGCTGGCAAAGCGCTCATCGCTGCGTTAAATTACTACCAAAAAACGACTTAAATTTTTAGCACAAATGCACAACGACTGAAAGCGCTTTGTGAAAAATGACAAATGCAATCGTCGGCAAAAAAACGTACACTAAGACTATCTTAAAGCGCTTTCGTTGGCGTGCTTCACAAACTTTACTTGTGTAACTGATGGAGGGAAAAAAATGGAAATCAATAAAGAACGTGGTGGGCTTGCCTACTGGAAACAAATTATTATCTTAATGTGTTCAGGCTGGGTCACTATCTGGATTTATCGCGCTGCATTATCGCCAGTCTATCCGCAAATCAATGAGTCACTTGGCGGCAATATTTCTGATACAGCATTAGGATCGATTGCCAGCTTTTACTTTTTCGGCTATGTAATCATGCAGATTCCTGCCGGCTTTTTGGTGGATAAGATTGGGAAGAAAACAGTTCTGCTTCCAGGATTCGTGGTATTTGCACTGGCAGCTTTACTGATTTCACAAGCCTCTTCAATCTCCATGATCTATACCGGTAGCTTTTTAGCAGGGATCGGCTGTGGGTCATTTTACGGCTCAGCGTATTCTTTGACCTCACAGAACATTCCGAAAGAAAAGAAGAGCTTCTCAACAGCGATCGTCAATAGTGGTTCTGCCGTTGGTTCAGGGTTTGGGATGATCTTATCAAGCTTTATCGTTATTCAGATGAACATGCCTTGGCAAACAATGATGTATTTATCCGCTTTCTTGATCGTTTGTATGACGATCGCTTTTGCATTGGTGATCCGCAGCAACAAAGAAGACGTGGCTTTCTTGGAGAGCCAAGCAGCAGCTGAAGAAGAAACAACGGATCAGCCGAAAGAAAAAGTTTCCCTTTCGACCTTGTTCTCACTGCGGATGCTCTTTACTTATGTGTTATATTTTGCGACGTGTTATGCCTACTATATGACGGTTACTTGGCTACCAAACTTCTTAGGAACAGAGCGAGGCTTCCAAGGAGTCGCGATCGGTTTCTCTTCTTCATTGGTAGCATTTGCTTCCATTCCTGGGGCATTGTTCTTTAGCCGCTTGGCAGACAAATATATGCACAAAAAAGTAACTTTTATCGTTATTTTAGAAGTGTTGGCGGCGTTGATGTTATTAGTAACGGTGCAAGCGACAAATTCGACCTTCTTAATGATCGCGTTGATCTTGTACGGGTTCCTTGGGAAATTAGCGGTTGAACCAATCATCATTTCTTGGCTAGGGGAAAATGCACCCAAAGTTGGGGTCGGTACGACATTAGGGGTCTTCAACTTTTTCGGCATGATGTCTTCCGTTATCGCACCAACATTGACCGGATCGATCTCGGATGCAACAGGGTCAAAAGTAATGGGCTTTTATATCGCAATTATTTTGTTGATCGGTGGTACATTCTTATTCTTGACTGTAAACTCTAAGAAAACAGCCAAGTAGAAAAGTGAGGCACAACAGATGAAAAAACGATCCTTAAAAATCAGTTTGACCAACCAAATCATGATTGCAACGGTATTGGGGATTTTTTGGGGCGTTTCCTTTCCCGGGTTAGGTGATCAAATGCAGCTAGTCGGGGACTTCTTCTTGCGACTGATTCAAATGTCTGTGGTCGTGCTGGTCATGGGCTCGGTGATTGAAGCGGTGGGGGGACTTGATCCAAAAGAATTAGGTGGGATCGGCGGGAAAGTCTTCCTGTGGTTTACTGGATCGACCCTCGTCGCCGCTATTTTCGGTCTCTTATTCGCCTTGATCCTCAAGCCTGGCGCCGGCCTTGATCAGTCCCTGCTGCAAAGTACAGAAACCGCATTAAGTACCAGCAGCATGGAAGAAGTCATCTTAAACTTTGTTCCACTGAACATTATTCAAGCCATGGTGGAGCAGAATATGATCCAAGTGATTATTTTTTCGCTCTTCTTTGGCCTTGCCTTGAGCTTGATCAAGCATGAAAAAAAGAATCAGCTGTTTCTAGATATGATCAGCAGTTTTAATAATATTTTGATAAAAATGGTCAGCATGATCATGAAGTTGGCGCCGATCGGGATTTTCGGCCTTGTTGCTTCCTTAGTAGAAGATACCGGTATTCGTGTGTTGGGAATGTTAGCCAGTTTTTTATTGACGTTAGCAGCAGCATCTTTGCTCTTTTTGTTTCTTTGGTTTCTCTTGACGTCGCTCTATTGCAAAGTTTCCTTGTTTCGTTTGATAAAGAACATGTGGCGCCTCTCGGTGGTTTCCTTTACGACCACCTCCTCTGCTGTTTCATTGCCGTTTCAAATGGAAGATGGCAAAGAACGGTTTGGGATCAGTGATCGAATCAATAAGCTCGTGATGCCTCTGGGCATGACCTTAAATAGCAATGGGCTCTCCTTATTTTTAGCCCTGGCAATCGTAACCGTTGCTCAGGCGTACCAGATCCAATTGAGCTGGGGGGATCTTTTGCAAGTGGTCTTGTTGTCCTCGTTGGCATGCTTGGGAACGATCGTCGTTCCAGGCGGCGGATTAGTCACACTGGCTACGGTTTTACCTATGTTAGGACTGCCTAATGAAAGCATCGCCTTACTGGCAGGGATCGATTGGTTTTCTGGAATGTTTCGGACCCTCTTGAATGTTGACCCTGACGTCACAGTGGCGTTGGTCGTTGCTCATGATGAAGGAGAACTGGATCATGCAGTCTTCAATGGTGAAAAAGCCTCGGTCAAATTAGCAGAAAAAATCACCGATGGCGTATAAGACCAATCATTCTTGTGATGAAACTTTACTCTTTTTTGAAAACGTGCTACGATTGATTCGTTGATAGACGAAAGAAGCTTCCTGAAATACCGTAAACGGTAACCAGTAGCGGCTGATTTTCCGCTCGTCATTCAACAGACAACTACGACAAAAAGAGGAGGAAAAAACATGACAGCATCGATGAAATTGTGGATTGACCTTTTGAATAGCTAATTTAAATCTATTTCAAAAGTCTAGGCAATCGTGATTTCAAGGGATGAGTGTCCTCTTTTTTCCAATTTCTTATTAAAATCAGGGTATAGCGGTAGGCTATGCCCTTTTTTTGTGCTTGCGTTTTCCTAGACGGGAAGGACAGACTGATGGAACAATTAAGTGTAAAAATAAACAATCTAATCAAAAATTATGGGTCCAAAGAAGTACTGAACATTGAAGAACTGAGCGCCTATCAAACGGATCGTATCGGGATCGTGGGAGCAAACGGGCAAGGCAAGTCTACCTTGCTGAAATTGATTGCGGGAGTCGTCGATCCTGATTCAGGAACGATCCAAAAAGAAAATTCGTTTCACTATTTCCCGCAAATCGCTGAGGTGACTGAAAAGACGGATGCCCTTGACTGGGCGCTGTTCGGTCGTTTTTCGATCCCAACAAATGAATTGGCGACACTAAGCGGCGGGGAGGAGACCAAATATCGGTTGGCACAAACGTTATCTTCCTATCAGTTAGGACTTTTGCTCGATGAGCCAACGACCCATTTGGACCAGCAAGGAATTCAAGTCTTGATTGAGGAATTGCAGTATTATTATGGTACCCTGATCGTGGTCAGTCATGATCGGTATCTATTGAATCAGCTGGCAACGAAAATCTGGGAAGTCGATCAAGGAAAAGTCACCGAGTATGCTGGCAATTATGACAGTTACCGACAGCAAAAAGAGCAAGCGGCACAGCGTGTTGCCTGGGAGGCTGCGCAGTATCAGCAACAAAAACAGCAGTTGACCCAAGCAATCCAAAAGAAAAAAGAACAAGCGATCAAGAGCAGTCGTATTTCTGAAAAAAAGCGACAGCAGAACATCCGACCAGACCGTTTGTCGTCATCAAAACAAAAAGACACGGTGCAAAAGTCATTGCAAAAAACAGTCAAAGCCATGGAAAGCCGCTTGGATCAGTTGGAAGAAGTGAAGGGCGTCGCCCGGCAGCAGGTGATTCGTTTTCCAGTAGTCCCTGCAGTGGAGCTGCATAATAAACGACCGATTCGTGGGGAGCAAGTAACCATTCAAAGAGGGGCGAAACGTTTGCTAGACAGCAGCAGTTTCCAGTTTGCTGCCGGGAAGAAAATCGCTATCGTGGGTCCGAACGGTTCGGGAAAGTCGACTTTACTAAAAGAAATCATCGCAGGCGGAGAGGGAATCTATGTATCACCGAAAATCGTCTTTGCGGTCTACGAGCAAATGGGCTATCGAAAAAACAGCACCACACCGCTTTTGACGGAATTGATGGCTCAAACAGACTATCAGGAACCACTGGTCCGCAGTATTTTACACAATCTGGGATTTAGCCAGATTGACGTGATGAAGCCAGTCAATGTGCTAAGCGGCGGAGAAGCGACACGGGTCGAGCTCGCACGCATCTTTACTCAACCTGCCAATGTCTTGATACTTGATGAACCGACGAACTTTATTGATCTGCCGACAATCACCGTCTTGGAACAATTGATTCGCAGCTATCGAGGCATGGTTTTGTTCACATCTCACGATCAAGCGTTTATCGATGCCGTCGCGGATGATGTGTATCAAATCGATCATGGAAAATTAACATTGGTTTCCAGTAACTAGCAGCATTGTCGCTTTTATACCTGTATCAAGAAAAACAGCGCGGGAAAGGAAGCGACCGCCCAACGTTCGATCAACAATCGGCCGTTGAGCGGTCACTACAAAACCCGTGCTGTTTTTTTCGCAATCATCGGTATCGCCTAGCTGTTGCTACATCGCTTAATAAATCTTTTTCGTAAAGTATTTTAAGATCAGGGGAGAGATCAAGGTACTCAACAAGACAACGATCACCAAAGGGGAATACAATGCGGACGAAATCAATTGGTTTTGTTGACCAATCTGCAAAATGATCAATGCCATTTCACCTCGGGAAATCATTCCAGCTCCCACCATCCAAGCACTGTTGTTCGAGAATTTCGCGATTTTCGCCCCGACATAGCCGCCGACCAGTTTGGTCAAGATCGCGACCACGGTAAAGGCAAGAATAAAGAATAATTGCTCATTTAAGCGGGAAAAATCAACTTCTAAGCCAACGCTGACAAAGAACACCGGAATGAAGACGGCGTAACCTAATGCTTCGACACTGTGTTCCACTTCCTCACGAACCTTCGTTTGACTGACAGCGATCCCTGCGAAGAAGGCACCAATGACAGAGCTTAACCCAACGAGGTCAGCAAGATACGCCATTCCTAAGCAGATGATCAGTGACATGATGATCACCGCGGAATTTGCAAATAGCTTTTCTGCAAGTGCCAATAAGAACGGAGCGATCCATTTCACTAATAGAAAAATCAACACAAAATAAATCAATTCTACCAATAAGGTGACCGGCAGTGGTGTTGCTTGGCTGCTTTCGCCGCCTAAAAAGGAAAGGCTAAGACTCAAAACCAACACGACCAAAATATCATCCACGACGGAAGCACCAAGAATCGTCGACCCTTCTTTCGTATTCACCACATTCAACTCTTTCAATACTTCGACAGAAATACTGACTGAGGTGGCAGCTAATACGATCCCGAAAAAGAACGCTTCTGTGGGACTGCTTTGAAAACCGACCCCCGTGGCATACCCGAAGAGCATTGGGAACACGATCCCCAAAAGGGCAACGAGCATCCCAGGACGAAAATAGCGTTTCAATAAAGAAATATCACTTTCCAGTCCCGCTAAAAACATCAGCAAAATAACACCAATCTCTGAAAAATCATGAACCAGAATATCTGGACGGACCCAATTGAGTCCTGCGCCTCCTAATAAAACCCCTGCTAACAACTGCCCGATAACAGCAGGAACGCCCATCCGTCTCGCCAGATGCGAGAAGAGGGTCGTCGTGATTAGGATCAAACACAAAATCCCGACAAAATGCATAAAACCTCATCCTTCTTTCCTATAACATACTCCCCTTTAGTATAGCATTCTCTCTTGAATTGAGCCTGTATCAAGCCTTTTTTATTAAAAGAGTTTCATTAAACCGCACGTTTTTTGAGATAAGGAGGAAGCGAAGGCAATCAGAATTTTTCTGTGCACTCGTCGAAATAAAAAAACATTATTTTCACTTTACTTGTATCAAATTATTGTTTGAGCCAACGGGCGAGCTGCTGAAACACCATTTGGACTTGCGGCTCCTCGACGTTTTTCAAAAAGTCGTGGGGCAAATCATAGACAGGGACAAATTTGCTTTTAGGCACTTTCTTCAAGCCTTTGCTGTAACGAAAAGGAACTTCCTCATCGGTACTGCTGGCACTGCTGAAAATTGGAGGAAATTGAGCAAGCAGCTCAGGATCAATGGCATAGTCAGAAAGAGCTTCAGCTGTTAGACCATAGATCGTGGTGAGTTCTTGCTGTTGAACCCAATAAACATAAGGCAAATAGCGCTGAAACTGCGGATCATCCCAAACGATCTCGGTTTGATCCAAAGAAGGGACTTGCTCTTTGCTTAAGAGCGGCTGCTGCAAGACTCGTTTGTTTTCAATAATAGAAAGATCGGTATACCCATAAAAATTGACCAGTTTTTCAGGCAATCTCTGTTGTTCCTTCAGTAATTGCTGGGTCAGCGCCAGCATCAAATAACCGCCAGCTGAGCGTCCGCAGAAACAAAACGGGTTATCTTTAAGCACAGTTGCTTGTAATTCTTGAAAATTTTGCCAGTTCAGCGCCAAAATCTCCGCTAACGAGGAATTGGGCGCCAGTAAATAATCGACTGTGAGGACGCTGTATTGCTGCTCTTGAAATAGTGCGATCAGTGATGCGGGAATGTCTTGACGGGTTCCATAAACAAAACCGCCGCCGTGAAAGTAAATCACGTATTTCTCCGAAGCAGGATAAAGGGACACCGAAGCACCGGTAGTCAATTGCCATTCTTTTTTCATTTTGCTTGACTCCTTTTCTGAAGCTCTAATAAATAGGTGCCGATCTCGTAATTGACTAATTGGATCGGACTTGTCAGATCGATCTCTAGTAGCTGTTCGATTTTGCTTAGTCGGTAGCGAATCGTTTTGGCATGAAGAAACAAGGTTTCAGCCGTATTTTTGTAATTGCGATTCGTGATAAAAAAGGTATACAGCGTTTTGAACAGCTCTTCATTTTCTTCCGAAAGTTGATACAGCTTCGGGGGAATGCTTTGCTGCAGCTTTTCCAGTTGGTTCTCCTTGATAAAGGAACTAAAGATACCTAAGTCGCTATAGGCAATGATCGGCGCCAAATAAAACTGCCGATTGAAGCGGATCGCATCCAAACACTCTGGCAGGATCTCTTTGATCTGTTCCTTGCGCAAGACTTCGCTGACCACCAAGCAGCCATGTTCATCGGCTAATAGGGCATTATCAAAATGTGTCTGCAGCATCTGTTTCGTCACCTGATGGGCGATCGATTGGAAATTATAGAGGATCACCAAATAATTGTGGTGTTCAAAAAAGACATGAGGTGTTTTCAACGCCCGCAGCTTGTGCAAAACGACGGACTTACGCTCCTTATCTTTAAAGCTGTTGGAAGCAAAGGCGATGCCTTGGTAGAAATCGTAGCGATCCAGTTGCGCTTCTTCTAACAAAAGATCCAGCTCAGCCAAATTACTAGGAGTGTTTTGTAAGATCGCATCGGCCAGATTGTTCATGCGATTGTAGCGTTCTTTCTTCAACAAATACTCCATTTGGAGGCGTTCATAAATGACGTCGATCACATTTTCAATGATCATGACTTTTGCCTCAGGAATCTGCGAATCTTTCTGATAAACGATCAAGGTACACAGATCATTGTAAGGATTGATGATCTCTACTTTTATGGCGGTCACATATTGATTGTTCTCATGAGAAAATAATTCCAAATATTCGTAGTGGTTCTTGGTAAACTCGATGGTTTTCATGGGTTCTTGTTTGGTCACCACGAAATTCTTAAAGGATTGACCGACGGACACATGCACATCTAAATGAGGAATGCGCAACGAACAAGGCTTTTCGATCAATTGATAGAACTCCTGCATGATCTGATCGAAAGAAGAGTGGTTGCGCTCAACTTTCATGAAGCGCTGGCGAACCTCGTAATAGGTACGCAGCAGCTGGGTTTGGTGATTCAGCAATGGTTCGTAAACCGCTAGCATGATGGCTTCATAGCTGACTTCTTGCTGCACTTTGATCAAAGGGATCTGATAAGCAAAGCTAAGCTCGATCACCCAATCTGGGATCATAGGGATCAAGCGATCCACTTTGATCACTAAACCGCTGACACCGATTTGCTGCATTTTTTCAAAAAAAACACGCAGTTCCTCAGGGGATTGGTCTTTGAAGGCATAAAAAGAAGTCAAAATCAATTGATGGGCTTTGCTCCACTTCTCAATGTCCATCGCTTCCAGCACCATGACGGAACCAACGGAATTTGTTAAACCAATGGAGCCAGTCAGGACTTTACTTTTTTCAAAAAGCGGCAGTTCAACCAATTCTTTTAATTTCATAAAATGCTCCTTTTTTTCTCTTTTGGATAAAAAGTATAGCATTTTTTTAGAACTTTATCCAATGAAAACGCAAACAAGGCTCGTTAGAATGAGAGTATAAGAAAAGGAGGAGAACAAATGCTGCACACAGTAATCTTAAAGAATAACTACCAAGATTCCATTAACTTAATGCTGCTGACGAATACGATCAATGATCTAGGCGATGTCGAAATGAGTCAAATCATGATGGGGACGGATGCAAACAAAGACATATTAAATAACACTGGCTTGCTTTCTGAAGAGGCAGAAGGTGCTTCACCTAACGATATGATGATCGTAGTCGATAGCCAAAACGAACAGATCATGGATCAAGTAATGCCAGCGATCGATTCATTTTTAGCTGATCTTTCAGCAAAAGATCAAGGCAAAGAAACGCCAGCGGCGGATTCATGGCAAGAAGCCTTGAGCGCAATGCCGGATGCCAATGTTGCATTATTTAGTATTCCTGGGGAATATGGCGCAGCCGAGATGGAAAAAGCCTTGAAAAATGACTTGCATGTTTTCTCGTTTACGGACAATGTCGCTATCGAAGATGAAGTGCGTTTGAAAAAGCTGGCTCATGAAAAAGGCTTATTGATGATGGGGCCAGACTGTGGGACCGGTATTATTTCCAGCATTCCGATTGCCTTCACGAATGTCGTGGCACCAGGAAACATCGGCGTCGTTGGTGCCTCTGGTACGGGGATTCAAGAAGTGACGACGATCATTGACCGATTAGGCGGTGGTGTCGTTCATGCCATTGGGACCGGCGGACGTGACTTAAGCGACAAAGTTGGGGCGATCACTGTCAAAGATGCCATCGTTGCTTTAGAAAATCATGAACCGACAGATGTGATTTGCGTGATCTCGAAACCACCTGCAAAAGAAGTGCGGGATGAAGTCGTTCAATTGCTGCAAAGTATCAGCAAACCAGTGGTAGCGATTTTCTTAGGAGAAAAACCAGAAGCCCATGAAGGAAAAGTCTATTTGGCACATACTCTGGAAGAAACAGCGCGCATCGCTGTTGATCTTGCCAATGAAGAACCCGTCAAAGCGAACTATTTTGAACGCGTGGCAACCCCAGATGTGCCCAAACTCGCTGAAGACAAAGTGGTCAAAGGTCTTTATTCTGGCGGTACATTAGCTGCCGAAGCAGGAATGCTGATCTCCGAAGCCTTGAATCTAGAAGGCCTTGTAAAACAAGAAGGCTATATCTTGCATTCCCACGGCTATGATGTGATCGACCTTGGTGATGATATCTATACCCAAGGCAAACCGCACCCAATGATCGATCCTGAAGTGCGCATTAAAAAAATCGAAGACTATGCGCAAGATGAGCAAACCGGGGTCATTTTATTTGATGTGGTGTTAGGTTACGGCGCACATGCAGATATGGTAGGAGCTTTGTTACCAGCCATCGAAGCTGCACAGCAAACAGCCCAAGCAGCCGATCGCGCGTTGTACTTTGTTGCTACCGTCTGCGGAACTGAAAAAGATCCGCAAAACTATCAAGAAGCAGTCAACCGTTTGAAAGCAGCTGGCGTCTATGTGGCACCAAGCAATGCTCAAGCAGTGCAATTAGCCCTCGCCTTAAAAGGGGCGACTCTTTCTGAAGCAGACAAAGCGGTCAATGACTATACTGGTAGCAAAGTTGAGGTGCCGACAGTTAGCGAGAAAGTGATGGAGCTGTTGACCACCAAACCACGGATCATCAATGTTGGCTTGCAAAGCTTCAATGAATCGATCCTGCAATATGGCGGGAAAACAGAACAATTTAACTGGCGTCCTCGTGCCAACGGCAACAAGAAAATGATCCGTATTTTAGACGCGTTAGAAGAATTTGACGAAAAAATCACAGCTGAAAACCAAGCAGTGACGGATAAAATCAAAAATGCCCAACCATTCTTGATCGATGTCGTTCCAGCTAAATCAGTGATCGCTGAATTAAACGAAAGCCAGAAAACCTTGCTGCATGCAGGACCGCCGATCCAATGGTCGGAAATGACGGGACCGATGCAAGGGTCTTGTATCGGCGCTGCCTTGTTTGAACGCTGGGCGAAGGATGAAGACGAAGCCCGCCGTTTACTCGAAAGTGGGGAAGTCCGCTTTATGCCATGTCACCATGTCCAGGCAGTTGGACCAATGGGGGGAATCACTTCTGGGAATATGCCTGTCTTTGTGGTTGAGAACCGCCTTGTCGGCAACAAAGCCTACTGTATTTTGAATGAAGGGATCGGTAAAGTCTTACGATTTGGTGCCTATTCACAAGAAGTCATCGATCGTTTGGATTGGATCAAAGACGTCTTAGGACCAACCATTGCCAAGGCATTGCAATTAACAGAAGAAGGCATCAACTTGAATGTATTGATTGCCCGGTCGATTACAATGGGAGATGAATTCCATCAACGAAATATTGCAGCATCATTGAACTTTTTGAAAGAAATCGCGCCGTTGATCATCCAAACAGAGATCGATGAAAAGCAAAAATATGAAGTGATCAAGTTCTTAGCAGATACCGATCAGTTCTTCTTGAATATCATGATGGCAACCGGGAAAGCCATCGTTGACGGTGCCCGTGTCGATGCCAAAGGAACGATCGTGACCACCATGACGAGAAACGGTGTTAACTTTGGGGTTCGTGTCGCCCAAACAGAAGACCAATGGCATACTGCACCAGTTAATACGCCGAAAGGATTGTACTTTACTGGGTTTACCGAAGCAGATGGCAATCCTGATATTGGGGACAGTGCCATTACTGAAACCGTCGGTGTCGGAGCAATGGCGATGGTAGCCGCACCAGGGGTAACACGCTTTGTCGGCGCTGGTGGTTTTGAAGATGCGCTAGAAACTTCCAATGAAATGGCAAAAATCTGTTTCGGTCATAATCCGACCTTCTCGATCCCAACATGGGATTTTCAAGGGACTTGTTTGGGGATCGACATCCGCAAAGTCGTTGAAACAGGCATCACCCCAATCATTAATACTGGGATCGCCCATAAAGAAGCAGGTGTCGGTCAAGTCGGCGCAGGCACGGTGCGTGCACCGTTAGGCTGTTTTGAAAATGCCTTGACGGCTTATGCGAAGGATCTGGGGATCGATGTTGACTGAGAAAATTAAAATCAGTGATTATCTAGACCCACTGCAACGATTCGGTCGTACCGGTCGGGTGCATAGCGTGTTTGATCGTTCATTCAATGTGATGATCGGGCAGCAGCTGGTCAATATCAACAACTATCGCAACTATTTGACTGGCTTCGGGGTCTTTTTACCCGATGCATTGTTTGAACAAGTCTTGCCTTTGATCGAAGTCGGCAATCGCGTGCAAGTCCGAGAGCATGGTCTGACCTTTTACAGCACAAAAGGAACATTTTCTCTTTCATTAGAGGAGAAAGAATTGGTTTCGCTGCAGGTGAAGGAGTTATCCTTCACCTCTGCGGAATTGCAGCTTTTGAAAGAAATACTGCTTCAACAAGAACTAGAAACCAAGATTGGGTTGCCAGAAGATGAGAAAACCCAAGCAGTGTTTGCGGCATTGCGGCAGTCTGTCTCAGATTGGGAACCAATCATTGACCACCTGATTGGTCGCGGCAAAGGATTGACACCCAGCGGCGATGATCTTCTCGTTGCCTATCAAGCGATGCTCTATGCCTTGCAGCAGCCAGAAGCCGACGCGTTAGCACAAGCATTGGCAAAACCGCTGTCTACGACGGATGTCAGCCTTGCTTATATTCAAAGTGCCAGTCAAGGGTATGTCAATTCGGTAATGCTGCAATTATTCCAAGACGTAAAAAGTAAAAACCCGCAGGTGTTGGAAAACGATGTGCAGCAGCTGATGTCCATCGGTCATTCGTCAGGCAAAGATCTTAGCTTTGGGTTGTTGTTAGCGTTGGAGTCATTGTCACTTGAGGAGAAAGTATAGAAAAGGGGAGAAATCATGGAAATCAGTAACCAGAAAGATGCGGTCAAAGTAAGCAATTCTTACTGGAAAAAAGTCGTTGCTATTTTCTTTGTCGGCTGGATTTTAATGTACGCCACACGGACGATCTTCAATCCAATCATGGGTGTGATCGGTGAAGAATTCAATTTAAGTAACACACAACTAGGACTTGCCAATAGTATTTTCTTTTTGACTTATGCCGTTGCGCAAATTCCTTTTGGGATCATCGGCGACAAAATCGGTCGCAAATTAGTGATCGCTCTAGGCTTTGTTTTATTGGCGGTGACTACGTACTTCAGTGGGCTAGCCACAAGCTTTGTTTTGTTTTTAGTGATTCGTGCCATTGCAGGGATTGGTCAAGGTGCCTATTACGGTCCGCAATACGCATTGTCTACCGAAGCGATTCCCGACAACAAACGAACCGTCGGAAATGCCATTATCAACAGTGGGATGGCGTTTGGAACGTCTGGCGGGTACTTGCTTTCTAGTAAATTGGTCTTGGATAACGGGGGCCATTGGAGCCAACCCTTCTTCCTAATGGCGATTCCGACCTTGATCGTCGGTGTCTTGTTCTATTTTGTTTTGAAAGAAAAAGTGATTCGTCCAGAAGATGAAGGACAAGAAATAAAAGAAGAAGGGCCGAAAGAAAAGATTTCCTTGAAGCAGATTTTTTCAAACCGCAATCTCGTGGCAGCCTTTGTTCTATGCTTTACCAGCATTTATGCAAACTTTGTGATCATTACTTGGCTGCCGCAATTCTTGATTGCCGAGCGTGGTTTTGAAGGGGCGAGTGTCGGCTTTATTGCTTCCTTAGTCCCATGGGCATCAATTCCAGGTGCGTTGATTTTTGCTCGATTGAATGATAAAACAGGCGCAACGAAAAAATTAGTCTATTTATTGGTCCCATTGGCGACCCTTTCCGTATTTGCCATTGCCTTTGTAACGGATCGTACCTTATTGATCACTGTTTTGATTTTGTATGGATTGACTGGCAAGCTGGCGCTTGACCCAATCGTCGTGACCTTTGTGACGAAAAACGCACCAAAAGGCGCCTTAGGAACGACTTTGAGTGCCTATAATTTTATCGGGATGTCGGGGTCGATCTTAGCACCTTATGTTACTGGCTTTTTAGCCGATTCTTTAGGATCGATGCAGGTCGGGTTTTACCTGTCTTGTCTATTACTGCTGATCGGATTAGGTGTTTTTGCCGTATTAGCAAAGGAAAATCAGAAGGAGAGCATAAAATGAGTTTGAATGTGATCGCGTTAGGCGGCAATGCTATTTTAGATAAAGACCCTAGTGATGAAGGACAAAAAGCAGTTGTTGCGCAAGCAGCACGTTATATTGCCGATTTTGTCGAAAAAGGGGAAAAAGTCATTGTTTGTCACGGCAATGGACCACAAGTCGGCAACTTACTGTTGCAGCAAAAAGCAGGGGAAAGTGAAAAAAACCCCCAATTGAAATTAGACAGCTGCGTGGCGATGACCCAAGGAAGTATCGGTTATTGGCTGCAAAATGCCTTGATCAATGAGTTTGCCACACGTCAAGCACATCCTTCGGTGATCTCATTAGTCACCCAAGTTCGTGTCGATCCAGCAGATCCATCCTTTGAGAAACCTTCCAAACCAGTCGGACCTTTTTATAGTGAAGAGGAAGCCAATGCTGCGATGGCAGCCAATGGCGGGGTATATCAAGAAGATGCTGGGCGTGGTTACCGTAAAGTGGTTCCATCCCCGAAACCGCAAGAAATCGTTGAAAAAGAAGCCATCAAAACATTGGTCGATGCTGGTGTGATCACGATTTGCGCCGGTGGTGGTGGCGTACCTGTCGTTCGCAACGACAATGGGTTTACTGGCGTGGAAGCCGTCAACGACAAAGACTTTACCGCTAGTGTCTTAGCAAAAGACGTGCAGGCCGATCGCCTGATCATTTTGACTGGTGTCGACAATATCTACATCAATTACAACCAGCCGAATCAGCAAGCCTTAGGGGAAATCAGTGTGGCACAAGCCAAGGGCTACATCGAGGAAGGCCATTTTGCAGCGGGCAGTATGTTGCCAAAAATAGAAGCTGCGATTGATTTTGTTGAAGAAGATGCAGCCAGAACCGCGATTATTACCTCAATCGAAAAGTTAGCTGAACTGGATCAGCATACAGGAACCATACTTCGAAAATAAAGAGGGGATCAAAGTGAAAGCAAAAAAACTACCGATGGTGACGCAGATCGTTATTGCCGTTCTACTAGGGATTCTTTGCGGTTTGTTCTTTGGGCAAGCCGCTTCGTTCCTAAAAATTTTGGGCGATCTTTTCTTGCGTCTGATGCAAATGGCGATCCCATTATTGATCGTTGGCCAAATCATTCAAGCAGTTGGGGGGATTGCCCCGAAAGAACTCACTCGTTTGGGTGGAAAAACGATCGCTGTCTTTGGGATTTCCTCCTTATTCGCTGCTGCATGGGGCGTGCTGATGGCGCTCTTCTTTGCTCCAGGCAAAGGGATCGACTTTTCACAAGCTGCCGGCGAACCTCTGCAAGCACAAGAAATTTCTATATCAGAGACAGTGATCAACTTTATTCCCACGAATATTTTCGATGCGTTGAGTAAAGGGTCAATTATTCAAATCATCGTTTTTGGGTTATTTTTTGGTGTTGCCCTCAATCGCTTTATGCAAAAGAAACCTGAGTCAGCTCTTTATGGGCTGATCGTGGATCTGAATGAGGTCGTCATTGCCATCATTCGTTACGTGATGATCGTGGCACCAATCGGTATTTTTGCTTTGATCGCTTCAACGATCAGCTCCCTGGGCTTGCAGATCATTTTGCCATTAGGCAGCTATTTGCTTGTCTACGGTCTAGCCACCGTCACGTTCCTTGGGCTGTGGCTAGTCTTGTTGACCGTGTATTGTCGGATCAATCCGTTACGATTGATCAAAAATATGAAAAATATGTCGGTCATGGCATTGGCGACAACCTCCTCTGCCATCACGCTGCCGATCGCTATGGAAGAATCCCAGAATAAATTAGGACTCAGTAGCCGCATCACCAATTTGGTATTGCCGTTAGGGATGTCTTTGAACAGCAATGGGTCAGCGATGCATATGGCGATTACAGTCATGACGATCGCCCAAATGTATCAAATCAACTTTGACGGGATCCAAATGGTGACGGTAGCTGTAACTGCGACTTTCGTTTCTTTAGCCAATGCAGTTGTTCCCGGAGCGGGGTTAGTTTCCTTGGCAATCATTGTTCCCCAGCTCGGTTTACCAATCGAAAGCATTGCGCTATTTGCTGGTGTCGAATGGTTTGTTGGCATGCTGCGGACGATCTTGAACGTGAACTCAGATGTCTATTCAGCGCTTTTGATCGCTAAATCAGCTGATGAACTCGATCATCGCGTGTTTAATCAATAAGAGAAGCCGATGCCAAGCGTGCTTCTCTTTTTCTAAGGAGGAAAAAAGATGAAAGAAATGAGCAGACGTTCCCTGCTGGAATTAGAAGCATTGATGAAAAAGAAACTCTTGGCTGCTGGTTTGCCAGAAGCCGCGGCCAGTGAAACAGCGGCGCATTTGACCTTTGCGGATGCTTGCGGGATCCATTCTCATGGTGCCGTGCGGATGGACTACTATGCCGAGCGCTTAGTAAAAGGCGGCATCACGCTAGAACCAAACATGTCTTTTGAAAAAACAGGCGCCGCTACTGGAATTTTTCACGGAGATAACGGCATGGGGCATTATGTGTGCAATGAAGCGATCGCGATCGCCATTCATCTGGCGAAAGAAGCAGGGATCGCTGCAGTAGGAATCGAGCAGACCAGCCATAGCGGGACGATGGCGTATTACGTCAAACAGGCTGCTGAAGCCGACTTAGTGGCGATCGCCATGTGTCAATCGGATCCGATGGCGGTGCCTTTTGGTGGGACCGAAAACTATTTTGGCACCAATCCAATCGCGTTTGCAGCACCACGAGCCAATCATCCGCCGGTGGTTTTTGATATGGCGACGACGGTTCAAGCGTGGGGCAAAATTTTGGACGCTCGCTCGAAGAAACAGCAGATCCCCGATACTTGGGCCGTAGACGAGCAAGGCTTGCCTACCACCAATCCCTATGCAGTCCAAGGATTATTGCCTATCGCTGGTGCCAAAGGGTATGGCTTAATGATGATGGTGGATATTTTAGCCGGCTCGATGCTAGGCTTGGCTTTTGGTAAACAGGTCACCTCCATGTATGCGGACTTGACGGAAAAACGTCGCTTAGGACAATTCCTTCTTGTGATCGATCCGTCTCGTTTTACGGACACCGAAACCTTCAAGCAAAGCGTCGATCAGATGGTGACTGAGCTGCATGCAATCCCGCCAGTAAAAGGGCAATCACAAGTCTACTATCCTGGAGAGATCAGCCAAATACACTTTGAAAAAGCTCAGCAAGAAGGGGTCCTGATCCCCAAAGCGATCATCGATTATCTCGAAAGCGAAACCCTCCATTTTGATCGCTATGGTAGTCAAGATTCCTTTGCTAAATAAAGATTTGCAGAAGACGGTTGGTTCATAGGGGTATTGAACCAACTGTTTTTTTGCTGTGTGGAGCAAAGAGGATTTTTCCGTAAAAAATCGCAGCTTTTTGACAGGAGCAGACGAATTCTTTGAGTTGATTCATTTTTTTCAAAGCATTTCTTAAGCCATTTAACCTTTGATTGCTTGTTTTTTGGAATATGGTAGAATAGGTCGCATAAGTTTAGATCACTCAAGAAATGAGAGAAAAGCGAGGATGCAGCGTGGCAATGAATAAAGTGGTTCTTACTGGGAAAATCGCAGCGATGCCTAGTAAAGAAGCGTTTGATGCGGCGGACGATCAGGGCGTTCGTTTTGATCTTGTCATTGTATCTCAATGGCAAAACAGTGAAGAAGTGCATCATGAATGGTTTGCTTGTGTCGTTCATGGGAAACAGGCAGAGACCTTTTTACGGTATACTCAAAAAGGAGCAAGTATCAAAATCAACGGACACTTGCAAGGCTGTCCGTATGAAACAGCAGAAGGGCAAAGATTTTGTGCGGCAGAAGTCGTGGTGGATACCTTTCAAATTTTAGAGTTAGCAGAAGAACCAGCGGCGCCTTTTCCTAAAAAGCGACCATCGACACTTGATGAACCGACGCAAACAAAGTCGATCCGTAATGAAAAAGATCCCCTAAAAACACAGATGCTGGAGTTTTTAAAAGACAATCGATTATTTTAATGACGAAACATGCGGAAAGCCACGGCTTCTCGCATGTTTTTTTACGTAGAGAAAGCATTGGCAAAATTCAACTATATCTGACTAGCGGTGTTCTTTATTGCGAATCAAAGAGGCGGTTGAATAGAATGGTGATTGTAATAAATGATCGCGAAAGTGAAAATAGTGTTTCACAAAAAGTGCTGATTGGTTTAGAATAGTTGAAACATATCTTGAGGGAAAAAGCGGCGCTTGCCTTGTTCAACTGCTAGATGCCGCTTTTTTCTGAAAAAATCGTTAATCAGGGAGGGATGTCGATGGGCAAACCAATTATAGGGATCGCTGCGAATGAAGTGCAAGATGCTGGCGATGTGCTGCATCATTTGCCGATCGCCTACACACCATTAGGGTATGTGCGAGCGATCCAGCAAGCGGGCGGACTGCCATTGCTCTTGCCAATCAGTGAGCCAGCTGCAGCCAAGGACTATGTTTCACAGATCGATAAACTGGTGTTAGCTGGTGGACAAGATGTTTCACCCAAGTTTTATGGGCAGGAGGCCCATCAGGCAACTGGAAGCGGCTTTTTGGCACGGGATGAGTTTGAACTGGCGCTGATCGATGAAGCGCTGCTGCAAAAGAAACCAATTTTTGCGGTTTGTCGGGGGATGCAGCTGGTCAACGTGGCCTTTGGGGGCACGCTGCAGCAAGACATCAGTACCTTCAGTGAGATCATTCATATGCAGGCGCCGATTCCGAAAGAAGTGCCGACCCATGCCATCGCGACGGCTGAAAAAAGCATGTTGGCTCGTGTATACGGTCAAAAAACAAAGGTCAATTCCTTTCATCATCAAGCGGTGGATCGATTGGCTCGTCCATTGCAAAAGACAGCTTGGAGTCCTGATGGCATCATTGAAGGCATTGAACACGTGGGTCAGCGCTTGTTGGCGGTTCAGTGGCATCCTGACTTTGCCTATGATGCGCTTTTACAAGAACAAGCGGTTTTCAAGTATGTCGTTGATGTGTTGTAAGAAAGAGGGTCACGCAAGGAGGAGAAAAATGAAAAAGAAAATGATGGGTATCACTGCTTTCACAGTATTGGTTTTAAGTGCCTGCAGTACCACGAGTCCCACGACGGATTCTGGACAGCAAGAGGAGCAAGGCGCTGTTGCGCAAGAGATTCAAGTGTCAACCGCGGGCGCCTTATCGACCCTTGATAGCGGGCAATACACGGATGTCAACAGTTCCGATATGATCGGACAAGTGGCAGAAGGGTTATACCGTCTGGATCAAGAGGGGGATCCTGAGCTTGCGATGGCCGCTGAAGAGCCTACGGTATCAGAAGATGGACTGGTTTATACCTTCACCATTCGTGATGCAACATGGAGCAATGGCGATCCTGTTACAGCAGATGATTTTGTCTACGCCTTTCAATATGTTGCCAATCCAGAGAACGGTTCTAGCAGCAGCAATCAAATGGATGTGTTGAAAAATGGCAGTCAAGTACGTCAAGGAGATGCTGAGGTCAGTGAGTTAGGTGCCAAAGCATTGGACCAGCAGACGTTAGAGCTGACATTGGCAAGTCCGATCTCGTATTTGGATCAGATTCTGGTCGGGACACCTTTTATGCCAAAAAATCAGGCATTTGCTGAAGAAAAAGGCGCCGATTATGGGTTGTCAGCGGAAAATTTTGTCGGCAATGGCCCATTCTTGATCGAAGGGTGGAACGGGACCAACGAATCATGGACGTTAACGAAAAATCCTGATTATTGGGATGCTGATAATGTCCAATTGACCAAGATCGACGTGCAAGTAGTGAAGGAAACGGCAACTGGTGTCAGCCTTTTTGAAACAGGAGAACTGGACTACACCACCTTAACGGATACGTACGCGCAGCAATACCAAAACTCAGCTCAAGCCAACTATGTGCCAAAGGCGCTGGTGGGGTATTTAAGTGCCAACCAAAAACGAGAAGTCACAGGCAATGTCAAGGTACGTCAGGCGATTTTACAAGCCATCGACAAAGAGGCATTTGCTGAAAATATCTTAGGCGATGGATCCACTGCATTGAACGGCTTTGTGCCAAGCAACTTTGCCAAAGATCCTGAAACAGACCAAGATTTTCGTGAAGAAAATGGCGATTTACTGCCGTATGATCTAACAGCCGCACAAGCGCTTTGGGCACAAGCCAAAGAAGAGTTGGGCCAAGACGAGATCACTTTGGAACTGTTGTCAGCAGATACAGCAGCAGCCAAGAAAACCATCGAATTTGTCCAAGGACAGTTAGAAACCAATTTGCCTGGATTAACCATCGATGCCAAGTCGATTCCTTTACAAAACCGCTTGGACTTGCAATCCCAAGGTGAATTTGATCTCGTCTTCGGGACTTGGACACCAGATTACGCGGACCCGATCAACTTCTTAGAATTTTATGATTCGACAGGTGGCTTGAATACCTCTGGGTATGCTAGTGAAAAGTACGACCAAGGGTTACAAGAAGCACGGACGACTTTAGCAAACGACCCGGCTGCCCGTTGGGACTTATTGAAAGAACTCGAGAAACAATTGATCGTTGAAGATACAGCCGTCTTGCCGTTATATCAAGGAGCGGTAGCGTATTTGAAAACAGATCGTTTGCAAGGGGTGCAAGTGTTTCCTTTTGGACGAACAGTATCCTATCGCCTAGCATCTGTCTCAGAATAAACAGGAAGTAAGAAAACAGAGGAACTTTTTTTCAACCAAGTGTGCTGACCAAACAACGCTTGTTGAAGAGAGGGGCATCTGTTTTTTTATTTTGTCAGATTCCTTGCAACGCTTAGGATAAACCGAGAATTCGTTTTCAAAAAATAGTTGTTAAAAAGCGAGAAATTGAGAAATGCCTTTTTAGAAAAGTCAATCTTTTTGAAAAAAAATTAATAAAAGTTGTTGCATTCTCAGAAACTTATCTGTAAAGTGTTAGGTGTAGTCAGCAAAAATAAAAAGAGAAGGAGGGATTACGATGCAAAAAGTATTTGATAAAAAAACAACCAAATTGAATAAAGTGAATCCCTCATTCGGTAACCATTAGTGTACAGATAATGTCTATAATAACGACGTTTATGCTCTGTCCTTTTTCCGAAGGGACAGAGCTTTTTTGTGTACTTTTTTAGAATGTGAGGGATAAAACATGAAGTATGTATTAAAACAATTAACAACGTATTTTAAAGAACATAAGGTGCGCTATACCTTTGTATTCGTCTTTATGGTGATCGCTAGTGCGATGTATGTCGCACCGATCTATATTCTGCGCTTGTTCATCGATGCGTTGATTCAAGATAATTTTGATTACTCCGTACTGATCCAATATGTGAGCCTCTTCGCGGGAGCTATCTTGTTAGGATATTTGGCGGAATTTGTTTGGACGTTTAATTTATTTATTGGTTCCTACGATCTGCAAAAACAATTACGGGAACAATTGATGAGCCACTTTCTCAAAATGGGGGCGCCGTTTTACCATCGTTTCCGAACAGGTGATTTAATGACTCGTTCCAGTGACGATGTCCAAGTGATGGGGATGACCATTGGGTATGGACTGATGGTTTTCTTAAATACTAGTTTGTATCTAAGTTTTATCGTAGCGATGATGGCTGGGACGGTTTCTTGGCTACTGACCTTGATTGCCTTGATTCCAATGCCGCTTTTAGCCTATTACATTTTCAAATGGGGCTCGCAAGTCGATAAGGCGTTTACGGAAGCGCAGAATTCTGTTTCTGAGATGAACAGTGAAGTGCTGGAGATCATTGATGGCATTCGGGTCGTCCGAGCTTATGGACTAGAAGGAGCCACCACGGAACAGTTTCAAAAGAAAACACTGGAAACACGAGCGAAAAACAATATCGTTTCTGAGATCGATTCCCGTTTTGGGCCGCTGATTACCATCATCTTAGCAATCAGTTTTGTGATGAGCTTTGGTGTCGGGGCGTTTCTTGTTGCCAACCAAACGATCACCATCGGTGCGATGGTTTCTTTCCAAGTGTACTTGACAATGGTCGTTTGGCCGATGATCTCAGCAGGAGATCTTGTGAATGTGATGCAGCAAGGTGCCGCATCCTGGCGTCGGATCAATGAAGTGCTGCAGACGGGAGATGAATTAGAAACGCCAGGCGAAGCCGACCTGCAAGCCATCAATACGATCCGTTTTGAAGCATACCATTTCCAATACCCGCAAGCAGCTCGTTATGTGTTAGAAGGACTGGATTTGACGATCACTCGTGGAGAAGTCTTAGGGATCGTTGGGAAGACCGGCAGCGGAAAAACGACGCTGCTAAGACAATTTGGTCACCGCTATCCATACTCTGATCAAGTTCCCTTGATCAACGAGCAGCCGTTGACGGCCTATCAAACAACAGCAGTGCGCAACCACTTTGCAGAAGTACCGCAAGAACATACCTTGTTTTCACGAACGATTCGCGAGAACTTGTTATTCGGACAGCCAGACGCTTCCGAAGAAGTATTGTGGGAAGCACTGGAAGCTGCTTGCTTTAGCGAAGACATCAAGCGGATGCCAGAAGGGCTCGAAACGGTCGTCGGTGAGAAAGGTGTTTCCCTTTCTGGTGGACAAAAACAACGCTTGTCCTTAGCACGGGCGTTTTTACGAAACAGTGAAGTCCTCTTACTGGATGATGCCCTTTCGGCAGTTGATGCCAAAACGGAACAAGCCATCATCACGAATTTGAAAACGATGAAGCAGGCACCGACCTCCATCATCGTGACCCATCGATTGTCCGCCATCACCGAAGCGGATCAAATCATCGTCTTAGAAGACGGACGGATCACACAGCGTGGTACCCATCAGGAGTTGATCGAAACGCCAGGCTGGTACCAAGAGCAGTATTATCATCAACAGTTAAAGGAGGACGATACGAGTGTTCTCAACGATTAAACGTTTGCTCACGTATTTGAGCTATTATAAAAAACAATTTACCGTGGGTGCGATCTTGCTGTTGCTAGCTGCAGCGCTCGAACTGACTTCCCCACTGATTGCCAAGCAGCTGATCGATCGAGTGATGACACCAGCGGTTAACAGTAGCAATTTAGACACGATGCTTTTGATCCAATTGCTCGCTGGGTATTTGCTGGTCAATTTGATTGGTTCCCTCTTTCGTTATATCAGCTTGCTGCAATTGCGAAAAATGTCCAACAGTATCGTCAAAAAAATGCGGGATCAGCTTTTTGACCATATGCACAAATTACCCGTTTCTTACTTTGACCAAATCCCAGCAGGTAAAGTCGTTGCACGAATCACGAATGACACCGAAGTCTTGCGGTCGAATTTCTACGTGATCGTGATCAGTAATTTGTTAAGCAACATCATCCAAATCATTGGGGCGTTTATTGCATTGTTTCTTTTGAACCGCACCTTAGGAGCAGCGATGCTGATTTTGATCCCGATTTTAGGAATCTGGCAGCATTTTTATACCAAATATGCCTCTCGTTACAATTTAGCAATGCGGGAGTACATCTCACAAATCAGTGGGCAGTTGAATGAATTTGTCCAAGGAATGGCGATCATCCAAGCCTTCCAACGAGAAAATCAGTTGCAGAAAGAATTTAATGAAACAGTAGAGAAATGGTTCAAAACTGGACGTAAATACCTCTTGCTCGATTCAAGTATCGCTTGGGGATTAGGCAACTTGTTGCGAAATTCAACGATCTTGATTTTGATCACGACCTTGGCCGCCTTTTTCCTTGATGGCCGGTTGGCGATCTCAGCAGGCTTGCTGTATGCCTTTATTGATTACATCAACCGCCTGTATGATCCCATCGAAGGGCTTGTCCAAACCATCACCAATGTGCAGCAATCATTAGCTGCTGGACAGCGGGTCTTTGAGTTTGCTGATCAGCCGGTTGAAAAACAACAAAGTGAGCAGCTGACTGTCACGAATGGCGATGTTTCTTTCCAACAAGTGACCTTTGGCTACGACCCTGAGCAAGCGATCTTGCACGATATCAACTTTGACGTTGCCGCAGGAGAGACCATTGCTTTAGTTGGTCATACTGGTTCTGGAAAATCGAGTATTTTGAACCTGTTGTTCCGTTTTTATGATCCGCAGCAGGGAAAAATCGTTGTGGATGGACAAGTGATCGCTGATTATGATCGTCATAGTTTAAGAGATTCAATGGCGATCGTCATGCAAGATCCCTATCTATTTACTGGAACGATCGCCAGCAACATCGGGATGAACGATCCAACGATCACCGAAGCGATGATTATCGATGCCTTGAAACAAGTCGGCGCTGACTACCTTTTGAGCCGCTACGAAAAAGGCATCCATCATCCAGTCGTTGAAAAAGGCAATGAGTTTTCTAGTGGAGAACGCCAGCTGATCAGTTTCGCCCGTGCGCTGGTGTTTGATCCAAAAATCTTGATTCTGGATGAAGCGACGAGCCATGTGGACACTGAAACAGAGTCCATCATTCAAAAGGCGATGACCGTCTTGCAAAAAGGACGGACGACCTTCATGATCGCTCACCGTTTGTCAACGATCAAACAAGCCGATCAAATCTTGGTCCTAGACCAAGGGAAGATCGTGGAACGGGGAACCCATGCGAGTCTTGTCCAAGGGCAAGGGATCTATCAGCAAATGTATCAAATGCAGGCAGAGCAGCTGTAATCAGCGGTGATTGCCGACAACAGTAACCGTAAAAGAAAATCCTTGAGCCTCCTGCATGGGAAGTGGCTCAAGGATTTTTTATATAATGCGAAGGTGCAGCCAATCATCTATGGGGAGTAGGAAGAGGAGGCCTTCGCTTATATATCAGTAGGAAACGCGGCAAGGTGTTGTCGTAATTTTGTTAAGAAACGCTCGCCGATCACTGATAATGGGCGATCGTTCTTTTTAATGAGGATGATCTCACCCTCGGACGCGTCGATCAAAGGAAGAAAAGCCAATCCTTGGCGTTCTGGTTGGGCAACGATCCCCGAGCCGGTTCCATAAAGATTCGTCTGCTGTAATAGCTGGACCATTGTGCCTCGATCGCTGACATGCACCACTTGGGGGCTTTGAGCAAAGTCGATCAAATCCTCGGAAAAGAACGAATAGCGTTCATCTTCTTGCAAAAAACGTACTTGCGGATAAGGCGCAAGATCCTTTAAGGAAAGTTGCTTTTTTTCTGTCAAGGGATGAGTCGCTCGTAAAAAGACATGGGGGCGAAACCGTCCCAACGCCTCGAAGGACAATTGGGCGCCTTGTAACAGTCTTTCCAATCCTGCTTGGTTTTGCTCATTCAAATAAAGAACCCCAAATTCACTTCGATATTGCTGCACGTCCGTGATTACCTTTAAGGTCGTGGTTTCTAATAGGCGAAACTGGCGGCATTTGGGAAATTCCTGTAGCAGTTCACTGAAAATTCCAGCCGTGAAATCATAGTGCTGGCTTGCGATGGCGAAGGTTTGACTCGCTGCTTGCTTGCTGGAAAAACGCGTTTGCAGCTGCGCCACTTGACTCAAGATCGGCTGGGCATGGTCTAGAAATTCCGAGCCTTCGGCAGTCAAGCGGGCACCTTGATTCGTACGCTCGAAAAGCTGGACCTCCAATTCTGTTTCCAACTCTTTCACGGCTTGGGAAAGACTTGGCTGTGAGAGATACAGCCGTTTGGCTGCTTCACGAAAACTTCCATGGTCAGCGATCGCTTGCACGATCCGCATTTGTTGAATATTCAATTTTTGACCTCCTTTACAAAGATTCAGACGGAAAAAGGGTCCACCAATCAATAGTAGTCAGTTCTTTTCCTTCTATAATAGAAGCTTCTTAAAAAATAAGACGACAGTTGCTGCTTATTGCTACTTGTGAAGCGGTTATTGCAATTCTTCAGGAATAAACCAATAGCCCGTTTGATTCTCTTCTGCCAGCAGTTCTTTAAAGGCTTCAGAACGATATGCTGCCACCACTGCCTGTGCCAAATCACTGTCTTGGTTGGCTTCTTTGACCGTTGCCACCAGTTCATACTCTTGCAAAATGTCTTCACTTAATAAGCTTTCCTCTGCAGCAATTCCAGCACTATAAACGATGCTGCCGGGAATCACCGCATAGTCTAAGTCTGCTAAGCTGCGGGGGATTTGCGCAGAATCCATCTCGACGATATCCAGGTTATAAGGATTGTCAGTAATGGTTCTTAACGTCGCGTCAATGGGCGCCACTTCGGGGTCAAGTTCGATCCAGCCAGCTTTTTGCAGCAGCAACAGGGCACGGGCGCTATTTGACGGATCATTGGGAATCCCGATGGTATCGTTTGCTTCAATCGCTGCTAAATTGTCCTTTCTGCCAGGATACAAGCCAGCTGGAACCGTAGGGATCGGTGTGATACCCACCAAATCGGCACCCGTATTTTCATTAAAGTTCTCTAAATAGGCGGTATGCTGATCGACGTTTAAGTCGATTTCGCCATCGTTCAGTGCAATGTCTGCTTCCAATACCCCAGTAAAGCCAATATCAGTCACGGTATAGCCTGCTTCTTCTAAAATCGGTTTGATTCCCTGAAGAAACAGTTCGCTGTAAGGTCCTGGTGTCGTACCAACTCTGATTTCTGTCTGCTGCTCTTCGGCATTTCCGGTCACTTCTTCTTGGTTGCCGAAGCCAGAAAATAAGACCAAGGACAACAGACCAATGCCCATACCAAATCGAATCCTTCGTTTCATACCTCTTCCTCCTTTTTTATAAAAAAAACCTTCCCAAAGACAATTCTTTGGGAAGGACGATCATTTCGCGGTACCACCTTCATTTGTTTTTTGTTGAAACAAAAAACCTCAGTCAGTTCATCAAATAAACTGCATTGCGCTATCGGGCTTTCTCCGTCGGGGATTGTTCGTCCACGAATGCTCAAAGGTCATCTTCGGATCGTCTTCCTTACTCGTTTCCACCAGTTCCGAGCTCTCTTGAAAGAAAGGGGGGATCGTACTCTTCTTCTCACTGCATGTGTATGAAATTAGTAGTATCTTAGAACAAGATGAGAAAGTTGTCAATTGCTTTCGTGATAGGTGATTCCAATCACTACGCAGGTAGTAGGGGAACAAATGGGGAAGGGTAAGAATAGATCAATAAGGCAGGAAAAGCAGATGAATGGTCGAAATCGCTTGGTTGGGTTAGAATCGAAGCACAAAACAAAAAAGAGGCGAGGAAATGAAATTACTTTTGATTGGACATACCGGCACACTTGGGCAGCTTTTAGTTGAAGGCTTTCAGCAGCTACCAGAGGTGGAGCTGATCACGGCTAGCCGTAGCAGCGGCGATCATCAAGTCGAAATTGCGGATGCAGACAGTGTCAGCCAGCTATTTGCAGCTACTGGGAAAGTGGATGCCATTGTTTCCGCTGCGGGAAGCACAGTGTTTAAACCCTTTGAGGAATTGACGCCAGCAGATATTCAACAGTCGGTGGCTTCGAAGCTGCAAGGACAAGTCAACCTTGCGTTGATTGGCCAGCATTTTCTCAATGAAGGCGGCAGTATCACACTGACTTCTGGAATTATCAAAGACGAATTTATCCCAATGGGCACGCCTTCAGCACTGGTCAACGGCGGTTTAGAAGCCTTCGTGGCATCGGCAGCTTTTGAGATCGGTCATGGGGTACGAATCAATGCAGTCAGTCCCAATGCGCTTGTGGGCTCTTGGGAAACCTTCGCAGATTCTTTCAAAGGCTTTATTCCAGTTGGTGACGCACCTGTTTTTGCAGCGTATCAAAAAGCAGTCTTTGGGATCATGACTGGCAAAACCTTCACCGTTTATTAAGAAAAAGCAGAAGTAGGAAAAACCGCCAAATCAAAGCTGACTTGGCGGTTTTTGTTCTGCTGAAAAAGAAGTAGCAAGCAGTTAAGAAGAGAGCAATTGAGTTTTCAGCTTGGGCATTTCTGCTTTGAGTTGTTGGCGAGCAAAAGCCAAGTCATTGATCCAAGAAGCAATCGCTTCTTTTTCTAAGAACAGAGGCATTCGATCATGGACTGGTTCAACAGAATCGTTCGCGGCAGTCGTTAGAATGATTGATTCGGTTTCGATTTGATCCTCTTTTTGAAGGATGCGATAAAAACCAGCGGCATAAATCACGTGATCTTGCGAAAAGAGAAACTTTTCCTTTTCATGATTCCATTCATAGAAACCAGACATCGGAAAGACACAGCGATGCTCTTGGAAAGGTTTGCGAAAAGTCGGTTTTTCTTCAACGGTCTCAGAACGGGCATTGATCATCAAATGCCCTTTTTTAAAGCCGGTAAAGCCCCATCTTGTCACACCAGCTACAACTTGTTGTTGTTGATTTGCACCGATGGTTACGACATGATTGGAAGGGAAAATATCATTGACAGCGACAGTCTGTTGGCGCTTGCGGGCTTTCGCCGCGGCTTCTTGATAATATTCTGACAATTCGCCAGTTGTTGGGTCAAATAAGTATCGGCCGCACATGGACGGATCACTCCTTTTTTGGATTGGCTGGTGCCTTTGTTTCAGTATAAAGACTCAAGGCGTCAAAACCAACTAACTTGCTTCACTTCTCGATTCAACAAGAAAAGGAGCTTAAACATATGTAAAAAGTCAGGAGTATCGCTTGATTTGCTGGAAATCAGATAACAAAAAAAGGCAGTCACCTACTGAGGTTGACAGCCTTTTTTATTCTAGTTGGTTAGCCAATTTTTTTAACTCTCCCGCCGATTTTATTTGCGAAACGTTCAGCATCTTCTCTGCAAGTATAGGTCAATGCAATTGTTTTGTCCCGTGTTCTTTTTCCTTCGGCGGTTAGATAACCATGAAAGATTTTAATCGCATACAATAGATAAACACCTCCTTATCCTTGGTAATAATAACAAATTTACCGCTTACATTCAAGGGATATAGTAAAAGTTTATTTTTTGTTAGTTATTTTATTAAGAATTTATTCAAAGGCTTAAAAAACGATTGAAGGAGAAAGGGAGGGGGTGGAATAGACCAATGATTGCTGTTAAAAGGAAAAAACTCCAAGGGAAAAGAGGCATGTTTCTGAATTTCCATCAAATAAAGAAACTGGCAACCGCTTAAATTATTCTTTTGCTGCGCCAATCGAATAGACCAATCCACGCGAAGCAAAATGGCCGAAAGAAAACCTATGATAAAGCATAGCTGCCAAGCAGGGAATCCATCGTAAGGGATAGGGGCAAGTACGAAAAGGGAGAGTGGTCCAAACTAAGCACCTGTTTCTGTATTTTTTGATCAAAGAAAAACACCAGACCTTGTACTTTCACAAGATCTGGTGTTTCATCAGTTACCCCAATAAACAAATCGCCCATCAAATACGGTCGCTTCAACAGTCGTTTGAAGCAATTCTTCGGCAGTCAAAGGCAAGATGTTTTGGGACAAAATACAAAGATCGGCTAAACAGCCAACTTCTAATCGCCCGATATCTTGCCGACTCAAGGCTTTGGCGGCGCCTGCGGTGTGGGCATAGAGGGCATCGGCGATGGAGATTTTTTCTTGTGGCATCAATCCGCCTGCTGGCTGGCCGTTTTTTTCCTGCCGAGCAACCGCATAATACAGTGAGTCTAAAGGAGTCACGTCGATCACGACTGGCGTATCAGTCCCAAAAGCCAAGGTTGCGCCTTGCTCTAGAAAGGACTGAAAAGGAAACATTTGACTGGCACGCTGAGGGCCTACTTCTTCATCGAGGGTCTCATAACCGACTAATAAATGGCTAGGCTGTACGGAGAGTACCAGTTGTTCTTGGCGAACTAGTGGCAGATCAGCGGCATCCATCACTTCCAAGTGTTCCAAAGTATTGGCTTTGCCTTTAGAAAGCGGGTGAGCAGCAGCACTTTCTTGATAAAAGAGGAGTGCTTGTCGAATCGCTTCATCACCGATGGTATGGATGCGCATCGGCCAGTCTTGCTGGTTGGCTTGTAAAATAAAGCGGCGCATCCGTTGAACATCGATCAACGGCATCCCGACATCACCAGCAAAATACGGTGTTTCATATTCCTCTTTTAAAAAAGCCGTGTGCGTACTCGTCACGCCATCAAAAAATTGTTTGACGCCGCCCATTTGTACTTTTTCGGAGCGATAAGTATGGTAAGTTTCTTTCAGTTGCGTGATGTCTTCTCGCATGGCTGGATAAAAGACAGCGCGCAAGGTCGCTTCTGCTTCTGTTTGCCGATAAAGAGTGGGGTAAACCAAATCGTCCCAGCTTTCTCCTGTCAAGGCAACATCACCGATCGTCGTAATGCCGTATTGATTGAGCTGCTTCATATAGGTCAGAAAGGCAGCAGGGCTTTGTGCCTGAAATGACTGTAAGACCTTTGCTAAATAATGAATGGCGATCGCTTCTAAAAAGCAGCCGCTTAATTGTCCGCTGTTTTCGTCAAGCAGTGCCTCCCCGCTGATCCCTGCTGGTAAGTTCTCAGGTGTGATCCCTAAAGCAGCGATCCCTTGGCTATTCAACCAAATACTGTGGGCATCACCTGAAATCAGCATGACAGGCGTGTCGGCACAATAGTTATCGATTGAATCTTTCGTCGGGTAGACTTGCTGACCGAAATCACTGCTGAACCAGCCGATGCCGATTTTCCATCCATGGGTGATGGGCAAGGCGGGCACTTGCTGGGCAACGGCTTCTTCTGACACTCCCGTAAGATGGGTCAGTGCCCCTTGATGGAGTAATGCGGAAAGATAAAAATGAACATGAGCATCAATAAAGCCTGGAATGATCATTTGTTCTTTGAGATCAATGACCTGGTTGTCTTCAGCAAGTGTTGGCAGCGCTGAAAGAGGACCCACAGCCGTGATTTTCTGGTCTTCTATCAGGAGAAAGCCCGCAAAAGTCGTTTTTGTTTTGGTATCAAAGATGTGTTCAGATTTTAGTAATAGTGACAATTATAATCCCAACTTCCATTCAAGGAAAAGATCGTTGTAAAGCTCAACCGCTTCTTTTCCTAAGTATTCATAATGTTCCATTTGTTCCATCGCACTTGGCTCAGGGTAGAAAGCCTTGTCAGCAGTAAGTTCTGCTGGCAGCATGGCTTTGGCCGTTTCACTCGGCGTGGCGTAGCCCACGTATTCGGCATTTTGTGCGGCATTTTCTGGTCGCAGCATAAAATTGATGAAGGCGTAGGCTCCCTCAAGATTGCCAACGGTTTTCGGGATCGCAAAATTGTCTGTCCAAATCGCACCGCCGTCATTGGGAACGATATAGGTGACGGCAGGATTTTCCGCCATCACATAAGCGGCATCGCCCGAATATCCGATTCCTAAAGGGGCATCGTTGTTGATCATCAAGGTTTTGATCTCGTCGGTCAAAACTGCTTTGACATTGGGACGGATACTTTCCAGCTTCTTCAAGGCTTTGGCGACCTTGGTCGGGTCTTTTTCATTTTGGGAAAGACCGAGCGTCTGTAACGCGATTCCTAAGGTTTCGCGAGCACCATCCACCATCAATACATCATTTTTAAATGCAGGGTCCCATAAATCACTCCAGCCATGGATCGAAGAAACATCAACTTCTTCAGTATTTGCCATGATTCCGATCGTGCCCCAAAAATAGGGGATCGAGTAGGTATTGTCAGGATCAAAGGCTTGATCCATCAAAAAAGGCGACAGATCTTCCGTTCCCGTCAATTTCTGATGGTCTAAAGGCACTAACAATCCTTCTTCGATCATTTTCGGAATGATCGATTCGCTAGGGAAAACCAAATCATAGCGCGAGCCGCCTTGTTTGATTTTCGTTTCCATCGCTTCGTTGGAGTCAAATGTATTATAAATCACTGAGTAACCAGTCTCAGTTTCGAATGTTTTGATCAGTTCGGGGTCAATATATTCGCCCCAATTGTAAATAATCACTGTATTTTTGTCGGACGACGTTGCTGCCCCCGATTCTTTCGTTAACACCGAAGCACCTAAAAACAGCAACGCGGTGATGCCGATCACACCGCCAAAAAATACCCACAACCTTTTCAATTCATCAATTCCTTCTTTCTCTACAATTTCGTATTTCTTGAGTAGCGTAATTGATTTTTAAAGAAAAGGCAATAAAAAAATGAAGAAAAAATAAACCCGTTTCTTTCAAGGCTTAGAAGGAGGAACGGCCAGGTGGCTGCGGCAGTTTCCAAACATATCATTTGTCAAATTCCCTCCTTTTGCCTAAGCTAGGGAAGTGAGAAATCAAGGGATGGAAAAACAGGAACCTCTCTTTGATGAGGAATGAATGTAAGGAGTGAAGCATCAATGGAAACACGTGCTGTCGTTATTGAAGCCTATGGTGGAAAAGACCAATTAAAAGAAGCAACGGTCCAATTACCAGAATTAAAAGCAAATCAATTATTAGTCAAAGTTGCCGCAACGTCCATCAACCCGATCGATTGGAAATTAAGAGAAGGCTATTTAAAACAAATGTTTCCGTGGGACTTCCCAATTATTTTAGGTTGGGATGTCGCAGGGGATATCGTAGAAATAGGTGCTGATGTGACAGAATTCAAAGTTGGTGATGCGATCTATGCCCGCCCTGAAACGACTCGTTTTGGGACGTATGCTGATTACGCCATCGTGGATGCTGAGTTAGCAGCGATCAAACCAGAAAACCAAAACTACGCAGAAGCAGCTGCAGTGCCATTAGCTGGTTTGACTGCTTACCAAGCGTTGTTTGAACACGGTCGTTTAAAAGAAGGGGAAAAAGTCTTGATCCATGCCGGAGCAGGCGGAGTTGGTACCTATGCGATCCAACTAGCAAAAGCAGCTGGCGCTTACGTCATCACGACGGCTAGTCCTCGTAACCATGAGTTATTGCAAAAACTTGGTGCCGATGAGATCATCGATTACCATACGACAGATTTTGAAGAAGTCTTGCAAGACATCGATTTGGTCTTTGATACGATGGGGGGCGACACCCAGAAGAAAAGTTTCACTGTCTTAAAACCTAAGGGCCGTCTGATCTCGATTTTGAGTATTGAAGACGAAGACTTGGCAAATGAAAAAGACATCTTCGCCAAAGCAATTTGGTTACGAACCAACGGCAAACAATTGGCAGAATTGACAGAGCTGATCGAAGCAGAAAAAGTCAACAGTATCATCGGTGCAACCTTCCCATTGACGGCACAAGGAATTTACGATGCCCACGCATTGAGTGAGACACACCATGCAGTCGGCAAGATCGTTATTGAAAATCAAGACAATTTCATCAGCCAAGACGCAGAATAAAGGAGGCTGAACCGATGCGCTTATGGCATGAAGCGCTGATACCTGCTTTGCCTCGGCAGCAGCTGTTAGGCCAGCATCGTGAAGCAGCAGCCTTACGGGGGCTAGGCTGGGGCAAGAAGCACGCAACCGTCGATTACGTTTTTACCCATCCGCCCTATAAATTGTTTCAATACCATCAGTTAGTGCTGGATGAAATGACCCGTCGAGGCTATCGGCCAGCACCTGAATGGTACGATCCAGCGTATCGTGGCAAAAATCTGCCGCTGGAACCCTCCGTTCAAGCTGTTCCTTTGACTACGCCAATCTATCCAGAACATGATGAAGCATACTTGGAAGAATGCTTAGTGAATCTCCATAGTAAAGGGATCTATCTTTAAAGACCAAACACTTTCCTGAATTTTTGTTCGGGAAAGTGTTTTTTTGCTTTAAAATCGATAACTTACAAAAAGTAAGCATATTGTTCGCAACTTTTTTTGTTCCTTGTTATAGTGAGAACAGAGAATCAGTAATGAGAAATGAGGAAAAGAAAATGACCATCAATCACAGAAATCTTGAATTTGGGTTAGATACGTTTGGCGATCTAGCCTTTGATGATACAACGAAAGAACGGATCAGTTATAGCGAATCGTTGCGCAATATCGTGGCAGAAGGAAAATTAGCCGATGAAGTCGGCATCGATGTCATTGCCTTAGGGGAGCACCATCGGGAAGAGTATTCGATCTCAAGTCCTGATACGGTACTAGCGGCTTTAGCGATGGTTACCAAAACCATCAAATTAGGTACCGGTGTAACTGTCTTGAGTTCGGATGATCCCGTGCGGGTCTACGAACGGTTTGCGACCGTTGACGCGTTGTCGAACGGTCGTGCACAAATCATGCTGGGACGAGGATCTTTTACTGAATCATTCCCTCTATTCGGCTATGACTTGCAAGATTATGAAGAACTATTTGAAGAAAAAACAGCGATGTTTAGTGAACTGAGAAAAGGCAAACCACTAACTTGGGAAGGCAAGTTCACGCAATCCTTAAAAAATGCCGACGTTTTTCCAAAAATCGAGGGACACCAATTAGATACCTATGTAGGTGTCGGTGGAACCCCTGAATCGATCATTCGTGCCGTCCGTTATGGGTTTCCCGTTATGTTAGCGATCATCGGTGGCGAACCTGCTCGTTTTGCGCCCTATGTTGATCTGTATAAAAAGGCAGCGCAGCAATTGGGGCAACCGATTCTGCCAATCGGCATGCACTCCCATGGTGTGATCGCCGACACCGACGAAGAAGCCTATGAAATCGGCTGGAACTACATCAGAAAGAGCATGGACAAAATCGGTCTTGATCGCGGCTGGCCAGCCATGAGCAAAGAGCGCTTTGACTTTGAAGTCGAACATGGTTCTTACTATGTAGGCAGTCCAGAAACCGTGGCGCAAAAAATCGCCCGTATGATGCCGCAAGTCGGTGTAGAACGCTTTGATCTGGTTTACGGTACTGGCGGACAGCTGCAAAAAGACCGTTTCAAAACGATTGAATTGTATGGAACCAAAGTGATTCCACGGGTGAAAGAATTGTTGGCAGCAGGTGATAGCAATGCCTAAAACCATCGGTATTTTAGGCGCAGGCAAGTTAGGCTTAGCGCTCGCAAATCTTGGTGCCAAGGCGGGCTATCGGGTCTTGATCGCCAGTACGAAGCCAGCAGAAAAAATCGCCTTGTCCGTTTCTGTGTTGGCTCCGGGAGCGATCGCAAAAAATGCCGCTGAAGTGATGACAGAAGCCCAAACGATCCTTTTGGCAATTCCGTTGAGTAAGTACCAACAGCTACCAGCAGAAGCTTTGGCTGGCAAGCTAATAATCGATGCCATGAACTATTGGTGGGAAGTCGATGGCAAAGAAACAGAATACTCATCCATCGAGCAGACTTCTTCGGAACGTGTGCAACGCTATTTTTCCCAAAGTAAAGTAGTCAAAGGATTCAATCATATGGGGTACCACGACATCCAAGAGGAATCTTTGCTGACGAGAACGGCTGCTCAAGGAACTGCCAAAAAAGCCATCGCCATTGCTGGTGATGACCAAACCGCCCTCGATCAGACAGCAGAAATCGTTGCTGCCTTCGGCTTTGATCCCTTTCCTATCGGTGCTTTAGCTAATGGCATCATGTTAGAACCCGGCAGTCCTTTCTTTGGTGCCAATCAAACCAAAGAGGGATTGACGGCATTGATGAAGGAGTTTTGGAGCAGTGAGAAAGGGCGAGCGTTTCTGGCGCGTCCTTCCGCTGTGAGTAACAAGCAGCAGGCTCCCCAGTAAAAGAGCCGCCTCAAAGTACGACTGGATACGATAAAAACAACCCTCTTCTCAAAAAAAGAAGAGGGTTTTTCCCATCCAGTCAAATCAGCACGTGGTCGCTAAAAATGCAATGTGATTGTTACGATTGTGATTCGTAAGCAGTGGTTGTTACGTTTACGTCTCTGCCAGACGATCCATAGTGTACATATCAGCCTGTACCTGCTTTGTGCTCGCCTTTGACACCCACCCATGTTTGTTAAAGATCGACTAGCCAGTTGGTTTGTTGGATCTTTCCATCTAATTCTCGCAGCTGTTTGGCGGTCGCATTCAATTGCTCCGTTAGCGTTTTTGTATCGATCGTGCGCACCAGTCGAATTTCGTTGCGACCCATTCGGGGAGCTGCTTTGGTTTCATCCAGTGCTTGCGTAAGCAGTGCATGCTTGCGGCGCAGCTGTTCTCGCTGTTCTAGTGCTTCCATCAACAATAACGCACTATCTGCTAAAGAGGCAGTCGCATTTTTCCGATTGATGGCTACGACTAATTCTGAATACTGTTGATTGATCTCATCGTATTCCTTGAACAATTCTGTGATACTGCGATCCAAGGTATCGCCTTCTTGGACTAACACACTGCTAGAGATTTCGTTGCGCAATTGAAACAGACGATTGTTCAAATCTCGTCTTAAAAGTAACGCTTCTGCTAATTTCATTTTGGCACACTCCTTTTTTACAAATCAGAAGGCTTATCTAGTTCTTATCCTAGAGAAGAACGTGACGAAAGGCAAGCAAGACGCAAAACAAGCTCTGATAGAAAAATCATAAAAAACTGAATATTCGCAATTCTTGTTGACTTCCAAAAACACCAATAGTATACTTTAAAACAATCATGAAATAGACAAAAAAACGTCATTTACCTGTTTTTTAGATAAAAAGAAAGACGATGAAGAGAAGAGTAGCTTTGGAATCTGTTAGAAGAGAACCCGGATGGTGAGAAAGGGCAGCAGAAAAAAAGTGAAGATGAGCTCTGAGTGATCTGATTTGTTCACGCAAATCAGACGGAAAGCAGCCGTTACCGTGCCAAGTATCTTAGCGTACTGTTGAGGTGCCATTTGTGAGAGTGGTGCGAAAAAGGGTGGTAACACGAAAATCTCGTCCCTTTGTTTGTCAAAGTTGATAAGCAAAGGGATGAGGTTTTTTCTTTTTATCGTTGAATGCGTTTTTTGCTGTCATGAAAAACACTTGCGTTGGTTGCGCAATCACATAGGAGGAAGAATGAAAATGATCTGGAAGAAGCGTTTATTGGTTGCAGCAGGAGTGATTGGGTTGACCCTTTCTGGCTGCACGACAACAGGAAATACCGAGGGATCAGAGGCTGAATCTAACGGAGCGCCGAATCAAGCGATCGCGGTGAGTCTACCAGCTGAGCTGACGACTCTCGATACGACCCAAACGACGGATAAAGCAACGTTTACCATCGTACAACATTTATTCGAAGGGCTCTACCGTTTCGATGAAAACAGTGAACCAGTTCCAGGCTTGGCAGAAGGAGTCGAAATCAGTGAAGATGGCAAAACCTATACCTTTACTTTGCGAGACGATGCGAAATGGAGCAATGGCGAAGCGATCACTTCGGCTGACTTTGCTTATGCGTGGAAAAAGTTAGTTGATCCAGCAACGATGGGACCAAATGCCTATTTGTTGGATAATGTAGTCAATAGTAAAGACATTCGTGAAGGCAATGCAGAGGTAGAAACGATTGGTCTGGAAACCCCAGATGACGCGACCTTTATCGTGCAGTTGGAGCAGCCGCAGCCTTCGTTTTTATCCTTGATTTCCATCGGTTGGTTGGCACCGCAAAATCAAGCCTTTGTTGAAGAAAAAGGCGATACCTATGCCCGGACAAGTGAAGATTTATTGTATTCTGGTCCCTTTACTTTAACCGATTGGCAACAGACAGGAGACGAGTGGACGCTAGTGAAAAACGACCAATACTACGATGCTGATGTCGTTCAATTGGAGGAGATCAAAGGCTCCACCATCAAAGAAGAAAATACGGGGATCCAATTGTTTGAAAGCGGCGACCTTGATTTGCAAAAAATCAGCGGGATCTACGTCCAACAATACGGGGACAATGAAGAACTAGTTACGCAAAACGATGTGGCGAACTTTTTCTTAGACTTCAATAAAACCGCCAACGATGCCTTAGCAAATGTTCATGTGCGTAAAGCGATCGCGTTGGCGATCGACAAAGAAAGTCTCGTGGATAATGTGTTGAACGATGGAGCGAAAGTTTTAAATGGATTGATCCCTACTGGATTAGCTGCGAATCCAAATACTGGCGAAGATTTTCGAGCATATAGCGGTGATTATAATCTGTATGATTTAGAGGCTGCCAAGGAAGAGTGGGAAAAAGCCCAAGCGGAAATTGGTGAAAGTACGACGCTGCGTTTATTAGTGACAGATGATGACAATGGTCAAAAAATCGGGGAGTACTTGCAAAGCCAACTGCAAGAAAACTTGCCAGGCTTGTCGATCTCCATCAACAAACAGCCACGTGCCAGCTTGAATCAATCAAGAGCAAATAGTGATTATGAGCTTTCCGTTTCTGGCTGGATCGCTGGAAGCAGTGACATGGATATGTTCTTTATCTTATACAAAAACGGCGCTTCCTTTAACTACGGCGGCTATGTCAATGAAGAATATACGGCGTTGACGGAAGATGCGCGCACCGTTCATGCCAATGACCCCGATCAATATTTTGAAGATTACAAAGCGGCAGAAGAAATTTTGTTGGAGCAAGATGCTGCGCAAGTCCCTCTTTACCAAAGTGCTTCAAATTATCTGATCAAATCAAATGTTAAAGATATCCAATTCCCAGCTTATGGCGCGCATTTCTTTTTCCGCACCGCCTATGTTAGTGAATAAGGGGAAAAATAGTTGAATGAAACGCGCACGTTTATTCGATGAACATGCGCGTTTTGCAACAAAAAAAGCAGTTCAGAAAGCTGAACTGCTAAATGCGGAAGATGGGAGTTGAACCCACACGAGATAAACTCACACGCGCCTGAAGCGTGCGCGTCTGCCATTCCGCCACTTCCGCATAAGATAAAGATAATCCTTTCTAGGAAGAAATGCAAGTCCAATCTCACAAAAAGGAGCCCGCCAGCGGGGACTGGCGGGATAGGAGTAAAAATGAAAAAGTGTTAGGGTTGTTTGTTGGTATGCATTTATAATAGCGGGAAAATGTGAAAAAAAATTGACGAATCAAACAGAATTCTGAGAAGAAATCGCCAAGAAAAAGTGAAACCATTTAAAACAGTCAGAAGACAAAAAGGAGCCCGCCAGCGGGGACTGGCGGGAAGGAGTAAAAATGAAAAAGTGTTAGGTTTGTTTGTTGGTATGCATTTATAATAGCGGGAAAATGTGAAAAAAAATTGACGAATCAAACAGAATTCTGAGAAGAAATCGCCAAGAAAAAGTGAAACCATCTAAAACAGTCAGAAGACAAAAAGGAGCCCGCCAGCGGGGACTGGCGGGAAGGAGTAAAAATGAAAAAGTGTTAGGGTTGTTTGTTGGTATACAGGTATCATACCGAGAAAATATGAAGAATTTTCGCGTGAAATTTAGAAATTGCGTGAATCTTTTGACAAATTATGGCTTCTGTTTGAATTTTTTCTTAAAAGAGAATTGACAAAAGGCACAAGCTTTGATAATTTTAATGAAACAAAATGCAAACGCGATGAAAAAGAAAGTAGAATCACGGGCGTTGTCTAGCAGAGAGTTCCAGCAGGTGAGAAGGAACGACAACAAATGATTTGAAAATGACTTTGGAGCGGATTTTCTGACTAATTAGGAAAATACGGTTGCCCCGTTAACAAGCGACAGTCTCCGAGTGTTTTCGGGTACTGAATGAGGTGAGGCCTGTGAAGGTTTTACAGATTAAGGTGGTACCGCAGGTGATGCCCTTAGCTTTGGCTAAGGGCTTTTTTTGTGTCTGTAGGGTCAGCTGTTTCATGCGAAGGTTTTGTTGAAAAGGAGAAAGGTTGTTGGGAGGAGAGAAAATGCACAAATTAGTGGTTCAAACCGATTTTGGTTTGCAAGATGGAGCGGTCAATGCGATGTACGGGGTAGCCTATCAAGTGGCACCAGAGCTGGTCATTGCGGATTTGACTCATGAGATCGAGCCATACAACATTCATGACGCCAGCTATCGCCTGCTGCAAAGCGTCACCTATTGGCCAGCAGGAACAGTCTTTGTTTCAGTGGTCGATCCTGGCGTAGGGTCTGATCGACGAAGTGTGGTTGCCAAGCTGGCGACCGGGCAGTTGGTTTTGACACCAGATAACGGCACCCTGACCTATTTAGCGACTTATATCGGAATCGCTGAACTTCGGGTGATCAATGAGGCAACTGAGCGCTTGGCAGGATCAGCCGAAAGCCATACGTTTCATGGTCGGGATGTTTATATGTATAATGCCGCTCGGCTCGCCAGCGGTGCCATCAGCTTTGAAGAGCTAGGAACACCTGAACCTAAAGAAGCGATCCAAGTTTTTGCCATTGAAAAGCCAAGCCAAACAGCTGAAACGATCACAGGGACGATCGATATTCTCGATATCCGCTTTGGTTCGTTGTGGACGAATATTCCCCACACGTTCTTTAAGCAATGGCAGGTCCAATACAATGAGTCGCTGCTCGTCAGTATCTACTACCAAGATACCCTGCGTTATCAAGAAGAAGTGCGTTTCGGACGATCCTTTGCGCAAGTGGCAGAACAAGAACCCGTCTTATATGTCAATTCCTTGCTGAATATCGGTTTAGGGCTCAACTTGGCTTCATTTGCTGAAACCTATAAAATCGGCACTGGCACAAATTGGAAAATTACCCTCAAAAAAAGGAGAAATGAAAAATGAATCAATCAAAATTTACAGTAAAACACATTGTTGCAATCGGTATCGGTGCTGCGGTCTTTTTCGTCTTAAAACGTTTCGTCACGATTCCGACGGGTTTCCCAAATACAGATATCGCCACAGCCTATCCTTTCTTGGCGCTATTAGGCGTTGTCTACGGTCCGATCGTGGCTGGTTTAGCAGGCTTTATCGGTCATGCTCTAGGAGATTTAACGACTTATGGTCCATGGTGGTCTTGGATCGCCGCCTCTGGGATCTTAGGGGTGTTCTTTGGACTTTTGACTCGTTGGATTCCAATCCAGCAAGGAACCTTTGGCGCTAAAGAAATTCGGACCTTCTTGATCGGTGAAACGATCGCAAATTTGGTCGTCTGGGTGATCATTGCCCCGATCGGGGATATTTTGATCTATGGCGAACCAGCGAACAAAGTCTTTACGCAAGGAGTCATTGCGGGATTGACCAATGCAGTCGTAACTGGGATAATCGGAGTGATCCTGCTAAAAGCCTATGCCCAAACCAAAACCAAAAAAGGCAGCTTGAGCAAGGAATCCTAACCAAAGAAATGTGTGAAGGCTAAAAATGAAACAAAAAATCATTCAATTTACGAATTTTTCTTTCCAATATGATGCACAAGCGGAACCGACCTTGAAAAACATCGATCTAACGATCTATGAAGGAGAAAAAGTCCTGATCGTCGGTGCCAGCGGTTCTGGCAAAAGTACATTAGGAAAATGTTTGAACGGTTTGATCCCGCAAAACGACAAAGGCAGTAGTACTGGAGAATTGACGATCGGTACCAATGCCTTTGGGCAAGCTTCCATCTACGAGCTGTCTTTGACCGTCGGCACGGTGCTGCAAGACACCGATAGCCAATTTGTAGGCTTGACCGTAGCAGAAGATATCGTATTTTCATTGGAAAACGATCAGCGCAGTCAAGCAGTGATGCAAGAGGCGCTGCGTTTTTGGGCAGAAAAGACTGACTTAATGGATCATTTGGCGAAAAAACCGCAGGAATTATCGGGTGGCCAAAAGCAGCGTGTTTCAATGGCAGGTGTTTTGATCGATGAAACACCAATTCTACTGTTTGATGAGCCGCTAGCCAACTTGGATCCGCAAACAGGTGTGGAAGCCATCAAAATGATCGACCAGCTGTATCAAGAGAAGCGTTTTACCACCATCATCATTGAACATCGCTTAGAAGAAGTGTTAGCAGCAGCTGTCGATCGCATCATCGTGATGGAAGAAGGCCGCATCCTTGCCGACAGTACACCGAATGAACTATTAAAAACGGACATGCTACAGCAAGTCGGCATTCGTGAACCACTGTATTTAGCCGCCTTAAAAAAAGCGGGGGTTCCCGTGACCGACGCTGCTGATTTGGTCGCGGTAGAAGCATTTGCATCACCTGAGATTGCCGAAAAACTGACTCAGTTTCAAGAAAAATTTCCGAAACCGGCGCTTCCTAGCCACCAGCCGCCGTTGTTGGAAGCAAAAAATCTATCGTTTTCCTACCAAGTGGGCAAACCCATTTTGCAAGCACTGGATTTTACCATCCATCAAGGAGAAATGATTAGTTTGGTCGGTCATAATGGCGCAGGAAAATCGACCTTGTCCCATTTGATTACCGGCTTTTTGACTCCGACTTCTGGCAAATTACTTTGGCAAGGAGCGGACATGGGCAATGATTCCATCAAAGAACGAGCGCAAAAAATCGGGTATGTGTTGCAAAACAGCAATCAAATGCTGTCAAAAAACTTCCTGTTTGACGAAGTTGCCTTAGGCTTGCGCAACCGAAATGTTCCAGAGGCTGAAATTACAGAAAAAGTTCATCAGACCTTGAAAATCTGTGGTCTTTATCCGTTTCGCTCATGGCCATTGTCGGCACTAAGTCATGGACAAAAACGCCGAGCCGCCATTGCAGCGATCCTCATCTTAGATCCTGAACTCATTTTATTGGATGAGCCGACAGCGGGACAAGACTATCGCCATTACACCGAAATGATGCAATTTTTACAGGAGTTGAACCAGCGGGGATTAACGATCGTTATGATCACCCACGATATGCATTTGATGTTGGAGTATACACAGCGGACGATCGTTTTGACAAAAGGAACGATTTTGCTGGACGCACCGCCAGAAGTTGTCTTAGCAGACAAACAAGTGGTGAGTGCCGCAAACCTCAAAGAAACCAGCTTGTATACACTGGCGACCCTTAACCAGCTGACAGATCCCGCCGCTTTTACTGCCGCCTTCATTGCCAGCGAGAAGGAGGGATACGATGGAGAGTAATCTAATCGGCTATCTTGACCGCAAAACATGGATTCACCAATTAAGCGGTGCCGCAAAACTGATTTGTTTTTTGCTGCTATCCATCATCGGGATGATCTCTTATGATACGCGCTTTCTCATTGGACTGGCATTGTTTTCGGTCTTTCTATTTGCCAGTGCTGGAATTCGCTACCGAGATATCGCTTTTGTATTGAAATTTATCATCTTCTTTTCGCTTTTGAATTTGGTGGCGGTCTATCTTTTCGCGCCAGAATACGGAGTGGAGATCTACGGTACGCGCCACGTGATTTTCGAAGGGATCGGTCGGTATACATTGACCCAAGAACAAGTGTTTTATGAGCTGAATCTGTTGATCAAATATTTTGTCACGATTCCTCCAGGGGTGATTTTCTTGTTTACCACCAATCCTAGTGAGTTGGCGTCCAGTATCAACCGCATCGGGATTTCCTACAAGATCGCCTATGCAGTCGCACTGGCTTTGCGTTACATTCCCGATATTCAAGATGATTTTCGGACCATTGCCAAAGCGCAGCAAGCACGGGGCGTGGAGCTTTCTAAAAAAGCACCTTTGCGCAAGCGAGTGGCAGGCAATGTCGCGATTGCGATTCCTTTGATTTTTTCCAGCTTGGAACGGATCGACCATATTTCTGCTGCCATGGAGCTAAGAAGGTTTGGCAAACACAAGCAGCGTACCTGGCTGAAAGCTAAGCCGATCCAAGGCAAAGATCTTTTGGCGATTGCTGTCGTTTGCTTGATCGTGGCGCTCGGATTGTCCTTGATGGTCCTTAATGGCGGACGTTTCTACAATCCGTTTCGTTAATAAATCAACCCATGAAAACTTAAAAAACGGACGCATTGTCAATAATGAAAGTGGGACGGATGATTCAGAATTGATTCATCCGTCCCAGAAATGATCGAGCCAAAAAACGCAGGATAGTCAGTCAATTGACTTTAGCGAGTGCTACATTTGCTAAAGTCAGTTGCTGCTAGGTCTGCGTTTTTTTGCCGCAAAAAAAAGGAGCCCGCCAGCGGGGACTGGCGAGATAGGAGTAAAAATGAAAAAGTGTTAGGGTTGTTTGTTGGTATGTATTGATAATAGCGGGAAAATGTGAAAAAAATAGGAAGAGAAAGCAATAGAAGTGTGTCAATCTGTTGATGATTTTCGTAAAACATTCCAGCGTAAGCCTTTTAGATCTTTGATTGACGGAAACATGAAATAAGGCTACACTGATGGCATCAAAGCAGTACAAGGAGGGGACAGGATGGATGCCATTACGATCAACGGACTAAGCAAACAATACAACAAGAAGTACGCCATCGAGAACGTATCATTGCAAGTGGCAGAAGGAGAGATTTTTGGCTTTATCGGACCAAATGGTGCGGGAAAATCAACGACCATCAAAGTATTGTTGAATTTTATCAAACCAGATGCAGGACAGGCGGCGATTTTTGGACGAGATTGCCAACAAGCAGCCAAAGAGATCAAAACGTTTACTGGGTATGTTTCCAGTGATGTACGGTTTTATTCAAAAATGACGACAGCAGAACTACTGGCATTTACGGCGGATTTTCATCAAGTCAAGCAGCCAAAAAAAGAGATTCAGGAGTTGATGGAGCTTTTTCAAATTGATCCAAACAAATCGATCGCAGAACTTTCTTTAGGGAACAAGAAAAAAGTCGGGCTTGCGAGCGCCTTGATTGCACAACCGAGAATGTTGATTTTAGATGAGCCGACCAATGGCTTAGATCCCTTGATCCAAAAACGGCTGTTTGAAGAGCTTCTCAGAAGAAACAAACAGGGGATGACGATTTTTCTATCCAGTCATGATCTGCATGAAATTCAGACCTATGCCCATCGGACCGCCTTTATTCGTAAAGGACAGATCATCACCGTGAAAGAATTGAGTGAGGAAGAAAATTTCGGCAAAGTTGTAACGCTCACGAATGAGGACAGCCTCTCATTAGCCGGCTTGGAAAATGTACAGGTTCTTGCTCAGGAATCACACAGCTTGCGTTTTTTCTATCAAGGGGACATGAATCAGCTGGCACATTTTTTAACCAATCCTGCCATTAAAGAGTTCACGATCGAACACCCAACCCTTGAACAGCAATTTATGCTCCTGTATGAAGGAGGTTCTCAAAAATGACTTTAATGAAAATCGATCTTAAAAATACCTTCAAAGGCTGGCTAGTCTGGGCGATCCTTTTTGCAGCAATCATTTTTGCATTTACGGCTATCTATCCTCAAATGATCACGCCAGAAATGAAAACGTCGTTAGACCAGATGTTGGGCTCTTTCAGCCCAGAATTACTAGGCATCTTTAACATCCAACTGACAGGACCCTCAAGCTTGGTTTCACCGACAGGCTTTTTCGGGTACTACTTTCAATACTTATTTATCGCTGCGTGTATTTATGGGATGCTTTTAGGCTTGAACAGCCTGATCACTGAAGAATCAGAAGGAACGATCGAGTACTTATATGCTCAGCCTATTAGCCGCAGAGAAATCGTTGGGTGGAAGTTCCTCGCTCGATTGTTGTTGCTGACTGGCTTTTGGCTGATTGCTTATGGCAGTAGTCTGGCCTCATTTGCTTTGTTCAAACTGCCTGAAGACGACCTGTCCGCTTTTATAGAAGAAATCAGCAAAATCTTCGTTGCCGAGTACGGTGTTTTAGTCTTCTTCCTCTGTCTAGGTTTCTTTTTATCCACGATCTTGCGTTCCAGCAAACAAACCGCCAGCGTCGGCTTAGGCTGCGTGTTCGGTCTGTATTTGCTCGGCATCGTGGGGGAACTCTACGATAAATTGGAATGGCTGGCAGGACTTTCACCCGTCCGCATAGCATTACCCGTCCAACTCATGGATAACGGCGCCACATCAGTCCTATGGGTACTGCTGCTCGGTATCATCTGTTTCTTTGGCACCTTTTCCCGTTATGAGCGTAAAGACTTGCAAGTCTGAGTATATCAATCAAAAGACAAAAAAAGAGCCTGTCAGCGGGGACTGACAGGCAAAGGAGTAAAAATGAAAAAGTGTTAGGGTTGTTTGTTGGTATGCTTATATAATAGTCTCGAAATGTGAAAAAAGTATGACGAAGCAGGCACGTTTTTGCGAAAAAATCATTGCGAAAGTTAAGAAAGCGTAAAGCGTCCCTTCACCAAAAGGCTTGAAGGGGCAACAAGAACCTAAAATCACTCCGAAGCAGCAGGCGGTTCATGCTGTTTCGGAGTGATTTTTTAGTTGAAGCTACTTGCTCAAGTCAAGGCTATCGACATTAAAGGTGTCGCCATGTGCTAAGTCACCATAACGATAGCCACGGTTAAACCAGTCCACGCGTTGCTGCGATGTGCCGTGCGTAAAACTATCTGGAACAACATAGCCTTGGTATTCTTTTTGCAGCGTATCATCCCCGATAGCATTGGCAGCCGTGATCGCTTCTTGAATGTCGCCAGCTTCTAAAATCGGTTGTCCTTGATAGGTTTCACCTTGTAGATACTTTGCAAAAGTACCAGCTAAGTAGTCAGCTTGCAGTTCCAAACGAACGCTGTACTGATTGTATTCCTTTTCTGAAACTTGCTGGCGGATTTTGTCCAATTGTTGGGTGATCCCCAGCTCATTTTGCACATGATGACCGACTTCATGGGCGATGACATAGGCCATTGCGAAGTCGCCGCTTGCGCCATATTTATCGGAAAGCTCATTGGCAAAGCTCAGATCAAGGTACACATTCTCATCTGCTGGGCAATAAAACGGACCAACCTGTGACGTGGCATAGCCGCATGCCGACTGGACACTTCCCGTAAATAATACAAGTGTCGGGTCTTGATAGGTTTCTTGCCGCTCTTGAAAAACGTCTTGCCAATAATCTTCTAAATAGCCGAACACGACTGCGGAAAACTCTTTTTCCTCCGTGTACTCACTGGTGCCCACATTTTCTGTCTGGTAATTGGCTGCTTGACCGCTGCCACCCAAGACATCCGGCAGCGAACTTAAATCACCACCGCTAAACAGGAAAAATAAAACAGCGATGATCACCGTACCGATCCCGCCACCAGCAGCCAGCATCCCGCCTGAGCCAGATGATCGCCCCGTTCGATCATCGACATTTCTGCTTTGTCTACCCCCACGCCATTTCATGTTATCTCCTCCTATATAAATCCTAGCTTAATTATAAGAGAAAGGCGGCAGATTGTGAAAAAAAGCGCCTTGAAATTGTTATAAAATGCCTGCAGGAGCCTTGAAAATCAAAGTGTACACTCCTTTTAATCATTCTTTAATCTAACAATTAGCCTTCTAATTTGGTACAGTAGCAATAAAATAGAGGTAGAGGGTGAGCGTATGAAAATGAATTATTCGGGGACATCGGAACGAAGGATTTTGATTTTTAAACGGTTGATTGCTGGCGAGCACCTCAGTTATCAGCAGTTAGCAGAGGATTATTTCGTTTCCCGCAGCAGTATTGCAAAAGATATTTCTTATTTAAAAGAACTGTTTCAAAAAGAAAGCTTACGTCTGAGATTTGATAATTCAGGTACATTTTTTGAAGGAAGTGAATCCCAGATCCATCGGGTGCTGAAACGCTTTTGCTTAATGATGCTGGATCAACCAGCGGCGTTTTCCTTGTTGGTGGAACCTGAGAAATACCAGGAAGTAAATCAGGCGTTTCGTCGAGCGTTAGTGGAAAAACAAGTGGAAATGCCCGACAGCTATATCCAAAGTATCGTCCTTTCCATCGTGCTGCTGATCGAACGGGCGAGTCATGCGGAAAACTTAGTGATTGAAGAAAATCGCCAAGTGGGGAAGCTGTTTTTGGAGTTCGACAAATATCCGTTAGTCTATGAGCTACTGAAAGAAATCGAAGAACAGCACATTTATCAATTTTCACCAAAAGAAGTGCAATATCTAACCTACCTGATCGTCGGTAGCGGCTTGAAATTTTTTATGAAAAGTGAAAAAGTTCCTTTCGTCTTTCGGGGAAAAGTACGCAACTTGATTCAAAAAATCAGCGAAGGCTTAGGCACCGACTTGACCCAAGACAATCGATTGGAAGAAGATGTGACGATCCATCTGTATCAACTGCTGTTGCGGATCGAAGCGCAAACCACAGTCATCAACCCTTTGTTAGAGGAAATCAAGCAAAACTATCCTGCCTTGTATGGCGTGGTCTGGTTCTCGCTCCATGATTTTTTGAAAGCGTATCAAGTGGGGATCTCTGATGATGAGATCGGATTTGTCACGATCCATTTTCAAGCAGCGATCGAGCGAATGCGCCGCATGAACAAAATCATTTTTGTCTGTCCCAATGGCGTCGGCACTAGCTCGTTTGTCTCTGCGAAAATTCGTCGCATTCTGCCAGAGATCGACAGTATCGAAACCGTTTCAGTAGAAAAATTAAAGCAGATGGACATCTCGGCGATCGATTTTATTATTTCAACCATCGATCTCGTCGGAATTCAAAAACCTGTGGTGCGGATCTCGCCTATGGTGACCAATCGCGACATGAAGCGGATCATGAATCACTACATCGATTTAGTCATTGATAATGAGGCGGCGGTCGATCAAAATGGTTTACTTCTTCAAGCCCAATCGATGATCCAGCCAACCGTCTTTTTCGAGCGATTTGCCAGCAAAACAGAAGCCATCAATTTTCTGATCGAACAAACCCCTTTTAGTGATGAAAAACGAAAAGCGCAGTTTCAGCAATCCGTCATTGAAAGAGAGCAGCTACAATCAACCTATTTAGATAATGGCTTTGCCATCCCTCATGGCAATCCGAATTATGTCGAAAAAACAGCTATCTCGATTTTGCTTTTGGATCAGCCAGTAGAATGGGGCAACCAAAAAGCCGACATCATTATTTTATTGATGATCCGAGAGGATGAGACGCAAAAGGTGGAACCAATGATGAAATTGATCATGCAAGGAATCGAAAACAAAGAATGGTTCCTATCAAAAATGTTGGAGGTTAAATCAGAATGAAAGTGAAGGATTCTTTGCCTGAAAAGCATATACAAACGGATGAGACAGTGACAGATTGGCGCTCAGCCGTAAAATTAGCCAGCCAGCCCTTGCTGGATGAAGCGCTGATCACGTCAGCTTACATCGAAGCGATGATTCAAAGCGTGGAAGAAAATGGTCCTTACATGGTGTTGGCGGATTACTTTGCGCTGATGCATGCCCGTCCTGGAGAAGGGGTTTTGGAACAAAGTATGAGCCTTTTAGTAACGAAACAGCCCATCGATCTTGAGGGCAAACCGGTACGGATATTTCTTGTCTTAGCCGCCGCAGATAGTCAAAGCCATCTAGAAAGCTTGAAAGAGATCATGGCGATCTTTATGGATGAAGAAAAATACAACGTGATATTAAATGGCGATCGGGAACAAATTTGTCAATTATTCCAATAGGAGGAAAAGGATATGAAAATTTTAGCAGTATGTGGATTTGGTGTAGGAAGCTCAATGGTATTGAAGATGACGATCGACAAGGTGATCAAAGAGTTAGGGTTGACGGCAACTGCTGAGAATACTGATTTATCGACGGCAAAAGCGACACCAGCAGATGTTTATTTTACGAGTAATGAATTATTGAATGAGTTAAAAGCATCCGTGAAAGCACCCGTTTATCCAATCAAAAAGTATATGGATAAAGAAGAAGTCAAACAGCAAATGGAAAAATTTTTAGCTGAAAGAGAGGGATAATCATGAATTTTGTCACGGATTATATTTTAAAAAATCCGCCAGTCCTACTGGGGATCATTGCCATGATTGGGTTATTGGTACAAAGAAAACCTTTTGCAGAAGTCGTCAAAGGAACCTTAACAGCTTCCTTCGGGATGGTGGCATTGACGGCTGGGGTAAATATGTTGGTGGGAACGATCGCACCGATCAATGCAGCGGTTCAAACCCAATTAGGCGTTGCTGTGTCAGATGGGCTCTCTGACATCACCTTTACGGCAGAATACGGCGGAACAGTTGGTTTAGCGATGTTTTTCGGACTTGTCATTCATTTATTGATTGCTCGCTTTACACCTGTGAAGACGATTTTCCTCACCGGTCACATGTTGTGGTGGTTCCCATTCGTCATCGTCGCTGGGGGCGTTGAAGGCGGGCTTACCGGAATCCCATTGTTGATTTTAGGGGCGGTTCTATCTGCTTGTTACTGGTCATTCATGCCATGGATCATGCGTAAATATGTGTGGGATGCCACAGGCGATGATTCATTCTTGATCGGTCATCCAACGGGGATCTTGTCATTGGTTTCAGGATTTGTTGCAAAACGGATCGGAAACAAAGAAAAATCGACGGAAGATTTGAAAGTGCCTGAAAATCTCTCGTTTTTCCGTGAAATATCGATTACTGGCGCGTTAGTGATGTTTTTGATGAATATCGTTATCGGTTTGATTGCGCCCGTATTAGTTCCTGAAGGGGGCAACTTGGTGATGTTTGCGGTTGATGCTGGCTTGAACTTCGGTGCAGGATTATTGATCATGTTGTATGGGGTACGTCTATTGATCAACCAAATCATTCCCGCCTTTCAAGGGATCGCAGAAAAAGTCGTTCCTGGAGCAAAACCAGCTTTTGATGTGCCCATCTTGTTCAACTATCGTCCAAATGCTGTAATCATCGGCTTTATCGTGGCGATGATCACCTCAACGATTTTAGTGGTCATTGCCAATACGACCAACGTCTTTGGCATTTTGATCGTTCCTTTAGTTATCACTAGCTTCTTTGAATGTGGCGGTGCTGCGGTGATCGGCGAAGGACAAGGGGGCTTGCGAGGTGCCATTATTGGTACGATCACAGCTTCTGTCGTTATGGTAGCACTCGTTGGGATCTCTGCAGCGTTGTTCTCAACGACGATTCAAAACTGGATCTTGATTTTCGGTGGGAACGATTTATCTCTATGGGGCATCCTTGGTGAATTGATCGGCAAGCTGTTTGGAGGGTTTTAAATGTTTCAATACTTTGAAAAAGCAAAAGAACTATTGTCTATTGTAGAAGAAAAAGAAGCACCAGTGATTGAGCAAGCCATTGAATTACTGACGCAAACGAACTTGACCAAAAAAGCCATCTACATTTTTGGCGCAAGTCACGCTGGGATCTTAGCTGAAGAGATGTATTATCGAGCAGGTGGCATGATGACCATCAATGCGATCTTTGGAAGAGAACTGATGCTTGATCGCAGCCCAATCACCTTCACTAGTAAAATGGAGCGCTTAGAAGGCTACGGTAGTGCCTTGGCGGCGACCCAACCCTTTACAGCAGGTGATGTGCTGATCTTGCATTCGGTGTCTGGGCGAAACCCAGTTATCATCGATATGGCGCTTCATGCCAAAGAAAAAGGAGTCAAGATCATCGCATTAACGAATCTTACCTATTCGAAAACAGTCACCAGCCGCCATACTTCAGGCTTGCGTTTGTTTGAAACGGCGGATATCGTCATCGACAATCATGGGGAGATTGGCGATGCTGCGTGTACGATTCCTGACGTCGAACAAAAAGTCGGCCCCACATCCACCGTAGTCGGCGCAACGATCTTAAATGCGATCATCGTTGAAGTTTGCCAAAAACTAAAAGAAGCCGGTGTCGACTATCCGCCGATTTTTTACTCAGCGAACCTGGACGGCGGGGATGAATTGAACCAGTCCCTGTTTGAAAAGTACCAAAAAGCGATCCATTATCAGCTGTAAGTCAAGAGTTAGTCGTTCCTTAGCGAACTAAGACGGTCAAAGAAACCATTCAAGACATTTTCTCCTTGCGAGAGAATGTCTTTTTTTGCTTACTTGTTAGAAAAGGGCAGGAGCATAGGGATGAAAATGCGATTCAAGCAAAGAAGGCTTAAACTAGAATTGTGTATTTTTACTTAATAATGGTCTTTAAAAATAAAAATATATAAAATAATAGCTGAAATATGAATAAAATACTATAAAAACGATTGTTGTTTAACTTCCCGCTCGGTATAATTAGCTTGGGAGCTACAGCAAGACAACAAATAATGAATAAAAAATCTACAAACCGTTGATTAGAAAGGAGCAGCTTATGGAGTAGGTAGAGAGGAAGATCGAAAAAAGACAACATTGTAAGAGTAACAGATGGTGAATTCTTCCACATCTCTAACTTCCAGCAATTAGCAGAAATCTTTGAAAAAATTCGTTACGAGCTATTTGACGAAGATATCCAAAAGCTGCAAATCGAACTTTCAGATACTATTGCTCAAAATCTTCAGACGACCAATGTGGAGTCTGAACGTTTAGCAGCATAGAGTTCTTTTTAAGGAATATGAATTTGTTGTTCATCAAATGGTTGTCAATTAGTTGATGTTTAACTAATGAAAAAATAATCATTTGATGAACATTTTTCATAAACTTACAAAATCTTAGATGTAAGGAGTGAATTGAATGCAATCAGATAAACGCATAACAGCAATGAGTCAGAAAGAGGCTGATAGAGCAGATCCATTATGTACCATTCTTTGTATTTTATTTATCTGTTTCACCAACTGTCACGTTTTAGTTTTACCTGTAAAAGCAGCCGAAGTTTCAGATGCTGATTCAATTCAGATAGAAGGCACCTTAGCCGCCATCCTTAACAGCGAAAGGAATACCCCAGAACCCACAGAGCCACTCACTGAACCATTGCTGGAAATCGTCACAGAGCTACCCGATTCAGAACTAATGATTCCCTTCTTTGAATTGATTTATGCGGTAACACCAAGCGAGGGGGAAATGCTGAAAGAAGTCTATGTCAATGTGAACGGCGAATACGATCGGCATCTGTATCAAAGAGCGATAGGGGAACCCAAGGTGACGGAGCGAACATTCGGTGAGGCACGACTCTTTCTCTCTAGCGACCAAAAGGAAAGTTACTTTGAATTGGTCGCCGTCGATAGTGGTGGTGCTGTCAGTAGCTATTTTATTGAGCAGTCATTTTGGTTGTCCGAAAATCCTAAACCGCCGTTACCGACTATCGCTGATGTAACGACGGAAGATTATTATGGGGAAGAAGTGACCTTTATTAATAATCGGCTCCATCTCCAATTGAATAATGAGAAATTCGTGCAAGAAAATGAAGTGAATGCCAAAAAATTTTTAGATGATTTGCTTGATGAACTTGCATATTACGACATGGTATTGATTGCTGGTCCAGACAAGAATGCCCGAGTAACGATTCAGTTAAAACAAACACCTTATAGAGAGCTTAATAGATTTATTCGTGATTTAAAAACATTTACTGAGGATATTGTTACCGACGGAGAAATTGAAGAAATGACTTTAGCAGCGGCAGAACGATTACCGAGGACAGAGGAACCTGTCAATCGTTCTGTAGAATTCAAACCAGAGATGCTAAAAATCGGCTGGGTACCTGGTTTGTTTTTCCGAAGGTATCAGGACAATGTGATAATGTTCAAATTTCATGAGGAATCCGCTTTTTTAAATCCGGAGTCGTTTCCTGAAACTTATCTTAGCAAGGCACTGATAAAAGAAAAAATTGATGAAGCTGTTGCAACGATTGGCGGCGTTCGTTTAGAAGAAAATCGACCTTCCTATCCTTATGTGGAAGTAGGCGTTGCAGGAAATACCCCAAGGAATTTAGTAAAAAAAGGGCAGCAACTACTAACTGATTATCCAGAGATATTTTCGGAAGCAAATTTAATAATCAGAGAAATTCAGAAACTTCATAATGTGTCAGATGTTTATTTACCACGATGGCGTGTTATGAGTATCTTTGAAGAACGGAACTCCCCTATCTTAGCAATCATCAACCCGAATGGCACAGTTTCTTCGTTAACGGATATAGGTTGGCACGGCGTGACTGTTAGTATGGCGTTAGTGATAGGATTTGGTTCTATCGGCTTTATTGTGTTTATATTTGAATTTTTTGCTTGTCAAAGGGCAGAAAAACGGAAAAGGAATAGACAATCAGGTAAAAACTGATTCTCGTTGGCCATTCTTAAATTCTAATAGAATTCTGTTACCTCCAAAGAAGAAAGGAGCAAAGCAAATGCAAGCCGAGGGACAAACAAATTCAACAGAAGAGAAATTTTTTGAAAATATCTTTCCCATCTATAAAATCTTTTGTCTGTTTTTCTTTACTCTTGCCATCTATCATATGACCAGTTGGCAAGTATCAGCAGCCGAAGGACCAACCGACCAGTCCCAAGGCACCTTAGCCGCCATCCTCAACAGCGAAAGGAATACCCCAGAACCCACAGAGCCACTCACTGAACCATTGCTGGAAATCGTCACGGAACTTCCCGATTCAGAACTAATGGTTCCCTTTTTGGAATTGATCTATGCAGTGACACCAAGCGAGGGGGAAACGCTGGAAGAAGTCTATGTTAAGGTAAATGGCGTATTCGATCGACATTTGTATCAAAGAAAAGCGGGAGAACCTGAAGTCACAGAGCGAACATTCGGTGAAGCTCGTCTCTTTCTTTCTACCGATGAACAGAAAAGTAAATTTGAACTGGTCGCCGTCGACAGTAGCAATCTAAGTGCCATCTACCCCATTGAGCAATCATTTTTTATGGCAGAAAATCCTGTGCCGCCGTTACCGTCTACGGCTGATGTATCAACAATAGATTTTCACGGAGAAGAAGTGACTTTCATTAATAACAGACTTCAACTTCAATTAAGTAGTAGTCATTACAATCAAGAGGACAGGAAGAAGAATGAATCAGCGGTTCTTCAATTGCTAGATGAACTCTCTTACTATGATATTGAAATGATTGCTGGACCAGATAAAAACGGCTCTGTGACAGTTGGCTTGAAGCAAAACTCTTACTCATCTCTTTATCATCTTATTAACGATTTACCCTCTTTTTCTGATTTTTTAATAACTGATGCAAAAATTGAAGAAATCGATTTGGCAACAGCTGAACTGATTCCAAGTGAAGATTCTTCAATCAATCGCTCTGGTGAATTAGAGCCGAAAATGGTAAAAATTGGCTGGGTACCGGGTTTGTTTTTCCGAAGGTATCAGCACGATATGATAGGGTTTAAATTACAGGAGGAAACCTCGTTTTTAAACCAAGAATCGTTTCCTGAAACTTATCTTAGTAGGGCAATGATCAATAAAAAAATCGATGAAGTCGTTTCAGAGATTGACGGCATTCGTATAGATGGAAACCAAGCAAATGATCTTAGTGGAACCAAACTATTTTCGAGTATGAATATTCGGAATGTTCATTTAGAAGGAAATTATCCTTTTGTTCGTGTGAGCCTACCTAGTCATTCACCCAGAGGATTAATAAAAAACGCCAAAACACTACTAAAGGATCATTCGGAAGTTTTTGAGAAATCCTATCTAATGATTGTTACAGATATAGAATCATCATCTAGTGTGGGGATACCAGAAGTTAACACTCAGGGAAGACAATTGCCTGAGTTTGAGCATGAAGTCTATCGTTATTGGGCGACTATCAATAAATATGGTACTGTATCCTCTTTGATTGAAATAGGCTTAAAAGGGTTATCCATAACTATGAAAGTGATGTTAGGTATTATGATGCTTTGTGTCACTTTGACGTCTGGAATAATTGTTTACCGAAGGAAAAAAAGAGTATTGTGAAAATTTAGAAACATATGCATCAACCTTATTAACGATAACAGTTCGATTTTGTACGTAAGGAATGAATGGAATGAACAAAAACAAGCAATCATTAAAATCAAAAAAACTCTTTCGCAGTTACAAAATTTTCTTCCTGATTTTCCTTGCTCTTGCCAGCAATCTTATTACGAGCATACAAGTATCAGCAGCCGAAGGACCAATCGACCAGTCCCAAGGCGTCTTAGCTGACATCCTCAACAGCGAAAGGAATACCTCAGAACCTACAGAGCCACTCACTGAACCATTGCTAGAAATCGTCACAGAGCTACCCGATTCAGAACTAATGATTCCCTTTTTTGAATTGATTTATGCGGTCACACCAAGTGAGGGGGAAATGCTGAAAGAAGTCTATGTTAATGTGAACGGTGAATATGATCGGCATTTGTATCAAAGAGCGATGGGGGAGCCCAAGGTCACGGAGCGAACATTTGGTGAGGCGAGGCTTTTTCTTTCTAGTGACCAACAGGAAAGTAAATTTGAATTGGTCGCCGTCGATAGTGGTGGTGCTGTCAGTAGCTATTTTATTGAGCAGTCATTTTGGTTGTCCGAAAATCCTAAACCGCCGTTACCGACTATCGCTGATGTAACGACGGAAGATTATTATGGGGAAGAAGTGACCTTTATTAATAATCGGCTCCATCTCCAATTGAACGGTGAGAGTTTTACGCGAGAAAATGAGGGAGGGTTCGAAACGATGCTTGACCTTGTTCTTGATGAATTTTCTTACTACGATATGGAGCTGATCGCTGGACCAGACAGAAATGATCGAGTAGTGATCCAGTTGAAGCAAACCTCGTATGAGGAACTGGACAGACTTATTTCTGATTTGAATCTTTTCACGCGTGGTGTGATTGCCAATGGGAGGAGAGAGGAAATCGATTTAGCAGCGGCTGAACGTCTCCCAAAAACAGAGGAACCTGTCAATCGTTCTGTAGAATTCAAACCAGAGATGCTAAAAGTCGGCTGGGTACCAGGTTTGTTTTTCCGAAGATATCAGGACAACGTGGTAGGTTTCAAGCTGCATGAAGAAACTACATTTTTAAATCCAGAGTCATTTCCTGAAACTTATCTCAGTAAGACGCTGCTAAAAGAAAAAATCGATGAAGCTGTTGCAACGATTGGCGGCGTTCGTTTAGAAGAAAATCAACCCATTTACCCTAGTGTAAAAGTAGGTGTAGCAGGAAATACACCAAGGAATTTAGTAAAAAAAGGGCAACAACTACTGACGGATTATCCCGAAGTCTTTTCAAAAGGGTATGTAATAATCAGAGAAAGGCAAAATATTTATGGTTATGGTACCACAGACGAATACAAACGACGATGGCGTGTTAGGAGTAATTTTGAAGAACGGAACTACCCTATCTGGGCAATCATCAACCCGAATGGCAAAATTACGTCGTTAACGAGTATGGGCTGGGATGGTGTGACTGTTAGCATGGCGTTAGTGATAGGATTTGGTTCTATCGGCTTTATTGTGTTTATATTTGAATTTTTTGCTTGTCAAAGGGCAGAAAAACGGAAAAGTAATAGACAATCAGGTGAAAACTGATTCTCGTTGGCCATTCTTAAATTCTAATAGAATTCTGTTACCTCCAAAGAAGAAAGGAGCAAAGTGAATGCAAGTCGCTGCGCAAATAAATTCAACCGACGAAAAAGGCATTAAAAACCTCTTTCACAACCATAAAATCTTTAGTCTGTGTTTTTTTGCTCTTGCCATTTATCATATGACCAGTTGGCAAGTATTAGCAGTCGAAGTACCAACCGGCCAGTCTCAAGGCGTCTTAGCCGACATCCTCAACAGCGAAAGGAATACCCCGGAACCCACTGAGCCGCTCACTGAACCATTGCTGGAAATCGTCACGGAACTTCCCGATTCAGAATTAATGATTCCCTTTATTGAATTGATTTATGCAGTGACACCAAGTGCGGGGCAAACGCTGGAAGAAGTCTATGTCAATGTGAACGGCGAATACGATCGACATTTGTATCAAAGAAAAGCGGGAGAACCTGAAGTCACAGAGCGAACATTCGGTGAAGCTCGTCTCTTTCTTTCTACCGATGAACAGGAGAGCCGATTTGAATTGGTCGCCGTCGATAGCAGTAACAGAAGGACTTATTATCCCATTGAGCAGTCATTTTGGCTATCCGAAAATCCCGAACCACCGTCGCCGACTATCGCTGATGTAACGACGGAAGAGTATTCCGGTGAAGAAGTGACCTTTATTAATAATCGGCTCCATCTCCAATTGAACCGTGAGACTTATACGCAAAAAAATGATGAAGGGTTCGAAACGATGCTTGACCTTGTTCTTGATGAATTTTCCTACTACGATATGGAGCTGATCGCTGGACCAGACAGAAATGATCGAGTAGTGATCCAGTTGAAGCAAACCTCGTATGAGGAACTGGACAGACTTATTTCTGATTTGAATCTTTTCACGCGTGATGTGATTGCCAATGGGAGGAGAGAGGAAATCGATTTAGCAGCGGCTGAACGTCTCCCAAAAACAGAGGAACCTGTCAATCGTTCTGTAGAATTCACACCAGAGATGCTAAAAATCGGCTGGGTACCTGGTTTGTTTTTCCGAAGGTATCAGGACAACGTGGTAGGTTTCAAGCTGCATGAAGAAACCACATTTTTAAATCCAGAGTCATTTCCTGAAACTTATCTCAGTAAGGCGCTGCTAAAAGAAAAAATCGATGAAGCTGTTGCAACGATTGGCGGCGTTCATTTAGAAGAAAATCGACCTTCCTATCCTTATGTAGAAATAAGTGTAGGAGAAAATACACCAAGGAATTTAGTGAAAAAAGGGCAACAACTACTAACTGATTATCCCGAAGTCTTTTCAAAAGGGTATGTAATAATCAGAGAAAGTCAAAAACTTCATAGTGTGCCAGATGTCTATCTACGACGACGGCGTGTTATGATCACCTTTGAAGAACGGAACTATCCTATCTGGGCGACCATCAATAAGAATGGCACAGTATCATCCATATACAAAATGGGCTTAAGAGGGCTGCCGACTATCGTGAAACTACTAGGAGGCGCCGGTCTATTTTGTGGCATTCTGAGTTTCGCCATCTTCATTTACCGAAAAAGACCTCCTCGCAAGAAACACGAATTTTGGGGATAATGTTCACTGATGGGCATGTGGAAATTCCTTTCAAGCTGAAGGAGAACGGGGGAAACGCTGTTGTCTTTAAGTGTCTTAACAGTGAAGGACAACCTTCTTTCGAGAAACCGACATTCGATTAAAAGCTGTGATGAACGCCTAGCTGACGCTTGTCACCTTTAAGAAAATCGAACTGCTAGCAAGGGAATTTCTGCCAAAAAGAATATTTTGATCGTACGACTTTGATCCACGCAAAGCTAACCACTGGAGCCTTGGTTACATAAAAAACCTCTCAAAAGCAGCTGGTCGCTGATTTTTGAGAGGTTTTGTCTGCCAAGAGATAGCTATGGTGTTTTTTTCAGTTGAAATTGTTTATTCAAATTCTTCATACTCATTTGGGTCTTGACCATCGATGCGGCCGTCTGCTTTGTTTAACTGATTGATTTGATTGATTTCATCTTCAGTCAGTTCAAAGTCGAAGATCGCAAGATTTTCTCGTTGATGGGCGAGGTTTCTTGATTTTGGAAGGGGCAAAATGCCACGATCCACATGCCAGCGCAAGATGATTTGACCAGCTGATTTTTGGTATTTTTCAGCTAATTCAGTGATCAGTGGTTCTTTCAGGGCATCGCTGCCACGACCTAATGGGCTCCAAGCTTCCGTTACGATGCCGCGTTTTTTGTTTTCTGCGACCATTCGTTCTTGGACCCAGTAAGGATGGATCTCAATTTGATTTAGTGCAGGAGTCACACCAGTTGCTTCAATGATGGCATCCAAATGTTCTGGTTCAAAATTGGAAACGCCGATGGAACGGATCAAGCCTAATTTTTGGGCGGTCACTAAGGCTTGCCAAGCTTCGACATATTTGCCGCGTTTTGGTAATGGCCAGTGGATCAAAAAGGCATCGAAGTAGTCGAGCCCCATGCGAGCAAGGGATTCTTGAATGCTGGTTAAGGCATCATCATAGCCATGGTATTTTCCTGGTAATTTTGAGGTGATATAAAATTCTGAACGTGGGATACCAGAGCGACGGATCGCTTTGCCGACAATGCCTTCATTGTCATAATTGGTTGAAGAATCGATCAAGCGATACCCGTCGGCGATCGCTGCTTGCAGCTGGCTCAATCCTTCGCCACCACGGATCTGATAGGTACCGATGCCCACTGCGGGGCGTAAATTGCCGTCGTTTAATGTCAGTAAAGGTGCTTTCATAAAATGATTCCTCCTTTTCTTCTCTACATTCTACTCTAACGCTTTTTTGACAGGAACGTAACCAACTTGCTCAAACAGACAAAGAAAAAAGAGCAACGGTTTCTGTTTCAGAAACAATTGCTCTTTTTGATCAAATTATTTTTCAGGCGGTGTGCCATACATTTTTGGTGTGACTTGATCGAGTTTTGGCGCTTTTCCTTCGACTTTTGGTTCGTCTAGCCATTGGTATTCGCCTTCACCATCAAGGGCTTTGCCTTTCGCCCAAGAGCCTTCTTTACTTTGGTCGCCTTCTGAGAAGTTATAGAAATCATAAGCGATATCTAAGCGTTCGTTTTTGCGGTCAAAGGTAGTCGGCACTAAAATCGAGCCTTCGTTTTCTTCCAATTCTTTCACGGCAGCTGCCCAAAGATTTTGGTGGTAGCTATCACGCGCTAATAAGACCGAAAGTAAGTCTTTGACCCCACGGTCATCGATCATTTCATAGATGCGTGCTACTTGCAGACGACCTTGTGATTCCGCATTTAAGTTGGCACGAAAATCAGCAAGTAAGTTGCCACTAGCAATGATATACGCACCTGACCATGGATTGCCGACGCTATCCGCAGGACGTGGTCCTAAGCCTGCAACGATGGCATGTTGCGGATTCATTCCAGAAATGATCGCACCGATCGTTGGGTCTTTTTTCATAGCCGCTTCTTGATCTTCCACAGGTGCACCTTCCAGTAGACGTGCAACCATCGTTGCTAACATTTCAACGTGTCCAAGCTCTTCAGTAGCGATATCCATTAACATGTCTTTGTATTTTTCTTCCCCACGGCAGCTCCATCCTTGGAATAAGTATTGCATGGCAACACTCATTTCTCCATATTGTCCACCGATTAATTCTTGAAGGTATTTCGCAACTAACGGATTTGGTTTTTCTGGCTTAGCTTCAAACTGTAATTCTTTCTGATGACGAAACATACGATTCCTCCTAAAATTTTTTTATTGGGCCCATAAAAAGTTTCTCATGAATCGAAACGTTCGTCTAATAAAACGCACTTTGCCAAAATGAAAAAAGCATCGAAAAGAAAAGCCATTTATTTTGACAAAAAGCCGTAAGCGTTAGATAGTTAAATTAAGAGAGAATTAGAAAAGGAGCGAGTCACCATGTTTCAGTATTACAAAATGGAAGACCGAAAAATAAGGAAATCTTCGGAGGAGGATTACAATTGGCTAGTGGTTTCTGGCACAGATCCAGAGGAACAACGACACTTGTTAGATAAGTATCAACTGCCTGAAGATATTTTTATTGGCGCCAATGAACCGGAAGAAGTGTCACGTTTGGAATACTTGCGCAACACCAAGTTAAATCATCCGATTCTCTATACTTTGATCGATTTGTCGGAAGTGACACAAGATCGGATCGAAGACCGTCTTGAGCCTGTGACTTTTATCTACACCAAGGATCTGTTGATCACCTACGTATCTGAACAATCCAATCTGATCAAACGATTGATCGAAAAGCATGAGCAAGATATCCAGCGGTATGAAGATATTGTTGCTTATGCCACGTTGATGATCTACACCCATTACATCAAAGGTCTGCAGGAGATGAAGAAGCAAATCGATGATTTGGATCAAGCAGCCCGTAAAACGACGGAAAACAAGGAATTGTTTAACTTAGCCGATACCGAGCGAGACATGGTCTATCTTGATCACACCTTGCGGGACCAAAACCATACTGTCGATCGATTGATGGATCGCAAAGAATTTTTGGATCGTTTGGATAATGAAGCACTCGTTTATGACATCAAGCTGCGGCAGAAATTTGCCATGAAAATGGTCACTATCTATCGCGACTTGTTAGAAACCATCGGTGGCTTGTTCTCCGATATGATGGACAACAATCTAAACCATCTGATGAAATACTTAGATTCTGCGGCATTAGTGGTGGCTGTGCCGTCCTTGATCGCGGGGCTATGGGGGATCAACACCGGAGGACTGCCAGGAAAAGACAATGCGATCGGTACGATCGTCGTCTTTGGCTTGGCTATTTTAGTCGGCATTTTAACTGCCGTCTACTTGTCACGAAAAGACTTTTCAAAATAAAAAGTGCCGCTGCTCTGTTGCACCATTCATCCATAAAAGGAGAAAGGTGTGACGAAGCAGTCGGCACTTTTTTTATTTTAGTCCGCTGTCTAAATTGCTGTCGAGAATCCAGCGCTGAAAGGCGAGGAAGACCAGCAGCAAAGGCAAAATGGAAATTACCGAGGCAGCGATCAAAATCGTCCAATTGATATTTTCCGCGCCCACCAAGCTGCGGATCGCCACTTGCAAGGTGTATTTTTTCGGATCATTCAAGACGATCAAGGGCCAGATATAATCATTCCAACGCCACTGGAAGGAAAAGATCCCCAGTGTCATAATGATTGGTCGGGCAATCGGCAGCATGATTTTCAAAAAGATCATCCCATCCGAAGCGCCATCGATGCGGGCTGATTCAATCAGATCGTCAGGAACGGAGACGAAAAAGGTTCGGAACATAAAGATACCTGTTGCTGTATTGATGGAAGGGATGATGATCCCCAATAAGTTATCATATAAGCCTAGTGAACGAATGACAGAAAACGTTGGGTTCATGATAACTTCCGTCGGCAGCATGGTGGTGGCGATGATACAGATGAAGAAAAAACGCAGCCATTTGGCATCGTATTTTGCAAAGGCATAGCCACAGGCGGCGCTGACTAGGATCGTCAATAAAGTGGTGACCACCGCTGAAATCAACGTATTATTGAAGAAACGAAAGAAATCCAATGTTGTCCAAGCATCAATAAAGTTTTGAATGGTTGGATTTTCAGGAATGATTTTCAAGGGATAAGCAAATAGTTCAGTCCCTGGTTTAAAGGCACTTAATAAGAACCAAAGTAGTGGAAAAAGGTACAGCAGGGAAGTGATGATCAGTGCCAGCGTTAAAAAAAACATCGCTGACTTTCTTGTGACAGGTCGTTTGGTTTTGATGGTCTTAGATGTCATTCTTGCCGCCTCCAATCTTCATTTGTGCTAAGCCTAACAGTAAAAGAATCACGAAAAGTACCATGGAGGCAGCACTGGCATAGCCGACCCGCATTTTGTCAAACCCAGTCGTATAGATATATTGCACGATCAACATGTTGTCGGTTCCTGGACCACCATTGGTCAGCGATTGCACGAGGGCGAACTCTTTCATAGCGCCGATCGAAGCCAATAAGATGACCATAAAGGAAGTCGGCCGCAGCATAGGCAAGGTGATGTAGCGTAATTTATGCCCAAAGCTGGCGCCGTCGATCTCGGCAGCTTCATACAATGAGCGAGGGATATTTTTCAAAGCTGCAGTAAATTGCAGCATGTTAAAGGCAGTCCCGCCCCAGATGGCAGCCAAAATAATGACAGAAAAGGCAGCATTCGAGTCGGTAAACCACGGGACAGTTTGTTGTCCTGCTTGCTCTAGAATAAAGTTGATAAAGCCAAAGTTTTCACCAAACAGCCATTTCCAGATAACCCCAGCGATGATCCCAGAGATAGTCCATGGTAAGAAAAAAATGATCTTTGCGAAAAATTTGCCTTTCGCCAGCTGACTGTTCAACATCAAAGCGACGGCGAGAGAAACGACATAGATACTTGGGACCAGAATGATCACATAACGAAATGTACGAAATAGTGCTTTATAGAAGCTGGCGTCTTGAAACAATTCTTGATAATTCGCCAAGCCGATAAAATTGGCTGTCGCAAAGCCTTTATAGTCGGTTAACGAGTAATAAAGTCCTAAGAGTGCTGGAATCAAAAAGAAGATAATGAACAAAATGATGCTTGCGCCAGTGAATAGCAACGGCCATTTGTTTTTTTGTAAAGTACTCACAGAAAATTCCTCCTCCGACGATCGTATCAGCAACAAAGAACCCGCAGTCTGCAAAAAGCCAGACTATGGGTTCTTTGTGGTTGAACGTCTGTTTATTTCTTCAAAAACCCATCATTGTAATCCTTGATCGTCTTGTCGATTGCCTCATCTAATGTAATTTCATCATTTAATACTTGCACGATGGCATCACGGTAAGCCCCTGTCAATCCAGTGTAGCCTTTCATACTCATCGTCACTTGATCGGTGGTTTGCTTGCTGCTGATTGGTTGAGCAGCGGCTGCGATCTCTTGGTTGTAGATTTCATAAGCATCCTGGCCTTGTTCATAGTCGACCGTCAAATCTTCCACCGCAGGTAAGTAACCAGCATAGGTACAAAGCTGTTTGTAATTTTCTTCTTCGTACAACCATTTGATGAATTTTTCGCCTTCTTCACTGTTTTTACTATTGTTGAAGCCAGTGATGAAGTTGCCGCCCATATTGACCGCGCGGGTCTCTTCATAAGGAGAATAGGTGGATTGCCAGTTAAAGTTGCTGATGTTGGTAGAAAAATCAACGATCTGCCAGCTGCCAGAAAAGTAAGCTGGAACACGGCCGCTCTTGAACATAGCAGAAGCATCTTCTCCAGAGGTCCAAACCGATTTTGGCATCACTTCGTCATTGTTCAAATCAACAAATTTTTGCAAAGCCGCTTTCGTAGCATCATCGGTCGTGTAAGAATCACCGCTGTCATCTAAAAAGAAATCTTGTCCCCCGTATTGATAGGTGAAAGCCCGTAAACGGTGATCCGACGCGTCCATGACCATACCGTATTTGGCATCGGTTTTTTCAACGACTTCATTGATCGCGGTTAAAAATTCATCCCAAGTCCAAATGTCCTCTTCCGAAGTGGGGTAGGTCACACCAGCTTCGTCAAACAAATCCGTATTGATAAACAACCCAGTGGCAGTGACATCAGAAGGAAGTGCTTTGACGACATCTGCTTCATCTTTGATCGTCATCGATTCCAATGTGTTTGCCTCACTGGCGATGTCTGATAGATCCATCAGATAGTCATTCCAGTCAGGTTGAACAGTAGAAACCCGCACGACTTCTGGCGCATCATCCGCTTGAACAGCTTTGGTGATCTTTGTCAGCAAGTCTGCATAAGGCACGTCGGTGACTTCGACAGTCACACCAGTTTCTTCCTTGTATTTTTCCGCCATTTTCGAATAAGCGCCGCCTTCACTGGTATCTCCAGAAACGAACATACGAATCTGCTTGTTCTCGCTGGCACTGTCACCACTGCCGCAGCCAGCGACCCCTAACATCACTGCCGCCAAAGACAAAATTGAATACCCTATTTTTTTGTTCATTTTGTTCCTCTCCTTTATTGAATGATTTTTGTTCAAAAAAACGTTTCCAATCGAAAACGATCGAAACGTCCCCCAATGAAAAATAGCTGATGTACTGAAAAGATAGCAGTCCTAGGACTGATCGAGGAGTGAAAAGTGCCAATTATCTGACAAAATAAGAGTGGTTCTCCCTCAGTTTAGCGGATAAGATGCAAAATACAAAATAAAACGATTTCAAAAAATGCACCAATACTAAAAAAAACGAATTAAAGCTCTTACAACGATAATTAAGAAGTGCTGATAAACGTTAATATAACAAGGTTTGAAAATTATTTTTGCAAATTGAGTGCAAATCTTTTGTCTAAAACGGGGATTAAGCGTAACATAATATGTGTAATAACTACTTAAAAGAAAGAAGGAGAAAAATATGCATTGGTTATGGGTATTAATCGTAGGAGCTATTATCGGTTTGATCGCCGGAGCTATCACAAATAAAGGTGGATCAATGGGTTGGATCGCCAACATCGTTGCAGGTTTAGTAGGTTCAGCTATTGGACAAGCGATCTTAGGTTCTTGGGGTCCATCACTTGCTGGAATGGCAATCGTCCCATCAATTATTGGTGCGGTTATTGTAGTTGCTGTTGTTTCATTCTTCTTAGGACGTTCAAACGGCTAGTCCATTCAGCAATTGTTTTCATTCATTTATTTCGGGTAGGAACTACCTTGAATAGACAGGCAAATCCAGAGTTTCTGGGTTTGCCTTTTTTGTTTTTTAAAAGGATGCATAAGCAATCCTTTTGTCAGATTAGAAAATTGTCGTTACACTTGAAGTAGGTCAAAAAAAGAAAGGAAGAGGTTCAATGAAAAAGCAATATGAAACAGCGATGATCAATCGAGGCGGACGTGTCGGAGAGGTCGAAGCACCAAACGGTAGTTTTCACCTGAAAATCGAAAAGCCAGGTCTTCATAGTGAAGGGACCAATCCAGAGCAATTATTTGCCGCAGGATATGCTTCATGCTTCAACGGTGCCGTACAGCATATGCTGAAAGAGCATAACATCGAATCCGAATCCGAAGTTAAAGCAAGAGTGTCTTTGTATCAGCATGAGGACGGTAGTTACCAAATCGGCGTGATTTTAGAAGTATCGTTACCAGGCGTTGAAAAAGCCGAGGCAGAGAAAATCGCAGAAGAAGCCCACGATTTTTGTCCGTATTCTCGGGCCACTCGCGGCAACATTGATGTCGAAGTTCAAGTAGTCTAAGCATTATTACGAATAGACAAACAATAAGCGGCTGGTAAATCAGCCGACAAGAGGGAATTCATCAAGGAGGCCAATCAATGAGACAAACAGAGAGCTTGCTGCTTTTGGGCGTGTTTGTGGTTGGCCTTTTTGTGGTGTACTGGCTAAAAAAGCACCGACAGGCGCGCCACAACCAAGCACTGGCAGCCCAGCTGAAGCGTTACCCCAGCGTGCGGCAAGCGTGGCTGGCAGCCGGGGCGAAAAGGGAAGCAGTCCTTTTGGTTCCAGGTTTAAAAGAAGCCACTGCCGCAGTGGCAACGACGAAAGCAGAAACGAGGCTGCACAAGCATGCGAATCAGTGTGAAGCAATGACCCCACAAGGGTTGGCCGTTTCCGATGACTATTTGTTCATCTCAGCGTATTGTTCGCAGCAGGAACATCACTCACAGCTTTATATAATAGAAAGAACGAGCGGGCGGCATCTGAAAACGGTGGTTCTGCCAAAGCGACCCCATGTCGGTGGGCTAGTCTTTGATCGAGCAACGCAAATGCTGTGGCTAACCATTACAGGGAAAGGAATGGGGCGCGTGGCGTGTGTTTCTCTACAAGCACTGCTGGAAGATGATTCCTTGGCAACCAATCAGCCTATCGCTTATCAGCAAGTCATCGAATTGGCAGGCATCACTCACAGCTCCTATTTGGCAGCCGATAGCGGTGAACTTGTCTCAGGGACCTTTGCCTTGAAACAAGGGGGCGTGGTGGCGAATTATCCGCTGCCTGTTCTTTCAGACAGCGGTCGCAAAACGCCTCCTCGCATCAAGCCTCGTAAGAGAAGGGTCACCACCACGAAAGTCCAAAGTATCGCCTTTACCACTGAATACATGTTGCTGGCACGTTCCTTTGGACCCGGGTCGGCGGAGTTATGGGTCTTTTCAAAGGATGCAACGGTGCTGACCCGCAAACATGCGTTGCGACGCATCAAGTTTCCCCATTACCTTGAACAGATCGTGGTAGAAAAAGGACAGCTGTACTGCTTGTTTGAAAGTGGGGCATGGGCGTATCGGCAAAAAGGCGGCAGCATCGATGAAGTCGTGGTATTGGACCTTGCGACCTTGCTCCAGTAAAAGCACTGCTTAAAAAGAAAAAAGACCAGCCTCTTAAGAAGCTGGTCGTAAGTGCAGTGATTAGTCCACGATTGCTCGTTGGATATCTAAGACGGTACCTGTATGAGCATCTGCCAAAAATTCATAGGTGACAAGCTGCCCGTCTTCGGTGCGGGTGATGCCGCCAGTATATCCTTGGGAAGTGATCGCAAATTTGCGCAAAGGTTGTTTTTCGAAATTGATCCAAGAACCTTCGATCGGTCCTTCTTTGATAAATGCTGCTTTTATATTGTCTAAGACATCATCGGCATTCATGGCTTGCCTTTTCTTCAACCAGATCGTTGAAAAAATCCCTCCTGCAAAGCCAAGACCTAAACCGATGGTCAGTCCATTTCTAAAATAATGCAATGGATGCTCATTCTCCATCTAATGTCCCTCCTAAAGTAAGTTTTCCCGAATGTTTTGATCTCGGTGAAAGCACAGGTTCTCTTAACAATAGTTTACCATAGTTTAGAAATATTCTATAAGAAAAATAACCAACAATAGAAATTTGCGCTATAATAAAGAATATCAGTAGGAATAAGGAGGAAGAGAGCACATCCGTTGTTTCGCCCAAAAATTGCTGGAAAACACAGCAACAGCAAGCGTTGCTTTTTCAAAAAAAGCAGCTTTGTTTCTTTAGGGCAGCAAACAACCGATCCGTGTTTCTCGAATGATCATGGAAGAAAAAACATTTCAACGCATCAAAGAACTAACGGAGTTACAAGGAACCAGTGGGTTTGAACACGACGTGCGGGCGTATATGCGTGAAGCGATGACCCCCTTGGTGGACGAGATCCAACAAGACGGCTTAGGCGGCATCTTCGGTTTGCGTCACCACCAAGAAGCAGATGCACCGCGAGTGATGGTAGCTGCTCACATGGATGAAGTTGGTTTCTTATTGACGACGATCACCGATCGCGGCTTATTCAAAGTCACTCCTTTAGGCGGATGGAACCCTTATGTGGTTTCTGCTCAACGCTTTACATTGAAAACAGCGAAAGGCGATTATCCATGTGTTTCTTCTTCAGTACCGCCACATTTGTTGCGAGGAAGCAGCGGTCAAAAAAATGTTGAAGTCACAGATATTTTGTTTGATGCTGGGTTTGAATCAAAAGAAGAAGCAGAAAGCTTTGGTGTACGTCCTGGCGATACGATCGTCCCACAAGTGGAAACCATCAAAACAGCCAATGGGAAAAACATCATCTCGAAAGCTTGGGACAACCGTTACGGCTGTGCAGTCGTATTAGAAGCACTTGAAGCCTTGAAAGAGGAAACGTTAGGCCATACGCTGATTGCTGGTGCCAACGTTCAAGAAGAAGTTGGCTTACGGGGTTCTCGTCCGTCTGTGACGAAATTCAAGCCAGACTTGTTCTTTGCGGTCGATTGCTCGCCAGCAGATGACACAGTCACCAAAAATGGTACCTTTGGTCATCTAGGGGCAGGGACTTTGATGCGAATCTATGATCCAGGCATGATCATGTTGCCACGGATGAAAGAATTCTTGTTGGATACAGCAGAAAGCAACAACATTCCGTACCAATACTTTGTTTCAAAAGGTGGTACCGATGCTGGTGCGGCACACATGGCAAATGAAGGGATCCCAAGTTCAGTCATCGGTGTTCCTGGACGTTACATCCATACTCACCAAACATTATTCAGTATCGCTGATTATGAAGCGGCACGGGAAATGGTGATTCAAGTCTTGAAAGGTTTGGATCGTTCCACTGTTGATACGATCTTGGCAGGACAATAAGCGAGAACGAACGAAAGCAAAGAGACAGCCATCCGTTGTCTCTTTTTTTCTGCAGGGGTTTGCAAGATCAGCATGTCAGTTGGTAGTCCCTGAAAGAAAGGTGTATACTGAAAGAAAAGAAAGTGGTGAGCATTTGATTATTCCAAAAGATTTAGCAGAGTTAGCAACATATGTGGAGAAAGGCAAAAATGTCTTCTTTTTCACCGCCGATTGGTGTGGTGATTGCCGCTACATCAAACCGCAATTGCCTGAAATCGAAGCGGACTTTCCAGAGCTTCAATTTATCGAAGTCGACCGTGATGAATACATGGATGTAGCGGTTGAATGGAACATTTTTGGGATTCCTAGCCTCGTCGTTATCGAAGACGGCAAGGAGCTGGGACGGTTAGTCAACAAGGATCGCAAAACCAAAGAAGAGATCGAAGCCTTTTTAACCAGCGTACAATCAGCATAGGAGGGGAAAAAGATGGAAGCACAAAGATATCAAAACATTTTAGTAGGGATCGACGGTTCAGATCAAGCGATGTCTGCCTTCAAAAAAGCAGTGGAAGTCGCTCGTCGAAATCAAGGGAAGGTCTATGCCGCAACGATCATCGATCAGCAAGTGCCGACCATGATGGGCTATGCACCTTTGGATAGTTCGATCTTGGAACAAGAAAAAGATACGGCGAAAAATCTGATCGACGACTGCAAAGCTTACGCAAAATCAGTGGATTTTGATTTAGTAGAAGGCATCGTCGCTTACGGCTCCATCAAAGACGCCCTTGCCACTCAATTGCCAGACCAATACGACATCGATTTGATCATGGTGGGGCAATCTGGGCTGAATGCCGTGGAACGCTTCATGATGGGGAGTGTCGCCAGCTTCGTTATCCGTGAAGCCCGGTGCGACGTGCTGATCGTATCGCCTGAAGAAACCAAAGCGTAAGGTCATTTTTTGAAAAAATAAGCTTGTCGTTGCCGAGTTCTTTTTCTTAGAGAAGATGGCAGCAAAAGAAGACAAGGGTTAAAAGAAAGTTCCTGAGAACCAGCGATGTTTCACTTGTTAGCAAAGCATTGGCTTTCGTTGATGAGCTGCAGCTGGTTCTTAGGTTTTTTTGTGCTCGTTTTGAGGGAAGATATCTGTCGCTGTTGTCTTGTTTCGTAGGTAATAGTGCCAAACAGAAGTTTTTAGAACCAGCGTTTATCGACTCGTTAGCAAAGCAGCGTCTTAGCTAATAAGCCGCAGCTGGTTCTTAGTTTTTTCCTGTATACAGTTTTTGGATAACTTATTGTTGTTGCCTTCTTTCGTAGAAAGTATTCTACCAGCAAGTTCTTCAGAAGCCGCGGGTTCTGCTCCTTCGCCAATCCTCAACCTAAGCCAGCCAGCAGAAGTTGGTTCTCAGGTGTTTTTTGTCTTTGAAAATGAGTAGAATTTCAAGAAAACAAAGAAATTCCATGACGGATGCCGAAAAATTTGTTAAGATTATGGGCGGAATGTGTAAGTACCTAAGGAGGAAAAAACGTGATTTTTGCTTATAACAAAGAATATGTCAGTGATACACTGCTTGCCATCACAGCAGATGATAAAGGATTAGAACAAACCGTCGAACGCAAAGGCAATGTTGCCCAAATCAAAAATGAAGAAGGCACGATCGTCGGCTGGAACTTTTTTGCGATCTCAGAAGTGATGACGATCGAAGGCCGTGGCCAAGTGACGTTGACGAAAGAACAAATCCAACAATTGAACACCATGATCAAAGAAGCAGGATTCAGCGAAGAACTGCCAGAAGATACAGAACCAAAAATCGTCGTTGGCTATGTGAAATCTTGTGTGGAACATCCAGACAGCGACCATCTATCTATCACGGAAACAGAAGTCGGGGATGGGGAAGTTTTGCAAATCGTCTGTGGCGCTGCCAATATCCGTAAAGGCTTGAAAGTCGTTGTCGCAAAACCTGGCGCAATGATGCCAGATGGCTTGATGATTTGGCCGGGGACGCTTCGTGGCGTAGAAAGCTTCGGAATGATCTGCTCTGCTAAAGAACTGCATTTAGAAGGTGCACCAATGAAAAAAGGCATCCTTGAGCTGCCTCAAGATGCCGTTGTAGGTGAAGCTTTTCCAGTCGGTAAAGCCTAAAAAAATGAACTGCCGCTTCCTGTTTTTGCGGCAGTTCATTTTTTGATTGTTTCGATTGGTTTTGATGATTAGTTGCTGCTGTCTGTTGATTGTTCGTTGATCGACGTATCAACGGAAAGTTTTACTTCTGCTGTTTTTTCTTCATCGCCACGATAGAAGGTTACAGTGATCGTGTCACCGACTTTGTGTTTGTACAACGCAGATTGCAGATCCGTTGTTGTGCTGACTTCTGTGTCATCGATCTTCGTGATAACGTCATATTGTTGCAATCCTGCTTGTTCTGCTGGTGTTGCATTGTTGACTGAGTAGATCACAACGCCTGAAGTTACGGATGAAGGAACTTTCAAGATTTGTTCTTGTTGTTGTGATGTGATGGAACCTAAATCGATCGTTTGGATACCTAGTGCAGGGCGAACCACTTTGCCGTCTGCTTCTAGTTGATTGATGATTTCAACGACATCGTTACTTGGGATCGCAAAGCCCATCCCTTCGACACTAACACCTGAAGCAGAGCCAGAGGTGCTGGCGATTTTACTTGAGTTGATCCCAATCACTTGACCATCAACGTTGATCAGTGGACCACCTGAGTTCCCTGGGTTGATCGCAGCATCCGTTTGGATCGCATTGATGCTGATCGTACCACCAGATTCGTTTTGGCTTGTTACTTGACGATTCAAGGAAGAAACGATCCCTTGTGTCACAGAGTTTGCGTAGTCAGAGCCTAGAGGTGAACCGATCGCGATGGCTGGTTCGCCGACTTTCAAGGCACTTGAATCACCAAATGTTGCGGCAGTCGTCACATGCTCTGAAGAGATTTTCAATACAGCTAAGTCTGTGTAAGCGTCAGTACCGACCAATTCAGCTTTGACTTTCGTACCGTCAGCTAAGACAACTTCCAAACCGTCTTGACCTTCTACGACGTGGTTGTTGGTTACGACATAGGCATCGTCGCCATCGATTTTGTAGATGACCCCACTCCCTTCAGAAGAAGCTTCTAAAGCACTGTCGTCGTCGCTTTGGCTATCGCCTTCACTTTGTCCACCTTGCTGACCAAAGAGGCTGTTCCAGTCGTTGCTTTGACTTTGTTGTAGATTAATGATGGAAACGACAGAATCTTGTACTTTTTCAACTGCCTCAGTGACATCGCTAGTCACATCAAGTTTTACATTGGATACTTGGGTTTGTCCGTTAGAATCTTGGACCCCGCTGTTGGTCGTGGTTTCTGGTGTTGAAGTCAAAGAGGAACCCATTGCCAGATACAGACCGCCGAAGGTCAATAAACCGCCGACCATACCGCCTAAAATCCCAATACCTAATCGTTTTAATAAACCAGGAGAAGTTTTCTTACCTGGTGTGACATATTTTCTTGCCATTACTATTTCCCCCTTAATGAATAATTCGTTATAATCAGTATATTCCTTCTATCTGAGATTAGTCTACTAAGAGATTTTGAAAAAAATATGAAGAAGTTGCGTAAGAATCTGTTTCAAACGATGAAATTTTCTTCGCAAAACCCGTTCATTTTTGAATAAAAATAGCAGGCAAAACTGGGGAGAAGCGAAGGTCTTTTTATCCACAGTGTGTGGACAAACTTGAAATCTTTGGTTGGGTGGATGAAGAAACCCTTGAAGTGTCGCATTTTTATAGATAAGATAGAAGGATTTATAAGAAAGTCAAAGTGTGTAAAAGATTGTGGATAGCATTGTCCACATTTTCATAAAATAAGGGGATAACGAGGAGGAACCTATGAAAATCAAAATCGTCACAGTAGGAAAACTAAAAGAAAAGTACCTCGTTCAAGGAATCAACGAGTACGCCAAGCGATTGGGGGCATACGCAAAGCTTGAGTTTGTCGAAGTACCAGATGAAAAAGCACCAGAAACCTTGAGTGAAGCCCAAATGCTGCAGATCAAAGAAAAAGAAGGCCAGCGCATTTTAGCCAAAATCAAAGACACCGAATATGTCTTTGCCTTAGCGATCGAAGGCACCAATCCTACCAGCGAAGCCTTCGCCAAACAAATCGATCAACTCGGCATCCAAGGAAAAAGCCAACTGACCTTCGTCATCGGCGGCTCCCTAGGATTGAGTCAAGAAGTCATGACCCGCAGTGATGCCAAAATCTCTTTTGGCAAAATGACCTATCCGCACCAACTCATGAAACTGATCTTATTGGAGCAAATCTATCGTGCGTATCGAATCAATACGGGGGCGCCTTATCATAAGTGATTTTAGGAAGGAGTATATATAAAATATCCAGATTGATTATAATTGATGATAGGCATTAAAACTATCTGTACACTTAACAAATTTTCTTTAGATGGATGGAAGAAAAGATTTAGAATATTTGATAGCGAAAATAGCTACTCAATTAATTATCTATGCTTTTAATAGGCTAATAATCTGGAAAGATGTATAACGATTTAAGGAGGATTGTGATGACGAGATATTGGTTACTACCATGTAACCCTCAAAAATTTGATATTAAGAATGCACTTGAAAAATTTGGTGGTTACGTTGATTGGCGAAAGAAAAAAAACATAAAGAATAGTGATGTTGTTTACTTATACGAGTCAAATCCTACTCATGCGATCACTGCAAAGTTTGTGGTGGTGAACGATAGCATAGCTGCTGATAGTAGATTCAGAGACGAGGAATTTTGGCATAATGAGAGTAGCTTTGATTCAGACACCTTCACTCGTATGCGTTGCATTAAAGTTTTTGATTCTCCCATACCATTGAAATGGTTAAAAGAAAATGGTTTGAAGAGTAATATTCAGTCAGCTGAAAAAATCAATACAACTTTACTTAAAAATATTCGAATGGTTGAGTTTTCTGAATTAATCAAAAACTTTCCTGAAATAAAAAAATCTCCAAGAGATAGGGAATACAGTCAATATACTGAGAGCGTTATTTCGAAAATCGTTGAGTCTTATTTAGTTCAAGGAAAAAGCCACAGAAAAATCGATGAAGAGGTTCTTAATTTTGATTCAAAGAAATCCAAAGGGTATCAAGCGATGGGGGTTCTTCATTATTTAGGTTTAGTTGATAATCATAAAGGTTTTTTAGCTAATTTAACTTATGATGAAGTGGTATTTATTCTGGAAAACGTTCCTGCAAATGATATTTTGGCAGCTTTTAGTGATGTTGAAGATAATATTCAAAAAAGTGATTTAGAAATACTAGATGATTATGTGACAAGAGTCAAAGCAAAAGAAGGAAAGAAAATTGAAATTTATACCTACAAATATGAAAGAAATCCCAAACTGAGAGCAGAAGCAATAAGATTACATGGGTTTACCTGCAGAGCCTGTGGATTCAATTTTGAAGAACACTACGGGAATCTAGGGAAAGAATATATAGAGATTCATCATGTACAGCCATTGTACTCGTTTAATGAAGAAAAAGAAATCGATCCATCGAAAGATCTTGTACCATTATGTTCTAATTGTCATCGAATGATTCATAGAAAAAAAGACAGCATATTATCTATTGAAGAGTTAAAGAACATATTAAATGCAGCTCATTAGCTGATTAAAAGCAAGATGAAGCAAAACTATCCACCGATAGTATCGGTAAAAAGGAGCAACAACCATGCGAAATATCAAATTAACGATTGAATATGACGGCAAGCGCTACTTAGGGTGGCAACGACTAGGAGATTCAGAAAAAACCATTCAAGAAAAAGTTGAAGGGGTCATCAAATTATTGACGGGAGAAGAAATTGAGATCGTGGGTTCTGGCAGAACCGATGCGGGCACGCATGCTCGAGGACAAGTGGCGAATTTCAAGACGACTCATCAAATGAGTTTGCCAGAGATGCAGCAGTTCTTTAACCGTTATTTGCCGCAAGACATCGTCGTCAACAAGATTGAAGAGGTGCCTGAGCGCTTCCATGCACGCTATCACGCCAAAGGCAAGCAATACAGTTATTATGTTTGGAACAACGCAATCCCATCGGTCTTTGCTCGCAATACCAGTTTTCATTGCCCGCAACCCCTTGATTTGGAAAAAATGCAGCAAGCGGCTGAGAAGTTGATCGGCACCCATGATTTTATCGGCTTTTCTGCATTGAAAAAATCAAAAAAATCAACGGTGCGCACGATCGATGAAATCACCATCACACCAGAAGGCGACCTATTGCGGTTTACCTTCAAAGGCAACGGCTTTTTGCATAAAATGGTCCGAATCTTGACAGGCACACTGATTGCCATTGGCGATGGCACACTGCCGCCAGAAGTGATCGATCAAGTGTTAGCCGATAAAATACGTCAAGCAGCTGGTGAAACAGTGCCCTCTCATGGCTTATTTCTAGATGAGGTGTATTATTAAAAGAAACATGGTAATGGCTATTTAAGGAAAGGAGATCATCTATTGATCACATTAAAATCCTCACGAGAGATCGAACAAATGAAAACTTCTGGTCGTATCTTGGCAAGTATTCACGAGCAGCTACGGGAAAAAATCGTTCCCGGTATCACCACGAACCAAATCAACGCCTTTGTCCATCAACAGATAGAATCTGCAGGGGCAACAGCCGCGCAAATCGGGTTTGAAGGGTATGAATTTGCGACGTGTATCAGTGTCAATGAAGAGATTTGTCATGGTTTCCCTTCAGAATATGTTTTAAAATCAGGCGATGTCGTCAAAGTCGATTTTTGTGTCGATTATAAAGGGGCAATCTCTGACAGCTGTTGGACGTATGCGGTAGGAGAGATTTCGCCAGAACATCAAGCGCTGATGGAAGTCACGAAAGACGCCTTGATGAGAGGCATCGAGCAAGCACAGGTCGGTAACCGAGTCGGCGATATTGGTTATGCGATCCAAAGCTTCGCTGAAGAAAAAGGGTATGGTGTCGTGCGGGACTTTATTGCTCACGGCATTGGCCCAACCATTCATGAAGAACCATTCTTTCCTCATTTCGGATTACCTGGCAAAGGAATTCGGTTGAAAGAAGGCATGACGATCACCATCGAACCGATGATCACGACAGGTACTTGGCGCATGAAGATGGACCCGAACGGCTGGACAGCAACCACCATTGACGGCAGCTACTGTGCCCAATATGAACACTCGATCGCCATCACCAAAGAAGGTCCAGTTATCATGACATTGCAAAAGGAAGAAACAAGCAAATGAATTTAAGAAGTTCATTTGCTTGTTTTTTCTACTCTGTCAACTATAAAAAATATTTTTTAGTGCTTCAAAATTACAAGTAGTAACATTTATCTATAAAAAATAGGCAATAACGTACTATACATTTATCCATCAATCAAATGGATGTACAAAAAAAGCAGTTATTATGGTTATTTCAGATTTGATCGGTCATTATACTGTACAATTTATTCTATAAAAGCAGGGGGGGCGATATGTAAACAGTCTTTCATTCAAATTTTGGTCAAAATTTGCGTAATTAAATAAAACAAGTAAGGATGTGGAAGAAGCAGTCGTCGTAATGTCAAAAACAGAGTACGATTGTATGCAAGAAACTTTACGGCTCCTTTTTAATAATTACGTCATGAAAAAATAAGTCGAGGAAATGAACGATTTTCGAAAGGTAGGTTTGAATGAGGTTGAATCTGATAAATGATGCATGGGAGTACTATTCTTATCTGTTCTTCAGAGGCTCCATATTTTTTTGAGAGCTAACTAGTTAATTTATTTCACACCCCTTTAAAATCTATATACATAGTTAACGTTTATCTATGTCATCAAAATACCACTACTTTTCTTAACAGAAAATTTATATGATATAAGTAAAAATGTGTTCGGAAATCATATTGTTTCTGGGCAAGCTTTAATTCATTAATCATAACCTTTAAAAGTTTTTCAAGCAGAATTTATCAATGTATTTTCGTGATAATTTGATTATTTTTGTGAATATGCAGAATACTACAAAAATATATCATTTCTTTTTATTTCTTCAGGATGTAATCTAATAGTTGTAAGATAGATACTAGATGTGGAGTACTTATATTCTTCAGATTGTTAATCGCTATCTTTTGTAAGAAGATAGAAAAAAGCCTTTCGAAAAAGACGAAAGGCTCACAAATAGGGGGAGATTCGGAGTCTCCTCCAAGTTACCTACGGTGAATTATTGATTTCACAAAAATGACTTTTGAGCCTTGTGTTAGTTACTTCTCTATCTCTTAAAACACAAGTCAGACAAAGCTTTTTTGACACAATAAACAGCTTAAAGCAACATCTACCACAGTGGTTTTATAAGAATCTGACATTTTTAAATAACGAAAAAACAAGGGTTATATACACTTTTAAGATAGTTTTAGTAATTATTCAACGGGAGTAATAAACAACAAGTTAAAAGTGATAAAACGAGTTGCAAACGGCTATAGAAATTTCCACAACTTTCGAGCAAGAATTCACTTTATTCAAGTCTTAATTTTCCAAATTTCAAAATGCAGGGGAGAGGTGTCGGCGATGACCCCATCTAAATCAAATAATGCACCTTTAATCAAGTGAGATTTCCTCCCGTTCACTTAATATAGGGGTTGAGCCTAACATATCATTGATTTTTGCTAGATTCTCTGGTGTGATTTGAATAAAAGGTAAGAGTGTATTCAATTTGGTCAAGGACATAGTTCCTAAACCGCCCTTAATGGCTGTTGGATCTGCTCTGAAAAAATCTAACACAGGATCAATCGCATCAATTTTTTGAACCAACAGTTCATCTGCCATAATTTCAGCTGTAGGTGTTTCGCTATTATAGTATTCTACGTAACTTTTGCTCGGAACATAGGAGATTTCATAGGTGCCACAGGTAAGTGAGAAGCGACCGTTATTTTTTTTCTGATTGTTGACTGTTACCGGACTATTTTCTCCTCGTGGTAAATCGACATGTGCGGTCGTTCCAAAGGGCACAGTCAAGTTGAGCTTAATGGTGTGCTCGTTGTCCGCTTCGATTTGATAATTTACAGCGAACGTTCCGTATGGTGTATTGAAATGTCCATTAACTTGTTTTAAGCGGTAATCAAATAGCGGCGCAAAGTTGATTTCCTGATAACCAGGTTGAGCTGGTTGAATTCCTAGAAGATAGCTGTAGGCCCATTCCATAATTGCACCAAAGCTATAATGATTTAATGAATTCATTCCTTCTGGGTTCATGGAACCATCAGGAAGAACGGAGTTCCAGCGTTCCCAGACAGTTGTTGCGCCAAGATTTACTGCATAGAGCCAGCTTGGAAAATCTTCTAAAAGGAAAATTTTCGTGGCTAGTTTATGATAGCCATAATTAGATAAAACCTGACAGATGAAGGGAGTACCGACAAACCCGGTTTTAAGATGGTCATTGTCCTTTTTCAAGCGAGTTACTAAATCCTTAGCGACTCGCGAACGTTGTGATTGAGGAACCAATTCAAAATATAGCGCGATCGCATAAGCCGTCTGAGTATCAATTGCTAAACGGCCATTTTCAGTAATATATTCCTTAACAATTGCCTCTTTGATTCGTTGAGCTTGTTCACGATAATAAGTTGCATCATTAGGAAACTTCAAAATTTCAGCAGTTTTAGCAATGATATCATTAGAGTAGTAGTAGTAGACAGAGGCGATAAAATCTTCTTCAGTTTTTCCAGTTGGTAATGCTGGATTTTCTCCATCAAGAGCGAGCCAATCGCCAAATTGAAAGGTTCCAGTCCATAAATCACTGCTCTTACTGTTTTTTTGAATCCATGCTACCCAATCCTTCATTGCTGTGTAGTTTTGACGTAAAATCGCTGAATCACCATAAATCTGATACATGTTCCAAGGAATGATCGTTGCTGCATCGCCCCAAACCGCAGCACCGCCATCAGAATTCCCCATTGCAGGAGCATACATCGGAACCATACCATCATGCAATTGTTGCTCGATAGCGATGTCTTTTGCATATTTTTTAAAGAATGGAAAAACGTTCATATTCAAAGCAGCTGTTTTAGAAAACACTTCGGCATCGCCTGTCCAGCCAAGTCGTTCGTCCCGCTGCGGGCAATCAGTCGGAATATCTAAGAAGTTACTTTTTTGTCCCCACAGAATATTTTGAAAAAGCCGATTAACCTTTGAATTAGTGGTTTTGATTTCCCCAGTGGTTGCCATTTCAGAATGAAGGACCGCCGCTTGATAATCTTCTTTTCTCAGTGCTTGAGTGTTTCCTTCGACTTTTACATAACGATAGCCGTAGAAAGTGAAATGGGGGCGAACCCATTTTTCTTCACCGTCAGAAATATAGACAAAAGAGGCTCTTGCTTCACGTAAATTTTCGCGATAAAAGTTACCCTCCTGTAGGATTTCTCCCATTTGAAAAACAAGCTTGGTGCCTTTGGGTTCGCGGTTGTAAAATTCCATCCAACCAGTCTGATTTTGACCAAAATCAAAGACCTGTTCACCTGCCGGAGTTTCAAGGATTTCTTGAATAGGCAATCGTTCCATAATTTTTATCGGCAGACTCAATCGGTCTTGAAGTAGTGCCTTATTCTGATCTAGTAAGATCACGGACTGCCAATCGGAAGGGGTTAATGTATCATTTAAGTCTTCTCCATAATAAATCTCTGATTTAGTTACTTTTCCGCTGGTTGTTACCCATGAGCTATCAGTGGAAATGATCTCTGTTTGACCATCTTCATACGTCACGTGGAATTCTCCAATGACACATTGCTGGTCGCCGTAAATGTTTTTCATTCCGCCATCGAAGCCTAAAGTTCCTTTATACCAGCCGTCACCAGTAGTGAAGAGCAGCTCATGATCCGCTGCTTTTTGGAAGGCTGCTGTGACATCGTAGGTTTGGACTTGGATCCATTGATCGTATGCCGTAACCCCTGGCGTTAAATACTCATCACCAACTTTTTCACCATTAATATATGCTTCATAAATCCCCAATCCAGTAGCGTATAAACGCGCTTTTGCTACTTGAGACTTCACGCTGATCTTTTTTTGAAAAAGTGTATTTTGAATGGACTTATCTGGATGAGCAATCCAGTCTGCTTGGAAAGATTCATCCATTTTTCCAGTTTCAAAAAAGCTTTCTTTGGTAAACAGCTCATGATTTGTGTCTCGAATCGCAATTTCTACGTGGTAACGAGTACGCGGAATCAGTGTCAACGGAACATCAAAATAGTTAGTTTCAAATGGTTCCTGCTTGCTTTGGTAAACGGGGGCTTCATAATTATCTGTCCAGATCGTTAATTGCTTCGTAATTTCTGTGAACTGTTCTGCTTCCACTGTAAACTCAATTCGCAGATCATCTAGCTGAAAGCCAATAGGTTCTGTCATATGATTGATCAAAATTTTTGAAATTCTCATTTTTTGTACACTCCTAATTTTATAGTTTAGCCGAAAAGTCACCGCAAAATGGATCGACCGGGCTAACCCCTTCAAAGGCTTCTTTACCAGTCATTTTTCTAAGTACTGCGTCAATGCTTTCCTTATTTCCAGTATACGTATTGATGTAGGTAGATACTGCTGGGATATCAAACAAATGATAGGGATTTGCTGTTGAGATAAAGACCGTCGGGATAGCTTTCATGAACCAAGGAGCGTCCGCTGCCATTAAATGAATCCAATCGAGGCGAGTAGTGGTTTGATTGCTAGCTGTTTCGATATTTGCAACATAGAGTGCTAGATCAAATTTTTCCTTCATTTCAGCCAGGCCTTCTTCAAAAATCTCATGAAAATCTAGCCGCTTTCGGTCAAACAGAGTCACTCGAAAGCCCAGTGTCTCCAACTGTTTTTGAAAAAGATCGGAAACTTGACCGCCCTCTTTAAAACCTCCGTCATCTGAGTCACCTAAAACAACCAATCGAATTCGGGGATAACGGTTTACTGTCAAAGGCAAAAGGTGATCCCGATCTTTGACTAAAGTAACGGCCTTTTTAGCTGTTGTGGCTGCTTTTTTTGCATGTTCAGCAGTATTTAAAGTCAACGTTTCTGGCATCGTCGCTTCAAATAAACCGTGTGCCATTTTTGTTGCGAGAATTCGTAAAACAGCTTCATTGACTCGAGCCAGCTTCAATGTGCCATTTTCAACCGCTTTTTTGATAAACATATAATCCTCATCAATGTTTTTATTAAAAAGAATCATATCGATTCCGGCATTAATTGTTGCAGGTAACAGTTCTTCTCGCGAAAGAATCGAATTGTAACCAATCATCGGTGTAGCATCGGTAATCGTCAGGCCGTTAAATCCAAGTTCGTCACGTAATAGCCCATCAATTAGCCGTTTTGAAGCCGAGGCAGGTCTCAATTCTGAATCCTTTATATCCGGCGACAGCTGTTTCTCCCAAGCCGGCAGCATAATATGACCGATCATGATACTGCTAATTCCCTGATCAATAAAGGTTTGGTAGATTTGTCCATAAGAGTTCATCCAATCATCAACAGATAGGGAGTTGATGGTGCTTAACAAATGCTGATCTCGTTCGTCGACGCCGTCACCCGGAAAGTGTTTGATAACAGGCAAGATGCCATTCTTTTCCAACCCCTTAATTTGAGCCGAGGCCATTTGGATCACACGCTTTGGATCGCTGCCGAAGGTTCGAGTATTGGTGATCGGATTCCGAAAATTCAGATCGATGTCAACAATCGGAGAAAAGGACATGTTGCAGCCTACTTGAGAGGCTTCACTTCCAGCGACATTTCCTAATTCGTAAGCTTGTTCAGGATCATCTGTCGCAGCTATTTGCAGCGGCATTCCGAACCAGGTTCCTTCTGTAATAATCCCATTTCCGCCAGATTCCAAATTCGCCGAAAAGAATAGAGGGATCTCGCTGGCTGCCTGAGCAGTTGTTAATTGTCGTTTGATCTTTTCCGCTGGGGCGGGACGATACATCATACCGCCAGGGCGATAAGTTTTGATAAACTCTTTAATGTCTACTTGATCCTCGTCCTGTCCAATAACAAAAAAGAGCTGCCCGATCTTTTCATCCAAAGTCATAGTTTGGACTTTGCTTTGCAGCTGTTGAATTTGTTCATCTGCTAAGTAATAAGGTTTTTTTGATAAATCTAACATGCTTTTTGCGCCTCCAATGATTTAAAGATACTTGTTCACGCTTTCATTTTAGTCTGGAGAATTTGTTTAAACCATTGCGAAAAAACAGCTTAAGTGTGTCCATTTCATTGCTCCTTTCATCTATCTAAAATTGAGTCTTGCTTGAATGTTTTATTCATGAGATAGTTTAGGCGAAGTAATGAAAGAATATCATTCAAAAAAACAACTTAAAGATTAAAATCCTATAATTACTCGACTTATTACACAGATAGTAGCTTTTTTGAGGGGAGCTGAAGGAATGGAAGAAGAAGTTTTAACCATATTACAGAAGAGAAATCATCCTCGTAATTGGAATGAGTTGGGTTCAGAAATGAGACCAAAACAAACAGGTGTGTTGAAAAACGAGCCTATTTATGAATTTTTTCATACGTTGGACGACTCATTAGAGGTAAATCCACAATCGATCGCCATTTCGATACAGCCAGTGAGCTCCTTCATTCCATTTCATGTCCATAATTATGTGGAGATAATCGTACCTCTTGTAGGTGAATGTACCGTTATTACGAAAAACGATGAGTTAAAGTTGAAGCAAAATGACTTGATCATCATTGGCAATCATACGATTCATCGGGTGGAACCAATTGCGACCGATGTTATCGTAGTCAATTTGAGCCTAAAGGATACTGCCTTTAATTTGAATGACTATCATTTTATGTATGAGGATCGAGCAACCAAAAATGTATCCTCCTTACTTTTTTCACTGCTCTCAAATGAAACACAAGGGGAGAATATCTATCGCTTGTTTCGGACGCATCTAGATACAAAGATTCATTTGCTGTTAGAGGACATTATCCAGGAATACTATTATCCAGACACTCAATCGAATCAGATCATCCGACTAGAGCTATTAACACTCTTTGGTCGATTGATTCGTTCAGCTGCCAATGAGCAAACTGTGATTGCTGGAGAAGATGATGGATCAGTTAATTTATTATCGTTACTTTTATATATTGAAAAGAATTATGCGCACATTACGTTAGAAGAAATGGCTCAGCACTTTGGCTTCAATCCGAATTATTTATCTTCTTATTTGAAAAAGCACACCGGATTGACCTTTATCAAATTGGTTCATCTGCAACGGGTGAATGTTGCGGCAGAGTACTTAACGTATACCAATGCGCCGATTGAACAGATTGCCCTAAAGGTAGGGTATGAAAATCCCTCCTATTTTTATAAAATGTTTCGAAAACATTTAAAGATTTTACCAACTGAATATCGTGAGAAGCATTCTTTCAATGCCAAGAAAGCCGATTGAGTCTCAATCGGCTTTTTTAGAGCTTAAATTTTTGGCGATACTGATTGGGTGAACATCCAGTTTGCTTTTTAAAGAAATGATAGAAATAAGCCTCACTAGAAAAGCCTAGTCGTTCTGCAATAAGCTGAACAGTCAAATCAGTTGTATTTAATAGCTGTTGAGCTTTTTGAATCCGAATCATTTGAGCATAATTGGCCAGAGTCATTTTTGTTTGCCGTTTTAAGAGTCGATTCAGGTATTCAGGATTATAGTGCAGTGTGGCTTCGATTTCTTTTCGAGAAATATTACCAAAGCGGCTTTCAATCAAATGAATCACGCGATTAACAAGATAATCTTCTTTGGATAAATCCAGATCGATCCGCTGAAGTGAAAATTGGTTGGTGTTTTCCAATGCATCCAACAGGCGTAAAATCAATCCTCGCTGAAAATAAGCACGACCGATTTTGGAGGTAGCTACCTCTAGCTGTAAAGAATCAATGATGACATGAAAGCCTTCGCTTTGATAAGGCAAGTAGGGAGTAAACTCAATATAGCTGCGTTTCCACTGCGCATCAGATTGAAGATTTTGCTGTAAAAATTGAAAGATCGGACCTTCGCCAGAATCAATAGACAGTAATTCCTGAAGCAGCGCAGGCGATAAATTTAGAAAGACGACATTGCAGCGATCTGAAAGAATCTCCCGATGCAGAATCTGAGTATTCAATAGACAGCCTTCTCCTGCTTGAAAAATGTATTCCTTATCCTCAATATAATTTGTTAGTTCTCCCTTTAAAACATACATTAATTCAAAGTTTTGATTTTTATGCAACGCTTGATATTCCTTATTTTCAAAGGCGACGATTTTACCATCTTGCACTTTGGTATAAAGAATTTTTTCACCGATTTTTTGTTTATAGAAGATGGCGATTGGTGAATAAGTTCTGATTTGCGGAATGTCAGCATCGCCAGAATGGAGCTCTGAAAAAGGATCTCTTGTCATAAAGCACCTCCGAAAGGTCGGGAAATTGTAGTAAACGGTTTCTTGAAGTCGGTATTTTTCATTATATCACAGAGACTAACGAACTAGAATAAAGGATATTAGAGGAGGAAAGGCAGATGCGAGAAAAGAAAAAAATAAATCAGCAATGGCTGTTTCATTATGGAGAAATCGGTATGCCTAAAAAAACAGCAAAAAAAGCCCATGCATTAGGCGGATTGACCGCCCCACTAAAGGAAGAGAAAGGAGAGCCGGTAGCATACGGTGCAGGAGGCGAGCATTTTTTAAAACTGATTGCTCAAGGAGATGAGATTCAGGGATTAAAAAATTTGGCTGGAACCGATTTTGATTCTGGAATAGATCAAAATTGGCAAACCATTACCATTCCCCATGACTGGAAAATCAGCCAACCCTATAAACAAGCACCGGAATTGCTTATGTCTGGATCAAAGGAAGATGGAGTTGGTTATTATCGGAAAACTTTTTCCTTAAATGATGAGTTGATGAATCAAAAGCGCGTCATTCTACATTTTGAGGGAGTGATGCGTTCAGCAGACGTTTGGCTAAATGGTGCCTATCTAGGTCAGAACACTAGTGGATACACAAGTTTTTCTTATGATATCTCTGAGATGGCCAGATATGGAAATGAAGGAGTTAATGTATTGCTGGTAAGAGTGGATACAACCACAGGAGCAGAAGGCTGGTGGTATGAAGGCGCGGGTATTTATCGTGATGTTTGGTTAGAGTTTGCACCATTGATCGCTTTTGATAGAGAAAATGCTTACGTCTATACACAGGAGCTTCAAGAAACACAAGCAGTTATGGGAACTGAGGTTTGTATCAAGAATTACTCACAGGAGATAGTCGAGGTCTCGCCAGTAATCAGAATCAGTGAACAGCTGATCACGTTAGGAAAACAAACGTTACAGCCCTTTGAAAAGCGTATTCTTAAAGAAACATTTATTTTTCCTGCTCCAATACCCTGGTCGCCTGAAAATCCTCATTTATATGAAGCAGTTTTTCAAATGGAAACGGATGAGTGCCGTAAAAGCTTTGGCATTCGAACGTTCGCTTATGATTCACAAGGTTTTTATTTAAATGGGAATTTGTATGAACTGCGAGGTGTTTGTGAGCATCAAGATTTTGCTGGAGTAGGTGTAGCACTGAATCAGGATATCGTTGATTATAAAATTAAAACGATGAAGGAAATGGGTGTCAATGCCTGGCGCAGTGCTCATCATTTTGCTTCTGAGGAACTTATGGAGGCTTGCGATCGTTTTGGCATTCTTTTAATGAATGAGAATCGGTTGTTAGAGAGCACACCTTGGCGAATTGCTGATTTGGAAAAAATGGTTCGAAAAAGCAGGATGCATGCTTCAATTGCATTTTGGTCAGTAGCGAATGAGGAGGTCATCGGGAATACCAATCTCGGGAGTCGCATCGCTCATAAATTAGTTCGGTGTATCAAACAAAATAACTATGAATGCCTAGTTGTTTCAGCAGAACTACTTAATCCTGATGGTATAGTTGATGAAAGCTATCTAGCGAATTATGACGTACTGGGAGTAAATTATCCAGAAGCGGATGCAATGGGACCTGGCGCGATTAAAATCAAAGAGCAGTATCCAGAGCTTGCGATCATGAGTACGGAAAGTGCCTCTTATTTTTCAACACGAGGAATTTACAAAGATAATGAAGAAAATTGTCAGTGCTCTAACCTTGGATCACTATTTTCAATGATTTTACCTGGAAAGCGTCAACCTGGTGATCCCGGAGCAGGAGGTACCGCAACACCTGAAAAAGTTTTAAATTATTTGACTAAGCACCAGTATATGGGGGGAGTTTTTCTTTGGACAGCGTTTGATTACTATGGCGAACCCTCTCCTTTTGGTTGGCCAGCTATTTCTTCTCAATTCGGTATCGCTGATTTGTGCGGCTTTCCGAAGGATTATTACTACTATTATCAAGCGAATTGGAAAAAAGAACCTGTACTTCATATTCTGCCTCACTGGAATGAAGAAGGCCTCGAAATCAAAACGGATGGGATGATTGCTGTTCGTGTCTTCAGTAATGCCGATGAGGTTGAGATTTTTGTCAATGGAATAAGTTTTGGTAAGAAAAGTATTATTGGTTGTATCGCTAATTGGGAAATTCCGTATCAAGCTGGGGAATTAAAAGCTGTAGCCTATGATGGAAACCAACTCATTACCGAAGCCAAGCATCATACCAGTTCAACGATTCACGCGATTCGAAGTAAAAGGATTTTTGAAGGAAAAGAATACAGTCTTTTTGCCCTAGAAGCAGTCGATGATCACCAACGATTTGTTCCTACGGCAAATAATCAGGTAACAATTTCTGTCGAAAATGGAGATATCGTCGGATTAGCAAATGGAAATCCAACGAATCAAGATGTATATAGTCTAGCTTGTGTTCGATTGTTCCAAGGAAAAGCATTGGCTATCGTTCGAACAAGTGAAGCAAGTGTTCAAATCAAAGTGATCATTAAAAAATAAAGTCAAGGCAGAAAAAGTATCTATGAAAAGACCACAAAGCGCATGAATTCTGAATATGGCTGTAGTACTTTTTCTAGCCTATACTTTAACTATCATTTGAAAGCGGAAACAAAAAATATAAAGGAGTGCAATTATTATGAATAAGAAAAAATTATCTCTAGCCTTAGGTATTTTAAGTATGAATCTTTTGTTGATGTCAGGCTCGGTTGTGGGTGCGGCAATTGCCGCAATTTCAAAATCATTCCCTCAAGAACCTATTTCTAAGGTACAAATGCTTAGTTCCATTCCTCAGCTTGGTCAGTTGATAGCCACGTTACTTTTTACTTGGTTAACCTATAAAATGACCAGAAAAAATATTGGGGTCGTTTCAGTAGCTATCGTAGCAGTTAGTGGCTTACTGCCAGTTTTTTATAACAGCAGTCTGAATATTATCTTAGCATGTATGATCGCTCTAGGTTTTGGGTTAGGATTAATCAGTAATGTTGGACCAGTTTTACTGCAAGAACATTTTGATGGTGAAGAGCGTGCTGCGGTCATGGGTTGGGCGGTAGGCTTTAACAATTTAGGAATGATGGGCTTTACTGCGATCGGCGGTGTGTTAGGCAGTACGAATTGGCAAAATCTATTCTGGGTTTATGGGGCAGCGATTCTTATTTTAGTTGTTGTGTTAGTTTTAGTGCCCAAAGATCGAAAATTATCTGAAGAGGAAGTCTCTAACCAGCGTTCAATCAGTTTTGGTAAAACGGTAAAAAGCTTGAATGGCTATGTTTATGTGATGTTGATCGTGACTTTTGTGACTTCGCTTTGCTTAATGATCTTTATGGCAAATCAATCAATTTTGCTAGCTTCAAAAGGGAACGGTACAGCGTATACGGCAATGGTCACAGCATTAGGAAATGTCGGAGGAATTTGTACCGCTTTTGGATTGAAATATATCCGCAAAATTACTAAAACAGATACGATGGCCTGGGGCTTTGTGGCTTTCGCTTTATCTTATATTTGTATCGTCTTTTTCAATAATCCTGCGTTGCATATTGCTGGAAATATGTTCTCAGGAATGGGGATTGTTATGGTCAATGCGACGATTCCATTTGAATTATCCATTTTAGCTAATCATCAACAATTTCCGGTAGCTATCGCGATGAACACCCTGATTTCTTCTTTAGCCGGTTTCGCAGCACCGATGCTGCTTGCGGCAACCAAGATTTCAGCAGGGGCAAACTCTTATTTTGCCGGGATTGCCATTAGCGGCTTAATGGCTGTCGTATTATTGATTATTCGCTTAGGAAACCGCATCGAAAAAAAGTCCGGTGAAGTAGCAAGCAATGTTCAAAATGAAAAGGTGCAAGAAGCTTAAAACAATTTGCTCTTAAATTAGTTATAAGGATAAGCAGACTTATTGACTCTTTGTCAATAAGAACTGATAGATGGTTTTGTTATAAAGATTCGTCAAAGTAGTGAATTTTCCAGTTTTTAATTGTTTCTTTTATACTGCTAGAAACAATTCATTAGATTTTTCCTACAAAAAATAGTCGGAGTGATTTCCGTCGCTTCGACTTTGTCTATCTAGTGTATACAGACCTTCAATCATGCCTTTTGGAATGGCGTTTCCTGCTCGTAGGATTTAGGAATTCGTTTTATAAATAATCGGTGATTCTGCTCTAAAATGTTATTTAGAATCTTATCAGTTTGATGGTCTAAATCCTTAGGTGGAATACAGCTACGTTTTACAAAGTATCCCAATCTTTCTGCAATCAAATATCCAACCTAGATTCATTAAAAAAACTCTTGTACGGTATAGATAATGATGATTTTTCCATTCATTTCACAATTCCTTTAGTAGCTCTATTAGTTAGGTCATAAAGATACTAATTTAGCACAGCAGAGTAAACTTTTAAGAACAATTCTTTTTAATGGAATTTAGGTGAATCGACCAAAAAGGATAATTATGTATATACTCTGTCGCGGTATATGTTATACTATGTATATACAGAAAGAGGTGTTGCTCATGGAAATGTTACCTATAAAAAAATGGGGTAATAGTAACGGTCTTAGATTGCCAAAGTACATTATGGAGTATCTTGGCATTCATACTGATGACAAAGTGAAGATAATACAAGAAGAAGTAAACGGACATAAACGGCTAATCATCGAAGCAGCAAATTTAGAAAACGAGTTAACGATTGAAGAGTTATTTGAAAATTACTCTGCTGAGAAAAATCATGTGGTAATTCAACATTTAGGTGAAGCAGTAGGGAATGAAAAATGGTAAGAAAACCTAGACAAGGGGATATTTTGTTATTGGATACAGCTCCTCGTTCTGGACATGAACAAACGGGAAAAAGACCCTATATTGTTTTAAGTCATGACATGATTGCAGATTATAGTAACGTTGCCACCGTTGCTCCGATTTCTAGTACAAGTAGAAACTATCCGTTATATGTAAGTATTAATCCAGATTATGGCATGAAGACAACAGGAAAAGTATTGTTAGATCAATTAACGACAATTGATTATGAAGCCAGCGCGTGTGTTTTTTTGGAAAAAGCGCATGAGCACTTGGTTGATGAGTTATTGATGAAAGTTAGAACAGTATTTCAAAAAGTAAGTAAATAAAAACAGCATGCTCATCTAATCGATGTTGACCATGCTGTTTTCTTTTATTCTATAAACGCTTTGTCTCGTAACATTATACACCGTACAATCTTTAAGATACTAGCTCCATTCCCATGATCCTGAACGATGCTTTTATAAACAAGGCAACGGGGGCGCTTTTGTGTCTGCACTAGCAGTCTTAATACTTTATGCTTGGCGATGTTTGAATTCGGCACGCTACTGCTGGGCATCATTGCCAAAATTTCGACGATTACGTCTTTGATAAATTTATCAAGGAATCTAATGGCTGTAGGACTAGCCCACAGCCGCTAACATCAAACATCCCCATGATTGAGTTTATCAGCCACAAAGGTTTCTACACTATACCTGCCCCAGTTTGAGAGACTCTCTATAAATAAAGGGAAGGTTACATCTGTAAAATGACTGACCAAGAGATAACAAGCTTGACCCGAAACTTTATGAAAGACTTCAATTTCTTTGTATTGATTCACGAAGGCTTCAAAAGCTGTATAGCGATTTGAATCCATAAAAAACCGGATGTATTGCGTACTTGGGTAGTTTACTACAATACTAAATCGCTGAATGATTCCCTCATCTTGCAATTTCAAGATCCGATTGCCCACGGCTTGTCCCGTCAGGTGGACCATTTCGCCGATTTCTTTGTTCGATAATTTGCTGTTGTGTTTCAGGATAGCTAGGATTTGTTCATCGATGATGTCCATAAGGGTTCCTCCTTTCATAATGAAAGTGAATTGACTTTATCTTTTTCAAGAGACGCTTTGTTGTAGGGTCATATGTATTTATACTGGATTATAACAAATAAGAAAAGAGATGGTGATTCTATGAAAAAAGCTTTAGTAATTATTGATGTCCAAAATGACTATTTTAAAGAAGGAAGAATGGCCCTTCATTCCCCTGAACAGGCGCTTGCGAACATAAATAAACTAGAAGCGTCTTTTATCGAGAAGCAACTCCCGATCGTCTATATCCAACACATCAACGATCAAGAAGCAGCTGATTTTTTTGAACGAGGGACCAAAGGTGTGCTGCTGCATGAACAGTTAAAAACAACGCATTCTTCTATTATTATCGAAAAGCACTTTCCTAACTCCTTCATTGAAACAAATTTAAAAGAGACGTTAGACTCTTTAGGTGTTCAACAAGTTATCATCACTGGGATGATGACGCATATGTGCATCGATTCAACCACAAGAGCTAGCAAAGAGCTCGGTTATCAGCCCATACTGATTTCTGATGCCACGGCAACGAAAGCATTAACATTTGAAGCACACGAAATTCCTGCGGAAGCTGTTCAACGAGCGTTTTTATCGGCGTTGGAAACTTTCTCTACGGTGATGAAAACCGATGACTATTTAAACGGATTGTAGAAAAATTGCGTATTTACTAACAAAGGCAAAGGTTCATTTGCATTGAGTGGTTCTTGATCACTCTTTGAAATTGATGATCCTAACTCATTCCGCTTCAATGTTTCTAAAAAAAATGAATGCCCAGTTGCGTACCCACCAATGATACTGAGCTGATTCCTCAAAGGATGCATGCGAACCAATTACGCACCAACCCATACAAAAGCCAAAAACGTTCGAGGATTTCTCTCGAACGTTTTTTTGGGCATCAAATTGGGCGAATCGGCGAAACTATGGTACAGTGCAACCAAACAAGGAGCGAGAGTCGCTCCTTCATGAGGCAAAGGGGCAATGGTGATGAAGCAAACAACGATGGCGTGGCTGTCAGAAATCTATAATTTGATCTTGCATCCTGGCACGAGACAGTGGGAACGAGAACAACTGGTGCAAGCAAAAAATACCCTGGAAACCCAGCTGGCGACCAAACAAAAAGCAGGCAAAGACGAAAAGGAATCGTCAAATAGCCTTGAAGACCAACAGACCAGACGGGTTTTGGAAAAACTAGAAGCGTCGTTGCGTCCTTTGGCACTGAGAAACAATCTGACCCCGAATGTCGCAGAGTTTTATCAAACAATCAGCCAGTCAGCACCGAAAAAGGCAAGGAATGAAGAAACAAGCAAAGTCCAACCAGCAGAAGTTTCCGTGGAGCCGAACGAAACAGGTGGAAAAGCACAAGAAGTAGCTATTTTTGCTGGCGGCTGCTTTTGGTGTATGGTAGAGCCTTTTGAAGACCAGCCGGGCATTCTTTCCGTCTTGTCGGGGTATACCGGGGGAACAGTCCCGAATCCGACGTATGATCAAGTACTAAGCGGAACAACAGGGCATGTCGAAGCGGTAGAGATCGTTTTTGATCCCAAAATCATCACCTATCAGGACTTGTTGCAGTTGTACTGGCAAGTGACAGACCCGACAGATGCTTTCGGACAATTTCAAGATCGCGGCAATTTTTATCGCCCAATCATTTTCTATACGACTGCTGAACAGGAAGTGTTTGCGCAAGGAGCCAAAAAGGAACTAGCCCAATCTGGTTATTATCAGCAACCCATCGTGACTGAGATCCGCAAGGCCACGCAGTTTTGGCCAGCGGAAAACTACCATCAAGCATTTTACAAGAAACAGCCAAAGCGCTACCAGCGGATCAAGCGAGCGCGCAAACAACTGATGCTTTTTTATCGGCTGAAACGCTGGACAAACCGAGGAAAAAAACGATCATAAACAGAAGATCACTAAAAAAAGCGGGGCTCCGAGAAAAGGGCAAAAGGATCAAATGAAGGCTCTTTTCTCCACAAGCCGCGCTTTTTTCTGCGCTTTTAGCCAATTGGATAAAAAACGTAGATTTATTTTAGAATAATGTCCAAAGAAAGCGTTAACAACAAGAATTATAATAGAGAAAGAAAAAGTGGCGAAAAAGGTCGAAAAAGCAGGTGTCTTTTGCTTGATTCCTTTCTTCGAGGAAAGAAGGTGGGAAACACCAGAGAAAAATCAGCGAAAAAAACAATCGGCAACACCCCATAGCAACACAACATTTATTATATGAAGGTTCATATAAGTTAGGAGAAATGTGATGAAAAAAAAGGGAACGTTCGTCTCACTGTTTATGGCTCTCATTCTTTTTATCTTTTCAGAAAGAACAGTGTTTGCGGCAGAAGCGATCAATGAGATCGTCGCACCAACAGGAGTCAAAGCATTTCTAGTACTGATTCCATTAGTGTTAGTGCTGGTTTTGCTCTTTAAAAAAGTAGATATGATCATTGCTGGCTTGATTGCTGGGATCTTGGCGATGATTATTGGCGGGATCAGTTTAGCTGAAGCCAATTCGCAACTGCTGGAAGCTATTCCGACGATGTTGAGTATTACGGTGCCAATCATCAATTCCGCTGTAGCGATGGCGGTCTTCAAAGCGGGTAGTTATACGGCGGCATTAACCTTAGCCAAAAGAGGAACCAAAGGAAAAGTGGAATATGTGGCTGGTTTTATTGTCATCTTATTGGCAGCAGCGACTTATATGTCTGGGATCGGCGGCGGGAGTGCAATGGTGATCGCACCGTTAGCATTTGCGGCAGTTGGGGTGGTCCCCGAATTGATCGCAGCGATGTCGTTAGCGGCAGCGGTCTCCTTTACGACCTCTCCTGCCTCTTTGGAATCTAGTATCGTGTCTGAACTAGGCGGCTTTAGTGTCGCTTCTTACGTCGATCAAATGCGCCCATTTTGGTTGTTATTCGTTGGTTTGGCGATTTTATTGGCATTCTTCGGAACCAAGCGTCGTCATCTAGGCTTCAAAGAATCAGCCAACCAAGAGTACGAAAACAAAAGCAATGGCGAATTGTTCAAAACGACACTGCCTGCGATCTTCTTGCTTTTTGCGGTCATCTTTGGCCCGTTGATCAATGACCTGATCGGCTTTGTCCTCTTTACACCGCTAGTTTATATGGTGGTCACGTTGGCGTTGATTTTTGTTTGTACCGACTTTTCGATGAATCAATCGGTGGAAGCGATGGTGGACGGATCCACGTATATTTTGACCCGCTTGTTCCAAGTGGGGATCTTTTTAGCCTTCATCAACGTGATCGCTGAAACTGGGACGTTTGCTGTAATTGCCGGTGCGGCACAAAATGCCCCCGCAGCGATCGTCGTTCCCGTGGCGATCTTGACGGGTGTCTTGATTGGGATTCCCGCAGGTGCCTATGTCGGCTCCGTTTTAACACTCGTGCTACCAGTTGCCGTTTCATTAGGCTTCCCAGTCTTAGCTCTTGGCTTTGTAACGATGGGGGTTGGCCTCGGCAGTCAAATGAGTTTTGTCAACATTACGATGCAAGCTTTATCTTCTGGTTTCCAAATTCCGATTCTGGATGTAGTCAAAGGAAACGTGAAGTGGTTGAGTTTAGCAGCCGTATTATTATTAGTCATCGGCTTAGTGTTTGGCTGATGGATAGGAGGAAAACATGGATTTATTGATCAAGCAAGCACGTCTTGAAGACGATGCAGAATTAGTAGACATTGCAATTTCAGAAGGAAAAATCACCGCAGTTGCACCCAACATTGAAGAATCAGCAGCAACAACGATTGAGGCGAAAGGCAAAGTGGTGATCCCTGGATTGATCGAAAGCCATATCCACTTAGACAAAGCCTTGATCGCCGATCGTGAGCCCAATAATTCAGGTACATTGCAAGAAGCGATCCAAGTTACGGCAAAGCTGAAACCGACCTTTACCGAAGAAGATATTTATGATCGAGCGAAACGTGCATTAGAAATGCTGATCGTACATGGCACGACTGCTGTGCGCACCCATGCCGAATTTGATCCAGCACAAGGCTTCACTGGATTTGACACCATCATGCGCTTAAAAGAAGAATACCGCGACTTGATCGACATTCAGGTCGTTGCCTTTCCGCAAGAAGGGATTTTTAAAGCCCCAGGGACGGATAAAATGATGATCGAAGCGATGGAAAAAGGCGCCGATGTCGTTGGCGGCATTCCTTACAATGATGCGCCAGCCAATGAACACATCGACTTGATCTTTGAGATCGCCAAACGTTTTGATAAAGACATTGACTTGCATCAAGATTTTGCCGACGAAGCAGACGATACATCGATCGTCTACTTGTGTGAAAAAACCATCGCAGAAGGCTACCAAGGTCGGGTATCAGTAGGTCATTTGACTGCGCTGCACGCTATGGAACCGGATCAGCTGGCAGAAGTCATCGATTTGATGGTCAAAGCCCAAATCAATGTGATGCCGTTGCCAGCGACCGACTTGCACTTAGGTGCTAGAAACGATGCCTACAACGTTCGCCGTGCCGTGACGCCGATTCGCAAACTACGTGATGCTAGTGTGAATATCTGCTTAGGCAGCAACAATATCCGAAACGCCTTTACGCCCTATGGCAATGGGGATTTGATCCAAATCGCTATGTTGGCTGTGCCAGTGGCACACTTAGGCGGCGCCGATGACTTGCCGACGGTCTTGCCAATGATTACGACCAATACCGCCAAAGCATTAAATATCAAAGACTATGGAATCGCTGTTGGCAACCGCGCAGATTTGATTCTTTTAGATACTCAGAGAAAAGCCGATGTGCTGATCGATATTCCTGAACGTTTGATGGTCATCAAAAATGGCCGCATCACCGTGGAAGTCAAAAAAGAAGTGACGATCCACCGCTAAGCGATTTTTCGCCCCTATGGTGGTTGTCACAAAAAAAGTGAATCAAGGAAAGAACACGTCCGTCAAAGGCAGCCTGACTGCTTTTTGACGGATGTTTTTTTGTATAGGAGCAACGAGGTCGAAGGGTATGCGCTTTGATTATCTGAAACCGACAGTGGGACGTTTTCGCTTCAATGAACCCTCCTGATCTAGAAATAGGGAATGCCGCCATGCAAGGATTTCCTTGACTGATGAATATCCTGATTTTTGCTCTGCGGAGCTGTCCCTTATACTTAAAGAGACAATCGTGGATTAGGACTTGTTTTCAGCAATTATAAATAAGAAAGCGCTGATTTTTTCTTTTAAAACCAAATGTTCGAAGCGACGCCAATGCGTAGTTTCTTTGACGCTTTACCTAAGAAACACACTGTTTTGCTTTAAGGGAAGCAAGACAGAAAAGATTTGCTGCTTTATGCGCTTCGTTCGTGTGTTGTCTTGTTAGTTTGAACGAATCTCTGGCGCACCAGCCAAACACAACAAACAGAATCAAAGGCGTAAGCCAATTAAACCATAGAAAATGAAAGAAAGGAGGGGAGCAGCGTAATGAAAAAGAAGCCGCTAAAATTGCTGCTCCTGGTGATCGGGCTAGTGAGTATTCCGTTGGGTTTTCCCTTCTTGCGAGATGCTTTTATTGCGCCCTTGTATGCGCTGCAAGCAGAAGACGAGCACTCATTAACGGAAGAAATGGCTGATTTGGAAGAGGCTGATTTTCAATTTTTAACAAGCAGCAAGCAAGGCTATTTAGGGGAGGAAATCCCTATCGAAATCGTGGCGCAGCAGCCAGTAACTGAAGCGGCTGTGGTTTTGCCCCCAGAAGCAGCGATCGAGCCCTCCTTGTTTCCCGAAGGAAGGACGGTTGAACAGGTGGAAGCTGACCAGTGGCGTCTGCTTAGCGAACCCCCTCAAAGCAATTGGCTCTTGCCGTTAACTTTTGCAGAAGGAAGCCACGAAGTCATGGTAGGAGAAGAACGGCTGACACTAGAGAGCCAAGGTTCCCCAGAGGAAAGTGGGGAAGAAACCGAAGAAAGCAAGGGAGAGGGAGTAGAACCCGAGAATGAAGAGCAAAAAGGAAACGCGCATCAAACAGAGCCAGGAGGAGCATTTCCCTATGATGCCGATGATCCAGGCAATCTCTACCTGTTAGAAGTCACGGAGGAGTCAAGCCGAGAGGTCACTAATTGGCAAGAGCTTCTCTTAGCTATCCAAACCCGAACGGTTAATTATATCGCTTTGACCGAGAGCTTTGACTCTCCTGATCGCCCTGCAGAAGGATTGAGTAACGTTGAAATGATTGATTGGTTTGGGGATCAAAACCCCAATGGAGAAGCTTCTTACCTTTATCTCAATTCAGCCGAGATTTCGCGCCCTTTAATTATCGACGGACGAGGACATACAATCGATTTTCGGTCAGTATCGGTTGGTTTTAATGACATGACAGTCAATCCAGATACCCCTTGGGACATTACCCTCCAGAATATTGAGCTGTATAGTGGAAATGACTTTGGACCTATACAATATAACGACTTAGAAACGGACAATCAGGCGGCGGCAACGATACGGTACCATAATGTCAATCATGTCGGCAATCAATTGTTTCATGGGTTTCAATCGACAGCTATTTTATCAGGAAGTGTTTCTTCTATTCAAAAGGATTCTTATGATGCAGCTCTTGGGCGTGGTGAATGGCTCATTAATGCTACCGATCAAGCGAATTTTGAAGTCGGTTATTTGGACGTTCTTGACGGCGCTAAAGTTCACCTTTCAACAATCGATTCAGGAAATATTTGGTTTCCTCATAGTTCAAATCCAACGTTTACGATTGGAGACGATGCGGAGGTTACGATCATTGCAAATGGTACAGGACAAGGTGAGGCGTGGGGAGCAAATATATTCTTTAGATATAGTCCTATCTTAACCGTAGGTAATGGTGCGACCCTTGATTTGGCACCTAAAAGAAATTCTCCTGCTATTTCAACTAGTGGTTTGCTGCCAGCTCAGACTACTCAGATCAATCTATTGGAGGAAAGCACATTAAAAATCTTCAATTCTGGACGTAATAGTAATAGTAACAATGATTGGACCAATATTATTTCTATGCCACCTGGTCCTGGCAGTAGTATTCATCTCAGAAAAGGGAGTACGCTTGCTATCGAAGCAGTCAATCAACTTTATTCTGATAGCCATATTATTTATTTTCCTGTATCTGGACATATTACTATTGAGGAAGATGCTACCGTTGATATTCGTTCCAATAGCAGGACACTGGGGCATAATTTGATCTCATTCGGGCACTTTAATTCAACTATCACTATTAATGATGCTGCAAGAGTGAATTTAGAGAAAAATGGTCCTGATACAGGGAATTCTTCCTTGATCCGTAATGCAGCAATAACTGTAAACAATCAGTCGATTAAGCGGTGGAATCTTAGAACCCGAATAGAAGAACCTGATTTTGAATGGGATAATATTGTGCGGTTGTTTGCTCGTGTTAATGAAGCAGGAGTACTGAATAGAAGCGATGTCTCGGTTAGCGCATTAGATCCCACTATAGCAGCAGAGGCCTCAGATAGATTTTCGGCAAGAGTGCAACGGCTCTTATTCGAAAAGATTTCTCCTATCGAAGTAACGCTGGATCCTCTGTCTAATAATCGCTCTCAACGAAATTCCTATACGATCACAGGAGAAACTGATCCCGGAGCTTACGTACGTTTTAGCAGAGACTTCAGCATGCCAGAACCAGTGATCGGCCCCATTGAAACGGGAGGCGGCGATACAGAATGGTTCCATGTCAATGCCAGAGAAGATGGCACGTTTGAATTTGATCTCTCCCAATTTGACGACTTCGACTATTTCCGTGGGCAAGAAGTTGTAACGGCAAAGGTATTTTTAAATGGACGACGCGATGAGACCTCCATTATCGTTGAAGGCATCAATCCTCGAGATCCTCTGAATCCTGATGTAGATGTTGATCCAGAAAATCGACCGACGCTTCCTGAAAACCAAGGGTTGATCGGTATCGACTTTATCTCGCAATTTGATTTCGGGCACGTGCCGATTCGTTCGAGTCAAGCCTATTATCCAGCACTGCCACAAAAGCTGCGGGACGCAGAGGATGATTCGGCTGGTGGAGAACGCCCAAATTACGTTCAAATCTCTGATCGGCGGGAGGAGCCCACCGGCTGGACACTGAGCGCGCGGATGGATGAAGCAGGGTTTGTCAGTGAGGAAGGCCATCAGCTGCGGGGAGTCCAGCTCCTACTCAATAATATTCGTATGGCAACGACAGGTTCGAATACCTCCACTGCCCCAACCTACTGGGAAAGCCGTGAATTAAATACGGGCAGACAAATCTTGGCAAAAGCAGATGAGGGGCAAGGCAGCGGAACATGGGTCCAACGCTTTGGTGACGGAGAAACGATGGATCAAAGCGTGATGCTGGAAGTTCCTGTTAACGCTACGCCGCAAGCCACAAGCTATACGGGCATCATTCATTGGGAATTAAGCTTTGTCCCAGAGCTGGACTGAGTATTCTAAAGAAGGGAACCCTATATTGGCTTCGAGTATTGAGCAGGCTGTGCGTTCTAGTTGCTTTGCAGGCATACTTGATTGCTGTACAAGCCAAACGCAATGAATCGAATCAAAGGCATAAGCCATGAATCCATAGAAAATGGAAGAAAGGAGGAGATCAACAAAATGAAAAAGAAGCCGCTAAAATTGCTGCTCCTAGTGATTGGGCTAGTGAGTATTCCGTTGAGTTTTCCCTTCTTACGAGATACTTTTATTGCGCCATTGTATGCGCTGCAGGAGCAAGAACGAGAAGAGGATGAGCTTTCTTCAGCGGAAGAAATGGCTGATTTAAAAGATGTTGATTTTCAATTTTTAACAAGCAACAAGCAAGGCTATTTAGGGGAGAAAATCCCCATCGAAATCGTGGCACATCAGCCAGTAACCGAAGTAGCGGTGGTTCTGCCGCCAGAGGCAGTGATCGAGCCCTCCTTGTTTCCCGAAGGAATGACGATTGAACAGGTGGAAGCCGATCAGTGGCAGCTGCTTAGCGAAACACCTCAGAGCAATTGGCTTTTGCCCCTAACCTTTGAAGAAGAAGGAACCTACGAAGTCCTGGTAGGAGAAGAACGGTTGGCAGTAGAAATCCAAGGTTCGCCAGAAGAAGGTGAGGAAGGTCAGGAAGAAGCGCAAGAAAGCGATCGAGAGGAAGCAGAACCCGAGAGCGAAGAGCAGCCAGAAACAACCGAACCTGACCAAGCAGAGCAGCCAGATACAACCGATCCTGACCAAACAGAGCAGACGAGTCAACCGCTTCCCTTTGATGCCGATGATCCGGGCAATCTGTATTTATTAGGGGATGATGTTCGGACGATAGAAGTAAGCGATTGGTTAGAGTTTATGCGAGCTATACAGGACACAAGATATAACCATATCCTTCTGGTAGATGATTTTGACTCTCCTGGTCGTCCGGCAGACGGACTGAGCGACGTTATAATGAGTGACCATTGGGGGGATCAAAACCCTAATGGACACCCTACCTACCTCTATCATAATGCGTCGCGAATTTCTCGAACGTTAATCATCGACGGACAAGGGAAACATAAAATCGATTTTCGATCAGTGTCGGTATGTTTTTATAATAGTACAGTAGAACCCAATAGCCATTGGGACATTACACTTCAAAATTTGGAAATTTATAGTGGGAATTTCTATGGTCCCATACAGCTTAACAATATAAGTGATGCTAACCAGACTCGTTCAAAGATCCGTTATCACAATGTTACGCATATTGGCAATCAATTGTTATATACCCTAAATACTTCAGTTGTTTTATCGGGGCATGTGTCTTCTCATCAAATGTCTCCTTATGACGCAGGTCTAGGGCGTGGTAACTGGGACATTAATGATCTTAATCAAGCGAATTTTGAAATCAACAGTATGGAAATCAAGGATGGAGCGACGGTTGAACTTTCAACGATCAACTCAGGAAATGTTCATTTTTATGATCTTCAGCGGAATCTTAATCCGAATACGAGTCTTATTATTGGAGACGATGCGAAAATAACTATTACTGCTAATGGGACTGCTGCAGGTGAAGCAGCTGGAGCTAATTTGTACTTTGCTGGGAATACTATTATGACGGTTGGGGAACGCTCAACTCTTGACTTGACCGCAAAACACAATTTTGCTTCCATATCAAACCAAGGTTGGACGAATGTAACTTCTCATATCCATTTGTTAGAAGATAGTAAAGTAAGCATTTATTCTCCTGGTCGTACCCATATTGGCGATAATTGGGACAATAGAACGCTTATTTCGATGCCACTTGGGAATACCAGCAGCCTTACTCTCGGAAAGGGAAGTACACTTGAAATTGAAGCAGTGAATCAAGATACAAATCAGCATATTATTTACTACCATTCGGGTGGGGTTTTGACCATCAAGGAAGATGCTACCTTAGATATTCGTTCTGATGGTCATAGACCCGAACATAGTTTGATTTCGACTGCCCATAGGCTTGAAGCTTTAAGCTCATCTATTAGGATGGATATTAATGATGCGGCAAAGGTAAACTTACAAAAAACTGGAAATCTTACAGGGAACACGGCTTTGCTCCAAAATGTGATACTGGATGCATGGAATCATTCTATACATCAGTGGAATCGTGACAATAGAACGGAGGAATCTACCTATACTTGGGAAAATATTTTAAGATATAGGTCTACTTTTTCTCGTCCAGGGGCTTGGAATTCTCCAGGAGGAGTACCTAGTGACACTACGGTTACTGCAGTAGACCCCAATGTAGCGGAAGACGCTCGAGTGAACTTTGCTTCACGAGCACAACGACTCTTGTTTGAGAGAATTCCTCCTGTCGAGATCGCGCTTGATCCTTTGACCAATGATCGCTCTCGACGAAATTCCTATACGATCACGGGAGAAACCAGTCCCGGCGCGTACGTTCGTTTCAGTAGGGATCTGAGTTTACCAGAACCAGAGATTGGACCCATTGAAACGGGGGAAGAGGAAACGGAATGGTTCCATGTCATTGCCGAAGAAGATGGCTCCTTTGAATTTGATCTCTCCCAATTTGACGACTTTGACTATTTCCGCGGGCAAGAAGTTGTAACTGCGACGGCATTTTTAAATGGACGACGCAATGAGACCTCCGTCATCGTAGACGGTGTCGATCCTCGAGATCCTCTGAATCCTGATGTAGATGTTGATCCAGATAATCGTCCGACGCTTCCTGAAAACCAAGGGTTGATTAGTATCGACTTTATCTCGCAATTTGATTTCGGACACGTGCCGATTCGTTCGAGTCAAGCCTATTATCCAGCACTGCCGCAAAAGCTGCGGAATGCAGAGGATGATCCTGCTGGTGGAGAACGCCCAAATTATGTTCAAATCTCTGATCGGCGTGAGGAGTCCACCGGCTGGACACTGAGCGCGCGGATGGATGAAGCAGGGTTTGTCAGTGAGGAAGGCCATCAGCTGCGGGGAGTACAGCTCCTACTCAACAACATCCGCATGGCAACGACAGGTTCGAATACCTCCACTGCCCCAACTTACTGGGAAAGCCGTGAATTAAATACAGGCAGACAAATCTTGGCAAAAGCAGAAGAGGGACAAGGCAGCGGGACATGGATCCAACGCTTTGGCGATGGAGAAACAATGGATCAAAGTGTAATTCTAGAAGTTCCTGTCAACGCTGCGCCGCAAGCCACAAGCTATACGGGCATCATTCATTGGGAATTAAGCTTTGTCCCAGAGATGGACTGAGAGTCGCCCAAATGTTTTTCAGTAATCGGAGAAGGAAGAAAATAGAGACAGCAGCTGCAGAGAAAATCTGCAGCTGTTTTTTTTATCTGCAAGCAGCCATCGATGATGAAGCAACCGATAGCGCCCTTTGTGCTTTGGCGGATCTTCTTTGCTTAGAGAAATGAGGGGATCATTCATTCCGTATACTAGAGCAGATGCTGCTTTTTCCTCCTTCACGTTGAAGGGCAAGAAGTAGATCGGAAAAATTCTGTCACAAAAGACGTGGTCGTTCGCCAAATGTTTCCTTAAAAATAAGAAGATCATTTTCTAGTCATTTATTCTTTTTTCATCTATGATAGAAAGAAAACCGCTATCACGGATATTTCGTTAAAGAAAATCCTGTCAAAACTGTTTGACAATGCCGTAATATCAATGGATTTGAACAGAAATCACAGCAGGTCTGCGTTAAGGTAGAAGAAGGAGGCCAAAATGACGATTGGGGAAGCACTAAAGAACCATCGAGTCACACAGCAAATGAGCCAAGAAGAAGTAGCAACAAAAATTTTAGTGACCCGCACATCGATCTCAAATTGGGAAACCGGCAAGACGGTACCAGACAGTTTGAACTTATTAAAACTGAGTACCCTTTATGGGTGCAGTGTCGATGAGCTATTAAAAAAGGAGCGAGCAGGAATGAAAAAGAACTTTCGTACGATGACCTATGGCGCTGGATTGAAAGATGGAACGATGCGTTTGAAAATCGAGACCGATGCCAGCAAGTTTTTCCCAAAAGGGGTTGAAGTCAAAGCATCCGTCGATTTAGAAACAGGAGAAGTGACCTTTTTTGTCGAGCAAGAAGATTTGAAAAAACTGAAAGCAGCCACTGACGAAAAATAAATTTTTTATGCAGTATTTTGCTGAATTTTGCTTGGACAAGAGAAAAAAAGTGATGGATAAAAAAACACGAGCCCAGCTGCGTCGTGTTTTTTTATGTGGGATGAAAGAGGGCTGAGACAATCGATGAAAGCTGATTCTACTTTTTCTTTTCTGCTATTTTCAAGGTTTGTAACGTTTAAGGAAAAGTGAAAAGATGCTAACGGCTATATACAATATATAGTGAATAGAACGGTTTTTATCTAAAAGAAGCACAATATATAGTATTTACTTTTTTAAGAGATTGTGTAAAATAGCAGGTGTAGTGAAGAAGGAGCTGTTGTTTTTGAGAGTAACTGTATGTTGCGGGACCCGTTTAGAAAATGAGAAAAAGTTGGCAAAGACCGCTCGTGCCATCGGCAATGCCTTGGCAAAAAATCACATCGAGTTGGTTTATTGCGGCCCTTTGGCTGGCTTGATGAGGGAGATCGTGAAAGGTGTCTTTGAGAAAGAAGGCGCAGTGACAGGGATCTATCCATCAGGTTCCTTTGCAGAAGAATTGCCACCAATCGTCGCTGGATCAAGCACCTATACCGAGTTCTATACGGATACGAGGGAGGAACAAACGCAACAATTGCTGGAAATGAGCGATGCCTACCTTGTATTACCTGGTGGATTTGGTACACTAGAGGAGTTGTCATCAGTATGCTCTTTTACGACTCTTGGGCCATTGTCAGGCAAGCCGATCGGTGTGTTGATGACCGAAGGCTTAAATGATGGACTAAAGCCGCTGCTAAAAATGTTTGAAGCTTCCAGCTTTGCTTGGGCTGAACTGTCTGAAACGCTCTTTTTCCTATCTGACGTTGAGTCGTTGATCCAACGATTGGCTGCGAAGGGGTCAGGAAAGGAGTGCTTGGCAGGATGAAGCATGTCTATTTAGCGGGACCGTTTTTTTCAAACGAACAAGTCGCCCGACTCAAACAGGTAGAACGCAGTTTAGCTGAAAACCCGCAGCCCTTGGCGGTCTATTCGCCGCGTTTGTATCAAGAAGGTTCATCTGAACCCAATACACCAGAATGGGCAAGAGAAATTTTCGAAAAAGACATGCTGGAATTGACACGAGCCGACGTCGTCGTTGCCGTTTTGGATGACCATGAAGGGATCACCGATCCGGGAACAGCCTTTGAAATCGGCGCAGCACACGTACGAAATAAACCAGTGATCGCTTTTCAGGAAAAAGCCGCGGCGGTCAATCTGATGTTGACGGAGTCGGTGCAAGCGTATTTGACTGATCTGGCGGCGCGAACAGCGTATGATTTTGAAGCGATGGCGCACCGAGCATTTGTCGGTGACTATATTTAATAAAGGATGATGAATGTGTTATTAATCGCAGGAACGATCGGGGCAGGAAAAAGCAGTTTGACTGATTTTTTATCGAAGGAAATGGCGTCGAAGCCTTTCTATGAAAACGTGGAGGACAACGATGTTCTGCCATTGTTTTATTCCAATCCAGAACGATACGCCTTTTTATTGCAGATTTTTTTCTTAAACAAAAGCTTTTTAGGGATGCGGGAAGCTTTGTCCAATGATGACAATGTCATTGACCGCTCCATCTATGAGGATAGTTTGATGTTTCATCTAAATGCGGATCTAGGTCGAATCGCACCGATGGAAGTCGAACAATACGATAACCTGTTGAACACGATGCTGCGGGAATTGGAAGAATCAGCGCCGTTGAAGCATCCAGATCTAATGGTTCATATCAAGGTTTCCTTGGATACAATGATTGAACGGATCAACAAACGTGGGCGTTCCTATGAACAAATTGCCAACGATCCGACATTGTACGACTATTACAAAGAATTAAATCAGCGGTACGATGAATGGTATGAAAACTTTGACGTTTGTCCGAAAATGCAAATTGATGGGGATCAATTGGACTTTGTTGCCAATGAAGACAACCTCATGGTGATCCTCGAGATGATCCAAGAAAAATTGGCGGAAGTCCGTCAGACCCATGGCAAAGGCCACTATTGTACGGACAAAGCCATCGCAAAAGGTGATTTTTCTAAGAAAAACGCAGCATCTGTGACAAGCTGACCCAGCAGTTGAGGACGGCTTACGAAAAAAACAAGTGTCTTATCGACAATGGGAGGGAGCAAGGCGATGAATGTTGAACGATTTATTGAAGCGAGGAAACAGGCGGGCTTCTCGCAGCAAGAACTTTCGGAAGGAATCTGTACGCAAGCCACTTTGAGTAAATTTGAAAACAACGGTCAGGCACCGTCCCTCAAAATTTTGATCAAATTGTGTAATCGGATCGGCTTGCCATTGGTCGACTTGTTTTCTTCCATGAATGTCGCAACGACCAAAATCAAAGAAGAATTGGCAAAAGCCGAATTCTACTTGATCACAAGCGAGTATGAACAGTTGGCTGCATTGTTAAGTCAAATTGAAGTGAAGCTGATCGATGAACCAGCATTAAAAGCACAATATGATTATTTAAAAGGCTTTGAAATGATTTTTAATGAAGCTGCGATTACCGATGTCTTGTTTCAATTCGATCAATTATTGATGAATGAAACGGCGGAGGAATTGTTTGATCTCTTAGCGTATACTGGGATCGGTTTGGTGTATGCCAGAGAAGAAGAATGGGCAAAGGCTGAGTTTTATGTGACGAAGGTCTTTGAGAAAATTTATACCTATCCGATCAAAACGATCGAAGACACGTGGCGGGTGTTGAACATCGTCTTTCATTGCGGCGTCTTTTATGCGAAAGTCGATGATTTGGAAACTAGTGATACCTTGTTGAATTATGTGTTGGCGATTTGTTCCGACAATCATTTGACCTACTACTTGGCTCGCGCGGCAGCCCAACTGACCGAAAATGCCATTCGTGAACAACAGCCGAAAGAAACGATTTTGGAAATGTTACACGATGCACGAGCATATGCCAAAATCAATAAAAACGTAAAATTACTGGCGCATTTAAAATCGATCGAGGAAACGATCGATTAAAAATATATTTTCGAAAAAAAAGCTTTGTTGCGCAAATGCTTGATAGCTAGCAGTCCTTTCGACGAAGGGACTGCTTTTTTGAATTTCTATTATATAAAAAAATATATAATCGTGTTGACAAAAAAATATATCGGGAGTATTCTTTAATTGTGAAAAAACTAACATAATTTGAGGTATATCGTTTTTAGGAGAAGGGATTCTATGAAGGCAGCAGTGAGAGAAGCCGCTCGCACGATTCAGCGGATGGGCACGTCCATTGAGTTAAAAGTCGCTCATACAAAACCAGAAAGTGTACTGGACGAGCTGGAGACCCAGCTGAAAGGATACGACCATCGCTTTAGTGCCAATGATCCGCGATCGGAATTGAATCAGCTGAATCAGTTGGCAGGACAAAAGGGGCTTGTGCTTGATCCAGAATTGTACCAGCTGATCGAAATCGGCAAACATCATAGCTGTGCTCCCCACAGTCAGCTGAATATTGCCATCGGTCCACTGGTCCAAGCATGGCGCATCGGGTTTGAAGATGCCCGCATCGTATCAAAGACGCAGGTCAAAGAATTGCTTGCGCTAACAGACCCGCAACAGATCCAATTGGCAGCAGGCAAGGTTTTTTTGAAAAAAGCTGGAATGAGGATCGACCTCGGAGCATTAGCAAAAGGCTACATCGCTGATAAGTTACGCACCCATTGCCAAGCCCGTGGAGCAGCGTATGGATTGATCAACTTAGGCGGAAATATTGTCTGTTTCGGCGCTGCACCAAATCATTCGGACGGGCATTGGCGGATCGGGATCCGAGATCCCAAAGGCGGTCGGGCAGACACCTTGGGCATTCTGCCAATCAAGGACCAAACCGTCGTCACTTCGGGGATCTATGAGCGGGTCTTGACCACCGCTGAAGGAACGTATCATCATTTGATTGATCCTAAGAGTGGCTTTCCCATCGAATGTGGGTATTTGAGCATCACGATCGTTGCAGCGACATCGTTACTGGGGGAAATCTGGACTTCGCGCTTGTTTGGCAAGCCCATTCCAGTTGTTTTACAAGAGATTCAGCAGCAGCCAGAAATCGAAGGAATCATCGTAACCAAAGAAAATGAAGTCATCGCCTCTAAAGGCATTCAGGCAAGACTTTTAAGATAGCCCAACCAGAAAGGAAGAGACAGCATGAAATTTATCGGATTCGTGGGAACCAATGCCACTCGTTCCACCAATCGCACGTTGTTGCAGTTTATGAAAAAAATGTTTGCCAATGAGGCAGAGATCGAACTAGTCGAGATCAAAGATCTTCCAATGTTCAACAAACCAGAATCAAAGGAGTTGCCCGTACAAGTAACCCAGCTTGCCGAAAAAATCGCGGCAGCAGACGGTGTGATCATCAGTACACCAGAATACGATCATGCCGTACCCGCAGCGTTGATCAATGCCCTGAACTGGTTGTCCTATGGAATTTTCCCGTTTGTTGACAAGCCAGTGATGATCACTGGTGCTTCTTATGGGACGTTAGGTTCTTCTCGTGCCCAAGCCCATCTAAGACAGATTCTGGACTCTCCAGAGTTAAAAGCACGGATCATGCCTAGCTCTGAATTTCTCTTAGGTCATTCGCTGCAAGCGTTTGACGAGCAAGGCAACTTGATCGATGAAGAGCAGACCCAAAAACTGCAAGGACTGTTCAACGATTTTCTATTATTTGTAAAAATTACCAGCCAGTTGCAGCACGCCCATGCCGCCAATCAAAAAGAAGCTGCTGAATTTTCATGGGAAACCATCTAATCGCAAAAGATAGGAGCGTAAAGACAATGAAATTGATCGGAATCGTCGGATCAGCCGCTGAAGTCTCCACCAATCGTCAGCTGCTGAACTTTATCAAAAAGCAATACAAAAAGGAATTCACGTTAGAACTTGTAGAGATCAAAGACTTTCCTCTCTTTAATCAAGAGGAAGATCAAACCCAAAGCCCAGCCATCCAGCGTTTGAATCGGCAATTATTGATGGCAGACGGTGTGATCATTGCTACACCAGAGCACAACCATACCGTGACGGCAGGACTGAAAAGCTTGCTAGAATGGCTTTCATTCAAGATCCATCCTCTGGAAAACAAACCAGTAATGATCGTGGGTGCCTCTTACTACGATCAAGGAACTTCAAGGGCCCAGCTGCATCTGCGCCAGATTTTGGACGCACCGGGAGTCAATGCTTTAGTGATGCCAGGGAATGAGTTTTTGTTGGGCAAAGCCAAAGAAGCTTTCGATGAAGCGGGTGATTTGATCGATGCCCGAACGGTTGCTTTTTTAGATGCGACGATCAACAGCTTCTTGCAATTTATCAAAGTCGTTTCTGCCTTAGCGGGTCCTAAACAATTGCCGGCCGAAGACCTCTACGCCACAGGGAAAATCGCAACAACCGTGGAAGGAGTGGATATGTATGATGATCAATGGCTGGAAAAAGCCGCTGAAGCAGTCGGTGCCGTTTCTGGCAATACCTACGTCAAACTAAATCGCGGCTTGCTGACAGTCGATCAGATCAATTACTTCTTAGATTCGATGCCGATGGAATTGACATTTGCCGATAGCAACAACCAATTCTTGTATTACAATCTGCGGGAAGAAGCCCAAAATATGCTGGCAGCACGTGTGCCAGGACAAGTCGGCAATCCATTAGCAAAATGCCATCCTGAAAAATCCTTCAAAAATGTTGAGTGGGTGATCCAACAGCTGCGCAGTGGAGCGACCGACGCGGTTCGGGTCCATGTGCCGAAACAGGTGCCAGAAAAATACATCGTCCACAATTATCAAGCGATGCACGATGAAAACGGCGAATATGCGGGGATCAACGAATACATCCTTGATTTCAAACCAATCATCGAATGGTATTTGCAACAAACCGGACAAAAACTTGTCGGCAATGAAGACGCCATTTCCAGTGCTTCTGTGCACCAAGAACCGACCGATGCGGTCACTAGTGCCAGTACTCATGACGCACCTGCAGCAGATGCGGTCACCAGTGCTTCAGTGAAATAAGGGTTGTCTAAAGGGAGAAAAGGAATCGCTAGAAGCATTCGCTTGCAATCAGTTGCCAAGCGAATGCTTCTCTTTTTGCTGCTCTTTCATGAATGAACGGTTTTCTATGAGCGATTGAATTGATCAAGGACATCGTTGCGAGGATTTCACAAAGTTTCTGAAAAAAATTTGCATATTCATCTTTTGCTTCGTATACTAGTTTAGGACGTTGCTTATAAAACGGCTGTATCATCGTACATATTTTTTGATAGGAGGAATTGCATGAAAGACAAACGAAAAGTCTTGCGTCCGTTAGGATCAGGGTTTGCGATGGCGGTTCCTTTGTTTATAGGGATCCTCGTTCAGGACCCTTTGATAAGTTCTGTGGGGGCGATGGGGGCTTTTTCCTACTTGGCTTTTCAACATCGGACCCTTTTTTATAATCTGCGCGCCATTTTGACCCACGGCGCTGCGCTGCTGCTGGCATTTATTTTAGGCGCTGGGACAGCACTGATTCCTTGGAGCGCACCTTTTATCATCGGTGCGTTATCGTTTTCTGCGTTTTTGTTGTCAAAAGTGATGCGGATCCCCAAGCCCGATTATTTCTTCGTGTTGATGCTTTATGCCACCGGCTTTAATTTTCACGCAGCGCACCTTGGAGAGATCTTGCACCACAGTTCCTATTTGCTTTATGGCATCGCAGGCTCACTGCTTGCTGGACTGGTGATTTCGTTGGCTGAACAGCTGCCGTTGAAAGAAGAAAAAACGGCCTTTCAACAACTGAGCTTGCACGAGAAATATTCGCTAGCATTATCTCAGCAACCAGAAATGGTCATCAAGGCGCTGCACTTTTCTTTGATATTGTTCATTGCGACCTACATTGCCTATCTGTTGCGGGACAGCAACGGCTATTGGATCTTGATTTCTGCTGCTGCCGTCTTGGCAGGAGAACATATGGAAAAAATCAAAAATCGCACGATTGGTAGGGTACTGGGAGGAATCGTGGGGCTGCTGCTGGGTTTCTTATTGATGTCCTTGCATATGCCCCTTGAAGCGATCGCAGTGGTATTGATCATTCTAAACATATTGACGGAGTTTTTTATGCCAGTCAATTATACCGTTGCTAATTTTTTTACCAACCCGCAAGTCCTGCTGTTAATGACCATCGGTACTAGTTTTACGCCGCTGAAATTGATCCCATTGCGTTTTTCAGGGGCATTGATCGGCAGCGTGCTGGCAATGCTGTTGATCTTTCTAATGGATTGGGCAGTAAAGCAAATGGAGCAAGCACTGGGAAACAAACCAGAAGACACGACGGATCAAACACAATAGAATGCACCATCATCGATAAGCAAGAGCAGCAGCTCTTGCTTTTTTTTTGCCTTTGATCCTCTATCTAAACGTTATCTCCATCGGATAGGAAAAATAAGGGAAATATGAAATAATCGAGCAAAGGTTCCTATTTTGAAATAGAAGCGTTTACATTTTTGCAAAATAAAGTGGCAGAAACATCTACTTTTTTTGTTGTAAGCGAAATCATATACTCAAATCAGAGAAGGAGAGAAAGTTGTGAAAAAACGAATCGTAGATGTTTTGCATCGCCTGTTGGTGACTGATTATCCACTATCCATCGAGCAACTGGCAGAAGAGACCGCAGCCAGTGGGCGGACGATCCGCAATGATTTGAATGAGATCAACACGTTTCTTGCTGACTTACACATCGGACCGATCCAAACCCTTCGAGGAAAGGGCATCCTTTTGAAACTGACCTCGAAACAGCAAGCCATTGTTTGGCAGGCATTACACGCACAACAGTCGGAATATATGACCCGTGAAGAGCGTCGTTTTGATCTGCTGCTGCATCTGACCTTTTCAAAAGAGATCCTGGTGTTGAATAAAAAAGAAGAAGCGTACCAGATATCAAAAAGCAGCATGGATGAAGACATGCGCCGTTTGCGGGCGGACATCAATAAATATGGCATTGAGATCATCAGCCTAGGAAAAAAAGGACTGCGGTTGAATGGATCGGAACGAGCGATTCGGACGATGATTTTTGACATCATCAATCAGCGGATCGGTAGGTTGCCACTTGATAAACAGACCCCAGATTTAGTCTTTACGAAATTGCTTTATCGCTATTTGCCGCAAAAAGAAATCAAACAGATCCAACTAGTGATGCAAGCTGTGTTGCCGCCAAATCAAAATGAGTTGTATAGCAGCCAAATCTTATTGTTTACCGCCATTTGGCTGATGCGTATCAGAATGAAGGAATTTATCACTCGCATGAACTGGTCTACTTCCAGCAATCAGCTCCAAGGATCAGCCTATATTCAGGCGATCGCTGAAACCTTTTCGATCCAGCCACCAGAAATCGAAGTCAACTACCTTTCTTTCATCATCGAGTCACTGAACTTTAAAGATTTGTCCAATTCCATCGAATGGGCGCATGCGCAACTTTTGTCGCTGCAGCTGATTCAATTTGTCGAATGCCAAACCAAGATCCCTTTTAGTAAAAAGGAAGAAGAGCTGTTAGAGGGATTGTATAAACATATGGCCGCGCTGATCGTTCGAGCCAAGAGCGGCATTCAAGTACCCAATCCGATCAAAGAGACCGTTCGCAAAAATTATGGACAAATCTACCAAGCCGTCAAGGGCTTCGCTCCTACGATCGAAGAGATCGTAGGTCAACCACTATCAGAAGATGAACTGACATTTCTCGTGATCCATTTTTCTACAGCCCTAAGTTCATTGAACCACGAGCTCATTACGAGCTATAAGGCGGTCGTCGTCTGTAACCATGGAATGGCAACCGGCAATCTGCTGGCAGCCAGCCTCAAGGAGAAGTTTCCAGAAGTAGAAGTTGCGGCAGTCTTGAATTCACAAGAAGTCAATTTGATTACGAAATTCGATGTGGATCTGGTTTTTTCAACCTATGAGATCGATTATCGAGAAAAGCCGGTATTACTGATACCACCGATCATCAATGAAGAAAATCACCAAGTGATCCGCCGTTTCTTAAACAACAATGAACAATTCAAGCGGATCGCCTTTGACCAAAAAAATGCCACGCTGTTCTTCAATCAGTTGCTTACAGTGATTGAAGAAAGCGGCGGGACAGTCGATGCTGCCGCCTATCGCAAATTGACACACTTGTTTGAACAAAATCAATTAGCCATTAATGCAAGGGAGATTCAGCCAATGTTAAAAGATGTTTTATCCGCTAATCATATTCAATTAAACGTTCCTGTTCAAAATTGGGAAGAAGCCATTGAACGCTCTGCGCAGCCGCTAGTAAAAGAACAGATCATCGAAAAACGCTATATCGAGGCAATGGTTGCGGCGGTGGAGGAATACGGTCCTTATATCGTCATTGGCAAACATTTGGCGCTGGCGCATGCACGACCAGAAGATGGCGCCCAGCAGTTGGGTGTGAGTGTCCTCACCTTGGCGCCGCCAGTCGCATTTGGGAACCCAGAAATGGACCCCGTCAAAATCATTTTTTGCTTGGCTGCGGTGGACTCCTACTCTCATCTTGCCATCATGAAGGAATTGATCGAACTGATCAATGATGAAGAAAAAGTCACGCAGTTGCTGGCTTGCTCTACGATTGAAGCGTTTCAATCATTGCTATTTTCATAAAAAACAAGAAAAGGGGAAAAAATCATGAACAAATTATCGATCTTATTCGTATGCGGTGCAGGTCTTGGCAGTAGCTTTGCGGCTCAGATGTCAACAGAAGATGTCTTAACGAAATTAGGAGTGGAGGCGAAATTGGATCATGTCGATATCTCATCAGCGGTATCAATGAAACCAGACATCATCATTACAGCAGAGAATTTCCGAACGCAATTTGAAAAGTTTGCTTTGGACCCGACAACCGCAATCATTTATTTACGCAACATCGTTTCAAAACCAGAAATCGAAGAAAAAATCACCCCAGTATTAACGGAAAAAGGCGCACTGTAAGGAAGAGGCATGACGAAGGGAGTTTGAAAAAATGGGCATCATCAATTTTATCATTGATAATATTTTAACGCAGGCATCGATCACGATCGCTTTGATCGCGATGTTAGGGCTGCTGCTTCAGAAAAAGTCAGCAGGTCAAGTCATTTCAGGAAGTTTGAAGACGCTATTGGGCTTCCAGGTTTTAAGCGCTGGTTCTAGCATCATCGTCGGTAGTTTGACCTATTTCGGCGAGATTTTCACAGAAGGATTCGACATGCAAGGCATAATTCCTTCCATCGAAGCCATCAACGGGCAAGCGATGAATGAGTTGGGCTTGGGTCGGGACATAGCGCTGACATTTTTAGCCATCTTTGTTTTTAATATTTTATTGGCACGCTTTACAAAATGGAAATATATCTTCTTAACGGGTCAAGCCATTTTATGGATGGCGACCATGACGACGGTCTTTGGCTATTTCGCTGGTTTACGGGGCGTTGTCTTGATTCTTGTCGGTGGGGTGATTGGGGCGATCTTTGCCGTAGCGATGCCAGCGATGGCTCAGCCCATCATCCGCAAAGTCACTGGGTCAGACGACATTGCTCTCGGACATTTCTGTACGATCGGCTACCTCTTTGAAGCAGGCGTTGCCTATCTGTTTGGAGAAAGAGGCGAGAAGAAAAAATCGATCGAAGACATCAAACTGCCACGTTCTTTTGAATTTTTACAAGATACCTATCTTTCTGTCATGGTCGTGATGGTTCCACTGTATATCGTGACGGTCTTGTTTGCTGGAGAAACCTTTGCTTCTACGCTCTCTGGTGATCAAAATTACATCATGTATGCCTTCTTGCAAGCCATTCAATTCGTGGTTGGGGTCTATGTTTTGTTAGCTGGCGTTCGGTTGCTCTTAGGCGAGATCGTCCCTGCGTTTCGTGGGATCGCCATGAAATTGGTGCCTGATGCAAAACCAGCACTCGATTGCCCAGTGTTCTTCCCATATAGCCCCAATGCAGTTATTTTAGGCTTCATTACTACAACGATTGGGACAGTCATCGCCATGTTCGTTTTACCAGTCTTTGGCTTGGCGATGATCTTGCCAGGGATGCTGACGAACTTCTTTGCAGGCGGTACCGCTGGGATCTTCGGCAATGCGGTCGGTGGACGTCGAGGGGCGATCATCGGAGGGATCTTTCACGGTTTCTTCATTACGTTACTGCCAGCCCTACTTGTAACGATCTTCAATCAAATGGGCTTTGTTAACGCTACGGCAACTGATGTGGATACCGTTACGGCAGCCTTGCTATATGCTTGGATCATCAGTCCCTTATTGAAAAACTTTTAATCGCTAGGAGGAAGACGCATGTTCTCTTTTTTCAAAAAAGAAAAAAAGCCCACAGAAACACCAGCGGTTCCTTTGACCGCTGAAGAAAGCCAAGAGGCAGAAGCGCTTATTGCAAATCTAGAAAGTCAGTTGCAAGCAGAAACTGACATCGACGAACAAGCAAAATTGTATGAAGCGTTAGGCTTAGCGCAGGCAAAACTTTCCCGCACAGAAGAAGCGATCAACGCATTGGAAAAAAGCTTGCAGGCGAAAAAATCGATCGGGGACGGCTACAAAAAACTGATGTCCCTTTACAATGCTCAGCGTGCCGCCGCCGCACGAAACGGCGACGATGCAAAGATCGACTATTACATGGACAAAATGGAAGAAATGCGGCAAATCGCCAAACAACTTACGATTAGCGGCAATTAAACTAGACGAGGTGGAATCAAGGATGTATACAACATTAAAAGAAGTAACGAAAACAGCAGAAGCATTGAATTTTACAGTGGGGGCTTTTAATACCCATAATTTAGAAATGCTGCCAAGTATGCTGCGGGCAGCCAAAGAGATGGGGGCACCCATCATCATTCAAACAAGTATCGATACGGCGAAATACATCGGCTATGATGTCTTGGTCAATGTCGTCAAAACGATTGCCGATCACGAGCTAGTAGATGCTGTCTTGCATTTGGACCATGCCAGAGATTTCGATGAGATCAAAGCGGCGATTGATAGCGGCTATAGCTCGGTGATGTATGATGGCTCGCATTTGCCCTTCAAAGAAAACATTTTGAAAACGCGCGCAGTCGTCGAATACGCTCATGCTCATGGGGTGTCCGTCGAAGGAGAACTAGGAACGATCGGCGGCACAGAAGAAGGCATTCATGTGGAAGAAGACGATAAAGTCTTCACACGCCCAGAAGATGCGGTAGAATTTGTCGCTGCTACTGGCGTCGATGCGCTAGCCATCGCTATCGGAACCAATCACGGTCAATTCCGCTCCAAAACCGAAGTGAATGTTGAGTTATTGAAGGAGATCCATGCAATCGTCGACGTGCCGCTAGTCATTCATGGAGGAACTGGCGTCAAAGAAGAAGATTATCCTGAATTGATCAATAACGGCATTCGCAAGTTTAATGTAGGTACTGAATTGTTGGTCAATTGGACGAAGATTGCGAAAGAAAATTTTGGGGCAACGGAAGTCAACAAATCTTTGCGCCACAACGTGATTCCATCCAATGAAGCCATCAAAGAAATCGTCAAGCACAAGATCGGCCTTTTCATGAATACGAAAGCGCCGACTGCGATCGGCAAATAGATGGTACGCAAAAAGATGCTTGTTTTATTAGCAGGCAGCCCTGGAACTGGAAAAAGTTATTTACTGAATCTGTTGAAGAAACGTTTTCCTGATCTTTTCGCTCTTACGCCAGATGAAATCAAAGAGTGCTATGCCGAATCCCTCGGCTTTGATTCATTGGCAGAAAAAGCCCAGATCGAAAAGCAGTATGTTTGGCCTTTTTACTATCAGGCATTGGGCTTGTACATGTCTTTAGGAAAACGCTTGGTGGTCTCGGAATACCCTTTTAGTGAAAAACAGAAGCCATTGCTAACTTTTCTCGCCCAAAGCTATGGTTATGAGTGCTTGACCATTCGCTTGACTGCTTCTTTTGAAACCTTATGGGAAAGACGTCACTTACGTGATCGAGCGGATGACCGTCATTTAAGTTTCATCATGGAACGGTACCATTACGGGGATGTACTGGAAGATAGACAAGCTGCAACCAACCATATAACCAAAGAAGCGTTTCGGCAAATCATCACTGATCGCCGTTACGATGACTTTCAGTTAGGAGCGCTTATCGAAGTCAATGTGGAAGATTACGAGCAAGTGGATTATCGCCCGTTGATCGAGAGAATCGCTGAACAACTCAATGACTTAAATTGAAGAAAAACAGGCGCTACACCTGAAAAGTGCAGCGCCTGTTTTTTTAGTCTAAGCCCAAAAATTTCGAAGTTCCTTGGTTTTGGACTTGGAGGATTTCGGCTAATACTTTGGCATCAAATTGCCCCTCTTTATTGGCAGAATAGACATTGACCTTGAGCTGGTAGTCGGGCAAAGCATAGTTTTCAAGACTTGCTTCAAGCTGCGCGACCGCTTGTTTCGAGAGTGGTTCACCGACGAGTTTTAATTCAAGGGATTGTTTCTGCTCATTAAGTGTTTGCTCCAGCAAATAATGTTCCCCCAGTTTGGCTTCTACAAAACGCTTGGCATGGTATTCCACGATGGTCGTTTGGATCGTCGTATAAACGAAGAAACTCCCAATGACCGTGATCGGTAAGGCAACCACGGCAAACTTCCACCATTTTTGGTGACGGAAATCCCCATACTGCAACAGCCAGATGGTAATGAACAAGGAAAAACAAATCAAAAAGGAATTGGTGAAGAAGAGTTGAACAGACTCCCATGAAATCGAATAGTCTTTGATCGACAGCCCATAACCTGTCACACAAAGCGGCAAAATCAGGGACGTCCCGATGGAGACGCCGATAATAACATCGTTGTCGCGGCCCCTGACTTTGGCAAAAGCCAGTGCGGAACCACCGATCAATGCGACGCAAATATCCCAAATCGTCGCAGACGTTTGGGTGATGATCTCAGGTGTTGTGTCTTTGACTGGCGTGAGTAAGAAAAAGGCAAATGAGATGATAAGTACGATGATGACTTGGATGCTAAAGACCAGCAGCCCTTTTTTGACTAAGCGCAAGTGGGAAAGACCTAAACCAAAGCCGATCCCGTTGATCCCATTTAAAAGTGGCGAAATCAACATCGCCCCGATAATCGTTGTCGTAGAGTTGTAGTTCAAACCAATCGAAGCAATCAGCGTTGCACAAACTAAAAGTGCATAGACGAGCATCGTTTGGTCCATATCTTTTTGAATTTTTCCAATCAATTGTTCTTTGGAAACTAAATCAGGCGTTAAGTTCACATTCATCATCCTTTCTGAGAAAAATCGTTCTGCTCTTTTCATTGTCCCTTAAATCGGCTGATTTTACAAAAATCTGCGTCTATCAGGTGATGATAGCAACGAGAATTCAATGATTGGGTTGCCAATCTTTTGCAAAACCGCCGATTTCCTCTAGAATAAGAAGCATATCAGAGAAATGGAAAAGGTGGGGAATGGATGAAAGACTATTTTGCGCAATACAAACGCCTGTTATCGATCGCTGAAGCAGGTTTGTACTATGGCAAAGATGTGTACGATAAGGAACGTTACCAAGAGATCAAAGAGTTGGCATTGCATTTGATGAGTACCGTCGTGGATCAAGACGCAGCTGCGTTGACCCTTTTAACAGAAAAAAATGAGGGCTATCCTACGCCCAAAGTCGATGTACGAGCATTGATCCAAAAAGGCGAAAAAATCTTGCTGGTGGAAGACAGCCTGACGAAAGAATGGTCACTGCCAGGAGGCTATGCAGAAATTGGCTTGACGCCACGGGAAAACATCAAAAAAGAAGTGCTGGAAGAAACTGGCTTACTCGTTGAGGTCAAGGAGCTGCGAGCAATTTTTGATACGAATCTAAGACCAGACATTCCGCAAGTGTTTCAATACTATAAGCTGGTCTTTGCCTGTGATGTTTTGGCAGGGGACTTCATCAAAAACAGTGAAACCTCCAACAGCGATTACTTTTCGTTGAAGGAGCTGCCGAAGCTTTCCATCAAGCGCACCACCAAGGAACAACTGGAGCAATTGGTGAATGAGAAGTCGTTACACGTTGATTAAAAACAGCTAAGGGTAAGATGTTGGAAAAAGCGTTTTATTGGTTTTTTTAACTGGATAATATTTACTTGCAGATAAAGTTGGTTTATGATTGATTTCGTCGTTTTCATTATAAAAAATCAAGCAATGGCGACACCTTTGCTTGATTGCTGGAGGAGTAAAAATGAAGAATCAAATCAATTCCTTTTTTGGGCTGGATGCCTTACAAACAACGGTCAAACGAGAAATCTTAGCTGGTTTTACCACCTTTATCTCGATGGCCTATATTTTATTCGTCAATCCAACGGTCCTTGGGGCATCGGGGATGGACGAAGGTGCCGTCTTTACGGCAACGGCGTTAGCCAGCGCATTGGGCTGTATTTTGATGGGAGTTTTAGCAAAATACCCGATCGCTACGGCACCCGCATTAGGAATCAACGCCTTCTTTTCTTATTCAGTCTGTATTGGAATGGGGGTTCCATGGCAAACAGCATTAGCGGGTGTGTTTGTGGCATCACTGATTTTCATCGTGATCACGATCTTCAAATTACGGGAGCTGATCATTGATGCGATTCCTGCTGATTTAAAATATGCCATCTCTGGTGGGATCGGTCTGTTTATCGCCTTTTTGGGATTGAGCGAAGGCGGGATTATCGTTTCCGATGATTCGACCCTTGTGGCACTAGGCTCATTGAGTGTCGGTACGACGTGGCTGACGATTTTTGGTTTAGTGATCACTGCCGTCTTGATGGTTCGCAGAGTTCCTGGTGGAATTTTTATCGGGATGGCCGCAACAACTGTTTTAGGTCTTTTGACTGGCTTGATCCAAGCACCATCCAGTATCGTTTCTGCTGCACCGAGTATTTCGTCCACATTCTTAGTGGCGCTAAACCATGTAGGAGACATCAACTCCCTGCAAATGTGGGTCGTAGTACTGACTTTCTTACTCGTCACTTTCTTTGATACGGCAGGCACCTTGGTGGGACTTGCCAATCAAGCGGGCTTTATGAAAGACAACAAAATGCCGCGGGTCGGCAAAGCACTTGCTTCTGACTCCACCGCCATGCTCGCTGGTTCTTTATTAGGGACTTCACCAGTAGGCGCATATGTCGAATCCTCCGCTGGGATCGCCGTGGGCGGTCGCTCTGGCTTGACTGCCGTGACGACTGGAGTTTTCTTCTTGTTCGGCTTGTTCTTTTCACCATTGCTATCCGTTGTTACTTCCCAAGTGACGGCACCAGCTCTGATCGTCGTAGGTGTGCTGATGGCACAATCGCTACGAGAAATCAAATGGCACGAAATGGAAATCGCAATCCCAGCCTTCTTGATTCTACTAGGCATGCCGTTGACCTACAGCATCTCCGATGGGATCGCCTTGGGTTTCATCTTTTACCCAATCACCATGTTAGCAGCCAAACGCGGCAAAGAAGTCTCACCAATCATGTACGGCTTGTTCTTTGTCTTTCTTGGGTTTATGTGGATTTTGAATGTGTGAGAGAGACGTTTATCAATTATAAAAGAAAGAACAGTTAAGCTTGTGGCTTAGCTGTTTTTTTTGTATTGAGAATAAGAGTTGATAAATACAAACTGAAAAAGTAAAAACAGTGTTTATTAAAGCGATGGATGCTGAATAGTAGTTTTTTTCATTTTTTACAAATACGAGGAGTGGTTAAGGCAATCTATTTTTACCTAACATTCATATGATTTTATTCTGATTTAAAAAAACGAATCATTGATTCTAACTTATAATTTTCTTCAATCAAATGATAGCACATGCAAAAGGAAAAGGTTTGGCGTAGCTGATTTTTTATAGGCTTTCTTACTTCAATTGTTCTTTGTTTAGATTAGATAAATAACGCCTTCTTTTCAGCAGTAATTGTTTTGATATTTTTTGACTAGAGTCTTTGATCAATAGCAAAAAAATATTCATTTACAAGTGACGTTCACATCATTGAGAAAATGTAGTAAGTTAGAAAAGGAATGAAAAAATGATTATGGGTTAAAAATACATGGTATGATTTTCTATAAAGTTGGGAGGTGTTAGGATGAAAGATCTGCAGTTAAAGTTTATTGTTGATCCAACAACTATTCGCTGGTTTCGTATATTGAATCTTTTTGAGCGGACACAAAAAGCGACTAAGGGTCAATTAGCTAAACTAAATGATGTTTCAGAACGGACGATTTTAACTGATATAAATAAGCTAAAGGAGTATTTTTCTGATAGTGCGCAAATTGTTTCAACGAACAATGGGTACCTTTTCGAAAAAAAGAACTCCCTTCGATTTATTGAACAAAAAGAAAAACTATTGCAAAATGAAATTTTGTTTGAATTATTGGGAAACGTTTTCTATGGAGAGCTAGAGGATGTAGCAGAATTAATTGACCGATTTCACATATCAGAAACGTCATTTCGACGCTATTTGAGACAAATTGAGCCGGTTCTTAAAGAATACGGATTAAAACTATCACTCACTCCAATTGATTTAAAAGGCGATGAAGCAAACATCCGAAAGTTTTTCAAAGATTTTTACTATGAAGGGGAAATGACCCCTCATACGTTGGTTCCTCCAAAAGAGATTCATGAATTGATCTATCAAACTTTTTTATCTAAAATCAAGGAAATTACGATTGGTACAGGTACTTCTCCAAATGAATTTTACTATAATTTATATATTGCTATCGAGCGAGTACGTCAGGGAAAGAGGATCAATGTACCAACAAATCTTTACAAGAGTGTTAGGAATAACAAGGATTTTCTTAATTTATTCTTGATTCAGCAAAGAATTCAAAAGATCTATCAAGTGGAATTATGTGCAGATGAGCTCTGTTGGCTATTTTTAGTAACGATTGCCAAACGGCCTTTTGATCAAATAGACCAAGATAAGGTATTCTGTACGCAATTGCAGCGCATTGATTCTTTTGCTCATTTAACTGAAAACTATCTCAAGAATTGCTCGCCTGAGTTGTATACATCAGAACTTTTATGGATCTATCGTGCGTTCTTCCTTTCTAGGTACGTGAATCATCTAATTTCACCAGTTCAAAATAGAATAATGTCAGAAATCATAGAGAAAACAAAACATGAATGCAAAGAATCATACATCAACAATCATCACTTTTTGCGCTCCTTTTTCGCTGAATCAGGAATAACAGAAGACTTTTTGGAAGATATTACGGCGAGCTTAACTTTGCTGGGAGAAAGATTGAAAGAACAGTATTTGTACAAAAGCAAGAGAATTGTTTTTTTATTAGAAGGCGATCTGTATGTCTGTCAATTGATAAGATCGCGAGTATATCAATACTTTGGTGATCGTCATCAAATCTTTTTTATTACGATTCCAGCTTTGACGGAAGAATTCTTAAACCAAGAAGATATTGATTTAATTGTGACAAACTACAGTGAATACTTGTCAGAGTATAAGGTGAGCACCAACTGCCTATTGTTGAAAACAGTTCCAGATAAACAAGATTGGGAACTCTTATTCAAAACGATCGAACCAAAAATGTTCGAACTTATAAAATAATTAAAATAATAACCCTATTTTTTACCTATTCAGAAGGAAAGAAAGCCTTTTGCATAGGTTTTTTTATACTTAATTTCCCCCTAGGGTGAAAAACATGATTTTTTTATTAAAAAACATCCTTATATACTTTTGTTTAGAACTTCCAAGCTCGTGATAGATTATTCTACCAATTCGGCAGTGTCTGCATGAATAATTATTTTTCATGTTTCAAGAAGTTTACGTTAAAAAGAAAAGGAGTGTTAGGGAAGTGATACGCAAGTTAGGTTACATAATGTTGGTCATTGCAATGACTCTAGGACAGCCGCTCACTGTATTTGCTAATACAGTAAAGGATGGCTCTCAAAACGACAGCTTAGAAAATAATTTGAAAATGACGGATGTTTCTGTTGCTGAAGGGTTTCTAAGTGAATTGGCGGATGGAAATGCAGATCATTATGAAGAAAGGCAATTGATAGAAGACGATCAACCGTCGACAGCAACTGAAGAAAACATAAGTACCAATGGATCTGGGGAACATACCGAAACAGACAGTGGTATAGAGGCAGATTCATCTGAAAGCTCTTCTGAGGAAAACTCCAGTGAAGCTACATTAGATAGTAGTACAGAAGACAGTCATGAAGAATCAGTAGATAGTAGTGCAGAAGACAGTAGTAAGGAAGACAGTCATGAAGAGTCAGATGAAATTGCGGAAAGCGTATGGGGAACTGTTCCGTGGACGTGGGATGAAGAAACGAAAACAATTGTGTTAGAAGAAGGAAATGCGGGTACCGTTGCAACTGCGCCTTGGAAAACCTACACGTCTGTGACACAAATCGTTGTTAAGGCACCAGTATTGTTGCCAGTAAATTCTGCGGTTTTATTCAGTGATTTAAGTGAGCTTATGATTATAGAAAATGGGAATAATTTTAATACTTCCCAAGTGACGACAATGGCAAGCATGTTTGCTAGATTACCAAAATTAAAAAAAGTGGACGTTTCGAACTGGGACACTTCTAAAGTTACTAACATGTTCGCCATGTTTAGATATGCTTATGGTTTGGAAGAGTTAGATGTGTCTAACTGGGACACTTCAAATGTTACAAACATGGCAGAAATGTTCAGAGAATTAGATAATCCTGCTAGCCCAGTAACACCGTTAACTGTTTTGGATGTATCTAAATGGAAGACAGGAAATGTAACAGATATGAGGTATATGTTTGGGGGAAAGAAGAATTTGACCTCTTTGGATGTATCCAACTGGAATGTCTCTAAAGTAGAACGGATGGATGGCATGTTTGCTGGAGGATTCAATAGAGGAAATAGTTCACTGAGTCAATTAGATGTTTCAAACTGGAATGTATCTAATGTAACAAATATGAATTGGATGTTTGAGAACTTACCTCATTTAGAAGTTCTGGACGTATCTAATTGGAATACAGAGAATGTGACGAGCATGTTAAGCATGTTTAGAAATGCTTCAAGATTGACATCACTTGATACAAGCAATTGGAAAACAAACAAAGTAACAAATATGGCGTATATGTTCAGCGGAGTACGGGTACCAACTGAATTTAGTGTTAGCAATTGGGATACATCTAGCGTAACTGATATGAGAAACATGTTTGCCTCCACTCATTCTTTAACTTCTCTCGATGTATCCAACTGGAATACTGAAAATGTCACTGATATTAGAGAAATGTTCCAGTATACAAGAGCATTGAAAAACTTAGATCTGTCAAATTGGAATACCGCGAAAGTAACCAATATGTGGTGGATGTTTCGCGAATCAGCCATAGAAAAGCTTGATGTATCAAATTTCGACACATCGATAGTGGAAAGTATGGCTCAGATGTTTTTAGACGCGAAACAATTGAACGAACTAGTAGTAGGCGAGCATTCGATCTTTTCTACGTCTACTCGTTTACCAGAGATTCTTATTGAGAACGGATATACTGGCAGGTGGATACAAAAAGAAGATGCTTATGGGAATGAGCCAAGTGTACCAATGGTTTATGAATCCTCGTTTGATTTTATGGACTTATATGACGGAACCATTCCAGGAACCTATATTTGGGAAAAAATAGAACATAAAGATGCGGCACCAGTGACAGTCAAGTATGAGGATACTGAAGGAAAACAACTTTCGGAGCCAACGATATTAAGCGGAAAAGTTGGCTTACCATACGAAAGCGAACCAAAAGAAATTCAAGGTTGGTATGTGCCAGAAATGCCAAGCAATGCTCATGGAACGTTTACTGAAGAAGCGCAAGAAGTAATCTATATCTATGACCGTTCGGATGCAGCCCCCGTAACAGTCAAATATGAAGACACCGAAGGAAATCAACTATCAGAACCTACGATTTTAAGCGGAAAAGTTGGTCTGCCATACGAGAGCGAACCCAAAGAAATTCCAGGTTGGTATGTTCCAGAAATGCCAAGCAATACTCGTGGAATTTTTAGCGAAGACCCACAGGAAGTGATCTATGTTTACGACCGCTCGGATGCGGCACCTATAACCGTCAAATATGAAGATGGCGAAGGAAACCAACTTTCGGAACCTACGATTTTAAGCGGAAAAGTTGGCTTACCATACGAAAGCGAACCAAAAGAAATTCCAGGGTGGTATGTGCCAGAAACACCAAGCAATGCTCATGGAATTTTCGGAAAAGAAGCGCAAGAAGTAATCTATATCTATGATCGTTCGGATGCGGCACCAGTGACGGTCAAGTATGAAGATGGCGAAGGAAATCAACTGTCGGAACCGACGATTCTAAGCGGAAAAGTTGGCTTACCATACGAGAGCGAACCAAAAGAAATTCCAGGGTGGTATGTGCCAGAAATGCCAAGCAATGCTCATGGAACGTTTACTGAAGAAGCGCAAGCAGTAATCTATGTTTACAATCGCTCCGATGCGGCACCCGTAACAGTCAAATATGAAGACACCGAAGGAAATCAACTGTCAGAACCAATGATTCTAAGCGGGAAAGTTGGTCTGCCATACGAAAGCGAACCAAAAGAAATTCCAGGGTGGTATGTGTCAGAGACACCAAGCAATGCTCATGGAATTTTCGGAAAAGAAGCGCAAGAAGTGGTCTATATCTATGATCGATCGGATGCAGCCCCCGTAACAGTTAAGTATGAGGATACCGAAGGGAATCAGCTATCGGAGCCAACGATCTTAAGTGGAAAAGTTGGCTTACCATACGAAAGCGAACCAAAAGAAATTCCAGGCTGGTATGTGCCCGAGACACCAAGCAATGCTCATGGAACGTTTACTGAAGAAGCGCAAGAAGTAATCTATATCTATGACCGTTCGGATGCAGCACCAGTGACGGTCAAGTATGAAGATGGCGAAGGGAATCAGCTTTCGGAACCAACGATTCTAAGCGGAAAAGTTGGTCTGCCATATGAAAGCGAACCGAAAGAAATTCCAGGGTGGTATGTGCCAGAAATGCCAAGCAATGTGTCTGGAACGTTTACTGAAGAAGCGCAAAAAGTAATCTATATCTATGACCGTTCAGATGCGGCACCTGTAACCGTCAAGTATGAGGATGCCGAAGGAAATCAATTGTCGGAACCAACGATTCTAAGCGGGAAAGTTGGTCTGCCATACGAAAGCGAACCAAAAGAAATTCCAGGGTGGTATGTGCCAGAAACGCCAAGCAATGCTCATGGAATTTTCGGAAAAGAAGCGCAAGAAGTGGTCTATGTCTATGACCGTTCGGATGCGGCACCAGTGACGGTCAAGTATGAAGATGACAAAGGAAATCAATTGTCAGAACCTACGATTCTAAGCGGAAAAATTGGTCTGCCATATGAAAGTGAACCAAAAGAAATCCATGGGTGGTATGTTCCAGAAACGCCAAGCAATGCTCATGGAATTTTTAGCGAAGATCCACAGGAAGTGATCTATGTTTACGACCGCTCGGATGCGGCACCTGTAACCGTCAAGTATGAAGACACCGAAGGAAATCAACTTTCGGAACCAACGATCTTAAGCGGAAAAGTTGGATTGCCATATGAAAGCGAACCGAAAGAAATCCCAGGCTGGTATGTGCCAGAAATGCCAAGCAATGCTCATGGAATTTTCGGTGAAGAAGCGCAAAAAGTAATCTATATCTATGACCGTTCAGATGCGGCACCTGTAACAGTTAAATATGAAGACATCGAAGGTAATCAACTTTCGGAACCAACGATCTTAAGTGGAAAAGTCGGTCTGCCATACGAGAGCGAACCGAAAGAAATTCCAGGGTGGTATGTACCAGAAACACCAAGCAATGCCCGTGGAATTTTCGGAAAAGAAGCGCAGGAAGTGGTCTATGTCTATGACCGTTCGGATGCGGCACCTGTAACAGTCAAGTATGAGGATACCGAAGGGAATCAGCTCTCGGAGCCAACGATATTAAGTGGGAAAGTTGGCTTACCATACGAAAGCGAACCAAAAGAAATTCCAGGGTGGTATGTGTCAGAAATGCCAAGCAATGCTCATGGAATTTTTAGCGAAGATCCACAGGAAGTGATCTATGTTTACGACCGCTCGGATGCGGCACCTGTAACAGTTAAGTATGAGGATACCGAAGGGAATCAGCTTTCGGAACCAACGATTCTAAGCGGAAAAGTTGGTCTGCCATATGAAAGCGAACCGAAAGAAATTCCAGGCTGGTATGTGTCAGAAATGCCAAGCAATGTGTCTGGAACGTTTACTGAAGAAGCGCAAGAAGTAATCTATATCTATGACCGTTCAGATGCGGCACCTGTAACAGTCAAATATGAAGATACCGAAGGAAATCAACTATCAGAACCAACGATTCTAAGCGGAAAAGTTGGTCTGCCATACGAGAGTAAGCCAAAAGAAATTTCTGGTTGGACCGTGAAGGAAATACCAGATAACGCATCTGGAACGTTTACGAATGACGTGCAAGAAGTGATTTATGTCTATCATAAAGAAGAAAATAACGGTGGGCAAAATACACCTGAAAAAGAGAATCCAGAAAATGAGAAGGAAGATTCTAACGATCCAAAACTTCCCAATACTGGGGAAGCGATGGTTGGACAACGAATCATGATCATTGTTGGATCGCTGCTACTGTTATTTGCCATTTTCATTATCTTTGACAAGAAGAAAAAAACAAGATAATTAGTTTTTAGAATAGTCAATATAAAAAGAAAGCAGCAAAGCCCGTGGAGGTTTTGCTGCTTTCTCAAATCTAAAAAAACTTCAGAAAAATCATTCACTAAATGAAGAGGATCACGGTTTACTTTTATAGTAGATGGTAATAATCAGTAAAAAGTGGAAAGGAGTTCAATTGAATTGATGTTTTCGACGAAAAAAGAATATAACGAATATTTTCTAGAAGAGATTAGATCTCTGCCAAGAGAGAAAGACATGCTGGAAGACTACTTAGAAAAACAACTGGAACGGTTAAATCAATTGATAGATGAAATTTCGAAAGAAACGTTTTGGAAGGTTTTTCCTAAAATTCTTGGGATTGATGCGAAACTGAGTCTATTAGCTGATTTATCAAAGTATGAGGATTTTTCAGAAGCCGACATTATAAGAATTATTGAAAGTGATTATCAAAATTATTTTAAAGAATTGTGTGGGTACGATCTTAGTATGCAAACGAAGTACTCAATAGTATTTAATGTCTGCTGAAAAATAGCAACTTATCGAAAAAGCATCGGGGTTAAGATGGACCGTGGGTAGAGGTGATTTAAAGTAAAGTTAAAGTACGATTTCTACTAATGAAAAAACCAGTTAAGCGCAGCTTAGCTGGTTTTTTTATTATATGCCGCTTGCTATAAAAATGATCAGAATCGAATAACGGTTAAATATCTAAGCCAGGACGTCTTTTTTTTGAATTTCCTTTCCAGCCGAAGGGGCAAAGTCGATCCAAGCGATAGTCGCTTTTTGGAAATGTATGTTTGAACATTAGTTACTAAAAAATCATTTTCCCTTCAGATGAAAGGTCTTCCCACGCATCTTTTTCATAAAACTCTGATTCCACTCCACCATTAAAAGGATCTTCAATTTTAGGAACAAGAATGATCGTCCCATCCTCTGCGTAGACAACAATATATTCTTGGTTTTCAGGAGGATTTTTTCCGTTATCAGAAGGAAGCGTAACGACGATGGAATTGCCTTGTAGACTTGATTTAGTAATAAGCATAGTATCACCTCTTAGAGATAGTATACCTTGCAATACTATGGAAGGAGAAGACAACAGTGAGATTTAATGTATTTTGAACACATCAAAAGTTCAAAACGCACTTTACATAAGATAGATAAGAAACCGCAATGAAATATTGTTTGAAAAGATGGATGAACATCTCAGAAAAATAGATGTTAGATTTTAAGCAGAATTACGAAGTTTTTTAGATGGATCATTTATGACATACCAATGACCAGGGTATTAAAGCAACGAAAAAGTGAAACTTCCTTCCAAAACCGCCCAACCCAACAATTTTCACGCAAAAACTGCGCTTTTCTTTCTGTTATTGTTATAATAAAAGAAAACGCAAAGGTGGGAAATCATGACAACGATCAAGGACATTGCTGAAAAGGCGGGAGTAGCGAAAAGTACGGTTTCCCGCTATCTGAACAATGGCTATATCAGTGAAGAAAAGCGCAAAAAAATTGATCAGATCATTGCTGAAACTGGCTATCGCCCCAATACATTTGCTCGTTCGCTGAAAGCCCAAGACACGAAATTGCTGGGCGTGATCATTCCTCGACTAAATTCACCATCGACAAATGATGTGTTGAAAGGGATCGATACGACGGCACGGGAAAACGGCTATCAAATGCTGATCACCAACTCTGATCAAAGCGATGAACGGGAATTAGAAAATATCGAAATGCTGGTCAAACAAAAAGTAGCAGGGATGATCCTGTTTGCGCGCAAAATCACGCCGCAGCTGCAAGCGGTGCTGGCAGAGGTTCCTATGCCTGTTTTATTGTTAGGTCAACAGTTAGCTGGCATTCATTCCATCGTCCATGAAGATTATCAAGCTGGCAAAACCATGGCAGAATATGCAGTCAGCGCTGGCCACCGACGTTATTTATTTGTTGGTGTCAGCGAAAATGATTATGCGGTAGGTGTCTTGCGGAAAAAAGGATTTCTTGATGTCTTGGCACAAACGCCCAACGTCAAAGTCGACTTTATCGAAACGTCCTTTTCAAGAAGAGAAACGTACCAAAAAGCCCTTGTGTTCTTGAAAGATCAAACGGCAACGTACATCGCCTGTGCTACCGACAATATTGCTGTTGCTGTATTGAAAGCCGCCCATGAACTAGGGTATCAAGTGCCGCAAGACTTTTCCTTGAACGGATTTGGCGGTTATGATTCGACGGATTATGTCTATCCGACCATCACAACGACCCAATATCCCTATGTCCAATTAGGCATCGATGCCGTCTTAACGATCCAAAAACTGACGCAAGGGGAAGAGGTTCCTGAGGTGATCGAATTACCGAATCGATTAGTGGTCAAACAGTCGACTGCCAAGCTTGACAAGCAGGAGAAATAAAGCAAACATTTTTAGAGAAAACAGGACGTCCAGTTGCGGCGTTCTGTTTTTTTATTTTCTTTGCTTGCAATTGCAAACGGTTTCTGTTAATCTACAAATGTAGAACCGGTTCCACAAATGGACCGACGATCAAAGGAGTGGGAAAAATGAAGGAACAAAAAACGATCGACCAAGTGTTAGAAGCTGTTGGCGGCAAAGAAAATGTCAAAAACTTTGAACACTGTGCCACACGTTTGCGCTTGATTTTGAAAGACGATCAGTTAGTAGATAAAGACAAAGCGGAAGCAGTTGAGGGCAGCAAGGGCTATTTTTTCAACACGGGACAGCATCAGTTCATTTTTGGAACAGGAAAAGTCAATGAAGTTTATCAAGCCTTCGCAGCAGAAATGGGCAATGACGCCTCCGCTGATAAAGCTGGCTTCAAAGACGATGTCTATTCGAATCTGTCACCCGTCCAAAAAGTTGTCCGCACGTTGTCAGATGTCTTGGTGCCATTGATTCCAGCTTTGGTAACGACGGGGCTTTTGATGGGGATTCGGGGATTATTGACCGAGTTGGGGGTCACTTATAGTGCTGACTGGTTAGCTATGTTTGAAATGTTAACGGATACAGCGTTTGCCTTTTTACCTGTTTTGATCGCCTATAGTGCGACGAAAAAATTCGGCGGTAATCCGATCATTGGGATCGTGGTAGGATTGATGATGGTGGCACCGCAATTGCCGAACGCTTGGGCAGTTGCCAGCGGGGATGCAGAGCCATTGCACTTATTCGGTTTATCGATCTCTGGGTATCAAGGGTCGATTTTTCCAGCAATTATTGTCGGGATCTTAGTTTCTAAGCTAGAAAAATGGTTCCGTAAATTTGTTCCGCAAATGATGGACTTGATCGTGACACCATTCTTAACGATTGTCATTACTTTAGGTTTGATTTTGTTTGCGTTAGGACCAATCTTGCAAGTAGCTGAAAGAGCAGTCATCAACAGTATCGTCTACTTGGTGCAAGCACCATTGGGCATCGGTTATATCATTTACGGAGGGGTTCAGCAAGTGATCGTAATCACTGGATTGCACCATTCGTTAAGTATTATTGAGTTAGGGTTATTGAATACGACAGGCGAAAACGTCCTACAAGTCTTAGGTACAGCAAGTATGGCGGGACAATTTGGGGCTGCGATCGCTGCGGCATTTATTTATAAAAACAAAGTCAAACGCTCAAATGCCATCAGTGCGGCGGTTCCAACCTTATTTGGGATCACTGAACCTTTACTATTTGGGGTCAACTTACGCTCGATGCGGATTTTTGGCGCAGGCATGCTGGGAGGCGCAGTCGGTGGGTTTGCGACGTATGTCTTCCAATTAGCTGCCACTGGGATGGGCATCACTTTTATTCCAGGACTGTTGTTGTATACTGGAGATTTCGGTGCCATGCTGAAATACGTTGTCGTGATTTTGATTGCCTTTGGTGTCGGTTTTGCTGGTGTCCAATTGCAGCGCAAGCCGCTAGCCAAAGAGTTGAACCAATAAATAATCCCTTGTTGTTCATCGGCAAGAGAAAAGAGGTACCACATTGTTAACGAAGGAATACTGGGCACAACTTGCCCAAACCCAAAACGATTTAGCAGAAAAAATCAGTGCTGATGCGTGGCGCTTGAACTATCATTTGATGCCAGAAACAGGATGGATGAACGACCCGAACGGTCTTTGCCAATTCAAAGGCGTGGTTCATTTTTACCATCAATATGTACCGCAAACGCCCCATGGCGGGGAACCACCCCACTGGGGACACAAAACGTCGACGGATTATGTCACGTTTCAAGAAGAAGCGCTGTTTCTTTCTCCCGAACACGACTATGACAAAGACGGGGTCTACTCGGGCTCTGCCTTTATCGAGAATGACGCGATCCATTTCTTCTATACTGGGAATGTCAAACATTCAGGTGATCATGACTATACCTTTAGTGGACGAGAACAAAACACGGTCCATGTAATCAGCAAAGACGGCTATACCGTCGAAAAGCAAGAAGTCGTGATTCCTCATGAGGACTACCCTGAAGGATTTACCGATCATATTCGTGACCCAAAGGTTTTTGCCCACGAAGACACCTACTATATGCTGCTAGGCGCGCGTACGTTGGAAAACGAAGGCAAAATTTTGATTTATGAATCGACGGATTTAAATGAATGGACCTATCGAGGAATCTTTTTCGGTGAGGACTATGCTCTAGGCTACATGTGGGAATGCCCAGACTACTTCCATTTAGATGGCAAAGATGTGTTGGTCTTCTCACCGCAAGGCTTGGCAGCCAAAGAACATGCCTACCAAAATATTCATCAATCAGGGTATCTGATCGGTGAGGTGGATTGGGAAACCCTGACGTTTAAAGAAACTTCTGCGTTTCGTGAACTTGATTATGGGTTTGACTTCTATGCCCCGCAAACCTTTGAAGATGAGCAGAAACGTCGGATCTTGTGGGGCTGGATGGGGCTAGGGGATACCAGTCCTGAATACAGCAATCCTACGATCCCTCGCGGCTGGCAGCATGCCGCAACGCTGCCAAGACAGCTTTCGGTCAAAAATGACCAGTTGTATCAAGAACCTTTGCCAGAATTTAAAAAATTGCGAGACAAGCAAGTCAGCAAAAAAATTGTGCTTTCAGAGAAACCGCAGCACTTGTCTTTCGATGAATTGGCATATGAGTTGCAAGTTACGGCGGAAGTCCCATTGCAGCAGTTCCAGCTGGGGCTTTTGCAAGATACGACTTTGGCTTATGAAGCTGGTGTCTTCACGATCCATCATGGCGTTTCTGGCTACGGTCGTAAACAGCGCAGTGTCAAGGTCGATGAACTGACGCAGCTGCAGATTTTTGTCGATACGTCTTCGATTGAGATCTTCCTAAATGGCGGGCAATATTGTTTGACCTCTCGCGTGTATCCCAAACGGACCGAGGCGATCGCTCTCAGCGGAACCGGCACGGTTTGTGTCAATGCTTGGGCATTGGCGAAAAAATAAAACAACGATCCGAAAACGACAGCAAACAGTTGGTTTTTCTTGTTGCACCCCCAAGAGTCAGCTTTTTCTCTGGCTTTTAGGGGGCATCATACCAACTATTTTGCTGTCGTTATTTGCTTGTTACTGCTTTTGTTGGTTTTGGATAAAGGTCTGCAGCGCAGGCGCATCGATCCGATAGCCGTCTGCAGTTTTTGTGACTAGTTTTTGCATTTTGAAATCTTTTAAGGTATACGTCAAATGGCGATAGCTCACGCCTAAGTATTCTGCGGTCTCCGTCAATTTTTCTTGAAAAAGATCATCGATCGAAGCTTCCAACAGTAGATGAGCAAGGCGCCAAGCTAAGGGATAGGTTTGATTGACGGAAAAATGATCCATACGCAGCAGCAATTTTTCACCGATAGTTTTGCCTAGTGTTTGTACGAAAGCCAGGTCTTGCATGAGCCCGTGAGCTGCTGCTTGCATCGGAATGCCCAGACATGTTGTTTCACCGATCGCAACCACGGTTTTCGGTACTGTTTCGGCGCCAATCAACGTGAGATCGCCAATGCAATCACCAGGATGGAGAAACTGCAGCAAGGCACGTTTGCCGTTTTCTTGCGTTTGAATGATCTTGGCTTTGCCAGTCAATAGGACGAAAAAGACCGACATCGGCACCGTTTCTTTTTGGATCGCTTCTCGATGATCAAAGGTCCAGAGGGCACTTTGTTGTAAAATCTCCTCAGGAATCGGCAAGGGGCAGCTTTCTTTGATTGGTACCTGCTTTATTGCCAAGGCATAAGCGGTTTTTTTCACTTTTTCCCTCCAAACTAGGAGAAATCTCCTGTTTGTTTTTAGTCAGTATAGCACATACTTAGAAAAGCAAAAAAGAAAGTGTGGGAGAAAAAATGAATAAAAAGCAATGGATAGGATCAGGGATTTTTTATGGACTGAGTGCATTCGGGATCAGCTTGACCATTAAAGCAAGCGTTGGGGTCAGTAGTTTTAATGCCTTGAATGTCACGCTGGCAACGATGTCAGGAATCAAAGTCGGCACCATCACTACAGCCATCAATTTGAGCTTTTTAGCTGCCTGTTGGCTATTGGATCGGCGGCAGACGTCCCTCAAACAAAAAGGCAGTGAGTACTTGATTATGTTTTTCGCTTTGCTGGCATTCGGCTATTTGATCAATGGCTTTGTTTACTACTTCTTGGCATCGCTGCACTTGACGAATTATTGGAGCCAACTAGCTGCTTTGATCGGTGGGATCTTGATTTCTGGAACGGCGACGGGACAAGTCCTACGGTTGCAGGTCTTGAAATTTCCAATCGAGCACTGGTGTCATTTGCTGGCGCAACGCAGTCGTTGGACATTTAAGCAGTACCGTTATGGCGTTGATGCAGTCTGTATTTCGGGGGCACTCTTGCTAGCGATCAGTTTGGGCTTACCGCTAGCGGTGAGGGAAGGGACGGTCATTAGTTTCTTTTTGCTCTCAGGTGCCATCGCTTGGTCGAAGGAACGTGATTTGGCAGGGGCTTTACCCATTTGGCAAAGAAACAGTTAGCCAGCAGTATTCTTGGAATTGGGAAGGTGTCGAGTGTTCTAAAAATGCAGAAAGCGTTTTTTATGCTACTCTTATTAAAAAAGCGAGATATTTAGTAGGAGGAGACAGGATGAATCGGTTGATCGAAGGGTTTCAGGAAAATTTTGTACCAAAATTGGTTAGGATCAGTGAAAATCGGTTTTTAGTTGCCGTGCGCAACGGAGTCGCCGTCACGATGCCGCTGACGATAATCGGCAGTCTCTTTTTGATTTTAGCCAATCTGCCTTTTCCTGGCTGGACCGAGTTTGTCGGGGAATTTGGCGTCAAACTAGGCGCCGCCAGCAATTTTACATTTGGAATTTTGGGACTGGCCGCTTGTATCGGGATCGCCTACTATTTGGCGGCCTCGTATGAGATCGATCGGATCGGTTCTGTCGTGTTGGCAGTCTGCGCGTTTTTGCTGCTGCAGGCGGGGGAAGAATGGACGATCGATCCAGCTTCTTTGGGGGCGTCTGGTCTGTTTACAGGAATCGTCACAGCGATTGCGACAGTAGTGATCCATCGCTTTTTTCTCAAGCACCGCTTAGTGATTCGGATGCCAGCAGAAGTGCCGCCCGCAGTTGCCAAGAGTTTTTCGGTCTTGCTTCCTGGAGCTGCCATCATCACTGGTGCCTGGGTGATTCGGGTCTTGTTGGAATTTAATGTCAATCAATTCGTGCAAGCCATCTTTTCACCGCTGGCAGTTGGTCTAAACACATTGCCTGGGATGCTGTTGTATACCTTTTTGATTTTGTTGCTTTGGTGTTTAGGGATTCATGGCAGCAATGTGATGGGGAGTATCGGCGATCCGATTTTTCTAGCTTTATTAGCAGCCAATACCGAAGCCTACACTGCAGGCGAACCGTTACCGAACATTTTTGCAGGCGGGTTTTATATCATGTTTTTGTGCTATGGAGGCACTGGTTCAACACTGGGGCTGATCATCAACATGTTAGTTTCAAAGAAAAAAGCCTATCGTTCCCTAGGGAAGATGGCTTTGCCCTCTGCTATTTTTTGTATCAATGAGCCAATCATTTTTGGGTTTCCGATCGTGATGAACCCTATTATGATGATTCCTTTCATCCTGACACCCCTTGTATTATGTGTCGGAACGTATTTCTTGTCGGTCACCAATGTCATTGGGCGAATCATGTTCAATCCACCGTGGACCACACCGCCCTTTATCAATACTTACCTTGCAACCGGCGGCAATATCCCTGCTGTTCTTTGGAGTATCGCTTCCTTACTGATTAGTGTGGCGATCTACTATCCATTCTTTAAAATCAGCGAACGAAGTTTAACAGAAGAAGAAAAAGGCGTTACCGACGCAGTTGCCGCGAAGGGGGAGAACTAAACGCTGATGATTGGCACGTGGTGCTTTGTTTTGTCTGGCAAAGAAAACAGTGGCTGCTACTCATCAAATTGCACAGTGATCCCAGATTTCGTCAATTGTTCCCATTCACGGATCGTTGGCAAGCGACCTTGGCAAAATAGCTGATCGTCGACATACACGAGTGGCAGACAGCTGCGGCCATTGCTTGCTAATTGCTGCTTGACGGCTTGATTCGTATAAAAAGGGGCAGGATCTTCTGCAAAAAAATATTCGTCGATCGTTAAAGGTTCGTTATGGAATGTTTGATGAGCCTGGGTCCTTTCTTCATTTATTTTTAACTGGTGAGTCAAGTGTGCTTCCCAAGTATCTTCTTTCTGGTCGGCATAAACAGCGATCGTTGGCATTGCATCAAATCCTTTCATGGCAGCTGATTTGTCAAAAGTATACCTGAATTTCTTGCCACGAGCAAAAAAGAGTATCAAAAAGAAGTGAAACAACAAAAAAAGACGCAAATGCGTCTTTTTTGTTGTTTCTTATTCGTCAGCGGGTAAAAAATCGAAATTGGTCAACTCGTTGTAAGAATACGCTTGGTCGATTTGACCCTTGTCTTTCGTCCAAGCAATGATTGCGTCGAATTGCTCTTGCGGCACTGCCTGGGCATACGGATAGTCTTCCTGGCTGTCTAAGTAAGTACTCATAGCATCGGGAAATTGATAGTCTGCCAAGATGTCGGCATAGTCTTTTGCTGAATGAGCATTCATGTAATCGATGGCTTCGTTGTAAGCAGTGTAGAATGCTTTTAGGTCTTGCGGGCGATTTTGGATAACTTCGTCCATAAATTGCAGTGTGCCGCCTTTGATGCCAGCATCTTTAGAGCTGCCTAAAACAATCGCCCCTTGGGCAGCCAACATGCTGGCTTGCGGTTCCGTATAAACAGCGCCATCGACTTGGTCATTGAGCAATGCTTCGGAACGGGCAGAAAAAGAAGCGATATCCACGATGTCATAGGTAAAATCATTTTCCTGTGCAAATTGGTCCATGATGTATTCTAAAATGAAATTCGGTACAAGGGTGATTTTTTTATCCGCTAACCCTTTCATCTCAGTGATCCCTGAATTCGGTGAAGCGAGAATCTTGAAGTTTTCCAAAATATCAGAAGTGATCGTCATATCAATGCCGTTTTGCTTAAAGGTCGCTTCTGTCATGACATCGCTGATCGTACCATCCAGCTCGCCTGCCTGCACCGCCACATTGCGGTCATTCGGGGAAGTGAAGGATTTGAGTTCCACAGTCAATCCTTGCTTTTCGAAAAAGCCTTCTTCTTTTGCTAGAATGATCGGAATCGCTGATTCTGCTGGTAACACCCCGATCGTCAATGTTTGATCTGTGACCGCAGCTTCTGTACTGCTAGTGCTGGAATTGCTGGTACTTGCTGTTTCGCCAGTGTTACCGCATGCGGCAGCGCCAACAGCGAATAGTGCTAGGATACTTGCTAAAATCGTTTTTTTCATTGGTTCATTTCCTCGTTTCTAAATCGTTGTTCAAAAGCAGCCATTGGTAGTGAGAACGGGATGACTGCCCGATGGAGTTCCATTGGCTTGGTTTGTGCCGTGTTGATACCTGGTTTGGTGGTAAATGCTAGAACGAAGCCTTCCTTTTCCAAGGTAGCGATCGTCTGCGGATCATAAAAGCCAAAGGGATAGGCAAAAACATCCTTGATGGACACGTGCTGATTGCAGCTTCGTAAGTCTTGCGCAAAGGCTGCTGGTGTTTCCCACATCGAACGCCCTTGCTGGTCCTTGCGTTCGTGAAAATGATCGGTATGGTTGGCATATTCGAAGACATCGCTCATTTCGGCTAATTCGCCGCTGCTCAATGTCCGCGAAACTTCTGGCTCGTAAGGCTGAGGGGCATCAAAAAGCCAGCCAGTCACGACAAAGGCTGTTGCCTTGAAACCAGCTTCTTTCAACAGTGGGTAGGCATATTCTTTCATCGATTGATAGCAGTCGTCAAAGGTCAGCAACACGGATTTTTCTGGTAGCGGCTGCTGCCGGAAATAAAAATCTTTGACTTCTGCAAGGGTCAACGTATGGTAATTTTCTGCTTTCAAAAAGTCGATTTGTTGTTTAAAATGAGAAGTGCTATTGAATAAGGGCAGAGGCAAGGCATCTTGATACCCGTCTGCGACTTTGATCGGGCGGACCTGATCATAAAGTTCTGCTTCGGGACGTATTTCATGAAATACGAGGGTCTGAAACATCATAAACCATCCTTTCTTGTCAATCACGCAAAAAATAGTATAGCATAAAATGTGAAAACCAACACAAATAATTTGAAGAAAGAAGTTTATTCTCTGATGAGTATTCTATTCGATTCCGTTTCCTTTACCTATGGAGATACCGCCATTTTTAAAAACCTTTCGTTTTGTTTTGAACAAGGCGTGACCTATGTGCTGCTGGGAGAATCGGGCATTGGCAAAAGCACGCTTTTATCCTTGGTCAAAGGGTTGCAGCGACCGCAATCGGGCACGATCACTTACCAAGGCTGTTCCCCTGACAACATCGAGGTCGTTTTCCAAGAACTGCATTTGTTTCCTTGGCAAACAGTCTACCAAGCACTGGAAATGCCGCTACTCATCAACCAAATCCCTAGTGAGCGCCGTAAAAAACGGGTCGCCAGCTGTTTGACTGAGTTGGGATTGACGCAGGTGCAGGACCGCTATCCGTATCAGCTTAGCGGCGGTCAAAAACAGCGGACCGCCATGGGGCGGGGACTGATCACACAGCCCGATGTTTTATTATTGGATGAGCCGACTGCTTCACTGGACCAAGAAACCAAAGCAAACGCACAAGCCATGATCGCTGCTCAACAGCAGCGCAGACAAAACAGCTTGATCGTGGTGACCCACGATCCAGAAGAGGCAGTGTTTTTGGGGCAGACGATTTTGCTGCTAAAAGATCAGGGCGTTACGCCGATCAGTAATCCATTTTACGGCAGCCAGCAGGAACGAGACTCGTTGGCTTTTTATGAAGTCGTCTTGCAGTTGAAAGAACAAATGAGGGAGGCGAGGCAATGAAAACCATCAAATCTTTTGCTTGGGGCTTCTGTTCGTTTGTCGTGGTTTGGTGGGGCGTAAGCTGGGTGACCAACAATCGCTCACTGCCTAATCCTTTAGAAACGGCCGAACGTTTTTGGGCACTGCGAGAAGTCTTACTGATCCACGCAGGTGCCAGTTTGCTGCGGGTATTTGCGGCGTTGAGCGGGGCGTTGCTAGTCGGGGTGCCGTTAGGAATCTTGATTGGGCGATCCCAAAGAGTGGATCGGCTGCTTGGTCCACTGCTTTACTTTTTATATCCGATTCCTAAAGTTGCGTTTTTACCCGTCTTTATGATTTTCTTTGGCTTAGGCAATCTCTCAAAAATTCTCTTGATTTTTGCGGTGATCGTCATTCAAGTGATCGTCTCGATTCGTGATGCAGTCACGAAGATCCCACCAACGTATTTTCAGGTCATGAAAAATTATACCAATCAATGGCGCCATGTCTTGCGCTTCGTTATTTTGCCCGCGCTCATGCCCGCGCTTTTTGCCAGTGTGCGGGTCAGTATCGGGATCGCGTTGGCTTCCCTCTTTTTTGCCGAAAACTATAACACGACGTATGGTGTCGGCTATCTGATCTTAAGTGCGTGGTCAAAAATGGACTACCCACAAATGCTTTCGGGTATCCTCCTGATTGCTTTGATGGGCTATATGCTTTTTGCCAGTATCGATTGGTTGGAAAAAGTGGTGTGCCGTTACCGACAATCTTAAAAAAAATGATCGATTGATAAATGTTTGCGGCAGTTCGTGTATTTTTGAACAAAATGATTTATACTAAGGATATCTTATTGAGAATCATTCTCACTGAAAGGAAGACCTTACTATGAAAGAAATCGATCTGTCAAAAACGCTCTATGAACTTGTGGCACAATACCCTGAAATACAAGAAATCATGAGTCAACTAGGGTTTACGGCGATCAATCAACCAGGGATGCTGCAAACTGCTGGACGTTATATGACGATACCCAAAGGTGCTCAGATGAAGAAGATCCCCTTGGAAACGGTTTGTCTCGCTTTCGAAAAACAAGGGTTTTTTGTGAAAGGAGCGACGAAATGAAAACCAACAGTCAAAGACAAGAACGGATCGTCGAAATACTGAGTTTGCTTCACCAAGGCGGTTCCTTTGAAGAAGCCAAACGCTTGTTTAACGAAGAATTTGATGGTGTGGATGTGACGGAGATCACTGCTGCTGAAAAAGCTTTGATCCAAACGGGGTTGGACCCTTCTGAGATTCAGCGTTTGTGCAATATTCATGCTGCTGTTTTTAAAGGATCGATCAATGAGATCCATCACTCCAATGAAGAATATGGGCAACCAGGCCATCCTGTGCATACCCTGAGATTGGAGAACCAAGTCCTACATTCCCTGTTGACCGATGAGATCGACAGCCTCTTAGCCAAAATCAAAACCGGTGATTGGACGCCTAAAAAGCGTCTACAAGCTGCCTGCAATGATTTAATGCAGATCGACAAACACTATGCGCGAAAAGAAACGTTGATTTTTTCTTACATGGAGAAGTACGGCATCACTGCGCCGCCAAAAGTGATGTGGGGTGTTGATGATGATATTCGGGTTATGATCAAAGCGCTCAATGAGCTTTTGGCATCCGAAAATGCTGCCTATAATCCAATCGCTGTCCAATGGGAAGCAGTCAAAAACGAGATCGAAGAGATGATTTTCAAAGAAGAAGAAATCATGGTGCCCATGACGCTGGATGTCTTCAGTCTTAAAGATTGGGAACAAATTGCGGCTGACAGCTTTGACATCGGCTTTGCCTTTATCCCAGAACCGCTTCCTTGGAAACCGAGCCAAGAAGCCCTTGAAAAGGAACAGGCGGCAGAACCCGCACGGCAAGCGGCGATCAAACAAGCCCAAGAAACAACCGCTGGCATCGCAGCCGGTTTAGGATTCAATGACTTTCAAGTCACAGAATCGGAAGATTCGCCGCAAATTGCTGAACAGCCGACCGTTTCATTGCCTACTGGTAATCTGCAATTTGAGCAATTGGTGGCCATTTTTCAAACGCTGCCAGTGGACTTGACCTTTGTAGATAGTGAAGAGCGGGTGCGCTTTTATTCAGAAGGCAAGAGTCGCGTCTTTCCACGAACGAATTCGGTTTTAGGTCGTGAAGTCGTCAACTGCCATCCACCGAAAAGCATGCATCTCGTGCAACAGATTTTGGATGATTTTCGAGCGGGTACAAGGGAGACAGCTGAATTTTGGATCGATATGCGGGGCCGTAAAATCTATATTCGCTACTTTGCATTAAAAAATGAAGCAGGCATCTATTTAGGTTGTCTAGAAGTCACGCAAGACATTACAAAGATCCAAAAAATCGAAGGGCAAAGCCGTTTGCTGGACCAGTGAGCAGTTTGGAGAAAGGCTGATCCGTGTCTATTTGAAACGAAGCAAAAAAAGAAAAATCAATAAAACGCTTGCAACGTTTCTAGAAAAATAGTATAGTAAAGGCAATCAAATGGGTAGTTACTGATAATGCAGGCTATACCTTTTTACGTGTGTATGGATCCTACACATGTATTAAGGTATCGCCTTTTTTCATTTTAAGGAGGTGAGAAGCGTCTTGAAGATCAAAAAAATCTTAAACAACAATGCAGTTTTGGTCGGAAAAGATGGCAAAGATTTTATCTGGATCGGTACCGGCCTTGGCTTCAAAATGAAACCAGGACAAACCGCCGATGAATCAAAAATTGAAAAAGTGTTTGTGCTTCATAAGAACAAAGTTTCCGAGCGGTTTTTAAGTTTATTGTCATCCATACCAACAAACTATGTGTCTTTAGCGGATGATATTATCTCACTTGCAAAAGCGGAAATAAAACAGGAGTTAAGCGAGACGCTGTATGTATCACTTACCGATCATCTGTATAACCTGTTCAAACTGCATGAACAAGGAATCACAGTTACGAACCGATTATCATGGGAAATAAAAAAGTTTTATCCGCAGGAATTTGAAGTTGGTAAAAAAGCATTGGAAATGATAGGACAAGAAACAGGGGTCGTCTTTGAGGAAGAAGAAGCAGGAAATATAGCAATGCATTTGATCAATGCACAAGTAACAGATGAGGTTGATCAGCCAAAAGATGTCCAATCGATTGCAAAAAAGATTCGCGATATTATTTCACTTATACGATTTTCAAACAAGATACAAATTGATGAAAACTCTTTGGCATTCGATCGATTTATCACCCATTTGCGCTTTTTTTTCCAACGATTGAAGGCTCGACCAGATGTGGTAAAAGCAAATCCACTATTGGGACACGTGAGTGGACAGTATGCAGACGCTTATAAGACGATGCTTTTGATTGAAAAGTATTTAGATGTTCCCTTGAACGATGATGAAAAGCTGTACTTAACATTACACATTCAAAAGTTAATAGAGAACGAATAAAGGTTGTTACTGATAATGCAGGCAAGACTGATAATTATTCCATCAAGGAATAGTTATTTGTCTTGCTTTTTATTTTTACATTGAAAGGATGAGAACGATGGCATATCAAGAATTGGTCGATGAAATTTTAAAAGGAGTCGGGGGAAAAGAAAATATCAATGGGGTGACCCACTGCATCACAAGACTGCGTTTTGATTTAAAACATGAGGAGCAAGCAGACACCGAAACACTGAAAAAGACGAAAGGGATCGTGACAGTCGTTCAAAGCGGCGGTCAATACCAAGTCGTGATCGGCAATCATGTGCCAGAGGTGTACCAAGAATTTGTTCAACATGCAGGATTGGCAGGAAATGATGCGGCACCTTCGGGAGAAAAGAAAGGACCGCTGGATGCTTTTATCGATGTGATCTCCAGTATCTTTACACCTGTATTGGGTCTTCTAGCTGCCACAGGAATGATCAAAGGATTAAATGCACTATTTGTTTCTTTGGGATGGATTGAGAATACGTCAGGAACCTATGCGATTTTGCAAGCAGCAGGTGATTGTTTCTTCTACTTCTTTCCAATCTTTTTAGGATATACCGCAGCGAAAAAATTTGGTTTAAAGCAATTTGTCGGTATGGCGATCGGTGCTGCCCTTGTTTATCCAGCCTTGTCTGGCTTGACGGCAAATGCCGAACCGTTGTATACCTTGTTTGCAGGAACTGTTTTTGAATCGCCTGTTTATGTCACTTTTTTAGGAATACCAGTCATTTTAATGAGTTATAGTTCCAGTGTTATTCCAATCGTCATTGCTACCTATTTTGGTGCCAAATTAGAAAAAGGCATTACAAAAATCATTCCTAGTATTGTACGGAGTTTCTTAGTTCCTTTTCTAACCGTCTTGATCATGGTTCCGCTGACTTTCATTGTCATTGGTCCAATCGCGACGTGGATCGGCAATTTGTTGGGTGCGGCTGTGTTGGCGATCTATAACTTCAGCCCAATTATTGCAGGGATTGCAGTTGGTGCTGTTTGGCAAGTGTTGGTCATGTTTGGTCTTCACTGGGGAATCATTCCGATCGCAATCAACAATATTGGTGTACTTGGTTACGACCCAGTGATGGTCTTAGGACAAGCGACTCCATTTGCGACCGCAGGAGCTGTGCTGGCAGTTATTATTAAGTCTAGAAATAATTCTATTCGGGCAATCGGGATTCCCGCATTTATTTCCAGTCTGTTTGGGGTATCGGAGCCATCCTTGTACGGTATCACGTTGCCTAGAAAAAAACCATTTATTGCGACCTTGATTTCAGCCTCGATCGGCGGATTGATCATGGGTGCCATGGGAACAAAATCCTTTATTATAGGTGGGATGGGTATCTTTAGTTTACCCAACTACATTGATCCGACAGAAGGCATCGGAAGCGGCTTTTACGGATATGTATTAGCGATCACTGTAGCATTCGTCTTATCATTTATTTTAACGATTACCTTCTTGTATGATCCGCAAGAGGATCGGCAAGAAGCAACAGCTAGTGATAATGAAGCCTCACCTTTGATCCCATCAGAAAGAGAAGCGAAAGAAATCACTTTTTCGCTACCATTAACAGGCATCGTTTTGCCTTTATCGGCAGTAGAAGATCAAGCATTTGCAAATGGACTATTAGGAAAAGGCTTAGCAGTTTCACCAGATGAAGGACTGGTTCGAGCACCTTTTGACGGAGTAGTTGAAACACTGTTTCCAACGAAGCATGCGATTGGCTTGAAGTCGGACGATGGCGTGGAAGTGTTGATTCACATCGGCATGGATACAGTGAACTTGGATGGTCGTTTTTTCGAAACAAAAGTCAAGCAAGGGGATCAGGTCAAGCAAGGAGAGGTATTGCTTACATTTGATAAAGAAGAAATTGAAGAGGCAGGATACTCGTTAGTGACGCCGATCGTCGTTACCAATACTTCCGCATACTTAGATGTGATCGCTGATGATAATCGAGGGGCGATAACGATCGTCAAGTAGTCGCAATGACCAAGAAAAGGAAAGAAAAGAAAGAAGGAAAGAATGCTATGCGAGCAATTATGCTGATGTTTGATACTCTGGCTAGAGATTTTTTATCAAACTACGGAAACGATTGGATCAACACGCCAAACTTTGAACGGCTAAGAGAAAAAACGGTTACGTTTGACAACTTTTATGGTGGCAGCATGCCTTGTATGCCAGCGAGAAGAGAACTTCATACAGGTCGTTACAATTTTATGCATCGTTCGTGGGGACAATTAGAACCGTTTGATTCGTCAATTTTTGATACGCTGCAGCAAAATGGTGTTTATTGTCATTTGGTAACCGACCACTCCCATTACTTTGAAGATGGCGGTGCCACTTATCATAACCGTTATTCCACATGGGAAGGATTTAGAGGACAAGAAGGTGACCGATGGGTTCCAAGAAAACAGGCAGAGAATCATCCACCGCTGAATCCGTTAAATAAAAGTGGTATTTCTGTGGAACAGCATTTTGCGAATCGAACACGGCAAGCAGTAGAAGAAGACCTGTCCACGGTTCAAACGATCCAAGCCGGCTTGGATTTTTTGGAACAGTACAAAAATGAAGATCAATGGTTTTTGCAAGTCGAATGTTTTGACCCCCATGAACCATTTTATGTGCCAGAAACCTATCGCAAATTGTACCAGGAGACACCAAATGAATCACCTTACTTTTGGCCAAAATATGGTCGTGTAACAGAAGACGTTGGTGAGCAGGATTTGATTGAGCTGCAAAAAGAATACGCAGCGTTGATCAGTATGTGTGACCATCACTTAGGACGAGTGCTGGACTTTATAGAAAAAAATAATATGTGGGAGGATACCTTGATCATTGTGAATACCGACCATGGCTTTTTGTTAGGGGAACATGACTGGTTAGGAAAAAACGTCGCACCGATGTATGAAGAAATCATTCATCTGCCCTTTTTCATCAGTTACCCACAGGCTGAATCGGGAACCCATACTCAAGTATTGAGTCAAACCATCGACATTCCAGCAACTTTATTGGATTATTTTGAAATTGAGAACACCTTAGATATGGATGGCAAATCTTTGTTGCCTGTGTTGAAAAAACAGCATTCACAACCGCTTCATCAAGAAATTATTTTTGGTACAAACGGCGGTCATGTCAATATCTACGATGGTCGTTATGTGTATATGCGTGCATCGGTTCACCCTTCGAATGGACCAATCACCATGCAGACGCTTAGTTATGCTTCATTGCGTGGTTTTTTGAATAAAGAGGTCTTAGACAGCATGGTCTTGAAAGAGGGCAATCGATTTACAAATCATTTTCCTTACACAGAAGTCGAAGTTTCCACCTATATCGATTCTTATTCGGTAGGCCACTTGCTGTTTGATCTAAAGAATGATCCAAAGCAGTTAACACCGCTTCATGACCCACTGATTGAACAAGAAATGATTCAGAAATTGATTAAAGTAATGGATCAGATTGAAGCCCCTGAAAGCGAGTATCAGCGCTTAGGTTTAAGCAATAGTCAGAGGCAGACAATTGCACAAAAGAAATAAAAAAGCGAGGAACAATACATGAAACACATCTCCGTATTGATCAAGCCAGCATCCTCTCTTTGCAATCTGCGCTGCACCTATTGCTTTTATGCCAACGTCAGTTCCTTGCGTGAAGTGCGTTCCTTTGGCAAAATGAAAGAGGATGTAATGGAAAAGATGATTGCAAACATTTATACAGACTTAGAAGCTGGCGATCATTTGACGTTGGCATTTCAAGGCGGAGAGCCGACGATGGCGGGGCTGAGTTATTTTAGAAAACTAACGGCTTATGTTGCGGCGCAAAAAAAGCAAGTGACAGTACACTATGCGATCCAGACCAACGGCATGGTGATCAATGACAAGTGGTGTCGTTTTTTGAAAGAGCATCGCTTTTTAGTCGGGCTGTCGATCGATGGGCATCCGCTTGCGCACGATCGTCATCGATTAGACGCCAAAGGGCGGGGAACCTTTGCGCGGGTTTTACAGACCAAGCGGTTATTGGATGCCTATCAGATCGAGTACAATGTCTTGTGCGTGTTGACAAATCCGTTAGCAAAGGAAGCCCAGCGTGTGTTTGACTTTCTCAAGGAAGAGCAGATTGCATTTGTGCAATTCATTCCTTGCTTGGCTGATTTGGATGCCACATCAACCAACGACTATGCCTTGACACCAAAAAGCTTTGCTGGCTTTTATCAGCAGCTGTTGGCGTTTTGGCTGCAGGAATTGACGCAAGGGCACTACCTAAGTATCAAGCTGTTCGATGACTTATTGAATCTATTGGTGCGGCAGCAAGTAACTGCCTGCGGGATTCTAGGCAATTGCCAAGTGCAGTATGTGATCGAAGCCGACGGCAGTGTCTATCCTTGTGACTTCTATGTATTAGATGAGTTTCGCATGGGCTATATCCAAGAGCAAACGTTGCGGGAATTGTTTTCTCAAGACTGTTCGCAGCAGTTTTTGTGCCAGAAAAAAGACATGCCTTCGAAGTGTACGCAATGTCCTTTCCAAAAAATGTGCCGAGGAGGCTGTAAGCGAATGAAAGATGAAATGTACGTGGATAGTGAGGGTTTTTGCGGCTATCAGGAGCTGTTAAAAGACTTCACACCTAGAATCAATGAGATACTGGGGCTTTTGCAAGGGGTGAGACAATGATCGGACTGATTTATTTTCTCGTGATCGTCTTAGCAAATGCCGTAGGGGCAGTTTCGGGCATGGGGGGCGGCGTGCTGATCAAACCGATTTTCGATTTTATCGGCGCCCATTCTGTTGCTGCGATCTCTTTTTACTCGGCGACAGCGGTCTTCACGATGTCCATCGTTTCGACAGCTAGACAATTAGCCAGTGGACGGAAAATCAATTGGTCGATTGCCTTGTGGGTTTCTGGCGGCGCTGTGTTAGGCGGTGTTTTAGGCAATGTTGCCTTTGAACAGCTATTGCTTGTCTTTCGAGACGACAAGATGGTTCAGCTGATCCAAATCCTTGTGACCGTGCTGACACTATTGTTTGCTTTTTTGTATACAAAATATAACTGGCGTGGGTTTGCGTTGGAAAAAGTCGGCTGGTATGCAGCTTGTGGCTTGATTCTCGGCTTTCTAGCCAGTTTGCTGGGGATCGGCGGCGGACCCATCAATGTTTCTTTATTGATGCTGCTGTTTGCCATGCCGATCAAAGAGGCGACGATTTATTCAATTTGTACGATTTTTTTCTCACAGCTGGCAAAAATTTTGACGATCGCTTTTACGACAGGTTTTGGTGCGTATGATCTGCAAATTTTGTGGTTTGTTATTCCAGCCGCGATCGTGGGAGGACTGTTAGGCGCCAAGGCCAGCAACGTCCTGTCACCGCAGCGAGTGACACTGGTATTTCAAACTGTGATCGTGCTGGTGTTACTGATCAATCTGTACAATGGCTATCAATTATTGTAAAAAGGAGGCAAGCAGATGCCCACGATTCCAGCAGGAACTTATCGAATCGGCACGAATACGATGGACGGCTTTGCCGAGGATCTTGAGGGACCGCAAATCAGCCTCGACAGCCCAGCATTTGCCATTGATGCCACGACGGTGACGAACCAAGCTTTCCAAGTTTTTGTGGAAGCAACAGGATATGTCACAGAAGCCGAGCGCTTTGGCTGGTCGTTCGTTTTTCACTATTTTTTAAGTGAGCAAACGAAACACCGCAGTCAAAAGATACCGAATATGGCTTGGTGGTACGCAGTTAGTGGCGCAGATTGGCGTCATCCTGAAGGACCTGATTCAACGATTGCCCAGCGGATGGATCACCCAGTGGTTCAGGTGTCTCGCAACGATGCGATCGCCTATTGCCAATGGGCAAAAAAACGCCTCCCGACAGAAGCAGAGTGGGAGATCGCTGCAAAAGGCGGGACAAGTTTTGAAAAATATCCTTGGGGAAGGGAATTTTTGGCAGAAAATACCTATCATTGCAATATTTGGCAAGGAGAGTTTCCAAAAAGCAACACGCGAGCAGACGGCTTTGCCAATACAGCGCCAGCGAAATGGTATGAGCCCAACGGCTTTGGTCTGTATCAAATGATCGGCAACGTCTGGGAATGGTGCGTCAATCCTGCCCGCATCCCGCTGACACAGTTTCAACAACAGACGGGACAAACCTTTTGGGCAAGGAATCAAACACAAGATGATCAACTGTATGCGACTCGCGGCGGTTCGTTTTTGTGCCACGAATCCTATTGCAAACGATACCGAATTGCCGCTAGAAATGGTAATTCTGGGATGTCGGCAGCCAATAATTTAGGGTTTCGGTGTGTCAAAGACTTGGATCAGTAAACCGATAAAAGCAAAAGCGGCACCTATTCACGTGGATAGGTGCCGCTTGTTTTATTGCCATTCGGATTGATAATTTCCTTTGAGATCATAAACATAATTGATCTCGGTGCGATTACGAATCCCATTTAAACCAACGGTCCAAGTCCATTCACCTTGGAAGCCGTTTAAAATGACGATGCTGACGCCAGGAGCATAGTGATCCAGCTGAGCTGCTCGTGCCTCAGAATCCTTGATGATCTTGGGAATGACGCCCCAATCGATGGCATCAAAGGCAATGGTATCTTCCATCGAAAGCTCGATCGTATCGTCGTCTTTTTTCCATTTGGTCAACAGATTTTCTGGGTAATACCAATACTCGTCTTGCAGGCCTGTGTTTGGATTGATCACTCGCGTAACTGCATAAATGCCGCTTTTTAGCGGGACATTGCGGATGTGAAAACTATAGCTGACCAGTTGCAGCTCTTTGTCTTTGAATGAGGATTGATTCGGCAGCGCAGCCATAATTTCTTTGGCACTGGCTTCTTCTCGAAAGAGTTGGCGGTCTACAGGTAAAAAGGTGGAAACTACGCCAATACAAAAGAGAATCACTGGCAGCAAGAGCAATGAGAATAACCAATAGAATGGCGATTTTTTGCGTTTCTTGATGCCGATGATCAGACCGATCAAAAAGACCAACAGGATCCCTGCTACCCAAAAGTAGGGGAACAAACGAATGATCTGATGCCTGATTTCAACGACTTGGTATTCATTCAGACCAAACCAATTTTCCGCGATGGTGAGGTTATTTAAAACAATGATTCCGCCAATAATACTTAGAATAAATAAGAAAATCAACAGCAAAAGCATCCGACCGAGTATCCGACGTATCAGTGAGGGTCTAGTAGGTGGGGTCATGAGTCACGTCCTTTTTGTTTTTTCGAAAATAGTAGGTTAAATACAAGAGTAGTACAACTGGTGTTTTTTTTCAATGATTGTAGACAAAAAAACTGCATCCACAGATGCGACCTCAAAACGTTAGACCAAAAATCTAACTTTTTTGGGTCAGGACACCGCAGATGCAGGTTTTATTTTCAATTAGTCGAGGGTTTGTTGGCGGGCGATAGCTGGAAAGAATTTCAGGCTATACAATGCACTGATCCCAACTAGAATATAAATGACGCGGGCAATGATCGACGTGCTGCCGCCGGTGATCGCTGCGACAAGGTCAAACTCGAAGGCGCCGACCAGCAGCCAATTGATACCGCCGATGATCAATAAGGTCAGTGCGATCCCATCAAATGTTTTTAACATAGGAAACTCCTCTCTAGTTGTCGCCCCATCAACGTTCATCGTCGGTGATGGTGACATCTTTTTCTTTCTCGCCTTCTTGATTGCGCTCATTATAGATATAGACATGGCGAACGATTTTAATCAGCGGGCGAATGGTCAAAAAGACACCGCCGATCAAATAGGCGATCGTTCCGTAAATCGCAGGCAAGCTAGTTAATGAAACGATACTTCCGAAAATATAAAACAAGCCCGTCAAAATATCATTCGTAAGTGAGATCAACATGTAGCGATTTTGAAAATAGATGCGAAAGCGACTTGCCTTGATGATCACATCTTCTTCTTTTCCCGGATCGAATTGATGTTCACTCCGTTTGATTTTTGGCATAGGTGCCATCACTGCTCCTTTATTTGTGCTAAGGTTTCAAGACAACTTTGATGTTCTTGTCTTCTTTTTTGTCAAAAATCTCATACGCTTTGGCAGCATCTGCTAAAGGCATCGTGTGGGTGATGATCTGTGACGGGTCAAACAAGCCGTCCGCAATCATATCATAAATTTTTGGCATCAAATGGATCACAGGTGCTTGCCCGTGTTTAACATTGATGTTACGCATAAAGAATTCTTGCAATGGATAAGAAGAAGCTGGTGTCATGTAAACGCCAGTGATTTGGACGGTACCAAATTTTTTGACTGCTTTGGCGGCCATCTGGATCGGTGAGATCGTTCCACTTTGCAAGCTGACTAGGTTTTTGGCTTTTTCTTTGACGGGTTCTAAACCATCCATCCCAACACAGTCGATGATCACATCAGCGCCACCTTTGGTCAGCTCATACAGTTCATCAGCACTAGTAGCCAAATCATCCAATTGGAATGTTTCGACTTGATTGTAGCTGCTGGCTTTTTCTAAGCGATGAGCAACAGGATCCACGGCAATCACCCGCTTAGCGCCTGCCATCACGGCAAATTTTTGGGCAAACAACCCAACTGGGCCTGAGCCTAAGACGATCACGGTATCATCCTTTTTGACGCCAGCGTTTTGGACGCTCCAATACGCTGTAGGTAAGATGTCAGATAAAAACAATACTTTTTCATCAGGGATCGTTGATTCAGGTACGATAAACGAGGTGAAATCTGCGAAAGGTACGCGCAAGAATTCGGCTTGACCGCCCCAGTGGTTACCGTTCATTTTTCCGAAACCGAATAAGCCGCCATACAATGTATCTTCTGAAGAATTGTCGCATTGACTTTCCATTTCATTTTGACAAAAGTGGCAATGGCCGCACCCGATATTGAAAGGGATGACGACACGGTCGCCTTTTTTTAGTTTCTGTACTTGACTGCCAACTTCTTCAACAATACCCATTGGTTCGTGACCAACGACATAGCCTTCTTCCAAAACCGAGCCGCCATGGTGGTAAAGGTGGAGATCAGAGCCGCAGATTGCGGTTGCGGTGATTCGGATGATCGCATCCGTCGGTTCTAAAATCGTTGGATCTTCTACACGGCGAACGTCCATTTTTTGATTTCCTTGCCAGGTTACTGCTTGCATCATTTTTCCTCCTTGTTTGTTCAGATAAGTTCGGACAATCACTAATTTTTTCAACAACACGTTTTTACTTTTTTAGTAACAGATAATTTAATTCTGCAAGGATTTTAAGGATTTGACAACGAAAACGCTCAAAACGGTTGATTTGTTTTTTCTTGATCAATGGTTTAAAAAAAGAAAAACAGATGATTTGCTAAAAAAGTGAAAGCGTGACACTATTAAAGTGAAGCATGCATGCGTTACGAGTATCTAACGGAACCTGCATCAACCAGTGACAAGAAATGAGGAGGGATGATCATGGATCTAACGATTCGAGGAAAGGCTTCCTGCACCAATTGCAATGAAAACTTTGATGGGAAGCTGGTCGTTCATTTACAAGAAGACAGCGAGGGGCAATTAACCATGGTACCACCGTTGGAAACGAATGAATTGGCAGAAGATGAAATCGCTATTCATTATGCTTACGGGGAAGTGAAGGAAGCCATCGAAGGAACCTTCGTATGTCCAAACTGTCAGACTGAAAATGAGGTTCGGATTGAAATTCCGACCGAGCTATTAGATGGCTCAATGAATTAAATGAATAATCAAATTGAAAAAGCTCTCTGTTCCTTGAACAGGGAGCTTTCGTTACCTATTGGTCATTGGTTTGTTTTGTGCCATCAATGATTTGGACATTGAAGTCTCGTAAGATGTCGAGTCCTTGTGACTCGTGGTTTTTACCAGCGACTAATGTTTTATTGATAGTAAAATCAGCGTCAGGAAAGGCGCTTTGGATCTCGATGGTATTGGAAAGGACACAGATGTTGGTTTCAACACCGGTGATTTCGATTTGCTTTTCTTCTTCAGGTTCAAATAGATTTTTCTTAATGTCGATCAAGACCTCAGGTGGAATACTGTAATAGTATTTCTTGACGACTTTTTCATTTTCGAGAGGCTTAAGTTCTGGGATCAGCTGCAGGGCATCGGCTTCTTCATCAGGCGTTCCTTTGACTTCGATTGGAATGTCGCGGGTGTGTAAAATGTACTCCCCATTCGCCCGCGCTTGTTCTAGGCGCTTGGCGATTCGTTTGACGAGAGCGGCGCCATCTGGCACATACGCTTCGTTCTCTTCATCGAGAATTTGGTTTTGCATATCGACAATGACTAGCATGTGGTTACTCCCTTTCTATAAACATCGTTTTTCAAATGGTCTGACGTGAGGTTGAAAAATAGGTGCTATTTCTATGATGCCCCACTTTTTTTATATTTTCAAAGAAAACGCTCTTCTTGTCGAGAAACGGTAAAAACGTTATTTTTTTGTTCGAATCACGATGCTTTTTATTTGCTGAAAAGAAGAAGTAGTGATAGCTTTTAAATAGTACATTAAAAATAAATGAAAGTAGGTTAGGTTAAATGAGAAAGTTATTTTATATGGGGACTTTGCTTTTTTCAGTTGGTGTACTGGCGGCAGGATGCGGCAACAGTGAAACCGCTGATTCCTCGGGGAATGAGTCAGCAGATGGCAAAACGACGTTGGACTTTTGGTCCTTCTGGGGGTCTGGTGCAAGACAAGAAGTAATTGAAGAAATTATTGATGATTTTAATGCGTCACAAGATAAAATCGAGGTCAAATACAGCTACCAGCCTTGGGGCGATATTTGGACAAAATCACTATCGTCGATCACTGCTGGCAATCCGCCTGATGTTATTGTACAAGATATCAATTCTGTTGCTCAGCGGGCAGAAGCGCAGCAAGCAACGAATTTAAGCGAGTATATCGAAGAGGGCTTTTCTGATGAATTTTATCCGCAATTATGGGATACGGTGGAGTACGAAGGGGATGCCTATGCCGTTCCATTCAATACAGATACGCAAGTGATTTTCTACAATAAGACACTCTTTAAAGAGGCTGGTATCAGTGAAGAGCAACTGCCACAAACGTGGGAGGAGTTAGAAACAGTTGCTCGTAAATTAGATGTCAAAAACGGTGATGATTTTGAGCGAATCGGCTTTTACCCATTGTGGAATTTAGGCGCTGACGTGTGGGCGTTGAATGCCGACGATGGCGTCAGCTGGTTTGACAAGGATGAGAACGTCAAAATCGATACAGACAACAAAGTGGAAGCGTTGGAATGGATCTTAGACTGGCAAGAGTATTATGGTCAAGATACCATCAATCGCTTAGAAGCTGAATTTGGTTCAGGGGTTGCCGATCCATTCATTTCTGGATTAGTGGCGATGCGTGCGCAAAACATCAACTACTACTCAAGTTTAGCGGAAAATGCACCAGATGACTTTGAATTTGGGGTCATTCAAATTCCTGAAAAAGAAAGTGGCTCTGGTCACTGGTCATGGGGCGGCGGGTTCGTCCTAGAAGTGCCATACGGTGCCAAAGATCCTGAAGCGTCCTATGAGTTTATCAAATACTTGTCGACACCAGAAGTTCAAGAGAAATTTGGTGAGAAGAGCTTTGATATCATGGCGAATCGGACAGCCAACGAAAACTTGGTCAACAACGACAATCTAGATGAAAATGGCCAAATGATCTACCAAATGGCGGATGAAAACTTTGCCAATACGGTGATCACGCCTGTGCCATTGACAGCGCCTGACTTCAGCAGTCTTGTCAATGAACAGATCGACCAAATCATGCTCGGCAGCAAAACACCGGCTGAAGGGTTGGCAGATGCGCAAAAAGCGGTGGAAGATCTTGTTGAGCAAAACAAATAAACTTCAAAACGAGCGTTTTTAAAAAAGAAGGAAAGTCCAGTCGGTTAGCGGACTGGGCTTTGCTTTCTGCTTTGCGAAGCGGACATGTTTTCTTGAACAAACAATGAGTAAAAATAGAATGGAGTGGAAGGAATGCCAAAGAAGCGTTCAAAAAGTAAACGGCAAGAAGCTCTTTGGGGCTACTTCTTCGTAGCACCATTTTTGCTTGGGTTCGTGGTGTTTATGTTAGGGCCCATGCTGTTTTCCTTCGTAGGAAGCTTTACCGATTACAATCTGACTTCGAAAATGAATTTTATCGGCTTTAAGAACTTTACCCGCATGTTTACGCAAGATACCCTGTTTTGGAAATCTCTCTATAACACGGCGTATTTTGTACTCTTCAATGTTCCCTTAACCACGTTGTTCAGTGTCTTTCTAGCCACTTTATTGAATCAAAAAATCCGCGGAATCAGTTTTTTCCGAACCACCTTTTACTTGCCAGCGATCCTTTCAGGGGTTGCCGTCTACGTCTTATGGATGCAATTATTATCTCCTTCCGCAGGATTGATCAATACCTTCTTGAGCTGGTTCAATATCAAAGGTCCAGCATGGCTGTTTGATCCCGAATGGACGAAACCAGCGTTGATTTTGATGAAGATTTGGAGTTCGGGGGGCGCGATGCTCTTGTATCTAGCTACCTTGCAAAATATTTCACCGACGCTGTATGAATCGGCTGAGATCGATGGGGCGGGAGTTTGGGCGAAATTCAAAAATATTACGATCCCTTTGATCACGCCAATCATCTTCTATGATGTGATTACTTCAACGATCGGTTCTTTTCAAATTTTCCAAGAAGCATACGTGATGACCAAAAATGGTACCGGCGGTCCGGCAAATTCGCTGCTCTTCTATAATTTGCATATGTGGAACAAAGCCTTCGTCGCCTTTGATATGGGCTATGCGATGGCCATGTCGATGATCTTGTTCTTGATCGTCTTAGTCTTGACCTTTATCAATCTCAAGCTGGCACCACGCTGGGTTCACTATACCGGAGGTGGCAGCTAATGGAAATGACGACAAAAACACGAAGCAAATCAAGCCAACAGCGAGTCAAAAAAATCATCAGCTATGTGGTGATGTCGATCATCGGGATCGTGCTGCTGATTCCGTTGCTGTGGATGGTCTTTACGTCATTGAAACCGATGGAGGAGATCGTGCGCTACCCGCCGACCTTTTTCCCAGAAGAAATCAATCTTGGCAATTATTTGGAGACTATCAACGCCTTTCCATTTTGGCAGTATGCAAAAAATACGTTATTCATTACCGTCTTAGTGGTCTTCGGGAATGTCTTATCAAATTCCTTCATTGCTTATGGGTTTGCAAAATTGGCCTTTCCAGGAAAAAATCTGATCTTTGCCCTCGTCTTGTCTACGATGATGATTCCTGGCTTTGTGACGATGATCCCGCAATATGTTTTGTTTTCCAAAATCGGCTGGGTCGGCACCTATCTGCCGCTGATCGTTCCAGCGTTTTTCGGCAACGCCTTTAACATTTTCTTGATGCGGCAGTTTTACTTGTCCGTCAACAATGAATTGATCGAAGCCGCTAAGATCGATGGCGCCAATCATCTTTATATTTGGAGCCATCTAATGATCCCATTGACGAAACCCGCGCTGATCACGATTGCCATCAACTCCTTCAATGGGGCGTGGAATGATTTCTTAGGACCATTACTGTATATTCAAAACCAAGAAAAGTACACGCTGCAGATTGGCCTGCAAGTCTTCCAAAACCAATCAACGACCCAGTGGAACTACTTGATGGCAGGAGCAACGCTTGTGCTATTGCCGACGATCTTGCTGTTCTTCTTCGCTCAACGCTACTTTATTGAGGGAATGGATCTGACGGGAGGTTCCAAAGGATGAGAACAAAAGTTACCCCGCAACGCTTAAACCAAGCGCTGTTGACTGGCATCAACTGGCTTCCGCATTTACTGGTTTTACAAGGCATGTGGCTGTTGTATTCCTTGCCTTTGATCACGAGTACCACCGCTAGTCGAGCATTGATCGAGACGTTGACGGAACTGCGGAACGATGGCTTGGAGGCAAGCAGCAAAGCTCGTTTTCAGCAGGTATTTCATCAACAGTGGGCAACAAGAAAAGGGCAAGACCGTTTGCTCAGTCTATTCTTCCTGCTGCTTTTAGCGGACAGCTTTATCTTTAGCCGTTTGCAGCACCCGCTGTTTCAGATCGCTAGTTACGCGTTAGCGTTCACCTTTGGCTTGTTTTGCTTGGTCTTACTTTATCAAACGAGGCTGCTTCACACCTATCCGCAGCAGCCCAGCTCATTGTTTTATAGTTTTTATCAGTTTGCTCGTTCACCCAAACGAGTACTGGCGCATCTTTTAGCAACAGTGACGCTTGTCTTGACCTTTTTGCTGTTTGGCCCAGTCTACTTATTGGTCTTAGGAATCAGCACCTTGTATTTAGTCAATGTCTTGCTCTGTGACCAAGCGCTCAAATAGAAAACAAACGGGTATCCCGAAACTTCCTTAGTGAAAAGCTAAGGAGTTTCGGTTTTTTTGTGAAAAGAAGGTTGACAGGGTCAAAAATTATGCCTATGCTGAATGTAAATTTAGTAAACAGTAAACAGATGAGGTGCAGCTATGGCAAGTATGAGAGATATCGCGAAATTAGCCGGGGTGTCGGTAGCAAGTGTTTCTAGAATCCTTAACAATGATGAAACCTTCAGTATCAATGAACACACGCGTCAGCGAGTCATTGAGATCGCCAACCAAATGAATTATTCAAAAGAAAAAAATCAACCCCATTCCCGTGAAGTCGGTGACCAAAACACGATTGCCATCATTACCCGCCACGATCGAGAGTCGGAAAGAAACGATCCGTATTTTATGATGATCCGCAATGGGATCGAAAAGGAAGCGGCGAAGTGGCGCTTAAAAACGATTCGGGCCTTTTCCATGCGGGAGCCTCAAAAAGATTTGGCACAATTGGCGAAGTATGGCGCAGTCATTATTATTGGGGAGATGACCAGCGATGCTTTGGCAGAGATCAGTCAGCAAAATGCCAATATTATCCTGGTGGATAATTATAGTGAAGCACCCAGCTACGATTGCATCCAAACCGATTTTGCCCAAAAGACTCACCAGATCCTCACGTTGTTAAAAGAGAAGGGCCATGAGAATATTGCCTTTGTGGGCGGTGTTGCCAGCCGAGTGACGATTTCTGGCGAAGTCGTTTACGATGAACAAGAGATTCGAGCAGAAAATTATCGCCAATGGATGCTGCTCAATAAATTGGAAAAGTTCACAACCGTGCTGCAGGGGAAATGGTCACCAGAGACTGGTTTGCATTTTGGTCAGCAGATCGCGCAAATGAATCCTCGCCCCACAGCGATCGTCGTTGCCAGCGATCCTATGGCTGTCGGGGTTTACAAGGCACTCGCTGAAGCGGGGCTATCGATTCCTAAAGATGTGTCAGTCGTTAGTTTTGATGATATCGAAATGGCGCAATTTATGACGCCCGCACTGTCCTCCGTTAAGATGAAAGCTGAAGAGATGGGGCAGATGAGTGTCGAATTAGCGAAAAATAAAATCCTTGGGGTGCGGACGATGCCTGTTCGCGTCGTTTGTGGCAGTGAATTGATCATTAGAGAATCGATTGCCGAAAAAGATCAGTGACGTCTGATCTTTTTTTATTTTAGGGGTTGTGTAAACATTAACTAAACAACTATACTGATTATAGTAAACGTTTACAGTCAAAAATAAAGGAGAAAACGAAATGAAGTTTATTGATAAATTAGCCGAAAAGATGGTGCCTTTTGCTCAGATCATTGCCAACAACAAATACTTGTTAAGTCTTCGTGATGGGTTTATGGTCGCTTTTCCTGCAACAATGTTTGCGTCAATTATGATTATTATTCAAAATCTGCCTGCTACTTTCGGACTCTCGGAAAAACTTCCAGAGGGATTCATCACGTTTCTAAACGACTTTTTTGGTCCTATCGGAAATGCGACCATGAGTATCACCGCTATTTTCGTTGTTTTTGGGATCGGCTATCAGTTGGCTGGCAAGTATGGACAAGCCAAATTATTTGCGGGTGCCATCTCACTGTCTTCGTTTTTGATGCTGCTGCCTTTTGGCTCATCCGAAGAGTTAGGTACAGTGATCCCCTTGTCGAAATTAGGGGCTGAGGGAATGTTTGTCGGAATCATCACGGCCATTATCGCTACGCAGATCTATTGCAAAATCAGTGCGGCTGGGCTGACGATCAAAATGCCAGATTCGGTTCCGCCAATGATCGCAGAATCCTTTGTCGCCATCATTCCTGGGGCGGCACCGTTGTTCCTTTTCAATTTGATCCGCTACTTGTTCACCTTTACTTCATGGGGCAATGCCGTTGACTTCGTTTATGAGATTTTGCAAAAACCATTGATGGGCTTAGGCGGTACGTTGCCAGCAGTACTGATCGCCGTCTTGTTCACCCAATTCTTCTGGTGGTTTGGGATTCACGGAACACTAGTGGTCAATGCGGTGATCGATCCAATCATGAATGCGTTAGCGATCGAAAACTATGAAGCTTACAAAGCAGGGGCGGAACAACTGCCCCATATCATTAACACTACGTTTATGGGCGTGTTCGTCAATCAAGGAATGCAGCTGGGGATCTCGATTACGATGGCCTTCTTTATCGCTCGTTCGATTCGGATGAAAAAATTAATGAAGACGGTGATCGCTCCATCTGTTTTCAACGTATCTGAACCGATGACCTTTGGTTTGCCGATCGTCTTGAACCCGATCGCTTTTGTCCCATGGATCTTAGCGCCATTAGCCAGTACGACGATTTCTTACTTTGCGATCGCCGCAGGCTTGGTGCCACGACCAATTGGAGCAACGGTGGTTTGGACGACCCCTGTTTTCTTATCTGGTTGGTTAGGCACGGGTTCTGTTGCCGGCGCAATCTTACAGTTAGTGACGGTTGCCGTAATGACCTTGATCTGGGTGCCATTCTTGATCGTAATGGATCGCGGGTACTTAAAAGAAGAAAAAGCAGAAGCGGCATTAAATGAACAAGCGGCATCTGAAACGATCAATCAAAGGGTAGAAGAAAGATAAGCCCAGAAACGGAAAGGAATGCAATACGCGCACCCTTTAGAAAGGAATTTGTGATGAGAACCGATACATTGTCTTGCAGTTATCAAATGAATACGACACCTACGGACTTTTCCCGTGTGTTATTGGCGGAACAAGAGAAATTCTTTCTAGCCAAACAAGCCCAAGAACCGTTCGGGGAAGGCTGCCGTATTGAAACGATGATCCAAACCAAAACCGCCCCGCGGTTGGTACCTGCCGTCATGACGGTCAAAAAAATTGCCGCGGATGAGCTGTGGCTTCGTACGACCCATGAAGAAGGAGTGATCGATCAACGGTACAGTTTTGCTCCAGGACGAAAAGGGAAGCTGCAAGTCACGTATTCGGAACAAAGCCGTTTTGCGCAGCAGAAAACAACCTACAGTTTTATGCTGGCGGCGCTGTTTTACAAATTCTTTTTCAATCGCGGCGTCAAAAAACGCTTGCGTTATCTTGAAGCAGCTTGTCAACGAGCAGGGACAAATGAAAAAAATGGGGAAAATTGAGGATAGCAATGATAGAAATTAGGAATGAACAACTCTTTCACTTATACAATGAAAAAATCAGTTATATCATAAATGTGTTACCAAATCAGCAACTGGGTCATGTCTATTTTGGGCCATCTCTAGGCACACTGGCGCCGTTTGATCAAGCGTACCTTGAGAAAAAAGAGAATAAATCGGCAGGAACCGTCAAATTTTTTGAAGCAGACAATCTTTTTACCTTGGCGGACCGTTTTCAAGAATTGCCAACGTATGGGACTTCTGATTTTCGAGAAGGGGCAGTGTCGGTTTTTGAGGAAGAAACCCCTCTTTATGTGGATTTTAAACTTGTGGCTTTTCACTGTTTTGAGGGCAAAGAACGAAAGCTGGCGCAACCAGCCAGCTTTGCTTCTGCTGATGAAAGCCAAAGCATCGTCTTTGAATTAGTAGATCAAGAGCGGCAGCTGGAAATGGCGATCACCTATACGATCTTCAAAGGATCAGGAACCATCACGCGGCAGCAAACACTGACCAATACGGGGAGCAAGCCGAGAACCATCCAGCGCTTTTTGAGTGGTGTCTTGGAACTGAAAAATCGCGATTTTGAACTGCTGCATCTTTCAGGCGCATGGCTGAAAGAACGGCATATCAAAACGGTCCCTTTGACCCAAGGGACGATCAGTGTCGGCTCGTTAAAAGGAGCGTCTGGTCATCAGCACAATCCTTTTGTCGCCTTAAAAGAACAGCAAGCCACCAATGACACTGGTCACGTCTATGGTGCCAACCTGATTTATTCGGGCAACTTTTTAGCGCAAGCGGAAATGGATGAGTGGGACAACGTTCGATTGATGTTGGGGATACATCCTGAGCATTTCAGCTGGCAGCTTTCACAAGGAGAAACTTTTGAAGCCCCAGAATGTCTCTTCACCTTCACCGCTGCTGGTCTGAATGGCTTGAGTCAAGAATCCGCCCAATTTATCGAAAAGCATGTGATTGCCCCTTATTGGCAAAAGCGGCAGCGACCGATCGTCTTTAATAATTGGGAAGCGACTTATTTTGATTTTAATGAAGAAAAGCTGTTGACCTTAGCCCAAGAAAGCAAGGCGTTAGGGATGGAGTGCTTTGTGCTTGACGATGGTTGGTTTGGAAAACGCAACGACGACCGCAGTTCATTAGGCGATTGGGTGGCGGACCCTGCCAAATTTCCAAAAGGAATCGGGTCTTTTGCTGAGAAAATTCATGCCATGCAGCTGCAACTGGGGATTTGGTTTGAACCAGAAATGGTTTCGCCAGATAGTCAGTTGTACCAAGAGCATCCTGAGTGGGTAGTCAAGCATCCTTATGAGCGGATCTCTGTGGGGCGCGGACAATACGTGTTGGATTTTGCCAATCCAGCAGTGGTCGAGGCGATTTTCGAAGCGATGCAAAAAGTGATCCTTGAAACCAAGCTAGATTACATCAAATGGGATATGAACCGCAATATCACTGAAGCTTACTCTCCCTATTTAGCGGAACAGGGAATTTCTCAGACGGAGTTTTATCATCGCTACATTTTAGGTCTTTATCGCTTATATGAAAAAATCTTAGCTGCGTTTCCGACCCTTTTGATCGAAGGCTGTGCTGGCGGCGGGGGCAGATACGATTTAGGGATCTTATTTTACAGTCCGCAGATTTGGCCTAGTGATGATAGTGATGCAGTGGAACGTTTAGCCATCCAAAGCGGAACGTTGTTAGGGTATCCTTTGTCCTCCTTCAGCAATCACGTGTCGGCGGCACCAAACCACCAAGTCGGCCGGGCAACGTCTTTAGCCTTTCGGCAAACCGTCGCAATGTTTGGGCCTTTGGGGTATGAACTCGATCTCTTTCACTTGTCTGAAACCGAAAAGCAGGCGATCAAATCCCAAATCGTCTTTTATAAAAAACAGCGGCAATTGCTGACCTTTGGCACTTTTTACCAGCTGCAGCAGTTGGACCATGCCAATGAAACGACTTGGGCAGTGTATGACCCACAAAACGAAGAAGCATTGATTGCTTTCTTTCGCGTGCTGGCACAAGCCAATCCGACGGCGGAAGACTTTTTGCCCGCAGCCTTTCTTAATGCCCAACAGGTGTATCAGGTCAATGGCGAAACTGTCTCTGGTCAGCTGTTAAGGCAATTAGGGTTGCGTAAACCCTATCAGTTTAATGCCGTCAACCATGGAACAGCGCAAGTCACTGGCGATTTTCAATCATTTGTCTACCAGTTACAAGCCAAAAAAGGAGTAGAATGATGAGCAATCAATTGTTTGATCAGCAGTTTATGCATGGCGGGGATTACAACCCCGATCAATGGCTGGCTTATCCAGAAATCTTGCAAAAGGATCTTGCCTACATGCAGCAAGCCCATGTCAACACCGTCACATTAGGGGTGTTTGCTTGGAGTGCCTTAGAGCCGCAAGAAGGCGTTTATCAGTTTGACTGGTTGGATCGAGTGTTTGATCAGATCCATGGCATCGGCGGCAAAGTCATTTTGGCCACTCCTAGCGGTGGGCGGCCTCAATGGCTAAGCCAAAAGTATCCTGAAGTCAATCGGACCAACGCCCAAGGACAAAAACATACCCATGGGTTTCGCCACAATCACTGTTACTCTTCACCGATCTATCGGGAAAAGGTGACGCAAATCAATCAGCAGTTGGCAAAACGTTACGGCAAGCATCCGGCATTAGCCATGTGGCATATCTCCAATGAGTACTCTGGGGAATGCTTTTGCTCCTATTGTCAGGAAAACTGGCGCAGCTGGCTGCAAAAAAAATATGGTGATTTAGCCACGTTGAATCATGCCTGGTGGACTTCTTTTTGGGGCGGTACTTACTCCGATTGGTCGCAGGTTTTACCGCCTTCACCTTTAGGGGAACACAAAGTGCATGGCATGGATCTTGATTGGAAACGATTTGTCACAGATAGGACGATCGATTTTTATTTGCATGAATGTGCGCCGATCCGTCAGCTGACACCGGACATTCCTGTGACGACGAATTTTATGGCGGAAGGACATGCTACCCAAGATTTTATTCCTTTAGAAGGCATTGACTACAGCAAGTTCGCTCGTCATGTGGACATCGTTAGCTGGGATAGTTACCCTGATTGGAACAACAACTTTGAATCCTTGGCAGCGACAGCGATGAAATCCGCCTATGTACATGATCAATACTGGTCATTGAAGAAACAGCCCTTTTTAGTGATGGAATGCACGCCGAGTTTTGTTAACTGGCATTCCTTTAATAAAGCGAAAAAGCCTGGTGTCCATCAGTTGAGTGCCATGCAGCAGATCGCTCACGGCTCAGATAGTACCTTGTATTTTCAATGGCGCCAATCCCGCGGCAATTCAGAAAAATTCCATGGAGCAGTCGTGGGACATGATGATTCCACGGAGAATCGGGTCTTCAAAGAAGTTGCGGCTTACGGCAAGCGCTTGGAAAAAATCAAAGAGATTCAAGGAACCACAAGAAAAAAAGCAGTGGCGATCCTTTTTGATTGGGAAAGCAACTGGGCATTGAAGCGAGGCGGCGGGTTTGGTCGACCAACCAGACGGTATCCGCAAACGTTGCAGGAGCATTATCGTTATTTCTGGGAACAAGACATCGCTGTCGATATTTTGACGCCAGAGCAAGATTTTTCTGACTATCAGTTGGTGATCGCTCCAATGCTTTACTTGATGACATCAGAGACGATGGCAAAACTTTGCCACTACACGGAAGCTGGTGGTACCTTGATTTCCAGTTACTTTAGCGGCATGGTCAATGAAACCGACTTGTTGTATCTGGGGGGCTTGCCACAGCCGTTGCGAGCATTATTAGGCATCAACGTGCTGGAGCTAGAAACTCTTTTTGACACTGAAAACAATCAAGTGGTTTTTCAAGGACAGCCCTTTGAAACACGGGACTATTCTGCAATCATCGAAGCCGAATCAGCGGAGGTACTAGGGGAGTATCAAGCGGATTTTTACCAAGGAACACCTGCGATCACCAAAAATGCCTTTGGTGCAGGCACCGCCTACTATCTGGCGGCTCGCACCAACTATGACTTTTTCGAACAGTTTTATGCCTCTTTGGTCCGTGAGCTGTCCTTGGCAGAGGAAAGGATCGCGCATGCCAATCCTGCAGTTTCGATCCAAGGCAGGATCAGTCCAGAACGAACGTACTTTTTCATCATGAATTTTTCTGAGAAAGAGCAGACACTATACTTGATCAAAGAAGTCGTTGATTTAGAGACCAATCAAGCAGTCCCTCAAACAGCAACCTTGGCGCCGTATGAAGTGCGAGTGGTTTATTTTAACAATTAGCTGACCATTGGAAAAAACGTCCCTTTCGATAAATGCAGAAAGGGACGTTTTTTTGATGAATGGTTTATCAGAAATCATTCTGGATCGGATGCTTGGTGCTTTTTCATCCATTGAGGCAATGCGGCACTGATTTGTGTCGGCAAAACGACATAGTGCTCTTTTGCCAATGCTTCGCCAATCAGGCTATGGAGATAGACAGCCGCTTGGATCGTTTCCTCTGCTTTTTCAAACTGTGCCAAAAAGCTGGTGATCATGCCTGCCAGTGTATCCCCCATGCCGCCGGTCGCCATTGCGGGTGTTCCGAGGGGATTTTGGGCGATGCTGCTGCCGTAAATTTGTGTGCGATGGCTTTTTAAGACTACCAGACTTCCGAGTTTTTGTTGGGCTTGCTGGTTGTTTTCTTCGGTCTGGTCGGCAATTGCCAGTCCGCTGAGCCGTTGCCATTCCATCTGATGCGGCGTGAAGACGACTTGTTCAGGAAAGGGGATGATCAGCGGATATTTGGCAGCCAAATTGATCGCCGAACCATCGATCACCAACCATTGGTGTTCTTTTTGGGCAGAAACGATCCGCTGCAGCAGATCAAAATTGCTTTTTCCTTCGCCTAATCCAGGACCAATCAGTAGGACGTCTGCCGATTCGGTGACCGTATCGATCAGTTCTGTTTGCTGCCAATCGACAAACATCGCTTCAGGCAAGCGGGCGTGCAGGGCGGTTCGGTTGACGCCATCGGAGATCACGGTGGTCAAACCAGTTCCCCCATACACACAGGCTTGCGCAGCCATTAAGATCGCCCCACCGAATTGGCGGTTGCCCCCTACTAAAACGGCTCGGCCAAAAGTGCCTTTGTGGCTTTTTGTCGGGCGCTGTTGGATCACTTTGGATAAAATTGCAGAATCAAGTTGCTCCATGCAATGACTCCTTTCGTTAATCAAAATCGAGTTATATTTATTATACCTGTTTCCTAGAAATTTCATAGAAAAGACCCATGGAAAAAGGCGCAATTTTTTTTCCTTTTTTGGTTTAAGAGTGTTATCATAAATAGCGAGAACAGAAATGGAGGGAACACTATGACAATCGATTGGAAAAAAGAGGTCGAAGCCCGCAAAGACGATTTGCTGAACGACTTGATTGATCTATTGAAAGTGAAAAGTGAAAGAGAAGATGATAAAGCGACTGCGGATGCGCCATTTGGTCCTGGACCTCGTGATGCGTTGCTACACATGTTAGCTTATGGCGAACGTGATGGCTTCACAGTCAAAAACGTCGATAACTACGCTGGTCACATCGAATTTGGTGAAGGAGACGAAACATTAGGGATCTTCGGCCACATGGATGTTGTCCCTGCCGGTGACGGCTGGTCAACCGATCCTTATGACCCAGTCATCAATGACAACAAAATCTATGCTCGTGGTTCTTCTGATGATAAAGGTCCTTCAATGGCTGCCTATTATGGGATGAAGATCATCAAAGAATTGGGCTTGCCATTATCGAAAAAAATCCGTTTTGTCGTTGGTTCTGATGAAGAAAGCGGCTGGGCAGATATGGATTACTACTTTGAGCATGAAGAAAAGCCTGATTTTGGCTTCTCACCAGATGCCAATTTCCCAATCATCAATGGAGAAAAAGGAAATGTGACCTTAGGGATCCATTTCCAAGGCAACAATGAAGGAGACTTCACGCTGCAAAGCTTTGCTGCTGGCTTGCGAGAAAATATGGTACCAGGAACGGCAACAGCAAGCTTCATTGCTCCATCAACAGAAGAAGCATTAGCGATCGAAAAAGCCTTCTTCGATTACGTTGAAGCCAATCCAGTGACGGGGACGATTGAAACAGAAAATGAACAAGTGACGATCGAATTAGTCGGTAAAGGTGCTCATGGTGCCAGCCCACAATCAGGAATCAATGCGGGGACTTTCTTAGCAGTCTTCTTAGATAACTATGCCTTTGGCGGCGGCGCAAAACAATTCATCCATGCAGCAGCAGCCTATGTCCATGAAGATTTCTACGGTGAAAAATTAGGTGTGGCGTACGAAGACGAAAAAATGGGTAAATTGACAATGAATGCTGGCTTGTTTGCTTTCAAAGCGAACCAAGCAGGAACGCAAGCAGACAACTTTATCGCATTGAACTTCCGTTATCCTAAAGGCGTAACTGCGGAAGGACTTGAAATCGGTGTGGAACGCACCGTCGGTATGGAAGGGGCAACCGTTACCCGCAATGACCGCAACATGGAACCTCACTACGTGCCAGCAGATGATCCATTGGTAGAAACTTTATTGGCGGTTTATGAAGAACATACCGGCGAAAAAGGCTTCGAACAAATCATCGGCGGCGGCACATACGGTCGTCTATTGAAACGCGGCGTTGCTTATGGCGCAATGTTCCCTGGCTATGTCGACACCATGCACCAAGCCAATGAATTCATGAGCTTGGATGACCTATTCAACGCAGCGGTGATCTATGCAGATGCTATCTACCGTTTGGCGAAATAAAGAGAGATTGATTGGGTCTGTTCACTCGCTAAATAAATACAATTGAACGTTTCGTGCGGCATTCTCGTATCTTTTTCATGTGAGAGAATGCCGCACTTTTTTAGTATGGAACAGGGGGATGAGTAGTAAAAAACACCTCATAGTGATGAGGTGTAGAAGCAATCAGTCTTTACATTTTTTCTTTAGGATTGCGTCAGTGAGGATTTCTGAAAAATCTAAATGCATAGTTCGTCCTAGTTTATCCGCCCATTGAGGAATCGCCAGTTTTTTCTCGACGAAGGTTTGATTCTCTAAATATTCTGAAACATCAACAAGGACCATCGATAGAAATGATTTTTCTTTGTCGTAATCGAATTCAAAATCTAAATCGTCTATAAACGGATTATTCGCTTCCAGTGATAAACAATTAATGGGGGTAGAGAGCGGAATCTCCCGATTATTTTCAATACAATCTGCCAAAACGATTCCGAGCCAATCGGATGCCATGAATAAAGCATCGGCGATGTCTAAGCCTTGAGTGCCGACTTGCTCAGGAAAATCAGGAAAAGAAATAAAATACTTCACTTCGCTTTCGTCTGTATCGGTGTAATAAAACAATGCAGGGTAACTTGCTAACATAGTGTACAACTCCTTTTTCGCGATTCTCTACAGATCTGATTGCAATGGTAGCGCTCTTATTTTTCACTAGTACCTAGTAGTCTTAAGCAAGAGTTGTTGCTTTTTTTATTGTACCAGTGTCATAAATACTGAACAATAGGCAATATTTTTTTAAGAGGAGAGTATCAATTCAGAAATTCTGATGATTGAAAGAACATCATCTTTTGTGGTAATTTAAAAATCTTTGTGTCTATTATTAATGAAAATGTTATATTTTGTTATTGACATCAAATCATCCGAATGATTTACTTTTTGTAAGGAGTTGAAAAGTGATGCCTGATTTAGTGAAATTCATTTTGGTTATTCTGGCGATTTGGGTGGTTTATCAAGTATTTACGACGATTTTATTTACCCTTTCCCAAAAAGCAGTTGCCAAACGAATCAAAAGCGGGAAGCTGTCTGATCAGCAGTTGGCGAATTTGTACCACGCTGTAGCACGAGCAAATCAAGGAAGCAATTTCCAAGCGATTTTCTCTTATGGGCTCTTTTACCGCAGCCATGCAAAGCAAAGTGATGCGGTCTATGAACTGTATCGCGCAGAAATGGCGAAAAGAAATCTGCTGTAACCAACTGTGAAGCAGCTGCTTTCGAGAATATTGCTCGAAGTAGCAAAAAAGCCTAGGTCCTGCACAACAAGTGCAGAACCTAGGCTTTTTTGGTATTTACTGGGCAGCAAGCTGTAACAGATAAACACAGCTCCTTGCTACAGCTATTTCTTGTCTTTGCTGCTTTTTTGATCCATGCCTGCACCGATCGCTACCCCTAGTGCGATGCCTAAACCCATGCCTAATGCTAGATTGTCAAAAAACAGCATCCCAAACGCAGCACCTAATGCCATTCCGACACCGATCCCCAGTCCCATATTGTTAGAAGCGGCTTCCTTTTCTTCAGACGTTTGCGGCGGTTTTTTCGTCATTGTGAAAAACCCCTTTCTTTTTAGTGTAGAGGGGTTTCGTTTGGATGACAAATATTCGAACTGCTGCTCAGTGATATGCATCAGGAGAGTGCAACCGCTAAGTATAGCAAACGGGTTGAACCATTGGTCTATCTTCCGCCGGGCAAATAGTTACGCTCGGGGTTGTAGCGGCGAATGATCTTATTTTCAGCGAGTACGTGCTCATAATAATAAACAGGCGCATCCTTAGTCTCTAGTCGAAAAACAAAGACGAGCGGAACCTTTAAGACGGAATAGCGCGCGGGGATCGCAATATACGATTTTTGATTGCGCTCCATCGTCAGTGCGAATTCATCAAACAAAAGCGCCACTGGTGTGGGAAAGTTTACCAATTCATAATAGTGTTTTTCAAATGCATAGGTTTCTTGTTTTGCATAAGCGATTTTTGCAGCTGGCATACACATTCACCTCACTTGAATTATACGAACATTTGTTCTGCTTGTAAAGTGAAAAATCACCGAGCGAGGAAAAAGGAGGCGTTCTCTATGAAAAAGATGTTTTGCTAACAAGAAATTTGCTACACTAGAGAAAAGAAGGAATCAAAAGGAGCAGATACCATGGATTACGAACGTTTCACACGATTACAGGCACGCTTTGCCGATGAAAAACTGCTGACCAAAGAAGGGGTCTATCGGTTGCGTTTGTCAGGGAAGGCGCAGTTCGAACTAGCCTTTATCAAAATCGGACCCTGTGGCGAGTCTGTCTACCAGCCGCTGATCAAGGGCACTTTTGCTGAAAAAGAAGCAATCCCTACCTATTTGCTGGATCTTGCGGCGCAGCCTATGTCGCAAATCAGTCAGCGAACCTCCGAAAATGAAGCAGTGTTAGATAAAGCGTTAGTAGCATTAATGGAAAAATGTGAGCAGGCAGTTGCCGTCAACGAAGCCGCACAAGAAGCCGCACGTTAATTAGCATGACAAAGATACAAGAGCCGCCTGAACCTGATTTTTTACACTAAGCAAAAAACGATCCTGACAAGATTCCTTGCCAAAGATCGTTTTTTATTTTCCCGTGGAAATTAGTGTCCTCATTCACCGAAGTGGTCTGAGAAGCCTTGTTGCTTCATAAAGGCAGCGACATCTGGACGTCGCGGTTCACGGAAAAATTCCGTCATTTTCGTTTGCCAATTGGTTTGCTGTTGATTGCTGCTGCGCTGTGCATAATAGGCTTCTGTCGTTTGGTTGTACTGAGCTGTTTGCTCCTGCGTCAGCGGTTGATACTGATCGACACTTACGATCGCTTCTTGGGGCAAGCGGACTTTCGGCTCATTTCTGTGTTGCGGATAGCCGATCGTTAAACCGAATAACGGAAACGTCAATTTTGGTAAGCCGACAAGTTCTGCGATACGAGGCAAATCATTGCGGATGCCGCCGATGTAACAAATTCCTAAGTCTTGTGCTTCAGCGTAAGCTACCATATTTTGGGCAGCGATGGTCGTATCAACGACAGACACTATAAATGGTTCCATCGTGGTTAAGTGGGTATCAGGCACCCCTGCTTGGGTCAGCAGCTGCTGGTGTTTATGTAAGTCGGCGACAAAAAGATAGAAGACGCCCGTTCGAGTGATGTAATTTGGGGCACCGGCAATTTCTTCGATGGCAGCCAGTTTTTCAGGATCACTGACCTCAATGATCGAATAGGCTTGAACAAAGTTCGAACTGGAACCGCTCTGGGCAACCGTTACTAATTTTTGCTTGAGTTCCTTTGATAGTGGCCGGGGTTGAAAATCTCGGACAGAGCTATGGCGGGTAAAAGTATCAAAAAGATCCATCGTTTTTCCTCCTGTAACGTACAAATTTCTTTCTTCCTTAGTGTAACAGAAAAAAAGGAATGGGAACAAAAAGAATGTTTTCAAAAAATTTTCAAATTGATGTTTTATAGTTGCCAAGCACAAAAGTTTCCGTTATGATAATGATACATTCTTATTATTATTCCTTAGGGGAGTAACCGGTGGCGCAAGCTGCGATAATATCAACAGTAAGTAAGCTGGCGACAGCTTTCTGGTATTATTTGAAATGGTGAGACCTAAGACAAGCGTATACTTGTCTTAGGTCTCTTTTTTTCTAGCAGAGTGCCTAAGGAAAATAAAATTAAAAGGGGCAAAAAAATTGGCGAAAGAAATGTATCAAAAAGAAATCTCGGAAATTATGGCAGAGGTCCAGAGTAGTCCAGAGGGGTTGACGCAGCAAGAGGCAGCCAAGCGGTTAGAAAATGGCTTGAACCAGCTGAAGGAAGCACCTAAGAAATCTAGCTTTGCCTTATTCTTAGATACCTTCAAAGATGCGATGGTGATCGTCTTGCTGATCGTGGCAATCATCCAAATGGTTATGGGTGCCCACGTTGAGTCGATCGTTATCTTCGCAGTACTCTTGTTGAATTCCGTCGTCAGTGTGATTCAAACGAAAAAAGCCGAAGGGTCGTTAGACGCTTTGAAAAGCTTGTCGGCACCAGATGCAAACGTCATTCGGGATGGCAAAGAACAAAGTGTGCTGGCGAAAGAATTGGTTGTCGGCGATATCGTTATTTTAGAAGCTGGGGACTATGTACCAGCAGATGGTCGATTGATCGAAGAGGGTTCTTTGAAGGTCGATGAAGGAATGCTGACTGGGGAATCAACGCCAGCGGAAAAAGAATTAGGTGAGATCGATCGTACCGCACCGATCGGCGACCGTGACAACATGGTCTTCAGTGGAACGATCGTCACTTATGGACGTGGTCGGTTTATCGTAACTGCGACTGGTAATGTGACGGAAATCGGTCAAGTGGCTGGCTTATTGGAAAGTACAGTTGAACACAAAACACCATTGCAAAGAGGATTAGACAGCTTCAGTAAAAAACTGAGCTTGGCGATCTTAGTCCTTTCATTGATTATTTTAGGGGTTCAAGTCGCACGGTTGTTCTTAGGTGACGGAACAGGTGATATGACACAAGACTTAGTCAACGCCTTTATGTTTGCGGTAGCCGTAGCCGTTGCAGCGATTCCAGAAGCCTTGCAATCGATCGTGACGATCGTTCTTTCGATCGGAACAAAACAAATGGCGAAGCGTCATGCCATCATTCGAAAACTACCAGCGGTTGAGACATTGGGTTCAACGAGTATCGTTTGTACCGATAAGACCGGGACTTTGACCCAAAACAAAATGACCGTTGTTGACTACTATTTACCAAATGGGCAAACGGGCACGTTCTCCGATGAGCCAACTACCTGGACATTGCCTGAAAAACGCTTAGTAGAGATCAGTGTCTTGGCCAATGATGCTGCCATCAGTGAAGATGGGGCGAAGCTAGGAGACCCTACTGAAATTGCTTTTCTGGATTACAGTGAGAAACTAAATCAGCCTTATCGGGCGATTCGTCAACAGTTTCCTCGTTTGCAAGAATTGCCTTTCGATTCTGATCGTAAATTGATGTCTACCTTACATGAGATCGATGGCGAACATTTATTGTTGACCAAAGGTGGGCCAGACATCGTCTTTGGGCGCAGTACCAAAGTCTTGATCGATGATCAAGTCGTGCCTTTAACAGATGAAATCAAGCAGAAATTACAACATCAAAACGAAGAATTCTCAAAACGGGCATTACGGGTCTTGGCGTTTGCTTACCGTCCATTGACCGATGCCCAATCACGAGAATTGACACTTGAAGATGAAAACGAGCTGATTTTGGTTGGTTTGATGGCGATGATCGATCCTCCTCGTAAAGAAGTCAAACAAGCCGTAGCGGATGCTAAATCTGCTGGTATCAAAACAGTAATGATCACAGGGGACCACAAAACGACAGCCGTGGCGATCGCACAAGAGATCGGTATTTCAGCCGAGGGCGACTTAGCCTTGACCGGTACGGAATTGGATGCTCTTTCTGAAACCGAACTAGCGGATCAATTAGACAAAATCACAGTCTATGCTCGTGTTTCGCCAGAAAACAAAATCCGTATCGTGCGGGCTTGGCAAGACAAAGGCAAGATCTCTGCCATGACCGGGGATGGGGTCAATGATGCACCCGCCTTGAAACAAGCGGATATCGGGATCGCAATGGGAACCGGAACGGACGTTGCCAAAGACGCAGCGGCGATGGTCTTGACGGATGACAACTTTGCCTCGATCATTCGTGCCGTAGAAGTTGGCCGAAACGTCTTTGACAACATCAAAAAAGCTATTTCGTATTTGTTTGCTGGAAACTTAGGTGCGATCATTGCGATCGTCTTTGCCTTAGTGATGGGTTGGGACAATCCATTTACTGCCTTGCAGCTGCTCTTTATCAACCTAGTCAACGACTCATTACCAGCGATTGCTCTAGGAATGGAAAAAGCCGAACCAACGATCATGCAGCGCCAGCCAAGAGATCCAAATGCTGGTATCTTCACTGGAAAAACATTGATCTCAGTAACGTATCGTGGTATTTTGATTGCCGCTGTCGTGATTTTGGCACAATGGTTAGGAATGAACCAATCACCTGAATTAGGTGTTGCGATGGCCTTCTCAACACTTATCTGGAGCCGAACATTGCAAACATTACCAGCACGCTCAAACACTGAGACTGCTTGGCAAGCTGGCCTTTTTGCCAATAAAATGGTATGGTTGGCGATCGTCGTTTGTGGTGGACTATACAGCATTACCTTGATTCCTGGCATCCGTGAAGTCTTTGCGATTCCAGCAACCTTCACTTTAGGACATGTCGGTCTATGTATCGCAATGGCTGCTGTGGCAGTTGTTTTGATGGAAATCACGAAACTGATTATTATTGCCGTTCAAAAACGTCAAGGAAACGCCTAAAGCAAAAAACGTATCGATCGATTGATCGATACGTTTTTTTGTCGTTTATCCTCACTGCTTAGTTGATTTTTTTCAGCTGACTGATTTGGGCAGCGACTTGCTTCAAGAAGGCTTCTTGACCAGCCGGCTGTTCTTGGCTGTAAAGGTAGGCTTCGTATTGCTGCGTCAAGCGGATAAAATCACCATGGAACAGTGGATAGAATGCTTCGAGTCGTTGGGCATAATCGATCAACGGCTCCGCCTCGTTACGGTACAGAACTTTCGTCGTTTGCCGTAAAAACAAAGGATAGGCAGCAACTAGCGGCTGTTTGGTAAAGCGGCAGATCAACCATAAATGAATACGGAAAAACGAATGGCGGAAATAGAAAAGTAGGCCAAGTCCTAGGATAGCTAAGCCTCCAAAGAAGCCATTGCGCAGCGTTTGTTTCAACTCCTCAGTCAACCAAACGTCATCGGTAACCGCGGCTGTTGCAGAACTGCTGGTCGTGGTTTCGCTGCTTTCTGTTTCCCTGCTGCTCGATGGTGTTGTTTCGCTGCTAGCGGTCGGTGTTTCTTCGGAGCTAGTAGATTCTTGAGTCAACACGGGACGATCTGGATTTTGGAAACTAGGGGTCGGTTCAAAAGGTACCCAACCGTAGCCGTCAAAGTAGACTTCCACCCATGAGTGGGCATTCAAGTTGCGAACGGTATAGGTAGTAATGCCGTTTTCTGTTGCAGGAGATCCAGGAGAAAAGCCTTTTGCCCAGCGAGCAGGGATCTCTAAACTCCGTAGTAGCACGACCATTGCCGTGGAAAAATTGTCGCAGTAGCCGACTTGTGATTCAAATAAAAATTGATCAACATAATCTTGCTCTTCTGCAGGCACGACGGCATCGGTTTTGGAATAGCGGAATACGAGCGGATCTTTCAAATAGCTTTCAACCGCCGTGACTTGATCAAACAGACTGTTGCTGTCAGCGGTGATCTCAGCTGCGAGATCTCGTACCCGCTGCGGCAAAGAATCGGGTAACTGGATATAATCGATCGGAGAATCCGGATAGATCAAAGGCAGATTTTGGAGATTTTCTGCGGCAAAATCTGGATGGTCCCAATCGAGGGTCAAGGTGGTGTCTGGGAGTGGATCAATGAGATCGACCCGCTGGATGGCGTCGCTGATCTGAAAACCGCGAGCACCGTTTTCAAGGGACAACGTGCTGCGTCCATAGGGCAATGGGACATAGTCTCCATGGTTTTGAAATTGGACCCGAACAGACTCGTTCTCAAGATAGGCTTGCTGATAGCTTTGATCCGCGATCGTGACAGCCTCTGCTTCTAAGCGAGCCTCTTCGCGGCTCGTACTGATCCAGCCCTTACCAGAATAAAAATCTTTGCTTTCCACCCGCCAGTAATGCGGGGTTTCTTGTTGCGCTTCAAATAAAATCGTCGCATCATCCAGTAGTGGTCCGCCTAATTGACGGTCGTTTTCACTGAATCCAGTGCGAGAGCCGCTGGGCGTGCCATGTTCTTCAATAAATTGATAAAAACCCAGCTGATTCAGATTTGTCCGTACAGGCGTGGAACGGGCTGCCAACTGTTCCCGCAGGCTCGTTTGCGGCAAGTAGACAGCAGTGACGGCTAATCCACCAATCAATAGCATCACAGCGAACCAGGGAGCGATCGTTTGACTGGATTGAAAGACGCTGCGCTGGATCAGTGAAGAAGCCAAGGCACAAAGAAAAATACCCATCAAATGCCACGTCAGATCAAATTGATTAAAAATCACGACTGTTAGCAAGTAGCCGATCATGGTAGCGTAAATCAAGAAAAAGCGTTGATATGCGATCGGTAAGATCGCTAAAAACAAAACCCAACTAACGATCAATGTCACCGCCGCCAGTTCGGTGATATAGCCGACTTCACCGCTGAGGATCTCTTGAAAGGCACGGTGCAGGTCTAGCCAAAAACGCAGCAGCCAATCAAAAGAAAAGGCAGTCCCATAAGGAAAGATCCGATACAAGACGATCAGCCAAGCGGCTGCCAGCAAAGGCAAACTGTAACGGACTTTCGGCACCACGGTCAAAATCAAACAGACACTAAAGGCATAAGTTAAAAGGGTGAACTGATTGCCAAGGTCATAAACTGCGATAAACGGCAAGATCACCAGTGATAGACTGAGAAAGGTCAGAAGACCAATCAGCGCTTTCTTAATAAATCTCATCCTACCGCCTCCTCAAGTTTATTCAACTGCCTCATTAAATCAGCGTAGGTAAACACTTGGCAGCTGTTTTTTGCTTCCAACTGACTGAGGTAGTCTTCCAGTTGTGGGGTAAAAACCGGGGTAATGAAGACAAGATGGCTGCCAGTCAAAAGCGGTACCCCTTCAGGAACTTTCTCGAAGGGAAGGATCTGGGCATAGGCAGCGGCATCCGTTTGGTAAGGAGAAGTCAATCCGTCACCAATCAAGAGCGGCTGAAAAAGTCGTTGATTTTGCGAGAAATGGTGGATCGAATAAAACAGTGTCAAAGTCTCTTCAAAAGCAGGATGATCTTCTCCCCAAAAGAGCAGAACGATGTCTTGTTCTTCTTCATGTTCTCGTTCGCGATAGATCAATTCCTGTTGTTTGCTGGATAATTTCCAATCGATATTTTTTAAGGAATCCCCTAACTGGTATTGACGGAACTGTCGAATAGAAAAATTGGGTTCTCCGTGGGTTTGGCTGCGGACTTGCTGTTTAAAAAATGGCAGCAGGGTAACGGCTTCTGGCGCCAATTTAGGCAGGATCAAAATCGATTGTTTCGCAACTGCAGCGTAGCTTTTTTCAAAAAAGCCAAAGAGATCATGGCTGTACAATTGAACGGGCAATTCTTCATAGATGCCTCGCTCCTTTGGGGTCCAAGGCAGCTGCAGCCGAATCAGATTGCCTCGATAAAAGGCGCTGTGATGACTTTCCTTGAAACGATCGTCAAACTGTAAGGTGAAATCGACCAGCGGCAGCAGCGTCGGGCGATACTTGAAGACTTGCAGCGGTAAGGTGATCGCTGTGTGTGTTTCAGCTTGGATCGATTCTTCTAAAATGATTTGAACCTTCTTGAGGGAGGGGAGCAAGAATACTGCATCAAGCAACAATAACAAAGTCAGTAAAAACCAAAGGCTCCAGCCAGCATTATTATTGAAGATCACACAGTAAGCCAGCAGCAGAAAATAGGCAGCGCTAAACAACAGGAGGCGCAGCAGGCGTTCAAGCTTCTTTTTCTTCATCGCTATCTCCTCGTTGGGACAGGCACTCGTTGGATCATCTGTTTCATCAAGTCTGAAAGGGTCTCCGTGCTGGCATGAACGCCACCTTTCAGTAATAAACGATGACCGAAGACTGCTGGTAAAATTCGCTGCAAGTCTTGCGGCGTGACAAAGGTCCGACCTTCCGTCAATGCTAACGCTTTGGCCCCTTTTAAGAAGGCGATCCCACCACGAGGGCTGATACCAAGGTCAATGGCATTATGCTGACGGCTCGCTTGAACCAGCTGCAATGCGTAACGGGCGACCCGCTCATCGACATACACGTCATCGACCATCGCTTTTAAAGCGGTCACTTCATCAGCATGTAAAATGGTTTGGATCTGATCCAAGCTTTGCTGTCGTTTTCCAGTCAAGAGGGCGAGCTCATCTTGAAAATCTGGGTAACCGATATGCAGGCGGAACAAAAAACGATCCAATTGGGCTTCAGGCAAAGGATACGTTCCTTCATACTCGATTGGATTTTGCGTGGCTAAAACAAAAAAGTGGGGACTCAATGGGTACGTTTGATTGTCGATGGTGACATGATTTTCTGACATGGCTTCTAAGAGTGAGGCTTGCGTCCTTGGTGTGGTTCGGTTGATCTCATCTGCCAAGAGGACGGAGGTGAAGATCGGGCCAGGACGAAACTCGAACTGGTGGCTTTGGGAATTAAAAATCGACACACCTAACACATCGTTAGGTAAAAGGTCTGGGGTAAACTGTACCCGTTTGTAGTCACTTTGAATGGCTTTGGCTAACGATTTGACCAACATCGTTTTCCCAACACCAGGGATATCTTCGAATAAAACGTGTCCGCCAGCAAGCAGCGCAGCCACGGTAAATTGGATCACATCTCGTTTGCCTAAAATCACTTTTTCCACTTCTGCGATCAAGGCATCTATTTTTTGTAATTCAGCGGTCATCTGATAACCTCCCTACGTTCGTTTCTTCCATTGTAACGGTTTTCTAGGACTGTCGCAATTTTCGTGTAACAATTAAAGAAAATTTCAAGAATATTCAAAAAAGAGAAATCCTTTCTGCGGATTTGCGAAAGAAAAACAAAAAACTTCCGAAGCGTTTCCTCGGAAGTTTGCGTTTGATAGAACAGAAGCGACTAGAAGGTGTGGTGCAAGAGGTCAGCGGCGATCTGGTCCGCCTGCCGTAAATTCCAAGCATCGGTTCCTGGCTGAGCAGTGGCAGCCGTCAGCCAGTGGATGCCTTCTGTGGGAATCCCAAAACAATAGAGGGTAGGGTAAGGGCGGTCATCTGGTCCAAGGATCTGATTGGTCTCAGGATCGATGGCGATCGCACCCGTCTCAAAAGGCACCTCATTGGGGATCGCCAACTGGTGCGGGTGAATAATCCGATCGTTTAGCAGTTGCCGCAACAAGGAATTGTTGGTTCGACGAATCGCTGTCGATGGAATGCGAGCCTCAATTAGTTGCGTCGCGTGATAGCGTGTGTCGTCAAATCGCTTTGAATACGTACAGTAAGCCTCCTCGATCTCAACGGTCATGTCAGGACCTAGTAAGGTCACCACTCCCGCTTCCATCAATGCCACCAGTTCCTGAAGGCGCCTAACTGGCGGACCGATCGATAAAAAGCTGTTCAAGGGAACGAAAGACTGCCAAAAGAGTGTTTTCAAGTCTTGTACTGGCATTAGCTGATGATCGAGAACAAACCGAATCGGGTCCCGCAGGTCTTTGAAGACTTCCAAGGCACTGCTGATAGGTCCTGTTAGATTGCCTTTTTCGGCATCTTGGATTTGGGTACGTAATAGTGCAATGAAAAAGTCTTGCAACGACTGTTGCTTTTTCTGAGCAAAGGGGTCGGCTAGTTGTTGCCATGACCACCACTCCGTCGTAGGAAGCTGCCATTTTTTCAGCAAGTCTTCAGATCCTTCAGAGGCAACAAAGGCGGCGGTAAAAGCGGCAAGCTGATCTTTGTCCAGCAGCTGTTTTTCTAAAAGCAGCGTCTGATAATAGACGAGTTCTGCCTCTTTTTTTAAATAGAAGAGCAGGGTCTTGCCAGCAACCGTTTTGGCTGCTTGCCAAGCAGCGAGGCGTTCAGGGGTCAAAAAAACGGGCTTTCGCTGCTGCGTCGGTGTTTTTTGATTGCGGCCACGAGGATGATACGGGACACCCCGACGAGAACCTGCGATGATTTGTGGTTCTTCACCAGAAGGTTGATAGACGAGGGATCCATTGACTTTGACGAAGGTGCCGCCCCGACCGCTGGTCAAGCGGGTGACGTAATCGTAAAAGGCAAGTCCTAGTCCCCGTAAAATCACAGGTTCGCCAGCTTTCACCGCCGTTAGATCCGTATCTGCCGCATTGGCTGGCGGTGCATAAAACCAGCCATTATTTTCTGCGGCCGCCGCCAATCGTTGTTCTGCTGCTGACAGTTGGGCTTGTGAATGGCCTGTAGCTAAGACGACGGCATCAACAAGAAATGTGTGGTGAGCCGTCGTCAACTGGTAGCGATTTTTGGAAAGATGGGTCAAGGAGCTGACACTGTCTGACAGATGGTTGACGGTAATGGATTCAGGCAGCTCTTTTAATAGCTGCTGATAAAACCACTGCTGATAGAGGCCATATAACGCCCGCGAGCAATGCCCGTTAGGATCAAGTGAATCAAGTGCTGTGCATTCCGCAACGAGCTCAGGAGCATGCGTGGCTGCGAAATGTTTCCCTTCTGTCACTGCCCATTCGTATAAGGTAGGTCCTTTGACCACGGGACCGCCGGTGCTTAATGTGTCATCCGTGAAAAGGGTGACTTGACTGGTTACAGAATTCAATAGCAGATCCGCCGATTGGTCCGTGCGCCAAACTGCCCCAGGAAGAAAGGGATCAAACAGCAGCAAGTCGATGGCTTGTTTGTTTTGTTTGCTATGAGCGATCAGTCGTTCTGAAAGTGAAAGTCCACGAGGACCAGCACCAATGATAGCTATTTTCATATCACACCGCCTCAATTATTCTATGGTCTTTGTGTCATCAACGGGCTAAGTCAAAAGGTGTCTTGCGGAAAATAAGCCAGTGCATGCCTAGCACCATGGCTTCCTCGATAGCATCGATATAATGGAAAGCAGGCTGATTGGGTTGTTGCTGCAGCAATGGATTTTTTTGGATCGCGTCTAAGAGATCGGTTTTTACTGCATCACTGCTGGCTAAAATAATACAGTGGGGGGCAAAAGCTGCATTGTAAAATGGCAGTAAGCTTGTCAGGCGCTGAACCAAAGCCGTGCGGTCTTGCGGTGCCCCTTGGTCCAAGTAGCCGGGCAAAAATTTTGCCTCTCCCGCTAGGGCATCTTTTCCTTCTAAAAGCGCACCATTGACCAGGAGCGTGATACCAGGCATGCTTTTTTCGGGATTGTACATGCCGACGATGGTTTGCTGCAAAGAGATCTGTTGGGCGATGCAATAGCCGATCGTTAAAATATGGGCATCGTTTTGACAGTAGAAGGGCAGTGCAGTGACCTCTGCCACGAGAGCTGCCAGCTGCCAGCCATTGAATTTTTCATACCAGCTGGAAGTCACGGTTCCTCCACTGATTTTTCCTGGTAAAAAGAGGGCGATCTGTTCCACAGAGGGAAATAATGCTAGCTCGTTCGTTACACATTCTTGAAAGCGATGAGGGGCAACATCAGGAAACGGCTGGTCGTGTTTTGCCAAAACCTTCCCCTTGCGGTCGATCAGCATGGACCAAAGAGCCAAGGAACCATCGTGATCAATAAAGCTAAGCAAAAGAGAATGGCCTCGGTCTTGGTTGAGCTGATAGGTCACAGCAGGCCGCCCTAGCTCTTTTTGCTCCAGCGGACCTTTAGTGATTTCTTCCTCTGCCAACAATTCTTTTAATAATGAGTTAGTGGTGACCATGCTGATGCCGGTTTTCTTTACTAAATCGGAGGCGAATAATGCCCCGTTTTGAAATAAGGTTTTTAAAACCAGCTGTTTGTTTTGCTGGCGAATGGAATGGGTGGTAGAAGCCATAGGTGTTCTCCTTAATGAAGTGATTTAATTAAGTATACCGATGGGATGAAACGATGTAAAGTTTTTAAAAGACTGACTTGACGGAAAACTTGAAAATAAGTATACTTAATTAACAATGTTAATTAAGTGATTCGCCATAAAGAGGACACGAGGTAGAGGGGAAGAGAAACGTATGATCAAATTAGTCATCACAGATTTAGACGGCACATTTTTGAACAGCCAAGGCAGTTTTGATCGGCCTTATTATGAACAAGTCAGCCAACAAATGAAAGAAGCGGGTGTTGCTTTTGCTGCGTGTACCGGCAAACAGTGTGAACGAGTGGAAGAACTGTTTGGTGAAGCAGCAGCGGATGTTTGGATTCTTGGGGATAGCGCGACCCGCATCAAACATCAAGGCGAATACATCTTTGAATCACTGCTGCCAAACGAATTAGGGCGACGGATCATTGCGAAGCTCGCTGCGATTGCGCAAGATCATGTGATCATCGCCTGTACACCGACTGCGGCGTACATTGCCGAAACGACCAATGAAGCAGATGCCCAGAAAGTTCGCGGCTCTTATCGGGTGGTCAAAACGGTGGCGGACTATCAAACCATCACCGAAGATTTTGTGAAGCTCACTATTTTTGATCCCAAACTACGTTGCTTTGAGCATGTCCAACAGTTAGGTGAGTTTACAAACGACGCCTACATCGTGGCTTCGGAAGCCGCTTGGATCGATATCACCAATCAAGGCGTCCACAAAGGAACGACTGTGGCACACTTGCAAGAATTGCTGCACGTCACACCAGAAGAGACAATGGTTTTCGGCGATGGCTTGAACGATTTGGAGTTGATGGCAGCTGGCACGTTTAGTTTCGCCATGAGCAATGCCTTTGAGGAAGTCAAGGCAGCGGCAGCGTTTGTGACCAAGTCAAACGATGAAAATGGCGTGCTGAAAACCATCGAACGTCTGTTACCGCTACAAATGAACCAATAAAAAAACCGCTCCCTAGCAGGGATAGCACGTACTTTCATTTGACTGAAAGTAGAGTGCTGCCTGTTGCTAAGGAGCGGTTTTTTCGTTATGCATGTGGTTGACTGACGCTATAAGGATAGGCATCGGCTGACCACTCTTTGCTGCGAGGGACGATTCCTAGCTGGAAGTTCAATGTACCACCGGCAGTCAATTCTTGGTGGGTGAAAAACAATCGCTCGAAGGGTTCTTCGTTCAATGTGATTTTATCCACGAAGAGCTGTTGCGGCGCATTGGGCGTGCTCTTGATCACTAAGTCTTTGCCTGAAGCAAGATGTAGTGTTGCTTGATCAAATAATGGCATGCCGATGACATATTCCCCCGTCCCTGGTGTGACTGGATAAAAGCCCAAGGAGTTGAAAATGTACCAACCAGCCATGCTACCGTTGTCTTCATCGCCAGGAAAGCCTTTGGGCGAGTCATTGAAGCATTGTGTCAATAGCTGCTTGATCAAGGGCTGTGCCATTTCTGGTTTGCCCAAATAGCTGAATAGATACGGATAGTGGAAGCTTGGCTGATTGGAGATCGCCAGCTGACCAAAATCGAGTGCGGCCATCTCGCTCATTTCATGGATCTCAAAGCCGTAGCCTTCTGTCGTATAGCGAGGTTCTTGATTGCACAAGTCGATCAGTTTTGCTTCAAAGGCCGCTTTGCCGCCGTGTTCGGCGATCAAGCCAGCGAAATCATGGTAAACAGCAAAACTGCTTTGCCACGCACTGCCTTCTGCATAATCTAAGCCCCAGCGTATGTCACTGAATTCTGGACGAAAGGCACCATCGGGATCTTTTGCCCGCATAAAGCCAGTTTCCTGATCGAAAATGTTGCGGTAGTTTTGCGATTGCTGCTGATAATAGTCTGCTTGCTCGTCACCCAGCTGTTGCGCGACTTGTGAGATACAAAAATCACTGTAACAATAATCAAGGGTGTGATTGACCGATTCATGATGCGTCAATGGCACATACCCATAAGTCAAATAGTCCGTCGTGCCGCGCCGACCATAATTGGGATTTTCACTTTGGACGGTGGCGCCTTTTTTCATCGCTGCTAAAAATTCGGGCATCAAATCAGGACGAATGCCTTTTACTGCGGTATCAGCGATCACGGCATCGATCAGCGTCCCTGGCATCAATCCACGCTCATCTGGCGATAGCCATTTTGGTAAAAAGCCGCTTTCGCGATAACTGTTCAAAAAGCCTTCCAGCATGTCTTCCAATTGTTCGACAGCCAAGAGTGAAAAGAGCGGGTAGACAGTTTTATACGTATCCCAAAAGCCGTTGTTTGTATACAGTGGTCCTGGTTTGATTGCTTTTGCCAAGGTATCCCAATGCATTTTGCGGCCCTCTTGGTCGATTTCGAAGAAGGTTTGAGGAAACAAGAATAAGCGATAAAAATTATGATAAAAAGTAGAAACTTGTGTTTGATCGTGATGCTCGATCTCGATTTTTTGCAAAAAATGATTCCATTGCTGTTGGACAGAAGCCAGATAATCGGCAGGAGCCCATTGCTGTTCCCGTTGCAAGTTCAAACAAGCTTGTTCGCGACTGAGAAACGAGGTCGCAAAACGGATTGTTTGTGTTTGGCAAGCCCCAAAGCGGAGAACGACGAAGGCTTCTTTGCCTGTCAAGGCACCTTCGATCGCCGTGATGGGTGTTTCAAAACGATAGACGAAATGGAAGGTGAAGCGTTCATCTTCGCACCCTGAAAATACGATCAGTTGACCAGCCACTGTTTGTTCATCCACCTGTTCTAAGACGTAGTCACCCGGCAGTGACAAGCCAAGACCTGGCTGATCCCCGCAGTTTTCAATAGTCAGCACACCGCCATACATACTGGGGATCAAAGTCGTTGTTGTTAAATACCGCTGCGTCTTGATTTTAAGAAAGGCTGGATTAAAGGTGCTTTCTTCGGGACGATACGAGCTTTGCGCATGGAAAAGGGTATTTTCAGAAAGCGTGCCGTTTATCGGCAGCATCGTCAGATGGCTGAAATCTCCCATCCATGGGCTAGGCTGATGGGTGATGCGAAAGCCCTGAAAGGTTCGATCTTCTGGATGAAACCACCAACTGCCGCGTTGATCGCTGGTTTGCGGGGCAAAGTAGTTCATGCCAAAAGGAACCCCTGTATAAGGCAGGCAGTTGCCGTGGGAAAAACTATATTGGTTGTCTGTTCCGTGTCGTGTGTCGATCATTGATACGTTCACTTGGTTCACTCCTTTAATTGGGTTGATTCTCTTTTGATCAAAGAAACCGCCACTAGATGGGTGGTCGTCTCCGTTGGTACTGGTGTTGCTGCCTTCGCAGCGTTGATTTTCTCAATCACTTGGTTTCCTGCCAAGCGCCCCATCTCGGCAAAATTCTGCCCGATAGTCGTTAGTGCTGGATCAACGAGGGCTGCGGCTTGGATATTATCGAAACCAACTAGGGAAATGTTGGCAGGGACGTGCAAATCTGCTTGGCGCAAAGCACGCATCAATTCAATGGCGATCAAGTCATTTTCACAGACGGCTGCCGTGACCTGATGTTCTTCCAAGTAGGCAAGCGCATTTGCGATGCTGGCAGCCGTGTCGTCGAGCTTGGTGCGAAAGGTTCTTTGGGCTTTTTTCAGCGCATCGATGTAACCTAGATAACGCTGACGGACGGATTGCGGATGATGGGTATCACCAAAAATATAAGCGATCCGGTGATGCCCCAACGCAAGTAAATGCTCTGTGGCTAGCTGTCCACCTTGAAAGTTATCTGGCATCACCGCTGGAAAATTAAACTCATGCAACTTTTTATCTAAGGTCACGATAGGAAAGTGCTTTTCAGCACATTCGAACAGCAAGTCATAGTAAGAAAACGTATTGCTGGCGTAATAGATCAGGCCGTCGAATTCTTGCATCAGCTCAGCTGCCGTCGTTTTTTCCAAATAATCCACTGGTGTCATCAAAAGTTCAAAGCCGTGTTCTTGCATCACGGGGTAAATGCCTTCGGTAAAGTTTCCTAAAGAGAGATCATTGGCAAAGGGCAAGACAAACAAAATTCGTCCAGTCGCTTTTTTTTCCTTCAATTCTCGGACAAAGCTGCCGCTGCCTTGCACGCGATAGATCAGCTGATTTTGTTCCAGTTCCGTCAAGGCTCTTTTAGAGGTGATCCGACTGACTTGGTATTGTTCAGATAGTTCTTTTTCAGTAGGGACACGACTGCCAGGCGCTAATCGCCCTTCAACGATGGCTTCGTGAAGCTCCGCGTAAATTTTTTTATATAATGGTTGTTTCATAAGAAAACCCCTTTTGATATATCATATTTGTTAGCATACCATAAACTAATAAAAATGAAAACCCTTTAATTATTTTGGAAAAGCGCTAGACATTCAGATAATTCATGATATACTAGGTTCGTAAATTGATATATCAAATCAGGGAAGGTGATGGAATGGTTTATAAAGAAATACCAACTTCAGTAGCAACATTTATGGAAACGATTACGGATCTATGCGGAGAAACGCATGCCGATTGGGCGAAAAATTTTAACGCAGCCTTTGCCAATACACTATTAACGACGGTCAAGCGTCATGAGGATGGCACGACCTTTTTACTGACGGGGGATATTCCAGCCATGTGGCTGCGAGATTCCACTGCACAAGTTCGCCCATATTTGGTGATCGCCAAAGAAGATGAAGACTTAGCAAGCATGATCAGCGGGTTAGTTAAAAAGCAATTCTACTATATTACGATCGATCCTTACGCAAATGCCTTTAACGAATCAGCCAATGGCGCTGGCCACCAAACAGACGATACTGAAATGAACGATTGGATCTGGGAACGCAAATATGAGATCGACTCTCTATGCTATCCGATCCAACTGGCCTATCTGCTATATAAAAACACAGGCAGAACCGATCAGTTCAATGATGATTTTGTAACAGGCATCAAAAAGGCCTTGGAGGTGTTTGTGACAGAACAAAACCATGAGGAGTCTCCATATCGCTTTGAACGGGATACCTGGCGAAAAGAAGATACCTTGACTCATGACGGCAAAGGCGCACCAGTGAAACCCGTCGGCTTGACTTGGTCAGGCTTTCGACCAAGTGATGATGCCTGCAAATACGGCTATTTGATTCCCTCCAATATGTTTGCGGTGGTGGTCTTAGGCTATATCCAAGAAATCTTTACGACGGTTTTAGAAGACGCAGCGATCGTGGCACAAGCGAAAAAATTACAAGCAGACATCGAAGCAGGGATTAAAGCATATGGGTTGACCACGAACCAAGCTGGCGAAGAAGTCTACGCCTATGAAGTGGATGGATTCGGCAATGGCACCCTAATGGATGACAGCAATGTGCCGAATTTGATCGCCGCCCCTTACTTGGGGTATGGCAGCATGGAAGATCCCCTTTATCTTCAAACCCGTAAAACGTTGTTGAGCAGTGAAAATCCGTATTTCTATGAAGGGAAATACGCCAAAGGCATTGGTAGCTCTCATACACCAGAAAATTATGTGTGGCCGATCGCCATGGCAATGGAAGGGATGACCACCACTGACAAAGAAGAAAAGAAACGAATTTTGGATCAGTTAGTGGCGACAGATGCGGGTACAAATTTGATGCATGAAGGGTTCGATGTCGATGATCCTTCGCAATACACGAGAGAATGGTTCTCGTGGGCGAACATGATGTTTTGTGAATTGGTCATGGATTATTTCGATATCCGAGTGGAAAAATAAGCAGCACGACCCACCACCATTCGAGTGACACAAAAAGCAGTCCAACGACGCAAACAGCGAGGAGTAAAAATCAATGAAGAAACAAGTTTATATCATCTCACACAGCCACTGGGATCGGGAATGGTACATGCCTTACGAACAGCATCACATGCGGCTAGTGGAATTGATGGATGATCTTTTAGAATTAATTGAAAATGACCCTGAGTTCCACAGCTTCCATCTAGATGGACAGACGATCATCTTGGATGACTATTTAGAAGTGCGGCCTGAAAAACGCGAGGCGGTCAAAGCGGCCATCAAACAAGGGAAATTACAGATCGGTCCGTTTTATATTTTGCAAGATGACTTTTTGATCAGTGCCGAATCAAACACCCGTAATATGCTGATTGGAATGGCAGAAAGCAAAAAGTGGGGCACCCCCGTTATGTTGGGGTATTTCCCAGATACCTTCGGCAATATGGGACAAACTCCGCAAATGATGCTACAAGCCAATCTTGAAAGTGCTGCATTTGGGCGTGGCGTCAAACCGATCGGCTTTGACAACGAAGTTTTACCTGATGATCAATTTACTTCCCAATATTCTGAAATGCATTGGGAAGGTCCAGATGGCAGTCAAATCTTTGGTCTACTTTTTGCCAACTGGTACTCCAATGGCAATGAGATTCCAGTGGATAAAGCAGAAGCCAAAGCTTTTTGGACACAAAAACTGCAAGATGTAGAAAAATTTGGAGCCACCAATCATTACTTAATGATGAATGGGGTCGATCATCAACCCGTCCAAAAAGATATTTCGGCAGCGATTCGTACAGCCAACGAGCTTTTCCCAGAGTATGAATTCAAACACGCCAGCTTTACCGAATACCTTGAAGCGGTGCAAGCAGATCTGCCAGATGACCTAGGAACTGTCACAGGTGAATTGACCAGTCAAGAAACCGATGGTTGGTATACTCTAGCCAATACCGCCTCTTCCCGAGTTTATCTAAAACAATGGAATACAAAGGTTTCCCGCCAATTAGAAAATGTTGCGGAGCCATTAGCAACTATGGCTTATGAAGCAAGCGGCAGCTATCCTCACGATATGTTGGATCATGCGTGGAAAACCCTGATGCAAAATCATCCTCACGACAGTATCTGCGGCTGTTCAGTGGACGAAGTACACCGAGAAATGATGCCGCGCTTTGAAAAAGCCAATGAAATCGGCAAGTTCGTGGCAGATGAAGCGTTACGCAATTTAGTAGCCGCCATCGACACGAGCCAGTTTCCTGAGGAGAGTCGCCCCTTCGTGGTCTTCAACACCACTGGCAGCACCCGTTCTGGTTTAGTGGAAGTCGTGATCGAACTTGAGCGTAAAACATTCCGTGAAGGATTGCCAAGCAAGCTTTACCACGAATTGTTGGCGAAGCCAAAAGGTTCTTATTCGGTGATCGATGAACAGGGGAACCCTGTTGCTGCGATCATCAGTGAAGAAGAGGTCCTTTTTGACTATGAATTGCCTAAAGATGCTTTTCGGATTCCTTTCATGAAACGCTTTGTCAAGGTCCAAGTTGAAGCAAACCAGTTGCCAGAATTTTCATGGCAGACCTTTGCCCTAGTAGAAAAAGCCGCTACGCCATTAGAGAGCGCCCCGATCGTTTCAGAAGGAGGGCGCAAACTTGCCAACGCACATTTGGAAGCCGTCATTACTGAAAACGGCAGCTTGACGATTACAGACAAAGCAACCCAAAAAACGTATCGCAATTTACTGGTTTTCGAGGATGTGGGGGATATCGCCAATGAGTACATCTTCAAACAACCAGAAGGGGATCAAGCAATCTTATCGACACAATTTCCGCATCACGTGACGATCGAACAAAACGATCCACTGGTGGGGATCGTGCGACTGACGCAAGAATTGCAGATTCCCGTTTCAGCAGATGACCGTTTGTTAGAAGAACAAAAAGCTGTCGTCGATTTCCGTTTCCGTAAGGCACAGCGGAGTCAAGAATTGGTTGCTTTCAAGATCGAGACGGAGATCCGTTTAGAACGAACCAGCAACCGCCTGGCATTTAAAACCACCGTCAACAACCAAAGCAAAGATCACCGACTGCGAGTGTTATTCCCAACAGGGATCATCACGGATTTCCATGAAGCTGACAGCATTTATGAAGTCGTAAAACGGCCGAATCAGGTTTCCAGTCATTGGGAAAACCCAACAAATCCGCAGCATCAGCACGCCTTTGTCAACTTGCATGATGAAACTAGCGGCATGACGGTTTCTAATTTTGGTTTGAACGAATATGAAATCGTGAAGGATCAGATCTGCTTGACCTTGTTGCGCTGTACGGGAGAGCTAGGCGATTGGGGCTACTTCCCAACACCAGAAGCGCAATGCTTAGGCAGCCACACCTTTGAATACGGCGTAGCCTGTCATGGGGCTCCTGAAGAACGTTATGAAACGTATCGCCAAGCACAAGCTGCCCAAGTTCCTTGGACGGCAAGTCAGACCGACAAGCATCAAGGCAAGCTAGCCAGCAGCAACCAATATATGGAAGCTCATGGAACGACGGTAGCTATCACCGCCTTAAAACGCAATCGCCAAGACCAGCAGATCGTTTTGCGGGGCTATAATTTGGCGGATCAAGCCACTGCCTTTCACGTGCAAAAAGAGCAGGCGACGCTCTGTCTGTTGAACCTTTTAGAGGAAGAACAAGCATCGACCGTCAATGAGCAATTACACCCATATGAAATTCGTACCATTGGAGTAAAGGAGTGAGTAATGATGGTTTATGGAGGAATTGAAGCCGGCGGCACAAAAATGATTTGTGCCGTTGCCGATGACCAGCTGACGATCATCGCCCAAGAGTCGATCCCAACGACAACACCAGAGGAAACCTTAGCGGCGATCTTTGCCTTTTTCGATCCCTACGATCTCGTGTCATTAGGGGTCGGTTCCTTTGGTCCGATCGGGATCGATCCAACCCAAGCGACCTATGGCCACATACTAGCGACGCCGAAACAGGGCTGGCAGCAGTTCGATTTTCTCGGTGCATTGAAGAAGCGCTACCCAGAGACAGCATTTGCTTGGACAACAGATGTCAATGCTGCCGCTTATGGGGAATTACGCCAAGGAGCGGCGCAAGGCAAAGACAGTTGTGTCTATTTGACAGTAGGAACCGGCATTGGCGCAGGAGTCGTTCGTGAAGGAAAGATTTTCGAGGGGATCGGTCATCCAGAAATCGGTCATACCTATGTCAAACGCCACAGTGAAGATACGTATGCTGGCACCTGCCCGTATCACGGCGACTGTCTGGAAGGATTAGCCGCAGGGCCTTCTTTAGAAGGACGTACGGGGATCAAAGGACAAGACTTGCCGCAAGCGCACGAGATTTGGGGGTTGCAGGCCTTTTATCTAGGGCAAGCGCTGGTCAATATCACGTTGACCTTAGCACCTGAGAAAATCATTTTAGGCGGTGGGGTCATGAATCAGCCGCATCTACTCGCTCAAATCCAACAAGCCTTCCAAAAACAAATGGCAGGCTATATGGAGACACCACCAGTGGAAGACTACATCGTCACTTGGGGCTTGCCGAACAAAAGCGGGATTATCGGCTGTCTCTTGTTAGGCAAAGAGCAGGTGACTGCCCATGACTAACCTGCATTTTCCTAAAGATTTTTGGTGGGGAGCCGCTGCCAGCGGTCCGCAAACTGAAGGACGAACGGCCGATGATGGCAAAGGCGATTCGATTTGGGACTATTGGTACGCAACGGAGCCAGAACGTTTTTATCAAAAACGGGGACCAAAAGATACCGTCCAGCTGCTGCAGCGTTACCCAGAAGATGTGGCGTTGATGAAAGAGATCGGCTTTAATTCTTTTCGAACCTCGATCCAGTGGAGTCGCTTGCTGCCAGAAGGAAGAGGAGCGGTCAATCAACAAGCGGTGGCGTTTTATCGCGAGTACTTCGCCACTTTGATCGAAAATGGTATCGAACCCTTCATCAATTTGTATCATTTTGATATGCCGATGGCACTGCAAAAAGAAGGCGGCTGGCTCAATCGCGAGACTGTCACAGCATTTGCAGATTATGCTGCTTTGTGTTTTGAGTTGTTCGGTGATCAAGTCCGTCATTGGTTCACGCAAAATGAACCGATCGTGCCAGTGGAGATGGGGTATTTGTATCAACAGCATTACCCAGCAGAAATCAACTTGGCACATGCGGTGCAAGTCGGCTACCATGAAGCACTCGCCAGCTCCTTAGCGATCCAACGCTTCCGTCAATCTCAGCAATCAGGCGAAATCGGCATCATCTTGAATTTGACACCGACTTATCCGAAAGATCCGAACGATGAAAAAGATGTCCAAGCGGCGCAACTGGCAGATGCCTTTTTTAACCGATCCTTCTTAGATCCAGCGGTCAAAGGCACCTTTCCTGTAGAATTGATCGCTGTCTTAAACGAGTTGGCGATCATGCCAGAAACCAGGGCAGAAGATTTGCAGATCATTAAAGAAAACACGGTCGATCTCTTGGGGGTCAACTATTATCAGCCACGGCGGGTGCAGCAAAAGCGTTCTGCCAAAACAGCGGACACACCAATGCCAGAAGATTACTTCGATGTGTATGATTGGCCAGAAAAGAAAATCAATCCCCATCGAGGCTGGGAGATCTATGAACGAGGCATCTATGATACCTTGATCAACCTACGAGACAACTACGGCAATATCCCCTGTTATATTTCAGAAAACGGCATGGGGGTCGAAGATGAAACACGCTTTATCGATGCCAGCGGTCAGATCCAAGATGAGTACCGCATCACCTTTATCAAAGATCATTTGCGGTATGTTCACCAAGCGATCCAAGAAGGCAGCCAGTGCCGCGGGTATCACATGTGGACCTGCATGGACAATTGGTCTTGGCTGAATGAATTCAAAAATCGTTACGGGTTTATTGCTGTCGATTTGGCTACCCAAAAACGGACCATCAAAAAGTCTGGTGAGTGGTTCCACGAAGTGATTCTACAAAACGGTTTTGTCGACTGATCATTCATAAAAAACAAATCAATGAAGCGTCCTATCTTGCAAAAGGTAGGACGTTTTTCAGGTTTTTAGAGAATAAAAACAAAATATAAACAAAGACCTTTAATTTGTTTCATTTTATCTTTAGTTTGTTCCTTATTTTTTAGGGATGAAAGCGTTATTCTAGTAGCATGAAGGAGATGATGAGATGTGAAGAAAAAGGGGTTTTGGAGGAATGTCTGGCAATACAAAGCATTGATATTGATGGCTTTGCCAGGTGTTGTCTGGTTTATCTTTTTTTTCTATATACCTGTATTCGCAAATGTGGTGGCGTTCAAAGATTTCCACATTTCACCAGACGGCTTTTTTGCCAGTTTGAAACAAAGCCCATGGGTCGGCTTTGATAACTTTAAATTTTTATTTGCATCCAATGATGCTTGGCTGATCACTAGAAATACCCTACTCTACAATATCGTATTTTTAGCATTCAACCTATTCTTTGCGATTGCCTTTGCCATTATTATGAGTGAGCTGCGCAATAAGCGCTTGGTAAAAGTGTATCACACGATGTCCCTGTTGCCGTACTTCCTTTCTTGGGTGGTTATTTCGTACTTTGTCTATGCCTTTTTGAGTCCAGACAAAGGGATCATCAACCAATGGATCACGGGTATGGGCGGTGAAGGAATCAACTGGTATGCTGATCCGAAATGGTGGCCGTTTATTTTCGTCTTTATGAATGTCTGGAAGAGCTTAGGCTACAACAGCATCATCTATTATGCGTCAGTGGTCGGGATCGATCAGACGTATTACGAAGCCGCGATGGTCGATGGCGCCAGCAAATGGCAGCAGATCAAAAATGTGACGTTGCCACAGCTGATTCCAATGATTTCTGTTTTGTTGATTTTGAACATCGGTGGGATCTTCCGTGCCGACTTCGGACTTTTCTATCAAGTCCCACGAAACTCTGGGGCGTTGTACCAAGTCACCTCCGTTTTAGATACGTACATTTATAATGGACTGACTGCCACAGGCGACTTCGGGATGACCGCAGCTGCCGGCCTTTATCAATCAGTGGTTGGGGCATTACTATTACTAACAGCGAATTTGGTTGTTCGTAAACTAGAACCAGATTCAGCATTATTCTAAGGAGGATGGATAAATGAAGAAAAAAGTAACGAAAGTCGAGATCCGCTCCTTTAACCCAACGGTCAACCTGATTTTTAATATCGTGATCGGTCTGTTCGCGATTTCCTGTGTCTTGCCGTTTCTCTTTGTGATCGCGATCTCATTGACCAGTGAAACCTCTTTGGCAGAAAACGGCTATCGCTTTTGGCCACAAGAATTTTCGTTCGCAGCGTATACCTACCTGTTTAGTGGACAAATGAGCAGCAAAATTTTCCAAGCATTTGGCGTATCTATTTTTATCACTGTTTTTGGTACCTTCGTCAATGCAACGATGACTTCGCTATATGCCTATGTCATCTCTCGCTCAAATTTTCCATTCCGTCGTTTCTTTACGATCTTCGCTTTGATCACCATGTTGTTTGCGCCAGGGATGGTTGCCAACTACTTAGTGATGGTCAACTTGATCCAATTGAAAGACACGATTTGGGCGTTGATTTTACCCCTTGCCTTAGGGCCTTTTAATATCCTTGTTATGCGGACCTTCTTTAAAAAGACGGTACCAGATAGTATTATAGAATCTGCGCGCATCGACGGTGCCAGCGAAATGAAGATTTTTCTGTCCATCGTGTTGCCGTTAGCCGTTCCAGGGATCGCAACGATCAGTCTATTTGCAGCTCTTGGCTATTGGAATGACTGGTTCAATGCATTGTTGTATATTCAAAAAGACTCTTTAGTGCCCTTACAAGCACTTTTGATGCGGATTCAAAGCAACTTGGACTATCTAGCCAAAAGCTCTGGTATGGCTGCCCAGATCCAAGGCGGTTTGGCCGCTTTGCCAAGCGAAACTGCTCGCATGGCAATCGTTGTTGTTGCAACCTTACCGATTGCGATCACCTATCCATTCTTCCAACGGTATTTTGTCGGTGGTCTGACAATTGGTGGCGTCAAAGAATAATCAAATAAGTATAGGGAGGAAACAAAAATGAATTTGTGGAAAAAAACAGCTTTTGCTGGGATGGCCGCAGCGGCAACTTTGGGAATGGCTGCCTGTGGGTCGAACGGCGCAACATCCGATTCAGAAAACAATGCAGACGGCGTAACGACTTTATTGATGTATCAAGTCGGGGACAAGCCAGAAAACTTTGATCAATTAATGGAGATCGCCAATAAACGCATTGAAGAAAAAACCAACGCTCGCATCGATCTGCAGTATATCGGCTGGGGTGATTGGGATCAAAAAATGAGTACCATCATTTCATCGGGTGAAAACTACGATATTTCCTTTGCCTCAAACTATGTTGCGAATGCGCAAAAAGGCGCGTATGCAGATTTGACGGAGTTAGCACCAAAATATGCCAAAGAAGCGTATGATCAATTAGACGAATCTTATATCAAAGGCAATACGATCGACGGAAAATTATATGCCTTTCCAGTCAACGGCAATATTTATGCCCAACAAGTCTTGACCTTCAATAAAGAGTATTTAGATAAATATGATTTGGATATTAGCGGGATCGAATCTTATGCAGATGCCGAAGACGTGTTGAAGAAGTTTAAAGAAGAAGAACCAAACATCGCACCGTTTGCGATCGGACAAACCTTTAATGTTTCTGGAAACTATGATTATGTGATCGGGAAAGATTACCCATTTGCTGTTAAATTGGACGGCGATACAACGAAGATCATCAATCAATACGAAGATGATGAACAAATGGAAAACTTGAAATTGATGCACAAATGGTACAACGAAGGCTTGATCCCAACTGATGCAGCCACTAATACGACTGGTTACCCATTAGAAGGCAACACATGGTTCATGCGTGAAGAAACCCAAGGACCAATGGATTACGGCGATACGATCTTAAGCAATGCCGCAGGTCATGAATTGGTTTCACGTCCAATCACGAAACAATTAAAATCAACAGGCCAAGCGCAAATGGCAAACTTTGTCGTAGCGAATGTTTCGAAAAACAAAGAAAAAGCAGTGGAAGTGTTGGGCTTGTTGAACAGCGATCCTGAATTGTTGAATGGATTGGTTTGGGGTGTCGAAGGCGAAGCATGGGAAAAAATCGAGGGCGAAGACAACAAAATCCGTCTCCTTGATGGCTACTTGCCAAATACCCGGATGGCTGCTTGGAACACTGGGAACAACATGATCCTTTATACACAAGAATCCATCACAGACGATATGATCAAAGAGCGTGATGAAAATATTGCTAACGCTGAAGCATCTCCAATCTTAGGGTTCAACTTCAAGACTGATAATGTGAAAACAGAAATCACGAATATCGCCAATGTCATGAACCGTTACAAAGCAAGTTTAGCAACGGGAACGATCGATCCAGAAGAAAATGTTCCGAAACTAAACGAAGAATTAAAAACCGCTGGCTGGGAGAAGGTCCGCGATGAAATGCAAAAACAATTTGATGAGTATCGTGCAAGCCAAGAATAAGCAACAGGCGCCGCTCACCAATCAATAGATCAAGTAAGCCGGAGGCTAAACGCATCAGGACCAATGGTTCCCACGTCTAGCTTCTGGCTGCTTTTTCTTTAAAGTAAGTAGCGAAATCTTTGATGAAAAAATAACGTTACTTTTGTTTTTTAACCTTCAAGCAGCAAGCATAGTGCCTCTAAAACGTACATAGCATTAAAAGATTCTCAGGTAGCTTGAGTAGGAAGCTAAAATCATGCTACATTTTCGATAGGGAACAAATAAGGGAGGAATTTTAAATGGAAGAAACAGCAAATAGTGGGTTGGTCAAGGGCTTTCGCTTGATTTGGGCGATCGTGAAGTTGAATTTGTTTTTCGTCGTATTGACATTGGCAGGTGGCGGAATCTTAGGGATCGGTCCAGCGTTTCATACTATTAGTACCTTGATCCATGAAGACGGTTTAAATTATGAGCATCAAAGCTTTCGCAGTGCATGGCGCATTTGGCGCAGCGTCTTTGTCAAAGCCAATAAACAGTTTTATCTTTTCTTCCTACTGACAGGTTTCTTAGTGTATAACTTGTATTTAGCTACCCAGATCCAAGGCTTGATTTGGCTGATGATCTCTTTTGTTTTAGTTGTCGTCAGCGGATTGAGTATCTTACTGTACTTACTAAGTGTGGTTTTTGACACATCCTATGAGATTTCCTTGTGGAATAACCTGAAATTGTCCTTCGTGTGTCTGTTTCTTCATATGGCGACCTTTCTAAAATTGTTCGTGGGGATTGCCAGTATTTTCGCTTTTACTTGGATGATGAAAGGGCTCTTGCTCTTTGGAACCTTCAGTCTATTGATTTTGTGGTGCCACGTGGCGATCAGTCAGGAAAAAACCGTCATTGATCGGGACTTGGCACATGACTAAGCAGCGCTTTCGTTTGTTTAAACATGACTTTTTGATCAATCAGTTGATGCAGTTGTATAGCGTCCTTTTGGTGATCATCTCGATTATTATCATGCTGGTTCTGACGGCATATACTGGGGCAGACCGCTTCAATAGCAGCGAACGCCTCGTGGAAGCAACCAGTATGCAGCTGGATGCATACGTGCAGGATCAAAACGCGGTCGTCTCAGCGGTATTAGGCGAATTTACCAGTTCGGATACTGCTTTTGAATCGCTGCGCAATTATTTACAGCTTTCATTGCCAGACTATTTTTCCTATAGTAATGATATTTTTCGCCAGACGGGACAAAGTGTGTATTTGCCAAACATCCTCTATCGCTTGATCCGTAATCATCCTAGTATCGAAGAGATCATTATTCAACTGGATGAAAGCAATGAGACACTAGTGGCAACCCCAGATACCCCTTATGGAGAAAAACGCAGCGGCAAGCAGATCGATTTGAAAAATCGTCTGTTTTTTGTTCGTTCGATCGCCCAACCAAGTAATTATGCGCAACCGTTAGGGCAAGTCTACGTGATTTTTCACTCAGACGATGTCTTAGCCAATCGACAAGAAGACAACCAAGCGCATGGTATTAACAGTTTTTTGTATACCTCCAATGGTCAGCGGCTATACAAGGATGCCGCGAACCTTAGCAAGCAGACCTTAGCGAAAATTGATCAGGCGGTGGCTCATGGAACTATTCACGACACTCTGTCGAAAGACTTTTATATCAAAAAACAAACGACCGTCAGCGGAGAGTTGTCACTGATCTTGTTGTCAAAAGGTGTGATCTGGCGGGATATTTTTTCTAGCGCCATTTGGATCTTTAGCTTTGGGATTGGGATTCTCTTATTAGTCCTATGGGTGCTCCATCGGACCTTCAAGCGCTATACCTCGCAAGTACAGCAGATCGTCTATGCGACGAAAGAAGTCAGTCAAGGGAATTTTGATAAGCGGATCGATACCGCCAATGTCCAACAAGAGCTGAAAGAAATCGCAGAAGCCATCAATCAAATGACTTACAGTATCAACGAGTATATCAAAGACATCTACACGTTAGAGATCAAGCAGCGAGACGCCGATATGCGGGCGCTGCAAGCACAGATCAATCCGCATTTTCTGTATAACACGTTAGAATACATTCGAATGTATGCCTTGAGTCGCAACCAAGAAGAGCTGGCGGATGTCGTCTATGCCTTTTCGGCACTGCTACGGAACAATACGACGCAAGAAAAGACGAAGACCTTAAAAGAAGAAATCGATTTTTGTGAAAAATATGTCTACTTGTTTCAGATGCGCTACCCAGATAAGATCGCCTATCATGTAACCATCGATTCGGCATTAGAACAGTTGGAATTGCCGAAGTTCACGCTGCAGCCGCTTGTCGAAAACTATTTTGTTCACGGCATCGATTATCAGCGCAATGATAATGCCATCAGTATCAAGGCTTATAAAGAAGACGATCAGATCGTGATCGAGGTCAAAGACAACGGCAAAGGCGCAGATGCACAGCAGTTGGCGATGATCCAAGAAGAACTGCAAAATCAGGAGATCGGAGCCCAAACCTCGATCGGGATCAAAAATGTTCACGAACGGTTGCGGGGCATGTTCAACAGCGCCTATCAAATGGACGTTGTATCTCAGGCGGGTGCTGGGTTTACGGTCAAGATCCGCTTAGATGAGAAACGTTTGCAAAGGGGGCATGAGACAGATGTATAAAGCAATGTTCGTTGATGATGAATACATGATCTTGCAGGGGCTGCAAATGATCTTGCCTTGGCAAGAACTGGGCTTTGAGGTGGTGCATACAGCGAAAAGTGCTAGTGAAGCTCTCGAGTACTTGCAAGAGCACTCCGTTGATTTGCTGATCACGGATATTCGGATGCCAGAAATGAATGGCATCGATATGATCCGCCAAGCACAAGCGTTTGGGAATCGATTTTTCTCGATCATTCTATCAGGCTATCAGGAGTTTGCCTTTGTCAAACAAGGCATGGCGTTAGGTGTGCGTAATTATCTCGTCAAACCTGTTAACAAAGAAGAACTACGCAGCAGTGTACAAGCAATTGCAGCTGAGTTAGAGGAGCAGCAAAAACTGTTGGCAGAAAAAGAACTGTATCAAGAGTCAAGCCTGCTGCTTTGGTTGAATGATGAATTGAACGAAAGCGAGTACCTCCATTTGCTGGCGCAACAGCGGGTGCCACTAGCAGCACCCTTTACCGTTTTGCAGTTCAATGGGACTGCTGAGATCTTACAAAAAATCACGACGTTTTTTCAGCAACACGATCAGCCATTGATCTTACCAGGGCGATTAGATGAAAACCAAGTGATCATTACTGCTGCTGGACCAAGGCAGCAAATCAACGCTGACCTAAAAGCACTGGCACAGCAGCTCAATAGTACTGACTGGCAGTTGATTATGAGCGAGACCATCAACGAGTGGGAGAATTTGTATAAAGCCTATGAAAAAATCAAGCAGGTTCAGTCACTGCAAGCCTTCTACCCAGATCTGTTCTTACAAGAACAGACGATCCACGTGGATATTTTAGAGCGAAACGAAGAACTCCCGTTTCTGTCTTTTAACAAAGCACTGACCATTGGGGATGTCAAAACGATCCAAAATGAGCTGGATAAAATGTTCGCTATTTTGGAACAAACCCAAGCAGACCCTGAGCATGTTCGCTATGTTTCGTTCTTGTTGTTCAATGATATTTATCGGCAGCTACCAGTACTTTCCCACGAAAACCATGAACAGATTTTGGCACGGATTCGTGAGTCTAATACACTGGCAGATTTGCGGCAGCTCTTTGATGATGTGCTGGAGCTGGCGAAATCGCAGCCACCGCAAAAACGCTATTCGGAGATCGTTCAAAAGACGATCCAACTGATCGAAGAAGGCTATACCCATGATTTGACGGTCAAATCAGCGGCGGAAGAACTGCATGTCAGTGTCGTTTATTTGGGGCAGCTCTTTAAGAAAGAAACGGAAATGAGTTTTAATCAGTACGTCAATCTGGTGCGGATCAAGCAAGCCCAGCAGCTGCTGCTTCATTCGAAAGCCACGATCAGTGAGATCGGCGATCGTATTGGTTACAACAATACCAACTATTTTTCCAAAATGTTTAAGAAATTGAATGGTCTGACCCCCAAAGAGTTTCGCGATACCTATGAACAGCATTATGAATCCCTTGATTGAATTTAGATTTCTTCAAAAAAAATCTGGTTTTTGTGATTAAATGATAGTAATTGTGACGCTTTCACGGTAAACTAAGAGAGGAAAAATAAAGAAGAGAGCGTGATGTTGTGAAAGAAACCAAAAAATTTGCACAAGTTTTGATAGGTACCGGGCTGATTGCGTTGGCCATTTCCTTATTGATCACCGCCCATCAAGGTTATGATACGATCAGTACGTTTTTACTAGGAATTTTGAATTTCGTCGATGTCCCTTTTTGGATTGCCAGTTTGTGTTTTAATATTATTGTTTTGTTGATCGTTGCAGTCTTTGATCGTGCTGAATTAGGCATTGGCAGTTTTATCAATGGGATTGGCTTAGGCCTGTTGATTGGGATCTTTGAACCAGTGATGGACAAAGTATCGATTCATTTGCCTTTTTATCCTTGGATCGCTATTTTCGCTGCACCGATCTTATTTGGGATCGGCGCTGGTATCTACGTTTCTTCCAACAAAGGATCAGCGGCGTTAGAAGCCTTGACTGCCTTGATCTACAAACGAAGCAAATTGACGCAAAAAACGATCCGTATCGGCTTGGATGCAGCCATGGTCTTGATCGGTTTTGCGCTAGGCGCCAGTGTTGGGTTAGGTACTCTCTTGTGTATCGTCTTTATTGGCCCAATCTTTGAAGCCACCATGAAAACCATCGCTGCTCGGAAGAAAAACGCCTAGCCTTGAGAATAAGTCGGAAAAAGCTGTCTGTGAGGACAGCTTTTTTGCTGCTTCCATTTAAGGGAATTATCTGAGGGAAGAAAAATCCTGATTTCCTTAAGATTCTCTGGGTAAAAAAAGTGTTTTCTCCATGGTTACTGTCTTATTGGACTTGGTATACTGATAAGACGAGTAAAGGAGAAGTGAAAATGAAAAGTTATCGTTCGACGATTGCGGCTTGCTTTGTAGGGTACATCGTTCAAGCCGTCATCAATAATTTTGCCCCCTTATTATTTTTGACCTTTCAAAGCCAATACCAGCTACCGATCAGCCAGATTACTTTGCTGGTTAGTTTTAACTTTTTGACCCAGTTAGCCGTCGATTTTGCAGCAATCTTTTTTGTAGACCGCATCGGCTATCGAGTGTCGATCGTAGCCGCGCATTTTTTTGCAGCGATCGGCTTGATTGGTCTAGCCGTTTTTCCCTTATGGTTTCCGACCCCGTTTAGCGGATTGTTAGCAGCGGTTTTGTTGTATGCCATTGGCGGTGGCTTGCTGGAAGTCTTAGTCAGTCCCATCGTTGAAGCCTGTCCAACGGAACATAAGGAAAAAACGATGAGCATGCTGCACTCGTTTTATTGCTGGGGGTACGTGGGGGTCGTTTTGTTCTCAACTGCGTTCTTCATGGTGTTCGGTATTCAACAGTGGCCGATTTTGGCGATCATCTGGGCGCTGATCCCGTTGGTCAATTTGTTTTTCTTTACCAAAGTCCCGTTGGCGCCAATCGTTGCCGAAGGAGAACGAGGGTTGACCACTCGGCAGCTCTTTTCCTTGAAAAACTTTTGGCTGTTTCTGGTGATGATGGTCTGTGCTGGAGCCAGCGAACAAGCAGTCAGCCAATGGGCATCGACCTTTGCCGAACAGGGCTTAGGCGTTAGTAAGACGCTAGGCGATTTAGCAGGGCCAATGGTTTTTGCCTTGATGATGGGGATCTCCCGCTTGCTTTACGGCAAGTTCGGGGAACGCATCGATTTGAAACGCTTTATGTTTTTGAGTGTTTTGCTTTGCCTACTGGCGTATATGATGATCGGTTTTGCTTCATTGCCATTGATCGGGTTCCTTGGCTGCGGCTTAAGCGGTTTTGCCGTAGGGATCATGTGGCCAGGGGTCTTTAGTCTTTCTGCGCAATACATTCGCAACGGCGGGACGGCGCTATTTGCTTATTTGGCATTAGCGGGAGATCTAGGATGTTCAATCGGACCCGCTGTCGTCGGCAGTATCGTCGAATGGACGGGACAACAGCTGCAGGTCGGGATTTTAGGGGCGATCGTTTTCCCGATCATCTTGCTGGCAGGAATTTATTTGGTTCAACAAATGCACAAAAAACGACAGCTTCCGTTGCTGGTTTTTCAAGAATCCACAAAAGAATAAAAAAATTTTGGAGCAAATGCCGTCTTTTCATGGTATTTGCTTTTTGTTTTCTGAAATTCCTCTAGTCAAGATAGTTTCTATCCGCTATACTTTGACTTATTCATTTAAAAAGGAAGTGATGTTGTGAAAAGTCAATTGAAAAAAGAAATCAGTTTTTTTGGGGCATTATCGACAGTAATGGGAACGGTGATCGGCGCCGGCGTGTTTTTCAAAGCAGCGGCTGTGGTCCAGCAGACCCAATCCACCGGTTTGACATTGTTGGTCTGGCTGCTTGCCGGCTTTCTAACGATTTGCGGCGGTTTGACGGTGGCGGAGTTAGCGACGGCGATTCCTGAGACTGGCGGACCCATTCGATATATTGAAAGAATTTATGGGAAATTACCCTCCTTTTTATTAGGCTGGGCACAAAGTATCATTTACTTTCCAGCAAACGTGGCGGCTTTAAGTATTATTTTTGCGACCCAGTGTTTGAACTTATTTCATCTACCCAGCAATTATTTGCTTCCTTTATCGATTTTGACCGGAACGAGTGTGACCTTGATCAATCTTTTGGGAACAAAAGCCGCTGCTCAAGTCCAGTCCGTCACGTTAGCAGTCAAGCTGATCCCGATTGCGGTGATCATCGTGGCGGGCCTGTTGACACCAGGGCAAGTATCGGTCTCATTGGTGGATTTTTCTTCCAATACTCAAGGATCGCTTGCAGCTGGCATCAGTAGTGCCCTCTTAGCAACCCTTTTTGCTTATGACGGCTGGATGGGAGTCGGTAATGTCGCTGGGGAAATGAAGCGACCCGAAAAAGATTTACCAAAAGCCATCATCTTTGGGTTGAGTTTTGTTACCTTGGTGTATGTGTTGATCAATGTTGCCTTTTTAAAAACATTGCCGATCGATCAAATCGCTGGTAATTTGAACAGTGCTTCAGAAACTGCGATGGCCTTGTTTGGCAGCTTTGGCGGAAAACTGGTCACGATCGGTATCCTGATCTCTGTGTATGGCGCATTGAACGGCTATACAATGACTGGCTTGCGGGTCCCATATGCCATGGCGTTGGAAGATGAGATTCCTTTCAGCAAGACCTTTGCCACTTTAAGTAAAACCACCAATGCACCCTATGCGGCGGCTTTTTTACAATTAGGGATCGCGTGTATCATGATGCTTTTAGGCACCTTTGATCTCTTGACCGATATGCTGGTTTTTGTTATGTGGTTCTTTAGTGTATTATTATTTGTAGGAGTTTTTCGTTTGCGAAAAACAGAACCGCAGATGAAGCGTCCGTATAAAGTTCCCTTCTATCCAATCATTCCCTTGATTGCGATCTTAGGTGGCTGTTTTATCTTGATCATGACCTTGATCACTGACACGTGGTTAGCAGTCGTGGGAATTGGCGTGACGTTACTAGGAATTCCCGTTTTTTATGGAAAAGCAAAAGGAAAAGCGAGAGGAGCGAAAGAATGAAGATCGTTGTACTTGATGGCTATGCGTTGAATCCAGGAGATTTGTCTTGGCAAGGGTTTGAAGAATTAGGAGAGGTGACGGTGTATGATCGTACCTCGTATACAGATAAACAAGAAATTATTGAGCGAATCGGCGATGCCGAAGCAATTTTGACAAATAAAACACCGATCACCGCAGATGTGCTCAAAGCATGTCCGCAATTGACCTACATTGGGGTCTTGGCAACTGGATACAATGTCGTTGATTTGGCAGCAGCGAAGGAACAGGGAATCACCGTGACCAATATTCCTAGCTACAGTACCAATGCAGTGGCACAAGCGACCTTTGCTTTGCTGCTGGAAGTGACGAATCAAGTGGGACACCATAATCGTTCCGTGCATCAGGGCGACTGGCAAACCAGCAAAGATTTTTCTTATTGGCAGACACCATTGATGGAATTGGCAGGCAAAACGATTGGGCTGATTGGATATGGTGCGATTGCTCAAGCAGTTGCCACGATCGCTCATGCGTTTCAGTTGAAGGTGATCTACTTTAATCATCGACCAAAACCAGCACAAGCAGATTGGGCAAAACAAGTTTCGCTGGCGGAATTGTATCAAGAAGCAGATATCATCAGCCTTCATGTTCCGCAGTTTCCTGAGACAGAAAAAATGATCGATCGCACAGCATTGGCACAAATGAAATCTTCTGCGATCCTGATCAATACCGCCCGTGGCGGCTTGATCGATGAAGCGGCAGTTGCTGAAGCACTGCAAACAGGGCAGATCGCAGCCTTGGCGGCAGATGTCGTTTCAAAAGAACCGATCGCAGCTGACAATCCCTTATTACAGGCGCCAAATTGCTATTTGACACCGCATATCGCTTGGGCACCCGTCGAAACGCGACGTCGTTTGATGGGGATCGCTGTGGCGAACTTAAGCGGCTTTAAAGCAGGTACACCGCAAAATGTCGTGTAAGCAAAACGAGCAAGTAAAAGGACTTTGACAAAACAGGCGACTAGCAAAGCAGTTAGTCTCGCCGACACAGTAACCATTTCGACCAGTCATCCAGCTTCACAAGGTGATCGGTCGTAGGACTGGTGGTTTGTCTAAGTCTTTTTTTGCTGAAAATGAAAGGAGACGGTCTTGAAAAAGTATTATTATCTAGCGGCCTTTGTTAGCGTGCTGGTCTTAAGCTGGCTGATCCAAACCCAAAGTAGCCGCTTTTATACACAACCGATTATAGAAGTACAAACGGTTCAAGCCACCGCCGACCAGCAGCAGATCCAAGGGATCGTTCGTAACGGAGAAGAAGCTGGGGTACTACGGACAGTCACTACGCAATACACCCCCAACGGTGCGATTCATCCCATGTATCAGACCGGACAACAACTGCTTTTGCAAAAAGAAGGGGATGGCTGGCAGGTACAAGCACAAAAACGGGATGGGTATCTCTTTTTCTTCCTTGCCTTATTTTTGATGGCAGTAGTCGCAATTGGTGGCAAAAAGGGCTTGCGGGCTTTACTTAGTATCTTTGTGAATACTGGCTTGCTGCTCCTTTTTCTTTGGTTTCACAAAGGCAACAGCTCCTTTTCATTGGTCTTTTTGATGATCGTTTTTACGATCGTCTCATTGGTTTTGACGATGGGGATTTCCTATGGCTTTCGTACGATCGACAGCCGCAAAATCATTGCCTCGTTAGCCAGCGTCCTCTTGGCGTTTTTTCTCTGTCGGTTCGCCATGGATCTTTTGCAAGATCATGGGTTGCGCTATGAAGAAATGTCGTTTCTGACCCGTCCGTATCGCAGTGTCTATCTAGGGAGTCTGCTGATTGGCGCGATTGGTGCCAGCATGGACAATATTGTCATGCTGATTGCCAGTCTAGATGAGATCCAGCGCATCAATCCCCAGACTAGCCGCAAGGAGCGATTAGCGATCGGTCGGTCCATCGCGCAAGATACGACTTCTTCGATGATCAATGTCTTGTTGTTTGCTTATTTAAGTGGGAGTATGCCAGCGCTATTGTTTTACCTAGCAAATGGCTGGCTGCTGTCGCAAGCATTGCCGATGCATCTTTCTTTAGAAATAGTGCGTACATTATGCGGCGGCTTTGCGCTAGTTTTATCGGTACCGTTGACGCTCCTTTGCTTTGAACTACAAAGGAGGAAAGCAAAATGAATGTTTTGTTTGTGTTGATCTTGCTTTTTCTCTTGCTGACCTTTGCTGTTTTTCGGATCGAAGGGCTGTTTCAAGTCACTGGTCTGTTTATGAATGTGGCTGTCTTTCTAGCGCTGCTGGTCCTGATTGACCGAGGGACACCAATCTTACCAGCGGCTTGTGTTGCCTTTTTAGCCGTGGCGGCGATCACCTTGTTTTTCGTGAACGGCGTCAATCAGAAAACCAAAATTGCCTTTGTCTGTGTGTTGGTCTTTCTAGGGCTTTTTCTACTACTATTTCCGCTTGTGCTCGCTGCAATGAATCTGCATGGGTTTTCGGCAGAGGAACTGGATGAGTTGGCGATGTATTCCTTTGATGTAGCCATCGATTTTAAGACATTGATGACTGCGATCATTTTGATGAGTTTTTCGGGGGCGGTGGCAGATGGGAGTATGGCGATCAGCACTGCGACCTATGAACTTTTTCAAGCAAACCCGCAAGTCTCGATCAAGGCATTAAGTAAAAGTAGTATGACCGTGGTATCAGACGTATTGTCTTCAACGATCAATACCTTATTGTTTGCCTTTATGGGAAGTAATCTGGCGTTGATTGCGTGGTTTCAAGATTTGTCGATCTCCTTTGGTGCAATGATCAATTCGAAGGCGTTCGTCTCAGAATTGGTCGTTTGTTTGATCACGGGTCTGGCAGCGGTGATTATTTTACCCATCACCGCATGGGCAGCAAGTTGGTATTTTTTGAAAAGAAACCGAATGGAATAGGAAGGGGCGCAACCACCATGGAACCACTAATTGAAACTAAGCGATTAGTCCTGCGAGAAATGAGTTATGACGATCGACCAGCGATTGAAAAGATTTTGCAAGATCCAGAAGTCATGATTGCCTATGAAGGACCCTTCAGTGAACAAGAAGTCACTGGTTGGATCGACAAACAGCTGCAACGCTATCAAAACGATCACATTGGCTTGTGGCTAGTGATTGAGAAAGCATCCGGGCAAGCGATCGGTCAATGCGGGTTGACATGGCAAGACGTCAAGGGAGAAGCCGTTTTAGAAATTGGGTACTTGTTTCAAAAGAACTTCTGGCATCATGGGTTTGCCACAGAAGCCGCCCAGGCCTGTAAAGACTATGCGTTTGCAACGCTGAATGCCGCCATTGTTTATTCGATCATTCGTGAGACCAATCAAGCCTCCATAAATGTGGCATTGCGCAATGGAATGAAGCTGGTGGATCGCTTTGTCAAACACTATCGGCAAGTGGACATGCCGCATCTTGTGTATGCTGTGGCGAAAGAGATGTGATCAACTAAGAAAGACCGCTCAGAAAGATATCTGGGCGGTCTTTTCGCGGTTATAGTTTAATTTTCTTGCGCAAATTCGGCAGCTTTTGTTCCTGCTTGGCGTCCGAAGATGATGATATCGGCAACGGCATTACCGCCAATTCGGTTTTCACCATGCAACCCACCAGTTACTTCACCAGCTGCAAAAAGACCTGGAATGATCTCGTTATCCGTAGCGATCACTTCTGTGTTGGTGTTGATCTTCACGCCGCCCATCGTGTGGTGGATACCAGGAGCGATGGCAATAGCATAGTAAGGTCCTGTTGACAAATCGTTGTCCATTGCTGTGCTGCGTCCAAAGGCTTCGTCTTCACCAGCAGCTACACTGCTGTTCCAGGTAGCGATCGTTTCAGCAAGCGCTGCTTCAGGCATGTCCAATTCTTTTGCTAATTCTTCGATCGTGTCAGCGGATTTGACTAACCCTTGTTGCTCGTAAAAATCAATGGCTGTCACGCGTTCTTTGACACCTGCATCAAAAACTAACGTTGCTGATTTTTCAGGTAGGGCAATGATCGCTTCAGAGACTTTGTCTCGTGTTTCCATTTCATTGAAGAACCGTTCGCCTTCTTGATTGACCAAGATCGCGCCTTCTCCACGGACAGCTTCAGTGATCAACAGTGATTTAGACTGATCCACTGTTGGGTGGATTTGGATTTGCTCTAAATCAACCGTTTGTCCACCTAATGCTTCGATCATTTTGATCCCATCACCAGTCGAACCCTCTTGGTTCGTTGTCACGTAGTCTGCCAATTCTGGTTTGTATTCGGTGATCATGTCGAAATTGGCACCGAAACCGCCTGTTGTAACGACAACTGCTTTGGCATCAATGGTTTGTTCGGTTCCTTCTACTTCAACGGTCACCCCGTTGACTTGACCATCTTCTTCATTGATTTCTTTGACATCGGCATTCACAAAAATTGGGATTTCCAATTCATGGATGTTGCGCATCAAGCCATCAACTAAGTATTCCCCAACAGCAGAACCATCCGATGGACGGTGCGTTCTTTTTTCACTCATCCCGCCAGTCGTTGTTAAGTTGTCTAAAGTGATACCCATGGAATCTAACCAATCGATCGCTTCTGCTGAATGATCCACAAAGTAGCGCAACAATTCTTCATCATTGGTGTTGTGACCGCCAGCTAATGTTTCTTCATAAAATAGATCGTTTGAATCTTCGATGCCTTCTGCTTCTTGGAATTTGGTTTCTGAAGCGTTCATTCCTGCTGAAGATTTCAATGTATTCCCACCAGAAATTGGCATTTTTTCTAAAATAACTGGGTTTGCGCCAGCTTCTTTTGCTTGGATCGCAGCGGCCATTCCAGCGCCACCTGCACCGACGATCACGACATCGTAGCTGTCTGCAAGTTCGCTAGGGTCTGTGTATTCTTGACCAGATGCAGCAGAAGTTGCATCTGTTTCTTCATTAGCAGATGAACCAGTACTTGAGCTGCTGCTTGTTTGTGAATCAGCGCCACAAGCACTCAAAGTTGCTAACGAGGTTAGGACTAATAGTGTTTGGAAAATTTTCTTCATTGTTTTTATTCCTCCTAAAACTTTTTCCAAATCAAAGACTAACATAGTTGTCATGTTATTTTTAGCTTTTGTTCGAAAAATCACATAATAATTAGAAAAGTTTAATTTATAAAGCGTTTTAGTCGAGATGAAAGGGTTTCTTGGTCATCATTAAAGAGAGTGAATTCGTGAATTTATGGAAATAGAAGAATTGTTGATTCTTTGATTTGTTTGGTATTAATCATAAAGGGAGAAAGCGAAGAGGCTTTGATTCGCCTCTCTTCTGTTATTGAAAAAACGTACGTCACTGAGGTGCCGAGGAATGATCTCTTTTATTAAGAATAAATCAAATGCTTTGCGCTCAAAAGATAGAAAGAAATTGATGGCATCCGTGTTTGTGGGCACCAACTTTTACTCAATAAATAAAGATAGAATCTTAGTTTTCAAGAGTCATTGCCAAGAAACTGTGGTGTTTCTTAAAAAAATCAAGAGAACTGTCTTGCAAAACAAATCCTTTCTTGTATAATAAAAATAAGTTAGGTCTACCTAAAAAATAAATAAACTATCCTTAACTATGGAAATGGAGTGAAAATAATGATTACTTTTTCAGAAATATCCGCAGCCTATGATGGCGATCATCAAGTGATCTCGGATTTGTCGTTTCAAGTAGAAAAACCGTCGATCGTAGGGATCATTGGTCCAAATGGGGCAGGGAAGTCGACGCTGATCAAAGCGGCGTTGAAATTGATCCCTTCCAGTGGGAACATGAGTGTCGACAAAAAAGCGTTAAAAGACTTTCAAAAGGAAATTGCCTATGTCGAACAAAAGACCGCGGTTGATTACACGTTTCCGATCACAGTCAAAGAAGTCGTATCTTTAGGCTTGTATCCTAAGATGCGCATGTTCCAAAGGATGTCGGCAAACGATTGGCAGAAAGTGACAGCCGCTCTGGCAGCGGTAGAAATGAAATCCTTTGCGGAACGTCAGATTGGGGAATTGTCCGGCGGGCAGTTTCAGCGGGTCTTGATTGCTCGAACGTTGGTGCAAGATGCCAACTATATTTTCCTCGATGAGCCCTTTGTAGGGATCGATGCCACCAGTGAAGCGATCATCGTCGGCCTGTTGCGTAACTTGCGAGATGCTGGCAAGACGATTTTTATCGTTCACCATGATCTGGGGAAAATCACCGAATACTTTGATTACTTGGTTCTGCTCAATCAAACCCTGATCGCTGCGGGACCAGTCAGTGAAGTCTTTACCGAGAGCAATTTGAAGCAAACATTTGGCGATGCGATCATCGTGAAAGGAGGCGTTTAACATGTTGACAAGCTTTTTTACGAGTTTAAGTAACTATCATTTCTTGCAAAATGCCTTGATCACGGCAGTCGCGATCGGGATCGTGGCAGGGGTGATCGGTTGTTTTATTATCTTACGAGGGATGTCCTTGATGGGGGATGCAATCTCTCATGCGGTCTTACCAGGGGTAGCCTTGTCTTATATCTTCGGCGTTCATTTTTTTGTCGGGGCGATCTTCTTTGGGATCTTGGCTTCCATGATCATTACCTATATCGCCAATAACAGCCTAATCAAAAGCGATACAGCGATCGGTATCACCTTTAGTTCGTTTCTAGCTTTAGGGGTTATCTTGATTGGAGTAGCAAATAGTTCGACTGATTTGTTTCACATTTTGTTTGGGAATGTGCTAGCGGTGCAAGACAGCGACAAATGGCTGACGATCGCTATCGCTATCCTTGTGCTGGCAGTGATCATCCTCTTCTTCCGTCCACTGTTGATCACGTCTTTTGATCCGATGATGGCAAAGGCCTTTGGGATGAAAGTGCAAGCCTATCACTATTTATTGATGTTCTTGTTGACTTTGGTTTCAGTGACAGCGATGCAAAGCGTCGGAACGATCTTGATCGTGGCTCTGTTAGTCACTCCAGCAGCAACGGCTTATCTTTATACAAAACAATTGAAGCATATGATGGTCATCGCAGGGGTTTTAGGTGGTTTCGCCTCATTTATCGGCTTGTTTATCGGGTATAGCTTTAATATTGCCGCAGGATCAAGTATCGTTTTGACCGCAGGAGCCTTTTTCGTGATCGGTTTCTTGTTCTCACCAAAACAAAAGACCAGTCCAGTCAAACGCTGGTCAGCGACGGCGGTTTTAGCAACGGCAGCTGTAGCTGGTGGCTTCTTTTTGGCACAGCAAAACGGACAGATGGCCCAAACAGAAGAGAAACTTTCAGTAGTAGCGACCAATTCGATCATTGCTGATATTACGGAAAACATTGCCGGTGATCGAATCGATCTTCACAGTATCGTACCAGTGGGGCGTGATCCCCATGAATATGAACCTTTAGTGGAAGATGTTCGAAAAGCGACCGATGCCGATCTTATCCTTTACAACGGCTTGAATCTAGAAACTGGCGGCAATGGCTGGTTTACCAAATTGATGAACAATGCCAATAAGGTAGAAAATGAAGATTACTTTGCCGTCAGTGATGGCGTGGATGTGCTTTATCTTTCTGATGATGAAGACCACAGCAAAGCCGATCCTCATGCATGGTTAAATCTAGAAAACGGTATGATCTATGCCCGCAACATTGCTCAACGCTTGAGCGAAAAGGACCCTGACAATCGCTCTTTCTATGAAGAAAACCTTGAACGCTACTTGGCTTCATTAGAAGAACTGGATCAGCAAGCGAAGGAAAACTTCCAATCGATTACCGAAGAGAAGAAATTGATCGTCACCAGTGAGGGAGCCTTCAAATACTTCTCCAAAGCCTACGGTGTACCGTCGGCCTATATCTGGGAAATCAATACCGAAGAAGAAGGAACCCCTGCGCAAATCAAGAACTTAGTGGATCAGCTGCAAAACTCAGCCGTCGCTTCCTTGTTTGTCGAAAGCAGCGTCAATACTCGTCCGATGCAAAGTGTTTCTCGTGATGCAGGTATTCCGATATTCGGAACCGTCTTTACCGATTCGATTGCAGAACCGGGAGAAGAAGGTGACAGCTACTATAACATGATGAAGTGGAATCTCGATACGATTTATCAGGGCTTGAATCAATAATGCAAAAAACATCCTTAGCTCGTTCTGGCTAAGGATGTTTTTTCGTCGTATTTTTGTGCTGGAGAAAAGCAAAGAGATAAAATCCGCAGCCCATCAAAGCAGCAAGAAAAGCGATGACAGGAAAGTACAACCCCTGACCGTATACATAGGCTGTATAAGCGAAGAAGGCGATCAAAAACCAAAGCGTTCCCGAGATGAGCATTTTTTGGTTCCTCCTAATTGTTGAAAAGTGTTTATTTAGTATATTTTAACACGGTAGGCGCAAAAAGAAAATCAGCGAATCGAACGTTTGCTGAAACGAGTCGCTGATTTTTTCCCAATTGCACCGATGAACAGTTAAGAAACGTTCAATTGCTGTTGCGGTTCTAAATGGTAATAAAGGATCTCAGGTGGGACACCGAGTCGGGCGGGAATCTTGGTCATACCAACCCCGCTGGAAACACTTAATAAGGTCTCATTGCCTAAAAGGTAGAGCCCATCGGTATATTTCAACGCGCCCTTTGTTTTCGCATAATAAAAAGGCAAGCGAATCTGCCCGCCATGGCTATGGCCAGAAAGAATCAAGTCGTAGTTTGGCAGATTGGTGATCCGAGAAACATAATCGGGTTCATGGAGCAAAAGCAACTGCCATTCTGCTAAGGTTGCTTCATAGGTAAAACTGACTTTCGGACTTTCTATATCGATACCGACAATATTCATCGACGTTTTGTCATCAGAACCAAAAACCGACTCATTATCAAGTAAGGTAAACCCTGCATGCTGGTATATTTCCTTAACAAAGTAATGCCCGTCATTCAAATGGTCATGGTTCCCCATAACTGCGATCTTACCCAGAGGCGCTTGCAATTTTTTCAGCTTTTCGATCAGTCGCTTGGTTGAACGATGCGGCCATTTTTTATAATTATCGATCAGATCCCCCGTGATGATGATCAGATCCGGCTTGTTTTGGATCGTTGATCGAATGATGCGATTCATTCGCCGTGGTTTGTACCAACGAGAAAAATGAAGGTCGCTGATATGGGCGATCACGAGATTGCTTTCTGCTTGATAAAGATCGAAAGCCTTTGAAATATCTAAGACGGTGCGCTTGTCTTTTTTTATGAGGTAGTGCCGTTGTTTGAGAAGATGCGGTTCAATAATAAAGGAGTAAACTAGCAAGCCCGTAAGGAGGAATGCAATAAGAATGAGGGTGTACATGGCGTGGCTCCTTTTTTGATTTGCTAGTTTCTAGCATAGTAGATTCTTACAAAAAAAGCAATCATGCGAAAGCAAAAATAACAAAAAATATCCATCGTATTTCGTTTGTTTCTTCCATGAAAAAAAGATACAAAAGGGGCGGTAATAGCCGACTTTTGTATCCTAAATCGTAATTATTTGATTTTCACCAAACGTTTAAAGCGTGCTTTGTGTTTGACGGGGATCAAAGCCATGACACAATCATAAGGGACGGAGATGATCGCCCATGCGAGACTTTTACTTGAAGCAAAGGGATAGTTTTGCTTTAAGACAAAATGGCCACTGATCAAGGCAAAACCGATACTGCCGACCCACAGCCATTGCGGGTCCCAATTCGTAAAGTGTTGGAGGGCTGTGATGACAAAGGGATAGCCGTAAAAGTACAATGCAGTCAAAACGAAAGTGACATTTTTGGTTAATTGACGCAGGGTCAGTAAGAAAAATAAGCCAGAAAGAACGATACCCAATGGCGGGAACAGACTAACTAAGAAGGAATACACGATGCCCCATACGATCATGCCAGGTCCTTTGACGAGAGCGGCTAAGACAAAGACAAAAAGTAGGAATAAGAGCTGTTGCGAAAAACTTGCTGCTGTCAAAAGTCCGAAGAAACCAACCAATAACCAGTGAGAAAAAGTCGCTGTTTGATTCTTTTGTGGTGTCTGTTGCTGCAATTTTAGCCAGGTAGCAAAATTCGGGAAATCATGCTGGAAATTTCGCTGAAAATCGCTGTTGAATGCTTGATGGGCATTTTGCTGCCGATAGTAATGATATTGATGTTTTAACGTGCCTTTCGTGGCTGCTTTTTGGCCAGAAAAAAAGCGGCCGGGATCAATTTTTGATCGTTCCATATTTCCACCTCCATACGATTTCGTTACCCTCAGTATAGAGAAAATCAGCTTCGGCGTCCTCCAACTTTGGGCGGATTTTTTTTGCTTGCTGAAAGTTTTCTTAAACTGCTGAAAAAAGCGAAGAGGATTCGTTTCTTAAACCGTCAAAATATGCTAGAGTATAGAAGGACTAAGGAGGAGATTTCATGATTTTTGATTCTCATACACATTTGAATGCAGAACAGTTTAACGAAGACATTCCCGAAACGGTCGCCCGTGCGCAAGAACTAGGAGTAACGGAGATGGCGGTCGTCGGTTTCGATCAGCCAACGATTGAAAAATCGTTAGCATTAAGCAAAGAATATCCTGGCATTTACAGTATTATCGGTTGGCATCCAACCGAAGCTGGTTCTTATACCCCACAAGTGGAAACCTATTTGCAAGAGCGCTTGGAACAACCAAAAGTCGTTGCCCTAGGTGAAATCGGTTTAGACTATCACTGGATGGAAGATCCGAAGGAAGTTCAAGAAAAGGTCTTTCGTCGGCAAATGGCGATCGCCCGTGAACATCAGCTGCCTATCAGTATTCATACCCGTGAAGCCTTAGAAGATACCTATGCGATTTTAAAGGATGAAAAAGTCCAAACGATCGGCGGCATCATGCACAGCTTTAGTGGGGACGGCGAATGGGCGAAAAAGTTCTTGGACCTAGGAATGTATATTTCCTTTAGTGGTGTCGTGACCTTCAAAAAGGCGACGGAGGTACAAGAAGCTGCGCAAGTCGTGCCACAAGATCGGCTACTCGTTGAGACTGACGCGCCGTATTTAGCCCCTGTTCCTTATCGTGGCAAGCGCAATGAACCGGGCTATACTCATTATGTAGTGGATAAAATCGCGGAGCTGCGGCAAGAAGCGGTGGCTGATGTTGCGGCCTACACGACAAAAAATGCCCATCGCTTGTTTAGGATCAATGACTAATAAACCGAAAATCGAAGAAATCATTGTCGTCGAAGGCAAAGACGACACCCGCCGACTGCAAGAAGTGTTCGATGTAGATACCATCGAGACGATCGGTTCGGCGATCGATGACACGATCCTTGATCAAATCGAGCACGCCCAAGAGACACGAGGGGTCATCGTGTTTACCGATCCCGATTTTTCGGGAGAAAAGATCCGCAAAATCATTATGGAAGTCGTTCCTGATGCCAAGCATGCCTTTTTACCGCGCAGCCAGGCAGCACCGAAAAGCAAGGGCAGTTTAGGCGTGGAACACGCCAGCCATGAAGCGTTGAAAGAAGCCTTGCGAAAAGTCGTAACCCCGATTGCTTCAAATGAAGTCAGTGAGGGGACCATTGATCGGCAACAGTTGTTAGCGTATGGCTTGATCGCAGGGGCTGGAGCGAAAGAGAAACGAGAGCGGTTGGGGGATCTTTTACGCATCGGCTATACGAACGGCAAACAATTAGAGAAGCGGCTGACAATGTTTCGTATCACCGATGCAGAGTTGGCAGAAGCAATGAAAATAGTGGAGGAAGAATTGTGAAGGAAGAACGAGATATAGCAACCCCCTCAAGAACCAAAGAGATTTTAGCGAAACATGGCTTTACCTTTAAAAAAAGTTTAGGGCAAAACTTCTTAACAGAACCGAATATTTTACGGAAAATCGTAGAAACTGCAGGCATCGACGAGACGACAAACGTCATTGAGGTTGGTCCTGGAATCGGTGCGCTGACCGAACAGTTGGCAAAACATGCCAAGCAAGTGTTGGCGTTTGAAATTGATGATCGGTTGATCCCAGTGTTAGCCGACACAATGCAGCCATATCAAAATGTGAAAATCATTCATCAAGATGTCTTGCAAGCAGATCTGGCAACGACCATTCAGTCAGCATTCAGCGATACGGCTGCTTCATTAAAAGTTGTCGCAAATTTGCCCTACTACATCACTACGCCAATTATGATGCACTTTTTAGAGTCTCAGGTAAAAGTAGATGAAATGGTCGTGATGATGCAAAAAGAAGTGGCAGATCGAATCTCAGCAGTTCCCGGGACTAAAGCCTATGGCTCTTTGTCGATCGCTGTGCAATACTACATGGAAGCAAAACTGGCATTCATCGTCCCGAAAACCGTTTTTGTGCCCCAACCGAATGTTGATTCGGCTATTTTGAAATTGACGCGTCGATCACAACCAGCAGTCGCAGTCACCGATGAAAAAGAGTTTTTCAAATTAACGAAAGCAGCCTTTCAGCTGCGTCGTAAAACCCTTTGGAACAATTTGCAAAATAGCTATGGAAAAGATGAAACAACCAAACAGTGGTTGGCAGACAGCTTAGAAGCAAGTGGGATCGATCCGAAACGACGTGGAGAAACGCTGTCGTTAGCGGAATTTGCCAAATTAAGCAATGAAATGCAAGCGCGTAAAGGATAACTTCAATAAAAACGGATGTTGAATAAACATTCGTTTTTTTGTGTCTTGACACCTCGTGGAAATACCAGTAGAATAAGCAAGACAGAACTGTCATGACACATTGAAGGAGAGAGTATAAATGAAAAATCATTCCATCCGCCATTTAACGATCGCTGCATTGTTGATCGGCATGGGGATCGTCATTCCCATGGTAATGCCCAAAATCGTCATCGGACCAGCATCTTTTACCTTAGCTAGCCATGTGCCCGTCTTTGTGGCGATGTTCTTTTCACCTGCGATGGCGATCGCGGTAGCTTTAGGAACGACCTTTGGCTTTTTCTTAACACTGCCACCAATCATTGCTTTACGGGCATTGTCCCATGTTGTTTTTGCCGTCATCGGTGCCTTTTATTTACAGAAGCACCCAGATATTTTACTAAAAAATGGCAAACCCTCTTTATTGAATATCAAATTTCAGAGCTTTAACTTGATTATCGGACTGATCCATTCTGCCGTAGAAATGGCAGTCGTTGCCGCCTTTTACTTCACAGGAAATGTACCAGGGACCGCATTCGATGGTAATTTCTACTATTTCTTGTTCGTTTTGATGGGGATCGGCGGTTTGATCCATAGCTTGATCGATTTCAATTTGGCTTATTTTGTTGCAGGTGCCTTAAGCAAACAATTTGATATTCGTTCGTTTTCGAAAGCAAAAGGACGCTTTATTCAGAAACAGAAGAAAGCGGCATAAGCGCCAGTTTGAATAGACCCGCTGCCTAAACGGGTCTATTTTTTTGTGTTTAGATTAAGAAAATACTCCTTCCTAAAAAGTTTATTATAGTGAAATAATAAACAGAAATAAGTTATAATATACAAGAGGAGGAAGTAGATGAAGAAGAAAAAGTTAAAACGGTTACTTTTAGGTATGTTCGTCTTGATGCTCTTCTTTCTGCTGATTTTTTATGACAGTAAGAACGGGCAGTCCCCCTTTGAAAAGATAGAGGATGAATTGACACTAGCACTTTCGGATGAAGAACAAACACCAGAGCCTGAATACAGTGAGGTTATTCAATTGGATGTTCCGTTAGAAAATCAATTCGATGAAGTGGCGTTAGGGAACGGCTGTGAGGTAACGGCTTTATCGATGCTCTTGAATTTTTACGGATTTGATACCAATAAAAATCAATTGGCGGAAGAATTAGCGTATGTCCCGCTTTATGAGGATTATTATCACCATGGAGATCCACGAGAAGGCTTTGTTGGAAACATCTATGGCGGCGATAGCGCGATGGGGGTTGACGTAGAACCGATCACCGATGTCGCCGAAAGGATTGTAAAAGAGCAATACGAAGTTGTTAGTGGACGAGACAAAAGCTTTGATGAGATCGTCAAAGTACTACAATCTGGGAAACCAGTTTGGATGATTGCGACGTTAGAATTACAAGTACCGACCGATGCGGATTTCTTTCAATGGAATACCCAAAATGGCGAAATCCTTGTGACGGCATTGATCCATTCGGTGGTGATCACAGGCATCGATGGTGATACGATGTATGTCAACGACCCTTATGGACATAAGGATCGTGAAGTCAGCAAAGAAGACTTAGCAGCGATCTATGAGAAAATGGGTCAGCAATACTTATATTTAGAAGAAATCTAAGAAAAACCCCTAACTTGCCGTTGACAGTAAATGAAAAAACAATTATAATTTTTTAAAATTAAACAAAGAAATCGATAACGTTGAAGAGAAGAGTAGCAGATCAACAAAGGTACAGAGACTCCGGTTGGTGAAAAAGGAGACATGCGGTGATCAGTGAAGATGAGCTCTGAGTTTTTTTGTTGGTTCACGCCAGCAAAACGGCATGCGCCCGTTACAGCGCCAAGTATCATAGTGTACTGTTGAGGTGTTATTTGTGAGAATAGCACGAATTAGGGTGGTAACGCGCATCAAGTCGTCCCTTTTATCCGTAAGGATAAAAGGGCGGCTTTTTTTGTTTTTCACAGCTGAAACTATTCGCCTTCTCTTCAACAAGAAATTTAACTGTAAGGAGTTGAAGCAATGCCGATCATTATTCCCAAAGAACTACCCGCTGCAGCGGTCCTGCAAAAAGAAAATGTCTTTGCCTTACTGCAGCATAAAGCGGCGAAACAAGAGATTCGTCCCTTGAAGATCGCAATCGTCAATTTAATGCCGAAAAAGATCGCCACAGAAAATCAATTGCTGCGCCTGCTTTCCCAAAGTCCGCTGCAAATTGAAGTAACTTTACTGAAAATGAAGTACCACGAAAGTAAAAACACGTCTGTCGATCACATGGAAAAGTTCTATCAAGAATTCTCAGTGATCCAGTCCCAACGATTCGACGGCTTGATCATCACTGGTGCCCCTGTTGAAAAAATGGCCTTTGAAGCCATTGATTATTGGCAAGAACTGCAAGAGATCATGGATTGGAGCCAGACGAATTGCACTTCAGTCCTGCATATTTGTTGGGGGGCACAAGCTGGTCTTTATTACCATTATGGTATCGACAAAGTGTTGTACCCAAGCAAATTGTTCGGTGTCTTCGAACAAGCAGTCACGCATTTTCATCCGCTCGTTCGCGGTTTTGACGACGTCTTTTATACGCCCCATTCGCGCTATACTGGCATCGATGAAGGCCAGCTCGCCCAGGCGCCTTTAGAAATCTTGGCAGCGGGTGTTGAAACAGGGCCTTCCATCTTCGTATCAGAAGATCATAAAAATGCCTTCTTGCTAGGGCATTTTGAATACCACACAACGACCTTGAATGAAGAGTACTTGCGAGACATGGAACGGGGCTTAGCTACCGCATTGCCCAAAAATTACTTTGCCTATGACCGTTTAGGCGGAAAAATTACCAACCGTTGGCGGGGACATGCCTCTTTGTTTTTCAGCAATTGGATCAATGAAACCTATTTGCGAACGCCGTATGACCTGTCCGTCACGCCGACGAAAGAAGGTTACCGAATTGGCAGTGAGCCAGAAGGTCGGGTGAGTATCAATGACGATTGAGCATTTTCTCTCCCACTATGCTAGACAGCGAAAAGGCACTGATTCTTTAAAATGGGATCTTGTTGATCAACGGTTCCAAGGAGAAAAGCTTTTGCCTTTATGGGTAGCTGATATGGATTTTGCTGCACCAAAGGCAGTGGAAGAAGCCTTGCAGCAACTGGTTGCTCAAGGAACCTTTGGCTATGCGATTCCCCCCTCAGGCTATTTTTTAGCCTATCAAGCTTGGCAAGAGCGCCACTGGGGGACGAAATTCGAAGAAAAATGGCTCTCGTTTTCCACAGGGGTCGTCCAATCTTTGGTTGATTTGCTTCATTGTTTCACAGAACCAGACGATGGCATCTTGATCCAGCCGCCCGTCTATTATCCCTTTTTTGACAGCATCAAAGAGACGAAAAGGCGCTTGATAGAAGCACCCTTGCAAAAGGTAGGGAATTTTTATCAAATCGATTTTGCTGCTTTTGAAGCCAAAATCATTGAAGAAAAAGTGAAACTATTTATTCTCTGCTCCCCCCACAATCCAGTAGGGCGGGTCTGGCAAGAGAAAGAACTGCATCAATTATTGGCCATTTGCCAAAAACATGAGGTTGTCGTGATCGCCGACGAGATCCATCGTGAGCTGATACTCGGTGAGCAGCAATTTGTTTCAGCCGTGACAGTGGCACAGGGGGTCGGCTTTGAGAAGCTGATCGTTCTGGATTCGCCCTCAAAAACTTTCAACTTAGCAGGATTATTGCTCTCTCATGTTTGGATTCCTGATTTAGAGATGCGCAGAGCCTATCAGGCTTGGTGTCGACAATACAAGCAGACGGAAGTCAATCATTTGGGATTGGTGGCTGCGAAAGCCGCGTATGAATCGGGGGATCAATGGCTAGCGGACCTGCTTTTGGTGATTGCTGCCAATGAACAAATGGTCCGCCAGCAACTGCAAGAAGCATTTCCCAAAATTGAGCTGCTGCCATTAGAAGGAACCTATCTTCTCTGGGTCGATCTGCGGCAAGTCATTGCCAAAGAACGAACCAAGCACGTGATCCAAGATACTGCCGGTCTGGCAGTCGACTATGGGGAATGGTTTTCACAAGACGGTCAGGGCTTGATTCGTCTGAATCTTGCGACAACACCGACGATCATTCAAGAAGCCCTTGATCGCATGATCGAGGCAATCAAAAAGGAGGAACGACATGACGATTGATATAGCAACTTTTCTGGCACAATTAGGCAATCATTCGGATCAGCAAACTGGGGCGATCAGCCCACCGATCTATCTTTCCACGACCTTTGCTCATCCAGAGTTAGGGCAAAGTACAGGCTATGATTATACCCGTACCAAAAACCCGACCCGTGATATCTTAGAAGCAGGTCTTGCTGAATTAGAAAAAGGAGCTCGGGCAGTAGTGACCAGCTCTGGCATGAGTGCGATCGCTTTGATTTTTGACTTATTTACCAGCGGGAGTCGCTTTTTGGTTTCTCGTGATTTGTATGGCGGTAGCTTTCGCTATTTTGCGGAATTGGAAAAAAGCCAACGGGCATTCTTCGATACCTTCAGCACTGTAACAGAATTAAGTGAAAAACTAACTGACGAGGTAACGGCTGTCTTTTTAGAGACCCCAACGAATCCTTTGATGACCGTGACGGATATTGCTGAAACCGCCAAGCTTGCTCACGACCATGGGGCGCTACTGATCGTAGATAACACCTTTTTGACGCCGTTACGGCAGTTGCCCTTAGAAGAAGGCGCGGATCTAGTGATCCATTCAGGCACCAAGTTCTTATCAGGTCACAATGATATTTTGGCTGGCGTCGTCATCGCCAAAGATGCGCAAGTAGGGGAGCGCTTGAATTATTTAGCCAATACTTCAGGCCCGACCTTGAGCAGCTTTGATACGTGGTTATTCATCCGAAGTTTAAAGACGCTGCCGTTGCGCTTCGAACGGCAAGAAGCCAACGCCAAGGAAGTTGGCCGCTTTTTACGAGCCCATCCGGCGATCAAAGAGGTGCTGTACCCAAATGCAGGGGCGATGATCAGTATTCGGGTGCTTGATGAAACCAAAATCAGCGACTTCTTAGCGGCATTAAAGGTCTTTACCTTTGCGGAAAGCCTGGGTGGTGTGGAAAGTCTCATCACGTATCCAACGACACAGACCCACGCAGATATTCCTCAAGAGGTACGAGAATCTTATGGATTGACGCCGGATCTTTTACGGATCTCCATTGGGATCGAAAGCAGTAAAGATTTGATCGATGACTTAGAAAATGCACTGAAGATATTCAAATAACCCAACCACAGATCAGCTAGTGAAAAACTTACTTTTGTAGAGTAATTTTATTGACAGTTTTAGTTGTATAGGATAAAGTTACACTACATATGAATAGTGAGTCCGATGTTTTCGGTTGACGGCAACAGGGATTAACCATTTCTCCTTTGAAAAAGTAGGTTGTTTTGAGAAGCAGAGGGGAAATTGGTCTAGTTGGGCCATTCGACAAGGAAATAGGACGATTGATCTGAGGAGGGAACAAAAGGGGAAAAAAGGGATGAAAAGAAATGTAGTAAATGTGTTGACGACAGGAGTGATTGGGCTGCTTGCCTTGTTTAGCTTGGCTGCCTGTGGCACCAACCAAGCGGATGAAGAAACGACCGTCGTCAAATTAGGTGTCGTTGGCGAACAAAATGAAGCCTGGGAACATGTGCAGGAAGAATTGAAGGAAAACGAAAATATCGACTTGCAACTGGTGAAGTTCACCGATTATCGCCAACCAATCGTCGCACTAGAGGATGGGTCAATCGATCTTCACGCAGCATTGACGGAAATTTTTATGGATAATGTCAACGAAGAAAGTGGTTATTCCAACACGACGATTGCGTATACGACATTAAACCCACTTGGTATTTATTCCGATAAAATCACTGATGTCAGCGAATTAGCAGATGGTGCTACGGTGGCTTTACCCAATGATGTGTCAAATGAAAGCCGCGCACTATTACTCTTACAAACGGCCGGTTTGATCACTTTGGATGAATCAAAAGGGTTACTGCCAACAACCAGTGATGTCACTGAGAATCCCAAAGCCTTGAAATTTGAGCTGCTTGATTCCAATCAAACGGCTCGGGCAATGACCGATGTCGACATCTCTTTGATCAACAACGGCATGGCAGTCGATGCTGGCTTGGTTCCTACAGAAGATGCGATTTTCTTAGAACCTGTGGCTGACTCCTCCACGCCCTATTATAATGTCATTGCTGCGCGAGCAGACGAAGCAGAAAATGATGTGTACCAAACGGTCGTAGCGTATTATCAGACCGATGAAGTAAAAGCAATTATTGACGAAGTTACCAAAAAATCAAGTATCCCTGTTTGGGAATAAAAAGCAAAAAATCTACTATAATTATATAGGAACAGGAAGTAGGATGGAAAAATGATCAATTGGAAAAAAGGTTTAGCAAGTGTTGCCGTCGTCGGACTAGGATTCGTTCTAGCAGCCTGCGGTGGATCAAATACAGAGGAAACGGCAACCAGTAGTGCAGCTGGTGCTGGCGATGATGCAACATTCACTTATGCCATCAGCGGGGACCCATCGTCCACCAACCCGATCAACACCAGTGATCGCTGGGGCTTGACAGTGACAAACATGATCTATTCTCCACTCGTTACAGTGGAAGCAGATGGAACGACGAAAAATGCGTTAGCAGAATCAGTGGAACCGGCGGAAGACGGCCTTTCATTGACCGTGCATTTGAAACAAGATGTCAAATGGTCAGATGGCGAAGATTTTACTGCCGATGACGTTGTTTTCACGTATGAACAAAAAGTCAAAAAAGAAAACGGCAATGCCGATTCGCTTTGGGTCGACGACCAGCCGATCGCGATCGAAAAAGTGGATGAATACACCGTGAAATTTGTGTTGCCAACACCGAGTGCAGCAGCAATTAGCAATATCGCAACCGAAACATACATCATTCCAGAGCACATCTTTAAAGATGTTAGCGACTTTTCGGTCAGTGAACTGCCTGAAAAACCAGTTGGTACGGGTCCATATCAATTGAAAGAATACAAACGTGGTGAGTACTTTACTTTTGAAGCCAATGAAAACTATTATGGCGGCAAGCCTTCGATTCAAAACGTGACCTTGCGGATCATTGAAAGTACTGATACGGCCAAAGTTGCTTTGCAAAAAGGGGAAGTTGACGCAGCCGTTGTTTTGCCTTCAGATATTGAAGACTTAGATGATACGCAAATTTCTGTTTATCCCTATACAGAAAACCGCATCGGATACTTAGGCTTAAATACTCATTCAGATGCATTACAAGATGTGAAGGTTCGTCAAGCAGTCTTGTATGCTTTGAACAAAGATGAATTAAATCAAGCAGCGTATTTAGATGAAGACTATTATGCAACACCGTATTCATTCTTACCACCGAACAATCCATACGTTACCGAAGATGTCGAGAAATATGAAACAAATGCTGAAAAAGCAAAAGAGCTTTTACAAGAAGCAGGTGTCACTGATTTGTCATTGAACTTGGCCTTCAACTCAACTGACCCAGCTCAAACGATCCAAGCTACGTTGATCCAACAACAATTGCAACAAGCAGGCATTACAGTTACCCTTGAAGGGGGCGATGGTACTGCGATCTTCACTGAGTTGAAAAAACCTGATTCAACGAAATACAACCTGTTCCTTGGCGGGTATATCATGGGGAATGACCCTGACTTATACGGCAGTTTATTCGAAACTGGCGGCAGTGCCAACTACTTCCAAAGCAATAGCGAAACCATTGACAATTTGTTTGCGCAAGCAGCAGTTGAATTGGACACAGACAAGCGTGAAGCATTGTACGATGATCTGCAAAAAGCCATTGCTGACGAAGCGATCATTTACCCAATCGTTGACAACAAGAAAATCTTAGCGGTCAATAACCGAATTGGTAATGTAGAAGATGCAGGCTTGATCCCAATCTATACATTCGAAGATATGTCTAAATTGACAATCAAGTAAATCCATTGGCTGTGATAAAGAGGAATCTTTTTTATCACAGCTTTTTTCTATGAAAAAGAAAGAAGGTCAATTATGTTTCGATATATTGCAAAACGAGTATTGCAAGCAATCCCTTTGCTATTTGTGATCTCTTTTATCGTATTTTCACTAATACATATCGCCCCGTATGATGTGATCGATTCCATCACGACACCGAATATGTCACAAGAGCAAATCGATCTGTTGCGGCAGCGCTATGGCTTGGATCAACCCTTTTTGGTTCAATATTTTCTTTGGATCAGAAATGTTCTTACTGGTAATCTTGGCTTTTCGTTGGTTTCTCAAAGCAGCATTTCACAAGAACTTGCGACTCGGATCCCGAATACGATGCGGCTAGTGATCCCTGCATATTTGACGGCTTTATTGCTGGCGATCATTTTAGGTCTGTTAGCCGCTGCCAACAAAGGAAAGATTTGGGATCGGATCATTGACGCTGTAGCATCTCTAGGGATCGCCGTGCCGACCTTCTGGTTTGCGATGATCTTGATTTATGTATTTGGTTACTTATTGAATATGTTCCCGATCATTGGCATGTATACAGTCGGCAAAGAAGGGGATTTTGGCGATTTTCTGCAGCACTTTATTTTGCCTTATATCACATTGACTGTCGCCTTCTTCCCAGATTTGACAAGGTATATTCGGGCATCAGCGACTCAGCAAGTATCAGAAGACTACGTGATGGTGCAACGGGCATTCCACGCCAGCAAATGGCAGATGTTCAGTCGTCACATCAGTCGCAATATTTTGATTCCCGTTGTCACCCAAATCGGCTTGGCGTTACCGATGTTAGTTACCGGTGCGATCATTACAGAAACGATCTACGGCTGGCCGGGCGTCGGACCTTACTTGATGAGTGCAACGAAAAGCCTCGATTATCCTGTGATCATGGCGATCATGCTGCTGTCAGCAACACTGGTCATCTTAGGGAATTTGTTAGCGGATGTATTATATTCCGTGGTTGATCCACGTATCCGTAAAGGAGGGAGCAAGTAATGAAACGTTTCAAAAAAATCAGTGAAGTCATGCTTGCTTCGCCCATCTATACTTTTTCTGTCGTTTTCTTGACGTTATTGATCGTGTTATCGCTCGTTGCGCCTTTGATCCCGATCGATCCCAATGCAACGGATGTCAGTAACATGTCACAGCCACCGAGCTGGGCTCATTTGTTTGGGACCGATGAAGTGGGCCGGGATTACTTTATTCGGGTCGTCTACGGCGGTCGGGTGTCCTTGTTTGTAGGTGTGTTGGCAATGATCACTGCGACGTTTATCGGGACCCTTGTCGGTCTTGTTTCTGGCTACTTTGGCGGATGGATCGATAACTTGCTGATGCGGCTCGTCGATGTGTTGTCATCAATTCCTTGGCTGGTGTTAGTGATCGTTTTGAGCGTCTTTTTACGTCCTGGACTAACCACGATCATTATTGTGATCGGCGGGTTTTCATGGATGAACATCGCTCGTTTGATTCGTGGTGAAACGTTAGCAGCGAAAGAACGGGAGTATGTTGCTTACGGGAAATTTATCGGTCGTTCTTCATTCAGTATTATCGTGAAGCATGTTTTCCCAGCAGTACTGCCAACCTTGATCGTTGCGGCATCCGCAAGTATTTCTGGAGCGATCATGACCGAATCAGCGTTGAGCTTCCTCGGATTAGGCATTCAGCAGCCGATGGCTTCGTGGGGCAGTCTGTTGCAAAATGCGCAAAACAGCTTGCAGCGGGCACCATACATGGCGATCCTTCCAGGGCTCTTTGTTATTTTCACCATCTATTCCTTCAACAACATCGGCGACATGATCAAACATGTCTTGCAAAGGGAGGTGTGACCGATGAAGACAGAATTATTAGCGATCGAAGCGTTGAATGTGACGTTTCACAGCAAAACCGGTCCGAAACCGTTAGTCAAAAAGCTGGATCTAGTGATTCCAAAAGGCAAAGTGGTTGGGATCGTCGGCGAATCTGGTAGTGGCAAAAGTATGACCATGAAAAGTGTCATGGATCTTTTGCCTGATAAGGTGACCGATCACTATGCCAGTTATACATTTGAAGGAGCAGCAGTGACCGATCGTCGAACATTACCGATCGCCATGATTTTTCAAGACCCGATGACTTCGTTGAATCCTTTGCGTACGATTGGCTATCATTTGATCGAAGTGATTCGCCGCTCACAAAAAGTATCGAAAAAAGCAGCACAAGAAATCGCCGTCAAAGAGTTAGAAAAAGTCGGCATACCTTTTCCAGCACAACGTATGAAACAATATCCCCACGAGCTATCAGGGGGAATGCGTCAGCGGGTGATGATCGCCATGGCTTTATTGGCGCAACCGAAATTGCTGATCGCAGATGAACCGACGACGGCTTTAGATGTGACGATCCAAGCACAGATTTTGGCCTTGATCAAAAACCTGCAAAGAGAGAACCAGCTTTCCGTCGTCCTTGTGACCCATGACTTTGGGGTCGTTGCAGGAATGTGCGACTTTATTAAAGTGATGTATCAAGGTCGAGTCGTGGAAGAAGGCACCACAGAAGAAATCTTTTATCAACCTGCGCATCCTTATACGAAACAATTATTGCAGGCGGCCCATTTAGGCGACAAGCATGCCGAATTAAAAGTCTTTGACTATCATGAGACATTGGCAGATGAGTTGCAAGAAACGCAGTTATCTAAGACCCATCGCGTTTGGCGCAATCAGGAGGTGACAGAATAATGAAAGAACTGATTCGCGTAGAACATGCGACGAAAACCTTTCGCAGCAAAAACTGGCGCGGCACTGTCAGTGAAGTCCGAGCGGTCGAAGATGTCAGCCTAACGATCCATCGGGGCGAGACATTGGGGCTAGTAGGGGAATCTGGGAGTGGGAAAACCACTTTAGGACGCAGTATTTTAAATTTAGAGACCTTAACAAGCGGGGAGATTTTCTTCGAAGGCAAAGAGCTAACAGCATTGACGGCAGAAGATCGCAAAGCAGCGTATCAGCAAATGCAGATCATTTTCCAAGATCCGTATTCATCATTGAATCCCCGCATGACGGCACTTGAACTGGTGATGGAGCCGTTGTATCATGAAACGAAAGATGCTGCCCGAGCGAAAGCCAAAGAAATCTTAGCGATCGTCGGGATCACGGGTGATGATGTCCATAAACTGCCCCGCAGTTTCAGCGGCGGACAACGACAACGGATCGGCATCGCTCGTGCGGTGGTCAATCGCCCGGCGTTCGTCTTGTGTGATGAACCGACTTCGGCATTAGATGTCTCCATTCAGGCTCAGATCATCCAATTGCTGCTGCGTCTGCAAAAAGAGTTTTCGTTGTCTTATTTGTTCATTTCCCATGACTTGTCCGTGATTCGTCATATCAGTGACCGAACAGCCGTCATGTATCAAGGGAAATTAGTTGAATTGGCACCCACCGACCGTTTGTTTGACAATCCGCTGCATCCTTACACGAAGAAATTATTAGCAGCAGCGCCGATCGCTGATCCTGTGTTAGCAAGAGGTGCGATGGAACAAACGGAGATTCAAAGCACGATTACTTTGACACCATTGTATGAATGGGTCGAAGTTGAACCAGATCATTTTGTGAGGAGAGAAAAACGATGACAGTAGAAACATTGACGATCCATCAAGGAAGCGACAAACTTGAAATGACGACCCCAACTGGCAATTGGGTGTTAGCACGGGAAAAAGGCTATTCGCCAGTCCAAATGCTGGTGAGTGCGGTCGCTGCTTGCGGTGGCTATGTATACGCATCCGTCTTAGAGAATTCAAAAATCACAGCAGAAATCGAAAAGATCGAAGTCAGCTATGACCGAGACGACAACAAAAAAGCCCAACCAGTCAGTGCCATCCACATTCAGTTTTATGCGAAAATCGCTGAAGCCGACCATGACAAAGCGATCCGTTGCCTAAAACTCGTTTCACCAAATTGCCCCGTGATCCAATCATTAGATCCAGCGATCGAAGTGACGGAAACAGTGACGTTTATTTAATCGAAAAAGACTTTGTGTGCCTGAAACCAATAGGCGTACAAAGTCTTTTTTTTGATCAATAAATAATATTCTCCCGAATAAAGTCGATATCTGTCACTAATAGTTTGCGATCGACACTTTTTAGGGCGCCAGATTCTCGTAATTTTTGCATCATTCGATTGACACTGCTGGCAGAGGTAATGCCGCAAAAGCGAGCGATCTCCTCATTGGTGACTTCAAAGTCAATCAAGACACCATCTGTTGTCTGGATTCCGAACGTTTCATACAGCTCATTGATTTGGGTACAGACAGCACCAAATTTGCCGTTCATCAGCATTTGCTGCATCTTTTTCATCGTATCCATCAAGTTTCTTCGATAATACTCTTTGACATAATCCTGCAGCAGGCGATCACGATTGACATCTGCCCAAAATTGATTTCGCACGATTTTGTATAATTCGGCTTCTTCTGATTCAACCCGCACATTAAAAGGGGCTTCGACTTCTTGAGAGGATTCGTCTTTAAACAAAGAGACGATCTCAAAATCCGTCAAATAGCGCAAGTTGAATTCGCGCCCTTCATGGGTCACTACGCTAGTTTTGATGATGCCTTTTTTTAAAATATAGACGTACCGATCCGGGATGCCTTCATATGTCAAGTAACTCTTTTTCTTACGGATAACGACCGGTATTGCTTGTTTTTCTAAATAATCACGTAATATCTGTTTCTCCACCCACGTTACTCCTTCACTTCATGCCAACCCAACATTTTCTGAAAAAAATCTGAAATTTCCTCTATTCATGCTTCATTAAAAGACATTTCTGGTGAAAAAGCAATAACAAATGTTAATGTTTCTTGTTAATGCTCTTTTTTAACAGCAAAAGCGCATTTCAAGCAGAGGAAGTTTCGGTATAGTAAAACGCATCACAGCACAAACAGGAGGAATGGAAGAAACATGTCAGATAGGGAAACCAATCAAGAAGGAGTCGTCAGCTCGTTGCCGTCAACTAAAAATGAAAAACTATGGAACAAAGGGTTTATCACGATTACCTTGATCAATTTTATCGTCTTTCTCGTGTATTATTGTTTTGTCGTCATCACCGCGAAATTTGCCACGCAGGAGTTAGGGGCATCCACTGCACAAGCTGGCTTGGCAGCGGGGATCTACATTATCGGGACCTTGATCGCTCGCTTGTATGTTGGGAAAATTTTAGAATTAGTTGGTCGTAAAGCCGTTTTGCGCTGGGGGATATTGTTTTATGTCATTACCACCGCTGCTTATTTGGTCTCAGTCAACATTTATATTTTAGATGCAGTGCGCTTTTTCAATGGCTTTGCTTATGGTGCCGTCTCGACTGCGGCTAATGCAATCGTCACCGCTTATATCCCAGCTTCCAAACATGGCGAAGGGATCAATTACTATGGATTAAGTACTAGTTTAGCAGCGGCGGTCGGACCTTTTATTGGTATGCTTTTACTACCGACAGTCGGCTTTGATTTCATTATTTGGTTAGCAACTATTTTATCGATCGCAACAGCCATCGCTTGTTTCTGGTTCCCAGTCAAAAACATCCCATTGACGGAAGAACACAAAGCACAGCTGCAAAAATGGTCCGTCAAAAGTTTTGTCGAACCAAAAGTTTTTTTCATTTCTGGGATTGCCTTTTTGATCGGGTTGGCTTATTCCAGCGTTCTCGGCTTCTTGTCGATCTACGCCAGTGACCTTGGGTTGGAAACGGCCGGTGCCTTTTTCTTCATCGTCTATGCACTTTCTGTGACCTTCACACGGCCAATGACGGGCAAACTGTTTGACCGTCATGGCGCAGATGCAGTCATGTATCCCAGCTTTCTTTTCTTGACCCTGGGTCTTTTCTTATTGAGTATTACTGGCAATAGCTGGATGTTGTTGCTTGCGGGTTGCTTTGTCGGCTTGGGCTATGGCACCTTCATGTCCAATGGCCAAGCTGTCTGTCTGAAAGAAGTCGATCCTCACCGAGTCGGCGTAGCGCTCTCCACTTATTTCATCGGGCTGGATCTCGGCTTAGGCGTAGGTCCCTATGCACTAGGAAGCTTACACGGTCTGTTTGATTATTCGCAAATCTACATCTTATGCGGACTGATCCCAGTCGTTGTTCTTGTTTTATACAAATTGTTTTATAAAACGAAACGCGCAGTTGCCGCCGTTGGTACGATGAAGCAGCCAATCAACGAAGAAGACTAACCTCAACCATTACAAAAAGGAGTGTTTCACCATGGATAACAATCAATTGATTATTGAAGCATTGAACAAATTAGTAACGAATATCAACGAATTGAATGAAGAAATGCATGCCATGAAAGAGGTTACCGCAACAATGACCCATGAACAGCTTGCTATCGATCATCAATTACGCGACATCAAATCGGTATTGATCAATGACAATCTGATTGGGTAAATTGTCATAAGGCTTGAAAGGAAACAAGAAACAGGAATGAACGCTTTTTTTGAGAATGTTTCCTGCTCACTTACTGGTGGTAGAAAGATTCACATGAGAAAAGCGTTTTTTTGATGCACAAAAAAAGAAAAGCGAACATTGGCAGATTTTGTACAAGAAAATAAGCAAGAAAAATTGTAGCAGTCCGCGCTTGTATGCTATAGTGTGTCTGGGTAGCAATACCTAAAAAAAATCAGAGTAGGAAATAAAGCGTTAAGTGCTGAAAGGATGGGATGTTGCCTTTCGGACGAAGAACGATCATTCGTTCGCGGTTTTATTTTCGCATTCGCTGCATGAATTTGTAGCAACTCTAAAAGGAGATGCTCGCTATGAAAAGAAAAGTCGATGCACACATGATTGCGGTCATGGGACTTTTGATTGCCTTAATGGTGGTCTTGTCGCAAATCTTGGGGTTTGAAACCTCCTATATCAAAATCACATTTTCCTTTGTACCACAGCTGATCATGGGTATGCTGTTTGGTCCGTTTTGGACAGCAGTTGGCTCCTCATTAGCCGATATCGCAGGAATGGTGATTTTTCCAAAATCAGCCTACTTTTTCGGCTTTACCATCAATGCCTTCGTTGGTGGACTGATTTATGGCTACTTCTTTTATCGGAAAGAAGTCACATTAAAACGAGCGGCGATGGTCGTCTTGTTAAATACACTTTTAATAACCTTGATCTTAACACCGATCTGGTTAGCTATGATGCTGAATATTCCTTTGACAAGCTGGGCGATCTGGTCGGTCCGCTTGCTAAAAGCAGTCATCATGTTCCCGATACAAACTGCGTTGATTTACATCGTAGGGCGTGCGGTACCATACAAACGGCTGATCCGACGGTTCGTTTAACGAGTAAAAAAGAACGATAACATCCATTGAAGTGAATCATCTGCGAATATTTCGTCAGTGGTTCACTTTTTTCTTTCTAAGGATTGGCTTAATCATTCTCAATAACTTGTTTAGAGGGGAAGGGGAACCTATGAATAAAAAAGGACTCGCTATGGGACTGTTTCTTTTCTTGGTCTTAGCAGCAATGGGAGGGATGAAGTGGATGATAGAACAGCAAAAACAGCAAACCGAAGAGCCAGCCATGATCCAGCAAAGCAGCTTGAGGGACGAAACACAGGAAGAAAGCAGGGAAAGTCAGGAAACCACCTCAGTTTCCACGTCAACTTCTGTTTCAACTTCCACGCAAGAACAGCCAGAAGAGGCAATAGCAGAAAAAATCGCCACGATGAGTTTGGAGGAAAAGGTCGGGCAATTGTTTTTTGTGCGTGTGCCAGAAAGCAATCAAATCGAAGAGCTTCAAAAGTATCACTTTGGTGGCTATCTGTTATTCGGCCGTGATACCGAAAATGAGACGGCGGCGAGCTTGAAACAGAAAATTTCAGATTACCAAGCAGCCAGCGCCATTCCGCTGTTGATCGGTATGGATGAAGAAGGGGGCACAGTGACTCGCATCAGCCGCAATCCGAACCTTACGGATCAGCGTTTTCTCTCACCACAACAGCTGTATGCCCAAGGTGGATGGTCAGCGATCGAAGAAGATACAGCAACGAAAGCGGAAATTTTAAAAGCTTATGGCATCAATGCTGGGCTGTTTCCCGTTGCCGATGTTTCCACTGATCCGCAGTCCTTTATCTACGACCGAACCATTGGCATGGATGCGCAGGGCACGAGTGCGTTTGTAGAACGTGTGGTTCATGTTTTACAGAAACACCACGTTGGGTCTACCTTGAAGCATTTTCCTGGCTATGGCAACAATCGTGACTCGCATGTCGAAATCGTCACCGATGACCGCCCGCTATCTGCACTGCGGGAAACGGATTTTCTGCCTTTTGCCGCAGGGATCAAAGCTGGTGCCAATAGTATTTTGGTCGCCCATACGATCGTCAATAGTATCGATAAGACCGTACCCGCCTCTATTTCAAAACCCGTGCATGAGCTGCTGCGAAATGAATTGCATTTTAAAGGGGTCATCATGACGGATGACTTGGATATGGCAGGACTTTCTGAGTTCATTCCGCAAAAAGAAGCCGCATTACAGGCGTTGCAGGCGGGAAATGATCTAGTGATCTCCTCTACCTATCAAGAACAGATTCCTTTTGTGGTACAAGCGGTTGAAGATGGCCGCTATTTAGAAGCTGATTTGAATGCTTCCGTCAAACGGGTCTTGCTCTGGAAAGAAGCATTGCATTTACTTTAAGAAAAAAATAAACCTGCTGTTTCCTCCGTGTAAGAGAGTCGTTCTCTTACTGAGAGGAAGCAGCAGGTTTTTTTTAGATACTCTGAGCCAGTGCCTCTAATTCTTTGGCAAAGGCTTCTTGCCCAATAAAACGCAGATAATCCAGTGCTTTTTCAATCGTGGCCATTCCCAGCATACGATCTCCTTGAAACAAGGCGTAGATGCCTTCGAAATAACGAATCATCAAGCGGATACGATCATTGTCCGGCGGCAGGTGATCGGCTAGATATGTCAGCACATGCGCCAACTCGGCAGGTTTTTTGCGATCGATAAACAAGAAAGCAGCATTCGTCAGCAATTTTGTGTAGATTTGATAATTGATACTTAACGTATTGCTGTAAAAAATTTTTTTATTCAGGTGTTTCATTTGATACAAGATGTACTCGTCAGAAAAGAGGAAGAGCAGATTGGTAAATAAGGAGATTTCAAATTTTCCCCACGTGTCGATGCGTTCCAAGTATTTCTTGATGGTCGCTTCGATGATGCACCGTTCTTCCTCGTCGGTAACCACGCCTTTTTTCTCTAAAATCAAAAAGAATTGACTATACAGGACATAATAGAAGAAATCCTTCGTGGTTTTATACAGCGCTTGGGCTTTGTTGATCAAAGAGAGGACTTCAGAATACTTGCTTTCATAGTAAGCGGTGGTCAACTGTTTGGATAGCTGCTTTTTCTCGCTGACTTGATTGTCATCCAAGCGATACTCAAATTCCTCCAAAGTGACATTTAAGCGGTCCAAATACTGGTGCAAAATATCAAAGGCGATGCGGTGCCCTTTTTGTTCAAAGGTTGCCAGTGTACTGCGTTCTGAAATGTTCTCAACCAATTTTCGCTGTGAGATATTTCGTTCCGTTCGTAACTCTTTTAACAAGTCATTGGCCTTCAAAAAATCCCTCCTAAAAAAAGTGGACGGAAAAATAGTCCAAATATGTTACAGCTTTATTTTGCGGGTAAACTTGAAGAAAGTCAATTAAAGGAGGAGAAATGGATGTTTGATTTTTTTAGTTTTCCCTGGGAAGTTGTAGAACTAATGGCTAACGTTTTTTCTTTCTTCAAATAATCGATCCTTTGTGATTGGTTAGCAATTGATTTTTTAACAGGAAAAAAGTATAAGTGGTTTCACGTAATAAGTTACTGTTCATTCGCGCATTCAAACGCCCTCTCCCCAAACAGCTTACCCTGTCAAGGTGCGTAGGTCTGCCGAATCCCTTTTAAAAAAGGAGCAAACACAACAGCGAGTGATTGCTCTTTTTTTGTTGGTCAAAAAACCTGCATACGGCATCCCAACAGTCAGTTTTGTTTTTTCTTGAACATTGGTTCATTCGGATCAGAATAGTAATCAGGATTGAATTCATCATCGATCGAGACCCCGAAAAGAGAGACGAGACTGGGAAGAACCCCAATCACGCCGAGGACGACGGCAACTGGAAGGTAGAACTTTTTGCGCTTGTACCACGGAAGCTGCGATTTCTTTTCCATAGGAACTCCTCCTTTTTAAATAGTGTAGCATGTTCTGAGTTGAGTGTGTTAATAATTACCTTCAATATTTAAAAATATACTAAAAAGGTATATTGGTATATCTGATGGGGAAAAGGCTTCCTAGTAAAATTTAGGGAGCGTTCGTTTTTGTCATTGTTGCCAGAATCAAGTTTTATAAAAAAGGAACCGAGTAAGAAAGCCATCCTTCTTACTCGGTTCCATTTTATTGTAAGTAATCCTTGGTTTGGTCCATCAAGGTTTGAAAGTCTGATTCGTTTTTTCTTATCGCCTCTGTTAGGGTAAACAAATAACCGTTGGGGTCTTTGATGGTTATTTCAAGGGCATTCCACGGCTTTTCCATCAAAGGTTCTACGATCCACTTTTCGGGAATTTTCTGAGCGATATTCTGAAGATCAATCATCGCTACATTCAAAATTGCCCCATCGCCAACAGTGAACGAGTCTGCGGCAATCAGCATCAAATCTTGGTAGTCAGCAAGACGCAGATGGTCCATCGTCACTTGATTTTCTTGATTGCGAAACTGATACAATGACTGGAAACCCAAGATTTCTGCAAACCATTTTGATGATTGTTCAATATCTTTTGTCTTCAATTGATAAAACATTGGCATAACATATACTTTCATTTTGACACCTCCTCTTAATTAGAGGATACCGCTTGACGCAGCGTCAAAGTCAATAGACATTTTCGTATTGAAGCAAAGCTTGAGAATGGCGTTTCTTTGGCACTTAAGTCAAGGAAAAATGGGCAATAATTGTTTGACTCACTTCATCAGGTGATAAGTGGGTATTGTTGATTTTCAGCGAAGGAATCGTTGGAAAAAGGGTAGCTAATTCCTGTGGCAGACTTTCTAAGCGATAGTTTTCAAACGAAGACAAAAGCTCGTTTCTAGAAAAATCCAGCGCTCTTTTTGACGGCTTTGCGGCTAAACGGTCCTCATGGCAATTGCGCTTTAAGCGTTCCTCAATATCAGCCACTAGTTCGATAAAATAGACCTTTTGCTGGGCATCGGTAAATAGTTGGGCGATCTCTTGTAAAAAAGCTAAATCTCCCGCTTGATCGAAATCAATCAAGACCGTAAAAATGATTGATTTTGTCGTATTATTGGCTTCATTTTGAACAAAGGCTTTGAAGAGTTCGATCCGTGTTTGATTAGACAAAGCGAATGCTGCGGGACTATAGCCAAGAAAGTTCGCAAAAAGATCAATGGTCTGGTGATTGAATAAAAGCTTTGCATCCAATCGTTTTTCCAGTTCTTTGCCCACAGTCATTTTCCCTGCGGCTTGTGCGCCAATCAAGACGATCAATGACATCACAACACATCCTTTTTATCAATCGTAACAAAGGTGAGCTATCGTGTAAATTGGTTCTTAGAAAGAAACGATTGAGAAACTGGAATTTTTCATATGCGGAAACCAAAGATGCTCTTTTTTAGGTAAAAAGGAATGAGCGGAACTTCTCCGACAAAGGGAAGAAAACCATGCAGCACAAAAGCACAGTCTGGAACAACAAAATGACTAGTAGATTGATCGTTTTAAATCGTGAATAAAGATAGAAGTGGATCAGCCATTCGAAGACATTGACAAAGACTAAATAAAGGTAGTGCGCTTTTTTGACTTTGCAGTTTTTTAACCAATAATAGCTTAAGTAATAATCCAGCAAGATCATCAATAATAGAAAAAGTTTGCTGAAAGCCGTCAGATTGTCATGCTGCGAGGCGAGTTTTTGAAAAAACAGCAAAAGGGTTGGTGTCGGAATATAAATGATCAATAAGGATAGGAAAAAATAGACAATAAAGGGCATAGTCATTCCTCCAATCTGTTATTAAAAAAACATAGATAAACTAACAGATTTATTGAGAGCCGTCAACTGGTTTTTTATCGAAAAATTCGATAATGATGGGTAGCGTTGCTTGGAGGAAAAGGTTCAAAGGACAGTCGGTGGTAGCAAAGGATGATCGTAGGAAAATGAAAAAAGAAAGACTCCCTTTTACGAGAAAAGGGAGCGGAGGAGCTGCTTCATAGGGTATATTTATGCCCATGTCTCATTGAGTTTATCCGCATAAAACAAAAGTGCCTGTCGGTAAGACTGGATGTCTGGATCGCTAGAGGTTTCGGCAAGCAGGGTCAATAATCGTTTAGTGGCTTGCTCATACTCGGCGAGATTAAACAGTGTCATGGCATAGAAGGTTTGCAAAGCATGATTTTTTGGAAATAGCTTCATCGCTTGTAAAAACACGTCTTCGGCTTTTTGATAATTGCCGAGGGCACGATAGGTGCTGCCTAGACCTAGGTAGGCATCTGGCAAGTCGTTTTCTGATAACCCTAACGCGATTGCTTGTTCATAATAAGGAATTGCCTGTTGTTCTTCCCCTAAAAGATCATAACTCCAAGCCGTTTGGTACTGCACAAAGGCATCTTGGGGATTTTCGGCAGCTAATTGAATCAATTGTTCATTTGATTGTTGCAGTTTTTTTTCAGCCCGAAGTTGGATCGCAGCAGCTAGTCGTTCATTCATTGGTTGGAAGCTCCTTTTCAAATAGTAGAAAATGACTTAGATAACTTGCAAGCATAGCTAAGGGGAAAGATCTGCCCAGCTTTCACCTGCAAAAGAAAAACCGCATGCTTCATACAGCTTGTAGGCTGGCTGGTTTTCAACCGTTACTACCAGGTAAAGGTGAGTGAGTCCCATGCCTTTTGCTCGTTGGATCACTTCCTTCATCAGCAACTTGGATAAGCCGTTGCCTTTAAAGGCTGCGCCCATAACGACAAATAATAGCAGGGGAAGCTCTTGAAACGTGCTGGTTACTACGGCACCGATAGGATGATCATCCTTTTGTAACTGAAAAGAAAGCCCTGGAATCAAGGGACCGTATTTTCCGTCAGCGGTCTCTCTCAGCTCTCTTTGCCAGTCAGCAAGCGATTCCCCTTCGTCATCTGTCGTTTCATGATAGGCGGAATAAAAAAGCTCTGCGACATTTCGAGAATTCGGGAGAAAAGGCTCAAAAGAAAGGGCGGATTCTTGTGAAGTTTTGGGGGCATGTTGTAAGTCACAAGCCATAATGATTCGTTTCATAGAAGCACTCCTCTCAGCTCGTTTCATTTATTATAGCAGAGCCAAGCTTTTTCACGCTCGTTTTTTTCTAATGAAAGCCCAGATCCAACGACTTCCTTCGTAGATTGCAGTGAAGACAGCTACCAGAAACAAAAACGACATGTAGTGGATCAAAAAAGCGAGCTGAAACCATAAGCCATAGACCATCGGCAGGACGACAAGCAGACAAAGAACCAATTCGATGTTTCGCTTTCTTCTAATTTGAAACCAACGTTCATCTGACATCCTTTTTTCCTCCTGTTCATTCTTTACACACACTTCGTTAAATCTCCATCTTTATATAAAATAATCGATAGAGTTGCGATATTTTGATTAAAAAACTAGAAAATTGATTTATTTTTTGGTAATCTTGAAGATAAGATTAGAAATAGCTGTTGTTTTTTATTTTGACTGATTTTCCCACGAAAGACAAGGTGAGCACAATGGAAAGAAAACCGATGTATTTAAAAAATGGGCTTCCTTTAACAATGGAACCAGGTAAAATTTACACATGCCTTTATCGAGGCGGTTATTTCATTTGTGAAGAAAAGGGCCAACCGCTGCGACCGATAAAAAGAGAAGCGAAATAAGCGAACTTCTCACTTAAGATTTGTCAGGGATCGAATGGGTTGTTGGAACTGTTATCTCCTTTTGGGTACCAATCAAATGATGTCTAGCATTTTCAAAAAATCTCAACGTTCTTCATTCATACCATTCTAAGTCTTAAATTGATTTTGACCGATTTCAATTTAGTAAGAACAATCCGATCCCTGGCAAATGTTAGGTGGAAAGTTGGGCAGGTAGCAAGTGGATCAGTAATAGGTGAAAAACACTTTTTTCTCACAAAAGATGATTTCACTTGAATATAACGCCGTTTTTTGCTATAATAGTCCAGGAATTGAAAAATAAAATAGACAAAGGTTGAGCATTTTTTATGCTTCAAGGATCAGGTTTGCCAAGGGGTGAGGCAAACATTCTTGGAGGAATGCTGGCCTTTTTTCATATCAGCATACTTCTTCGTGAGGTATGCTTTTTTTGTTTATTTTTCAGTTGAGAATACAAATCATTATAGGAGGGGAATCGATGAGAGAAGCTTTGACTCGTTTACGAGAAGCAGAAGAAGCCAATGAACAGCAATTGCGCGCTTTGAAAAAAGAATTGCAGTCGGAAGAAGCGCAGCAGCAACAAGCATTGCAAGAGCGATCAGCCGCTTTGGAAGAGGCGCTTGCTCAAGAACAAGCAACAATCGAAGAGCAGTTGCAACAGTCACTAGCAGCACAAAAGCAGCAGCTGGCAAAAGAGAACCAGCAAGTGTTAGATCGTTACCAAAAAAATATGCAAAGCTTCCAAGAGCAAGCGGTTCAACAGATCGTTGAAGGAGTGATCGGGACTTATGGCAGTAACCAAACTAAATAAACTAACGTTGATCACCCCGAAGCACTACCAAGAAAGGTTATTGACGAAGCTGCAAACGATGCAGTTTGTTGAAATCGAGAACGTATTTGAGCAGGAAGCCAACGAAACTTGGCTGCGGGAATTTTTTGCAGGAGCCACCCCAGAAGGTGCTTCTCATCAACCAATGATTCGTCGACTGCAAGAAGCGATCCGCTTTATTCGTCAAAATGGTGATGCGAAAAAAGGCACGGAATGGCAACGAGATGCCTTGCGGCTGTCGGACTTTGAAACAAGCTTCGATGAAGCCGCAGCATTAACGGAGCTGGTTGAAGTCGAGAATTTGCAGGAGCGCTGGGTAGAGACGATCGAAGCGATCGAAGCAGCGACGCAGTCGGAAGAATGGGCGACACAATGGCAAAATCTTGACGTACCCTTGGAGATCGAAGCGCCTGCACATACAAGTTTTTTTGCTGGGAGTGTCGAAGGTCCACGCTGGGAAGATCTAGCTGAAGCCTTGCGTCAATTGGAAGAGGTTCATATCGAAGTGATCTATTCTGAACACAAAAAAGTCAATTTCAGCTGCCTGTTTTTAACAGCGATCGAAGAGCAAGTGTTCCAATTGTTTCACCGATATGGGGTGAAGAAAGAAACTGGCCTGACATCCGAATCACCAAAAGTGGTTTTGCAAAATACGAAACAAGCCTTGACTTCCTTGACGCAGCAGCGCAAAGAACTGATTACAGAAATCAGTCAGCACAAACAACGGCTGATCCTGCTGCAGCAAGCGGAAGAACTGTTTTTGACTCGTGAGAATCGGGCAATGATGCAACAGCGCTTAGCAGCTGGTCAGACCTTTGCCCTCTTGCGCGGCTGGATTGCAGAAAAGGATCAGCCGTTAGTGGCGGAAATGGTCCAAGAATCCTTTGCCAACGAGATTTACTATTCATTTGAAGAACCCACTGCAGAGGAGATCGCTGCCAATCAAGTGCCAACGAAGCTAAAAAACGCCTCGTTTATTCAACCCTTTGAAATGTTGACGGAAATGTACAGCTTGCCAAAATACGATGAGATCGATCCAACCCCATGGATGACGCCTTTTTACTATGTTTTCTTTGGTATGATGGTGGCTGACTTAGGTTATGGTGCATTAATGGCTGTCGCGACCACGATTGGGCTACACGCCTTGCGTTTGCCCAAAGGGACCAAACGGTTTCTGAAATTGTTCCAGATTTTGTCTGTGCCAACTATGATTTGGGGCGCAATCTACGGCTCCTTCTTTGGTGCTACATTGCCCTTCCAACTTTTATCGCCCTCCGAAGATTTTATGGCGATCTTTGGTCTATCCATGATTTTTGGTGGCATCCAACTGTTTACAGGCCTTTATTTAGCAGCCAAAGAAAATATCCGCAAAAAGGATCTTTTAGGTGCAGTCAACGAAGGCTTTGCGTGGCTAGGACTTTTGAGTGGTCTTTTAGTGGCAGCCGCAGGCAATCTTTTGATCGATGTCCCAGCACTAACAACCGTCGGCTTGATTTTAGCAGGCTTTAGTGCCTTATTGATCATCGTGGTACCGATTCTGAAAGGGAAAACCAAAGTGGGCGGCTTCTTTTTAGGCTTGTATGACTTATACGGTGTGACCAGTTACATCGGCGACTTTGTCAGCTATAGCCGCTTGATGGCATTAGGGATCTCTGGTGGGAGTATCGCAGCAGCCTTCAACTTATTGGTGGGCTATTTGCCGCCAGCCGCTCGTTTTTCTGTAGGCATTCTCTTATTGGTTGTCCTACAAGCTTTAAACATCTTTTTATCGTTACTGAGTGCGTATGTGCATGCCGCTCGTTTACAATATGTAGAGTTTTTCGGAAAATTTTTCACTGGTGGGGGGCGCCAATTTGAAACCTTTAAGCCAAGTGAGAAATACGTTGATTTTGATAAAGAAAATGGAGGAGACAATAAATGATTGATTACTTAATTAATAATAATGGTGGTATGGTGTTTGCAATTATCGGAATGGGGATCGCTACGATCTTTTCTGGGATCGGTTCAGCCAAAGGGGTGGGCCAAACTGGTGAAGCAGCGGCAGCCTTAACGACGAATCAGCCGGAGAAGTTTGGACAAGCCTTGATTTTACAATTGCTTCCCGGAACGCAAGGACTTTACGGATTCGTTATTGCGTTTATGATCTATGGTAGCTTAAGTGGTGAAATGTCGACAGTGACTGGTATGGCGTACTTGATGGCCTCACTGCCAGTTGCCTTTACTGGCTTATTCTCAGGAATGGCCCAAGGGAAGGTCGCTGCAGCTGGGATTCAAATTTTAGCGAAGAAACCAGAGCATTTCTTTAAAGGGGTCATGTTCTCAGTAATGGTTGAGATGTATGCCATCTTAGGCTTTGTTATTTCTTTCTTACTTTTAGGAACGATTTAAAGGGGGCGAAGGTATGGATGCAATCGACAAAATGATTGCTGAACTAGACCAAGAAGCGCAGACAAAACGGGAACGTTTGGCTGCCGCTGAACGTGCTAGGATCAGTGAAACGATGGCACGTGACTGGGCGAAAAAAGAGTCGGACTTGCAGCTTCGTGCTCAGCAAGCAAAAAAGCAAGCCGAAAAAAATTATCAGCAAGCGCAAAATCGCCAAGCAAGTGCCGCTAAGCAGCAGCAAATGGTGAAACAAAACGAATACCTGACACAACTTTTTGAGCAAGCGTATCAACAAATGGTTGCCTGGACGCCAGAAGAGCTGCAGTCATTTGCTGAAAATGTGCTGCAACAGCTGCCGATCAGCGGGACGGTGACCTTCCACGCTGGTCCTGAGCAAGCAGCCCATCTAGATGCCGCTTGGCTTACGTCGTGTCAATCAAAACTACCGTATGAAATCAAAGCAGGCGCACCATTGACAGAAGCAGGCTTTTTGGTGGATGACAACGGCATTCAATACAATTTTACCTATCAGGTACTGCTTGATGAATACAAGAAAGAAACCCGGGAACGGTGGTTGCAGATCATACAACAAGGAGGTTGATCCATGAGGAACTATCATCAATTGAATCCAATCATTCGGCTGAAAGAGATGACGTTGTTAAAACCGCAAGAAGTCGAACAAATGATTGCGGCAAAAGGGTTTGCTGAAGTCGAAGCTGTCTTGCAGCAGACCCATTATCAACGCTATTTGAAGCCAGATTTTCATGAACGATTCGAAACCTATCTCGATGAAGAATTGTTAAAGACGATCAAAGAATTGGCCGAGCTGGTTCCTGATCAAGAGATCCTCCGACTGTATATGATGCCTTTTACTTTCCATAATCTAAAAGTCTTGACCAAAGAGTCAGTCACTGGAAAAGATTATGATCATCTACTGATCGAAGATGGTTTTTACACGATCGATGAGTGTCGGACCGCCATCAAAACGGGAACCTCAGAGGTATTGCCTGAGAAAATCGTGACTACGATCCAAGAAGTGCGGGAGTACTTAGAAGGCGGCGCCGTGCTGCAAGGCATCGATATCATTTACGATCGCCGGTATTTACATGAACAACGGCGACTGGCAGATGAAATCAAGATTCCTGAGCTACAAGAAGCTGTCATCAAGATGATCGATCTGACCAATATAACGATTGCCGCTCGTTGTGTACTTCAAAAACGATCGCGTAGTTTTATGGAGGCAGTCTTAGGGAGTGTCGGCAGTATCCCGAAAGAAGAATTTTTAGCGTTTGCGGATGCGTCCTATAGTGACTTTTTAGCCTTCTTATTAGAAAGTGATTATCAGGAAGTGTTGCGGCCTTTGATTCATGAACAGGTGATCGACTTTGCTGGCTTGGCACTTTTGCAAGACAATTTGATCACAGAAAGCTATGGCCAAGCCCAAACAGATGCTTTAGGACCACTGCCTTTACTCGCATTTTTGAATGCTAAGGTTTTGGAACTGCAAAATCTGCGTATCTTGCTAGTAGGCAAACGCAGTGGCTTTACGGAAGAACAACTCAGAGAAAGGATGCGGCACTATGACTCATAAAATCGGCGTAATCGGCGAGAAAGAATCCGTCATTCCTTTTCAATTATTTGGCTTTCAGGTCTGCTATGCCTCGGAAGAAAAAGAAGTGAAGCAGGCGCTGGCAAAATTAATGAAGAACAGTACGATCATCTACCTGACTGAAAAATGTGCCGAGCTGATTCCCGATGAATTAGCAAAAGTCCAACAAAAAATGACACCTGCAGTCATCTTGATTCCTGATTATGATGGTTCCCGAGGAATCGGCAAGCGAATGATTCAAGAAAATGTCGAAAAAGCAGTTGGACAAAACATACTATAGAGAGGAGCCGATGTTGTGGAAAAAGGAACAATTATTAAAGTATCTGGTCCATTGGTGCTAGCCAAAAATATGGGCCATGCAAGTTTAGAAGATATCTGTTATGTAGGAGATTTAGGCGTGGTCGGTGAGATCATCGAAATGCGCGGCGACGTCGCTTCGATCCAAGTCTATGAAGAAACGTCTGGGATCGGACCTGGTGAACCAGTCGAAACCACCGGTGAACCGCTATCCGTCGAATTGGCGCCTGGGATCATGTCACAAATGTTTGATGGCATCCAACGTCCCTTAGAAACCTTCATGTCTGTCACCCAAAGCAACTTCTTGACGCGTGGGGTGCAATTGCCTGCGTTGGATCATGAGAAAAAGTGGCCCTTTGTACCGACAGTCGAAGTCGGCGAAGTAGTCAGTACCGGGATGGTCATCGGCACCGTGCAAGAAACACCCTTGATCAATCACAAGATCATGGTTCCTCATGGCGTTTCAGGAACAGTCAAGGCTGTTTATGCGGGGGAATTTACCATCGATGAAACGATTTATGTTTTAGATACACCCAAAGGAGAACGGTCTTTCACGATGCTGCAAAAATGGCCCGTTCGTCATAGCCGTCCAGTAAAGCAAAAACTGAATCCAGTCGAACCAATGATTACTGGTCAGCGAGTGATCGACACCTTCTTTCCAATCGCTAAAGGCGGGGCGTCAGCCGTTCCAGGACCTTTTGGTGCAGGGAAAACTGTTGTTCAGCACCAAATCGCCAAATGGGCGGATGTCGATCTGGTCGTCTATGTCGGCTGCGGCGAACGCGGCAATGAAATGACCGATGTAATGAACGAGTTTCCAGAGTTGATCGACCCTCGTAGTGGTGAATCTTTAATGGCGAGAACCGTGTTGATCGCTAACACCTCCAATATGCCGGTAGCCGCTCGGGAAGCGTCGATTTATACTGGGATCACGATTGCGGAATACTTCCGAGACATGGGGTATTCAGTGGCGATCATGGCGGATTCCACCTCACGTTGGGCAGAAGCACTGCGAGAAATGTCTGGTCGTCTGGAAGAAATGCCTGGGGATGAAGGGTATCCAGCTTACTTAGGCAGCCGCTTGGCAGAGTATTATGAGCGTTCTGGAAAAGCGATTTGCTTAGGTTCTGATCAAGAAGGCAGTATCACTGCCATCAGCGCCGTTTCACCATCAGGCGGCGATATTTCAGAACCAGTTACCCAAAATACGTTGCGGGTCGTAAAAGTCTTTTGGGGCTTAGATGCCACTTTAGCGCAAAAGCGTCATTTTCCATCGATCGATTGGTTGAAGAGCTATTCATTATACGAAAACGAATTGGGTGCCTTTTTGGACCAACAAATGCAAGTAGATTGGTCCAAACAAGTAACAGAAGCCATGCGGATGCTGCAAAAAGAATCTGAGTTGTCAGAGATCGTTCGACTTGTCGGCATCGACGCTTTGTCCGAAAAAGATCAGTTATTGCTGGAAACCACCAAATCATTGAGAGAAGATTTCTTGCAGCAAAACGCTTTTGACGACGTCGATACGTTTACCTCTCGTGAAAAGCAGTTCAAAATGCTGGAAACGATCTTGCTGCTCCACAAAGAAGCGGAAGATGCGTTGACACTAGGTGCGTATCTTTCAGAAATCTATGCAGGAACCGAAGAATTGCGAGACAAAGTGGCACGTATGAAGTACTTGCCTGAAACGGAATTAGCAAAAATTCCAGCTTTGCATCAAGAGATCAAAGCAACGATGAAAGAAATTTTACAGAAAGGAGACCGCACCGATGATCAAGGAATATAAAACGATTGGAGAAGTCGTCGGACCATTGATGGCCGTCGATCGCGTCTCCGGTGTCAAATACGAAGAGTTGATCGAAGTCCGCATGCAAAACGGCGAAACGCGGCAAGGACAAGTACTGGAGATCCAAGAAGACAAAGCGTTGGTCCAAATTTTTGAAGGAACCGGCGGGATCAATTTGCGGGAATCTGCGGTGCGTTTCTTAGGACATCCTTTGGAATTAGGCGTTTCCGAGCAAATGATCGGGCGAGTCTTTGACGGCTTAGGTCGGGTCAAAGATGGCGGAGTAGAGATCGTCCCAGAAAAATTTATGGACATCAACGGCGAAGTGATCAATCCAGCAGCGCGGGATTATCCTGATGAGTTTATTCAAACGGGGATCTCATCGATCGACCACTTGAATACGCTTGTTCGGGGACAAAAGCTGCCGATTTTTTCTGGTTCTGGTCTGCCTCATAAAGAATTGGCTTCGCAAATTGCTCGTCAAGCACAAGTGTTGAACTCGGAAGACGATTTCGCTGTTGTGTTTGCTGGCATCGGGATCACCTTTGAAGAAGCAGAATATTTCATGGAAGATTTTCGTCAAACTGGCGCCATCGACCATTCTGTCGTCTTTATGAATCTAGCCAATGACCCAGCGATCGAGCGGATCGCTACTCCCCGAATGGCACTGACGGCAGCCGAATACTTGGCTTATGAAAAGGGCATGCATGTCTTGGTGATCATGACGGATATGACCAACTACTGTGAAGCTTTGCGGGAGATCTCCTCTGCTCGTCGTGAAGTGCCAGGACGTCGGGGTTATCCTGGGTATCTTTATACCAATCTATCCACGTTATATGAACGTGCGGGACGGATTCGCGGCTTGAAAGGTTCAGTGACCCAGCTGCCGATTTTGACCATGCCAGAAGATGACAAAACCCATCCGATTCCCGATTTGACCGGCTATATCACCGAAGGACAAATCATTTTGTCTCGTGATTTGTATAAAAACGGCATCCAGCCACCCATCGATGTCTTGCCGTCATTGTCACGGTTAAAAGATAAAGGGACCGGTGAAGGAAAAACCCGTAAAGACCATGCCGCAACGATGAACCAGTTGTTTTCTGCCTATGCTCAAGGAAAGCAAGCCAAGGAATTGGCAGTCGTTTTAGGAGAATCGGCATTGTCGGAAGTAGATAAAACCTATGCCAAATTTGCGGAACGCTTCGAAAATGAATACTTGAACCAAGGGTATCGCACCAACCGCTCTATTATCGAAACCTTGGAATTAGGGTGGGAATTATTGGCGATGCTGCCAAAAGTCGAGCTGAAGCGGATCAGCGATGCCCTACTGGCGGAATACTTACCGGGAGAGGAGAACAATGGCGCAAAAAACCGTTAATCCAACCCGCATGGAGCTGTCGCGCCTCAGCAAACAATTGGCGACAGCCAAACGCGGACACAAATTATTAAAAGACAAACAAGACGAACTCATGCGTCAATTTATTGAATTGATCAAAAAGAATGACCGCTTGCGTAAAGAAGTCGAAGAACAATTGCAGCGTGCCATGAAGGCATTTCGCTTAGCCAATGCCACGATCAATGAAAAATACATTGAAGAAATGTTTATTTTACCAGCAACTGAAGTCTCCCTTGAGTTATCCACGAAAAATATCATGAGTGTGGAAGTGCCAGTGATGCATTTTGATTACGACGATACGGTGATGCAAGCGCCGATCGAGTACGGCTTTTTGAATTCCAATGTTCCGTTAGATAATGCGGTCGCCCGTTTTACCGACGTTATGCCGAAGCTGTTGGAGCTAACGGAAATCGAAAAGACCTGTCAATTGATGGCAGGGGAAATCGAACGGACGCGCCGACGCGTCAATGCCCTAGAATATTTGACGATTCCCGAGCTGGAAGAAGCCATTTATGGAATCAAAATGCGGCTGGAAGAAAATGAACGAGCAAACGTAACAAGAATGATCAAAGTGAAGAATAAATCAAAATAAAATGGTATGATAAGAGAAAAAACAAATGCAATAAACTTGGATTACTAAGACATTGGTTTTTGCAAAAGGTCAAAGGAAATGAAAATGAAAAAAAGAAATCGTTTGAAAAAAAAGCTGGCATCGCAACGCTTTTTGATTCCGCAGATCGTCACTCTGGTCTTCGTTTTGCTGATATTGGCAGGAACTGGCTTGCTGATGCTGCCGGCTGTCACCCAAAGTGGTGAAGGCACCAACTTTTTAGATGCGCTGTTTACTGCCACATCGGCTGTTTGCGTGACGGGTCTTTCGACCTTGACCGTAGCCGATCATTACAACCTGTGGGGCCAAGGGATCTTGCTGATGCTGATTGAGATCGGTGGGATCGGCTTCATGTCGATTCCCGTCTTCTTTTACATCTTGGCGAGAAAAAGAGTCCATCTTAGTACTCGGATGATTTTGCGGGAATCATTGAATCTGGACCGAATGTCTGGAGAGATCCATTTGGCATGGTACCTGATTCGGATCGCCTTTTTGATCCAAGTCAGTGGGATCATCTTGCTGGCTTTTGCATTCGTGCCCCGTTTTGGTTGGGAGCAAGGCCTTTGGTACAGTGTTTTTCATGCGATCTCGGCCTTTTGTAATGCTGGGTTTGATTTGTTCGGCAACAGCATGGTAGGGTTTCAAAACGACCCATTTGTGCTAGGGGTCATCAGTTTCTTGATCATCGCAGGTGGTCTGGGATTTCTCGTTTGGTTCGATCTCCTGCATACGGCGTCCAAAAAACGGTCCCTGCATAGCCGCTTGGCATGGATCGCTATGATCGTTTTGGTGGTTTTTGGAACGGCAGGGTTCTTTTTGACCGAAGCCAATTCACAGTTGATCACGGGTGATTCGGTCATCGAACGTTTTTTCCAATACCTCTTCTTAGCAGTCACCCCAAGAACCGCGGGATTTTTCAGTATTGATTACGGACAAATGAGTCAAGCAGGCTTGATGCTGACGATGATTTTAATGTATATCGGCGGCACCTCTGGATCAACTGCTGGGGGATTGAAGACAACGACATTTGCGGTCTTGATCATCAAGATCCGCAGCTTATTGAAAGGGCGCAGTCGAGCGGAAGTTTTTGGTCGCACGATCAAAGAATCTGCTGTATCGCGTGCCTTTACGTTGTTCTTCCTTACCTTGACGTTATGCTTCGTAGCGATTTTCTTATTGTCGATCACTGAGAGTATGCCGCAAACCCCAAACTTTGGGTTGCCAACCATTGCCTTTGAAGTTTTTTCCGCTTTTGGAACGGTGGGGTTGACCATGGGGTTGACGCCTTACTTGTCGGTTTTTGGCAAACTTTTGATCATTTTTTTGATGTTCATTGGTCGAGTCGGCATCATGACCGTTGCTTTTTCATTGATGAAAAAAGCCAACAAACAAGAAGCTGGCTACAAATATCCTGATGAAACCGTGATGATCGGGTAACGAAACAGGGAAACGAAGCACGCTTCGTTTCCCTGTTTTTCGTTTATTGAAGTACTTCTAACATCACATCTCGTTGGTCATCGCTGACATTTCCCGCATAGTTCGGTGTGATCAAAGATAGACCACCCTCCTTATTTGTAAATAGGTACAGGTTGTGGCTAAAATCAGGATTTCCATTGGAAGTGATCCCTTTTGCAAAGGTCAATTGAGTGTTCACTTTTACGGTGCGAATCCCATTGTCATTTGCTGAAAAGATGCGAATCTCTTTGGTTGCGATCGTATCGACTTGTGCTTCATAGCTTGCGCTGTCGTCGATCGAAATGATCAATGGGCTCGTATTTTGAATCGTGACAGCATCTGGTACATTGACGCCATGGAAATAAAACGTCAGTGAAGGGCCATATTGGGAAAGATCAACGGCATATGGAAACTCGTTGGTGGATACTGAGCTTGCTGTCGTTTGCGTTGCGTCAGAGTGGTCCGTCGATTGCTGGCTTGAGGTTGAAGTTTCTGAAGTAGAGGTTGACGCTAAGGAGCTGCTTTCAGTCGTTTGCATCGTCGTACTTTGTTTGCTTACAGTAGACACATGACTTTGGCTTAGCTCGCTGGTTGATTGCGCGGTATCTTTTTCGTTGTTACAGCCTGTCAAAAGCCCCAAACTGACCAGCGTCAGTGTCCCAATCAAAGAAATTGTTTTTTTCATCGTTTGTTTCATCCTTTCCTTAGAATACTAAAACATCTAAAAAAAACAAATTATTGTGTGAAAATGCACAATTTTGCTGATATAGTGTTTAAATATTCTTTGGTGTTAAAGATATTGTAGTCCAGAACACTGAAAAAGAATAGGAAGATTTTGCTGAATTTTTCGTCAATTCTATCATAAAACATTCATGAACGCCCGCAGTAGCTGGCTAATTTTGCATAATAAAGTGTTAGCCTTTTCTGGCGACTTGCGTAACGCAGGGATCTAGATTAAAATACCTTGGTATAGAAGAATGGGTGGTGAAGAGGATGGAAAAAGAACGGATGGGGCAATGGTTAGCCTTTACGAATCAGCATCAAGCGATCGAAGCTCGTTTGGAGCAAGCCCTCAAAGCAGAAAGCAATCTGTCTTTGAATGAGTATTACGTGCTTTATTACTTAGAAAAGACCCCCAATCATAGCATGCGCCTCAATGATTTGATCGCCCATTTTGATCTGAGTCAAAGTGCGATGTCACGTATGATCATGCGCATGGAAGACAAGCTGTGCGGTGTGATCGAACGGCATTCTTGTCAAGATGATAAGCGGGGGATCTATATTGATTTGACCCAATCAGGGGAAAAGAAACTGCAGCGTTCAAAAGTCGTTTTTGAAAAAGTCTTGGAGGAAATGCTAGACTAATGATGTTTTTCACTTGTTTTCTCCTTGATTCTTTTGTAATATAGATGCATGTGCATGTATATTTTGATAAAGGGAAAAAAGATGCACCGATTTGCTTTAAGGATCTCCTTGAAAAACTAAGCCAGTCAGATCCACAAAGCGAAATGAATCCAATGGAAAAGGTGGGAAACCCATGCGAAATGTAACAGACAAAGCAACATTTAAGGGCGGATTGCAGTTGAAAAATCGAATCATTATGGCACCAATGACGACCAAGATGTCCTTCTTTGATGGGGTGATTACGAAAGATGAGTTGGCTTACTATGGCTTACGCTCTGGGGAAGTCGGAGCAGTCATCACAGCGGCAGCCAATGTCCAAGAAGATGGCAAGGGCTGGGAAGGGGAATTAGGCGCTTACGACGATGCCTTTTTACCTGGATTAAGTAAATTAGCCAGCACCATCAAAAACAATGGGACCAAAGCTATTTTACAGATTTTTCATGCCGGTCGGATGACGGATGACTCGGTCCTACGAGGAACACAACCGATTTCTGCTAGCGCAGTTGCTGCCGAACGACCAAATGCCCAGGTTCCCCGAGAAGTCACAGTAGATGAGATTTTAACGATTATTGAAAACTTTAAAAAAGCTACCGAACGGGCGATCAAGGCGGGGTTTGATGGCGTAGAACTCCACGGAGCCAATACGTATTTGATCCAACAATTCTTTTCTCCGCACTCAAATCGTCGAGCCGATGAATGGGGTGGCTCACTAGAGAACCGTTATCGTTTTATTGAGAAGCTCGTCGATGAAGTATTGGAAACAGTGGACCAATCAGGTGTGAAGGAGTTTATCGTCGGTTATCGTTTTTCACCGGAAGAATTCGAAGAACCAGGGATTCGCTTTGAAGATACGTTGTTCTTAGTGGACCAACTGGCAGAAAAAGGATTAGACTATCTGCACATCTCCCTTGCGGATTATACCCGCAAATCGATTTCAAAAGCGTACCAAGCAAAATCGATGTTGGCGTATGTCTATGAAAAAATCGCTCAGCGGGTTCCTTTGATTGGTGTAGGGGATGTCCGAACATCGAAAGATGCCGCGGGCTTGCTAGAACATGCAGACTTTGTATCAGTGGGCCGGGCATTGTTGATCGATCCTCATTGGGGACAAAAAGTCTTAGACGGTCAAGATGAGTTGATCCGCACCACGGTTTCTACTTACGAACGTGAGGAACTCGTATTACAAAACGGCGTTTGGGGTTTTATGGAAAACATGATGCCAGATCGCCTAAATGAAGAAAAATAAGTAGACAACCACCTTTGCCTTGGGCGAAGGTGGTTTTTTGGTAAAACGAGAGGAACGATCCAATTATTTTCAATTATGAACATCATTTTTTATAATTGGTGTAATGGTAAGCGCTTACTTTATTTTTATGCTATCGGGGGATGAGGAGAGAATCATATTGGAGGGAGAAAAATGAAAAAAAGTAGCTTGTTCTTGCTAGTAATTGTCACAGGGGTGTTGTTCGCTGGTTGTGGAGGAAATCAAGAAACAGCAGATTCACAAGATTTTGCCAGTACAGATGAGAATACGCTAACTGTTTGGGCTTGGGACACAAATTTTAATATTCCAATTATGGAAAAAGCCGGGGAATATTACAATGCGGACAATGACGCAATCGACCTTAATGTCGTCGAGATGTCCAACGAGGATACCAAGCAAAAAATGGTTTCATCCTTTACTTCAGGGGTCTCCGAAGGTTTGCCAGACATCGTTTTGATGGATGACTATGATGTGCAGAACTATTTGCTGAACTACGAAGGGAAATTTGCAGAATTATCGGAAGACATTGACTTTGACCAATTTGCTCCTTACAAAGTAACGAATGCGACCTATCAAGAAGGCGTTTATGCGGTTCCTTTTGATTCAGGTTCTGCTGGACTCTACTACCGCAAAGATTATTTAAGTGAAGCGGGGATTGATGAAAGTGAACTTACCAATCTAACCTGGTCTAAATTTGTGGAGATTGGTGAGACAGTCAAAGAAAAAACGGGGAAATGGTTCGTCGCGTTTATTCCAAATCGCGGCACTCATTATATCCAGATGGCGATGCAGTCAGCCGGATTATGGTATTTTGATGAAGACGGAAACATATTCTTGAAAGACAATCCTGCTATTCGTGAAATGCTGCCGATTCTGAAGACGATCGAAGAAAAAGAGTTGGCAAAACCAGTAGATTATTTTGCGCCAGAAGGGATCGGTGCAGTGACGAGTGGAGAAGTGGCAGCAGTCAATTCAGCCATCTGGTTTTCAGCGACGATCCGATCCGCAGAAGATCAAAAAGGAAAATGGGGCTATACGAATCTTCCTCAATTAGAGACAGTGTCTGGAGCGACACCTTACTCGAACTTGGGTGGTTCTAGCTGGTTGGTGCTCAATGACTCACCAAATAAAGCGTTGGCCATTGATTTTCTTAAACAAGAATTTGCTGGGAATGATGAATTCTATCAAGAGATTTTAGTAGAAAATGGGGCAGTGGGGACTTACCTACCCTCACAAGAAGGAGAAGCTTATCAATATGAAGATCCTTTCTTTAATGACGCCCCAATCTATAAAGATTTCTCTAGTTGGATGGCGGACATCCCCGCCGTTGATTACGGGGTAAATACCCAAGCGGCAGTGGATGCCTTGCGTGGGGGAATGCAAAGCTATTTTGATGGTGCCATGTCCTTAGAGGATATGTTGACGGAAGCAGAAAACACCTACAAGATGCAAGTCGGCGAATAGCCGACTTGTGTTGCTTAAGGAGTGATGAATATGCAAAATACGATCAGAAAAAAGCGCCCCAAAAACCAACAAGTCTGGGGATTTATTGGCCTTTCTTTAGTATTCAGTAGTGTCTTTTTGCTGTATCCCATCGTCTATTCCTTATACCTTTCCCTGCATCGGATGCAGGGACTGCAATCGGTTTTTATCGGCTTCGGCAATTACCTGCGCATGCTGCAGGATACGATTTTTCAAAAAGCTTTACTCAATAATTTTATCTTTCTGATCTTTCAAGTACCGATCATGGTGTTGTTGGGTCTTCTGCTAGCGTTTGTTTTGAACACGCCGAAGCTTGTAGGACGCTCCTTCTTTAAATTAGCGTTGTTTCTACCCTGTGTCACCTCGCTGGTTTCCTATGCAGTTTTATTTAAAATGATGTTTCAAATTGGCGGGATCGTTAATCAAGGGCTACTGAACATTGGCTTGATCACGCAACCGCTAGATTGGCTAAATAATCCGCTTCTAGCAAAACTGACCGTTATTATTGCCCTGTGCTGGCGTTGGACAGGCTATAACATGATTTTTTATTTGGCAGGATTGCAAAATATCTCGGATGACACTTTAGAAGCTGCTGCGATCGATGGGGCGAATGGGTTTCAAAAGTTCTTTTTCGTAGTGATCCCGCAGCTGAAGCCGGTGATCGTTTTTACAACCATCACCTCCACCATTGGGACGATCCAACTCTTTGATGAAGTGGTGAATCTAACAGGTGGCGGCCCCTCCAATGAGACGTTGACTGTCGCTCAACTGATCTATAATCACTCCTTTGTCTATACGTCAAATTTTGGGTATTCGGCTACGCTGTCGTGGGTCTTAGTGATCATCATCGCTCTTTTATCTGTGATCCAGTTGAAACTCGCGAAAACGAATCAATAAAAGCGATAGAAAGGAGCAGCTATGAAAGTTACTTTAAGTGGATGCATAAAATATGGTTTTTTACTGATCGTCTCGTTTTTTTCGATTTTTCCGTTTTACTGGATGATGGTGGGCTCTACCAATACCGCTAATCAAGTTGCCGAAGGGAAGCTGACTTTTGGGAATCAGCTAGCAAGCAATTTTCAGGTGCTGTTCAGCAATTACGACATCCCATTGATCATGTGGAATTCCATCAAGATTTCATTGATCACCGTCCTCGTCAGTCTACTGGTCACTTCTTTGGCTGCCTTTGGATTTGAGAAGTTTCGAACGCGGGCGAGCGAAGGGATTTATGCGGTTTTTCTGTTATGTATGATGGTGCCGCTGGCAACTTTGGTGATCCCTTTGTTTAAGATGATGGCAGGAATGCAGCTAGTCAATCAGCACGTGGCGGTCATTTTGCCATTGGTCAATAACCTGTTTCTGATTTTCTTTTTTCGCCAGAACTTCAAGTCTTTCCCTGACGGTATTTTAGATGCGAGTCGCATCGAGGGGGCAACAGAGTACACGATATTTTTCCGAATCGTTTTTCCTATGATGCGCTCGACATATGCTGCCGCTGCCATCTACGCCTTTATGAACGCATGGAACAGTTATTTGCTACCCTTGGTCTTTTTGCAAACGGAAAGTCGTCAAACCATGACATTGCTAATTTCCAATTTATCGTCAGCCAGTTACGTACCAAATTATGGCGTTCAAATGCTGGCGATCGTGATTGCAACGATCCCCACGTTGGTATTGTTTTTGTTTATGCAAAAAGGTTTTGTGAAAGGCATGACCGGTTCTTTGAAACTGTAAGTATCAATAACCAGCTTTGCTACTTTTCCATAAGGTTGGGGAAGGCTTGACGTAGGGGATGAAATAGCTTTCCCCAGATAAAAAACAATTGCCTTGAGAGGCATTATTTTAATAAATAGTCAAACAATTCAGAATCATTCATTTTTCTTACAAAAAGATAGCGCAAGTCGAGTTGATTGATAAAAAAACAATCAGTTGTTAGACTTAATTCAGGTTAAAAAAACAAAAAGGGGATGTAATGATGAAAAGAGGATTTAGAAATTATTTAGGTTCAGATGAGCGGGAGGCAGGCTATAATTTGTCTTGGGGGTCTATCTTTGCAGGGGTCGTAACATTTATCGCATTGTTCATGACACTGTCAATGATTGGCTCAGCAATCGGTTTTGGTATGGTGGAACCAACCTCTGATAACCCATTAGATGGTGTCGGGACAGGATTATTGATTTGGACAGTGATTACCTTCGTCTTGGCATTATTCGGTGCTGGTTTTGTTTCTGGTGTTGCTGCTCGACGTGTCGGATTGGTTCATGGTTTCTTAACATGGGCAACAAGTATGATCGTGATGATGGTTATGCTCTCTTACTTAACGATCGGTGCTTTTTCTGTAGTCGGTTCACTTTTAGGAAACGTTGCTTCTGCTGTCGGCAGTGGTGTTGAAACAGTGGCCTCTGGTGCTGGCGATGTCGCTTCAAAAGCCTTCGATGAAATAACAGGAAACATGGAAGACGTCAATACAGATGAATTACAAGCGAACGTCAATGATGTTTTACAAGATACCGATGTTCCTGAATTGCAACCAGACTACTTGCAAAATCAATTGTCTGATGCGACGAACGACATCAAAGATGCCGGCAAAGACATTGCAACCAATCCAAATGATGCTGATAAAATCATTGATGATTTAGCAAGCAAATTACAAGATCGTGCTACAACGATCGGTGATTCAGTGGATGAAGAAGCAATTTCAAATGCGGTCGCTCAAAATACTGATTTAAGCCAACAAGAAGCAGAAGAAGCAACCAATAACATTGTCACTGGTTTGCAAGATGCTTCTGATGAAGCGCAAAAACAAATCGAAAATGCACAACAAAATCTTGAACAAGCCAAACAAGACATTGACCAAGCAGTGGAAGACGCTCGTCAAAAAGCGGAAGAAGCAAGTGATGCAACAGCCAAAGCATCCATTTGGGGCTTTGTGGCAATGGTCTTAGGACTCGTTCTTACGTCAATCGGTGGGTTGGTGGGTGCAAACTTAGTCAAAACTGCTGACCACGAAAATCGTATCTAATTCATCTCTCACAAAGAGAGTTAGTGATCCATAAACCATTGAACAGCGTTCTGCCAAAGACTCAAATGGCAGCAGCGCTGTTTTCTGCTTTTAAACAAGCGGGTAAAAATCCCCATTGACGAGTGATTTTTCTCATGCTACACTGGCTCTGAGGATTGTTACCGCTTTAGGCGGGCTATACCTATTTTTTTGTGTGAAGAAATCTAAAGAAGAATAGGGTCGTTAAAATGAACGTAACAAAAGTGATCAATAACAACATTGTGATTTCTGAGAATGAGGAAAAACAAGAATTGGTCGTCATGGGCAAAGGCTTAGGCTTTAAGAAAAAGCCAGGCGATGTGATCGACGATACCAAGATTGAAAAAGTCTATCTCAGTACACAAGAGTGGAATGTCACAAAACTAACCCAATTACTTTCTTCTATCCCTATCGAACATATTCAAGCAGCGAATGAGATCATCAGTTTTGCAAAAGTTTCCCTTGGGAAAAAATTGAGCGAAAAATTGTTTCTGACGCTGACCGATCATATCAATTATGCTATCGAGCGCTATCAAAATGGCATGGAAATCAAAAATGCCTTGCTATGGGAAATCAAGCGGTTTTATAACCATGAATACCTCATTGGCAAAGAAGCGTTATCGATCATCAAAAATCGCTTGGCGATCGAGCTGCCAGAAGATGAAGCCGGCTTCATTGCATTGCACATCGTCAATGCGGAGTTGGATATGGCGCAGGTCAGTCAAGTATCGGAAATGGCGAAGATCATTCAGCATATCCTAAACATCGTTAAATATCATTTTTCAATGGAGCTTGATGAGTATTCATTGAACTACGAACGCTTTGTGACCCATTTGAAATTTTTTGTCCAGCGCTTATTCAGCGGAACAAAGCTCGATGATGCAGGAACCGGCAGTTTTATTTTTATGTTGAAAGACCGCTATATGAAGGAATATGCGTGTGCGCTGAAAATCAGCGACTACATCAACAAAGAGTTCGGTAGACCGTTAGAAGAAGACGAATTGATCTATTTAACTATACACATCAAACGAATAACAAGTGCTTAGGATTGTTACTGGATTGGCAGGCTATACCTAAATGAACTCCCAAGGGGTTCGTTTAGGTATTTTTTTATGTTTTGACACACGAAAAGCAAACGAAGGACCAAAATAGGAGGAACGACATGAATTACAAAGAGTTAGCAAAAACGATCATCACCAATGTTGGTGGGGAAGAAAATATCCAAAGCTTGACCCATTGTGCGACCCGCTTGCGCTTCAACTTGAAAGATGACAGCAAACCACAAGAAAGTACCTTAAAACATACACCAGGCATCATGGGTGTGGTCAACAAAGGCGGACAGTACCAAGTGATCATCGGCAGTGATGTTGGCAATGTCTACAACGAAATCACTGCCCAAACCAATTTGACTAGTGATCAAGAAACAGAAGAAGACGATCGGGGACGTGTAGCGAAAATTATCGATACGATCACTGGGATCTTCACCCCGATCTTGCCAGCCATCACGGCAGCTGGGATGTTAAAAGCGGTCCTTTCGTTGCTGGTGGTCTTCAATGTCTTGACGGCAGAAAGTCAAAGTTACCAAATTCTAAACTTTATGGCAGATGCTGCGTTCTACTTCTTACCGATTCTACTGGCTGCTTCTTCTGCGCAAAAGTTCAAAGCCAACATGTATCTGGCGATGATGGTGGGTGGAATTTTACTGCATCCCAACTTCATCGGTATGGTGACAGCAGTCAATGAGTCAGGTGGCGGCATCCATTTGTTCGGTTTGCCGATTTCACCAGTGACCTATTCATCATCGGTGATCCCCATCATCTTAAGTGTCTGGTTTATGTCTTACGTTGAACCGATTGCTGATAAGGTCTCACCAAAAGCAATCAAATTCTTTAGCAAACCGTTGCTGACGATCTTCGTCGTAGGGACGGTAGCATTAGTTGCTTTAGGTCCTCTAGGCTATATGATCAGTGAAGCGATTTCCGCAGGGATCCAAGCCTTAGAAACGGTCAGCCCATGGATCGTTCCGTTATTGATCGGTGCCTTCACCCCATTGTTCGTGGCAACGGGTACCCACTATGGATTGGTTCCTATCGGTATCAACAACCGAATGACCACAGGTTATGATACAGTGATCTATCCTGGCATGCTGGCTTCAAACGTCAGTCAGGGAGCTGCAGCTATCGGCGTTGGTTTCAAATCAAAAGATTCTACGATCAAACAATTGGCATTTTCTGCAGGTCTGACAGGTCTATTCGGCATCACTGAACCAGCGTTGTATGGGGTCAACTTACGGTTTAAAACACCTTTGTATGCAGCAATGATCGGTGGCGGATTTGGGGGGCTGTTTATGGGAATCATGCGTGTCCGCAATTTCTCAGGCGGCTCACCAGGCCTATTGACTTTGCCAAGCTATATCGGCGATGACACCTTACGTCATTTGACCAATGCCTGCATTGGTGCGGCGATCAGTATCGTGGTCACATTTATTGCGACATTATTCTTATACAAAGACCCTGTTACAGAAGAAGCACCTGAAGCAACACTAGCAGACAAAGAGCAAGAACCAACCCATCAAATCAGCGGTGCAGAGATCAAAGCACCTTTAAAAGGGGAACTAAAAAGCCTGCAAGCAGTCAATGACGGCATGTTTTCAGAAGAAATTCTTGGACAAGGGGTAGCGATCGAGCCAACCGTTGGAGAAGTGCTAGCACCAGTCAACGGGACTGTCACAGCAGTCTTTGATTCCAAACATGCCATTGGATTGACCAGTGAGGAAGGCATTGAGCTGCTGATTCACGTGGGGATCGATACAGTGCAATTGAATGGCGAAGGCTATGCCTATCAAGTAGAAAAAGGACAAAAAGTGACAGTTGGCGATCCTTTGATTACGTTTGATATCGAGTTTATCAAAGAAAAAGGTTATCCAGTGATCACGCCGATCGTTATCACCAACAGTGCAGAAGTGGGCGACATTTTGACGGCAAACAGTGGTCCGATTACGTTTGGCGATCAAATCATCAAAGTGATCGGCTAAAAAAGGAGAATAAGACATGGGATTTCCAGAAAACTTTTTATGGGGCGGCGCTACAGCCGCCAATCAATGTGAAGGCGGTTTTGATCAAGGGGGGCGTGGACTTGCCAATGTCGATGTGATTCCGACTGGCAAGGACCGACGAGCAGTCATTACCGGCAAGCGTGAGATGCTTGCCTTTGAAGAAGGGTATTTTTATCCAGCAAAAGAAGCGATTGATATGTACCATCATTTCAAAGAAGATATCGCCTTATTTGCGGAGATGGGCTTTAAAACCTATCGTTTATCGATTGCTTGGTCAAGAATTTTTCCGAAGGGCGACGAAGAAACCCCTAATGAAGAAGGCTTGCGCTTTTATGAAGAACTGTTTTTAGAATGTCGAAAATACCAAATCGAACCTTTGGTGACGATCACGCATTTTGACTGTCCGATCCATCTGATCAAAGAATATGGCGGTTGGCGCAACCGTAAGATGATTGCCTTTTACGAAAACCTTTGTCGGGCGATCTTCACTCGCTACAAAGGATTGGTGAAGTACTGGCTGACCTTTAACGAAATCAATATGATCTTGCATGCCCCGTTTCTCGGTGCAGGGCTGACCTTTGCTGAAGGCGAAAATGAAGAACAAATCAAATACCAAGCTGCTCATCACGAGTTAGTCGCTAGTGCGTTGGCAACAAAAATCGCCCACGAGATCGATCCAGAAAACAAAGTAGGCTGTATGCTGGCAGCGGCTAGTTATTATCCTTACAGCTGCAATCCGAAAGATGTCTGGGAAAGCAAAAAAAGCGATCGCGGCAACTATTTCTTTATCGATGTGCAATCGCGAGGAGAATATCCAAATTATGGTTTGAAGATGCTAGCGGAAAAAGGAATCACTTTGGATCAAACCGCCGAAGATACGGCTTTATTAAAAGCACATACCGTCGATTTTATTTCCTTTTCTTACTATGCCTCTCGGGTCGCTGCTTCAGAAGATTCCGGTGTTGAAAAAACGGAAGGCAACTTGTTCCCGACCATTAAAAACCCGTATTTAGAAGCGTCGGAATGGGGCTGGCAGATTGATCCGCTTGGTTTGCGGATCACGATGAATGATCTTTATGATCGTTACCAAAAACCGCTTTTCATCGTCGAAAATGGTCTAGGAGCGGTGGATACACCAAACGAAGATGGAAAAATCAATGATGTGTATCGCATCGAGTATTTACGTGCGCACATCGCTGCGATGAAAGAAGCCATTGACCAAGACGGTGTGGAACTGTTGGGCTATACTTCATGGGGCTGTATCGATTTGGTTTCTGCAGGAACCGGAGAAATGAAGAAACGCTATGGCTATATCTATGTCGATCGCGACAATGAAGGCAATGGCACATTAGCCCGCAGCAAAAAACAATCCTTTTATTGGTACAAAAAAGTGATTGCCTCAAATGGGGAAGATTTGGCTTAAGCCAGTTAACTAACGATTATCATTAAGGAAAGAAACGCCAGCGGAACAGAACTGCTCATGGAAGCAGTCTGGTTCTGTTGGCGTTTTTCTTATTTAATGAAAGAAATTATGCTGCTTCCTCCCGCTGGATCGGCAGCAGCAAGCGAACGGTGGTTCCTTCGTTGATGCGTGATTCTACAGTCAATCCGTATTTTTCCCCATAGAGCAGCTTGATACGCTGATCAATATTGTCTAAGCCAATACCCGAATAGTGTTCAAAATGGTTGGCGGTGCTGGTTGGGTGCTCTTCATTGAACCCGATGCCCGTATCGATGATCTCAATTTTCAGGCCTTCCTTACTGACGCGAGAAAAAATCTGGATCAATCCTGAATCCTCTTCGGGAAAGGCATGCAGGTAGGCATTTTCGATAATCGGTTGCAAAATCATCTTCGGTACGAGAATATCTTCGCAGCCATCTTCTGAAAAAATCGTTGACTGGATGCGATTGCCGTAACGTACGTTCATTAACACAAGGTATTCTTCCACGATCGCTAGCTCATCCTTTAAGGGGACGATCTCTTTGCGGTTAAAGGTGTGCCGCAACAATTGGACAAAGCTTTCAATCGCTTGAGTGGCGGCTTCTTGTTCGTTTTGCCAGATCAAAAACTTGATGGCCGTCAATGTGTTGTAGACAAAATGCGGTCGGATCTGCATTTGCAACGAGCGGATCTCGAACTTGCGTTTTTCGGCTTCTGTAACCATTAAATGATCGACATAAGATTCCAAGTCCTCTAGCATCAAGTTATACGCACGCCCCAATTCTCGCGTTTCGTACGTCCCGTTGATGGTAACCTTGTCGCTGAAATCGCCTTGTGTGACCGCAGGCAGCTTGTCAATCAGCTGATAAATCGGTTGGGTGATATTGCGGATGATCCAAAATGCCAGCAGACTAAAGAGTAAAATACTGACGACAGAAATCAAAAGAGCTGGCTTGATCAGATTCATATTGCGTACTAGATGCGATTCATCCAAAACATCGTAAAAAGTAAAATGATACGAATAAAGGGGCAGCTGATTGATGCTAGTATCTCTTTTGACCGTGACGAGACGATCTTCAAACGGCTTGCCTAAAAGGCTCGGATCAGAAGTGGAAAGAATTTGATTTTGCTCATTGACGATATAGATCGAGTGGAGACTGGTATCTAAGAGTTGACGATAGATCGAAGAAAAATCGGATTCTTTTAAGAAAATCAGGGCATAGCCGAAAATCGTTTCTTCTTTCATTAATTTGCGCACGTACATCAAGCCAGGGGAGTCGCTGGTGGAGGTACTTAAGCCTTGGTCCAAGAAATAATATTGACTGATGGCGTCATTGTCATTGATCTGCTGGATAAAGGCACTGGCGAGAAAATCATCTACTGATTGATTGCGAACCGCATCGTTTTGAAAGAAAGTGCCCCCGTTGACCCCAATCAACACCAAATTCGAGGGGATGTCTTGAAACAAAGAGCGGGTGTCTTTTAATTGCTCGTTTAATTCTAAAATCGTACGGCCTTGATTCATGTCGCCTTCTAAGTATGTTTCAACGGCTTTGCTTTCATCGACGATATCAAAAATTCGATGGATATTCTCGTTCAGACGCTCATAATCTTCTTGGATTTTTTCCAGTAGCAGCTGATTGGAACTCTGGTACGAAGCAACATAGGCATCTTTCGAGCGACCATAGATCACGACGACAGTTAGCAGACAAACACTAATGACCCCGACGACAACAAAGAGGAAGATCCGACTGAATAATTCATTTTTCTGAATCCATTGGTTGATTTTCATAATTGATTCAACCGCCGATACTTCGATGGGGTGACATGACATTCTTTCTTGAAGATGCGAGAAAAATAGCTGATATCCGAATACCCGACCGCTTCACTGATTTCAGATAGATTCAGATCAGATTGTGTCAGTAGTTCTTTGGCTTTATCCAAGCGGGTTTTCTTTACATACTCAGAAAAGCTCATTTTCAGTTTCGCAGAAAGAAAAGCCGAAAGATAGGTGTAACTAAAATGAAAGGTTTCAGCCAGTTCAGACAAAGACAGACTTTTGGTGTAGTTGTCTTGAATGAAGCGCTGGATCGCAACGAGTAGATCATCTTCATCCAGCGGTGATAAGGTCGTCAGCTGTTGACGAATATCATCAATGGTCGCCAACAACAAATCAGAAAAATCTTCCAAATACTGCACGTGACCGATGGCATGCAAAAATTCGGCTTTTAAGCGGCTAAAGCGTGGAGCAGTGGGAAATTCTTCTTCCAAGCGGGACAGTAACGTGTAAAAAATACTGCTGGCCTGCTGTTTTAAGAATGTCGGATCGACATTGGATAAGATCATGTCATTAAAATATTCCTCGATTCTGGTGATTCCTAACAAAAAGTTGTTGTCTAACAAAGCCCGTAAGAACTTCTTCGTATCAAAGCGATCACTTTCGATGTACAAAAAGAGTTCTTGTTCTGGCACCAACCGTTGTCGTTTATAAAAAAACGATTGTCCTTGGCTTTTGGCTTTAAGGGTCACAAAATGGTCCCGCAACTGTTCAATCTTTTGAAAGGGCACACTGAGAGTAAAGAAGGCGTCTGGCTCGGTAAAACGCAATTGTTCCAACGTTTCTTTCAAAGAGGAATAAACATCCGTTCCTTCAGGATAACTGATCACTAAGCCGGCATCTTTGTTACTGGTTTGAAAAAAGAGCGTTTTTACCTGCGGTTGTGATTGAGTAAATTCCGTTAATGCATGCAGCAGCTGATCATTGGCACGAAAGCCGCTAAAATTGGTGGTCAAAATTTGGGCTTGCTGTTGCGACTGATCTAATGCAAGGTAGTCCGCCAAAGGAGCCAACGGTTCTTCATATCCTGCTAAATAGCGATTCAACGATTCTTGCAGCTGCGTCTCCTCAGTCACGGAGCCTTTCGTATGTGACAGCTTTTGTGAGATGTTGTGCAGCGTCTTCAACAAGAGTGTCGGTGTCAGTGTCGGTTTTAAAAGATAATCTACGGCACCATTTCTAAAAGACTGACTGACGTATTGGAAATCATCGTAGCTGCTCAAGACCAAAAAATGGACTTCTGGATATTGTTGTTGAATGATCGTTGTGAGTTGAAGACCGTCCATTTGTGGCATTTTCAAATCCGTGATCACGATGTCGGGATTCAGTTCATGGATCAGCGCCAATGCTTCTTGCCCGTTCGCTGCATCGCCTAAGAGACGGAACCCTTCTTGCTCCCAACGTATCATATGTTTCAATCCATCTCGGATCGTCGCCTCATCATCAACGACTAAGACCGTGCGTAAAATAGTCATGGTATCCCCCCTATATCTCTTCTTTATTATAAACGCTTTCAAAAAAGAAAGGTATTGTAACTTTTTTCTATTTTTGGACAAATTTAGTAAGCTCTTTCATAATCGTTGAATACGGTTACAAAACCAGTGTATAGTTAGCCATGTAAATAAAAGGAAAGAGGGATAAAAATGAAAAAACTATTTGCATCGATGGTAACGGCGGCTGCAGTGCTGACTTTGGCGGCTTGCGGAAACAGCAACACAAGCTCAGGGGATTCTGGTGAGTCCTCAAACAAAGTCACGGTCTGGGCATGGGATGAGACCTTCAACATCAAGGCAGTCAATGAAGCCAAAAAAGTATATGAAAATCAAGATGTCGATGTGGAAGTCGTGACGATGTCACAAGATGATATCGTTCAAAAATTAAATACGAGTCTGGCATCTGGAAATACGGACGGACTACCAAATATCGTTTTGATCGAAGACTACCGCATCCAAGGATACCTTTCTTCTTATCCAGATGCGTTTAGTGCTCTAACGGATATCGTGAATGAGGAGGATTTCTCCAGCTATAAATTTGCGGTCAATAAAGTCGACGATGTCATTTATGGGGTGCCATTTGACAGTGGCGTCGCAGGACTATTTTACCGCACAGACTATTTGATCGATGCAGGCTATGAGCAAGCCGATCTCCAAGATATTACCTGGGATGATTTTATCAGCATCGCCAAAGATGTCAAAGAAAAAACGGGTCACGCTATGATGTCGTTAGACCCAAGCGATCTTGGCTTGGCACGAATCATTATGCAATCGGCAGGCGAATGGTATACCGGTGAAGATGGCTCCACCGTGACCATCAAAGACAATGAATCCTTCAAAGCTGGTCTAACTGTCTTAGCAACATTGTTGAATGAAGGCTTAGTTGAACAAGTTTCTGATTGGGATGGCGGGGTCAATGCCGTTCAATCAGGCAATGTCGCCTCTGCGCCAACTGGTGCGTGGTATTCCAGCACGATTCAAGGCGCGGAAGACCAAAGCGGCAAATGGGCGATCGCTCCAATCCCATCTATCGCTGGCAACAGCAATTCAGTCAATGCTTCTAGCATCGGCGGAGCAGGCTGGTACGTGATCAAAGGGGTTGACGGCGAAGAAAATGCCAAAGACTTTTTAGCCAATACCTTTGCTTCAAACAAAGAATTGATGGGTACATTAGCTACCGAGATCGGTTTGGTTTCAACCATGAATGCTGCAGAAGAAACGGAAGAATATACGTCGGGGCTTGATTTCTATGGCGGTCAAAAAGTCTTCCAAGATTTCTCTCAATGGTCACAAGAAATTCCAGCCGTGAACTACGGCAATCACACCTATGCCATTGAATCTGTCTTGACTGAAAGCTTGCAACGAGTGATCAACGGCGAAGACATTGATAAAGTATTAGAAGAAGCACAATCACAAGTGGAAGCACAAATTGCAAACTAATCGAACAACTTTGCAGAAACTCGTGAGCGATCGCGAGTTTCTGTGTTAAGGGGGAATTACAATGAAAAACAAAACAAAAAATTGGTTTGCAAACGGCAATGCCTTTATTACCTTACCCGTCATTTTGATCACGATGCTGGTCTTTATTCCGATGGTCTCGGCATTGTTCACGTCATTCCAATCAGGACCACCGACAGCGATGACCTTTAACGGTCTTGGCAACTATCAGCGGATGTTGAGCGATTCAACCTTTAAAAAAGCCTTTGGCAATACGTTTTTATACTTATTAGTCCAAGTTCCGATCATGCTCTTTTTGGCGCTGATCGTATCGAACATATTGAATGACAAAAAATTGAAATTTAAAGGGCTATTCCGCACCGCCTTGTTTTTACCCTGTATCACATCCTTGGTTTCTTATTCCTTGATCATGAAAAGTCTCTTTTCGGCAAATGGGTTAGTCAATAACTTTTTGACGCAACTACACCTGATCGATGCACCGATCCAATGGTTGACGGATCCCTTCTGGGCAAAAGTACTGATCATTTTTGCCATCACGTGGCGTTGGACTGGCTACAATATGATCTTTTTCATCTCAGGCATGCAAAATATCGATCCAAGTATTTACGAAGCGGCAGAGATCGATGGTGCCACGAAATGGGATCAATTCTTCAAAATCACGATTCCCAACTTGCGTCCAATCATCTTATTTACCACGATCACCTCAACGATCGGTACGCTGCAATTATTCGATGAAGTTCAAAATATCACTGGCGGTGGACCAGCTAATGCCACGACGACCTTGTCGCAATATATCTACAATTTGAGTTACAAATTCACGCCAAACTTTGGGTACGCAGCTGCGGTCTCCTTTGTTATCGTGATTGCGATCGTGATCTTATCGATCATCCAAACGAAAATAGGAGGAAAAGAAAATTGAAAACAATCTCACTCACTTTAAAATACGTCTTTCTTGCGATTTTGGCTTTCATCTCTATTTTTCCATTTGTTTGGATGATCCTAGGGATGACCAACCAAACCTTTGATATCGTTGCTGGAAAAATCATGATTGGCGATCAATTGGTCATCAACTTCCAAAATCTCTTTTCTTCTGATTTGAATTTTACTCGCGCATTAGGCAATTCCGCAGTGATTGCCGTGATTACGACCGTCTTTGCACTGTTGTTCTCCTCCATGGCAGGGTATGGCTTTGAGATTTATCGGACGAAAACCAAAGACCGCATCTTTAATATTCTCCTGTTGTCGATGATGGTGCCTTTTGCCGCGCTAATGATCCCGCTCTATCGGATGTTCAGCAAGCTTAGCGGCACGCCTATCGGGATCAATACCTTCGCTGTTGTGATTTTGCCCTCAGTCTGTACCGCCTTTTTGATTTTCTTTTTCCGCCAAAACATCAAGGCATTCCCTAGAGAATTAGTCGAAGCTGCTCGGATCGATGGCTTGAATGAACTGAGTATTTTCTTTAGAGTCTACATGCCTACGGCTAAAAATACCTACGCAGCTGCTGCGATCATTACGTTTATGGGCAGCTGGAACAATTATTTATGGCCATTAGTTGCCCTGCAATCACCAGACAAACGGACCGTTCCACTGGTTCTTTCAGCTATGGGTGCTTCTTATACCCCTGATTATGGCATGATGATGTGCGGCATCGTGATCGCCACACTGCCAACGGCCATCATTTTCTTCGTTTTACAAAAACAATTTGTCCAAGGGATGCTGGGCTCCGTGAAATAAGCGGGACATCAGCAAACAAATACAAAGTAGAGGGTACGATATGATTCTTTTTGACAAACAATTAAACGTCTTTCATTTAAGCAACGATCAAATCAGCTATCTCTTACAGATAGAGGAAGGGGGCAATGTGGCGCACCTTTATTTTGGGAAGAAAATCGCCCATTATTCTGGTGGCTATCGCTACCCACGCCTTGATCGGTCCTTTTCACCTAATCCCTCAGACAGTAGCGATCGGCTTTTCTCATTAGACACCTTGATGCTGGAGTTTCCTGGTAATGGCTTCGGGGACTTTCGAGAAGCTGCCTATACGATTCGCCAGTCTGACGGCAGCCGAGTCAGCCATTTTGTCTTTAGTGATTACCAGATTCAACAAGGCAAACCAGCCTTAGCAGGATTGCCTCAGACCCATGGGGCCGACGACGGCATCGAAACACTGATTCTGTCCTTAAAAGATGATGTGGCGGGACTCGAACTGCAGCTGTTTTACACAATTTTTGAGGAGGCGGCAGTGATCGTCCGCTCAAGTAAAATAATCAACCACGGAAACCAGCCTGTTACCATCGAACAGCTGGCGAGTCAATCCCTGGATTTTCCTAACCGTCCCTTTGATTTGATCCACTTGCCAGGGGCGTGGGCGAAGGAACGTCAAGTGACCCGAGAACCCATCCATCGCGGCATCAAGCGTTTAGACAGCAAGCGGGGTTCCAGCAGCCATCAGCAAAATCCCTTTGCCGTCTTGCTGGAACCTAATGCTACGGAGTTTGCTGGGGAGTGTTTTGGTTTTAGCTTGCTATATAGCGGCAATCATGAAACCATCATCGAAAAAGATCCTTACCAACAGACCCGTGTGATCATGGGGATCAACAGCCATCAATTTGCCTGGCAATTGCCGCCAACTGAAAGCTTTCAAGCCCCAGAAGCCGTGATTGCTTATAGTGAGGCTGGCTTGAATCAGCTGTCAGCCACCTATCATGATTATTATGACGAGCATTTGATTCGAGGTAAATACAAAAAGCGAGAACGGCCGATCTTGATCAATAACTGGGAAGCAACGTACTTTGATTTCAATGAAGAAAAGCTAGATGCCCTCGTTGATGAAGCCAAGGAGCTGGGAATCGAACTGTTTGTTTTGGATGACGGCTGGTTTGGTCAGCGAGAAGATGACCAAACCTCATTAGGCGATTGGTTTGAAAACGAAGGCAAGCTGGCTTCTGGCTTGGCAGGATTTGCCCAAAAAGTCCATGACAAAGGGCTGCAATTCGGGCTTTGGCTGGAACCAGAAATGGTTTCTGGTGACAGTGAACTGAACCGACAGCACCCCGATTGGCTGTTACAAGTACCCAATCGCAAGCCAGCGCTTAGCCGCAGTCAGTATGTGTTGGACTTTTCTCGGCAAGATGTCAGAGACCATCTCTATCACCAGTTAACCCAACTGTTTGATACGGTTGCCATCGACTATATCAAATGGGACATGAACCGCAGTCTGTCGGATGTCTATTCCTTGCTCCTCGATCCTGCCCAGCAAGGGGAGGTTGCACATCGCTATCTGCTGGGCTTGTATGAATTTCTGGAAAAACTGACCACTGCCTATCCAACGATCCTGTTTGAAGGCTGTTCTGGTGGCGGTGGGCGCTTTGATGCTGGCTTCTTGTATTATATGCCGCAGATTTGGACCAGCGACAACACCGATGCCATCGCCCGCCTGAAGATCCAATACGGAACCAGTCTGGTCTATCCGCCATCCACCATGGGTGCGCATGTCTCAGCGATCCCGAACCATCAGACCCAACGGGCAACGGATCTAGCGATTCGCGGCAATGCTGCGATGTCTGGCTTACTGGGCTATGAGCTTGACTTGACACAGCTGACACAAGAAGAAAAAGCGCAGATCAAAGAACAAATCGCTTTTTATAAAAAACATCGGCGCCTGCTGCAGTTGGGCCGCTTTGTTCGACTGCTCAGCCCTTATGAAGGCAATGACGCCGCCTGGCTGTATGTTTCCCCAGATAAAAAAGAAGCGATCGTCTTTTACTTCCGAGTCTTAGCCGAAGCCTCTGCACCATTGGTTACTTTAAAGCTGGCTGGCTTAGATCCAGACCTTACCTATCAAAGTGGGGGAGAGACCTTCGGTGGCGATGAATTGATGCAGCTCGGGTTGTATATCGATCCTCATTTAGCAGGGGATTACGCCACGCAGCGGTTTCATTTTGTTGCAAAAGCGCCTCACGAATGAAAATCAGCGTCCTGTCAAAGCAACATGTTTTGACGGGACGCTTTATTGTGCTGCCGCAAGCTTTTGGCTAATGATCGGCAACTGAGAGGTTATTTTTGAACAAATGATTTATTTTTTTCTCGATAAGTCGTATGATGAAGGAGGAGGCAGGCAGTTTGCTTCTGACAATCAATAAGAGGAGGGTGTTCAACATGGACGAACAGCCACTAGGCAAGGAAACAGAAGCAGGGTTGATTGCTGCAGGATATCGGAAGTATCGTGGCGAAGCGATCGATATTTATTACAATAAAGAAATTTGCACTCACAGCGGCAACTGTGTGCGGGGCAATCCCCCTATTTTTGAAGTTGGACGGCGCCCATGGGTGATTCCTGATAATGGGGAAGCAGCGCAAGCGGCACAAGTGATCCACACTTGCCCCAGCGGTGCATTAAAGTACATATTAAAGGAGGAAGAACCATGGAAATCTTAGAAGAAAACACTCGATTTGTGTTAAAAGACGGCGACAAAGAAATCGGTGAAATGACCTGGTCGGAAGCGGGCGAAACACGCTTGATCATTGACCATACCTTTGTCGATCCCGCTTATCGGGGCCAAGGTCTGGCCGAAAAATTAGTGGCAAAAGGGGTGGAAAAAGCCCGCAAAGAACAAAAGAAAATCATTCCATTGTGTCCCTTTGCCAAAAAAGAATTTGAACGCAAGCCAGAATATGCCGATGTTTGGAACCAATAAATAAAAAAGACCCCCGTCAGCTCAAGCAGGTACCTTTGAGCTGACGGGGGGTTGTGGTATGGCTGATCAATGTTGGAATTGAGCATGGTACAGGCGATAGTAATAGCCTTGTTCTGCCAGTAATTCTTCATGGGTTCCTTGCTCCACGATTTGACCGGCATCCATCACCAGGATCTTGTCTGCTGCTCGAATCGTTGATAAGCGATGGGCGATCACAAAGCTGGTTTTGCCTTCCATCATTTTCAAGAAAGCATCTTGGATTTTTTTCTCAGTCAGAGTATCAACCGAACTGGTTGCTTCATCCAAAATCAGCATGGGTGGGTTGCTGATCATCGTGCGGGCGATCGTCAAGAGCTGCCGTTGCCCGTCAGAGATCTTGATCCCTTGATGACCGATCGGTGTATCTAGTGTTTCTGGTAGGCGCATCACATACTCATACATATAGGCATGCTTTAAGGCATCGTAGATTTCTTCATCTGTGGCAGTGTCATTGCCGTATTGCAGGTTTTCTCGTAAAGAGGCATCAAAGAGCCACGTATCCTGCAAGACCATTCCGAAGCTTTGCCGTAATTCTTCTCGTTTCAACTGACGAATATCGGTGCCATCGATCTTGATTGCCCCTTTATCGACATCATAGAAACGCATCAGTAAATTGACCAACGTCGATTTACCAGCACCAGTTTTTCCGACGATCGCGACGGTTTCTCCAGGTTTTGCGGTAAAAGTGAAATCTTCGATCAATTTTTGACCAGGATCATAAGCAAAAGAAACCTCCTCAAAGGCAATCTCGCCTTTGATCTCACCCAGTGATTGAGATTCTTGGTCATCGGCTGTTTCTGGCTCTTGATCCAATAGCTCAAAGGTTCTTGAAAGTCCAGCTAATGCCGTTTGGATCTGGGTGGTAATTCCCGACAATTCAATGAATGGTTTCGAAAACTGACTGGAGTAGATCGTAAAGCTGGAGATCACCCCAACCGTGACGGCACCTGAACCAGAAAAGTAAAGCAGACCGCCGACAAAGCCGACTGACAGATACGCCAAGTGATCGACGAATCGTGAAAGGGGATTGGTCAAAGAAGAAGAAAACTGGGCTTTTTGCCCCCGGACATTCAATTCTTGGTTGATCGTTTCAAAACGGTTTTGGTTGATGGTTTCTCGATCAAAGGCTTTGACAATTTTTTGATTGCCGATCATTTCCGTAACAAAGCCAGAAATTTCGCCGACGATTTCTTGTTGGCGAGCAAAATGCGATTGAGACGTTCGTGCCACGATCCAGTTGACCAAAAAGATGATCGGGGTCGAAACCAATACGACCAACGTTAAGGGCACACTCATTTGCAGCATGACGACTAAGGCGATCAAGACGACCGAAATACCAGAGAACAGCTGGTTAAAGACTGCAGCGACGGCAATGGAAATATTGTCCATGTCGTTGGTAAAGCGACTGACGATATTGCCGTGGGAGTTTTGGTCATAATAGCGCAACGGCAATGTATTGAGATGGGCAAAGCCTTTTTTACGTAAGTCGGCGACGGATAAATACGCCACGCGGTTGCCTAGTCGCTGGATCAGCCATTGACTGACCACAGTCACTAAAACCACTCCGGCAAACAAAAGCAAAATACGATAGAGGGCACTGAACTGCACTTGATCGGCACCTATCAGCTGATCGACGGCTTGACCGATCTGATACGTCATATAAACCGAGGAGACGCCAGCAGCGATCCCGAGGACAACTGCTGCCCAAGTTTCCTTCGCGTAGGCAGTCAAATAAGGGAGGTAGCGACGAAAGGCCGACCAATCGAATGATTTCTTTTTCATGCTTCTTCCTCCTCTGCCTGTGATGCCACGATTTCTTGGTATTCTTTTGACGTTGCCAGCAGCTCTTCATGGGTCCCTTTGCCTACCAAATTCCCTTGGTCTAAGACTAAGATCTGCTGCGCATCTTGGATGGAGCGAACCCGTTGGGAGATGATGATGACCGTACCACGAATGCTTTCTTTTAAAGCCATCCGCAAATCAAGATCGGTTTGATAGTCAAGGGCACTTAGAGAATCATCCAAAATCAAGATATCTGGTTTAGCGATCAATGCTCTGGCGATCGTTAACCGTTGTTTTTGTCCTCCAGAAAAGTTCTTGCCGCCTTCAAAAATAGGGGTATCCAGTTGCTGCGGCAAGGCTTCAACGAAGTCGCGGCTTTGAGCGATTTCGAGTGCTCGCCAACACTCTTCATCGGTGGCATCTTTTTTGCCCCATTGCAAGTTTTCTCGAATCGTTCCCGTAAACAGCACAGCGGTTTGAGGCACCATGGCGATTTTTTGGCGTAATTGCTGTAAAGGCCATTTCCGCACATCGTGCCCGTCAACGATCACTTTGCCATCAGCCACATCGTAGAAGCGGGGGATCAATTGGGTCAAGGCAGATTTCCCACTCCCGGTTGGTCCAGTGATACCTAAAATAGACCCCGGTGCGACTTGGAAATCAATGTTTTTCAAGGCTAATCCGTATTCTTTTGAAAAGCGGAAATCAACGTGCTCAAAGCGAATCGCTCCCACATTGTTTTTCGGCTGATCCATAAAGACTTCTGAAAGTTCATCGCCGATCGACGGCTCAGTGGCTAACACTTCGTTGATCCGTGAACCTGATGCTGCCGCACGGGTAAAGATGATCACTAAGTTGGAAACCACGATCAACGCTAAGAGCATTTGATTCATGTAATTGACCAGTGCCAATACTTGTCCTTGCTGCAAATTGCCAATATTGACCTTGAATCCACCGATATAAAACAACGCGATAATGCCGACATTCATGATCAAGGTGGTAGCAGGCGTCAATAAGGCGGAGAGATTTGTGACCCGTAAATAGACGTCACTTAAATCATCAGTTGCTTTATCAAAGCGTTTTGTTTCTGTTTTTGTGCGGGCAAAGGCACGAATCACCCGAATCCCGCTTAAATTTTGACTCACTAGTTCGTTTAATTCGTCGAGATGAATTTGAACTTTCTTATATAATGGCACGGTTTTGGCGATGATCCAGAATAAGACGATACAAAAGAGCGGTAAGACGAGTAGGAAAATCAAGCCAGCTTGCCAATCAATGACAAAGGCCATAATCACCGAACCGATACTTAAAAAGGGCGCACGGACCACCAGCCGAATCAGCATCGCCAAAGCAATCTGCATCTGATTGATGTCGTTGGTCATTCGGGTGATCAAGGTATCCGTCCCGAATAAGTTTAGTTCGCTATGGGAAAGGGTGTTGATTTTTTTCATCAAGCGATTGCGTAGTTCCGTCCCGAAGCCTTGAGAAGCGACGGAAGCATAATACTGACAGATGACGGCACAGATCATGCCTACCACGGACATCACGATCATCCAGATCGTCATTTCAACGACCTTCGACCAATTGTTTTGCCGTAGCCCCTCATCGACTAAAGCGGCCATCTGCAAAGGCAGGACCAATTCAAACACCGCTTCTAAAAATTTGAAAAACGGACCAAGAATAATCTGTTTGCGATAATCCTTGGCATAGCGTAACAAGCTAATCATAAAAAACCTCCTAAATTATTTCGGATGAGCAGGATGTTCACTGGCCAAACAGGCAAAAACCAAACTATCGGTCCATTCCCCCTTGTTCCACCAGTCTTGGATAAAATGTGCTTCTTGGCGTAATCCAATGCGTTGGCAAAGCTTAGCTGAGGCCTGATTGCGGGCGTCTAGCGTCGCTTGGACCCGATGGATCTTCTGACTGGCAAACAACCAGCTCAACAATTCATTCAATGCTTCTTGAGCAAACCCTTGTCCGCCAAATGACGGATGGAAGGCATAGCCGATTTCAACGGAAGACGGCTGACCAGTAGACCACACCGACAAATCGCCGATGACCGTTTGATCGTGTAGTACTGCCAAAGAAAGACCTGCTTGGTCCGCCAAGGCGTGCTGTTGGCATTTTTTGGCAAAAGCCGCAGCTGCTGTTTCTGTCTGCCAAGGCTCATGGAGTAAGAAACGGCAGACTTCCGCTTGCTGATAAATAGCAAAGGTATCGGCAAAATCACTTTCTTGAAACGGACGGAGCAGTAAACGTTCACTTGCAATAAAACCCATAACAGCCTCCAATTCTTTAGGGACATCTTACCATAGAACGAAATAGCCGAAAACATCCCCTGAAAAATCTATTCATTTTCTTGCAAAAAAAATGTAAATCACTTGAAAAGTCTTTTTCTAGGAAAACGAACCTTGCCAGTTGCTGCTCATTTACCACGACTGCCAGCGGGCAAGAAAGGTTTTTTGCCAATCTCCCAAGGGCAAGATCACTCGCTGCATTTGAAAACGGTAGGTTTCCCCTTTATAAGTAAAGCGAATCGGGACGAGCATCCCTACAACAGGATCTTTGTGCTGTTTCTTCAGCTCAGCAAGCGGTATGCTTTTGTGCTGCACGACTTTTGTCGAGAAAAGATTCAACGCCAAAATCGTCAATTGCTGATCATCCAAGACGAGCAGGCTACGGCTGGTGATGGCGTTGAAGGACTGCCATTTTGCATAGCCGATGGCAGCCCCTTCTGTCCTATAGGGGGCAGCCAATGCTTGGAAGGTTTTTTTATTTAAAAGAAACATAGGTAGAAAACTCCTTATCAATTAGAATCAGTTTCGGCGCAAGCAATCAATAATCAATGCAGGAAAGCGGTCAGTCCGTTGCAAATGGCTGCAGCATCCGCCGAACGTTTTCAGTATACGCTTGTTTGAGGACTAACGGGTGGATTTCTTTGATGGTTGGACCAAATTGCAAGAGAAAATCAGCCAGAAAACCCAGCTCATTGTCGGCAATGTGCCCCTCTAAGCAAAGCTCGCTAGAACGTACCACCACTGCCATGTCAGGATATTTTTCTTGCCACAAGCGTTCCTTTGCCGATAGATCAAAGCGGATGTGATAGCCCAGTGTTTGTGTCAACACTTGTTGCTGCAGCTGTTTTTCAGCTAACTGCTGCAAGGTATAGCCTGTTTTTTCAGTCGGAGCAAGTCCCTGCATTGCATCACAGCGATAGCGGCGAAAAGCCTGCTTTTGACAGTCATAGGCCAAACAGTACCAGTAGCCAGCACGAAAATCCAGCTGATAGGGTTGTACGGTATTGTTCATTTTTTGATAACGCTGATAGCTAAATTGGATGACCTGTTCTTGTACGATCGCTGAAAAAAGCGCTGAGAGGATCGGCGCACTCGTCAATTGAGGCACCCCTTGAAACGAAACCGCCGTCTCCATTTTTTCTAACCACTCGGTGTCTCCTTGATAAAAAGACTGCAACAATTTTCGCCGTAGCCCTTGATAGCTCCGATCAAAAGGAGAATCGGTTAATTTTTGTAAGAGCTGCAAAGCAAAGAAAAGGGTATACCGTTCATTTTTGTCAAAGTACAAGGGGGTCAGTTGATTTTTCAAAATCTGATAGCCGCCATAACGACCGGTTTCTACCACGAGAGGCAAGCCCAGCTCTTCCAATGATTGGACATCACGGACGGCTGTACGTTTTGAGATTGCGAAGGTGTCCATCAAATCGGCTAGATGAAAAGTGGTTTTTCCTTGTAAATACAATAGTTCCTGCGTTAAGCGTTCTGATTTTTTCATTTCTTTCTCCAATGGTGCCAAGTTTTGGCAATATTCACAGTTACACTTATGGTAACAAGAAAAGGAGGAACCAACAAATGATCGAACCAAAAATCGCTTTGTTTTTAACCTTAGACGGCAAAGCCCAAGAAGCCATTCAATTTTATCAAGAAACACTAGACGCAACCCTCTTATTTGCCATCACCAACCAGGAGTATCGTGAGAGACTTGATCCAACGCTGGAGATTCTTGCGGGACAAGAACAGTATCTTTCTCACTCCATCCTACAGATCGGAAATTTCCAGTTGCAGCTGGCAGACAATCCATTCGTTGAAGGAGAGGCGATTCAGCGAGGCAATCACTTGTCACTGAGTTTGACGCTAGCGGAGAGCCAAATAGCTCAGAAGCTTTATCAGCGATTGAGGCAAAAAGGCAGTCAGACGATCCAAGCACCAAGTGAGAATGCTTTTGCTTTTTTTTATGCAAGTGTTCGCGATCCCTTTGGTGTAATTATTCAGCTGACTGTCGAAAAAGAAGTTGATCCCTCCAAAAAGGGTGAATGAAAAAACTCGTTTTTTAATAAAATATCCATAGAAGTTGACTAATTATCCAAGTTTCTTTCAATCCCAGAATTATTTTTAAGGAATGTTTAAAGGACTTCACAGAAAAAGAATAAAACTTCTTAAAAAAATAGGCGGATCGTAAAAATTCTGGTACAATCGGGGAGAGCAATTCAGGAGAAATGAAGGAGGCACTATGGATAGAAAGACGAGATATAAACAGCAAAGAGCCCACAAAGCGCGCAACAAACGCGTGATTATTGGAGGAATCTTTCTTTTCGCCATTGCAGGCATCGTTTTATTTGCCGGCTATACGTATTATGCAGCAAAAAATTCAGTGGATAAAATGTTTAAAGAATCCGCTGTGATCAGCTCTAACAAAGGAAAAGAGGATGGATCACTCAAAACATCCGATGTAAGTTCTAAGTTCGGTGTTTTATTGATGGGTGTCGATAATGATGAGGAACGTGAACAAACAGATCATTTAGACAGCGCACGTACTGATAGTTTGATCTACATGGTTTATGATGGCGAAAATAAAAAAATCGATATGGTCAGCATCCCGCGGGATATTTGGACGAATATCTATGATGGAACTGGAACGGGTACGATCTATACCACAGCAAAAATCAATAGTGCTTATACAGTCGGAGAAGAAGATGCCACGATCGAAACCGTTCAAAATTATTTGCAATTACCAATCGATTACTATGTAAATGTGAATTTCATAAGCTTTAAAAAAATTATTGATGCAATTGGTGGTGTAACTGTAAATGTCCCTTACGACATAAATCAAGATTATGCCGCAGATAACTCTGGGGAAACATTGATTCCGGAAGGTCGTCAGTTGTTGAACGGTGAGCAAGCTTTGATTTTTGCGCGTATTCGAAAAATGGATACCGATGTGGATCGGGGAAATCGTCAGCAAGAAGTCATTGAAGCAGCGATCCACCAGGCTTTGAAAATCAATAATGTCACCAAGTATCAAGAAATCTTAGACTCAGTCAGCGAAGACGTAAATACAAACTTTAAATTTGAAGATTTAGTTTCCCTTGCTGGAAATATGATTTCAGGGTTTGAAATCAATAGTCATACCTTTGAATGGTATGATGGGGAGTCTTACGATGGTCAGTCCATTGTGTACATCCAAGACTACTCTTACAATGAAATCCGAAACGACATGCTTAAGGCATTAGGCAAGCAGGCAGAAGAACAGAGTACCCAAAATCAAAACACAGGTGCTCAGACAGGATACGACGACGGGTCTCAAGGAACAGGTTATGGCAACGAGTACGGTACTGACAACGGAACGGGCTATGGCACGGAGTATGGATCAGATTCAAATTATTAATGAAGTATAATTGTCAGAAGCAAGCCAGGAGAAATCCTGGTTTTTTTGCGTTCAAGAGGGGAGCAAATGGTAAATCTTTGTCGCAAGCCACTTTCGTTTTCATCTAGGAAGTGCAGTGCTATGCTTAAGAAAAGAGACAGCTTGTTACAGCGAGTCCGACACCGAAGGAGGAAGTATGATGGAAAAACAGCAAGAGCAAAAAGCCCGTAGAATCGTTTTGCTGACCCATGTCTTAGGGTTGATCATGAAAGCCATCGGCTACTTCTTTAGCGGCAGTGCAGTCTTGATGAATGAAAGTATCCATAGTCTGATCGATTGCATCAATCAAGGACTTCTAGCCATCGGTGAAAACCGAGCACAGCGAGGACGCAGCGAACTGCATCAGTTTGGTGAAGGACGAGCGACCTATTTTTTTAGTACTGTAGTTGCCATGACAGTTTTTTTAGGTGGTGGAATTTTAGCGGTTGTTGAAGCCAGCCGTGATCTGCTAGACCCCACCCACGAAGTGGAACAGCTCCAGCTGGTGGCAGCGATCTTATTTGTCAGTTTGTTCATTGAAGTGACAGCTGTTCAAGAGGGGTGGCAAGAAGTCAAAGAACAAAACAAGCAAAACCAGCCCCTCATCCGTTTCTTAAAAGAAAGCCGCGATTCCGATCTGCTTTTAGGCTTCACGGAAAATTTGTTTGCCTTAGGTAGTGTGACGATCGCCATCGCAGGAATCTTATTGACCGCATTGACGGATAATCCGATATTTGATTCCCTCGGCGGCATTTTGGGTGGATTGTTGCTGATTGCTGCTGTCTTTTTAGCCAAAGAATTTTATAGCCTCTTGATTGGAGAAGGCGCTTCTGCTTCTGATTTAATGGCGATCAAACGAATTTTAGCCGACCCTGCCATCATCCAAATCAAAGATTTGCGAACCCTCCATCTAAGCCCAGAAGAACTTTTGATCGTCGCCGACCTTACCTTGAAGCTTGGACCCGAAGAACCAAGCGTATTTATCGATACCATCGAACAGCGGATCAAACAGGCTTTGCCTGATCTGCGAGTCTATTGCTACATCGAGAGTGAGGAAGTTCCCTTTTAAATTAGAATTAGATACGAAGTATTCCTCGGTTGGTGATTTATCATTCAAACGAGGAATGCTTTTTTGGGGTATTGGCGTGCTTGTTTTATATGAACACAATGGATCATGACTAGTTTTGATTCAACCTTTTCAGACGATCAGCAAGGAGAATGTCAGCGAGAGGTCGCAATTCAATTGTTTTTTCAGCAATAAACAATTTTTTTGTTCAAAAGTTTGTTGTTTTTTGTTAAAATAAAGTAAGGACAGCAAGCGTTCTCTTTTTAAAGTTATTTTTTTGCTAGAGTTGTAACATTGTAAATCACAACATAGCAAAAGCTTAGTTTATTAAGAAAACACCGAAACGAGTAACTGTTTGGCATTACTGACATGCTGCCCAATCTTCACCAAAAGCGGTGGTGCTAATTTTGTTACGACTGTTTTTTTACACCACTTGTGAAGCAAAATCCTTTGCGAACATCTTCATCCATGATAGGTTAGAAGTAGGCCGGATGGTTTTTTCACAAAGTACGTACATAGAAAGATCACTTGCGACGATTAAAAGAAGCGACTTCATTGCTCGCAAAATGATCGATGCCCAACACACATACCTTTTCCCTCAGCCAGTCAACCTGCGCTTGCTTTTCTTATTGGTTATATTCCCTTCACTCAGCAATTGCCTGAACCGATTCAAATCAAAAAATGACTGTGCAAGGTATCTGTACCGATTTATCCCTTCAGAAACGTGGAAACCCTCGGCAAGAAGTTTATAATTTAAAGGAGGAATTTGATGGAAAAATTTTACCAGCAAAAGACTGAAGAGACCTTGAAACATTTTGAAAGTGACCGCAAGCAAGGCCTAAGCGGGAAAGAAGCCGACAAACGCTTAGAAAAATACGGAGAAAACACGATCCAGCAACAAGAATCCCTTTCTGTATGGGAATTGCTGTGGCATAACTTGAACAACTTGATTGTTTATTTATTGCTAGCAGCTGCGTTACTCTCTTTTGCGATGGGGGAAACGATTGAAGGAATTGCAGTATTGATTGCCGTGGTGATTGCTGTAATGACAGGTTTTATCACAGAGTTACGAGCACAAAAATCAATTGATTCTCTTCAAAGCATGATTTACACTACCGCAAAAGTGATTCGTGATGGAGAAGTAATGGAGATCGAGTCGGCAAAAATCGTTCCAGGCGATATTCTCGTTCTGGAAGAAGGGGATGCCATTGCGGCAGATGCCCGCTTACTTGAAACGAGCAACTTTGCCTGCATCGAATCAGCGCTGACCGGTGAGTCAGAAGCTGTTGAAAAAGATGCACGAGAAACCTATGAAGAAGATGTTCCACTAGGCGATCGCCGCAATGTCGTTTTTGCAGGAACTGCGGCAACTCGGGGAAATGCCTATGCTGTAGTGACAGAAACCGGTATGAAGACTGAGGTCGGAAAAATCAGTGACATGCTGACGGGTGACAAAAAGCGTCAAACGCCGTTAGATATCGAATTGGACAAGCTAGGAAAAGCAATCATTATTGCCGCGCTTTTTGCTGCGGTGGCAGTTTTGATCGCTGGGGTCTTGACGAATCAACCATTTGTCGAAATGATCCATATCTCGATTATTTTGGCGGTCGCAGCGATACCTGAGGCAATGCCAGCCGTTTCGACGATCACATTGTCCCGAGGCATGCGGACGATGGCCGAGCACAAAGCACTGGTCAAATCGTTATCAGCTGTTGAGACCTTGGGCGCCACCAGTATCATTGCCAGTGACAAAACGGGGACGCTGACAGAAAACCAAATGACGGTTGCTGAGATCATTTTAGGTTCAGGAGAAATGTTCAAAGTAACAGGAAATGGGTATGAACCCAACGGGAAGTTTTACAAGGCAGACTCGGAGGATGAAACCGAGATCGATGCAGCCAATCATGATGCGCTGCAAGGGATGATCGAAAATGGTGCTTTATGTACCACCGCCACTTTACGTGAAAACGAAGGGCAATACGAGATCCTCGGTGATCCAACAGATGGGGCGTTCGTCGTTTTAGGTCAAAAAATCGGCATCGATCGCCAAAAAGAGCAGGACAGCGGGCTGAAGAAAATCGCAGAAATGCCCTTTGATTCCGACAACAAATACATGGTGACCGTGTATGAAGGAAAGCAACGGACATTGATCATCAAAGGGGCACCAGATGTCTTGATTGATTTAGCCGATGCTGATGCCAAAGAAAAAGAACAGCTTCATGAATACAATGACACGTTAGCCAGTCATGGGCAGCGGGTGATCGCTGTCGGTTGCATCAAGGATTATCAAGGTGGAACGGACGAAGCAGAGCTGAAAGCAGCACTGCAGGAAATCAAGATCCAAGGCTTTGCGGGCATCGTCGACCCGCCGCGAACAGATGTCAAAGAAGCAGTGAAGGTCGCACAAGAAGCGGGGATCCGAGTGAAAATGATCACGGGGGACCATCCGAAGACGGCGTCCATGATCGCCAAAGAAATTGGCTTAAAAGACCATGAAAAAACCATGACGGGTCGTGAGATCGATGAATTGGCAGGGCAAGAAGGCTTTAACGAAAAAATCGAAGAAGTCGCTGTCTTTGCTCGAGTTTCACCAAAAAATAAATTACAGCTTGTGGAAGCGTTGCGTGAAGAAGGCGATATCGTTTCAATGACTGGCGATGGGGTCAACGATGCGCCAGCACTCAACGGCGCCGATATCGGGATCGCCATGGGGATTCGTGGGACAGAAGTAGCCAAAGAATCTTCCGATATGATTTTGACGGATGACCGTTTTGGAACGATCGTCGATGCTATCAAAGAAGGACGCATCATTTTTGACAACATCAAAAAATATGTTTCCTTCCTGTTCTCTTGTAATATGGTTGAGATCGTGACGATCTTTCTAAGTGTCATTTTCTTGATGCCCATGCCGATCCAACCGCTGCATATCCTTTTCTTGAATCTAGTCATCGATATTGCTCCAGCCATGGCATTAGCCTTTGAACCAGCTGAAGACGACATTATGAAGCGCCAGCCCCGCACAAAAGCGGATGGCCTCGTTAACAAGCGTTTCTTAGGACGCATCATTTTAAGTGGGGTTGTGATTGGTTTGGTGGCGTTTGGCTTCTTCAACTTCCTGATGCTGACGGATCACGAGTTGCTTTATGCACAAACAGCAACCTTTACCTTTATGGCAGTGGCGCAATTGATGCATATTTTCAACGTTCGTAAGAGCAGCGGCTTTGGTTTAGACAAAACCCTCTTGAAAAACAAACCATTGATGGGGGCATTGCTCCTTTCCGTCGGCTTACAGCTTTCAGCGGTCTATGTACCGTTTATGAATGAGCTATTGGATACGATGCCGATTCAAGCTGGCACGTGGGGCATTATCTTCGCTGCTGCAGCGATCTCTACACTGATCGTGATGGGCTTGAAGAAACTCTTCCAATTAAAATAAAATATATTCTACCGTATTTTCTCAAAACTGGAGTCACGAAGACCCGCAGCCTGATGGTGTACCTTTATCAAAGAATTTCTGATTCGATTCTTGATGAGGTTCCCCTAGCTGCGGGTCTTTTTTGCTTACTCTTTACAAGCAAAAGAAAATGGTTTATACTTGACTAGTCAACAGTTGACAAGTCAACGATGAAAGGAGCGGTTTATGCAATGAATTTACGTGAGCTTAGCGGATTGCTGTATCGGATGAAAATCGTGAATCAAGAATTAACGGCGATCTTTGAAAAAGAGACTGGCTTTAGTCTGACCCGTTATCAGTTGCTGCAGTTTTTGAATGAGCAAGGACGCTGTACCCAAAATCAAGTACAGAATGAATTGAAGATCGATAGTGCAGCGGTCACTCGGCATTTGAAGATTCTCGAAGAAAAACAATTTGTGACACGGGAACGAAACAAAGACAATAACCGCGAGATTTTTGTTTCTTTGACACCCAAAGCACAAGCCGATTTGGCTAGTTGTGCTTCAAAGCATGCCAGCTCTGAGGAGTCGTTAGGCATCAATTTGACCGAAGAAGAAGAAGCACAGCTTCTAACATTACTTATGAAATTAGTTCCATGAAAGAAGGCAAACCCATGACAGAATACAGCAATAACAATTTTTCAGAGATCACCTTTGGCCGAAAATCGGTTCGTGTCTATGATGAAACCTACAAAATCCCCCATGAAGAAATGTTGACCATGATCCAAGAGTCAACGACAGCACCTTCCTCAGTCAATATGCAGCCTTGGCGCTTTGTCGTTGTGGAAAGCGATGAGCAAAAAGCAAAATTGAAACCGTTGATTCGTTTCAACGTCCGTCAAAATGATACCTCTTCTGCAATGGTCTTGATTTTTGGTGATATGCTTTGTCATGAACTAGGAGAAGAAATCTATAACAAAGCAGTAGCAGAAGGCAAAATGCCAGCGGAAGTACGTGACCAACAATTAGCAGCGATCATTCCGCATTACGAAAATCTTACAAAAGAACAAATGAATGATGTAGTGAAGATCGACGCTAGTTTAGCAGCGATGCAATTTATGTTAGTTGCGCGGGCGCATGGCTATGAAACCAACCCAATCGGCGGCTTTGAAGCAGATCAATTAGCCGAAGCTTTTGGCTTAGACAAAGAACGTTATGTTCCTGTCATGATCCTTTCAGTCGGAAAAGCCAAAGAATTAGGCTATGAATCCGTTCGGTTAGACGCAAAACAAATTACGACATTTCTATAAGAGGAGGGAAAACGATGGAAATCATTAATGCAACGTTTTACATCAAAGAAGAAAAGCGGGCAGATTTTTTAGCAGCTGTTACGCCATTATTAGCATCGGCGAGAGCTGAGGAAGGCTGCCACGGCTATCATCTCTATGAATCATTGGAAGAGAACAATCGGTTTGTCATGGTCGAAAAATGGGCGAATCAAGAAGCGATCACCGCCCACAATCAAAACCCGCTGCTGCAACAATTATTTCAACAAATGCCTGAATTTGCAGCCAAACCGAGCGAGATCGTTGTCGCTCAGCAAGGAGAATAAAGATGACGATTTTATCGACGATTTTGATTGTACTGGTTGCCTTAGAGTTTTTCTATATTCTCTATTTAGAAACATTTGCCACTACGTCCAAAGCAACGGCGCGGGTCTTCAACGTGACGAAAACAGAGCTTGAACGACCGATCGTTGTGACCTTGTTCAAAAACCAAGGAGTTTACAATGGGCTGATTGGTTTGGGGTTACTTTACAGTATTACCTTTGCTTCAGCACCATTGGAAATCAGTCGCTTGCTGTTGATCTACATTATCTTAGTGGCTGCATATGGCAGTGTGACTAGCGACAAGAAAATTATTTTGACCCAAGGCGGTCTAGCGATCCTTGCCTTGCTATCCACCTTTTTTTAACCAATAAAAGAAGAAGTCCCCCGAGCGAAGAAAGCTTTTCTATACAATAGAAGCTTTCTTCGCTCGGGGGCTTTTAATGTTTGGGCAAAGAGTACTCAGAACGTGAAAAAAATGATAGGATAAGAGAAGGGATTAACGATTTTCGGGACGTAAGCTGGTTGCTGCAAATAAGGCTTTTACTAGAATGGGTGTTAAGATCGCAGCTGTGATCACCTCAGAAATTCCATTCGTTACAGCAATTCCACCGAGGGTCACGAATAAAGCTGAAGCATCGACACCATAGGTAGTGGCAACTAAGCCAGTATATAAGGTTCCCATTAACGTTAAGACCAAAATTGTATTGGTGATGGTCCCAAAGATTGCTGCGACAATCGAAGCAGCGACGACTTTTTTGGTCTTTTTGTAAATGATCGTAAACAAGAGACCAGCCACTAAGCCAACCAACACACGGGGAACCACCGAGATGATTGGGTTGGTGAAAACAGCAATGTCTAAGGGCGTTGTCGGAGAGGTAAACGCACGAATCATGGTAAAAATACCCCAGACTAAGCCGATGAACATCCCGTCTTTTGTCCCTAAAACGATGGCAGCGACGATCACCGTGATATGGATGATCGTTAAACTAGTGATACCGATCGGAATAAATCCAAGGAAAGGCACCATCGTCTGTAAAATAATAATAGCAGTCAAAATGGCACGAATGACAAGGCGATAGGTTTTGCTTTTTGTATTCATTGTAAAAACTCCTTTTTTTATAATGACACTCGTGTCATTTTTAAGTTAGGTTGATTATACAACAAAATGACACGAGTGTCATTAATAATGTGATGAAAGGAGCCAAAAAAATGGCAAAGAAGCAACAGAGCGAATTGACTACAGCGGAAAAGAAAAAACAACAAAAGCGTGATTTGATTCTTGAAAGTGCCAAAGTCGTCTTTAGTAAGAAAGGCTTGATCGATGCGACAATGAAGGACATTATCGAAGAGTGCGGCATTAGTCGTGGCGGCATTTATTTATACTTTCGTTCGGTGGATGAGATTTTTTTGGCAGTGTTAGAGCAGCGCTCCAAACGAAAATTTGATGATGTACGAGAGATGATCATGGAGCAAGTGCCCTTTGAAACGATTTTAAACAAATATTTTTCCGACCATCGCAAGCGTCTACTCCACAGCATTTCTGACGGTATGCTGCGAGCCGTCTACGAGTATTACTATACGCATAAAACCGAAGCCTCCAGTTCCCTGCAGCAAGCACAACTTTCTGAGACGAAACGGACGATCCATGAGATCTTTCAAGTCGGCGTTCAGCAAGGTGTGTTAAAAGATGAAAACTTGGCAGTGATTGCAGAAAACTATATGTTCGTGATTGAAGGATTGGGGATTTTGGCTCTGACCGGTCACATCACAGAACAGACCATTGATGATCAAATTGCTGTAATGAGACAACTACTCCCTTATCGCGAATAACTAAGACAAAAAAACTCGCTCTTTTCTAGAAAACACTAGGAAGGAGCTTTTTTTTCGTCTGTAAATATTTTATGAATCAAGCATATTTTGCAGAAAATTAATGTAATCAAAGTGAAATCTACAACATTATTTATTTTTTCTTAAGAAAAAGGACTTTTTCTATGAAGTTTTCTTGAATAGGTGATATATAGGCATTCACGTGGCGTGTCGATCGCAGAGGAGTGGGGAACATGCAATAAAAAAACAGAGTTTATTTGTGTAACTAAAATGTAAATCGCTTACGGATTGGGTTTGTTGCTGAACTATGGTAAAATGAAAATGGTCAAATAAATGAAAAAAAAGTTTTAAAATTTAATTTGGAGGATCAGATGAAGAAGAAAATCTTTGCAACAGTGTGTGTGTGTGGCATTGTATTGTCATCATTCGGCGGACCTGTGACCGTTTTTGCTACGAATCACGATCAATTGATCGAACAAAAAAATAACGAGATTGATCAGTTGAGACAGCAACGTCAAAGCGTACAAGGGGAAATTGATGGATTGTCTGCAGAAATTGATTCATTAAATCAAGAAGCAGCAATCATTTTAGCGCAGCAAAGTGATTTGTTGCAAGCGATCGAAGGATTGGATCAGGAAATCAGTCAGTTAGAAGAGCGGATTGCCAAACGCTCAGAAAACATCGAAAAGCAAGCCAGAGAAACACAAGTCAATGGAAAAGGCGACAATTTTCTAACAGCCGTACTAGAAGCTGATTCTGTCAGTGATCTAGTGGGTCGGGTCCATGCCATGACGACGATCATTCGAGCGAATAATGAAGTAATCGAACAGCAAAAAGCCGACCAACAAGCAGTTGAACAAAAGCGTGCGGAATCACAAGAAAAAGTGGCAGAATTGCAAGCAGCACAGAGCCATCTGGAAGCACAAAAAGGTGTCTTGGAAGCAAGCCAAGCAGAATTAAACGTCTTGGTTAGTCAGTTAGCCTACGAAGAAGCAACGAAAGAAGAAGAAAAAGAACAGCTGCGTGCGGAAAAAGAAGCCTATGAAGCGGAGCAAGCAAGAATTCGTGAAGAAGCTGCCCGCGTTGCTGCTTTACAAGCCCAAGCAGAACAAGCGGCGCAACAGCAGGCAGAGCAAGCTGCAGCAGAAGCAGCAGCCTTGAATGAAGCGGCTGTTCAAGCAGAGGGCACCGAATCTGACGCAGAAACAGAGAGCCAAGCGCCAGTGGAAGAGCCAGCAGCGCCAGCAGAAACGCAGCCAGAGGAAACGCAAGAATCTGAACCAGTTGAAACACCAGAGGCTCCAGAAGAAGCACCAGTAGATACACCAGAAATTCAAGAGCCAGAAACACCAGTGACACCTGCAGCACCAGAGACGCCAGCGGACAGTGCACCTGCGGTTCCTGCACCAACGCCAGCACCGACGCCCGTTACACCAACACCAGCGCCAACGCCTGCTCCGTCACCAGCACCGATCGTGACGCCGCCAGCACCTTCTGCACCAGCATCAACAAATGGGGCTGCAATCGTGGCAGAAGCGTATAAGCATATCGGAAAACCCTATGTTTGGGGTGCCAAAGGACCGGACAGCTTTGACTGTTCTGGGTTTACTCGCTATGTCTTTTTACAAGTAACAGGGAGAGATATAGGTGGATGGACGGTACCACAAGAAACAGCAGGTACAGTGATTTCCGTTAGCCAAGCACAACCAGGAGATCTATTATTCTGGGGTTCATCAGGCAGCACCTATCATGTAGCCATTGCTTTAGGTGGCGGACAATACATTCATGCACCACGCCCAGGACAAAATGTTTCTGTTGGCAGTACCGCTCATTTTACACCTAGCTTTGCAGTAAGAATGTAAGAAGTAGCTAGCTGTAGTTTTAAGGAGAGACAAATGGAAGAAAGAAAACAGCTTCGTTATCGTGCGAAGAAACAAAAAAGAGGACTTCTTTACCGTAAAAGTGCGGCGGCAACCGCTGCACTTGTTAGTACGGTGAATATTTTGCCGATGAATGTCTTAGCAGATACACTTGAGTCAGCAGAAACCCAAAATGGTGTTCAAGTAGTTGAAACAGCAGAGTCAACCCAAGACACATCGACGCAAGATTCTGTGAGCATTGTAGAAGATCAAGAAGTGAACGAGGGATCACCAGCAACGCAAGATAGTACCGAACCATCAGAAGCTGAAAGTTCGGATGTAGTAGAAATTCAAGACGTACCCGAAAATGAACCAGCAGATGATGCTTCTGAACAGAATGAAGCAGAAATCGATCGTGACATTCCTGTTCTGTCAGAAGAAGAGCGGATCGCCATTGAAACGAAGGTCATGCCCAACTACAACAATCCAATGGCACGTTCTAATAATCAGCAAGCATTTATTCAGCAAGTAGGACCAATGGCACAAGAAGTGGCGGGGGCAAATGACCTCTACGCTTCAGTCATGATTGCACAAGCGATCTTAGAATCAGGTTGGGGGCAATCCACGCTGACTACTCTTGCCAATAATATGTTTGGTATCAAGGGATCTTACAATGGACAATTTGTAGAGATGCAAACCTTGGAAGATGACGGGAATGGCAATCTCTATCCGATTATTGCGAAGTTTCGTAAATACCCTTCATTAAAAGAATCTTTTCAAGACAATGCGCACGTTTTGAGAACCACCTCATTTTCGCCGGGTGTTTTCTTCTACCATGGGGCATGGAAGTCTAATACGAATTCTTATCGTGACGCGACACAATGGCTGCAAGGACGCTATGCCACCGACACGGCTTATGCAAGTAAGCTAAACAACTTGATTGAAACGTACAATTTGACCCAGTACGATACATCAAGTGGTGGCGGTTCAAACGATAACAACAATAACAACAATAACAATTCTGAACAGGCGATCAATAAGCAATTCAGAACAAATGCAGCACTCAATATCCGTTCGGATGCTTCCACCAGCGCCTCGATCGTGGGTTCATTGGCTGCCAATGCAACATTTGAAGCAGTAGCGCAAAAAAGCGGCACCAGTGTGAACGGCAATACGACGTGGTACCGAATTCAAGGACGTGGCTGGGTAAGTGCCGCTCATGTGACGGAGATCTCATCGAATACGGGTGGGAATGATAACAACAATAATAATGATAACAACGATAATAACAATGATAACAGCAACGGCAACAACAATGCCGAACAAAGCATCAACAAAGAGTTTCGCACCACCGCTGCCTTGAATATCCGTTCCGACGCATCGACTAGCGCTTCTGTTGTCGGCTCCTTGGCAAGCAATGCAACATTTCGAGCAGTCGCTCAAAAGACGGGAACGAGTGTCAACGGCAACAATGTGTGGTATCGAATCCAAGGACGCGGCTGGGTGAGCGCTGCGTACGTGACAGAAGTGACCGCTGGAAGTAATAGCTCTGAACAAAGCATCAACAAAGAGTTTCGCACTACCGCAACATTGAATATTCGCTCTGATGCGTCTACCAGTGCCAGAATTGTTGGATCTTTGTTAAACAACTCCTCTTTTCGTGCAGTTGCGCAAAAGACCGGAACCAGTGTCAATGGCAACAATGTCTGGTATCGAATTGAAGGGCGTGGCTGGGTAAGTGCAGCGTACGTTCAAGAAACGAACGCTTCCTCATCAAACAGCACCACCTATACTGTACGTTCGGGAGACACTCTATGGGGGATTTCGCGACGCAACGGTGTGACTGTGAATCAGTTGATGCAATGGAATAACCTTTCTGGCTCATTGATTCTGGTAGGGCAACGTCTCGTAGTCCGTAGATAAAAAGAAAAAATATCTGTACCCATGCTTGTGGCGATTTGCCAAAATGGGTACAGATATTTTGTTTATTCTTCTTTAAAGCTGTTCATGATCGCTGTTAATTCCTCTTTTGAAGAGTCGTATAAGCTTTCTAACGTCCAGCCATACAACTGAACGTAATTATTTTCGGTTTCAAGTACATAATAAATATAGTGGATATTTAGCCCTTCAACTGTCGCAGGAAAATCAACGAAATAGGCCTTTGTGTCAGGAATTGGTAAAAAAGTGGCAGTCGTATCGAAGCTTGTTGCCAAATTTTCTTGAACCAATCCGAGATAAGTTTCTAAATCGGCAAAATCCTGTTTCGATTCAACGACTGCAGCTAAATATTTCGTTTCTAACGCATCGGACAACATGAAATCATTGTCAGGATTCAATGAAGTGAAATCAGGTACCTCTTGCCAATTGCTAGGTAAATCGATGGTATAGTTTGTTCCGCTAACGCCTGTGATGGTTTGTTCTGAACTAGGTAAAGCCGCTTCACTGGAAGAGACCGTCGATTCTTGGGCGACTTCGGATGATGATGTCATAGATAAGCTTGTAGCGCTTGCATTTTCCGTACTTTCTGAAGCTGGTTTCTCCTCTTTTGGCGTGCAGCCAGCAAAAAGAAGTGTGAACCCCAATAAACTAAAAACAACACTTTTTCTCATTATTCTCACGTTCCCCTTTGTTTTTTATTTTCAAATAACCAACATTATTTAGTTAATCGTATAATAGGAAAGGAAATAACGCAATAAAATATTCTCAGTTATTGCATGAATCGAAAAAAATAAAGGATTGTTAAATAGTAAATTTAAAAAATGAAGCGGAAATAACTGACTGTTACCGCTTATTTTCACTTTTTTCTTAGATTGATGCAAAAGTTGATTATAAATACGGGGCGACTTTTGCTATGCTTTAGAAAAGAAAGGAAGCATTAAAAGAATAGTGAAGTTAAAAATTGTGTCGGTTATATCTATAAAATAATAGTGTGCTTTTTATTTATCTATTTGTTTTGAATAATTGTCAGAATTTTGTTGCGAAATACTATGGCTTCTTTCGATACAAAAAGTAGGCGACATCAGCGACAGTCGGATAGAGAAAGATAGCTCAAAGCGGCGAGGAAATAGAAGGAACATAGGATCTACGTTTAAAAATAATGGAACTAGGGGGAAGGAAATTGTTTTATCAATCAGTGAATGAGTATCTAGTAAAAATGAGAGAAGGATTATCTGCTGAAACCATTAAAGGTGAAATGCCATCAGTCTATGCGTACTGGTTAGCACAGGAAGCAGAATTGAAAAAAATATTGAAAAACAAAGACATGGCTTTTTGGATGGACATCCAACGAGTTCTCTTGATCGATGCAAAATTAGTATTACTTCGCAGTTACATCAATGACTACGATTTTCACGGATTTTCCGAAGATGAGATCATTGCCAATGTGGAACAAGATCATTTTACCTTTAACAAAGAACTGTGTGGCTATAGTTTGAAAGAACAAGTGCACCCATCAATTATTTTTGGTGATCAATAAGCAACAAAAAAGACCGTTCAAACGAGGAATAAGCTACTGCACTGATTCAAAATAAGACCGATTGATTTGTGGTATGATTGTGATGACAAGTACGATTGCACAGATCATTGCAACAGTTTGAAAAGGAGCGGAGAGGTATGGTTCAATTTGAACGGATCATTTTATTGTTTTTCTTGTACTCATTTATCGGATGGCTTTGGGAAACCATTTATTGCTCACTAAAAGCCAAGCACTTTGTGTATCGGGGGTTCCTTATTGGTCCAATCACACCCATCTACGGCTTTGGAATTCTTGGCGTTGTCTATTTGTTACGGCCATTGCATGAGCAAGTGATTCCACTGTTCTTTGCGGCAGCGTTATTGGTCACCGTGCTTGAATATGTGACAAGCTATTTACTTGAGCGGTTTTTTCATGCCTCATGGTGGGATTACAAAGAAGTACCACTGAATATCAATGGACGGGTGGCATTGCCGATTTCTCTTTTTTGGGGCGTGTGTTGTGTGCTGATTGTTCGATTTGTTCATCCGCAAATGCTGGAGATCGTGCAAACATTGAGTGCTCGGGTCGGATTCTTATTGCCCGTTTTCTTATTAATGGTTCTTTCTTTTGATATGGGCTATACCCTTGCTAACTTGGTTGCCTTTCAGAAAGCGGTGCAACAGGTCAATCAAGCCTTTGAACAGCACAAAAAAGAATTGGCTGAAAATATTGAGCAATATAAAAACGATTGGCAAGGGCGCTTCGCAGCGTTTCCAGAAGAATGGCGCGTTTTAAAACAAAATCTACCGAGATTGAATTTCCATCAAAGAAGACTCTTAAAAAACTTTCAAAAGTTAGAAATCAATCAGATAAAAAGCAGCCAGGAATTGTCTCGATTTATTGAAGCCATTCGTAAGAAAAAATAGGTTTGTTACGGTTAGATTACAAAAAATAAACCCTTATCAATGCTGATTCTTCCCACTTCTGACTAATTTCAGTCGGAAAAGACGATGAAAACACCCACTTTTACGATAATTTGTAACAAATTGTAAAGGTCCTGCAATAAAATTCTTCTTAAGGATTTGTATAATAGGATATGTTGGAAACCATAGTGAGAAGTGAGGGAATTTTTTGAAGGCAAAGAAACTACGAACAATCGTTGTCGCTGTCTTTGCGGCAGGAATCGTTTCTCCAATCTTTGCGCAGGCTGAGTCACTTGAATCATTGCAAGAGCAAGAAAGTGCCGTCATGCAGCAAAGTCAGGAAATCAGTACGGAAGTACAGATTGCATTGACTGATGTGAATGCGAAATACAGCGAGGTAGAAGAGCTAAAAGCTCAAATCGCTGAAAATGAAGAATCATTAGCAACAACCAAAGCAGAAATCAAAACTGCACAAGAAACAATTGAAAAGCGTGAAGCTGTCGTTGCGGAACGTATGAAAGAAATCCAAGTCAATGGCGGGGCTACCAGAGACTGGACGGTACTGTTGGAATCATCCAATATCCAAGATTTTATCAATCGTGCCTATGCGATGACGATGTTACAAAACTTGGAAAAAGAAAAGATTGATTCATTGACAGCAGAAAAAGAAAAGCTGGAAGCTTTAGAAGAAAAAGCACAGTCAACACAGCAATCATTGAAAGAAAATCAAACCGCATTAGAATCAGAAGCCAAAACATTGGATTCAAAAATTGCGAATCTACAAGCCCAATTGAAAGAAAACGAAGCAACCTTGGCACAAATCGCTTCCAGCAAAGAAGCTGAAACAGCTCGCTTAGCTGCTGAAAAAGCAGCAGAAGAACGGGCAGCTAAAGAAGCGGCGGAACAAGCAGCGAAAGAAAAAGCTGAAAAAGAAGCAGCCCAAGCTGCGGAACGTTCAAGCGCTTCTGAATCCCAAGCGTCTGCTTCATCGAACAGCAATACGACTGAAAGCAGCAGCTCATCATCGAGCAGCTCTTCAAGCAACAACAATAGCTCGAACAGCAGCTCAAGCAATACAACTAACAACAGTAATAACAATAGCAACAACAGCAATACTAGTAGTGGTCGAACATTGATGATGGAATCAACTGCTTACTCGTATAAAGAAGCTGGCTCTAGTTTCTTTACAGCAAGTGGGACAGACTTACGTAAAAATCCAATGGCAGTTGCCGTTGATCCAAGCGTGATTCCCTTAGGCACCTTAGTCAATGTTGAAGGCTATGGCGTAGCATTAGCGCTTGATACTGGTGGCGCGATCAAAGGAAACATCATTGATGTTCACTTTGATAATGTCGCACAATGTATCCAATGGGGCCGTCGTCAAGTAAAAGTAACGATCCTTGATTAATCAATCAACTAGCAAGAAGCAGCTCACTGAATGAAGTGGCTGCTTCTTTTTTTACTTTTAATGTAGGAAGGCATAAGAAGAGAGCCTATCGCTGCATCAGTGACGACATAAGCGATAGACTCTGGATTTATTGTTAAACTGCTCACAAGCTCTTACACTCATTCTCAGGAGCATTTTTTGAATAGCTTGGTCAGATCGAGGGAAACGGGAAACGGCGGGTGTTCGTTGATCAAGGATTGAAATTAGCATTTAGCGTTTCCTCTAAAGCTTCCCAGTCGTGCTCATCAGGGAAGGTTTTGAATAGCAAATAATCAATATCTTGGGCATATTCGGTAATGTATTCCGTATAGTTGGTAACGATCAAATCAATCTGATTTTTTTCCAAATAGCCTGCCGACAATTCATTGGAGTCCGGAAAATAAAAGGTCCGAGAACTGCGCAAATAACGAACAGATTTGCATTTTAATAATTGGCATAAATAAAAGGGGCCTTCGAACAAAAAAGCGATATTCTTCTTGGCTTGCCAGTACAACGATTTAATAGAAGTAACGTACATCGTAAGACTCGTTCCTAAGTGCTCCAGTGTGTTACTGTCCCAAATTTCTCTAGCTAATGGTTGCGTCAACAGATAGTTTTTAAATAGATGGTAATCGTCCGTATACGCCTCTTCGACAAATTGAACGGTATCAGAAATCATATGATTTAATAAGGGGGTTAATAATTGCTTGATTTTTGCTACCGTAAAAAAGGACTCCACTAAAAGTCGATCGCGAGCGCTATCTTGTGTATCTGGCAAGCAATCCTTGACAAAGGCTGCCGCAAGCTGCTTGATTTCAGGCCAATGATTATACTCTCTACAAAAGGTTTGTTCGATTGCTAAGTTACTGATCGAGCGACGGGTTTTCACTAATAAGAACAAATAAAGGACTTCCTCGTGGGGAAGTTCTTTTTGATATTGCTCACTTACAGCCTCATTGATTTCAGAAAATAGCCGAAAATCATTATACTGTTCAAATAGTTTTTTTATTTGCTTAGGCAACTCGATACGTTGACCTGCAAAATGGCGCTCAAAGGTGATATACAAGTAATAATTGAATTCACCAAATGAACAAGCATGTTGGTCGAGTTGATAACATCTTGAAAAAGCACTAGCCGTGATATTTTGGATGGCGATGGGTGGAAAGATCGTATGGGCAGTAATTTCCGATTCATAATAGAAATCATGGAAAAATTTGCGAATATTGATCTCTTCACCAATAAAGCAAATGGGATTTGTTTGGATCTCCAAACGATAGAAAGAAAAAATAGGTTGCACCTTCCGCAAATAGCGAAGAACGGTGCTTTCTGATATATGGTATTTCTCTGCCCATTCCGATGAGCTATAAAGATCATTGTGGAAAATACTTTCGATGATATGGAACAAAATCTCATCGGCAATCAGCGCACGTTTTTTCGTTAAATACACAGCGGACTGTTTGATTGAAAAAATATACCCCTTGTGAGAAGAATCGATCGATAAACAGTCGCCAAAATACTCTTTTAGATCCGTCACGTCCGTTACGATCGTTCGCGTGGTACTTCCTGAAATCTTTGCCAAACCTTGAGTCGAACATTGATAATTTTTCTCGAATGCCATCAAAATTTTCAGCCATCGAATCGTTGCTGTGTTGGTAATAAAATTAATTTGAAAATTTCTCAAGACGTGGCTCCTTTCATGAATAAAATCGCAAATCTTACTTATTCATCTTAAAGAAGATAGGGAAGAAAAAACAAATCACGTATTTCATCGGTTGGTGAAATCTATACCTGAGCCTGTGCCAGATTTTTTGCATTTTCTATAAATCAACTGATGATCGGCATATATATAGGTAGAAACACGTTTTTTCAGTGTAAAGAAGGAAATTGATTGGCATTGAATAGTAAGAGAGGGGGGGATAATTTTATTACGATAAAATAAAAATTGACTGATTAACTATATTTAAAATAAACCGATAGAAGATGAAAGGGCGGAATTGAGGGGGAAAGTCAGTTTGGGGAAGATAACTTATAATTTTAACAGGAACGATTGGTGTAATTAAATAGTAACCGCGAAGGAAACCCTAAGTGCCCCAAGAAAAATATTCAGTTTTATTCAACTGATTTATAATAACAACAAAAGCATTTAACTTTTCTTTCTGAAATTCTTATGTTTTCTATTTATAATGAAAAGATGTTGAGAAAATGAATGAATATAATCATTCGAGGTTATTTTTCTATGATGTGACAACTCTCAAAGACGATGAGAACAACGATTATCACTGAATTATTTATTATTTAAAATGAGGGTTTAAAAAAACTGTCAAGTATGCTACACGTTATTTATGTATATTTAAAATAACTGATGTTTGCCATTATATAAGTCTTTTGTTGATGAAAAATATACCTTTAAAAAGAAAAAACAGGAATTTCCTTTATTTAATGATACATTTCTCTTATAATAAACTAGAATTGCCTTTATTATGTGAGACGAAGGCAGAATGCTTAAACAAGCACAATTGAAGTAGGGAGTGTGTTCATGGGAAAGCCGTTAATTAAGACTTTGACTGTTTTAGCTGTGGGAATCGGAGCCATCTTAATATGTTTGATAGGTTACCGACAAAATAACCAAAGACAATATCAGCAACGAGTCGAATACGCACAGACAGCGATTGCAAGCGAGCGAGAGCGCTTAAATGAACTGTCCGGAGAAATTGCTGGTATGTACAGCAACGAAGAGCAAACGTTTTTACGAAGTGATCTTAGCGAAGAAGAGGTTTTGAAAACTGTCGCGAAACTATCAGCAGTAAAAGTATCTGCAGATGATTACGGAATCGAAGAGAGCGCATTGCCGAGCGAATCTGTTGAGATTCAAGAAAAGAAACAAGCGCTGGATGATCAACTAAAAGAGATCGAGGCAAAAGTGAAAGTACAAGCTAAGACAGCAGCGTTGTTTACTGAAGGTGTTTCGAATTGGCAAGCTGCTGAGAACAATGTCACTATTAAAGAGGATCTAAAAGAAACGGACTTAGGGAATGTCCGTGAGGATTTAAATTTTCTTGAAGATGGTCCATGGAAAGACCTTGTTTCTGCTTATTTAGAGTTTGCGACCGCTCAATTGGATCGCATTACACAAATTCAAGCCAGCTTGAATGCTATGCTGCAAGAAAATGTTGTAACTAGCGAAGTGACTTTGGATGGCTATTTAGCTCTGATTGACAGTATCAATCAAGTGCGAAATCAAGTACTTAAAGATTCTTTTACAGAGTCCGCTAATTCAATTGCGGCACAAATGGGGTATACAGGCTATACCAGTTATATTCCCTCAGCTTCAACTGAAAGTTATTCTGACGATACATCAACTGGAGATGGTACTGGAACAGACATGAGTTCAGCGTCTTACTATTAAATAAGTTGAATCGTGCTGAAGGAAATTTTAGATAACTGGAGGAAAGAAAATGTCAAAAGGAAAAAAAATCTTTTTAATTATCTTTACAATCGTTGCAGTGTTAGTCATCGGATTGATCGGTGTTGCTGCTAAACTATATTTTGATGTGTCAAACTCAATTAACGAAACCTATCAATCAGTTGAGCGTGATCGAGAAGATCGCCTACGTGAAAATGATGTCGATCTATCCCAACAAGAGTCCTTCTCGGTTTTACTGATGGGGATCGATACCGGTGATTTAGGCAGAGTCGAACAAGGCCGTTCTGATACCATGATGGTTGCGACCATCAGCCCACAGGACAATCAGACGACGGTGGTGAGTATTGGACGAGATTCCTATGTCGATATCGTTGGACATGGGACGACAGATAAAATTAACCATGCCTATGCTTTTGGTGGACCAGCGATGGCAATGAATACCGTAGAAAAATTCTTGGATATTCCGATCGATCATTATGTATCAATCAATATGGCTGGCTTGAAAGAATTAGTCGATGCAGTCGGCGGTATTGAAGTTGACAATGAGATCACCTTTTCGCAAGATGGCTTTGATTTTGCCATCGGACGTACGTCATTAAATGGCGAACAAGCCCTTGCCTATTCAAGAATGCGTTATGAAGATCCAAACGGCGATTATGGTCGTCAAGAACGCCAACGTAAAATCGTTGAAGGGATCGTTAAGAAAGTCTTGAGTCTTGATGGAATCACCCAATATCAAACGATCTTAAATGCTGTTGAGCAAAACATGAAAACAGATATGAGTTTCGATGACATGCGAACCTTAGCCTTTAACTATCGCAGTGCCTTTCAAACGATCAAACAAGATCAGTTGCAAGGGGAAGGATTCATGCAAGACGGCATCTCATATCAGCGTGTGAGTGACGAAGAACTAGCAAGAGTTCAAAAAGAGTTGAAAGCTCAACTAAATCTAGAGAATGAATAGGAAAGTGGAGAAAAGATGGAAGAAACAATTAGCTTAAAAGAAATATTCGCAATTCTACGGAAACACTTAGCTGCTATTTTTATTTCAATGTTTGCTGGTTTAGCTTTAGCAGGGATATTCACCTTCTTTGTCATTACACCAAAATACAGTTCACAAGCTCAGTTGATTGTGACATTGCCTCAATCAGAAACAGCAAACGTGAATGATGTAAATACAAACTTACAAATGATCAATACGTATAAGGATATGATAGTCAGTGATTTAGTTATGACACAAGTAAAGGACCGTCTTGAGTCTGAAAATAACCTGGACATGACTGTACAACAATTGAAAGACTCTATTTCAATCAATCAATCGCAAAACTCACAAATGTTTTCCATTCAGGCAACTAGTACCAATGCAGTGTCAGCGCAAAATATTGCCAACACGACCGCATTGGTCTTTCAAGAAAATGCCCAAGATGTTATGAATGTTGATAAAATCTCAATCATTTCAAGTGCGGTAGCTAGTACCACACCAGTTTCACCTAACAACAAACTAAACTTAGCCATTGGTCTAGTACTAGGCATCATGGTCGGTGTTGGCTTAGCCTTCTTATTGGAGCTGCTAGATCGAACTGTCAAAGATGATAAATTTGTAACTGAAACATTAGGCTTTACCGTATTAGGTACTGTACCCCAAATGTCACCAAAAGAATTGGCTGCGACCATTCAGAAAAAACCAAGTGCACCATTTATTAAGAAACCGCAAGGCGACAAATCGGCAGAATCACGCCGCAGTCGTAGTCGGGTCTAGGAGGGAACAATGATGGCAAAAAAACAAGAACGAACTGGGACACAAACGCATGCAGTAAGTTTGATCACGCTAATTGATCCTTCTTCACCAATCTCAGAGCAATATCGTACGATCCGTACAAATATTCAATTTGCATCTTCCGCAGATAAGCAAATCAAGACCATTGTTGTTACTTCTTCTGGTCCAGGTGAAGGGAAATCGACAACCTCAGCCAATTTAGCGGTTGTTTTTGCTAAATCAGGACAACGGGTATTGTTAGTTGATGCCGATATGCGAAAGCCTACTGTATACAAGACGTTTAGCTTAAATAATGCGAGTGGATTGAGTACCGTATTAAGTACCTCAACGAGCGTCCTTGAAGCAGCCCAAAAAACGGTGATCGATAATTTATCTGTCTTAACAAGTGGACCGAAACCACCAAATCCATCTGAGCTTCTTGGATCGGCACGAATGAACCAAGTGATTGAAGAAGCGAAAAATCTTTACGATGTGGTTATTTTTGATATGCCACCTGTTGTAGCAGTCACTGATGCGCAAATTATGGCATCGAAAGCAGATGGGACGATCTTAGTAGTTCGAGAAAATGTTGCACGTAAAGAATCCTTAACAAAAGCGAGAGATCTTTTAAATATGGTTCAAGCAAGAATTGTTGGTGTCGTTTATAACGGTGCCGAACACTCGAAAGATTCAGGTTACTACTATTATTATGGAAATTAATTAATTTGAAGGAGACGAGAGAAATGATTGATTTACATTGCCACATTTTACCAGGAATTGATGATGGTGCAGAAGACATCAATGCGAGCATTGCTATGGCTGAAAAAGCGATTAGCCAAGGAATTACGCATATCCTTTGTACCCCACATCATAACAATGGAAAATACCGCAATCCGAAGTCAGAGGTCATTTCTTTCGTTACTTCTTTACAAGAAGAATTAGACGCACGGAACCTGCCCTTGACAGTTCTTGAGGGGCAAGAGGTGAGGATAACAGGAGATTTAATTGAGGATATACAGAAAAATGACATCCTTTTTACAGATCTTGATGATACGTATATCTTGATAGAATTTCCTACGATTGAAGTGCCTACGTATACAGAACAAATATTCTTCGATTTACTACAGCTGGGAAAAATTCCAGTCATTGTCCACCCGGAGCGGAATGCTCATTTTAGAAAAGACCCTAACAATCTCATCCCATTTTTAGATATGGGCTGTTTAGCTCAGTTGACTGCGCCAAGTTATGTCGGCGTATTTGGAAAAGAGATCCAAAAAACAGCAAAAACAATGGTTGAACATAATCTTGTTCAGATGGTCGCTTCGGATGCTCATGGCGTTACAAAACGTACCTTTAATTTAAAAGAAGCCTATGAGCAAATTGAGCAAGATTTTGGCATGCTCAAAGTAACATTGATGAAACAAGTAGCAAAAGATTTGATAAACGGGGATCAAATCAGTTTTCCAAGTTATATAGAAGTGAAAAAAAAGAAGTTCGGGTTATTTTAGGGGGAGACTGGGTTGTTTGAATTAACGAGAAGAAGAAAAATTGTAACTTTGATAATTATAGATAGTTTATTGATCATAGCAGCGAATATTGCAGCAGTTTATTTTATGAGACCCTTTGTGGCGATTCCAAGGGAATTTACAATGATCTCTGTGAGTCTGTCTGTCGGCTTCTACCTTTTTTATGGTTCCGTGTTCCGTGTTTTTTCTCGAATCAATCGCTATACGAATCTGAAAGAAATGATCGCTATCTTCTTGGCTGTATCATGCAGCGCTTTTACTTGTAATGTGATCTTGTTTTTCGGTGATGAAACCTATAGCGTCCGCTTAGTGATCTTTACGTACTTTCTCTCGCTCTTTTTGATCATAGCTAGTCGATTGATTTGGCGGATCTATATAGAAAGAAAAAATATGAGAGGGACGTCCAATGAAGTCGTTAAGAATACCTTGATCGTCGGCGCAGGTGAAGGCGGCAGAATTCTTTATAATAGCTTTGTAGGTTCGAAAACGGCAAGTGACATTAATATTATCGGATTTGTCGATGATGATCCGAATAAACGAAACACGTATCTTTCTGGGAAAAAAGTGTTGGGATGTATTAGTGATTTGCCTGAATTGATCCGAAAATATGAGATCAATATGGTCACGATCGCCATTCCTTCTTTGTCACGGAAAAAATTGCGGAGTATTTTTAGCTTAATTGAACCTTTACATGTCAAAGTCAACACGATGCCATCAATGGAAGAAATCGCCTCTGGAAAAATCAGTACCTCACGTTTGAAGAAAATCGATGTCGTTGATTTGTTAGGCAGAGATGAAGTCAAATTGGATATCGACTCCATCAAAGATCAAATTACCGGGAAGACCATATTAGTGACTGGCGCTGGCGGATCGATTGGCTCCGAAATCTGTCGTCAAGTGATTCAATTCAATCCTAAAAAACTAGTTTTATTAGGACATGGAGAAAACTCGATCTACTTAATTGACCGTGAGTTGAAAATCAATTTTAAAGACAATATTACCGAAATCGTTCCAGTTATAGCCGATATACAAGATCGTGAAAAGATGTTTGAAATCATGAACGAAGTCAAACCGGATATCGTCTATCATGCGGCAGCCCATAAACACGTGCCGTTGATGGAATACAATCCTAGAGAGGCAGTCAAAAACAATATTTACGGAACTAAAAATACTGCTGAAGCTGCTAAAGCTGCGAAGGTGAAAAACTTTGTAATGGTCTCTACAGATAAGGCCAATAATCCGCCAAACGTCATGGGGGCAACAAAGCGCATCTCTGAGATGATTGTTACTGGCTTAAATGAAAAAGGTTGCACGAAATTTTCTGCTGTACGTTTTGGTAATGTCTTAGGTTCAAGAGGCAGTGTGATTCCAGTATTCCGTGAGCAAATAGCAAAAGGCGGACCAATTACAGTGACTGATTTTCGCATGACTCGCTATTTCATGACGATCCCAGAAGCTAGCCGCTTAGTTATTCAGTCAGGCGCACTTGCTAAGGGTGGCGAAATCTTTATTTTAGATATGGGCGAACCGGTGAAAATCGTTGATCTTGCGAAGAATATGATTCGTCTAAGTGGGTATAGTGAAGAAGATATTGAGATTATTGAAACTGGGATTCGACCTGGGGAAAAATTATATGAAGAGCTTTTGCTGGACAAAGAACGGAATGATGAAGCAGTCTTTGAGAAAATTTTTGTTGGTAATATTAAGGGTTATTCATTGGAAGAGGTACTTCATTTTGTAGAAACACTTCCTAAAGAGAGTGCTACTATGGCTAATGAAATTGTGAAATTTGCAAATGCATCAAACAAATAGGAGTGATTTTGTTGTATAAGGATGGATTGAAACGAATTATTGATTTTCTATTATCGTTGATAGGGATTATCGTGTTATCCCCAATACTTTTACTATTATGTCTAGCGATTAAACTCGATTCTAAAGGTCCAATTATTTTTAAACAGAAACGTATAGGAAAGAATAAAACGCATTTTCATATTTATAAATTTCGAACAATGAAAGTTGATACTCCAAAGGAAATGCCGACACATCTATTAGAAAATCCAGATTTGTATATCACAAAGGTTGGGAAATTTTTAAGAAAAACAAGCTTGGATGAGTTGCCTCAATTGTTCAATATTATCAAAGGTGATATGGCTGTAATTGGACCTCGACCAGCTCTTTGGAATCAATATGATTTGATCGAAGAACGTGATAAGTATGGGGCAAATGATATTCGTCCGGGATTAACTGGGTTGGCACAGATTAATGGACGAGATGAATTGGAAATCAACAAAAAAGCTGCTCTAGATGGGATATATACAGAGAAAATTTCTTTTAAAGTGGATTTAAAATGTTTTTATGGAACTATAGTTTCAGTCTTAAAAAGTGATGGGGTTGTTGAAGGTATCCGTAATCAAAAGAATAAGAGAGAAACACTATGAAAAATATTCTAATTACGGGAGAAAATAGTTATGTTGGTAATTCATTTAAGAATTGGATGAAAAGATTTAGTGCTAATTATAAAATTGATTGTATTAGTCTTAAAACAAATGATTGGAAACATATAAGTTTGTCTTCCTATGACATAGTAATTCATCTTGCTGGTTTAGTCCATAATCGAAATGCTACTGAAACAGAGTATTTCAAAGTTAATCGAGACTTGACTATAGAAATTGCGAACAAAGCTAAAGTAGATGGAGTTAAACAATTTATTTTCTTTAGTAGTATGTCTATATTTGGAGTGGATTCAGGTGTAATTGTTCCTTCAACTAAACCAATGCCAGTCACACCTTACGGAAAATCAAAATTGGAGGCAGAAGAAAGTATTTTAAATATGAGTACAAAAACATTTAAAATAGCAATCGTTAGACCTCCTATGATTTATGGGCGAAATTCACCAGGTAATTATGGTAAAATTTCAAATTTCTCAAAAAAAACTGTAATTTTTCCCGAAATAGAAAATTATCGAAGTATGATTTTTATTGATAATCTTATCTGTTTTTTGAAAATTATAATTGATAACCAAATGAGTGGAATTTTTCATCCTCAAAATAAATGTTATGTCCAAACTTCTGAAATGGTTTATCAAATAGCCAAAGTAAATAAACATAAAGTATTTTTTACAACGAAATTAAATATAGGAATACAGTTTCTTTCAAAGAAAGTATCTATGTTCAACAAAATTTTTGGAACATTAGTCTACGACAATAATATGAGAGGGTTTCCGAATACAGTGGTCGATGGAATATTAATGAATTATGATGAGAATAGTTTTGTAGATACTATAGAAATTTCAGAAGGGGTTATCAATGAAAACAATTACTGAAGAACCGCTTATTTCAATAGTTATGCCTTGTTACAACTCTTCAAAAACAATTAAAGAATCCATCGAATCCGTTATTAATCAAACATATAGTAATTGGGAATTAATTATTATTGATGACTTTTCAAGTGATGGAACAGTAGAGATAATAAAGCAATATGAAAAATTAGGTAAAATAAAAGGATACTTTAAAAAAGAAAACTCTGGTGTAGCAAACTCAAGAAATATTGGAATTAATATTTCAAGTGGAGGATATGTTGCTTTTTTAGACAGTGATGATCTTTGGGAAAATGACAAGTTAGCTAAACAGGTTAAATACATGATGATTAACAAAATATCGTTTACCCACACAAGCGTTAAATATATTAATTTTTCTGGTGAATATTTACCAGCAGAAAATATACCCCCAAAAAAAATATCATATTCATCATTAAAGTTTAATAATATAATCACTACTTCTTCAGTTATGGTTGAAAAAAAAATTTTAGCTGGTATTAAGATGGAAGATGGGGACTTCCATGAAGATTTTCTTTTTTGGCTGGAGCTTCTCAAGAAAAATAAAATAAGTGCTCATTGTGTAACTAATGCTTACGTTACTTATAGGTTTCAAAAAGGCTCAAAATCAGCAAATAAGATTAAATCTTTTATAATGACTTATGACGTTCACCGAAGGTTAGGTATCAATCCTGTATTATCTCTATTATACTCTTGTTCTCATCTATTAAAAGCAGCTTTAAAATATAAAAAAATATTTATGACCAAAAAAAATTCTAAGGAATGAAATAATTGTGAATGTATTAATCATTGTGGATCATTATCCCTTATCTCCAAGAGTCCTCAAAATTAGAAATTCCATATTGAAAAACAAAAATGTGGAAAATGTCAAGGTTTTTGCATGGAATCGAAATAATACAAGAGTAACAGAAAATTTTGTGGTTACTTACAATCAAGAAATAGGGTATGGTAATTTTTATAAGTCACTGATAAACATAAGAAAGTTTTTAAGAGAAGTCGAAAACTATATTAAAATATATAAACCAGATAAATTACATTTAATTGATTATTCAGTCTTGCCACTATCCAAGCTAAGTAAAAAGAAAATCGATGTTATTTATGAAGTTTACGATATCAAGTTTTATAAAAATTTCATTTATAATTTATTCAGAGAAATCAGCGAAAGAAAATTTTTGACTAATGTTGGAAGTATAGTAATTGCTTCTCCCTTTTTTGAACAATACTACAGAGAAAAATTAAAATTTAATAGAAACATTGTTTGCTTGAATAATAAACCTAGTAAAAATTTTTTGAATAAAGCTGATAATCAGGTAGAAAGCTTAATTAATTCTCCTAAAATCTTTATAGAAAAAATTGTAATTTCTTTTATAGGGACAATACGTTATAAGGAAATTCTCTTTAACTTAATAGATGTTATTAAAGAGAAAGAAAATTTTATCTTATTACTAGCAGGTGATGGACCTGATTCAGAGTTACTACATGAATATGTAGAAACGAACAGTTTAAAATCAAAAGTTATTTTTACTGGAAGATTTAATACGTGTCATTTAAGTGAAATATATAGGAATACTGATTTTGTTTGGGCTGCTTATCCTAATGATGATATGAATGTCAAATATGCAATAAGTAATAAATTTTTTGAATCGATGGTTTTTTCTAAACCAATTATTGTTTCTGAGGATACTTTTTTGGCCGATATGGTCAAAGAAAGAGAGTTAGGTTTTTGTATAAATCCATATGATAAACAAAGTATTAGTTCTGTGTTAAATAAAATTGATAAAAAAAATTTTCATTTTGAATTTCAAAAAATTGATAAGCTTTTTTGGGAGGACGAAGAAAATAAACTTTCAACTATTTATTGTTGAAAGTTTAAGTAAAGAAAATATAGGAATAAGAGGTATATGAGTGTTAATCTATTATATATTAGTTTTTTTTATCTTGCTTTTACAAATTAAAATATGGAAAAATAGTGCAAATAGATTAAGATATAGCATATCTTTAATTTTGTTATTTTTTGTTGCTGCCCTAAGAGGTAATGGAGATGGTGATTATTTTGTCTATTTACAATATGCAGAGTTAATTAATTCCACGACAATGCTCTTTAACAACTCATTTCCTATGGAATTTGGATTTAGGTTGATATCATATATTGTAAATGTTTTTGGGATAAATACTCAGTTAGTCATCTCCTTAATGAACTTAATTAGTCTAAGCTGCATATCAATATTTATCAAAAGACATTCTCCAGATAAATTGTTATCAGTTTTTCTGTTTTTACCTATTTTTTTTATGTTTGATATGCATGCAGCTAGAACTGCAGTTGCATTATCTATTTGTACATTAGGTTTTCAATATTTAGTAGATAAGAAGTATATTAAATTTATGCTAGTTATTTTTATAGGAACTCTTTTTCATAATATTGCTGCTATACTTATAGTGTTAATTTTTCTAGAAAAACTTAAAATACATGACATATTATATTATCTTACGATTTTGGGAGCATTTCTGGTAGTTAAACTTTTATCGATCAATAGCATTGTTATAAGTATCCTTAATTTAGTAGGTTTATCAAATTTGGCATCACGATTCTATATATATATGAATAACTCGACATACGGGTATGAATTTAGTTTACTAGATCCCCGGCTTATATTAAGTTTAATGATATTTGTTTTTTCTATGATTATAAAAAATTATATCGAGCTTACTAGAATAGAGAATCTTCTCATAAAAATTAACTGGTTTTTACTCATATTGATGATTATTTTTAGTTCTAATACAATATTTGTTGTAAGATTGTATGGGCTTATCAATATATACTCTATTATTCAACTTCCCATTTTTTTAAAAAGATATAAACAAATTGCTGGATATTTATCATATTTTGTAGCTAAAATTCTTCTTATTATTGCCTATATTTTTTATTTACTAGTCTTAATAAACGGATATCCAGAATATATATTCTTTTTTAACAAATAAACTAAAAGGTGAAATGATGAAAAACATTTTAATAGTAAAAGCATCGGATATGGATGTTAGTACATCTTCTAATATTAGAACGCTAAATCTTGTAAAAGGTTTGCTTGAAAATGGTAATAAAATTGACTTATTGTGTTTAAAAATATCAGAGAATAGTTTTTTTAAAAGAGAGCTTTCAACTGAAGAGAATATGAGTTATATATCTATTGAAAATGAGAATAAGATTTATAAAAGTCTAAAAAAAGATTCAAAATATAGAAATATCAAAGAGTTTATTTTAAATATCTCAAGGTTTTTTTATCACAGTTTTTTTATTTATGACCATTCATATTTCTCAATAAAAAAAATTGAAACATTAGATATTAGAAATGAGTACGATATTATGATCTCAGTCTCAGATCCGAAGACATCTCATTTGCTTGCAAAGAAAGTAAAGAATAATTATTCCAAAATTAGTAGATGGATTCAATATTGGGGAGATCCATGGGCAGCAGATATTAATAAGGGACCTGTATATCCTAAACAATATCTTATGTATATGGAAGGGAAATTCTTAAGTGAAGCTGATAAAATCGTCTACGTATCACCATTTACCTTAAAGGAACAACAATCGCTGTTTAAATCTTTAAAGAATAAAATGTTTTTTTTACCGGTTCCTGCAGGTCCAAAAATCTGCTACTCTAAATTAGAAAAGAGTACTTACAATATTTCTTATTTGGGAGCATACAATAAAGATTATAGAAATATTTTTCCTTTATATAATGTGATTAATAATTGTAAGGAGTTATCATTAGTAATTGCAGGAGATGGTGATGCAGAAATAGAGAGTACTAAAAATATCCAAATATATCCTAGAGGCGACATTAGTGATATAGAAGAAAATACCGATTTGTTTATATGTATAATTAACAATAAAGGTTTCCAAATTCCAAGCAAATTATATTACCTTTCGTCTACTAATCGTCCGGTTTTGGTTCTATTAGATGGTGACAATGCAAAAGAAATTAAAAGATACCTCACACAATATAATAGATTTTATTTTAGTAATAACAATGAAGCTGAGATCAAAGATACAATTTATAAAATTATAGAAGAAAATCGTACTTTTGATCAAGTTGAAGAATTTAAGAATGAAACAATAGCAAAAAATATTCTAGAATAGCATTTTTATGAATCAGGAGATACTGTGATGGGTTTAATTGGAAAAATAAAAAATAAGTTCTATGTTAAGAAGGTTTTACGTAAAGAAAACACCTTTTCTGCAGAAGAAAAAGTAAAATATATTTTATTAGAAGATGCTATCAAATCTGATGATGAAGAACTAATAGTAGTATTTTCTGGATTTCCTGGAAGAAATAAACCTGCTAGTTACAATTATATGTCGACTTTAAAAAATATTAAAAAAAATAAATTGTTTATTTTAGATGATTTTGGAAGAGATAAACGAGGTGCTTATTACTTAGGTAAGCATAAAGAATTTAATATTTATACAACAGTGACAAAACTAATAAATAGTATTTGTGAAAAGAAGAATTACAGTAAAATAACTACAGTCGGATCAAGTAAGGGAGGTTACGCAGCATTATTTTTTGCTTTCAAAAACAACTACTATAGATGTATAGTTAGCGAACCTCAATTTCTTTTAGGAAACTATTTATCGACAGAAGACCATAAATCAATTTTTGAATACATCGCTGGTGAAATAAATACTTATAATATTAACTATCTAAATGAACTTTTGGAAATTGAAATAAATAAATCTAGTAGTCATACTGTAGTCCTGTTATATTATGGGAAATTTGGAAGCTATAAGAGTGACCATATTTATCCACTTTTAAAAACTTTAGATAAAAATAACATAGAAGTTAAATGTATGGAAGATAATTATTCCGACCATCATGATCTTGTTAATTTTTTTCCCAAACATTTACAAGAAATTTTGAAATGAAACAAGAGGATATTGAAGATGAACTATTATTCTAAAATAAAGAATTCAACCTTTTTTAAATCGATATTTCAATTGGCTTTTGGTTCAATATTAGCTCAATTAATAACAGTACTATGTTCACCTTTTTTAACGAGAATTTATTCAGTTGAAGATATGGGGATGTATGCACTATTGCTAACTGTTATAAGTATTTTTGGATCTGTGATCAATGGTAAATATGATTTTGCAATTGTTTCAACTAAAGATGAAAAAGATATAGATGGTTTAGTTCAAGTTAGTTTTTTATTTTCAATTGTGGCAACTATTCTGATAGTTATCTTCTTTTCAAGCTATTTAATTTTTATAGCCGATATTAAGAATAATATTATTTTGATAATGTTACTAATTTTTTTATTATTATTGATTGTAGGGATAGTAAATATACTAAATTCTATAAATAATAGAATGCAAAATTATAAAATTATTTCTGAAGTATATGTTATCAGAACAAGTATACAAAATTTTTTATTACTAATTTTGGGTATGTTTAATTTTGGACCAGTGGGCATGCTAGGTGCTCAAGTGATTGGTAATTTAATGGGGATACGAAAGCAGTATAAAACTACAAATATATCTAATTTATTTAATAAAAACCTTGATTTTAAGCGTTTGGTATTTATTGTGAAGAAATATAAGAGTTTCCCCATGTTTTCAATGAGCGCTAATATTTTGAATAATATATCTTATTCTATCTTAAATTTTTTCATTTCTGGTCTTTTTGGAATGACCTCATTGGGATTATATTCTATGTCATACAAAATATTGGGGCTGCCTCTAAGTTTAATCAGTGTAAACGTTTCAAAAGTTTTCTTCAGAGATGCAGCAGAGGAGTATAAAGATTACGGAAGGTATAATAAGGCTTTGTTTAAATCAACCATCTTACTCACTTCACTAGCGATACCAATGTGTATAATTTTATTTGCATTCTCACCTATTATTTTTGAGATTGCTTTCGGAAAAGATTGGAGAGTCGCAGGAGAATACGCTAAAATTCTTGCACCTATGTTTAGTATACGTTTAGTTGTGGGAAGCTTAGTGCCCGCGTTTATTGTTTGTAATAAACAAAGATTTGAATTATTGTTTCAATCTTTATTCGTATTTAGTTCAATTGCGAATTATATTTTTGCTTATTTTCTTGAGTGGACTATAGAAACATTTTTAACTTCGTATTCGATAATGAACGTTATAATATATTTTATTTTGTATGTTATTATATTTAAATTAGGAAGAGGTAAAAAGTATGAACAGAAAGATTAATGTTATTGGATTAGGATATATTGGTCTACCAACATCTTTAATATTATCCGCAAATGGGAATGAAGTAATTGGAACAGATTACAACAGTGAGCTTATTTCAAAGCTAAACAAAAAGCAACTATCGTTTGAAGAATTTGGTATGAAAGACCTTTTGGACAAAGCAATCGATAAAAATATAATTTTTACAGAAAAATATATTTCAACCGATTTTTATATTGTCACTGTGCCAACTCCTTATGATAAAGAAAATAAAAAAATTGACCCACTTTATGTAATTAGTGCAGTTAAAGAAATTTTGAGAGTGTGTAAAAGAGAAACAATATTAGTTATAGAATCAACTGTTTCTCCTGGCACAATTGATAAATATATACGACCGTTGGTTGAAGAGGCAGGATTAGAGATAAATAAAGATATTTTTCTAGCTCATGCTCCAGAAAGAATACTCCCTGGACAAATGATTTATGAACTAGAAAATAATTCTAGGACTATTGGTGCAGACTTACCTAAGATAGCTGAGAGTGTGAAAGAAGTATACGAAACATTTTGTAAAGCAGATATTATATGTACAGATATTAGGACAGCTGAAATGACTAAAGTAGTCGAGAACACTTTTAGAGCAGTCAACATTGCGTTTGCAAATGAATTAACTAAAATAGCTAGATATGATCATCTGGATGTTCATGAAATTATTAGAATTTCAAATATGCATCCTAGAGTAAATATACTAAATCCTGGTCCTGGAGTGGGGGGACACTGCATACCTGTTGATCCGTGGTTTTTAGTTGGAGATTATCCAAGGTTGACGAAATTGATTTCAGCGGCATTAGAAGTTAATGAATCAATGCCTGAAATGGTTTTAAGTAGAATCACAGATATAATGAAAGATCACGGAATTACTGATAAGTCAAAAGTAGGTATTTACGGATTATCCTATAAGCAGGACGTTGATGATTATCGAGAAAGCCCAACTGTGCAGATGTTCGAAAAAATGGAAGCACATTTCGCAGAACCTTTTCGAGTTTATGATCCAATGATTCAGAATAAAGTAGTTCAGAGTCAAATCATGGATTTTGATTCTTTTATTAAGGAGAGTGAGATTGTGGTAGTAATGGTTCCACATTCACAAATCAAATCTCAACTAGATAAACTAAAAAACAAGCTAGTTTTGGATCCTCATAATATATTTGATTTTTCATACAAACTTTGAAGAAAATAGAGGGATAACATGAATAAAATTAAGATTATGACAATATTTGGCACAAGACCCGAGGCCATCAAAATGGCACCTCTTGTCAAAGCTGTTCAAGAAGATCCTCGATTTGAGTCAATTGTAACAGTGACTGCTCAGCATCGCCAAATGTTAGATCAGGTAATGAATATTTTTGATTTATCAGCAGATTACGATTTAAATATAATGAAAGATGGCCAAACATTAGCGGGTATAACAAGTCGTGTAATAAAAGAATTAGATCAGATTTTTGAAGAAGCAAAACCAGATATTGTTCTTGTTCATGGTGATACGACAACAACTTTTTCGGCATCAATAGCTAGTTTTTATCATCAAATAAAAATTGGGCATGTAGAAGCAGGTCTAAGAACTTGGAATAAGTACTCTCCGTTTCCCGAAGAAATGAATAGACAGCTCACTGATGTTTTAGCAGATATTTATTTTGCTCCTACTGAGATGAGTAAGAAAAATTTATTAAATGAAAAAAGAAATGTCAGCGATATTTACGTTACCGGAAATACGGCTATTGATGCCATGAAATATACCATTTCAGACCAATATAGTCATTCTTTATTAACAGATATAGGGGACAAAAAAATAATAGTGGTTACAATGCATAGAAGAGAAAACTTAGGAAATCCTATGAAGAACGTTTTCAAAGCGATAAATCGAATTGTCGAACGCTTTGATGATGTACATGTGGTATTCCCTATGCATAAGAATCCGATAGTTCGAAAAACCGTAAAAGAAACTTTGATTGATTGCGATCGAATTCATTTAATTGAACCATTAGACGTGGTGGATTTTCAAAACTTTGCTAATCATAGCTATATGATTATGTCAGATTCTGGAGGAGTGCAGGAAGAAGCTCCTTCATTAGGAAAACCTGTATTAGTCTTACGTGATACAACTGAGAGACCAGAAGGAATAGAGGCTGGCACATTAAGATTAGTGGGTACAAGTGAAGATAAAGTATTTGTGTCTGCCAAAGAATTACTTGAAGATAATGATATTTACGACCAAATGTCTAAAGCTTCAAACCCTTACGGAGATGGATTTGCTAGTCAGAGAATTTTAGATGCTATTGCATACAGCTTTGGCTTAACTAATGAAAAACCTTCTGAGTTTTGAAACAAAGTACTCTGATATCTTGTATAGATATCAGAGTACTTTTCTATTTAATATGGATTTTAACTGTCTATCTGATTAGGATAAAAACACGCGGTTTTTTTAACTGCTTAAATTTTTAGTAGATAAACTTCCGCCAATCAAACAAATAAATCACCCCAATTGCTTTAAACGTCAAATAGATAAAATGACCATAATTATGGCCAATCAGATGTAACGCATCAGCGGAAGCTCCTTTATTCGACCAAAGAGTAAAACCTAATATAATGGCTAAGATCATCAGACCTTTTCCTAATGCAAAGACAATTGTTTTTGCAGGGAGGGGTCTTTTTTTTGTGAGGAAAAAGCCGAATAAAAGGACAAAGTTAACTAGTAACAAAAAATGTGCAGCAACTGTCCATAGGGTCATTGTTCCTGTAGGTGTGAAGAAGTCGGTGAAAACGCAAGCGACGACTGCAGTTAAATTGAGCAAGTATAGAGGAAGGCGAAAGGTTGGTTTCTTTTCGTCACTCATTCTTTCTGGTTCGTCTGCTGCTTGTTCTGGTTTTAGCAGTGACTCTAAATCGATTTGGTAGAGATCACTTAATTTGATCAAGGTGTCGATGTCTGGGGTACTTCGGTTGTTTTCCCAATTTGAGATCGTTTGTCTAGTAACAAATAATTTTTCGGAAACTTCTTGTTGGGTGAGTCCTAACTTCAAGCGACTCTCTTTTATTTTTTCAGCTATAGTCATTTCAATGCTCCTTCTGACATATCCTATCATAAAGCGGTTCAAAGAAACAATTGTAAAGCTCGATTTAACGAAAAAATGCACAAGTTCTTTTCTTTGTTCTTAAGAGATTAAATTTAAATGAGCTTATGTCAGATATTCCTAAAAAATTTTCTGAAAGTGTTCGATTTTTTCAGTGAATCCTTCATCTGTAATAAGTAACAATTGTCATATATGAACTGATAAATGTTCAAAGATGGCACATATTGAGAGTAGAAGATAGACTTGCTCGAATCATTCGAAAAAAGAAAGTCACGATTAAGTAAAAAATAATTTGCTTTTTTGAAAATGAAATCATTGATAAAACAAGGATGCAAAGAAGATTTGCGCTGATTTGCACTGGGTTTGCTTGAAGGTAAGGGTGCTTGAATTATAAAATTCTGAAGAGGTGATGCAATGCGATGACAAGTGAATTAAGTATACATACGCTCAATGGAATTTCATGTGTCCGCTTAAAAATTTTTGAGAGGAGTGGATGATACGCTAAAATAAAAAAATGTTTGTAAATTAAAAATTAATAAATTATAATGATTTTCAGGCGTGAAAATAGGTTGGATAAAAAGGTTTTAATTTTGAAAAAGAAGGTTAAGGTGAAAGTTTGTGAAAAAGAAGTTTAAATATATTCTATCTTTAGTAATCTTATTAAGTGCTGCGGTGGTAACGCCAGCATTTCAGGTAGTGGCGGAAAGCCAAGTGTTTTCAGAATCTCCGCAGGTGGATCAGGAAGAAGTGAAAACTGTACAATCTGATGATACGAATGCTTCTGCGGATGCTGGACAAGCTACCTCTCAAGTAGAAAATCATACGCTAACAACAACGACCTCAGCGCGCGTGGATGCTGAGAACGAACAAACACAAGCAAGTAGTGACAGTAAAGAAGCCATCAGCGGATCAGAAAATAAAGAAGAACCTTCTGCAAGAGCTGCCAATGCGCAACTGACGGTTCAAGTTTTAGATAGTAATTCAAACCAGCCAATCCAAGGCGCTTATTTCACATTGACCTCCTCGACATCTGGTGAAGTGACGTTGTTAGTCACGGACAGTTCAGGAAAGGTAACGATTCAGGTTCCTTCAGGGGGCTACTTTATTAAGCAAGTGGGTACAACGAATCAAAGATTGAACTACGCATTTACATCGATTGGAAATTCTATCAATTTGCAAGCAGGAGAAACCAAAACATTGGCACTTTATGAGCGTCAAATTGTAGGCGAGTATGCTTTTGGAGAGAGACCCGATACGATTCATATTCCTGTAAACAGTAACTTCGATTTCTCAACACAGGCATTAGGGATCGAGGCGTTTAAGTTAAATTTTAGCGGCAACATAGAAAAAAGTATTTCTGACTCACAGATCTTTCCGTACTACACAAATGTTGATCCGAGCAAACCGGGGACTTACGTAGCAATTTTTATGGCTAGACAAGCCTCATATAGTGTATATACAACACATGTAGTCAATGTCATTGTTGACCCGGAGCAGGTGGGAGAGGTAACTGTCAGATATCTTGATACTCAAGGGCAAGAAATCCATGAAACGAAGACTTTATCTGGTACCATTGGCGCTTCATATGATGCTAGTACGGATGAGTATAAGTTATCAATTGACGGTTACACCCTAGACGAAAGCCAATTACCAGAAAACAGTAAAGGCGTATTTAGTGAAACAGCACAAACCATCACCTACATTTACACAAAAAATCCTGTCCCAGCAGCGGATGTCACGATTGAGTATGTAGATTTAGAAGGCAACGAAATCCACGCTAGTCAAACGATTAGCGGGAATGTAGGCGACTCTTTCGATGTAAGCACAGATCAATATAAACTATCGATCGATGGCTATACACTAGACGAAAGCCAATTGCCAGAAAATAGTAAAGGTGTATTTGGCGAAACGGCGCAAACCGTCACCTATATCTACACAGAAAATCCGATACCCGCAGCGGATGTCACGATTGAGTATGTAGATTTAGGAGGCAACGAAATTCACGCTAGTCAAACGATTAGCGGGAATGTAGGCGACTCTTTCGATGTAAGCACAGATCAATATAAACTATCGATCGATGGCTATACACTAGACGAAAGCCAATTGCCAGAAAATAGTAAAGGTGTATTTGGCGAAACAGCACAAACCGTCACCTATATCTACACAAAAAATCCGATACCAGCAGCGGATGTCACAGTGGAGTACGTGGATACAGAAGGCAACGAAATTCACGCTTCTCAAACGATTAATGGAAACGTAGGCGACTCTTACGATGCTAGTACAGAAAAATATCAACTAGCAATCGAAGATTACACATTGGATGAAAGCCAATTGCCAGAAAATCTTAAAGGTGTCTTTAGTGAAACAGCACAAACCGTCACCTATATCTACACAAAAAATCCGATACCAGCAGCGGATGTAACAGTCGAGTATGTGGACACAGAAGGCAAAGAAGTTCATCCTTCTCAAATTATCAGTGGAAATGTGGGCGATTCTTATAATGCTAGTACAGAAAAATATCAGCTAACAATCGAAGGCTACACCCTAGATCAAAGCCAATTACCAGAAAATAGTAGAGGTATGTTTAGTGAAACAGCGCAAACCGTCACCTACATTTACACAAAAAATCCTGTACCAGCAGCGGATGTCACGATTGAGTATGTAGATTTAGAAGACAATGAAATCCACGCTAGCCAAACGATTAGCGGGAATGTGGGCGACTCTTTCGATGCAAGTACAGATCAATATAAACTATCGATCGATGGCTATACACTAGATGGAAGCCAATTGCCAGAAAATAGTAAAGGTGTCTTTAGTGAAACAGCGCAAACCATCACCTATGTGTATACAAAGAATCCGATACCTGCAGCGGATGTAACAGTCGAGTATGTGGACACAGAAGGCAATGAAATTCACCCTTCACAAACGATCAGTGGAAACGTAGGTGAGTCTTACGATACTAGTACAGAAAAATATCAACTAACAATCGATGGCTATACTTTAGATAAAAGCCAATTACCAGAAAATAGTAAAGGCACATTTAGCGAAAAAGCGCAAACCGTCACCTATATCTACACAAAAAATCCGATACCCGCAGCTGACGTAACGGTCGAGTACGCAGATACAGAAGGCAACGAAATTCACGCTTCACAAACGATTAGTGGAAACGTAGGCGACTTTTACGATGCTAGTACAGAAAAATATCAACTATCAATCGAAGGCTACACTATAGATCAAAGCCAGTTGCCAGAAAATAGTAAAGGTGTCTTTAGTGAAACCGCGCAAACCGTCACCTATGTGTATACAAAGAATCCGATACCAGCAGCGGATGTCACGGTCGAGTACGTGGATACAGAAGGCAACGAAATTCACGCTTCTCAAACGATCAGTGGAAATGTAGGTGAGTCTTACGATGCCAGCACGAAGAACTATCAATTAGTGATTGAAGGCTACACCTTAGACGAAAGCCAATTACCAGAAAATAGTAAAGGTATGTTTAGCGAAACAGCGCAAACCATCACCTATGTGTATACAAAGAATCCGATACCAGCAGCGGATGTAACGGTCGAGTATGTGGATACAGAAGGCAACGAAATTCATTCTCCTCAAACGATCAGTGGAAACGTAGGCGAATCTTACGATGCTAGCACAGAACAATACCAACTAAAAATCGACGGTTACACCATAGATAAAAGCCAATTACCAGAAAATAGTAAAGGCGTGTTTAGCGAAACAGCACAAACCGTCACCTACATTTACACAAAAAATCCGATACCAGCAGCGGATGTAACTGTTGAATATGTGGATACAGAAGGCAAAGAAATACACTCCTCTCAAACGATTAGCGGCAATGTGGGCGACTCTTTCGATGCAAGTACAGATCAATATAAACTATCGATCGATGGCTATACACTAGATGAAAGCCAATTACCAGAAAACAGTAAGGGTGTATTTGGAGAAACAGCGCAAACCGTTACCTATATTTACAAAAAAAATTCCGTACCAGCAGCGGATGTCACGGTCAAATACGTGGATACAGAAGGAAAAGAAATACACTCCTCTCAAACGATCAGTGGAAACGTAGGCGACTCTTACGATGCTAGCACAGAACAATTCCAAGTAAAAATAGATGGCTACACATTGGACGAAAGCCAATTACCAGAAAATAGTAAAGGTGTATTTAGCGAAACGGCACAAACCGTCACCTACATCTACAAAAAAAATCCGATACCAGCAGCGGATATAACGGTCGAATACGTAGATACAGAAGGAAAAGAAATACACTCCTCTCAAACGATCAGTGGAAACGTAGGCGAGTCTTACGATGCCAGCACAAAAAAATATCAACTAACAATCGACGGCTACATAGTAGACGAAAGTCGGCTGCCGCAAAATGCCAAAGGCACATTTGGTAAGGAAGAGGCAACTGTGACGTATGTTTATACAAAAGAAAACGTAGCAACCGCCGTTATTTCTGATAAAAAAGAAAAAGAACCAACGGCGACTGTTGTTTCGAAAAAAAGTGCTTCTGCACAAAGATTGCCGCAGACCGATGAGCAGGGGACGTTGTTCCCGTTTGTAGTTGGTTTGTTCTTTATCGCCACAGCAAGCTGGCTTTATTTCAAAAAGCGTAAATAGTGATTAAGTAAGCCATTGGGGAAAGGCGTTACTAACTATCAAAAAGGACAGCTAGGCTTCAGCTGTCCTTTTTGTTGCTTATTTACCTAAAAATGAAATGAATCCCAGGGAATCATAAAGAAAATGGCAGATCCAGCTGACCCATACGCTATTGGATTTTTTCCAAACGTAGTTGAGTGCCAATCTGGCAGGCATCAAGGTGATCAATAATTGGGCTGGATGAAAGCCGTAGGCTGGGATGTGCCATAAAGCGAATAGCACACTGCAAATGATGGATGACCAGGCAAATGAAAGGCCTCTTTTCTGCAACGCCAACAAGAGGTTGGTACTCAGCAATTCTTCTCCCATCAGCATAAAGGGAACTTGCAAAAAGACCATTTGGACAGTGATGGTTTCGCTGATCGAGTTGGTTGTTGGTTGTCCAAAAATAGCGGCATAAATAAAGGAAAAGAACACGCCAGTCAAAATGACGAAAGGGACACCCCACAATAAAACGGTGAACCGAAAATGTTTGAACTGCTCCAAAAAGGTCGTTCGTAAGAGAAAATATCCTGCACTAAATGCGAAGACCAGATTCCAGATGGTACCGACGATCGATAACACGGAATCATTTAGTGGAGTATATGGAAGTAATTGATAGGTTAACCCTATGAGTAAGGTAAGAACGAATAAATAAACTGCTGATTTGTGTTTCATTTTGAACACATCCTTCATAGTAATTGCCACATGCTGAATTATAAACAGAAAAAACATCAAAGTACAAAAAGATATCTCTCATTATTTTTAAACAAAAAGAAAAAGCAGTGAACACGATATCATACTTGGCAGAATTGGTTTTCTTAAAAGCAGAATAAAGGATTTCTAAGAACAATTCTCAAAATTTGTGAACAAAAAGAGAAGTTTATAAGAATCTCTGTAACACTGTTGAAATATTATTACGCTTATGTTACATTTTGTTTACGTTATTATGTTTGAGGGAGAATGTTTATGAAGAAATCAAGCAATGATTCAAATAATTCACAACATAGAGAAGCGACTTCTGAAAAACAAGCACCTACTTCAAGGGTCGAATCACATCAAAAGCAAACAACGGGAACGACAAGACGCACGCCAACCGCCAATCGTCAAGTTTCTAAAAAGAAGCCAACCCATCGCAAGTATCTCTTTTCATTGATGACGCTGCTGACAATCGTCATTATCGCCACTGGGGGCTATATCGCATTTACTTTGAAGCAGCAAGAAGCATTGGCACGGGAAAAATATGAAGCTGCCGCACAAAAGCTATTAGCGTCGATCCAAGAAGAGCAGGCCAAAGAGGGAATTCCCGCAAAACTTGAAACATTGTCTGATGGGGACAAAAAAGAATTGATTTTCCGACCAAAAGAAGAAAATGCCATCCCTGTAAAGGATGCAAGTCAGAAATTATCGACCATGGCGAACAAGCTATGCAAAAAGCACGCCGACAAAGAGACCGTTACGATCGCTCGGATTCAAGCACAAGCAGTTGCATCAAAAGTGTCAACCTATTCCTTAAAAGCGGACAGCTATGTTTGGAATCGGGAGACTGGGCGGTTTGAAGATGCGGATAGCGTGGTTGCCGATCCAATTTTTATTTCCGAGAAAACCGGCAATGAATTATCCTTAAAAGACTTGGTTCCAGATGAAGGCAGCTTGCTAGGGATCCAGCAAGTGATTCAACAAAAGCTTTTGAATCAAGCCAAAGAACCGACTAAACTCATTGATGCGGTCTTGGGGATGGACCGAATCACCTATGATTCAAAATTTACTTATGATCCTGAAAAAATAACGCTCCAGTTGCCGCAAAATCAAACAGGTGTATCCGAGATCACTTTGGCTTACAAAGAGATTGCGCCCTTTATTGATCCAGAGCTGGTCAATGCGGATCAATTGAAAGAGCAACAAGCGATGTTAGACGAAAACAAAAAATATGTTGCGTTGACTTTCGATGATGGACCAAATGATACTTCGACATTGGATCTCTTAAAAATTTTGAAAGACAATGATGTGAAGGCAACGTTCTTTGAATTGGGCCAGATGGTGGATCGATACCCTGAGGTCGCGAAAAAAGTCCATGAGGAAGGGCATGAAATTGCCAGTCACTCCTATTCTCATCCCCAATTAAATACGTTGTCGCCAGAGGAGGTCAAAGCGGAAATAACCAAAACGGACAAAGCCATCTATCAGGCGACAGGGGTCTTGCCTAAGAATTTGCGCCCGCCATATGGAGCGATCGATCAACAAAGCGCCCAAGCGGCAGGAAAATCGATCATTCAATGGAGTGTTGATACCGAGGATTGGAAGCTGAAAGATCCAAACAAGATTTTGAAGGTTGTCCAAAACAATGTTTACGATGGATCGATTATTTTGTTACATGATATTCATCCGAAATCTGTTCAAGCCGTGCCGGGCATCATCAAAGCGCTCAAAGCACAAGGCTATGAATTTGTGACGGTCGATCAATTGCTCAATGGCAGCCAAAAACCAATGTATCAATATTTTGGTGCAACAGATGAGCGCAGTGTGAGCTAATAGCTGAAAAAGGAAGTGATGGCAATCATCACTTCCTTTTTTTATTAAACGAACGCTGCAGTTGCCGCTTTATCACTCGGAGGAGGCAAATGCTCGGAGGTAGTCATCATCCAGCAGTAAAGCAAAATCATCGGCAAGGGCACCTTGATCCAATTCTCGCATGATAGCTAGCATCTTTGTGGTAATCCTTTTGCCTGCTTTTTTGTCACCGGTTCTTAAGAGCAACACGCCTTGGAAAAACTTGCAGACGGCTTGGTGGAAAAATTCTTTGTAGTCTGTCGCCAAAAGTTTTAATTGGACGACGAGAACTTCCGTCACATCGTATTGCTGGTGTTTTAGCGTATATTCGATTAAATTGATCAGTAGTGCGCAATAGATTTCCCGACCTTTTTCCATATCGATGTAGTATTCGAGCATCTTGGATACTTTTTTGAAGAAGAGGAAATTATGGTCGTTGTCCAAAAGATCGATGGTGTTGCCAAATAGTTGGATTTCTTGTAACGTCCAGCTCTCAACATCAACGAGATAGGAGATAATCGTTTGACGATCACATTCCAAAATCGCACGTTTCCGATAGACGCCATGCTCTGCCAAGCATTGCAGCATGCGAATCCGTGAGCGAACCTCTGCAATGCGGACATTGTTCAGTCGGCTAGAGGTTTGCTGCAGCTCCTGTAATAGAATTTGTAACTGGTTGATATCGTGCTTGTTTGAATATTGTGTGTACCGATGGTTGTAGCTGTTTTGCTCATCCAGCCGATAGCCATTCGCGATATAGAGAAATTCATCGATATCCATTGATAGATTTTCTAAGATTTGCAACAGCAGGTTGGCAGCAATCTGGTGCTTGCCTTTTTCAAATTCGATGGCATAGGATTTTGAAATAATCGTGCCATAGACTTCTTTTTGGGTGAAGCCTTTTTTCAATCGGATTTGTCTGATCGTTTCGCCATACATAAGAAAGCCTCCGCTCTCATTGAATTAATGAAATCATGTATCCCCATTATAGTAAAACAAGTCCAGTGTAGGAATTAAAAAGGTCTTATATTTCAGACCGCTTCTGATTTGATGGAAGGATGTTTCGCGGTAATGTGCACCCAGAGAGGGCGTGAAATAATAAGAAAGCGTGAGAACGATTCGTTCTCACGCTTTTTTCTCAGACAAAACTAAGACATATCAATACAAGAATCATTACTAACCAATCCATCTTCTCATGCTCCTTATGTGGTATTAGAAGAAGACGATTGGGCAGCAGCGTTTCCTTCTTACCAGCAAGTATAAACAAAAAGAAGCGAATGAACGCTTACGTCCAAAATATAAGACCAAATAGCTACGGAAGAATTTCCCTGAAAGAAAAAAGTAAATGGCGATTGAAGAAATTTCATTTCATGATTGCTCACGCTCGATTTTAATAGGAGATTTTCATTCCTTTTTTCACAGAACGTTCTGGGAGCTTTTCGAGCCCATTTTTTTCGTCGGTAAGAGTTATTTTAGACAATATCGTGAAAAACGCCTGAATTATTTTTGTTTTTTTATTTTCGTAGGTAAAAAACGGGGTTGAAGACAAGAAAAAACAACATCATCGTTTTTCTCTCTTCTTGAGTATAAAGAAACAAATGTAATCGTATTCATTGTATTGATTAATTATAAGGAGTAAGGTGCTTTTTTTGATAAAAAATGATAAATTTTTATCGTTATGCACCTGTTTATAAGATAAATATAAATAATCTGTGCTTGTTTATAAAATAAATATTTTATGTTTTGTAACGTTAATTTCAGTGTTTTTTTAATTATTTATCGTGTTTATAATTTGTTGGAAAGAAATAAATTTGCTAGAATTTTGGTACACAGTGTGTTTGTTTAGTTATTTAATTTTTGAGTTTCACAAGTGCGTTCTAAAATGCTGTGAAACGATTTGAACAAAAATCACTGGGTTTTTCAGAAAGCATGCGGAAAAATCTTCGCTTTGCGATCGGTAACTTTTGTTTTCTCTCTATGCCTTTGGGTGTTGGGTTGAAATAGATTTTCATCTGGTTTAAAAGGGGGCAGGAATCATTCCAGAGATCATCAGTTTTATCTTTTGTCGGTTAAATTTTTTCGAACAGGAGGAGAATGAATGAAAGGCATTAATTACAAAAAGCTCATGGATTCAAAGAAAAACACACGCGTTCGAACAAAGAAAAACATTATTGCGAATTTAACTGTCAGTGGGATGTTGTTGACGAGTACGGTGGTCGTGCCAGCAAGTTTGTTATGGGCACCAACGACGGTTGAAGCTGCTTTGGTTTCAGCTGAACTTTTCTCAGATATCACAGCGTCTAATAACTCAGGCACGAGTGCGTCTGCACCTTATGCAACGCCTGGGGCAACGAACCAAGTCAATTTCTCGATTTCTGGATCAAATGCAGTAACGGTTGATGTCTTGAACGGGGATAAAGTCGCGGTGGTTGGGGTTCCTCAAGGACTTACTGGTTTGGTTCAACCGGCAGGAAATGCATCAATTTCGACCAATGTGACACTACAACTGGGGAATTTCCCAGCCTTGCAAACATTGATCGGAACAGTCACACCAGCAGTCGATACCTTGATCAGCACGGTGGATGGGATCGTCAATCAAAATTTAGCTGACGCATTGGATATTCCGCCAACAGTCATTGGTGGCTTGCCGAATCCGTTGTATACGGCGGCTTCAATCGTGGATGTTAGCGAAGTGATCTCCGTCAACTTAGCTGAAATTACGACCCAGTTAGACTTATTAAATCAACTTGGACAATTTGGCCAAGCGAATTTTGAAGTTCCAGCTGGATTAACCGAAAACGAACGTGCCCTGATTGCCAATGTGGATGATGGTTTATTTATCGTTGTCAATCAGCGCATCAATCAAATTCTTGATAATTTACAAGCGGCACAGATCCAAGTCAGTATTCTAGATGGTGCCAGCGGCATCCCAGGAATTGGTACCTTGATCAGCGGGATCAATACACTGGTACAAACGACGGTCAATACCGCCAAAGCGACTTTAAATGGCACGGTTGAAACTGCTCAAAATGTCTTGAATGCTACGACCAATCTAGCAGATCAGGTTGCTTCTGCTTCTGTTTTAGGTCAAACCAACGTGGTGATTCCAACGAATGTTACCAGTCCGACCTATGCGCAATTGGTTGAAAATGGGGTGGCGAATCCTTCCACTCCTTACGAAGCTCGCTTCGAAGCAACGATGTCTCAGCTTGACCTCATCACCATTGATTTATTTACGGATGCTGACGGCAATAACTCGATTTGGTTTGCACCAGACACACCAGAAGATCAAACCGATACACCAACGATCAATCCATTGACAGCAGGGGAAACGACGATCAGCGGAACAGCTGAGCCAGGCGCAGTCATAACATTGGCGATCAACGGCGGTGCACCTATTACCACAACCGCAGATGGTGACGGCAATTGGACGACCGATGTCCCTGAATTGGTAGAAGGTGATACAGTCACAGCAGTAGCGGAAGCGGATGGGGAATCAGCGAGTGAACCTGCGACGGCAACGGTAGCAGCACCAGTGGTCAATGCCCCAACGGCTTCGATTACAGGAAACAGCACCGATGGATATCCTGTGACGGGGACAGCCGCAGCAAATGCAGCCATTGAAATCACCAATGCCGAGGGTGAAGTCGTTGGCACTGGGACGGCAAATGAGAACGGCAACTACAGTATCACGTTGAACCCAGCAGATGTAGCAGAAAATGAAAACTTGAATGTTGCTGCAATCGTTACTGCTGGCGGTCAAACGTACCGCAGTGGCAATACGCCAATCGTCGTTCCAGCAGACGATGCCGAGCAACAAACGGGAACACCAACGATCCAACCAGTGACTGCCGGGGATACAAGCGTCAGCGGAACGGCTGAGCCTGGTGCCTCGATTACTGTGACCGTCAACGGTGCAGATCCGATCGTGACGGAAGCCGATGAAGAGGGCAATTGGCGTGTTGACGTGGACGAAGTGTCAGAGGGCGATACGGTTTCAGCTGTCGCCGAACTAGAAGGACAAACACCAAGTCAGCCAGCAAGTACCACCGTGTCCGCCTTGACGGTCAATGCCCCAACGGCTTCGATCACAGGAAATAGTCAAGAGGGCTATCCAGTGACTGGAACAGCTGCACCAAATGCGGCCATTGAGATCACCAATGCGGATGGCGAAATTGTCGGAACAGGTACTGCCAATGAGAATGGCGTTTATACGGTGACGTTAGATCCAGCAGATGTTGCCGCGGAAGAAACCTTGAATGTGACGGCAGTTGTGACCGCTGGCGGCGAAACCTATCGAAGCAACCCGACACCTGTTGTGGTGCCTGCAGATATCCTGCAGACGGAAACACCAACGATCGATCCAGTCAGTGCTGGAGATACGACCGTTAGTGGGACAGCCGAACCGGGGGCAACGGTAACGATCACGCTTCCTGAAGGCGATCCAATCACGGCTGAAGCCGATGATGAAGGCAACTGGGAAGCAACGGTTCCTGAATTGTCAGAAGGCGATTCCGTGACGGTCGTAGCTGAGTCTGAAGGCAAAGATCCAAGTGCCCCAATCACCGTGAGTGTAAGCGGTTTGACTGTGGCGGCGCCAACAGCTACGATCACTGGAAATAGCACAGATGGGTATCCAGTAACGGGAACAGCGACTGCCAATGCAGCGATTGAAATTTTGAATGAAGCAGGCGATGTCGTTGGTAGTGGAACAGCCGATGACGATGGCAACTTCACGATCACCCTTGATCCTCAAGAGGTGGCAGCTGGCGACAACTTGCGGGTGGAAGCGATCGTGACGGCTGGTGGTGAAGACTATCGCAGTACAGGTACACCACTTGTAGTTCCTGCAGATGATGTAGAAAACTTGACGGAAACACCAACGATCGACCCAGTAACAGCTGGGGATACGACTGTTAGCGGAACGGCTGAACCAGGGGCAACAGTGACGATCACGCTTCCTGAAGGCGATCCGATCACGGCAGAAGCCGATGACGAAGGCAACTGGGAAGCGACGGTTCCTGAACTATCAGAAGGCGATACGGTAACAGTCGTTGCCGAAGCCGAAGGCAAAGATCCAAGTGCACCGATTACCGTGACCGTTGATGGTGTTACGGTCAGTGCACCGAGCGCTTCCATCACAGGCAATAGCACGGATGGCTATCCAGTCAGCGGAACAACGACACCGAATGCGGCAATTGAGATTTTGAATGAAGCAGGCGATGTTGTTGGTAGCACGACGGCGGATGACACGGGTGCTTATACCGTGACCTTAGATCCAGCCGATGTGGCGCCAGAAGAAGCCTTGCAGGTGGTGGCAGTTGTGACAGCAGGCGGTCAAGACTACCGCAGTAATGCCACACCAATCACCGTACCAGCAGACATTGAACAAACAGGGACACCAACGATCGATCCGGTCACAGCAGGTGATACCACGATTAGCGGAACGGCAGAACCAGGGTCGACGGTTACTGTGACGATCACCGATCAAGAACCAGTAACGGCTGAAACGGATGACGAGGGAAACTGGCTTGCAGAAGTGCCAGCAGTTTCTGGTGGCGATACAGTCACAGTCGTTGCGGAAGCTGAAGGCAAAGAGCCAAGTGCACCAATCAGCGTTGGAGTCAATGGAGTGACGGTGGCAGCACCAACAGCGATCATCAGCGGCAATAGTACCGATGGCTATCCAATCACGGGGACTGCACCAGCGAATGCAGCGATCGAAGTACTGAATGAAGCAGGCGATGTGATTGGTACTGGCACAGCCGATGGGGATGGAAACTATACGGTAACCATCGCACCAGCCGATGCAGCACCAGAAGAAACCTTGTCTGTCGTTGCGATCGTAACAGCTGGCGGGGATGAGTACCGCAGTCCTGCCACACCAGTGACGGTCCCAGCAGATGAGCTTGAACAAACAGCATTACCAACCATCGACCCAATCAATGCAGGGGACACGACGATCAGTGGGACTGCCGAACCAGGCGCTACGGTGACGGTAACGATCCCAGGTGAAGAACCTGTGACTGGTGAAGCCGATGACGAGGGCAACTGGACGGTTGAAGTTCCTGAAGTTTCTGAAGGAGAAACCGTCACAGTGGTCGCACAAGCACCAGACAAAGACCCAAGTGCACCAATCAGTGTTGGGGTCAATGGGTTGACGATCGCTACGCCAACCGCGACGATCAGTGGCAATAGTACCGATGGGTACCCAGTAACGGGAACGGCACCAGCCAATGCAGCCATCGAAATCTTGAATGCCGATGACGAGGTGGTAGGTACTGGCACTGCCAATGACGAAGGCCAATACACGATCACGTTGACGAGTGATGATGCGTCTCCAGCTGAAACCTTACGGGTGGTGGCGGTAGTCACAGCCGGTGGTCAAGCCTACCGCAGTGCGGCTGCCCCAATCACAGTACCATTGGATCAAACCGCAGTCCCAACCATTGAATCGGTGACAGCCGGCGACACCACGATCAGCGGAACGGCTGAACCTGGTGCGACAGTTTCGGTAACGATTGGTGACGCAGAGCCAGTCACTGCCGAAGCAGATGACGAAGGCAATTGGACGGCAACGGTGCCCGAGGTTTCTCAAGGAGAAATAGTTTCCGTGGTAGCGACCCTTGATGGGGAAACGCCAAGTGACGCAGCAACGGTCGTCGTAAATCCACGTAGTGTGGCGACACCGACAGCAGCGATCAGCGGCAATAGTACCGATGGGTATCCAGTTACAGGAACGGCAACGCCGAATGCAGCGATTGAGATTTTAAATGCAGCCGATGAGGTTGTCGGCAGTGGCGAAGCAAATGAGGAGGGTGCCTACAGCATCACCTTGAGCAGTAGTGATGTTGATCCTTCAGAACCACTTCAGGTGGTGGCAGTGGTAACCGCTGGCGGCGATGAATACCGCAGTGCGCCGCTTTCCATCGTGGTACCAGCAGATCAAACGACCGCACCAACGATCGATCCAGTGCAAGCAGGGGATACATCCGTCGGAGGAACGGCCGAACCTGGTTCAACGGTGACGGTAACGATTCCTGGAGAAGATCCAGTGACTGCCGAAACGGATGAGGAAGGCAATTGGACAGTCACCGTACCAGAGCTTTCAGAAGGCGACATGGTCACAGTGGTTGCGGAAGCTGAAGGCAAAGACCCAAGTGAACCAATCAGTGTCGGTGTCGGTGCCTTGAACGTGGCAGCACCAACGGCAACGATCACTGGCAACAGTACTGACGGCTATCCAGTTACAGGGACAGCACCAGCCAACGCAGCCATTGAGATCTTAAATGATGCGGGTGAAGTGGTGGGCAGTGGGACTGCCAATGGAGACGGTGAGTATACGATCACCTTGACAGAAGGTGTTTCTCCAGCAGAAACCTTGCGAGTGGTGGCAATGGTAACAGCTGGCGGACAAGAATACCGCAGTCCAGCAACTACTATCGTGGTGCCAGAAGATAACGCAGAAGACCAAACAGCAGCACCGACTGTCGCACCCGTGGTTGCTGGGGATACAACCGTTAGCGGAACGGCTGAACCAGGAGCAGAGGTAACCGTTGAACTGCCAAGCGGCAATACTTACACTGCAACAGCAAATGACGAAGGTGAGTGGACGGCAACTGTGCCGACGGTTTCTCTAGATGATGTCTTGACCGTTACTGCCTTGGCAGACGGCAAAACAGAAAGTTTACCAGTTACAGTGACGGTGCAAGGGCTGATCGTGGCAGCACCGACGGCAATGATTTCTGGCAATAGTGAAGATGGTTATCCTGTAACTGGTACAGCACCAGCCAATGCGGCAATCCAAATCTTAAATGCTGATGATCAAGTGATTGGCACAGGGACAGCCAATGAGAATGGCGTTTACACCGTTACCTTGACCAGTGAAGATGTATCAGCAGGGGAAACGGTCCGTGTCGTTGCCATCGTTTCAGCAGGTGGGGATGACTTCCGTAGTCAACCAACGGCTGTCGTGGTGCCAGCGGATCAAACGGCGACACCAACGATCAATCCAGCAGTGGCTGGCGCAACAGAAATCAGCGGAACAGCCGAACCAGGAGCAACAGTCAGTGTGACGGTCGGTGAGGAAGACCCAATCACCGCTGAAGTTGACGATGAGGGCAATTGGCAAGCTGAGGTACCAGCGCTTTCCGAAGGAACGACTGTTACGGCAGTGGCAGAAATAGAAAATGAAACACCAAGTACACCAGCAACGATCACGGTCGGGGCATTAACGGTGTCGGCGCCTAGTGCGTCCATCAGCGGCAATGCAGCCGATGGCTATCCAGTGACTGGAACAGGACCAGCGAATGCGACCATCGAAATCTTGAATGAAGCTGGCGAGATAGTTGAAACGGGTACGACCGATGATGCAGGGCTTTACACGATCGATTTGACCAGTGAAGACGTCTCTCCTGAAGAAAACTTGACGGTGGTTGCGGTGGTCACAGCTGGTGGCAAGGATTATCGCAGTCCAGCGACGCCGATCATGGTGCCAGCTGAACCGGGTGAAAACCAAACAACGGCACCAACGGTTGATCCAATCAAAGCAGGCGATGAAACAGTTAGCGGAACGGCCGAACCAGGCTCAACTGTAACTGTAACACTACCGGATGGCACAGAAGAAACCGCCGAAACAGATGACGAAGGCAACTGGAGTGTCGATGTGCCTGAATTGTCTGAAGGGGATACCATCACAGTCGTCGCAGACAGTGACGGCAAAGACCCAAGTGATCCAATCACTGTCATCGTTGAAGGAGTGACTGTCGCAGCACCAACAGCTTCCATCAGCGGCAACAGCACGGATGGCTACCCAGTGACTGGTACAGCACCAGCCAATGCAGCGATCGAGATCTTGAACGCAGCCAATGAAGTCGTTGGAAGAGGCACTGCTGATGGAGACGGCAACTATACAGTGGCCTTAACTACTGAAACTGTCGACCCAGAAGAAACCTTAAACGTCGTTGCCATCGTTACAGCTGGTGGGAAAGAGTACCGCAGTAATCCAACAGCGGTCATCGTACCAGCAGATACGGTAGTGGATCAGACAGCAGCACCAACGATCGATCCAATCACGGCGGGGGATATCAGCATCAGCGGAACGGCTGAACCAGGTTCAACCGTGACGATCACCGTACCAGATGCTGAACCAATCACGGCTGAAACGGATGACGAAGGCAATTGGACGGCAGAAGTACCAGAAGTTTCTGAAGGCGATGCAGTCACTGTTGTGGCACAATCACCTGACAAAGAGCCAAGCGCTCCAGTCACAGTTGGTGTTGGTGCGTTGACGGTCACTGCTCCTAGTGCAACGATCACAGGCAATAGCACGGACGGCTATCCAGTAACTGGAACGGCACCAGCCAATGCCACCGTACAAATCTTGAATAGCGATGGACAAATCGTCGGTTCAGGAACTGCAGACGCAGAAGGAAACTACAGTATCACTCTTGAACCAACAGCTGTTGCACCAGCGGAAAGCTTAACCGTCGTTGCAGTTCTGACAGCTGGCGGCAAGGAATACCGCAGTAACGCGACACCGATCGTGGTACCTTTGGATCAAGAAGAGCAACAAACTGCAACACCAACGATCGATCCAGTCAAAGCTGGCGATACGACGATCAGCGGGACTGCCGAACCAGGTTCAACGGTGACGGTAACGATTGGTGAAAATGAACCGATCACGACCGAAACGGACGAAGAGGGCAATTGGACAGTTGAGGTACCTGAAGTTGAGGAGGGTGATACCGTCACTGTTGTGGCACAATCACCTGAAAAAGATCCTAGTGCACCAATCACAGTGAGTGTGGATGGCATCACGGTTTCAGCACCGACCGCGTCCATCACTGGCAATCCAGAGGATGGTTACCCAGTGACGGGGATGGCAGCACCAAATGCAGCGATTGAAATCTTGAATGAAGCGGGAGACGTCGTTGGATCAGGCACTACCGATGAAAATGGCAACTACACGATCACGCTTTCTGGTGAAGCTGTTTCTCCTGAAGAATCATTGAATGTCGTTGCGATCATCACCGCTGGTGGCAAAGACTATCGGAGTAATGCGACACGAATCGTAGTGCCCGTTGAGAATACGATCGATCAAACCGCTACACCAATCATCGAACCAGTCACAGCTGGTGACACGACCATTACCGGTACTGCTGTAGCGGGAGCGATGGTCACCGTGACGGTAACAGGAGAAGAAGCGGTTGAAACCGAAGCAGATGAAGCAGGAAATTGGTCAGTGGACGTTGCGGAAGTTTCTCGAGATGAAATCGTAACAGCAGTGGCGCAAAGCGAAGGAGAAACCGCCAGTGAACCAGCAACGACCGTTGTTAATGGCATCACGGTCAACGCACCTTCAGCGTCCATTACTGGGAATTCCCAAGAAGGCTATCCAGTAACTGGGAACGGGCCTGCCAATGCAGCGATTGAAATTTTGAATGAAGCGGGGGATGTCGTTGGAACAGGCACTACCGATGAAAATGGTGACTACACGATCACATTGACTAGTGAGGATGTCGCACCAGAAGAAAACTTATCGGTTGTGGCGATCGTCACTGCTGGTGGGGATGACTACCGCAGTAATGCGACGCCAATCGTCGTACCTGTCGATGATGAAAGCATCAAGACAGATACACCAACCATTGACCCAGTTACGGCTGGTGATACAACGATCAGCGGAACGAGTGAGCCAGGTGCTACGATCACCGTTACCATCAGCGATCCGTTAACAAGTAGATTCCTGACCATCTTCGCGGCTGAAGGACCAATCACAACGATCGCCGATCAAAATGGCGACTGGCGTGTTGAGCTATCCGCGGAAGCGACGGAAGGTGAAACCGTTACGGTTCTTGCTTTAGCAGATGGCGAAACCTTAAGTGATCCGACGACGACCGTAGTCGATGCTTTGACGGTTGATGCACCGGTTGCTACGATCACTGGCAATCCTACCGATGGCTATCCAGTCTTCGGGAATGGACCAGCCAATGCGACGATTGAAATCTTGAATGAAGCGGGTGACGTTGTCGGAACAGGAACGACCAATGGAAATGGTGCATTTAGCATCACATTAGATCCAGAGGATGTTTCACCAGAAGAAACCCTTAACGTTGTGGCGATCGTTACAGCAGGTGGCAGAGAATACCGCAGTGCAGCTACACCAATCGTGGTACCAACGGGTGACAATGGCACGGATGGTTCAGATGGTACTGACGGTACGGACGGAACCGATGGCACGGATGGCACCAATGGTTCTGATGGTACGAATGGTACCGACGGAAGCAATGGCGCTTGGGGCAACTGGGGCAATTGGGGAAACAATAATTGGAACAGCAACAATAACAACCAAAGCTGGTGGGGAAGTAAATTCTTACCGAAAACGGGATCAGAAGGAACTTGGTATGCTTCAGTGATTGGAGCAGCAGTCTTCGTTGTCGGAGGAATCGGCTTGTTCTTCAAAGCAAGAAAGAAAAAAGACCAGCAAAAATAGCATGACTTTACCAGCGGAGTGGACATCCTCCGCTGGTATCTCTAGTGAATCAAAACGTTGAAGCATTGATCATCGTTTCGTAAAGAAAGGGTTAGAAATGGTATGGAAAGCAGAAGGAGGGAAAAACGTTTTTACAAATGGACGATCACTCAGTTGATTTTCTTGTTGACCAGCATCAGTTTCGTCAATTTGTATCTATTAACAACGACCAAAGAAGCCGAGGCGGCTGTGAACGTATTAGATGTGGAAATTTTAAGCAATTTGACGAGTGCCAATACAAGTGGTACTTCAGCAAGTGCCCCTTGGCCAGGCAGTGTGACAAATCGACCAGTGACTTTTTCGATCAAAGGGAACGGGGGCTTGAATGCTTCTGTCAACGTCAACGGTGAGGATAAATTTGCTTTATTGGCGATCCCCACAGAGTTGAGAGCTAGCATCAGTGCCAATGGATCAGCAGCTATCAAAACGTCGACCACAGTCAATATTGCCAATGTCCCGCTTTTGAATGCGATTTTAACAGCGCTTGATTCCTTGACCAGCTCCTTAAATCTCAATCTCGGGATCGTGCAAATCGATTTAACGGCTGTCAATCAGCAAATTTCCTTGCTAAAAACCGTTGGTAATTTAGGAAATGTAGAAATAAGCAGTCCGTTGCAGTTCACCACCCAAAGAGAAGCGTTGTATGCCAATATGAGTTCGAACCTCGGTGTCGTTTTAGGAACCAATGTCCCGCAAATTTTACGGAATTTAAGCACGGCAATTCAAAATACCCAGATTCGAGTGATCGGCATCGATATTGGTGGTGTCGTTCGTGCATTGCTGCAAGGGTTGCTGAATACCCTGCTTAACACTGTAACGTCAGCGTTAAATAATTTGGCAACCGTCCAAGAACAAATGGCGGATGCAGCCGTTTTAGGAGCAACGGATGTTCAAATTCCTACGCTACTTTCGGGTCCAGGACAGTTGACCGCAAATTGGACCGCCAATTTTTCGGCTTCTGTGTTGAAGGCAAAGCCGACGGACATCAATCTCTTGAACTTTAGTGCGCTAAATATCAGCAGTCGCCAAACCATGATTTATTTCATGGTCGAAGCACTGACGATGGATCGGACGAATCTGCCGACTCAGCTGAATTTTGGCCGACATGCCATTCAAACGAAAAAGAGTGAGACATGGCGGGCAACCGCCAACGGCGACCAAAGCGCAGCAGCTACAACTGGGATTTTACGGATCAATGATACCCGCAATCGTCAGAAAAAATGGCAAGTCAAGGTCAGACAATCCACCAATTGGGTCAATGGCACGCGAACATTGCCAGCTGCCGAATTAAGGGTTCAGCTTGGAACTGTCAATTCGACATTTACAGACGGTCGAGTGGTTTTACCTGATAATGCAACGATTGCTCTGCAGCAAAATGTCGAAAAAAATGTGGTGACGTTGGAAAATGCGGCATCGACTGGTGGACTGACTGTTAATTTTTCCCAGTTCAATTTATTTGTACCTGAGAAAACACCTAAATTTCAAGGTCAGTATCGCGCCACAGTCGTGTGGACCGTTTCCGATACACCTTGAAAAGGAAGAGCAGAATGAAAAAAAATTCCCTTGTGCTGCTTCTGGTTTTGATGATCGGCAGTTTCTACAGTATCGTTCCATCAGCAGTAGCCAATACGACGACCGGCAACATTGAGTTTTATGAAGGACCAACGGAAACAGCTAGCAGTGATTCCATTGATGAAGAAATTGAACCACCGACCAGTCAAGAAACGGTTACTAACGCAGAAGAACCGCTGCCACAGCTTGCAGAAACCAATCACTTTTGGCTGCCCGTAATAGGCGGATTCTTCATTAGTCTGACATTGATCATTTGCATCAAAAAAAGGAGGATGGCAAAATGATTTCAAAGAAAACGATAATAGGCGCATTGGGGGTATTGACTGCCCTTAGCATTGGTGCGACAGTGCAAGCAGATGACACGACCGGTGTCGTAGAATATACCTCTGGGGGCATCGTGTTTGACCCGGATAAAGGCGGGAGTGATCCCAATACGCAGCTACCAACGAATTTAGATTTTGGTGCCCATGAAATCCAAACAGAAAATGCCGAAACGTGGGTGGCTACTACGGATGGAACTGGACTACCTGGGGATGGGTCAACGCTGCAAAGAGGGGCAGTTGCGGTCAGCGATAACCGAGGACAGGCGAACTCTTCTTGGGCGATCAAAGTACGGCAAGCAACCCAATTTACGGCAGGAGACAGCACGTTGGACGGTGCGGTATTAACGGTAGATACGGGGACGTTGACCAATAACTTGAGTTCGCCGCCAACAGGAACCAGTGATATTGCCAATGGCGAGCTTGATTTTGCGGCGATCAACAATGAGTATGCGTTCTTGACCGCCAATGCTGGCGAAGGGATTGGTGAAACGTCGATGCCTTTAGAACAATTTACCCTTTCGATCCCAGCCAATACGGAAAAACAATCAGCAACCTACCAAACGACCCTCGTTTGGACGATCAGCAGTGCGCCGACGACCCCATAGGGCAGTAGTCATTGCGTAACAGTTAGCAGAAAAAAAGCAGCTTGCCTGAGCGGCTGCTTTTTATGCTAGCTGATTTTTCTTTCCTATTTTGTGTAGAAAGGATCTGACAGGATGCATCAGAAGAAAGTTCGAGGCAAAGGATTTCAGTATTGGGTAGTAAGTATTCTAACGGTCTTATTTTTCATTGGTACGAGCAGTACGGGGGCAGCAGATTCACTTGATACCTTCGATGTTCAAATCAAATTGCCAGAGTCACAGCAAGACAAAGAGCTGATGTACTATGATTTGTTGCTGGAGCCCAAGGCAGAAGAAAAACTAGCGGTCATGGTTTCCAATAAAAGCGAGCAACCAATCAATCTACAGCTATCCTTTAATCGAGCGGTCACGAATATGACGGGCGTCGTTGAGTATTCTGGGGCAAATGAGGAAGCAACGCCTTCTGCTCCATACGCGATCGAAGAACTCGTCACTTTAAGTGATGAAACTCTTTCGTTAGCCCCTAATGAGCAAAAAGAAATCACCTTGACAGTCCAGATGCCATCTGAATCCTTTGATGGGATTTTGGCAGGGGGACTATACGTCCAGCAAACCGGCAGTGAAGAATTTCAAGGAAATGTCCAAAACCTACTAGCCAGAGAAGTGGCGGTGTTGCTCCGTAACAAAGAGACCGACATCCCACCAGCGGTTCGGATTGAGGAAGCCCATCTGGAAGAAATCAATCGCCGCAATGTCATCATCGTAGCGGTGGAAAATACAGCGGCAAATTATCTTAGTAAGGCCACGCTTGCTTATGAAGTGTTTCATGATGGACAAGCAACAGCGATCAAAGGGGAAAAAGAGGTCCAATTAGCGCCCAATGCGTTAATGAATTACGCACTGCCATTAGATGGAAACGAGCTGCAATCAGGAGAGTATGAAATAAAAACGACCCTCAAAGCAGCTGATCAACAATGGCAAGGAGAGCCCACTTTCCAAGTTGAAAGGCAAGAAGCGCAAGAAAGAAACGAGCAAGATGTCAGTATTGAAGAAACCTCTTCGTCGATCCTTCTCTATTTATTGATCGGTGGTGTTTTATGTCTGATCATCGCCTATTTGATTTGGCATAATCGTAAGCTGAAGCGAGCATTGAATAAAAGTGATGATTAGCAGGTAGTGGAAATCAACGGTGGTTGCAGGAAAAGTCTACTATTATAGTAAGAAATGTTTTCAAATAGCTAAAAGCAGTACCACTCATAAAAAGAATCAGGAAAGAAAACCATTTATCATTGAGAATAAATGGTTTTTTCGTGTTCCGCACGTTTTGTTGAGAACAGTGAAGAAGAAATTTTGACATTCACCAATAGGAGGTCATGTCATCACTGATGAATAATTGTTCTTCAATCGTTGAAAGGAGAGAAGCATCCAGTGGAAAATAAATAACGTTTGTGATGTTGGGTTCTGATCGTTTTTTTCACATGAAATTATCATAAAACTTTAAATAATAATGTTTCCGCTTCCCTTAAAGTCTTTCGTAGATATTGTTAAAAAAACATAATAATTTTCTGTTGGCTACGCTTACTCCCTTATAAAAGCTTTAAGAAAACTCTTTAGCGTGTCTTTTTATCTATAATAGGTTTAGACCAATTACAGCGTCTTTTCTTACTTTGTTTTTAATTTAAACTACCTTTTTTGCATGAATGTTTCTTTAATTCGTTTGAAAGTGCAAGCAGGCATTTTTGATTAAGAATACAATTAGAAATGATGCAAAAAGGAGAATTAAGATGTCTGCAAATTTGAGCAATTTCGCTGTTTATATAGTAGATGACAACTTTTTTAATGGGAATTTGATGAAGAAAATGATTACGGAAAGTCGTGTTCCGCATTCTTTAGTGCAGATTCTTTCACCTGAAGAATTAGCCTCTTTTCTTGACGGATACCTAACAGATGTGAACGATCTCTTCTTATTTTCCATTGAAATGAAAGGATTTGATCGAAGTTTTCAATTAGCAGGAAGTTTGAGGGAACAATGCAAAAAGTGTCAAATCGCTTTTTATGGTGCCTATGCCTCCAAAATCGAAATCAAGAAGCTGAATCTTATCTGTCCTTTAGGGATCATCGATACAAAAGAAAAGGAGGTGGCAATGCAGCTAAGAAATTTATTAACGGAAGCGATCGAAGTCAAACGATCATTACTCGGAAAAAAGCACTTATTAAAAATCGTCAGTAAAAGAGAGTTGATGGTGGTTGATGCAGAAGCAATCAACTATATTACAACGATCAAAGGAGAGCGAAACCGAGTCGCTTTTCACCAAAAAAAGTCGATCGAATTCCTCGAAACTTCCTTGAAGGTGATCAAACAATTAGAGCTGCCAGAGTATTATAACGTCTTCAAATCCTACATTATCAATGCGCGACAAATCAAAATGATCGATCGAACAAACAATGTTTTGTGCTTTTTTAATGGAGAAGAGTTAGAAGTCGGGAAAAAAATCCGTAAGGCAATCAGTTAAAACTACATACATTTACTGGAGGAAAAAATGAATAAGAGAAGCAAAAGAATTCGTCATGGGATCGTTGTTACCGCACTAGGAATCACTCAAGTGATCACTCCGATCATGGCGATAGCGGAAACAACCGAACAAGAACAGACCGTCAACACGCTAGACAAATCCGATCAACTACTAGAAACGATGACTGAATCGACAAATGATGCTAACGGAAACGAAGCACAAGCAGCTGAGGATGCTGAAACAGATTATTCTTCCGAAGCGAACAAAGAGGAATCATCAGCTGGTTCAGAAAACACGGAACCAAGTGAAACGACCACATCGGCTTCCTCAAATAGAACGGAAGATTCTAGCCATGCGAGACAAGAAAGTTCTTCAACATCCGATTCAAAAGAAACCAAAGAAGAGCAACACACACCTCGTGTCAGCACGCGCATCAATGACCAAGAACTTTTGGAAAAAGGCACCCTGCTGACCATTGCTGGTGAAGAATTCAGCCGAACGGAAGAAACACGAATCTTAAACAATAGTCCAGTGAAACTGAAATTGGATTTTGAAATCAATGACAAAGATTATTTCGCTGGCACCACTGCTGTTTTTGACTTGCCGCAAGGCCTTGGCTTTAGTGATGTGCAAGGAACCAATGAAGCGATCAATGCATCGTGGGCTGTAGATAGTGCAGCTCATCAACTGATGATCACGTTTAATCAATCGGTTCATGATGCCTCTTTTTCGATCGAGTTGACTAGTTATCTATATTCAGAAGATAAGCCTCAGCTAACGATTGAGATCGGCGATCGAAACCAGACAAGCTATGCGATTGATTTGTATGAAGAGGTCGATCCGATTCAATATGTGTCAGAAAAAAATGTCTTTGGGATGGAAGGAATGGTCTACTACAATACCGATCGGACATTATCTGGAACGGAAACTCTTTCACTGAATTTGGTTGATACGCCGGGAGCTTCCTTCAAAAAGATTGAGACCCAACCGTTAAAAGTTTTCAGCTATGAGGTGGATATCAAAGGAAAGATCAAGCCAGAAACACAGACAGCATTAGTCGAAGGGACGGACTATATGATCACCTCAAATAGTCTTTACAATACTGCTGTTGAAATCAAACAGATGGACAAACAAAAGGCTTATGGGGTTTCTTATCAATTTACGATGAGCCTGACCGAGCTGACGGATTATACTGCTTCTTTTTCAAAAGGGTATCCAACGACCGGATTTGGTTCGGTACAGCTAAAACAAACAACTGCCCAAAACAGAGGGTTTTCCTTTATCGCAAAAACCAGCAAAGATGAAAAAGAAGTCGATTCTAGGTATTATATGGGGGTTGCTTCTGCCAGTTTTATGAATGGCCTTTCTAAAGGAAACTACTATGTATCAATTCATCAAATGCCGACGGAGATGAAAGCTGGTCAACAAATCATCCTTTCGAGTCAAAACGGACAGCCGATCACGGCGAAACAGTTAACAGCAAGAGATGCCTTCTATCAAAATGTGACTTTTGCGGATTATTTTTCTGTCGAAAATAACGGGGACAAACTGATTGTGACCGCTACAAAAGACAGCAATCTCACTCTTGGTTCCACGAACGTAACCGTACCCTTTGATCAGAAAGATATCATTCTTAATGTCTCGACACCGTTGATCGCCAATAGAGAATTCAAAATCGTTGAAGACAACTATGTCGAACCAATCAGTGTTCTTAATCCCAACAATGCTGAAACGGCTTGGGGAAATTATGATCAAAATGGTGCTTACATGAGTGATACTTCCATCAACATCGAAGGCAGTAACTCACAACCAATCGAAAATTTACAAATGTTTATTGAACACCCAGAGTATCTTTCTTTGAGAAAGGTACCAAAAGTCAGTTTTTACTACACATTAGGAAAAGATTATACGATTGAAGAAGTAGCAGGAGGAACGATGGTCACCTTTACGTCGCCCATTACCTATTCCGTTCAATTTGATATTGGCTTCAATTACGTGCCAGACAGTTTAGCACCGACAAAATCGATTCCTAACGATACAATTCCAATCACGATTTCCGCAACGGGACTTGACACGGTTCATACCTCCGTCTATACCGGAAGAAAACTGTATTCTGAACGCACGCTCCAAAGTAGTAAAAATCAGTTTTTAGTCAACGCGCGTCAAGATACCATCAGTGATTTGACTGTTGAAACTCATGTACCGAAAAATACCGATGTCGTGTTTTCGATCATCGATGTTTCCAATGAACAAGTCAGTGGCATTTATCCACAGTATTGGGATCGCGGTTATTATGATAACCAAGCCATGAAGGAAAGCGATCCGAATTATCCAACGATCACCCATGATGAAGAAACCAACTATTATACCTTTGATTTTGGGACGACCAATCGGCGCTACATTATTTCCTATCAATACGCCAATGGATGGCAGGAAATGAGTACGATTTATGTACCTGGTTATGCAAAAGAACCGTTATCAAATAATCAACAAGGCACAGCCACAGTTTCAGTATCCAATACGGCGACAGATATTATTGGCATTACGCAAAATACCGTCAATAATACGAAAAACATGACGCAGGTCAAGGTCACGACAAAAAATATCGATGATGGCTCGAAAAAAGTAGCAAATCCAACGATCCTTTTAAAATCGTTAGGGAACACCAATGGCGAAATCGATTTAGGATCAATCGCTGTTTCGAATGTGCCAGATGACAGCTATGAAGTCAAAGAAGTTGATGGGAACGTACAGCTTGTCTTTTCAAACTATGTTCTAACGAAAAATATCGAAATCAGTTACAATGTCCTTTCACAAAACGCCGGCCAAATCTCAGCCTCAGCCACGATCGTTTCTGATACGATCGATACCTTGTCGGAAGCCAAACGGACGGCTACCTCGACGGTGGCCAATCTGCAATTTTCGGCAGGCGATTCCAGCGGGATCATCTACAAAACCAATGCCACGCTTGATGTTTATAATACCGAAGAACCAACTGAGAAGATTGCGGGGGTTACTTTAACGCTTTGGAATCAATTGACTGGAGATATCGTTTCTGTCGTAACGGATGAAAATGGAGAATACCAATTAACTGATATTTATACGGGGAACTATACGCTTTATGTTTCCTACGTCCCAGAAGGTTACGACATACCACAGGAACTTCAGCTTGGTAAAGAGGTGCAAGTGAACCGGACGGGCAATCATCTTTCTGTCGGCATCACACCAGAAGAAGACTTGTCGACGATCGACGCCAAGGATAGCACGATCTACGTGGGAGATGAATGGCATGCTGAAGACAACTTTGTTTCAGCAACAGACAAGCATGGCAATGCGATGACCTTCTCGGAAATTACCGTCAACGGTGAGGTCGACACGACAAACGTTGGCACCTATGAGGTAAAATACATCAACGGCAGTGTTAGTCAAACAGCGACGATCACCGTGGTTGCCAACCAAGAAACGGTAGCAGCCAAAGACAGCACGTTATATGTGGGCGATGCATGGACAGCAGCTGATAATTTTCTATCGGCAACGGATAAAGACGGCAATGCAGTGACAATCGCAGAAGTGACTATCAACGGCGAAGTTGATACGGACACACCAGGAGAATACCAAGTCATTTATCGCAATGGCAAAGCTGAGGCGAAAGCGACGATCACTGTTCTAGCTGATCAAACTTCAGTTACAGCCAAAGATAGCACCTTATATGTCGGAGATGACTGGCAAGCAATCGACAACTTTGTTTCAGCCACGGACAAATCAGGAGCGAATGTACCATTTTCAAATGTGACCGTTAGTGGATCAGTTGATACTTCCAAAGAAGGTCAATATCCAGTGGTTTATCAAAACGGCAATCAAAAAGCAACAGCGACGATCACCGTGGTTGCCAATCAAGAAACAGTCGTTGCCAAGGATAGTACACTTTATGTTGGAGATTCATGGGAACTTGCGGATAATTTTGTTTCAGCAACGGATAAGAAGGGACAACCGTTAAGCTTGGCAGAAGTCACCACCAGTGGTGACGTGGATACGAAAGTACCAGGAGAATACCAAGTCATTTATCGCAACGGCAAAGCTGAAGCGAAAGCCACGATCACCGTGTTAGCTGATCAAACGAGTGTCAAAGCTAAAGACAGTACTCTGTATGTCGGCTACGATTGGGAAGCTGCCGACAACTTTGTCTCAGCCACAGACAAAACGGGAGCAAACCTACCATTTTCAGGAGTAACCGTTAGTGGCTCAGTCGATACCTCCAAAGCAGGCGAGTACCCAGTGGTTTACCAAAATGGTCATGTCAAAGCAACGGCGACGATTACGGTCGTTGCCAACCAAGAAACGGTAGTTGCTAAAGACAGTACGATTTATGAAGGCGATGACTGGCAAGCCGCCGACAACTTTGTGTCGGCAACAGATAAAGACGGCAACGCAGTAAAACTGGCTGATATCACAACAGTAGGGACAGTTGACAGCGCCACACCAGGGAAATATGAAGTGATTTATCGCAATGGCAAAGCTGAAGCGAAAGCCATGATCACCGTGTTAGCTGATCAAACGAGTGTCAAAGCCAAAGACAGTAACTTATATGTTGGTGACGAGTGGCAAGCAATCGACAACTTTGTTTCGGCAACGGATAAAACGGGAGCAAGCCTACCATTTTCAGGAGTAACCGTTAGTGGCTCAGTCGATACCTCCAAAGCAGGCGAGTACCCAGTGGTTTACCAAAATGGTCATGTCAAAGCAACGGCGACGATTACGGTCGTTGCCAACCAAGAAACGGTAGTTGCTAAAGATAGTACGATTTATGAAGGCGATGACTGGCAAGCCGCCGACAATTTTGTATCGGCAACAGATAAAGACGGTAACGCAGTAAAACTGACTGATATCACAACAGTAGGCACAGTCGATAGCGCCACACCAGGGAAATATGAAGTGATTTATCGCAATGGCAAAGCCGAGGCGAAAGCGACGATCACCGTATTGGCAGATCAAACGAGTGTCAAAGCCAAAGACAGTACTCTGTATGTCGGCGACGATTGGGAAGCTGCCGACAACTTTGTCTCAGCCACAGACAAAACGGGAGCAAGCCTACCATTATCAGGAGTAACCGTTAGTGGCTCAGTCGATACCTCCAAAGCAGGCGAGTACCCAGTGGTTTACCAAAATGGTCATGTCAAAGCAACGGCGACGATTACGGTCGTTGCCAACCAAGAAACGGTAGTTGCTAAAGATAGTACGATTTATGAAGGCGATGACTGGCAAGCCGCCGACAATTTTGTATCGGCAACAGATAAAGACGGTAACGCAGTAAAACTGACTGATATCACAACAGTAGGCACAGTCGATAGCGCCACACCAGGGAAATATGAAGTGATTTATCGCAATGGCAAAGCCGAGGCGAAAGCGACGATCACCGTATTGGCAGATCAAACGAGTGTCAAAGCCAAAGACAGTACCCTATACGTCGGCGATGAATGGCAAGCTGCCGACAACTTTGTCTCAGCCACAGACAAAGCGGGAGCAACGGTTGAATTATCAGGAGTAATCGTTACTGGTACCGTCGATACCAGTCAAGAAGGCACATACGATGTCACTTATACGAATGGAAAAGTCAGCGCCACAGCGACAATCACTGTGGTTGCTCACGAAGAAACGGTCGTAGCAAAAGATAGTACAATCTATGAAGGAGAGAAATGGCAAGCCGTCGATAATTTTGTCTCGGCATCAGATAAAAGCGGACAAGCAGTCGATTATGATCAAGTATTGATTAGCGGTACAGTCAATACTGATGTGCCTGGAAAATACCAAGTCATTTATCGAAATGGCAAAGCCGAAGCAACTGCCACGATCACCGTGTTGGCAGACCAGACCTCTGTGACTGTGAAAGATAGCGTGATTGATGTCGGTGACAACTGGACAGCAGCCGACAATTTTGTCTCCGCTACAGATCGTGACGGTAAGTCACTCGCATTGGAGCAACTGCTGGTGGACGGTTCGGTGGATACGAAGAAAACGGGCACCTATCAAGTCACTTATTCAATCGTCACTGATGAAGCAGCAACTCCTAACTTTTTCGCACGTTTATTTGGTACTCGCTCACTAGAAGCAGTCACCGCCACAGCGACGATCAAAGTCGTTGAAAAAGCAGAAGAACCAGAGGAGAACGATCAGCAGCCAGAGAAAGATGATTCTGACAAAGGGCAACAAAAACCAACGGATGAAGGGCAGACTGACAAACAAACCAAAGCGACCGCAAAGGACAAACGGGTGCTACCAAAGACTGGTACAGCCATCACTCAAGGCTATTCGATTGCAGGAGTGAGCCTTGTTGCTCTAGCGGGGATCGTCTTCTTTCGTAAGAAACACACGAACAAAAGCAGAAAAACGAAATAAGTCGCAATGACTCTAGCAGCGGATATCGTGAAGGATATCCGCTGTTTTTTTTAATACCTGCTGTATTGCGGTTTTCTTGTCCGATAAGCAGCCGTATAAAGAAGATATAAAGATGCTAGCAGAAGATTTACACTATTTTTATTTCTTTTTGCGTATGCTTACGTCATGAAGGAGTGAAGAATATGAATCTTGTTTTAGGAATAATCGGAGTGATCGTAATGATCTATCTCTTTTGGTACTTGTTTGAGGGGGAAGAACGATGAGTAGCTATTTTGTGCAAGGCTTTTTATTTTTACTGATCTTACTAGCAGCCGCGGTTCCTTTGGGCTGGTATATCAAAGAAATCATGCAAGGAAAAACACCGCGGTTTGTCCGCTTTATTCAACCCATTGAACGGTTGACCTATCGAGTGATTGGTTCGGTCAGCAAAAAAGAAATGACCGCCAAAACCTATCTATTGTCCGTCTTGGCCGTCAGTGTCTTTTCCATCATCGGCTTGACCGGATTATTGATGGTTCAGCACTGGTTACCGCAAGGGGCAGCCGTTGAGAATATGTCCTTTGACTTAGCATTGAACACAGCCGTCAGTTTTGTGACGAACACGAACTGGCAAGCTTACGCTGGGGAAGAAGCACTGACCAATCTTTCCCAAGCATTAGGATTAACGGTGCAAAATTTCTTATCAGCGGCAGTAGGACTAGCCGTATTGTGTGCCTTGATTCGTGGGCTGCAGCAAAAGCAAAAACGTACGGTAGGGAATTTTTGGCAAGACGTCACCCGTTCCTTGCTCTATATCCTTTTGCCACTTTCATTGATGTTAGCGATCTTGCTCCTGTCTCAAGGCGTTGTCCAAACGTTGAGCAGCGGCGTGGAAGTCAATGGATTTGAGGGGGAATCCTTTTGGATGGCGCTCGGACCAGTAGCGAGTCAAATCGCCATCAAGCAATTAGGGACCAACGGCGGCGGTTTCTTTGGCGCCAACGCTGCTCATCCATTTGAAAACCCAACGATGTTCAGTAATTTTTTAGAAAACTTAGCGATCTTGTTGCTGCCAGCTGCTTTGATTTTTGCCTTTGGCTTTTGGATCAAAGAGTGGAAACAAGGACGTACGATCTTGATCACCGCAACCGTCTTTTTGATCCTAGCTTTTATTGGCGTAGTGATCAGTGAAGCTTATGGACCGCAATTCAGTCAAGTGCTTGGGAATGCCAATCTAGAAGGCAAAGAAGTACGTTTCGGTGTCGGTTGGTCGAGTCTCTGGGCAGTGAGTACCACCGCCGCTTCCAGTGGATCAGTCAATGCCATGCTAGATAGTTTCACACCACTCGGGGGTGCGATCCCAATGTTCTTGATGCAGCTGGGGGAAATCATCTTTGGCGGTGTCGGTAGCGGGCTTTATGGCATGATCGCTTTTCTATTATTGACGGTCTTTATCGCTGGTTTATTAGTCGGACGAACACCCGAATATATCGGCAAAAAAATCGAAGCCTTTGACATTAAAATGACGAGTATCGTTATTTTGACGCCATTGCTACTGACGCTTTTCGGGGCTATGTTGATGACCTTGCACCCTGACATCATGAGCTGGCTAACCAACCAAGGCGCCCATGGCTTTAGCGAACTGTTGTATGCAGCAACTTCGTTTAGCAACAACAACGGGAGTGCCTTTGGCGGCTTGACCGCAGATACTGTTTTCCTGAATAGTTTGGGTAGTATCTTGATGTTCGTTTCACGTTTCGTTCCCATCGCAGCCATCTTGTATCTGGCAGAAAACATGGGGGCCAAAAAGAAAACCGTTCGTAATGAAGGAACCTTGTCAACCACGAGTCCAGTATTTGTCACGATGCTGATCATTGTGATCATCGTGATCGGTGCACTGAGCTTTTTACCAGCGATGGCTTTAGGTCCAATCGCAGACTTCTTTACAACGAAATAGGAGAGAGAAAAAATGAAAAAAATCTATCAATGGGCGATCGGCGAATCCTTTAAGAAATTGGACCCTCGCCAACAAATCAAAAACCCCGTAATGTTTGTGGTTTACTTAGGGGCGATCTTGACAACGATTTTATGTTTTCAAGAACAAACGGTCCCGTTGTGGTTTAGTATCAGTGTGACCGTCTTCTTATGGTTGACCTTGTTGTTTGCCAATTTTGCCGAAGCAGTGGCAGAAGGGCGCGGCAAAGCACAAGCGGATAGTTTGAAGCAAGCCAAAAAAGAAATCATGACCTACAAAGTCATGTCCCTGGAAGATGTCGCCAAGGAGGCTTTTATCGAAGTCCGATCCTCCGATTTGAAAAAAGGCGACTTGGTTTACGTTCCTTCTGGCGAACAAATTCCTGCCGATGGGGATGTCGTGGAAGGTGCTGCTTCGGTGGACGAAAGTGCCATCACAGGAGAATCAGCCCCTGTCATTCGTGAGTCTGGCGGCGACCGCAGTGCAGTCACGGGAGGGACGTTAGTCGTTTCCGATTACTTGGTCATCAAAGTGACCGCTGAAAATGGTCATTCTTTTTTGGATAAGATGATTGCGATGGTGGAAGGGACACAGCGGAAAAAAACACCCAATGAGATTGGCTTGCAGCTGTTCTTAGTGACACTGACCATCATCTTCTTGGCAGTTTCCATCACATTGATTCCTTTTACCGATTTTAGCAGTCAGTTATCTGGTCGGGGAACGGCGATTTCCAGTGTGATCGTGATCGCTTTACTGATTTGTCTTGCACCGACCACGATCGGCGCCTTGATTTCCTCGATTGGGATTGCTGGAATGAGTCGTTTGACCAAAGAAAATGTCATCGCCATGAGTGGACGCGCGATTGAAGCAGCAGGAGATGTGGATGTTTTGCTGCTGGATAAAACAGGAACCATTACTCTGGGAAACCGCCGTGCCAGTGAGTTCTTGCCGGTACCGGGGGTCACCGCCAAAGAGTTGGCAGATGCAGCGCAGTTGGCATCTTTTGCCGATGAAACGGCGGAAGGCCGCAGTATCGTGATTTTAGCCAAAGAAGCCTTCAATATTCGTGAACGGGAATTTCAGCAAGCCGATGTTCATTGGATCGATTTTAGTGCCAAAACACGGATGTCTGGGATCGACTATCGTGGTGATGAGATCCGTAAAGGAGCTGCGGATACGATCAAGCAATATGTGACGGCAAAAGGGCAGACCTATCCCACTGCGTGTGACGAGATCGTAGAAAAAGTCGCTAAGGCTGGTGGAACCCCATTGGTCGTAGTAAAAAATGGCCAGGTACTTGGAGTCGTTTATTTAAAAGACATCGTGAAAAACGGCGTCAAAGAAAAATTTGCCGACATGCGCAAGATGGGCATCAAGACGATCATGATCACTGGGGACAACCCCTTGACGGCAGCTGCTATTGCCGCCGAAGCGGGCGTCGATGATTTCTTAGCCGAAGCAACACCAGAAAACAAAATGAACCTGATTCGCGAATATCAGGAAAAAGGGCATTTGGTGGCGATGACGGGGGATGGAACCAACGATGCACCCGCACTCGCCCAAGCCGATGTGGCAATGGCGATGAACACTGGTACGCAAGCAGCCAAAGAAGCGGGCAATATGATCGACCTTGATTCCAGCCCTACCAAATTACTGCAAGTAGTCCAAATTGGTAAACAGCTGCTGATGACCCGTGGGGCATTGACGACCTTTAGTATCGCGAATGATATCGCCAAATATTTCGCAGTGATCCCTGTTCTGTTTTATGCGATTTATCCAGAACTCGCAGCGCTGAATATCATGAATCTTGGTAGTCCCTTAACTGCGATTTTGTCCGCAGTCATCTACAATGCAGTCGTGATCATCGCCTTGATCCCTTTGGCGTTAAAAGGGGTCAAATACCAAGAAAAACCAGCCAGCCAAATGCTGCGGCACAATCTGGTCGTCTACGGCCTAGGCGGCATCATCGCACCATTCATTTGCATCAAGCTAGTAGATTTGCTTTTGTCAGCTGTTCTGCTATAAGAAAAATCCATCAGAGTCAAGGAGTCATTTAGGAGGAAAACATGATGAAGAACACCCTCTTTGCAAGTATCAAATTTTTACTAGTTAGTACCGTGCTATTTGGCGGTCTCTATACATTGTTGGTCACTGGTGTCGGACAAGTCTTTTTTGCCCATCAAGCCAACGGCAGTCAAATCGTGGAAGACGGAGCGGTCAAAGGATCTGAGCTGCTTGCGCAACCCTTTGACCAAGCAGGTTACTTCCAAGGGCGTGATCAAACCGTTTCACAATTGTCGCCCTATGATACGACCCAAAAAAAGACTGTAGCTGAGCGGACAGCGGCGTTGCTGGCAGAAAATCCAACCCAAACCAGTGTGCCGATCGATCTCGTGACCGCTTCGGGTAGTGGCGTCGATCCTGATATCAGTGTCGAAGCGGCACTTTTTCAACTACCGCGGATCGCTGACACAAGAGGCATCGATGAACAAACAATTCATGATATAATAAACAGGAATAAAGTAGCTGATTTGTTCTCCACGAGAGAATACGTCAATATCATGACCTTGAATCAGCAGCTCAATCAATTACCCGAGGAATAGGGGGAAGCATCTATGAGTGAAAACAACCAGCAGACGATCCCAGAAGAGATGCTGCTGCAAGCAGGCTTTGGACCTAAACGTGGCAAACTACGGGTGTTTTTCGGTTTTGCTGCCGGTGTCGGAAAAACCTATACGATGTTAACCGAAGCCCATGAGTGTTTGCTCATGGGCAAAAATGTGGTGATCGGCTATATCGAACCCCACAAACGTCCCGATACCAATCGATTGCTTGAAGGGTTACCACAAGTACCATTAAAGCAATACCAGCACAAGCAATTGACTCTTTATGAGCCAGATATCGATCGACTGATCCAACTAAAACCAGATATCGTCTTGATCGATGAGTTGGCACATACCAATCCCATTGGTGCCCGAAACAAAAAACGTTACCAAGATGTCGATGAATTATTGAATGCAGGAATCACCGTCTACACGACCATCAATGTCCAACATATCGAAAGTCTCAATGATATCGTGGAAAAGGTCACGGAAGTGGAAGTCAGAGAAACAGTCCCCGACACCTTTTTCCAACACGCCAGCTTGCGGGTAGTGGATGTTGAACCAGACGAACTGATCGATCGATTGGAACAAGGCAAAATCTATGCCGACGAAAATGCCAAACGAGCGCTAAAAAATTTTTTTACGCCAGAAAAACTTGATCATCTGCGGGGATTAGCGATCCAAAAAGCTTCCAATCATATCAATCAAATGAACGGCGGTCGAAAACGAGTTCAAAGCAAGCTTTTGACGATCATTGATGATCGCTTGCCGAAAATGGCAGAAAAATGCATTCGTTGGACCGCTCGCTTAGCCCAAGGAGTCGGTGCCGAATGGACGGTCATCCAAGTTCGATCGTTAGATGATACACCTACCGAAGTGCCGTTGGCAGAGCGTTTGGGTGCAGAAGTCATCAACATTGAAGCGGATGACAGTTTTGAAACCATCGTAGAGTATGCCAAAATGACGGGTGCCAGTGACATTATCATGGGGAAACAGGTTTCTCAAAAGTGGTTCCAAAAATTGTTTGTCGAGGATTTAGAAGACCGCTTGATTCGCCGCCTTGATGACATCGAGATCCATTTGATTCCTTTTAAAGAAAAAATGCAGCGACCACGGCTGACGTTTTCGCAATTATTTGAAGGCGGCGGTCGAGATTTCACCTTGACCTTTGGGCTGATCATGCTCGCCACCTTAGTGACAGAAGGCATGCAGTATCTGCATTTCGGCGAGCAGAACTTGATGCTGGTCTACATCTTTTTTGTTCTCTTAGTGGCCCGTTACACGAGTGGCTATCTATGGAGTGCCATGGCATCGATCATTAGTGTCCTTTCTTACAACTGGTTCTTTGTCGAACCCTTGTATTCCTTGACGGTCTATAAAGCAGGTTATCCAATCACATTAGTGATCATGCTGATCGTTGCCTTGATGATCAGTAACTTGATGGTTCGATTGAAGACCCAAGCAGAAAATGCCAAGGAAAAAGAGCATCAAATGGAGATATTGTATGAACTGAACAAACAATACATGGAAACGCGGAATGAGCAAGAAATCTATGAAAGTACGACCACCTATTTGGCACGCTTACTCCAGCGAGAAGTGGCGTTATATGACAGAGAAGGCCACTTGAGAAGTCTGCATTCTTCAAGAGAAACACTGTCTCAACTGACTGGCAAGGATGAGAAAGCCGTCGCTTTTTGGGTCGTGAAAAATCAAAAAGAAGCTGGTCGCGGCACAGATACTCTGATTGGTGCCAATGGGTTCTACTTGCCGATCGTTTTAAACGGCAAACCACTAGGCGCCCTTGGGGTAGAACGCAACGAGGAACATCAGTTGGCCAATAGTCAATTGAATTACTTGCGCCTTGTGATCACCCAAATCGCGACCGTGTTGGAACAAGTCTCATTAGCGAGTGAGAAAGAACAGATCCAATTAGAAAACGAACGGGAAAAAGTCCGCAGCAATCTACTACGTGCGGTCTCTCATGACTTGCGGACCCCCTTGACGACGATTTCTGGCATTGCCGAAACATTGAGTGAAACCGAAGGCGTGATCAAAAAGGAAACGAAACAAAAGCTGCTAGGAGACATCCAAAGTGAATCCCAGTGGTTGATCCGCATGGTTGAAAACTTATTGTCGGTGACCCGCATCAACTTGACCAATATGGCGGTCAAGCGCAGTGAAGAACCAATCGAAGAAATTATTGAAGCGGTTTTGACACACCTAAAGAAAGTCTATCCGCAACAAAAAATCATCGTGAAGATGCCTGATCAGCTGATTTTTGTCCAAGTCGATCCCATCTTGATCGAACAAGCCTTGTTTAATTTGATTGAAAATGGGGTTCGCCATGGAACCGCCGATACACCGATTTTCTTGCGAGTTTCTCAAGAGCAAGAAGTGGTCATTGAAATCGAAAACCAAGGGGAGATCCCTTTAGGACAATACCAAAAAATCCAAGCGAATTTGACCAATGACACCGAAGTGCCGGTGGATTCAAAAAATGGATTAGGTATCGGACTGAGTATCGTCAAAACCATCATCCATGCCCATGAAGGCAAATTGGCGATCGAAACGAAAGCAGGCAGTACGATCTTTCGTATTTATTTAAAGCAGTAAGGAGGGAGAACATGCAGCGACATTTTTTATTGATTGAAGATGATTCGAATATTGTTGATTTTATGGAGGTCGTCTTGCAAAGAGAGCATTACAACTTTACGTCAGTCGGCACTGGCATGGAGGCATTGATGCTCTTGCAGGAAGAAACCATCGACTTCATCTTACTGGATCTGGGCTTACCGGACATTGACGGTATGGAGCTGTTGAAAATCATTCGTAAGCGCATGAACACACCGATCATCGTGATCTCTGCTCGTAAAGATGAACAAGACAAAGTGCAAGCATTAGACCTCGGTGCCGATGATTATGTAACGAAGCCCTTCAGTACCAATGAGTTATTTGCCCGCATTCGCACGGCACTACGGCACAAGGAGACAGCTGCCTTTAGCAGCAGCCCAATTCTCGTAAACAAGGAGTTAACGATCGATTTTGAGAAAAAAATCCTGTACAAGAATCAAAATGAGATCCATTTGACCAAAAACGAATACCGCATCATGGCAGTTATGTTCAAGAATTTAGGCAAAGTCGTCACTTACGATACCCTGACTAGCGAAGTCTGGGGACCTTTTGCAGCGGATGCACAAACTTTGCGAGTCAATATCTCAAACATTCGCAAAAAAATCGAAACCAATACGCTGCAGCCAGAATATTTGATCACTGAAATCGGCGTCGGGTATCGCTTGCGGGAGTATCCAGCAGAGCCTTCTGAATAAATTCGTTTCAACAGAAGACAGACGCCTCCTAATTGATAGGAGGCGTCTGTCTTCATACTTTATACCATAAGAATGCACGGATAGTAGTATCCCAGTGGTGAAGGAGTTACAAGAGGGGGAAACCAATCAATCCTGTCGCTTGTTTAAATTTTTGACATTTGTTCTATATTTATTGCTGGGAAATAGGTTGTTTGATCAGTCATACTTTTTTATTAAATAGTTTCCAAAAGGATAGTTAACTAACAAGTACAAAAAATTGGAAAAAAAGCAGCATCAACGATGCCACTCCATGGTGTTTTCGATTTCATTGGTATCAGAATCCACTTGTTCAGAAACGATGGTAAAGCCATGTTTGAGATAAAACGCAATAGCAGCTGTATTTTTTTGGTAGACGTTCAGAGTCAGCTTCTCGTGTTCTGCTTGTACTTTTTGTAAAAGCTGCTTGCCAATGCCGTGGGCACGATAGTCTTTCAAAACGAAAATACCAGCGATATATTCATCCAACATCCCGATGAAGCCGACAGGCTGATCATCCACCGAATAGGTGTAGATAAGGGCATCGGCAAAGGCTTTTTTCACAAAGTCATAGTTATCTTGCCAATGGGCAGCTGAAATAAAGTCATGGGCATCCAAATTGCTTTGCAGCCAAATCTGGGCGATAGTTTCTAACTCAGAATCGGTAAATTGGGTCACTTGTTGTATCATGAGAACCTCCGTTTTTTTATTCAGTATAGCATAGGTCCACTGCTGATTACTGCAAATCGCGGCATTTTCGTAGGCAATCGGACAGGAGATCAACCAATTGATAAGTAACGAAGGTTAAATGACGAAGAAAAGCAATCTTTTTCGTTGAAATATTCTAACAATTTTGTTTCAGCTAGATGTCAATTTCTTGCAGCCAGATGTTATTTGTGTGAAAACAGCCCCAAGAGTGACATCTTTCGGTATGCTAAAGAAAGCGATAAGACACATCTAGTTAAGGAGAAAAAATGAAGAAGACACTTTTGGTTGCAAGTTCACTTGTTTTGCTGACGCTGCCTGTCGTGACGGTATCCGCAGACAGCTTTGATCAGAAGATCCAGCAGCAAAATGAAAAAATCAATGACATAAAAAATGAATCCACCTCATTAGAATCGCTGAAACGATCTACAGAGGTAGAGATTCAATCGATTGAAGGAGAAATCCAAGCAATCCTACAAAAGAAAACGGCGACGGAAGAAGAAGTCAATGCCTTGGCACAAGAGATCCAAGTCCTTGAAGAGAAAATCATCAAGCGCACAGAAGTACTGGCGAATCAAGCGCGTGACATTCAAACGTCGGAACCTTCCAATCGTTTGTTCCAAAAAATCGTTGACGCTGAATCCATCGGAGAAGCTATTCAACGGGCGATCGCTTCAGTAACGATCATGAATGCCAGCAACAGCATCGTCGAACAACAGCAAGAAGATATCGCAACGAGCCAGAAATTGGAAAAAGAGTTGCAGGAACAATTGGTTGCGATCGAAGAGCAGTCAAACGCATTGCAAGGAAAACAAGCGGAATTAGCTGATGTCAAATTGAATCAAGAAGTTGCACTAGCAGACCTTGCCCTGGCGTTGAACACCGAAGAAGAGAAAAAAGACCAATTGGAAGCGGACAAAGCAGAAGCACAACGGCAAAAAGAAGCAGCGTTGAAGCAACTGGCTGAACAAGAAGCACAAGAAGCAAAAGCGCGCAAAGAAGCAGAAGAAGCAGCCAAACGTCAGCAAGCAGCAGAAGCCAAGTCAGCTGAAACCGCCGAAAGTCCTGCCGTTCAACAAGCAGCAGTGGCAGCAGCCCAGCCGAAGACGGAAGCCGCAGTGGCGCCAGAAACATCGGTGTCGTCAGAAAAAACTGCAGCTACGCCTGCACCTGTGCAGCAAGCAGCTGAGCCAAAGGAACAAGCAAGCACAGGTGGATGGCAAATGCCAGTCGATTCGGTTCATATTTCGAGTCGTTTTGGGTATCGAACAGATCCAACAGGTGCATCAGGAAATCAACATAATGGCATCGACTTTACTGGGGGCACAGGAACGCCGATCTATGCGATCCAAGCAGGCGAAGTCGTTGAAGCGGGCTATGGTCCGTCAACTGGTAACTATGTGATCATCAAACATGCCAATGGCGTTTACAGCTACTACATGCACTTTAGTACGCTGCCAGCTGTTTCGGTCGGACAAAGCGTCTCAGCTAGACAATATGTTGGCGGTATGGGAACGACTGGGAATTCAACTGGCGTCCATCTACATTTAGGGATGTCAACAAGCTTATGGTCTGGATTCTTTGATCCGGCGCCAGAATTAGGCTTATAATAGTCAGAAAAACCGCAGAAGCGAACCAGCTTCTGCGGTTTTTTGGGTTGCTCTTCTTTTACGAAGTCTCGATTGGCTCAGCGCCAAAAGCGGGTCATCTCCGCTTTGTCTTTCAGGTTGAAAGCAATCATGTCCTCAATCAATCCTTGATCGATCGGCTCAGTCCACTTGATGCGAAAAATGTTATCCGTATGGCTGTAACCGGCGTTTTCAATGGCATCGGCAAACTGTTCAAGACACTTGGTTTCAGGGGAGACAGAAAAATGCGGTTTTGAAACGCTGAAACCGATAATAAAGGTCTCATGGGCGGTGAACATCGGCTGATTCCACTTGATGACTGGAACGAGGTCAGGAAATTTCTTGGTAATAGCGGCAAATAAGGCACGCAGTTTTTCTTGCTTTACTGGCTCTTCAATGCTGGTTAAGTAAGTTTCTAATACATCCATTGGGAGGATCTCCTTTCGTTTTAAGGAACGAGTACAGGGAATGTCGATCACTAAAAATAACGCGTGTTCGAAATCAAACATTTTGTTACTTAGAGTGTACTGTAAAGTTAGCAAGTTTACAAACCTGTTGCCTTGTTTGGGGGATAAAGCCTTCAGGAACAAACACTGTTTGCAAAAACGAATGCTAAAAATAACTTTTTTCTACTCGAACAAAAGCCAAGAGTCAGGAACATTCCCTCATTATCCTGCAAGGTTCCTTGAGATTAGCTTAACTTTTCAGAAATAACGAATGAAAAAGCAGATTATTTTCAGAGAACACTTTCAAAAAGAAATCGGTTGCATTCAACAAGAATTCTGCTAGAATATAACTTGTTCGAACAAGTTGTTGAGCGAAAGCAAAACGAAAGGAGGAGGACTTGTGACCAAAAGGAAACCGGTAACCCAAGCAGCCAAGAAAGAATATGCAAACAAAAGTATGCGGTTTAATCGTTTTTTACTTTTTCGTTATATGACTGCGATCTTTTTCTTTGTCAATCTTTATTGGACCCTATTGAGTCTGTCTCAATGGACATGGGCTGGTTTGATTCCCATTGCCTTATTGATCGTTGATGGACTTATACTTATTGAACAAACTCAAAAATATTGGCAGCAATCGAATCGTTTACTGGTGACAAAGATCGGTTATTGGCTCCAATTCGGCGTCAATCTCATTGCAATTTTTGGTATTTTGATCGGGCAGCAAGCAACGTTGATTCCTTTTATGAATCAATCGGGTAGAGGGATCTTACTTGCCTTGTTTTCTGTCGGCATGATGGCGTGTTTGTTCATTCAGCGTAAAGCGTGGTTGATCGAGCATGACCGCGACAAATATTTCACGTATTTGACTACATTTGAAACTCAAGGAGGAACAGTCAATGGATTCAGAAAATAACAAAATGTTTGCCTTCTTGGACCGCTACTTAATGGGTCCAATGGGGAAAATCTCACAATTACGGATCGTTCGTGGGGTCATGGCAGCCGGGATGGCGTCGATTCCTTTCACTATCGTAGGATCGATGTTCTTGATCATCAGCGTTTTGCCACAAAGTTTTCCTGTATTAGAGGGCATTTGGAGTACATCATTTGATAAAGTAGTTAATCTCTATATGCTGGGTAACACTGCAACAATGGGGATTTTAGCACTATATTTTTGTATTGTTTTTGGATATGAGTATACTAAGATTCAAGCACAAGAAGAAAAACTTGTTTTAAGCCCAGTCAATGGAGCATTACTTTCTATGATGGCGTTCTTTATGTGCTTGCCGCAATTAGTTTTTGAAGGCGGTATGGCAACACTAGTCAATGTGATTTCTGATGACCAAAAAATCATCGATGGCTGGGAAATGGCTGGCGGCGTTACTCGTTTAGGAACAACTGGGATCTTTACAGCGATTATCATGGCGATCATTGCCGTAAAAATTTATGCGTTCTGTGTGAAACGCAATATTGTCATTAAAATGCCTGACACAGTGCCAACAGGAGTATCTTCCTCTTTTACGGCATTGATTCCAACGGCACTGACTTCATTAGCTGTGATCATTATCAATGGTGCATTAGTCGCAATGGGCACAGATATTTTCAAAGTCATTGCGATTCCGTTTAGTTTCGTGACGCAATTGACCAGTACCTGGATCGGACTGCTTGTTATCTACTTCTTCATGCATGCACTATGGATCGTCGGTATTCATGGGGCAACGATCGTGACCTCATTCTTGACGCCAATCGTGTTGTCAAATATGGTGGAAAACCAGAATGGTGCCAACATTGCCTTTGCGGGTGAATTTAACAACAGTTTTGTTACGATCGGTGGTTCAGGAGCGACGTTAGGAATGGTGATTTTCATCGCTTTCTTTGCAAAATCAGCGCAGTTAAGTGCTTTAGGAAAAGCAGCGATCGTGCCATCCTTCTTCAATATCAATGAACCGATTTTATTCGGGATGCCAGTGGTATACAACCCGTACACAGCGATCCCATTTTTCTTAGCACCAATGGCTTCAATGTCCGTTGCTTATTTTGGCATCAACTTAGGCTTTGTTAACCCACCGATTGCTCAAGTAGCGTGGCCGACCCCAATTGGATTATCTGGCTTTATTGGTTCAGGTGGTGACTGGCGTGCCTTTGTCTTAGCAATCATCTGTGCAGTCGTTGCTTTCTTGATTTGGTTCCCATTCATCAAAATGTATGATGGCAAATTATACAAGGACGAACAAGCAAACGCAACGAAGGCATAATCAATCCGTTTTTTTGATAAGCCGGCTATGAAAAATAGCTGGCTTTTTTTACGCCAAAGATGATAATAGTAGTAGAGAATCCGAAGGAAAGGAGTAGGCAAATGACGAAACTCAGTATTGAAGACTTAGCAGCGGAATTGATCAGAAAGATCGAAGCGGGTGACATAGGAAATGAGCAGGGGAAGATGCCTAGTGAACGAGAGCTTTTGGCGATTTATCCAGTTTCTCGTTATACGTTACGTCAAGCCCTCAATAAATTGAGCAAGATGGGCTGGATCTACCAGATGCAAGGCCGCGGCTCGTATATTCGCTTTCAAAACAACCAAAAACCGGCCATTGAACAAGGTGATCTTGGCTTCAATGAAGACTTGACACGGGGCGAGAAAAACATTCGAACGGTCAAAGCCTCAAAGCGGCTGGTCAAAGTATCAGAGGCGCTGTTTCTTCCAAGTCAAAAACAATTTGCGAAAGATCAACACTTTATCGAAGTCCAACGTTTTCGCACATTAGATGACAAACCCTATTTGATTGAACGTTCCTATTATATACCTGAAATCGTGGGGGAGATCTCCGAAACAATGATGGAGGGGTCAATGTTCCAAGCTTTGGCAGAAGAAAAACAACTGACAGTCGCCTTCATCGACAAGTTCATCCAAAGTAAACCGCTATCACAGGAACAAGCTGCGTTTTTTCATCTAGAAGAAGGCATGCCCGCACTGATCGTACGAGACGACAGCTATCTGAGAAATGGGGAGCTATTAGCCTTTTCGATGATCCATTATGATTATCGGATGGCGACATTATACATGCATAAAAAGTTGTTCGTTTAAAGAAAACTGATTTTCAAGAAACGGTTCTTTCTTTTTTTGAAGGCAAGTGAAAAGCAGCCCATTAGGGAGAAAAAAACTTACAGTTGCGGAGCAGCGGACTGGAACTTGCTTTCAAACTGAGAAAAAAGGGATCGCTTCCAATGGATGAAAGATGACTGAGCAGTAAAACTATATAATAGGTAAAGAATCGATCAGCGACCTTGGCTTATAAGGACGCTGATTTTTTTGTGGGGATTGATCAGCGGTTAAGAAGGCGTGATTGTTGATTCAAGATAAAGATCGTTTAAAGAAGACCATTCGTTTCCTTAATACGAGATATTTTGCTCATTTTTTAACAATATCATGTGGATAATCGGCTTGCTCTGACAAATATTTCATCAAGTGAAGAAATATCTGATTTTTCAATCTGTTTTTGCTTTGATACTATCAAATAGACAACAGATGTTCTGCGAACGGAAGCCGTCTTTTCGTTTAATGGCTATTTTATTGAGAAACAGGCCGATTCACTTACTTGATTTCTATCTTCCAAAATAATTGGAGATCGTGGAAATGATGGGATGTGGTGGTTTTTGCTTTCTTTTTTGAGCGAATGACGGCAAGAAGGAAACGGACATCACTGCTCAAAAGGTCACAGCAGAAACGTCAGCTCGTTTGAAAGAACGACCGCGGATAGAACAGCCAAAGTGCAAACTTTCACGAAAGTAGACGTTCAAGCAGACCCATTTGTAGACACACTAAATTGTTCAACGAATCAAATCATCGATGAGTGAGGAATCAGGAGGGGTAACATGGCATTATTTCGCAAAAAGAAAGATGAAGAAACTTACGAAGGCGTTCATGTCTACGACGAGGAATATGATGAAGAAGAGTACGACGAAGACGAGTACGATGATGAAGAATATGATGACGATGAGTACGACGATGAAGAATATGATGACGACGAGTACGAGGATGATGAGTACGAGGAAGAGGAATATGAGGAAGATGAGTATGAAGATGATGCCCAAGAAGAGCTACTGGCATTAGAAAATACCGTTTCACAACTGACCAAAACCGTCGAACATTTGACCAAGCAATTGGAAAACAAACAAGAATCCATCAATCGGATGGCTTCACAAGCGACGCAACAAGAAAGTATCATTTATGAAAACAAGCAACTGCAAATGCGTTACAACGAGTTACAGCAGCAGTTAAAAGAAGCAGAACGTCAACAAGAAGCCCTCAAAACCAATTATGAGCAGGAAATTGAGCAGTTGACAAGTCAAGAAGACGAATTGATCGAAGTAGAAGAAGAACTCGAACAATTGCGTCAAAGAGAAGATGAACTGCTAAAAGAATTAGAAGAGAAAAGCAAGCAAGTCCAAGCTTTTGAAGAAAAAGCGATTCATTTAGAAGAAAAAGCAGCGATTATCGAAAACTACAAATTAAAAGAAGTCGAAAGCATGCGGCGGATCACTTCGCTTGAAAATGAAAATCAACAGTTGAACTTGCGCTTGCAAGAAGCGGAAGCGAAATATCGGGATCTTGAACGTTCAAGAGTCGAACAACTGGCAGATAAGAATGTTTTACAGCGTGACTTGGAACGTGAACTGGCTAAGGTCGAACAAATGAAGGACGAGCTGGCGACGATTTTGATCGAAGCAAAAGAAAAAGCACGGGAAACCGCTGCTGAAGCAGAACTGGAAGCCGACAGAAGACGTCAAGTGGCGGAAAATGAAGCTCACAAAATCATTTCAGAAGCATCGATGGAAGTGATGAAAATCCGTCAAGAGATCAAGCAATACCAAGAACGACTTACGGCGTTTCATCATGAGTCGAAAGGGTTGTTTGAGCAGTTGATCCAGCATAGCAAAGTGTTGAATCTTCCAGACTAAAAAGAAGGTTATGAGTCGGAATAGACGAAAAGGTCTGCTGAATAATTTCCGAGAGCGACACGACAAAGGAGGGAAACCCACTAGGACCATACATGCTGTATAAGAAATCACGAGCATCAACTACGACTTGATTTCTTATGAGCATGTTGGTTATTGGGACGAATGTGACGAATGATATTTTAAAAATTGCCATCTATCCAACCTTGAGTCCAAATCTTGAGGAATTATTTTACAAACAAGAGGCACTTCCATCAGTAATCACTGCTTGTGATAACCTCTATCAAAAAAAGTGGCCGCTCAAATCGTCGATTCGCAAACAAGTGACGCATTACTTTGAGCAATTTTATTCCATCGAAGCTTTCACCCATCATATCGAGATGGAGATCTTACGGAAAAAAATCGATTACTCAAAATTACGCATTCCCTTGGAACAGCAATTTCCTCAGTTTGTGTGGACGCAAATCGGCATCAATCATGTGTCCGATGAAAAAAGCAATCTGTTTTTGGAGTTTGTACCGATCGCTTACACAGAAGAAGAGTTTCCCTTTACGATTCAGTTGGATGCCAGCTTGCAGCAGCAAGCCTCGGCTGGTGTAAGTGATGCGAACGACTTTAAAGAGCAACTGGCAAAAATCGTACAAAGCGTGATCGACGAACAAAATGTCACGTTTGTGAGTCGCCCGAAAGCGCAAGTCCATGAAGAAAAACGGCAAGGCAAAACCGATGCAGTGAAAAAAGAGCTGGAAGACACAGTCGAGTTCCAAAAGGTCAGTGCGGATGAGCCACCAAAGTTCAAAAAGAAAGTTCGCAAAAAAAGCAGCAAAAAAAAACAGTCAAAAAAAGCCAAGCAATTACCCAAAGTCAACGCCAATGAATTAGCGTTGGAGGAAGAGGCAAAGCGAGAACGAGCAAGCAAAGAGCGTTTGCGCTTGGCCAATCAAAAGCTTGAGATCTACATCGAAAACTTAGAAGCCTCTTTGATCAAAAATAGTATCCACTATTTAAACAGCTTGACCGATGAAGAAGACGAGAACTGGCATACGCAATTGAAGATTAGCTTACGAGAATATACCTATCTTTTTCAAAAAGCCAAATACCTAGAACAGGTTTGGCGCATCAATGACAATCTCGTACAAAAGATCGAAAAGATGACCTTGAACGAAAAAGAGTTGACCTATGAGAGAGGGCAAGTGCAGCAAGTGGTCGACAACAACCTTTCTGCTAAAGATATCAGCTTGGTTTTTTATGAATGCAGCGTGATTGAATCACGGGTCAAATTGTATGAGCGACCATGGTTTAGAAAACCTTACGCACGCATTATGAAGATGGACTATGACAATCTTTTACGAAAAGCCGCTTACTTTGATCTTCTCCAAAGCGAAAGCTATCTATTAGAAAAAAAAGCATTGATCGAAGGCAATACAGACGTTAGGAGCAGTCTATGAGAACCCAAAAGCAAAAACAACGATTCTTATTCTTATACCGCATCTACTTTATTGCTTCTTTGATCCCATTAGCGGTATTTTTGCAGCTGACCGCCTATTTTTATCTCTCTGCCTTTCGAGAATATGTCACTATCAGTCATTTGTTTTTACTCGCTCTTTTGCTAGGTTTTACGATGTATTTGCGGAACAATGCCTTTCATTATCAATTGCTGCTTGTGCAGCTTGAGAAAAATGAAAGCAAAGACCATGAACGACCAAAAAAAGGCACCAGCAAGAACAGCCCCAAGGAGGAGGATCAAGAAGATGAAAAAGCCCAGAAGAAACGTAAAAAGTCTGTTAGCGATCGGAGCATTTATCGGAATCATCAATAATCAAACGATTTCTGAAGCCATGGTTCGATCGATCTTAGGTGTAGAACCATCTACTTATATGGAAACCATCGATGCACAACGAGAAAGTCGTGGGCAATCGATAACGGATACCCTCCGACCGGTCTCCTACGAAGGAGCTGACAGGATAACGGAGCAACTTGATACTCCTCCAGAACAAACAAATGAAAGCCTCTCAGAAGAATCGGAGCAGGCCGAAAAAGGAACGGAAGTCCAAGTCGTAAATGATATTGAACGACCGGCAGATGATGGGCAAACAGACGAGGAAGAAACAGAGAGTGGCACCGATGAAACAGAAGACCAAGAGACTGAAGAAGCTCCGTCGACGCCAGAGCCTTCAGAAGGCGATCAACAGCCGAATCAGCCTGCTGGACCTGAAACGAATGAGGAAGAAACCAACGATACGAACAGCAGTAACAATAGCGGAAACAACCAATCAAATGGGAATCAAACCAATCAGGACAAAGAAAAAGATCCCGATCCAATCACTGAAGAACCCGAATCGCCGATCGATGAAGAAGAGCGGGAAAGCAACTTTCAGTTTTCGGTTTCACGTAATCTAACGACACAACAATTCATCAATGAGATCGGTTCTGACGCGCAGGATGTTGCCTATAACAATGATCTTTATGCTTCAGTGATGATCGCACAAGCCATCTTGGAGACTGGCTCAGGAAATAGTGCCTTATCCAGTCCGCCAAACCACAATCTCTTTGGCATCAAGGGCAGCTTTCGTGGGCAAAAAGTGACCTTCAATACGCAAGAAGATGATGGAAGTGGTGCGTGGTATACGATCTCTTCCAATTTCCGTAAATACCCAAGTTACCGTGAATCCATCGAAGATTACGCTCGCTTACTAAGAGGAGGCATCACAGGCAACCCGCGCTTTTATGCCCCCGTTTGGAAAGAAAATGCCCCAACCTATCGGGAAGCAACTGCATGGTTGACAGGGCGCTATGCCACGGACATCCATTATGACCAAAAGCTGAATGCGTTGATCGAGGCCTATGATCTAACCATCTATGACAACGAGCCGACCGAAGAGGTCTTGGAAGAGATTGAACGCACACGTGCACAAGCAATCGAAGCAGCCCGCAAGGAAGAAGCTAAGACGACCCGTTCGTTGTTTGAAGACTTGCAAAGAAGCTCGGCAAATCGTCGAGGCTCAGGGAATTTGCCTGCGTCCATTCGGACTGTCAAGGATCGCTTGCAGGAAAACGCCAATGCCAATACTTATGCAAACCAATTAAGAGGGATGGAACGAGCGGGCAGCGAGGTAGATGCCAATGAGTAATCAGTCGCAAGCACCTAGAAGAAAAAAACGTCCGCCACAGCCTGCCAAACGTGAAAAAAAACGAGAACAACCAGAGGATACACCGAGAAATCCCCGAATCGAAAAGTTTCAAGCGCAAGGCAAGCAAGCCAGCCCTTCAAGTGGCAAGAAACGACCAAAAAAGCCACCTCAAAAAGAACCGACAGGACAGGCGCCTGCGAAAAAGAAACGAAAAAAAGCGGCTAGCACAGCGAATCGCCCCAAATTACCGACCGAAAAGCAGCATCCTAGCAAGCAAAAAGAAAGAGCAGCTGCCAGTACGACCAGTGAAGCACCACGCAAAAAGAAAAAGCGTCCACCGCAGCAAGCACGTCCAAGCCAGCGCAACGAGCAGGGGAAAACTAAGAAATCAAGTAATCCGAATGCCAAATCAAAAGGGACCCACAAGCAAGGCAAAAAACCAGCGGAGGTTTCCCAGAAACGACCAACCCCGCAAAAAGGCAAAGCTGCGACGAAGAAACCAACAGCTAAAAAGAAATCTGGTGATCTCGTACTGAAAATCATTTATCTGATTTTCTTGGTTTGTAGCATGACTGTCCTCTTTACGTTTATCGGCTTATATGTAGCTGATCAAAACGAGATGACGGTTTTCAATCATCGGGTGGTGCGTTTATCAGATAATGGGATGGCGAATCTTGACAGCTCCGCATTACGCACACAAGATTTGATCATTTTAAGAGAACAAGCCTTCACTCAAGTACAGCCAAACGGGATCGGAGTCTTTACAAATAGCTCAGGAACAGGCTATATTGCCCGCCGAGTGCTATCGATCGAGGCTGACGAAGAGCAAGGCTATCATTTATCCGTCATTGGTGATGGACAGGCATTTGGGGAAGAAGCCATTGAAGCAGACCGTTTCGTTGGGGAAGTCTCAATGAGTATCAACCATGTAGCAGATGTGTTTCGTTTTATTGATCAAAACTTGATATTATCTATCATCTTCTGTGTATCATTGATCGCCTTATTCATTCTATTAGGCATTTATCTCTTTACTTGAGAGCCGTCATTACTTGAGAAAAGAGGAAACAAGGTTGCAAAAAAAAATAGTGTTAAGAAATAGTATCGCGGGTCTGCTTTTCTTTCTTTTGTTGCTTAGCATCTTGATTTGGCAGAATAATCAGTCTATTCACATTCGTCGTTTAGCGGATGAAAATGAAGTGTTCGAAAAAATCGAGATTTTGGAAGAATGGCAGGAACGAATGACCCTTACAGGGACGACGATCCAACGATCCGTTCGGGTAATGAACGCCAGTGAAGTGCCAGTGTTTGTTCGAGCAAGCTTTGAAGAAGTGCTGCGCTATATCGCGCCAGACAGTCAGGAAGCAGCCTTTGAGCAGGCGGCAGATGCGAGTGATGCGCCAGACTTATTACCAGTACTGTCTCGCTTTGATGAAAACGAAATTTTAGCAAGAGGGTATCAGAACGTGACCCAGCAGATCCCAGAACTCATTGGAAATGCTCTTGATGGTCAAGTGATGGTTTGGATCAGCGATGAGACGATCGAAGAGTTGGCACCCACGCCTGCCTTGGATGCCTTCGATAGCGAAGAGATGCAGGAGTTATTGGGGGAATTAGACGCTGAAGGACAGGATAATCCTGAGAACTTCTACGATCACACCGAAGGCAATGAAGAAATGGAGGAGCAACCGTCATCAGACTTGATCGATGGTCCGCCAGATCTCTGGCAAGAACCGGTCCTTGTCGAAGCGCACTTCAGCTATTCCTTTCGACGAAACCAACAACCGGTCATGCAGAAAATGAGTGGTGAACTGCTGCTGCTCAATCCTGCTGATCCGGTTGCTGAGTGGACCTTTGAAGCAGCCAACTTGACCTATAGTTATTATCTTGAAGGGTATCGTTATTTTGTTCGAAACTGGGCGGAGTCGCAGCTAGCCAGCCCCTTTTCCACCAATGAAGAACCTACGGGATTCACGTATCTCGGAGAACAAGGAATGATTGACCAGTCGTCATTTGATTACACGACGACAGAATCTGGGTTAGGCAGTGCCTTTCAATTGCCAGAGATGATCAGTGCGTTTCCCGATGCTGCTGGGTTGTATCCGACCCAAACGGTGAAAACGCTAAGCAGCTTTGTGTCTGAAAGTCCCGCCCAGATCGACTCAGAAGCCATCATGATCGAATTCGGCTCTTTGAGCGATTACCGTCAGATCGATCGAAATACTTGGATCTATAATCCCGATGATGGCTGGTTTTATTATAGTTTCCCTTTGGACCGATCCTATCAAAGTGAAGACGGTTATGGCGTCACCCGTTCACTGATCGAACAAGTGATGATCGATACAAGTGTCGCAGACGATAGCCATCTTGCCTACGAACTTTTACCGAAAGTCGAAGTCATTCAGGCTTCTGATCGACAATCATTAAAGGAGGTCTTTCAGTTAGACAATGATCGGCCAGAGAGTGCCACTGCGATCATCTATCGGCATTTGCACTCACTTCAATAAGTTGCTAGAAAATAAGTCAAGGAGAGATTCACGTGAAAATGGTCATTGAAGAAATTGAATACCGTTATTTTCTTCAATACGGGAAGTATTTGGATTATTTCTACCAACAATACATGCAAGCGAATGTCGAAGATCCTGATGTTGAAAAAGGGATCGCAGAGATTCAGCGACTGGTTGAAGAAGAAAGGTATCATTATATCAGGGAACGAATCCGCATCACACGCAAAGCCAAAAAAAGTATTCCATTAGCTGACTACCCTGATTTCAATAAACTGATTCACTGGGGGTTCACCCTTAGCAAATTATCTTTTCTTGACCCAGATACAAGTATCAACCAGCTAGAAGAAAAGGATTCTCCTTGATCGGGGGCTAGGCAAAAAGCAGGTGATGAAACTGAAAAACGGCAGACAAGCACATAGAGTACTTGATGAATCAGGGTTCAGCCTTGTTGAGATCCTTGGAGCGATCGTCATTCTCGGGATCGCGATGGTCATGATCGCCATGCTGATCATCCAAAACAACCTGATCCTTAGCTACAATACCCGAATGGAAGAGGCCATCGCAGCACGAGATGACGTCAAGGAATGGCTAATCTACCGAGCGCAGACCCAAGATTTGGCGGATTTGAATATCGGGATCTTTACTGCTCGACCATCTTGGATGATGGGCGATCCAGATGACCCCTCAGAAATTCGCAGACACCATTTGGTCCTCGATAATTCAGGGATTCAATACAATGCGCAAGGGCAACCGATGTATGAAGAAATCCCGATTGCTGTAGATGATCTCAATCGGGGACGATTTATTCGCAAAGTGGTATACGATCATTCTGGCGCTCATTTGCCGCAGCCCTTGGCAAATTCGGAAGAAAATCGCCTCTATATGGGAACGTACTTGTCGGAGAATGAAGAAACCACCAACTATTTAGTCAAGGTCTCCATTCGTGAAGACCCCAGGCATGGACTGCGAGAAGACAGTTATGATCGTCGGCAGCTGGGCATCGGACTTATTATTCAGGTCTTCGATAAACAAACGGGCGCATTTTTGACAGAAACGTATCTGCATTGGGTAGTTGACTATTGAAAGGGCTGGCTGTTCTTGCGGAAGTTGCAAAGGAGGGGCGCAGATGAAGCATCGGTTACAGGATGAGCAAGGAGTCACGCTTGTCGAATTGTTAGGGGCGATCGTGATATTCGGCATTATCATTGCTCTCTTTTCTGGGACACTCTTTCTGATCGTCCAAGCCTCTGTCCGTCAAGGTCGAATTGCTGCCTTTCAAGGGATAGCGAATGAAATCATGGCGCAAGCAGACCAAATCGCCAAAATTGACGGCATCTATGAGCATGCGGGGTATTTAGGAAAATATGATAGTCTTCTTTTCCACGAGGAACATATTGTCAAAACCATGCCCGAAGGAACCTTAGGGGCAGCAATTACGGAAGAGGGTAGTCCGCGAATGGTTGTGACGGATATCACAGATACCAACAATATCCGTGCCAGAGTCTATGATACGAAAGACCCTACCATTAAGTTAAAGATCATTCAACAAAAAAATGAGAATGAAGCGACGCTGACCCATCACTATACGCCAAATTATCGCGATACGTTCAGTATCCAGACCAAATTTTTCGTTTTATTTTACACGGAAACGATCAATTTTGCGGATTATTATGATGATTTGACTGGCTGGTGGCAGATGGAGGATCTGGTCACTGATTACCACGAGCAGATTATCTATAGACGAGAATTTACGATCAATTATCGGGACAATGAGAAAGCAAGAGGGGGGGTACCGGGGAATGGACGATGGTAGACAAAATGAAGCGGGTTTTGCGCTGATTTATGCCCTCGCGGCGATCATTCTTTCCTCTTTGATGATTGGCTTGGTTTTCCTAGTTGCTCGAAATGTCAATTCACAAATTCGAACGGTAGATAGCTTCCGTCGCGTGGAAGATGTACACGAATATTCCTTTCAACTCGCTTCTCAAGACCTAAAACTGAGAATAGATGATTTAATCACTCGAACCATGCAGAATGGCGGCTTCTATTCTAATAATAATGACTGGCAAGACAATCTGGATAACGAATTGAGATCTGTGCTGGACGAAGTCGATGTGAATGAGACCATCGATAATAAATTTTCTTTTACCTCCTCTATCGTTGACTATGAATATAATGAGATCGCCCCTTATGTAATGACGAAATCTGGTGGGGAGCAAGGATGGATCCAAGCAGCCTCGATGCTGCCAGATAAAACCAATCTTCAAATCATTATTCAAATTCAATCACAAGTCACGGATCAGACGCAACTGGCTGAGGGACAGCCGCGAGTACATACAGCTTCTGCCGAATATATCTATGAAATGCAGCTTGAAGAAGAAGACCTCGAACAAAGACAAACACAGCTGGATATTTGGCGAAACATTTTTTATCCCTATTACTTACCCTCTACAGTAGGACAAGCGGTATCCGCCGATACTTGGGTTCGAAAATTATTCGAAGTCGCCGATTTCCAGCGCGTACGCCCATCATTTGATTATCTCGCCTTTGAATCGGATGACTTCTTGCAATTCGGGTTTGCCAACAATGTCCTGCAAGATTTTCAAGACGGCAGATTTTTAGATTTTCGAACAAAGCCGATTCTTAACTGGCTGCATTTCGATGGTTCCTTTTTCTTTAATCATGGGATCCAGATGGAAGGACAGGGAAGCGGGCAGTTTTCGGCAAAAAGTCTGCTTGCGATCCAGAATGACGGCGGGCAGCCTAGCAACGGGTTGAACTTGATCAAAGACGTCTTCTTGCAAGCGGGTCTAGGAATGTATATCGATTTGGGCAGTCGAGCTGGCAGCCGCTTGGTCTTATCACAAGCCTATACGGATATTTCTGCTGGAAACCTTTGGATCAACAATACCAATAGTTCGGCTTCGAGAGTTGAGCAAGAAGGAGTTCTCTTTGCTGAAGGTCATCTGAATGTTTCTGCAAATTCACCAGATGCGGGCTCTGGATTAGGCGAATTAAATAGCAATTATTTTAATTTCTATCATCGAGAAGCCACGAAACAAAACCCTGCTGCAGATGGTAGTTTGACGTTTATGAAGCCGTCGATGGTTCTGACGAGCAGCAATTTTTATGCAGGGCCAGTCACGGAAGGCTCGATCGTGCATAGTACCGAAGATACGGAACGAAGGATTACTGTTTATGGTGATTTTATGCTGACGAATACGATGATGCCTAGTGGTGGAACGATCGATGATTTCTCGTATTTTCAGAATCAAAATCAATTCACAGTGCCTCATGACCCGTCAAGAATCACATTGGATGGCAGCAATACCATGATGGAGGTTCACGGGCTTTCATTTATCGATGCGCCGAAGACTGCTCGAAGACTGGCATTAGCAGAAGCAGGCAGCTCAGCGGTTTTTGATTCTTACTATGAAGATCCAGCGTATTGGAATCAAATCACCTTAAAAAATGGTGCCCAGCTGATCTTGGGTCATACAGGCGTTGAACCCTTTCATTTAGCTGTGGATAGAGAGTCGACCTTTGTCATGGAAATCCTGCCAGATTTGGCATTATTTGACCCGACGTTTTTAGCAACAGGGGCTCATAACCGTCGTCTTGAAGGGACGGTCGTTCTCGTACCTTACTATATGGATGACCAGGTGGAACTGGAAAATCAACTGCAACAATTAGGCGTCAATTATCGCGTCCGCGACTTTGAAAGCCAGGCGCAACCGGGGGAGGTAACGGTCCTCAGAAGTTTTTTGGATCGAAACATGTGGTCTGATGATGAAGCATATTTAACCGTTACACGAATGTTTGACTATATCAACAAACTCGATTATTGAAAGGAGGGCGCCAGTTGCCGCAATCAAGTGAAAGAACGCCACGTAGAAAACCTAGAAGGCCTCTCAAAAAGTCAGAGAGTAGTCCAAGTTCAACCACCGCTGAGAAAACACAAACGGGCAACCTGTTTGACTTAGAGATCAGCTCAGAGGTTTTGTCCCTGATCCCCCGCTCGTTTGCCAAACAGCACAGCGTCTTTCCGTTAGAGAAAAAAGGCAATCGTTTGACCGTTGCGATGGCAAACCCTGGGGATTATGCGGCGATCAATGAAATGCGTTTGATCACTGGGTTATTGATTCGTCCGCAAAAAGCCCACAATGCCGATATCCAACAACTGATCGTTCGCGATTACCCTTCTGAGATCAGTTTGGATGGTTTGAACGACTCTCTCGTTGAAACCGTCGATCCAGAAGGCGACTCAAAATTAGATGATTCGCCGATCGTCAAATTGGTCAATACCCTGCTGCAAGATGCGGTGGATCGGGGCGCCAGTGATATCCATTTCGATCCCCAAGAAAAAGGATTAGTCGTCCGCTTACGGGTCGATGGGGAGCTTCGTACCCATGAAAACTTGCCTAAGAGTATTCAGACTGGGGTTACTTCACGACTGAAAATCATTTCCTCCTTGGATATCACCGAAACACGTGTGCCACAAGATGGTCGGGCAATGATTCGTAACGGGGGCAACGTGGTTGATTTGCGGGTCTCGGTTTTACCTGTCATTCATGGGGAGAAAGTCGTGATTCGGGTGCTGGATCGCTCCAGTGGCATTCGACGCCTAGATGAGTTTCGCTTTGAACCGAATGTATTGGCAACCTTTAAAGCGATTTTGCATAAACCCCACGGGATCATTCTTGTCACTGGGCCGACAGGATCAGGGAAATCATCTTCCTTGTATGCGGCGCTGCAAGAGTTGAACACGCCCGAGATCAATATTATCACCGTCGAAGACCCAGTAGAGTTTCAGCTGCAAGGTATCAACCAAGTGGCAGTTAACAGCAACGTCGGTTTAACCTTTTCCGCTGGGTTACGGTCGATCTTGCGGCAAGACCCCAATGTCGTGATGGTGGGAGAGATTCGGGATGGCGAAACGGCGGAGATTGCGATTCGGGCTTCCATGACTGGACACTTGGTATTATCCACCCTTCATACCAACGATTCCGTCAGTACCATCAATCGCTTAGTCGATATGGGGGTAGAACCGTTTCTGGTCGCCAATGCGTTAGAAGGCATCTTAGCTCAACGGCTCGTCCGAACCCTTTGTTCTTCTTGTAAGACAGTGGGACCAGCCAGCGACAAGGACAAGCAGTTATTTGAATCCTATGGCATCACGGTTACGGAACTGGCACAGCCTGTGGGCTGTCCAAAGTGTGGCAATACAGGATTCAAAGGGCGAATGGCCGTCCAAGAGCTGTTGACGATCGATGCCAAGCTGCGCCGTATGATCACGAACAAAGCGACCAACGACCAGCTGATGGATTATGTTCAGGAACGAAAGATGCGCTTTTTGTTGGATGATGGGTTAGACAAAGTGCAACAAGGCTTTTCCACCATCGAAGAAGTCTTGAAGGTGGTCGCCGCAGAAGAGTGAGGCACGGATTGATTTATCGGTGATCTAGGGATCACCGAAGAACTACATACATTGTTTTAAAGGGAAATGCACATAGAAAGGGGCTGGTTTAATGGATCAAACGAGAGTGGCAACACAAGAGCGAGCAACCAAAAGGGCGACGAGAGAAAAAACAGCTCCGACCCGTACCCGCATCCGTGAAAATCGTGAACTGAGAGAAAAAAAACGTGCCCGCAATCGCCAGAGCGATCAAGACCGATCTGTCTCAACGCGGGAGATCATTCAAAAAGCAGAACGGCAAGCAGCAACAAAAACGACGACTGCCAGCAGTACACAGGGCGTCAATCGCAACGAAGCTGCGCAGTTTGCTGCCATGTCACCTAAAGAGCGGATCGATCATTGGCTGATGATCGCTGTGGAACAAAAAGCATCAGATATCCATTTAGTCGAAGGCGTACCGCCGATTTTTCGTCGCCACGGCGACTTGCTACCGATCGAAGGGGTCCCGACCATCGACACCAAGGACATCGAAGCCATTGCCGAAATCCTTTGCAACCAACGGCAATGGGAGGAATTCAAGGAAAAAGGCGAAACCGATTTGGCCTACGAATTAGGCGACATCTGCCGCTTTCGGGTCAATATTTTCCGTCAAAAAGATACCGTTTCGATCGCCTTGCGGCAGATCCCCATCGAGATCCCGAAATTAAGCAAACTCGGTATGCCGACCGTCTTGCGGACCCTGATCCATAAAAGCCAAGGCTTGTTCTTAGTTACAGGGCCGACCGGTTCAGGGAAATCAACGACACTTGCTGCGATGCTGGACTATTTGAATGACACCAAAAAGACGCATATTTTGACGTTGGAAGACCCGATCGAGTACATCCATAACCACAAAAAAAGCATCGTTGCCCAGCGGGAAGTCGGCAGCGACACCATGTCCTTTGGCAATGGCTTACGAGCAGCCCTGCGGCAAGATCCAGACGTCATCTTAGTAGGGGAGCTGCGGGATTTTGAAACGATCTCAATTGCCTTGACGGCAGCGGAAACGGGACACTTGGTATTAGGAACCTTGCATACGTCAAGTGCCCCTGCGACCATTGAACGGATCGTCGATGTCTTTCCTGCCGATCAGCAGACTCAGATTCGCACACAGCTTGCTGGCGCATTACTAGGGATCTTGTCCCAACGCTTGCTGCCCACGATCGATGGCAACGGACGGGTAGCAGCAACTGAGATGATGCTCAATACCCGAGGGATCGCCAGCTTGATCCGTCAAGGGAAAACCCACCAGATCCATAATATGCTGCAGATGGGAAAAAACGAAGGCATGCATACCATGAGCGCTTCTTTAGAAGAACTGGTTGCTGCGGAACGGGTCGATGCCGATGTGGCAGATAACTTAATGGAGGAAGGGGGCGAATAGCCGATGGCACTCTTTGCCTATCAAGGCACCAATGTCCGTGGCGAAACGTTTTCTGGCAGCTTACGTGCCAATTCCTCCGTCGAAGCCCGCCAAAAACTGCGCCAAAAGCACATCAAAGTCAGCAGCTTGATCGAACAGCCAGAAACCTTGGCGAATAAAGAGATTCAACTCTTTACAAAAGTTTCGTTAAAACTGCTGGTAGGGTATTTGCGCCAGTTTTCGACATTGATCGCTTCGGGGATCACGATCGTTGATGCTTCACGAATGCTGGAAGAACAGCAAAAAAACCCAAATTTCAAGAGAATTCTCGGTGAAGTTCGGGATGAGATTGACGGCGGACGCCCGCTCTCAGAAGCTTACAAAGATCATCCCAATGCCTTTCCGACACTTTTGACCAGTGTCATCGCTGTTTCCGAGATGTCTGGAACACTGGAAGGAAACTTAACGGATATGGCGGATTACTATGAAAAAAGCGCCGAAAACCGCAGTGGGATCGTCACCGCGATGGTCTATCCGATTATTTTAGTGATTTTAACCTTTATCGTAGGAATCATTTTATTGGTGATGATCGTTCCGATGTTCGTGGAAGTATTTGAAGGATTTGATGCCGATCTGCCGACGATCACCGTCGCAACGATGGCGATCAGCGAATTCCTTCAGACCAGAGGGTGGGTTTTAGCCGTCTTGATCGTCGGATTTTTCGTCGGACTGTGGATCGCGCGACGCAATCCAACCTTCGATTTCGCTTTTCAAAGTTTTCTATTACGCATTCCGCTGATTGGCGATATGATCACCAAAAATAGTTTTTCATTATTTATGACAACCATGTCGACACTGCTCAGCAGCTCCGTCGGTATGGTGACTGCCTTGAATATGAGTCGGGATGTCGTTTCCAATAAATACATCAAGCGAATCATCGATAATTGTACCTTTCAAATTGAAGAAGGTGGCAAGATGAGCGATGTCTTTCGCGGCAACATGATGGTTCCGATGTTAGTGACCCAGATGGTCGAGATTGGCGAAAGTACTGGTTCCCTAGAGGACATGCTGAAACGATTGAGTATCATCTATCAAAAAGAAGTTGATGAAACCAGTAAGCGACTGAAGACGATCATGGAACCGATTGTCATCTTGATAATCTGTGTGATCGTTGGCTTGATCGTTGCGGCGATCATGATTCCGATGTTCGATTTATTCGGTGCGATTCAGGGGTAATGATTTTGGTATTATCAAGCCACCTAGACGGCTTGTTTAATATATATGGAAGAAACAGGAGGAGTAAACAAACTATGATTGATGCAATTTTAGCAGAAGAAACAACAGACAATCGATTGAATAAATTATTGAAAGACGAGCGCGGCCTCTCCTTGGTCGAGTTGCTTGCAGTAGTCGTTATCTTAGCGATCATCGCTGGGATCGGGGTTATCGCGATCGGCAACGTGATTCAAAATGCTCGTGAAGATGCAGCAGTTTCTGATATTCAGCAAGCTTTCTCAGCAGCAGTACTCTACCAATCAACTAATAGTAATTTGAATGATGGAACAGCGGATTCAATTTTGGAATTTACCTTACAAGATGTAATGGACGATGGATTACTTAATAGTAATTCTTGGGTTGGTACTCCGAATACAGATGGTACACCAGGAACTTCGCATTCGCCAAATAATGTGGAGTTTTCCATCACTGATGATGGTTCATTGAGAGTATATATTCCTGCTGGAATTTTAAGAGCCGGTCAAAAAGGAAATGCTGAAATTGGAGAGTCTGATGCGCCTGTAGACCAAGCCTTTATCACTGGTCTAACAAGAGATCAGGTCTTTCCATCAGAGTCAGATGACTAAAGAAACTAAAAACACCTTAAGTCACTAACCTGACCTAAGGTGTACGGCAACTCAACCCCCAGGAAAAAAGGAGTTTTTTATGAACGAAATTTTGCAACAGATCCCAATGGGCCTAATCATTGGTTATCTTTTCATCATAGGAATGTGTCTAGGTTCTTTTTTCCTAGTGGTTGGTTGGCGGGTTCCCAAAAAGGAATCCCTGCTGACTCGCTCGCACTGTGATGACTGCCAACAGACATTAGGTGCAAGGGACCTCATTCCAGTTTTATCATACCTTATTTTAAAAGGCAAGTGCCGCAAGTGTCAAAAAAAGATCCCGTTGATTGCTTTTCTTTATGAAGTGTTGATCGGCATGCTATTTACGGGTACGACCTTGCTGTTTTGGGGCACTGCTGAAGTGATTGCCGCTTGGTGTTTATTAGCCTTATTAGCCATTATTTCTGCCAGCGACATCTTCTATCAGCTGATCCCCAATAAAGTGTTAGCCCCTTTTTTCGCCGGAGGGATCGGTTTACGGTTGATCCAACCGCAAAATGAATTTTGGTGGTATTGGCTCGTTGGCTTCTTTGCTGGCTTCTTGCCATTGTATCTCTTAGCGGAGCTCAGTAAAAAAGGCATGGGTGGCGGCGATATCAAATTATTTGCCGTCTTAGGCGTGTATATCGGCCCAGTGCAAGTCTTGACCGTTTTATTTGTCGCTTCTTGCTTGGCAGTGATCTTTTACGTGATCCAAATGCTACGGGGCAAAGTCAAAAGCCGCTACATTGCTTTTGGTCCCTTTATCGCCATTGCTACTGGCATGGTTTATCTTGGCAGCGGCTGGTTCCTTTGAATCGGGTTGCTGACCTTGGCGTTTGCTTGATTTGCTAAGCAAGCGTTGTACATAGAAATAACGTTGGTTCCTTCATAAAAACCAACAAGAAGAAAGCAGGTCCTCGTATGTTTGGCAAAAAAACAATTCCCCGCTTAGTTGGGATCGACATCCAAAAAAACTGCATCCGTTACTGTACCAAAAAAGGTGACCGTCTCAAATACGGCGAGCTGGTCGTGAATGGTACGATTTTTAAAGATGATAAGCTGCGCAATCCTGATAGTCTTGAAGCCGCCTTCAATGAGATCGCCAAACGCTTGGGATTACGCACGATGAGTGTGGTGATCACGGCGCTGAATTCTCGTCTGCTGATCAAACAGATACCTATCGGCAAGATGAACTCGGAAAAAGAGATTCGCGAGTACTTGTATTTTGAATTGGGGGAGTCCATCTCCTTGCCTTTTGAAAACCCGATTTTTGATTTGCTGATCCTAGGCAAAGGCAACAAGCAAAAAGTGCCAAAAGAGAAAAAGAAAAGGGCCAGCAAGAAGGAAGAAAAAGCAGAGCCGCAAGCTGTGGTCATCCAGCGGAATCGGTTTACCATCAATGGCAATGTGCCAGTCGTGGTCACATCCGAGCCGATTTTGATTCAACTCGGCGACACATTGAAAAAAGGCGGCCATCAGCTGATGGGCGTCGATTGCAGTTTTCTGGCGTATAGTCGTATGTTTCAGCGACAGATCAACTGGAGTGAAAATTTCGTGCTGGTCGAGTTAGATGCTGGCATCGCCAATATTACCTTTTTTGAAGAATTGGTGCCGACATACTTGCAGTATGAAGATTATAATCAAGCCAATTGGAAATATATTGAAAAAGCCCAATCTGTGCAAGTGAACTTTAGGGAAAGCGCGGAGATCCAAGCACTGGAAGGGTTGGCAGAAACCCTGAATTCGGTCATTGCTTACTATTATCAGGAAATCTCGCCTGATTGTGAATTGAAAAAAATCTACTTAGTCGGCGGTCATCCAATGCTGCGCAAAGAAGTCCAAGAAATATTTCATGACGTGTCTTCTTTGCCAGTCAAAATGATTTCTGCAAAAGTAAGTGAAACCAGCAAGAAAAAAATTCCCGACCGCTATGTCTTGGCTGCGGGATTAGCGACGAAAGAGGTGTAACTATGAACATCAATCTATTGCCTAATAAGTTTATTCGTAATCGGGCGTTTGAAGTCATTCTTTCGGTGTCGCTTCTCCTTTCGTTAGTTGTCGTTGGGGTTTGCGGGTTAGGCTTTTGGTATTATCAACGTTTGGTCACCAATAATCAAAGCAATATCATGTCTAGTCAAGCAGAGCGTATCGTCTTTCAGCGCCAGTTAGAAGAGATGCTGGCGTCAAAATCTCAAGACCTACAAGAATTCATCGCCCTGCAAAAGCAAGAGAAATATTTCACAGCGCCTATTATGGAAACCTTTGAGGAAGTGGCATCAGGGATCGATGTGACCATCAATTCGTATAATTTGCTGCTAAATAGCGATGCGGGAACGTCCGAAACAGCCCAAGACGGCACGCCATTGTTTCCTTCGGTGAACTTGGCGGTCCAAGGGGATGTTTATGAAAGTCTGATTCGCCTCAAATCAGCTTTTGAAGCAATCGATTGGGTACATCATGTGACCTATCAATCCTTCTCTCATAGTTCAACGCCGCAAGATGGGCGCATCACTGTCTATCTCTCACGAATCGATGCACCACAAGTGATCAGTGAAGACAGCGAAGAAGAAAGCGAGGTGGAAGCGGATGACTAGAGTCTTTTTCTCCAAAAAACACATCATCATCTCCGCGGTGATTGCACTAGTTCTCGCTACCTCCGTACTCATATTTTGGCTATTTTTACTGAACCCCAAACGTGCCGAAGGGATCGAATTGGCTCAGGAATTAGCTGGGATCGAAGCTGAGATCCGCGACATTCAAGAACAGCTAGTCTACCTGCAAGGGGAACCAGACCTTCTTTCATCAGAGACGGTCAATGAGGTGCCGATCATTCCCAATGGCATGGCGATCGAGTCTTATTTTACTGATCTCGCTGCTCTTGAAACGGAATTGCCGATCACGATTTTGCAATCGACCTTTAATGAGGAGATGCTTTATCCTACACCAGAACAAATGGCGGATCAGACTGGTGACAATCCTTTAGCCACACAATTTCGGGTCACAAGGATCGGCTTTGATCTCCTGAGTGACACGAATGAAGGAATCGTGCGTTTTATTGATCGGATGGAAAACCTGAATCGCTTTTTAAAAGTTGAATCAGTCGAATACCGGCAAGGAAACAATACGTCAGGAGCAGATGCGTTTTCGGCAAGTATCGTTATCAAGCTGTATTATCTATCGAGCTTTGAAACGGGACAAGAACTGTTGGAGTAATCAAAGGAAAGGGGTGCCTAGATGAAATCATTTACTGTTCTAGCGACTGTCTCGAAAATCAAACTGGCTGTCGCTGCATTAGGGGTCTTTATCGTTATTTCTGTCTTGTATGCGGTCTTTGCTATCAATGGTGGCAATTCTTATGAAGTGTCCGGTCACTTTGACCCAGAAACAGGACAATATGTATTGACGATCGAATCGGAACAAGCCGCAGGCGAGACGCTTTTCTTGATGGCAAATCATGAAGCGCTGGTGTCATTAGAAATGTTTGAAATGCTTGAGCTGGAAGAAGCGACCTTGCATCCAGCTGAACAAGAGGGTGTTTATGGTGTGGAAATCGAAGTGGCGCCTACGGAAGAAACGTTGTCCTTGGCATTACCAGTCACTTTAGGAGAAGAAGACGCCATCGAATTTGTCCTTAAGCGGGGAAATCGGACGCTGCAAAAAATCGCTCCGCCTTCTCTCGAAGAACGACAAACCTTGCGATTGGAAGCCGACAAGGCTGTAGAAGAAGCAGCCTTGCTTGACGTTCAGCAGCAGGAAACCAATGAGTCAGCGGCAGTCGAACTGCTTTCAGAACGGGCGACGCAAGGAGAGCGTGCCGAAGTTTCGGACTATCAAGAGCTGCGGGCTGCTTTTAGTGATTCATCGATCTCTGAAATCGTGTTTCTCGCAGACATTACCGCTGATTATACGAATGAGGCCAACAATCGATTAGCTGCGTTGAATCGGTCGGTGTCCATCGATGGGAATGGCTTTACCTTAACCACACCGAAGCGTTTCAACACGAACGGGACACCAAACTATGGCTGGAATCCTACTGGACGTTTCTTTGAACTGACGACTACCCATGATCGTCTGCCAGCAGTCTTTGAGTTAAAAAATATGACGATCGATTTTCAGGGAAACAATCTAGGATTAAACGCGTTGATCTATCAACAATCCTTGGCAGCTTCAGCTTTTTGGACGGTCAAAATAGAAAATATCGAGGCAAAAAGTGGTGTGCTAGAGGGAAGTACGGGCAATAATTTCCTTTATTTGCAACAAGGAAATCTCGAGATTCGCGGAACGTTCCATTGGGTGGCTCACAGGAATCCAGCCGCAGGCAACAGTTCAGATACTGGCAGCTTTAATGTCAAAAGTGTCTTGATCACGGATGAGGCGGATGTCAAGATCTCAAATACTCGGCCGATTTTTCGGCTTCGACCAGATAACAATAATATTTCAACCTCGTTTCGAGTCAATAAGGGTTCTAAAGTAGACCTCTACAGTGTCCAGAGCCAAGCAATTTGGGCAAATCTTGAAGGACGTACTAACGAGGTGATTTTTGAAGTCGATGGAGAAGGTACCGTCTTAAATGCTTCGTCACAAATGGACTTAGCGGGAGCAAACGGCGCAATCATTTCCTTGATTGGACGGCGGGATGAGACGCAAAATAAGTTTTCTCGTACGATTATTTCTGGTGGGGCGGTCGTAAACTCGTATTCTAGAGCCCCCAGTCCCACGAATGGTGTACCGAAAGGAACCACTGCTTTTGTCAATCAAATCTCTAAAGCGGGAGCGACCACCAAACTCGGCGGCAATGTGACGGTAACTGGGGAAGGGTCGCAATTTAATTTGTTTGGCGAAGGTCAACATCATGAGTATGGTTCAGTGATGCGGTTTCGCTTAGTCGGGGAACAGACCTTTGTGCTTGCCGACCAAGGGAGAATGAATATCGTCAAATACCACGGAAATGCGGCTGCAGTGCGGATGTACGGGCGGAACAACGAATTCTATGTGGAGTCAGCCGGTCAGTTGAATATCTTTAACCATGCAGGCACCAGGACTGCGGCAGATGATGGCATCTATATTGATGAAACAGGTTTTGCCGTATTTGATCAGTACAATGATGAAGAACGAGAATTTGATCCGTCAGCCGATTCTACCATTACTGCCAGTAATGGTGCAGACACGGCTGGTCGGCAAGGCATTCAATTTCCTCTTGATGGCAGTGGAACTTCGGTCTTTCATGCACAAGGAGAGAACAGTCGAATCCACATCTATGCACATCGTGGTCCTGCTGTTTGGATGCAAGGCGGAGAAGCCGAGTTCTTAGCTGGAAAAGACGCGACCTTTCGAATGGAAGGTCGGACCCTAGGCGCAAATAACGGAATAATCAGTTCGGTCGCAAGAAGCAATTTTGTGATTGATGAACCACTTTTTTATGACTTTCGAAACAATCGACCCAATGGCGGACAAGCGTTCTCAAACTCAAATCGCAATAGTACCTTTACGTCTAATCGTGTCGGACTAGCGGTATGGGAAAAACGTAACGACGTGAATCTAGATGGTGATCCAGACAATTTCTGGAATCCATTGAGCTATCAACTAGGCAATGTCAATTTTGCACAAATCGTTAGTCCGCAGCCGGGAGAGCCTTTTTCAAATGAGTTCAACAGTACGACTTTTAGGGGCGGGAATGCCTACACGCGATTTTCTGCCAATAATTATCCGCCAATGATCCAGCACTTAGTGACCCCGACCAATGCCGACAAAACCTTTTATGCCAAAGCGGTCGTTCCGTATGAATACACGGGGGCGATTCGCGATGCTTGGGATGATGAGGTCTGGGTGGAAGTTGCTTTGAAGGACGAAGCAGGCAACCAGCTTGAAACGCAATGGCTTTCCTCCAAATCAACTGTCGATGTTTTTGGTGAGGTGCATAATGGTGTGATCGCATGGACGCGGGACGACTTTTTCAAGACAGGTCAACGTTTTGAAGTGCTGCGTGCCCACCGAGGATTAGACCCCAGAATGGAGGATGTTGACGATTCGATTTTCATTCATGCAACAGAAGAGAGTATTGCCGCTTTGCCTGATGCGGTCGTCGTGGATGTACGACCACCGACTGGTCTGCAAGTGGCAGAGGATCAGGTCTTTAATGAACGGACGACAACAGTTTCGGGGATCATGGATTTTCATTCTCCGCAAGACGACCAGCCAAAAGAGCGCGTCGCCATTTATGCGAGTACCGCACAAGGATTGATCCGTGATGCTTCAGGCGACCCATATGTCATTACGCTTGATGCCGAAGAGGGCAACTCCGTGCCATGGCAGTATCAATTGCCTCGTCGCCTTGATCCTGAAGAGGATGTGTATATCGAATTTTACGCAAAAGATTTCGCAAATGATCGTTACGACGATTTCGTAGGAACGTTACCAGATACGACCACGACGGAACCAAATGGACAGTTGGGGAGTACGAATCCGTCCGCCAGCGATTACGAGGACTATTTAGGGTATCGTGATGCCATTGGCGATGATCGTTTCCCACCAGCGCTCTCCTTTGAAGTCAACAGTATTCGACCTTCTGACCCATCGATTACGTTACGAGTACCGCAAAGCTTTGATCGTGATGAAGAAGGCAATCCGATTATCACCGTCGGCAATCAAATGATCTTGCGGACGATCGTAGAAAGCAACGATGCGCGAAATTCTGGGAAAGACGATATTGAAAATGCTGTCGTGACGCTAGATATCTCGCCGAATTTATTGACGTTCTTAAATGTCGATGCGCTCGTGTATCAAGACAATGTCGCCTCGGCTAGTCTTTCTGGCGATCGTATCACGATCCACTTAGAACGCCCGATCGCACCTGGAGATCGCATAGAATGGAACTTGACTGCTCGGGTGGATGAACAATCAGCTGCTGGGAACGGTCTGACCCCAGTAACGATCAACGGTAGAGTTTCGGGGAATCAGCCAGAGACGGAAAACATCCTGGTAGGGGAAGACAGTCTCACACTGCAGACAGGTACACGCGCGGTCACTGGTGAGTTGATCAACCTTGCTGTTCATAACAATCAGCTGCAGATTTTTTATTCCAATCTTAGTACCTTTGACGTCTATATGGATGGCACCTTTTATCGAACATACAACGTGCAGCAAAGACCCGTCACGGATTCTGTCACCCTTGATATTCCTGTCCATGACATCCGTAATCTGATCTCTGTGCGCTACAAAGACGAAAATGGCGCAGACCGTGTTTCTTATTGGAACAATATCTGGGACTTCATCGATTAAACGTGAATAACCTGTTTTAAAAGCTAAAAGAACAGTCTTTCACTGCTGGATCCGCTTGTTGCTGACCGAATTGCCTTGGTCAACAACGTGGGGATCTATGTAGGAAAGGCTGTTTTTTGGTGGGGAAATGACTGAAGGAAAAGGAGAAAGCAGGGTTTTTGTTCCGCAGGTTTTTTCGTGCTAGACTAAAAAGCAGAAGCACGTGAAGCAACAGCAAAACGAAGGGAACAAAGAAAGGACGTGCCGCAATGGCAACAACAGCCAAAGAAACCAAAGTACATGATGTATTTGAATCGATCGCTTCCCGTTATGATCGAATGAACGGTATTATCTCCTTTCAGCTGCACAAACGGTGGCGCAAGGATACCATGAAACGAATGGCAGTACCAATGGGTGCGGAGATATTAGATTTATGCTGCGGTACCGGGGATTGGGCGTTTGCATTGAATGAAGCGGTCGGTCCGACGGGGCAAGTGACCGGCGTTGATTTTAGCGAAGAAATGTTAACGGTTGCCAAAGAAAAGGCCCAGAAAAAGCAACAAACGCAGATCCAGTGGCAGACTGGCAATGCGATGGCATTAAGCTTTCCAGACGAGCACTTTGATTATGTGACGATCGGGTTCGGGTTGAGAAATGTCGCGGATCGCCAACAAGTCTTGGCAGAGATCCATCGGGTGTTGCGCCCAGGCGGGAAAATCGTTTGTCTCGAAACATCACAGCCCACACTGATCGGCTGGCGGCAACTGTTTACTTTTTATTTTCACCATGTCATGCCGTTATTTGGCAAACTGTTCGCCAAAAGCTATCAAGAATACTCCTGGCTGCAGGAGTCTGCACGGGATTTTCCTGACAAGGAGGCATTGAAACGAGAATTTCAGGCAGCTGGCTTTGATGTGTTGCAAGTCAAAAGCTATGCAGGAGGTGCGGCGGCGATGCATCTAGGGGTCAAACCCTAAGATTACTTTCCTTTGTCCGAGAAAAAAAGAAAAAATGAAAGAGACCATCATGCCCTTTATGGCTTGATGGTCTCTTTGCGTTGAGCAATTCAGAGAGTGATTGTTATTTTTTCTTTTGGTTTAAAACAATATTGGTGTATAACCCAATGGTCACCACGTAATAAATGGCGTAGAGGGCGATAAAGATGCCAAAAGGTAGCCATAGGTCATGGTACGGATCGATCATCAAGGTGGTGAACATTTTTAGACCGAACAAGACATGGATCATTCCTAAGATACCAGGAACTAGGAAGAGCACGCCGATCTCTTTGCGGATCGAGCTTTTCAGTAAACGCGTGCGGGTACCGATTTTTTTCAACATCGTGTAACGTTGGATGTCGCTGTTTGCCCCCGAAAGAATTTTGAACATCAGGCAGCTAGCTAACATCGTCAAGAAGGCGATACCCAGGAAGAAGCCCATAAATTCAAAACCAGAGAAAATCCCATTATAGCTGTCGTAGGCGAAGACCCGTTGTGAGAAATTCATATCGGCGGTTTCTGAAGAATTTGCGTCTTGATTTGCTTGCGCCAAATCACGCAGCCCATCGTAGCTTGCTTGGAAGTCTTTGACTTGTACCATTCGCAAGCTGGTTTCCGATGCATTGACCGCACCAAAAGCGGTTTGATCGACGACTTGGATCTCCTTACCTCGTTGTTCTGGTAAGAGGTAGCTACGCAATTGGTCTTGGGCGGTCACATCAGAAGCTAATTGATCGCCAGTCAGCTTGTTGTAAGTGACATCGACACTCAACTGATCCATACTGGAGCTGAGCAAGTTGTTTTCGTTGAATTGTTCCTTCACGTAATAAATGGTGTCATCTGTTTCTTTCATGCTGTAGGTCACATCAAGGGTCGGGTTTAACGCATTGACTTTTTCGTCAGAGGCGTTTTGGGCATTGTTCAAATACAAATCATAAGGGGCAACAGTTTTTGCCAAGATAGGGATCTCGTTTTTAAAGCCAAGACCAACCGTTAAGGCACCTAATGCTAGAGCAAAAAGCATCGCCACCATCGAAAGCATCTGGGTATACTCACGAATCCGAAAGCTTAATTGTGACAAGGTGAAATTGTTTAACTTTTTCAACGCGATCGTATCGTTCTTCTTTAATAGGGATAAAAGAGCGATGATCACCGAACGAAAGACTAGGTATGTGCCAAGAACGATCGTGACAAGGGCGATGCCGATCCCGATCAATTGGAAGGTCATCAAATCGCTCATCATATAATAGCCGATGGCTAAGGAACAAAGTCCTAAAATGGTTTGCAAGAAGAGCAAGAATGGCCGTTGTTTGACTTGTGCCGGCGTGCTTGTTTCTCGTAATAATGCTAAAATCGATTTTTTGGCAATTGCCCATGCATTGAAGATGGCAGCAATCAAAAAGAGAACCGAGAAGAAGACGACGGTTACGATCAATGCTTCTGGACTAAATGCTGCATAATGGGTGATCTGCAAGTTTAATTGATTGACTAGCAAAGTATTGACACCACTTGCTAAGCCGATCCCTAAGATAGAGCCGACGGCGGTGGCAACGATACCTACCATAAAGGTTTCGATAAAAATCATTTGGGCGATCTTTCGTCCTTTGGCTCCTAACATCATAAACATGGCATAATCCTTTTGGCGCATCGCCATCAAGAAAGAATTGGCATATAAGATGTAGGCAAAGGTAATGATCCCTAAGAGGACCGAGCCAAAACGAAAGACGAAGACCACCATACTGATGATCGAGTTGCTTTTTAAAAAGGCTTCATTGCTCGCCATTGATTCGAACATATAAAAGATGGCTGAAGCCATGACTAAACCAGAAAAGAGGACGATATAATCCTTCAACCGAGCTTTGATCCCGGTAAGTGATAGTTTCCAAAGCATGTGTTCTTCCTCCTTATTGTTCCAAGTTTCCTAGAATGACAAGGATCTGGCGGTAAAACGCTTCGCGGCTTTGATCCTCACGTTTGACTTCTTGATGGATCTTTCCGTCTTTGATAAATAAAATACGTTGGCAATAGCTGGCAGAAAGGGGATCATGAGTGACCAATAAAATCGACACTTGGTCATTGGTATTCAAGTCGTCCATCATATTCAATAAGTCTTTCGCACTTTTTGAATCCAAGGCACCTGTCGGTTCATCCGCGAAAAGGATCGTTGGTTCCGTGATCAAGGCTCGAGCGGCTGCCACCCGTTGCTTTTGTCCACCAGAGATCGCTGCTGGATATTTGTCGAGAATATGTGTGATGGACAAGCGTTCTGCGACTCGTTTGATTCGTTGTTGGATGATCTTTGGTTTGACTCCTTGTAAAGACAACGGCACAGCGATGTTTTCTGAAGCCGTTAAGTTTTCTAATAGATTGAAGTCTTGGAAAATAAAGCCGATTTCACGGCTGCGGAAATCTGCCAAGGCATCGCCTTTTAGTTTGGTGATATCGCTATTGTTGATGCGAATGGCACCTTTTGTCGGATGATCCAAAGTTGAAAGAATGTTTAGTAGGGTGGATTTCCCTGAGCCAGAAGCCCCCATGATCCCAATGAATTCGCCTTTTTCAATATCAAAGCTGATACCTTTTAAGGCTTCGGTTTGTTTTTCGTTGGCTTTTCCGTATACTTTGGTCAGTTCATTTGCTTGAATAATTTTTTCCATCGTTGCGTTACGCTCCTTTTAATTGGGTTAATGCTTTGGCTGGGATGTCTTTTTCTTTGACCTCTTCATAGCCAGTTACCCCTTTTTTTTCATTCCAAGTAAGCTTCAAATAGGCTTCTTTGCGCAATGGTCGTTCTTGGAAACCGTTGAAATCAAGGGTTTTGTTTTTGCCGTTCTCATCATACCCTGGCAATTCGTAATGGTATTGCGTATAGACATTCCCATTGTCATCCTTAGAAGTCGTCTTTTCACCATCTGTGGTGATTTGGACATAGTAGCTGTCGCCGCCCATGATGACGGTTTGTGCGACTTGCAATGCGCCGAACCCTATGAGGAGGAGCGCTGCAAGTCCAATCAGAAGTTTTTTCATCTATCGGTCACCTCGTTTTTTATTATGATGAAAGTATAACGCTGGTTTTCTGAAAAGTAGTGTGAAAAATCTATCAATAAACTTTCATTTTTGTCACGACAAACGAACAAAAAACGTTTCTAAAGGGTGAAGGTCACCGCTTAGAAACGTTTTTTGCGTAGGGCTTTTCAATTGTATTTTTTGCGATACAATTCAACGATCAATTGCTCATCCTCGTACATGATGGATGCTTCGTCGATCATTAATCCTAATAGATAGTAATCTTTTTCTTCATGGATCGTTTGATGACCGCCTAACAGCTCCACATAATAATTTTCTAACGTGCTATCTCTTGGTGTGTTGAGCATGTCGATAAAATGTTCTAAATCAGAGGGCTGCTCTGGAAATTGACCTTGCACAACTGCTTTAAACCCCTCTGCTTCAAAGGCCATCTCACTTATTATCTTTTGACAGTCATGGGACAAAAAGTAGGTGACCACTTCATCGACGATTCGCCGTGCCCGTTCTTTTTCAATCATTTTCTTCTCCGCCTTCTGATTTGCTGGTATTCATCTAACAATGGTACCATTGCTGCCGCGACAAATCCACTGGAAAAGCCATTATTGTATAAGTTCAATCCTCCATGTAAATAGGTGATATTTGTGACCAAGGCTGCATGGACCACCCCAGCGATTACGCCAGCAACTGGACCATAATACCCACTGATGGGGGCTAGACTGGTGCCGAAGATCGCTGTCAGCAATAAACTGAAGGTCGATACATCAGAGGTCAAACCGACCTTGGTTGCTAAAACCACCCCAACCATGACAGGCAAACTATTTCTCCAGTGATTCCCGAATGCACTGAAGCCTATCACGGTCAATATTGCGCCTAAAAGGGGACCAGATAGTTCGCCTTGTAAGAAGAAGACAAAGAACAGCATCAACATCCCCATCATCGCCATGTTCATCATCGTGACCCCAAGGGAAAAAATCGTGACATAGTCCGTCATTAATTTCCCTGACGTTTGAAAAAGCTCAGGCAAGCCTTTGAGGGATCGCTGATTTAGAAGATACCCGATAAGAAACATAGCAAGACAAAGAATGAGCAAGAACCCAGTCAGATAATAGTGATACTCCGTCGTCAACTGTTTGTTTGAATAGACTTCTAAGTCGAACAGGCGTAAAAAACTCGTGAAAAACATAGTGATGATGCCAGCAGCAAATCCGATATTATACAAAGAAAAACCTTGGTGGAATTGTAAAAATTGTGCTGCTAGAGGAGGGAGCGCCAAACCGATCAATAGACCGATGCCATAACCGAAAGCGATCCCGACGGGTAAAGGCAACCCTAAACCGAATGCTAAGTAACTAATGACCGGCGAGGCGGCACTGCCAAATAAGGCAACCAGTGAATATTGTGTAGCGGGGCGTTGCTGTATGTAAGAGTATAAATAGACACCAAGTGGAATGGGAATCGAGTTAAAGATGTTTTTTCCAAAAAAAGAAAAGCCAGATATGGTAAAAAAAGCAGCGATCATTGGTCCACTAATAATCGTTCCTTGCTTTTTCGCAAGGAGGATACTGATCAATGTCAATAAGCCACTGTTTAAAAAGGCGCTTCCAAGATTGCCGATCGCAAAATAATCAGAAATCAAATTGCTGGGGGCATTTAAGATTGCCAGCGAGCCTTGCCACAAAGCTTGAGGAGGGGAAGCAACCAAGCCAATGAGGATCAAGACGATGCTATACGCCAAAAGCAAGCGCTGGGTTAAGAGCTGTGAGATAGGTGCAAAGGGTTTCGATTTTGTTTGTAAGAAAACTCGTTTATCTGCCATAGTTTCATTGAACGCTCCTTTTTTTCATAGTATCACACCTTTTAGCGACAAAAAAGTATTTTTTGACAGTTTTAAGCAGCGGGAGAACAAGGTAAATGAGAACCAAAAAAGGGAGAAAAAGAAAAATTTAAGAAAATGCGAATAAAAATAACGGCGATGTATCAAGGAGAATCGCCGTTTTTTCAATAATTTCATCAATCGGTGAAATTATTGACAGAAAGAATTTTACGAAAATTGTTATAATTTAGTTAATCTCGTTCAGATTTTCTAATAAAAAAGCCATTTTAAGATAAAAAAAACTGTTTGCTTGGTTTTTTTATTCGAAGATCGAGTGATCACTGAATCACGAGGAAGGGATTTAAATAAGGAGGAAGAGTATGAAGAAAACGAAGTTTGGCATGATTACTTTATTGGCAGCGCTTGTTTTAGGGGCTTGCGGACAAAGTAACGGAGGTGGAACAGGTTCGACAGATACAGGAGAGTCGTCATCAGACGCTGCAGCATCAGATATCGGTACTATGCCATTGGCAGTAGTGAACGATGGTGAAGTAATGGATGGCGGTACATTGGATGTGGCAGTCGTCATGGATACTCAATTCCAAGGATTGTTCCAATGGGAGTTCTATCAAGATACTTATGACAATGATTTTATGTTACCAAGTCACGAACAGCTCTTTTTAAGAGATGCAGATTTTAAAATCGTTGATGGTGGAGCGGCTGATCTTGATTTAGATATTGAGAATAACATAGCAACGATCACTTTACGAGATGATTTGAAGTGGTCAGACGGGGTAGATGTCACAGCCGAAGACGTTATTTTCTCATATGAAGTAATTGGTCACAAAGACTATACAGGAATCCGTTATGATAATACCTTTACGAATGTGGTCGGAATGGAAGAGTATCACAATGGAGATTCAGATACGATTTCGGGAATTACCGCTGTCAGCGATAAAGTTGTTGAAGTTGAGTTTAAAGAAATGCATCCAGGAATGATGCAACTAGGTGGTGGTGTCTGGTATTCGGCGTTACCAAAGCATACCTTTGAAGGCATTGAAGTTGCAGATATGGAATCTAGTGATCCTGTTCGTAGCAACCCAATTGGCTTTGGTCCTTACCAAATGAGTAACATTGTTCCAGGAGAGACGGTTGAATATACTCCGAATGAGCATTATTACGGTGCTACACCATCGTTAGATAAAATTGTAATGCGTGGCGTTCCTTCCGCATCGATCAATGAAGCATTGAATGCTAAACAATATGATCTTGCACTGAAAATGCCTACTGATACTTACGATTCCTATGCGGATACTGATGGATACCAAATTTTAGGCCGTCCAGAACAATCCTATACGTACCTTGGATTCAAATTGGGCACTTGGAATGAAGAAACAAATAGTGTCGAATACAATCCAGATGCAAAGATGGCAAATAAAGCGTTACGTCAAGCAATGGGCTATGCAGTAGACAATGATGCGATTGGTGAGCGTTTCTATTATGGCTTACGCTCAAATGCTAGCACACTGATCCCGCCAGTTTATGGCTCATTGCACAACTCAGAGCTTGAAGGATACCATTTAGATTTAGATAGAGCAAATCAATTACTAGATGATGCAGGCTTTATCGACGTAGATGGCGACGGCTTCCGTGAAGATCCAGATGGCAACAAATTGACCATCAATTTTGCTTCAATGGCAGGTGGAGAAACTGCCCAACCATTGGCGGATTACTATGTTCAACAATGGCAAGAAATCGGTTTGGATGTTCAGTACTCAACAGGGCGTCTGATCGACTTCCAAGCCTTCTACGACAAGTTGAAAAATGATGATCCAGACATCGATGTTTATCTAGCTGCTTGGGGAACAGGATCCGACCCGTCTCCAACCGGTCTATGGGGACCAAATTCTGCCTTTAACTACACTCGTTATGAGTCTGATCGCAATACAGAATTGTTGGCAGCCATCGATTCAAATGACTCATTTGATGAAGAAAAACGTAAAGAAGCGTTTGATGCGTGGCAAGAATATATGTTGGAAGAAGCGTTTGGTATTCCAACACTTTATCGTAACCAAGTATTACCGATCTCTGATCGTGTCGCAAACTTTACCTGGGCATTTGACGCCGATCATAACCCATGGGCAACCATCGGTGTGACTTCAGAATCTCGTTAATCGGTTAGTAAATTACACAAATGAATCGGCAGCAGCATGCTCGTTGCTTTTGCCAAACAAAACCAGTTAGGATTAAAACCTAACTGGTTTTTTCTTGGTCCATGCAGATGGAAGAAGCAAGTCGAATGTTGACCCCTTCATTTCGAGCGGCTGTTTCGTGGGCGGGTTGGAGTGACATTGACGAAAAAGCTGAGCTCCGTTGGAAGATCAGCTTTTTTTGTTAGATAGCATTACATAAATGCCCATTTAATAAGCGGCTAAATCGCACGATTGGTAACAGCAGCAAGCAACTGTTGGAGATCGTCTTTATGGTTCTGGTAACCGGCTTGTTCAATAACGACTAAGGTGTTTTTTAGAATCTCTTTGTTCAACTGAGCGGATTGCAAATACGAGTATATTTCCTGATACAGCACTTGATGGATTTTTAAATAAAAATAGAGAGGAGTATTGGGTAGCGGTTCAGACAAAAGCAGAAACTTGTTAAGTAGATAGGCATCTTTATTTTCGCTGGCAAAGGCACAGCCGTTTAAGATCACGACACTTAACAGATTTGCATAAAATGGATCATTGGCGTAGTGAAGGATTTTTTTGATCCCATGATCTAAGTAATAACTGATCGTTTCTTGGTCAAAAATAAATAACAAATTTGAAAATAAATTTAACTCAAAGCGCCCCCAGGTTTCGATATCAAACAAGTATTGCTTTACCAGTTCGACTTCTTGGGTGTAAGCTCCTTGATTCATCAGAAATGATTCACGGTTGAGCAGCAGCAATCCTTGGACATATAAAGAATAATAGAAAAAATTTTGTGTCTCAAAGTAGCGTTTTTCCAGGCTAGTCAAGTAGTCGAGAGTCAGTGTTCGCTCATAGTAACGGGTATAGAAATCTTGCACTAGCTGACGTTTCTGATCCGTGGCTTCGCTGTCGATCAACAGACTGAACTCATGAACCGTAATATTCATTTTGTCTAAGTAGTCAAACAGGGTTTGTGAAGAGAGGTTTGTTTTACGATTTTCGAATGAAGAAAGGGTGGTACGTGAGGAAATACCTTCGGCAAGCTTGGCTTGCGAGATTTTGCGATCTGTGCGCAGTTTTTTGATTAAAGAGCCTTGCTGTTTCATGGGGGACCTCCTTAATTGTGACGCATTTCTGAACAATGTGATTTTAATAACATGTTATCAAATATAATAAGGTATAGCAAATAATAAAGGAGGTAGTTTTTCATGGAATTTGAACCATTCGGCCCTTGGGAAATCAACCCATTTAAAAACTAGTACTGCCTTTTCTGCGAAACCTTATCGTTGACCTTTCAATGATAAGTCTTGTGACTGTTTCCTTTATGATAGGAACAGCATATTCCTCGCTCTCTGCGGTTTTTATCGCAGGATCGAGCAACATCTTGAAGAATCGAAAGGTTATTTGATTGCTTCCCCCTCTCAAAGACACCTTTTCGTTTGTGGAAGTCATGAAGCGCATGAATCGCTAAAAGCGGTCAGTCACATTGAATGTCTGTCATGCACCAGACCTTCCCCAATTCTTTGATTCTTTGTGATTGATCGTTTTTTGTAAAGCATCATCCTTCTAGCCATGACCGTAATGTACGAAGATTACGGTTTTTTTTTGTTGTGTGCTGTTGGATAAAATCTGCAAGAGTTGTCACAGAGGGGTTATACAGAAAAATCTCTCACTATCAGTAAAAAATCCACTTCAAATAAGAGTGAAACAAAGCCGAAAAGGAAAAAAGAAAAACGTTTGCAAAAAAAGTGTTGACATTTTTTCTTAGAATGAGTACTATTATCTCAACGGAACATGAGAGTGTTCTCATTACTGGATTCGTTACTGTTCGGCAGGCAAGACCAGAGGAAAAAAGTGCGTTGATTACCCAAAGTTTCTTGGGTTGTACACTTTTTTGCTTTGGTCTTCTTTTTTTGCTCCATTATTTCTAATAGCTAAAAAAAGAACCGGTTCCAAGGTAAGGTCCAGTCATTGATCAGCAAAGGAGGGGAGAAGTAAACGCAATGAACTGCCAGCTAGGTTTGACGATAGCCTGCAACACTTTCTGGAGCAGTCAATCACCTCGTCACTTAACGGCACGTCAGAGAAAGAAAAAAATACAAGACCTTCTGCATAGACGTCAAAGGATGCAACGTTTTTACGGGCTATGCTGATCAAGGAGGATCGTTCGTGAAGATTATCAAGAGGATCAACAACAATGTTGTACTTTCAAAAGAAGATGAAGTTGAAGTGATCCTAATGGGAAAAGGGATCGGCTTTCAAACGAAACCGGGTGACCCGATTCCAGCTGAGCGAATCGAAAAAAAATACTATCCAGAAGATGATTTGACAGTGGAACATATGTCGAAAGTCATGACAAAGGCTGACGAAAAACAAATGGCCGTCATTTATGAAATCGTGCGTCTTTTTCGGGATAGTGTTGGAACCGATTTCAATCCAAATGTTTATTTCACACTGATGGATCATATCTTGTTTGCCATCAGTCGTCAAAAGCAAGAAATTGTTTTGACCAATCCCATGCATTGGGAAATCAAGAAAATCTATGCCAAGGAATATGCGGTCAGTGTCCAAGCGGTCGAGTTGATCCGCAAAGAGCTGTATCCCGATTTTTCACAAGAAGAAGCTGCGTTTATCACTTTGCATTTCGTCAATGCGCAAATTGAAAAAAGCGCCAATCAAAGTGCTTATGAGCACACCGAGTTGACGAACAATATTTTACGGATCGTTAAGTACAGCATGAACATCGAGTTTGATGAGAATTCTTCTTACTTCCAACGGTTCGTGACCCACATTCGCTATTATTTAATTCGACAAAGTCAAGAAAAAGAAGAGCCAGTATTGGCAAATCCAATGATTGCCTTGGCCTTCAGCAGCTATCCAAAAGAAAAAGAAACCGCAGATTCGATCAAAGAATACTTATTTGAACAAAAGGGCTGGCATGTCAACGATATGGAATTGATGTATTTGATTCTGCATATCGGTAACTTAGCTGCTCACTCAAAATTAACCTAAGAATGGAAATGGATTCGTTACAGTTCGGCTGGCAAGACCTGCACTTTCTTACAATACTCGATGAGGAAACCCGTCACTCTTTTTTTAGGGGGTCTCTCATGCTTGTTTATTGTAGAAATGTCTGGTCTTTTTATTTTTATTAAATGACCAATAAAAAAGGAGCAATCAAAATGGCAAAATATACTGAATTAGCGCAAGACATTTTGGCCCACGTTGGTGGCAAAGAAAATGTCTCATCTGTAAAACACTGTGTGACTCGCTTACGGTTCCACTTAAAAGACGAAAGCAAAGCGGACACTGATTATTTGCAAAAACGTGACGGTGTCGTGACCGTCGTCAAAGCAGGCGGACAATACCAAGTCGTTATCGGCAATCATGTGCCAGATGTTTATGATGAAGTGTTGAAAGTCGGCGGATTAGCCGATGGTGGCAGTCTTGATATCGATGAAGGCGACGGGCAAAAAGGCAGCTTGTTTGACCGCTTTATCGATGTTATCTCAAGCCTGTTCCAACCGTTCTTAGGTCCATTAGCGGCAGCCGGTATCTTAAAAGGGATCACGGCGTTGCTGGCAGCAACTGGGATGGAAGCGACCAATGGTATCTATGTAGTAATGAATACTTTAGGCGATGGTTTGTTCCAATACTTACCAATGATCTTAGCCGTCACTGCAGCGAAGAAATTCAAGATGAACACCTATACAGCATTAGCGATCGCAGGGGCGATGGTCTATCCTGGCTTAGCAGAAAGTGTGGCTGAAGCGAGCAAAGTCTTCGGTCTAACCTTGACCTTACCAGCAGGCGGCTACTTCAACAGCGTATTGCCAATTATTTTAGCGATTTTTGTCGCTTCAAAAATTGAGCAGTTTATGCGCAAAGTCACACCTGACGTAGTCAAAATGTTTGTGGTTCCGTTTGTAACGATTTTGATCACTGTGCCGTTGACCTTCTTTGTGGTAGGTCCAGTCGCAAATACAGCCTCTAGCTGGATCGGTGTTGCTTTCCAAGCAGTGTACGATTTCAGCCCAATTATTTACGGCTTTGCTTTAGGGGCATTATGGCAAGTATTAGTTATGTTTGGTCTTCACTGGGGTCTTGTGCCATTGGCGATCATGGATATGGCGCAAAACGGCTCTTCGATTATTTTGACCGCAGCTGTGCTACCATGTTTCACGCAAACGGGTGTGTTAGCAGCGATTTGGTTGAAAACGAAAGAACCAAAAGTCAAACAAGGCGCAATGCCAGCATTGATCTCATCGATCTTCGGTGTGACTGAACCTGCGATCTATGGGTACACGTTGCCAATGAAAACACCATTTATCGTTTCTTGTTTAGTTTCAGGTTTCGTCGGTATCTACTTGTCAATCTTTAACGTCACTGGTTATGCAATGGGTGGTATGGGTATCTTCTTGTATCCTGCATATATTGATCCAGCAACAGGCAGCTTCCATAGTGTGATCCACTTGGCGATCGGTACAGTGATTGCAATCGTAGCGTCATTTATCATCATGATGTTGTTGAAAGTACCAACATTGTATACAACTGTTGATTCACCAGTCGACGGTCAAGCAACACCAGCAGCGCCAGCGCCAGAAGCAAAAACCGTTTCTGCCAGCGTCAAAGATGAAACAGTCAAAAGCCCAGTAACTGGTCAAGTGGTTGCTTTAGCAGATGTGGAAGACAAAGTCTTTTCTTCAGGTGCTATGGGAAAAGGGATCGCAGTTGAACCAGCAATCGGTGAAATCACTGCGCCAGCAGATGCAGAAGTCAAAATCTTGTTTCCAACAAAACATGCCATCGGTTTAGTGACAGAAGATGGAACAGAACTATTGATCCACATCGGCATGAATACGGTAGAACTTGAAGGCAATCACTTTACTGCCTACATCAACCAAGGAGACAAAGTCAAAGCTGGTCAAAAATTGATTTCTTTTGATACAGAGGCGATTCGTGCGGAAGGCTATTCCTTGCTGACACCAGTCATCGTCACGAACTCTAACGACTACAGTGACATCCAAACGACACAGTCAAAAGAAGTAACAGCGCAGGACGATTTGATCGAAGTCGTAAAATAAATGCGTTTAACGGCACGTCGCTGGATCAGTAAGAATGCTTTCTTGCTGATCTGCTGTGTCGATTATTAAAGAAAAAGAAAGTAGGCTAATCATGACAGAAAAACAATTTCCAAAAGGCTTTTTATGGGGCGGCGCCACTGCAGCCAACCAATTTGAAGGAGCATGGAACGAAGGCGGACGTGGTCCAGCGACATCCGATACAGCGATCGCTGTCAAACCAGAAGACCGCAAAAACATGGCAGAATTTGCTGCACCAATGACACGGGAAAAAGTTTTGTTTGCCTTAAATGACAAAGAAGGCTTGTATCCAAAACGTTGGGGGTCAGATTTTTACCATCGCTACAAAGAAGATATCGCCTTGTACGCAGAGATGGGCTTCAAAACCTTCCGTCTGTCCATCGCTTGGTCAAGAATTTTTCCAAATGGTGACGATGCTCAGCCAAATGAAGAAGGCTTGCAATTTTATGACAATGTGTTTGATGAGTGTGCGAAATACGGGATCGAACCCTTAGTGACCCTCTCTCACTACGAAACACCTATCGGGATCGCGTTGAACTATGGCGGCTGGAAAAATCGCCAAGTGATCGATTTGTTCGTCAAATACGCAGAAACCGTGTTGACCCGTTACAAAGACAAAGTCAAATACTGGTTGACCTTCAATGAAATCAATATCATGGGGATCTCTGGCTATGTTGGTGGTGCCTTGTTATCCGAAGACGGCACACAAAACCTTTCTGACATGTATCAAGCCGTGCATCATCAATTTGTGGCTTCTAGTTTAGCAACAAAATTTGCCCACGAAATCAATCCTGACATCAAAGTAGGGATGATGTTGGCACGAATGCAAGCTTACCCAGCTACACCAAATCCAGCAGATGTGATGGAAGAAATCAAGCGTGACCACGAGAATCTCTTCTTCTCTGATGTCCAAGTTCGTGGGAAGTATCCCGCATATACGAAGCGCTTCTTTAAAGAAAATGGCATCGAAGTGACCTTCGAAGACGGCGATTTAGACCTTCTTGCGCAATACCCTGTCGACTTCATGTCCTTTTCTTACTACATGAGTTCTATTGCTCGCCACAATCCTGAAGAAGGCGGCGAAGCAACTGCTGGCAACTTTTCTTTAGGCGAATCAAACCCTTACTTGGAAGCCTCTGACTGGGGGTGGCAAATCGATCCAATCGGCTTGCGTGTGACTTTGAATAACTTGTACGACCGCTACCAAGTACCGTTGTTTATCGTTGAAAACGGCTTAGGTGCCTTGGATACGGTGGAAGAGGATGGTTCGATCCATGACAGCTATCGCATCGATTATTTGAAGGCGCATATCGAACAAATGTATGAAGCGATCGAAGATGGTGTGGAATTGATGGGCTATACGCCTTGGGGTTGTACCGACTTAGTATCGGCTTCCACGTCAGAAATGTCGAAACGCTACGGCTTTGTCTATGTAGACGCGGATGATGAAGGAAACGGCAGCTTTGACCGTTCCCGCAAAGATAGTTTCTACTGGTACAAAGAAGTCATTGCCACCAATGGCGGTAGTTTGTTACAGGATTAAAAACTAAACCAAAGCGGCTCTCTTTTGTGAGAGCCGCTTTTTTGATGTGCTCAGTAAAAAAAGAAGAGAAAGGGGGTTAGCAGCTGCCATGCTAGAAAGATCAATGAAACAGTCAACGCCCATTTTTTCATTTTTAATTTAGGCACAAAGGATTCGGGTATCAAATAGACAAGAGAGAATACTGTAAGAAAAAACAACAGGGTCAGTGGTTGGACGACAAAGGTCAGCCAGCTCATAGGAAACGCTCCTTTCAAGAGATTTGATGATTCTTTGTTATGATGTGGTAATTTACAATTTCATTATATATTTAATTGTTTAGGAAGACAATGTGTTCTTTGGGATCGCAAGTGTCACAACGAAAGGAATCAGAGAGAAAGGCTTGGCATGCCGTGATCGGCGAAAAGTGATTTTTTCATCAAAGTAAACTGAATAAGAATGAGTGAGGATGAACAATAAAAAAATCCCCTCGAAAGGGGATCATGAGCCGTAATCCTTACGAAGGGGATGAAAGGAGCTGCTTCATAGGTATAGATCGTCTTTGTTATAGTCAAAAGGCATTAAGAGGGCGTTTTGGCGCGAGTCAGGCGCAGCTGCAGTCAACGTTTTCTACTACGCAAATAAAAAATATACCCAAGCAGACTAGCAGAAATCAAGAAACCCATAAAATAAACGGTTAGTTTCATATCTGGCATGACATAGGAGTATTCTAAGATTTTACAAACAAAGATGATCAAAGAAACAGTGATCGTTAGAGAAACCCATGTGAAACGCGGCAGTCGTTTTGTTAGGAAGACCAAACCTAACGAAAAAAAGATGACTGGTACCCAAAAGATCAAGCGAGCAAGTTGGATCATTTTATCTCTCCTTATTCTTTCTTATTTGAGTAAAAGGATAACGTAAATATTCATTTTTTTAAAATAATATCCATTGGTTGTGAAAAAAATAGTTAATAATCAGAAGGATATGTGAAGACCCGCTAATGTTTTTAGTACCGCGAATAAACAGCATTTTTTTTAGAAAACGAGCATGCTTTTTATTACTTTAGAAAGTTTCAGCACATATTACAGACACCAAACGCTGGATGATCGACAGCCACCACAGTCATCCCGATGTTTTTCTACAGACCGCAAAGGAGATGGAGGCCTTTCGTCGGGCACTGCTCGAACTGCTAGAAAAGTAGCAAAATCAACCACTGCACACAGAAACTTCACTACGATTTCCCAGCAGAATGATGAGATGCCTGGGGGCGTTCTCACTACTGAGTCATGCAGCTTTTTCGTTATACTAAGCATCCGTTTTCTTACGGATGCTTTTTTTCTGGTGAGCGTTTCGTTTCTCATTCCCTCCATCTTCCTTTACACTTTTAAGTAAGGTCATAATAAACGATGACAAATAAGAAGTAGAAATAATCAAGGAGGAAACGAGCATGTCAGAAAAAATCAACAATCCGTTAACGAAGTATTATGATGGCAAATTTGAAAAACAGGTGCAAGAAGCACCGGCGATTCAAGGAAAGATGCAGCCAGTACCTGATTGCGGGGAAGAAAGCTACTCAGGTTCAGACAAATTAGCTGGACGCAAAGCATTAGTGACCGGTGGTGATTCTGGTATTGGTCGAGCAGCAGCGATCGCTTTTGCCAAAGAAGGCGCCGATGTTGCAATCAACTATCTTCCTTTTGAAGAAGAAGACGCGCAAGAAGTCAAAGCAGTCATTGAAAAAGCTGGACGCAAAGCAGTCTTGATCCCAGGAGATTTGAAAGATGAAACCTTCGCTCGTCAATTGGTTCATGAAGCAGCCAAAGAATTAGGCGGGTTAGATACATTGGTTCTAAATGCTGGGATGCAACAAGCAGTGAAGGACATCAAAGAGTTGACTACGCAACAAATTCAAGACACCTTTACAACGAATATCATCTCGATGTATTGGACAGTCCAAGAAGCATTGGATTACTTACCAGCTGGTGGAAGCATCATCACGACCACTTCGATCCAAAGTGCGGAACCAAGCGCCCATCTTTTAGACTATGCAGCCACGAAAGGTGCCATTACTTCCTTTAGTAAAGGGCTAGCTGCGCAATTAAGTGAAAAAGGCATTCGGGTCAATACCGTTGCGCCTGGTCCAATCTGGACGCCACTTCAAATTTCTGGTGGCCAACCACAATCTGCGATCCCAGAATTTGGTCAAAAAGAATTGATGAAACGTGCTGGACAACCAGTCGAATTAGCACCAGTCTACGTTTTCCTAGCCTCTGATGAAGCAAGCTATGTAACTGGTCAAGTGTACAGTGTAACGGGTGGTAGCTTCTTCGCTTAACAATCCCTGGATAAATTTGTAGGAAAAAAGCTCGAGCAAAGATGCTCGGGCTTTTTTTGGGGATGAAAATGGAATCGGCAGCTTACTTTCCTTGTTTGGCAAACATCTTGGATATCATCAGTTGATTGATCTTTGCAAAAACGGCTGCCCACTCTTGTTCGGCTTGCAGGTTAGACAGTAAGACTAATTTTTCGGAAAAAATCACTTCTTCATAACTATCGGTGATCAAAAGATCGGCTGCTTCCATCTGGTTAACAAAAGTCACTGAAGCTTTGGAATAAATCGAACGGATCCTTGTCTCGATCATTTGCTTCGTGCGGTATTGGATCGTCGTTTGAATATAGATCGACACGGTCGGGGGCGTATTCATCTGTGTTTCTAAAAACAAGAGATGCGCAAGATAAGGCAACTGTGTCTGTTCAAAATACTTTTTGTCCAAGTCAGCAAATGGATACCTTTCAACATGGGTCAGTAAAAGCTTGCAGATTGCTTCATAGGTTTTGTCTTTCGAAGGAGTGTTTTCGGTCAACAGTTGGTGTTCGAGTTGCCACACTTCCAGAAGATCGATACCAATAATGATCGATAGGTTGAAGACCAGCAGACAGCTGCTTAATAGTTTTTCAAATTCGGCGACTTCCTGACTTGGAGCAAAGGTATCGTGCCAATCTTTGATCATTGCAGTGAAAAAGCGCACAAGATCGGTATCAGAATGTTTGATCTCTTGGATGATCGCTTGATTCTTCGCTTGGGGAATCACCCCTGGCAAAAAGACATGCAAAAAGAAATTTAAGTAAAGATATTCTGACTGAAGCGTCTTTTCTGTGGCATAATCGGCACTCAAAAAAAGCGATTCGAGGATTTCCTCTGGTAAAAAACAATAAAAATTCATCAATCCCATGTATTTTTCAGGGATCGCTGGCAAATATTTTTTCTGGATCGTTCGGCTGACCACTGCTTGCCAAAATGCAGCGAGTTTATTTTTCGTCAACGGATCAAAGTGAGAAACAGCAAAGAACGCTGTAAACTCTTCGACATTTTTATGGGAAACGCTCGGCAATAGCCACAAGTCAGCTGGCGCGCTTTGAGTCAAGAAACTGTAGGTGAAAATACGGATATCTAGCTCTTTTCCAGCAAGAACGATGCGGTTATTCAGGTCTGTTCGAATTTGGATTTGAAATTTGTCCAATAGTTGGTTGATTTTCTTGATCAACCGATACATATGCGATTGGCTGACATGCAAATCCAAACATAATTGCGTCAAGGTCATTTGCGGGCGCCCAATCAAGTAGTGAATCAAGGTGTATTGTGTGGAGTTGAGCAAATAATGGTACATCAATTTTGCATAGAAAGGTTCATCATCATATGCTCGCTCAACAAAATACTGATTGTAATGATTTTTTGATAGAAGCAGGTGAGGGGAGAGCAGCTGCAAATCTTCATTTAAAAAATAAATATATTTTTGCAGACTTTTTTGTGGGATGTTCAAAACTTCTGACAGTTGGACCAATGTCACGCCATTGGAATTACAGACAACTTTGAAAATCTCTAATTTCTTTTCTTCTGCGGGAGAAATGAATTCTCGATACATAAGGGATTCTCCTTTTTGGCGTTTTTTTTACGCTAAATCTGTGAACCGTATGATAACCATGATGGATTATACTTATGATAGATGAGAATAGAATGAAAAAACACCAATTAAATTATTATTTTTTAAAGCTGTTTTTTTCGATTAACCTCGGTTTCTCATTAAAAAAAATGAAGGAAGAGATGAAAATGAACAAAAAGGCAGTAATGTTAGGTTTGGTCGGAATGGGTTTAGGAATGGCGCCGACTGCGGCAGCTGCAGCAGAAGCGAATCCAACGGCTTCAATGACGAGTCAAGCAACGCTAACGATCGAACAAGGAATCTTGTCACTGGATCAGGTGACTAATTTTAACTTCGGTACAAGCAGTATCCAAGAGATCGCTACCGATGAACAAGTGATTCAAGCAACGTCGAATGAAGTGACATCGATCACAGATTACCGTGGGCCGAATCAAGCTGGCTGGCAGTTGACGGCGCAATTATCGAAAATGACGAATGCGAGCGATAACGAGCTGGCAAATGCCAAAGTCACTTTGAATGGTACAACGGCTTCTGGCGATGCAGCGCTAGTCGCGGGCACCGAATTGATGGTAGGGGCAACAGACCCAACGCTGATTGCTTCTGCTAATGGCACAACTGGCTTAGCAACCAATGACTTTAACTTTTCCAATGCTTCATTAACCGTACCGAAGCAAAATGTGAACAGCGGCACTTATAGCGGCACGATCACTTGGACATTAGCGAACACGTATCAAGCAGAGTAGGAAAGAAAGGGCGACAATGAAAAAACAAATCAAGTGTTTCATACTCATTAGTTTTTTTATCAGTTTGTGTTGCGTTACGAAAGTCACCGGTCATGCACAGACCACACGGTTCACTGTAACCCCTGAACTTCCCCAAAATCAAGTCAGTGACGTCACTTATTTCGACTTACTGGTAAATCATGAGACCGAACAGAACTTGACCGTTGCCCTTCATAACACGAGTTCGGAAACCCTTACGATACAAGCATCCGCACTGAATAGTTACACAGCTGCTACTGGGATCATCGCTTATCAGGCAGCCGAAACAGCAGAGGATTTTGGCGGTGTGTCTTTCACGACCTTGATAAAGAAACCAAATCAAATGATTCAGCTTGAACCAGGGGGAACACGCCAAGTGGTATTTCCTCTTTCAATGAATGACAAGCGTTTTACAGGTGAAATCTTAGGTGCCTTTTCTTTTGAAGAAGAACAAAAGGAGGGGCAAGAAGCGGAGGAAACAAGTCTTACGTCAACCTATAAAATCGTCCAAGGTGTCCGCCTTCGCCAGCAGTTAGATGCGCTACCTGATCCTGAACTTTCCTTGATCGAAAGTGAGGCGGTAGAAAAAGACGGCATCGCATCCCTAAAAAGCCGCATTGAAAATGATCAGCCAGTGGCTTTTGGGAAGATTGCTGTTAAGACTGTGATTCGTGAGCAAGACAGTGACAGCGTTGTGGGGGGATTTACAGCAGAAAGTTTTCAATTTGGCCCAAACTCTACACTGGATCTTTATAGCGCGTTTGATGAAGAAATCGTAGAGCCGGGAACCTACCACATTCAAATCGAGCTGAGTGCCCCACGTGGAACGTGGGTTTTTGAGGATAGCGTCACTGTTTCTCGCCCAGAAGCTGAAACGATCAATCGAAAAACGATCGTGGGATCAGGCTCTCTTCACAGCAACCGTTGGGTATATATTGTTGCAGTGGTCATTCTCCTGCTTATTTCCAGTCTATTGCTCCTGATGTATTTGCGACGAAAAAAATCAAAGGAAACAACAGAGCAGGAATGAGAAGACTTCATTTAAGTACTTGATCAAACAAAGCGGAGGATGACGATGAAAAAATTTCTTACGACACGTTTTTTACTTTTCTTCTTGTTAGGTATCGCCTTATTTCATACAGGAAACGCATCTGTGGAGGCTACCGTCGTTGAGCCGGATTTTGCGACATTACCGATCGATGAAACCTTGATCACTACGGTGGGTCAAGCTGGTTCTCCGCAAGGATCGGATGGCTATAATTATGTTCAGATCAATGATGGCGTGACATCAAATATCAGTGGAGGCGTTTGGTTCAACAAAGCGGTTTCTTTTACCCAATCATTTCGTTTAGAAATGGCTTTTTGCATCGAAAATGCAGCTGCTGATAGCGATGGCTTAGCTTTTGTTATGCAAAGCAGTGGCTTAAATGCACTCGCGCAACAAGCAAGCTCAACGATTGGTGTCTGGTCCAATACGGGGGGGACGGATCCTCTGAATACAGGTGCGATTCCGCAAAGCTTTGCGATTGAATTTGATACCTTCTATAATTCTGGCAGTTTTGGGGTCCATGGTGCCATGGATCGCGATGCCCCCAATAGCCACCATATCGCATGGAATTTCCCAGGTTCAAATGAAGCCTATACGACAGAAGGTTGGTTGCCGACATACAAGGTCGTCAACCATCTTGATCCTGTCGCTGTCACCAAGATTTCTGATAGCCAGTGGCATACGTTTACCGTTACTTTCGATCAGCCCAATCAAACCTTGCATTATTCTGTCCCAGATTTTGGGGTCGATGTCACGGTACCCGTGGATGATACGTTCAAAACGAACGTGAACTTGACCAACAATGCGCCGGTTTATTTTGGTTTTACTGGTGCTAATGGTGGAAATGTCCAAGAAAAAGCAGTGGCATTCATTGATGTCGAAGGCTTGGTCGATATGGAATTGCGTACAGGCGTATTTGAACGTGACCCCAACAAGCTGTTGCTAGATACTGAGACAGCTCTGAGTCAACCACCAGTCGTTGATGCGCAAAAAACAATTACTTATGCCACGTATCTTTCTTATAAGGACACCAGTGATTTAACGGAGTTGGAAGCAGGCATCAAGCTGCGTTCGTTTCTCCCAGAAGGCTTTTCTTTAGTCGATGAGACAGTGTATTTCGGTGGTCCTGATTTGATGGTAAATGGTATGCCAGAAGGCGGCACGCCGATTGATTTTAGCGTTGAAGCTGGTGAGTTGGTCGCGACCCTACCTGCATTAGCCAAAGGGAATGACTATCTGATCCACTATTCGATTACCTATACGGGGGCGCCGCTCAATGAGAACTTGAATCAAACGGTGCCTGTGCAGACGACCTTCCAAGGGAATGCCTTTGTATCGAGTCTCGTATCTGGCAGCCCTGAGACGCATTCCTACACGATGACCGGTGTGTTTCCGCCCACGCTGACAACGGGTGTGCCTACCTTAGCAGAAGCGAAAGAAACCCAGCAGATCGTGCGGGAAAACCGTTTGTGCTTTACCCCGATTACCATCGATGACCGCAATTCAACGCAAGCACGCTTGTATGTTACGGATTTTTTTACGGAAGCAGAGACGGTGACGGAGGCAGATTTCTTAGAAACAGCTCAGATAGAGCGTGCCACATTGGCAGATCCCTTTACATACACGTTGGAACGAGATACCGCGAATCTGGAGCCGGGCACCACTTATTATCTTGCTGCTTTTGTGATCGATGCAGAAGGAAATCAATCAGAAACCCATTATTATGGCATTGATTTTCGAGGCAGTGTACAATTTCTCAGTGCGCCGGAGTCGATCAACGGACCGACAATCAATGTAAATGAGCTCGCACGATCGATCCGAAGTGATGGCTTTGCCTATCTTCCTGTTTCGTTTGATCAAACCTCGGCACTGCTGTCTATCAGCAACAGCAGTGAAGGGACTTGGCAACTTAGTGGGCAAATGACTGATTTCTTGCAAGACCAGCAGCAGTTGGCAGAAGAAGTCCAATTCGTGATCTATGATCCGCTCGACGATCACTTGGTGGCAACAGTTACGAAAGAAGAAACGATCCTTTTTCAGCAGCTTCCCGACAGCGAGGCTGATTTGGCCCTTGCTTTAAATGAATACAACTGCTATTTACGATTTGTTCCTGATTTTGATTTGATTCAACCGGGGACGTATACTGGTACGGTCAATTGGCAGTTGGAGAGTACGATTGTAGACGAATAAAAAAAACGCCATTACGGCGTTTTTTTTATTAAAGTTCTCAGTCGATCACTGCTAACTTTGTCGACTTTTCGCAATTTTTAAAACTAATGATAGGCCTGCTAAAGCAAAACTGCCGTATTTAACGAATTTTTCCAAGGAATCTAAAGTTTGCTGTTTTTTGCGTTTGCAGTCCGGACAGCTTTTTTCATTGCCAGTTAACTTCTTGCCGCATTTACAATGGTTCTTCATCTTTGCTCCACTCCTCGTCTCGTTTATTTTTGATGACTTTCTCTACTTTAATTATACATGTTGCTGAAGGTTCTGTCTGAGATTATGCTGTCTCCGTTTTTTGTGAAGGGCAATAAGGGCTGCTGGTTGTTTGGTTCAAATCGATCGCTGCTAAAGGATGCGATCCTTGGCGGCTGATTTTTCGTATAGAAGAGAGGCAATCTATCTAAAAAAGGAGGGAAATCTGACAAATTTCTCATTTTCAGATGTTGCTGATTCGCTTTGCTTATCAGTTCAGCAAAATTTTGCTATTGTGGAGTAAGATTGAGGAATCAAAAACGACTTCTCCTTTTTTTCTTGATTCTGTCCTTAATCTGAGAACGAAAATCACCGATAATATGCTATATATAGGAACAGGGAGCCATCCTTGACGATGTCGAATATGGCATTTGAATGAAAGGATTGATGAAATAAGTGATTTCTTCAATAATCTATACGGACACAAAGGCTTATTTGGATAAGGTGGTCGATCAAGCACTGTTGGATTTGTTAAAATCTGATTATCCCAAAGTCTATGATCATGTACAACAATTGATTGCTAACTTTGAAGAAACGATCCAACAAATTGATCACTCAAATTTTTGGCAATTGATGCCAGAGATTTTAGGCTATGATTCACGCTTTGTCTTGTTGAACTCGCTGCAATTGTCGGAAGACAAATTTTTGACGGAAATCGAGGTTATTCAGATGATCGAACGCGATTATCCGAATTTGAATAAAGAGTTTTGTGGCTATTCCTTAAAAGAAAAAGAGCACGAAAGCCTGATCTTCAACATCCAATAAGCGGTTCTTCTTAGGATCACTTGATAGAAAAGAAAGCGACTAGCGCATCTAGTCGCTTTTTTTTTATGGAGAAGAAGGAGAATTAAACGTGTTATTTATCATTAAAATAAAAATTATTTTGAAATTATGAATAAAATAGATTATTATTGGTATATAATCCTTTTAGTGAAAGAAAAAACAATCGTAAAATGAAGAGGATAGATAGCTTATGTCAATAGCTGCGATTGTTTTGATTAGAAAATAAGAACCAGCCTGATTGGCATGGAAAGGAGCAGTTATGGATTACTTGAGTTTTTCAAAAAAAGAGTGGGAAGTCTTAGTTTGTTTTTGGGCTGTGGATGAGCCGCTATGCTGTACCGAATTTAGTGAACGCTTCGGCTTGAATCGCAACACGTCATTGTCAGTGATTCGTAAGTTAGTCAATAAAGGGATACTTGAGATCGCAAGTATCAAGATGAGTGGGTCAGTTTTGGCTCGTCGTTTCCAACCAGCCGTCACCGAATTGGAGATTTTGCAAAGTGGTTTGACGGAGGAACAAATTTTTGAACTGGTAAAAATTGCGATCAAAAAAATTGAAGACCCAGAACAATTAACTCAGTTGCGAAATGTTATTGGCGAATTGAAAACCAAAGCTTCGTAGGTCATCTGGTTTTCTTCGCTGTTTGTTAGTGAAGGTTTAAAAGATAAAAAAATGATCCACTGTGAAAACAGCGGATCATTTTTCTTGTTCTTGAAATTTTTGGACCATTTTGGTCGTCAATTCGTGGAGGACTGACAGTTCTTCCGGTTCAAGAGGCAAGAATTCCGTTACTTTGTAGGGGATCTCTAGTGCTTGTTCATGGAGTCTTTTGCCTGAATCAGTCAATGTGACCCGCAAGGAACGTTCATCGTCTTGATTTCGATTTCTTACTAGGTATCCTTTTGCTTCAAGCTTTTTTAAAACCGGTGTCAGTGTGCCAGAATCTAGACATAATTGCTTCCCCAATTCTTTGACACTGATCGCTTCATCTTCCCATAACACCAACATCACTAAATATTGGGTATAGGTCAAATTCAACGGGTCCAGTAAGTCTTTGTACTGTTTGATAATTTCTTTTGAAGCGGCGTATAGAGGAAAACACAATTGGTTTTCTAACGCTAAGACATTCATGTTTTCACCCCTTTTTCTAACATCCGCCTCTTATCATAGCTGTTTTTTCAACGAAAGTCTACTCGCTAACGGCTTTGACAGTCACTTCAATGTTGCCAGCTGTAGCTTTTGAGTAAGGACATACGGTATGAGCGATTTCAAGCAATTCTTGTGTTTCCTCTGTTGATAAACCTTCGATTTGACCTTCGATCTCAACGCCTAAAACAAAGCTTGATTCACTTTCTGCATATAGGGTCACTTGTGCACTGACAGTCGAAGCACCGTCGATTCCTTTGTTGCTTTTCACTAATTCAAGGGCACTATTGAAACAAGCACTAAACCCAGCCGCAAAAAGTTGTTCTGGATTGGTGGCATTTTCAACACGTTTGCCAGGTGCAGTAATATTTAGTTCAAATGAATGATCGGGACTATGAACTTCTCCTGAACGGCCGCCAGTGTTGATCATTTTTGTCGAATACATTTTTTTCATTATTTCTTCACTCCTGATTTTTATATTTTGTACAATTAGATTGTATGCAATTTAATTGGTAAATGCAAGGGATTTGTTTTCAGCTCGTCTTTTTTTCTAAAAAGGAGGGAATTATGAAATGTATACTGTCCTCTTGGGTGAAACGTGCTATTATAGTTAGTAACACTTGTCATAGAATGAACGAATCAATTGAAACGAAAAATAACCTGCACGAAGGCAAAGAGGGTGGAAAATCATCGTAGACTACATGGAACAACGCGCGGTTGGACGTTATTTTCGATCGCTGACGGATCATTATTCAGGCTATATCCGTCTTTATGGCACCTACACAGAATATCGGGTGATTGCAGGGATTCCTGCTGAAAATGTCATGTTAGAGATTATCGGGGTTGAAAACGGTGTCTTATTGACCCGTGTTAACAATACATTATTTGAAAATGGAAGAGGGTTTTTACAATGATCATTATCCAAATTATTTTAGTTATCTTCGTATTAGTGATTCTGATTTGGCTGATCGCAAGCACTGCTGTGATCGTTCGTCAAGGGGAAGTCAAAGTTGTGGAAAGTTTTGGGAAATATGTTCGAACGTTGGAACCAGGTCTTCATTTTCTTGTTCCGATTTTATATACCGTAAGAGAAAGAGTGTCCTTGAAACAGATTCCTCTGGAGATCGAACCGCAAAGTGCAATTACAAAAGACAACGTAATCGTGCAGATCGATGAAGCAATCAAATACCACGTCACAGATGTTCGTGCCTTTGTTTACGAAAATGAAAACTCCGTTATCTCAATGATTCAAGATGCCCAATCAAACTTACGGGGGATCATCGGGAAAATGGATCTGAACGAGGTTCTAAATGGAACTGAAGAAATCAACGTGGCTCTATTTACTTCGATCAAAGACATCACTGCTGGCTATGGGTTAGCGATCGACCGGATCAATATCGGGGAAATCAAAGTTTCCCAAGAAATCATTGAATCAATGAATAAATTGATCACAGCTTCAAGAGACAAAGAATCCATGATCACAAGAGCCCAAGGGGAGAAATCTTCTTCAGTCTTAAGTGCCGAAGCCAAAGCTTCTCAAATGACGATCGACGCGCAAGCTCGGGCAGAACAAACCCAAATCGATGCAGAGGCGCGGGCAAAACGTGTACGGATCGATGCTGAGGCAGAAGCGGAACGAATCGCGAAAATCACTGAAGCTGAACGCAAACGGATTTTAGCTATCAATGAAGCAATCAAAGAAAGCCAGCTAGACGAGCGCTCCTTATCTTATCTAGGGATCGAAGCCTTTAAAGACGTGGTCAACAGCAATACCAACACGGTCATTCTGCCATCCAATATGACGGAACTAGGAAATATTCCAGTCGTCAAACAACTTTGGGAAAACGCACCATCTAAATCAGCAGAATAACTTCTAAGCGCAACAATTAAAAAAGCTCAAATGCTCCGAGAATAAACCGGCGCATTTGAGCTTTTTTATTTCGTTTTGTCTGCCGCTTGATTATCGACAATCAACAGGGCAATCATGACATAACCGATCCAACTGTCCCGAGAATATAAGATGTAGCGAGGGGACCAAGAAGCGGCATATTTCTGTTTGTATTCCCGCAATCCTTCAAAGGAATAGAAGCGAGACCCGAAGGTGTAAACGAGATAGGCGATCCGCTCTTGTAAGAAACTACTGCGGAAAGTACCAACATTGGCTAATGGTGCCATACCTAAATCGAATTGTTGGTAGCCTTGTTCTTTAAAATAGTCAAACAGCTGAATAAACAAGAAATCCATCGTTCCGTTCGGGGCTTTTTCAGGATCGTGACGCATCAGATCAATGGAAGCTAAGCCTGTCTGATAAGTTGGCATAAAGGAAGCAAACGCGACGATCTCTTGTTGCTGATTACGGACGACTGCAATTGGTGCGGTACTCAGATAGGATTCTGAAAAGAATCCAAGGGAGAACCCTTTTTCTTTCCGTCCATCTAGCCAGTTGTCAGAAATTTCTTTAAGGGTGGCAAAGGTTTCGGCTGAAAAGGGTGGAGTGAGCACATCAAAGGTAAAGCCTTCTTTGGTGATCTTGTTGTTCAATGCCCGCTGTCCCTTCATTTTCTTTCCTGAGAGAGTGAAGCTAGGCAGATCCACATAGGCTTTCTCACCGAATTTGATAAAGTCATAGCCAAATTCATGCAGCAACATCACCATTTCTTCACTACTTTCATAAAAGACTGGCAAGTAATTCCACTGATCCATCTCTGTTAGAAAGGTTTCCAGTGCCTGGGGAAAGTCTGCTTGCTTCCCAGAAGGATCCCCCATGACTAAGCATTTATTATTAAAGGTCGTAAATTGAAAAAAGACCGTCGGCTCGCCGATTTCTGGATAAACGTACACTTGCTTGTCTTTTAAATAGACAAGATGGCTGTCGCTATTGCCGCCATAAGTGTTCAAAATATGCTTCACTTTATCGGTGGCGGCACTGACGCCGAGTTGGTGCTTTGGTCCCATCAAGTAGCGGGCAAACAGCAGCATCGCAACGGCGACGAATAAAATCGCAACGAAGCCTTGGAGCCATAATTTTTCAGAAGGGAAAAGCAAAAAATCCATCGAATGGTGATGCGTCGGATGCCGATTGATATGGGGCATATTGTAGACCCCGATAATGACATAGAGGATCGTCAATGAACCAATCAGCAAACCATCGATCGTGAGCCATTCCCAAGCGAAAACCAGTTGCTTTCGGAATAACTCGCTTTTTGAAAAAATCATGATCGCCAGTAATAATAGAAGAAACAGCATGGTCGAAAAGCGGAAACCCGCAAAAATAGCATAGCCGATCGTTGCTGCAATCAACAAAAGCGTCGGCACATACGCGCGACTGACACGGGCAGAGATGCCGCGACCGGCAATCAAAAAGAGATAGCCGAGAAAGATACTCGGGTACTGCATTACAAAATTCAAGCGAATCGGATTGAGGTGGGCTAACCATTTGATTTGATCAAAGGCTTCTGGGATCGTGGCGGAAAGCACCAACATCGTTCCAGTCAGATAAAGCAACAACACCTCGATTTTGTGGAATACTTCCAACAACAAGCTTTTTGGAATACCAGAAAAGCGCTGGTTGAGGGAGACACCGACATTTTTTGAGAAAAAAAGCAAACCGATCAAAAAGGGAATGATGTAATAAAACAGACGGAACAGCAAGAGCCAGGCAATGACACTTTCACGGGGAATCTGTAGTGAACCCATTCCCATGATCATCATGACATCAAAGGTTCCCAGTTCCCCGGGAATCATCGAGACGATCCCAATCACGGAAGCAGCGATGAAAAGCGGCAACAGCTGAAACACATCGACCGAGAGACCCATCAACAGACCCGTCGTAAAGAAGGCGGCAAAAACACCTAGCCATTCCAATAAGGAAGCGGCGATCAGCTGCAGACGATCGCGTCGTTGCAGCCCACCTAAGTAGGCATTTTTTTTGGAAAAACTAAGCGCATAGACGATTGGAAAATAAAGACTGCCGCCTAAAAGCCAGATCCAATACTGTTGGAGATAATCGGTCGTGGGACCGAAGAGGACGAATGCCAGCGCAGCAAGCGATAAAATCGAAAGACCAGACATCAAATAGATAAAAATCTTCGATATTGCTTGGGCAACGTCTTTGCCTTTTTTTCCTTTGCCATAAAATTCCGACCGTAACCCGATACTGATGAAACCGCCAAAGCCGATCAAATTGTTCATGGTATTGATGATCCAGCTGGTTTCTAGTAAATAACGGCGATCAGGTTTGTCCCCTAGCAAGCGATTCAAGACGATATCATATAAGACCATGGGAAAGACACACAGTAAGCCAATGACAGCCATTAAAGCCACTCGCCAAAGGGATAGCTGCGCAAACAATTGTTTTAGTTGATCAATCGAGATCGTCTTGCTTAACGAAAGCAGCTCGCCGAACACGATCACGGCGACTGCAATTAAGAAGAGGGTTTTAAACAGTGAGCGGTGGTCGCGGAGCCAAGTAAAGATTCTCATAGTTATTCACCGACCTTTTCTAAAAAAGATAAAACTTTCGTATTAAATACTTCTGGATTTTTTCGTGCAAAACTATGTCCTTGTCCTTTGACGACGATAAAATTGGACTGAGGAATACTGTTTGCAATATAAAAAGAATGGGAAAGCTTGATCGAATCACGTTTGCCGACCAAAATCAATGTCGGCACACTGAGGTGCTTCAAATCGGCTGTAGATAAACCGATTGGACGAAACAACAATCCCAAAATAGGCAGAAAGCCCCGCATGCCTTTGGAGAATGGGGAACAAAGCCAAACGATCAGATATTGCAAGACACTGCCGATTCGAGAAAAGAGCCTCACACCTCGCGGTTCCGTGTTGCCAGAGTTTAAAATCATGCAGCTGACATGCTCTGGGTAGAGATGGCAAAAGACCATCGCCAGATTGGCACCATCGCTAAATCCTAGTAAGGCGATTTTCGTTAGCTTTTCTTGCTGAATAATTGCTAAAAGATCTGTTGCCATTTTAAAAAAATCGATTTTCTTCTGCGTATTAGTGGATTCGCCATGCCCTCGACTATCGATTAAATACAGTTGATGTTTTTGACGCAAGGCGTCGACCTGCTTTGAGAAATAGGCACTGCTGCCGCCATTTCCGTGCAATAAAAAAAGAGGGCGTCCTGAACCGGTTTTCTCGTAATAGAGGACAGACCCGTCCGGTAAGGGCGCGTAACATTTTTCAACTTCCATTTTTTCACCTACTTTCTAAGAGTATACCTTGAAGTCAGGGACGATCACAAATATATCACTAGATAAAATGAGAAAAAATAACAATCTGCTCATCTTTTTTTTACCAGAAGTTCAGGAAAAGGCTTTTTTCTTTACAATGTAAAGAAAAATAATTGGTAAACATAATTAATTTGTTTTCAGAAAATTCTTTACAAATGGACGATCGTTGTCTATAATCGAACTAACTAATTGAGAATGATTTTCATTTACGAAAGAGAGGCTAGCCAATGACCACTATAGCAGATGTTCTGATTATCGGCGGAGGACCCACTGGACTCTATGCGAGTTTTTATGCTGGATTACGTGATCTATCGGTCGTATTGTTTGAAGCACAAGCCGAATTAGGCGGGAAGATCAATTTCTATCCTGAAAAAATGGTCTGGGATGTGGGTGCATTGCCGCCCACCAAGGGAAAGAAAGTCAAAGAACACTTGATTGAACAGGCCAAGTTGTTTGATCCAACGATCTATCTGAAAACGAAAATCATTTCATTGACCAAGGAAGACGACCTTTTTTATGCAGTGGATGACCAAGGGAGGACCCATGTTGGACGCACCGTTTTAGTCTGTATCGGCGGCGGTGTCGTTTCTCCGCAAAAATTGCCATGTTTCATCCATAATAATGTCGACAACTATATCCACTATCAGTTTCCTGACCAGCAAGCGATTCAAGGCAAGCATCTAGTGATCTCTGGCGGCGGTGATGCGGCAGTGGATTATGCGATCGAAGCAGTGTCTTATGGTGCAAAAGTCACCCTGTGTTACCGAGGAGAAAAATTGAAAGCCCATGAAGCACAAGTAAAGAAGATGAAAGCAGAAGGGATTCAAGTGCTGATGAATCACACCATCGATGGGGTGAATCAAGCAGAAACATTCAATATGGTTCTACGACTAAAAAACAGTGCCAACCATGAAACGATCGATTTTTTATGTGATCATCTACTGATCCAACACGGGTATGACCGTGACAGTGGCTTGTTAGATAAAGTCTCCTTTGATCTTGCACGCCATGAAGACTTTTACCTCAATTGCGAGATTCCTACAAAAACTAGCCATCCCGGTGTTTTTGCGGCGGGCGACATTCATTATTTCAAAGGCAAAGTGAATCTTTTGGCGGGAGCCTTTCAAGATGCTGCGCAAGCAGTCAACCAAATCAAACACTATTTAGAACCGACCAGTGTCCCACAGGCGATGGTTTCATCCCACAATGAGAAATTCAGTGAAAGAAATCGCCAGTTGTTGGTGAATGAGTAGCCATGCTTCTTTGTGAAAGAAAAAGTAGAAAAAGCAGGAGTCCCTTATGGGTCCTGCTTTTTTGGTGTCCTCAGAACAGAAATTCGTTTCACTAGAAGTGAATGTTTGCCGCTCCTAAAAAATAAAATCTCTCAAATAAATGATGCAAACTGTGAAAATTTCAGCTATTATTTTCAAGTTGACTATTTGGAGGGGATGACATGAATCAAACAAGATACGCAGAATTAAAACAAGCAGAAAGAGGCGCCATCTTAAGTATCGTTGCTTACATTTTGGTTTCCATCGCCAAACTTGCCATCGGTCGTTTGGCAAACTCTGAAGGACTATGGGCAGATGGGTTGAACAATGCGACGGATATCGTAGCGTCGATCGCTGTCTTGATTGGTTTGCGTTTGGCTCAAAAGCCAGCAGATGAAGACCATAAATATGGTCATTGGAAAGCAGAAAACGTGGCAAGTCTCGTAACATCCTTGATTATGCTGGCAGTCGGTCTGCAGGTCTTATGGTCTTCCATTCAAACGATTCTACTCGGAGAAACGCAAAGTCCCGATATGATCGCGGCAGTCGTCGGTATCATTTCAGCTATTTTGATGTATGGCATGTATTACTATAATAAGCGATTATCCGCTCGCGTAAAAAGCTCCGCTCTGCTAGCAGCTGCTAAAGACAACCGCAGCGATGCGTGGACGAGTATTGGAACGGCGATCGCTATTTTTGCCGCCTCATTTGGTATCGGTTGGTTGGACAGTTTGACTGCGATCGTGGTAGCTCTTTTGATTATCAAAACCGCCGTCGATATTTTTCGTGAGAGTGCCTTTTCACTTTCTGATGGGTTTGATGAATCGTTAGTCGTGGAGTATGAAGCGGCAATCGCTGGTTTTTCTGAAGTGAAATCTGTCAAATCGATTCGAGGAAGAATGTATGGCGCCAATGTTTTTCTCGATGTCGTCGTGACGATGGACAAATCTTTGACGGTTGAAAAGAGTCATAACGTAGCAGATGCTATTGAAGATCTCTTAGCTGATCGTTTTCAGGTGTTTGATACTGACATCCACATCGAGCCTGCTACCGAATAAATTTTCTGGCAAAACCTTGATAGGACAAGGATGTAAACCACCCGTTTCCTGTTTGTAAACTGAAAAGTTCTTACGGAACCTGCTTATTCATGGCAAACTAGAGGTAACAAAGGAAGAAAGTAGGGAGCCCTATGAATAATAAGCAGGTAGTAGAAAATGAATTAGTTATTTCTTTAGATAAAATGGATGAAAAAGAAATGATGGCACTTTGCCAACAATATATTGCGGCTATTGATGATAGCCAAGTCCTCTTCGCTTTACTGAAAAAAGTTCAAGCCTCTAAAGCAGCAGTAAGCAAATAAAAAACAAACCGGCATCTTATGCATTGATGTTCCCCTCAGCGAAAGCGAAAGGCGCATTGATCAACAGGAAAAGATGCCGGTTGTTTTTTGATTTGTTTGAGTCTTTTTAAAAACTTTTAAAGGACGTTTAATAGTGCGATTAACCCATAGACGAACAAAGAGGCTATTCCTAGAGGAACAATGCGTCGGAATATAATCTCTTTCAAGCGCTTGCCTGCTTGTCGTTCTTTTTCATAGTTAGGATCATGGGCATGCGCTTTAAATTGCTGAGGAGAACGAGAGAAGATCAAGCCGTTGGTCATCGATAAAACCCAGCCAATCAACGCCATGAAGAACGAAACAAAAATGATTGCCAGTAAAAGTAGTTGCAAGAGCTGCATCGTGTTGCTACCTCCTTTTCGTCACCATTTTTTCACTTCTAGTTTACCATCTTTTGAGACATTTTGGGGTCTTTGTTCCACGTGCCCTTTCTTTTTTTTCCTTATCCCTTATAATAGAGATATTTATAAACGAGTTTTTGTTTCGTGCAGCAGAAAGAAGGGGTTCTTATGGCAATCACAAAAAAAATCGTTCAATCACCTGAAGATTTCCAAACGTTGGATCGTTTGATCAAAGAAATCTGGCCAGAAGTGTTTACACCTATCATTGGGTCCGATCAAGTCGCGTATATGCTGGCTCATTACCAATCACCAGCAGCGATTCAAAACGAAGTCCAGCAAGGAGCAGTCTATCTTTTGTTATTAGAAGGAGACCGAGCAGTAGGATATACAGCGTATGAAGAAACGCAGCAACAGATTTATTTAAGTAAATTGTATCTCCATCAATCCACTAGAGGCAAAGGCTATGCCAGCCAAGTCTTTGATTGGTATGAGGAGATCGCCTCAGGCAAAACACTGCATTTAAACGTCAACAAACAAAACCAGCAGGCGATCGCTGTTTATGAGCATCGCGGCTTTACGCGTGTTTCTGAACGCACCGTTACGATTGGTTCAGGATTTGTGATGGATGATTTTATTTATGAGAAGAAGATGGTTTGAAGGCGAAGGTGCGCAGCAAGGAGAAAACTGATGGAACTCACTGCCGAGAATAAGTCATTTAGTAAGAAAGAATGGCAACTATTTCAGTACGTATTAAATCAGCAAGCAGAAGTCTGTTCGATGTCTATTCGTGAGTTGGCGGATGCAACAAAAACTAGCTCAACGACTGTTCTACGGTTTTGTCGAAAATTTGATTGCGAAGGTTTTTCAGAATTTAAAATCAAGCTGAAAAAGACGTTACAGAAACAAGGAAAGACTGACCGATTATTCAAACAAGATAAAAAAGCCCTGCACTATTTTTTTGAACGTATGGATGAATCCTTCTATCGAGAAACATTATTAACGATTGCTAAACGAATAAGCAAGACAAAACTTTTGATCTTAGCCAGTGATAGGGAATCAACACTTGCTTTGACCTATGCCCAACAAAAGTTTGCACGTTTAGATAAGATCGTGAGCGTAGAGGAAGAAGCAGCACCGATTAAATCTGTTTGGCGAACCTTAAGTAGCGAAGCCACGTTGCTGGTTTTTTCTAATAAAGGCGCCGATCCATTCCTTGAATCCTTGATTACTGAATGTACCACCGCTGGAATTTCGACTATTTCACTAACAAATCGTTCAACAACGTCAATTGCCAAACTTTCTGAGCGAAACTTTGCTTATTATTTTTCCGATAATCAAGCAGCTGATTCATTGTCCTCACAAATTCCAGCCATTTATTTGGTGGAACTTTTATTTGATTTAGTTACAGATTGTGAAGATCGCTGAATAAATGAAACTACCTGCGCCTATCAGAGAAGTTCTTCTGATAGGCGTATTCTTTTGGCAATTTTTTCAATTAAATAGATTGCTGGTAGTTGAGAAGTCAGTTCAATGGTTTTCTCTTTTTTCTGACTGGCTTTAAAAATAGTCTCTCTTTCGATGTAATAGGGCACCGTTAAGTCGGATAACTGGCTTATGGTTGAATCTTCAGTATTCGTGATGGCAATAATCTGACAATCTTTTTGATTTAACTTTTGTAAGTATCGAATCATTTCTTGTGTTTCCCCAGAAATAGACAAAACAATGATACCGGTTTTGCACAATATGTCTTCTGGAAACCAGTCGATAGGATAATTTGAGGGATCGTCAACTTTTAATGCCGTTTTTCCCAAGTCAGTAAAATAGAGTGCGCCATATTCCGCAATCGTTTCAGATAAGCCTGATCCAATAAATAGCACGAAGCTTTTGTTCTTAAGAATCTCTGTTGCTCGATCGATTCTTTCAGATAAAAAGGGCTGGTTTACTCGCTTCAAGAAATCAATTGTTTGGGATTCATCACTATCGGATATTTTAGATTTTACGAGAGAATCTAAGTAAAAGCGCAAATTGATCTTAAATTCAGTAAACGTATTACATTCAAATTTCTTGCAAAAGCGGCTAATACTAGCAGTACTGGTATGGGTCTCTTTGGCAAGTTCTTTCATCTTCATTTTAGACACTGAAGCCAAGTTTTTTGATACAAATCGGTAAACCTCGTATTCTAGTGCAGTAAGTTCAGGATTGTAGTCAAGAAAAAGCATGATGCACCTCCGTAACAAAGTGTTTTTTTTGTGGAACAAATGACAAGGGATGAATACGTCTTCTATTTTGGATTATAACATTATATTGATTTTACTTCATGCTATACTTTCGTTGTTCAAGAATGTAAGCGGATGCTTCGCTTAGTAAAAAAGGAATTGTAGGAGGGCGACATGGCGTATAATTTTTCGAAGGACTTTTTCTGGGGTGCAGCAACAAGTGCGACACAATCAGAAGGAACGATTGCTGGAGACAATAAAGGAGAAAACATTTGGGATTATGCATCAAAAAACTATAACCATCGGTTTTTTGAAGGAGTTACAACAGAACATACATCAAGGTTTTATCAGGAAATGGAAGCGGATTTGGATCGAATGGCGGCACTTTCTTTTAATTCTTTTCGGACTTCGATCTCTTGGTCACGTCTTATTCCCGAAGGTACAGGGGAAGTTAATCCAGAAGCTGTTGACTTTTATACCAGAATGCTTGATGGGTTAAATCAAAGAGGCATCAAACCGTTTATCAATCTTTATCACTTTGACATGCCAATGAAATTACAAGAAATCGGCGGATTTGAAAATCGTGAGGTCATCGAAGCGTATCGGGCGTATGCAAAAATTTGTTTTGATCTATTTCATGAGAAAGTTGCGTACTGGTTTACCTTTAATGAGCCGATGATTCCAGCAGAAGCCGGCTATTTGCATGACCGACACTATCCTTATGTAGTTGATTTTAAACGAGCGGCGCAAGTACTTCACCATATCATCCTTGCTCACTGTGAGGCAGTTAAGGTCTTTCGACAAGGAACATATCAAGGAAAAATCGGTATCATTATGGATGTGATTCCAGTTTACCCAAGAAGCCAGCATCCTGCCGACTTAAAAGCAGCGGAAATGGCAGACCTCTTCTATACTCGCTCGCTTAATGAAGCGATTTTAAAAGGTCGTTACCCGCAGGAGTTAAAGGCTATTTTAACGCGCTACAACCAAATGCCACGAGTGGAAGAACAAGATCTTGCCTTGATTGCTGAAACAACGATTGATCTGTTAGGAATCAATTATTACCGTCCACGGCGAGTGAAAGCCAAAGAATCTTTGCCTAATCCCGAGGGAGTTTTCGCACCAGAATGGTTTTACGATGATTACGAGATGCCTGGCAGAAGAATGAATACTTCAAGGGGGATTGAGATTTATCCTCATGGCTTGTATGATATCGCTAAAAAAATCCAGTTAGAATATGGGAATATTGATTGGTTTGTTTCAGAAAATGGCATCGGAATCCAGGGAGAAGAAACATTTATCGAAGGGGGGCAAGTGCAAGACAACTACCGAATTGCTTTTTTAAAAGAGCATTTAATTGAGCTTCATCAAGCAATGATGGAGGGGAGTAACTGTCTGGGGTATCACATGTGGACATTTGTGGACTGTTGGAGTTGGCAGAATGCGTTCAAAAATCGCTATGGCTTTTATCGTCTGGATTTAGAAACGGGAGAAAAAACGATGAAAAAGTCTGGTCTATGGTTTAAAGAAGTGATTCAAAAAAATGGTTTTTCAAACGAATTTTAGGAGGGTTTTATAATGAAAGTTTTAGACTCGGTTGCAATGAAGTTATTACCGATTGCCAATGCTATTGGACAGCAGCGGCACTTGCAGGCAATTCGAAATGGGTTGATTTCTATTTTGCCGCTCACGATCGTTGGCTCTTTTTTCACCATTATTTTAAATTTGCCGATTCCTGGTTATACCGAATGGGTCGCTCCTTATTTACCGGCACTTGACATTCCTTTTCGATTTACGGTGGGGTTAATGTCTCTTTATGCCTCATTTACGATTGGCTCCAACTTAGGTGCTAGTTACAAACTCGATCGAATAACAAGTGGGTTTTTATCCATGTTAGCGACGATTTTAATGGTCGTTCCGATCAATTTGGCGGAAGGCATCAGCACGACAGGAGATGCCGTACTTGCAGGAAGGTATTTACCCATCGCTTCACTTGGATCACAAGGATTATTCGGTGCGATCATTGCGGCGCTAGTTTCAGTAGAGATTTATCATTTTACAAAAGCAAAAAACTTGGAAATCAAGATGCCAGAAGGCGTACCGCCTGTTGTAGGCGAATCCTTTGCGGCACTCCTACCAACCTTGCTGGTTATCTTAGTCTTTTGGATTCCGCGCCACTTTTTCGGCTTCGATTTAAATGGATTACTGACGATCGCCATCTCTCCTTTAAAAGGTTTCTTAACAGGCAATAATTTGGTTGGCGGTATCATCACACAATTTGTTATCTGCGTTTTCTGGGTATTGGGTATTCATGGCCATGCCGTTTTAGGACCCATCATTCGTCCATTTTGGGATCAAGCAATTTTAGAAAATGCGGAATTATTCCAAAACGGTATGTCTGCCTTTGATCTACCAAATCTTTTTACCGAACAATTTTATCAATGGTATGCGCAAATGGGTGGTACTGGATCAACGCTTGCATTGGTTGTTTTGTTTATGTTCTCTCGTTCAAACTATTTAAAACAATTGGGTCGTCTTTCCATTTTACCAGGGATTTTTAATATTAATGAACCGATGATCTTTGGGACACCAATTGTGATGAATCCACTGTTGGCAATTCCGTTTATTCTTGTGCCAATCGCTAATACTATCTTAGTCTATATCGTTACCGCTTTAGATTGGATGCCTAAGATGATGGTCAAACCACCATTTTCGATTCCCGCACCTCTTGGCGCATTGATTACCTCAAATTGGAATTGGGTTGCTTGTTTGATGGTCTTCGTCTGTTTCTTCGTTTCATTAGCGATTTACTATCCATTCTTTAAAGCATTTGAGAAACTTCAAGTGGCGCAAGAGCTAGAAACAGCTAAAGAAGGTGAGTAGAATGGTTCTAGTAGTGAGTTGTTTGCTCTTGATTTTTCTGACCCATCTTCTTTTAGAAAAAAATAATGCCAAAATCACGCTGGCTTTTTGGAAACTATTACTTGTTTCCTTACTTTTCTTACTCAGTTTGTTTTTCTTGTTGATCCGCACTCCTTTGGCACCAGTTTTCATTTTGTTACTTATTATCAATTGTACCGTCATCCAAAATCGTTTTATGTATCAGTATCGACCGAAAGGACAACGATAGGACGCTTGATGGTTACTGTAGGAAATGTTATTGCGAAAAGATTATTCTATCTACTGTTTAAAAAACTATTTACGAACCCAGATCCTCTGTGCTATTATCCTTGTATAAACATTATAATGTTATAAACTAAGGAGGCAATTATGAAAGGGTTTGTAGAATTTATTGAACAGAAGTTGATGCCGATTGCAAATAAAGTGGGGATGCAACGGCACATGGTAGCGATTCGTAAGGGGATCATCGCTACGTTACCGTTAACGATCGTTGGGTCTTTCTTCACGATCTTACTGAATTTTCCCATCGAATCAGTCGCTGCGGTGATCGAACCGTATCGGGAAGTTTTGGATATTCCCTTTCGTTATACAGTCGGATTATTGGCATTGTATGCAACGTATGGGATTGCTTCATCGCTAGCAAAAAGCTACAAGCTGGATTCATTGACTGCGGGTATCTTAGCAACGATGTCCTTTCTTGTAACCGCTGCACCACCGTTGCGAGTCTTCGATTCTGTGGAAGGCATCATTGATGCAGGACGCTATATCAATGTGGCAAACTTAGGCTCAGGCTCTTTGTTTGGCGCGATTGTCACGGCGATCTTGTCCGTTGAAATCTATCGTTTCTTTATCGTAAAAAACATTACCATCAAAATGCCAGATGGTGTGCCACCAGAAGTAACGAATTCATTTATGGCGTTGATTCCTGGAGGAGCGATCCTGATTTTGTTCTGGGTGATCCGTCATATGTTAGGCTTTGATATCAATGGCTTTTTAAGTAACTTGTTGATGCCGTTAAAAGACGTGCTAGCTGGTAACAGCTTGTTTGGTGGCTTATTGACTGTCTTCTTGATCTGTTTCTTCTGGGTACTGGGGATTCATGGACCAGCCATCATGGGTCCTGTCATTCGTCCATTCTGGGATATTTCCATCGCTGAAAATATGGAAGCGTTCCAAGCATCTGGCAATGCGCATGAATTGCCTAATATTTTTACGGAACAATTTTTACAATGGTTCGTCTGGATCGGTGGAGCCGGTACGACCTTAGCGTTGGTCGTTTTGTTCTTCTTCTCCAAATCAAAATACTTGAAACAATTGGGCCGTTTATCCATCTTGCCAGGCTTATTCAATATCAATGAACCAGTGATTTTCGGTGCACCGATCGTAATGAACCCAATCTTAGGCATTCCGTTCTTGGTGGCACCATTGATTACGACAACGATTTCTTACTTCGCGACTATTACGGGTGTCGTACCGATGATGGCTGCCAGACTTGGGTTTGCCATTCCAGCACCAATCGCCGCCTGGATGAGTACGGACTGGAGTATCGCAGCAGCGATTTTAGTAATCGTCAACTTCTTTATCACACTCGCAATCTACTACCCATTCTTTAAAGTCTTTGAGAAACAGCAGATTGCCCGCGAACAAGAAGAAGAAACAGCCGCTTAAGCAAGACAAAAAAGAGTGAGGTGCAAACATGGGGATTTATGCCATTTGTTTATTTTTTGGTTGTCAAATTTGGTTAACAAAATCAGCACAAGGGAAAAAATTCAAGAAGTGCCGTTTTGGCGGATGCTTTTGTTCGGGATTCTTGGCGTTGCTGCAGCGATCCTACTGAGCCGTCAGTTTCCGTGGGGACCATTTTTGACGATAACGGCGACGATTGTTTGCAGTTCGCTTTTACTGACACGTTTTACTGCTTTTTATGAAGAAATGAGGATGAGATAAGTTGAAAAGACAACTAGGAGTATCGGTGTATCCCGATCACAGTGATTTTGAAACAGACAAAGCCTATCTGCAATTAGCCCATGATTATGGCTTTAGCCGCATTTTTATGAGTATGCTGGAAGTGAGTGACGGCAAAGAAAATGTGCAGAAAAAATTTAAAGCGTTGATTGATTTTGCCAAAGGATTAGGCTATGAAACGATTTTAGACGTGGCACCAGCCATCTTTTCGGAACTAGGCATCTCCTATGATGACTTGACCTTTTTCCATGAACTAGGTGCCGATGGGATTCGTTTAGATTTAGGCTTTGACGGCAATAAAGAAGCGATGTTGACCTACAATCCCTTTGGCTTAGCTGTTGAATTGAATATGAGCAATGATGTGGCGTATTTAGACAATATTTTGACCTATCAAGCCAACATTCCTTACTTATATGGCTGCCACAATTTCTATCCGCAAGAAGGGACTGCCTTGCCCTATGATTTCTTTGAAAAATGCAGTCGTCGTTTCAAGGAAAAAGGCATTCGAACCGCCGCATTTATCTCTTCTCAAACGGGAACGATCGGACCTTGGGATATCAATGATGGCTTACCGACCTTAGAAATGCACCGGAAAATGCCTGTAGAAACAGCTGCAAAGCATTTGTTTGCCACAGGCTTGATCGACGATGTCATTATCGGAAATGCTTATGCTTCTGAAGCAGAATTGGCAGCGCTAGGAGCGATTGATCGCTACCAGACTGCATTTGCTATTGAATTTGTGCCTGAAATCAATGAAGTTGAACGCCAAATCGCCCTGGACGAGCAGCATTACCGTCGAGGCGACATCACCGATCGGATGATCCGTTCCACAGAAGTTCGTAAAAAGTATAAGAACCATGACAATCCTGTCCATGACCACGAAGGCGTCTTTCAACGAGGGGACGTTGTGATCGGCAACGATCGTTTTGGCAAGTACAAAAACGAGCTGCAAGTCGTGCTGGAGCCTCACTCAGATCCACGAAAAAATAAAATCGGTTCGATCGTCGAACAAGAGTTAGTTCTGCTGCCCTTTATCCATCCTTGGTCGAAATTCACTTTCACAGAGAGGAAGGTGTAACGAAATGTTTGATATGATTATTCGTCAAGCCCGCACGATCGATGAAGAAGTATTTGATATTGGGATTCAAGACGGCAAAATCACTGCTCTGGCACCCACATTGCAGGAGCAGGCGAAACAAGAGCTGACCTTAGCAGAAGGGGAGTTCTTGTCAGCTGGTTGGATCGATGACCATGTCCATTGTTTCGAGGAAATGACGCTCTATTATGATTATCCAGACGAGATCGGTGTCAAACAAGGCGTCACGACCGTTATCGATGCGGGGACGACGGGCGCTGAAAATATCCATCGGTTTTATGATTTAGCCAAAGAAGCCAAAACCAATGTCTTTGCTTTAGTCAACATTTCCAAATGGGGGATCGTAGAGCAGGATGAACTTGCGGATCTGTCAAAAGTCAAAAAAGAATTGGTCAAAGAAGCACTGCAGAAGTTTCCTGACTTTATCGTCGGGATCAAAGCCCGAATGAGCAAAACGGTGATCGGCGAAAATGGCATCACGCCGTTAAAATTAGCGAAAACGATCCAAGCTGAAAATCAACCGCTGCCTTTGATGGTCCATATTGGTTCAGCACCACCGAATTTAGCAGAGATTCTCGCTGAATTGGAAACAGGCGATGTGGTAACCCATTGCTTTAACGGCAAAGCCAATGGGATTTTGGATCAGACAAACCAAACCATCAAGCCTTTCGTCTTTGCTGCCTATGAAAAAGGCTTGGTCTTCGATATTGGTCATGGGACAGACAGTTTCAATTTTGACGTGGCGGAGACAGCCTTTGCCAATCAGCTGAAGGCTTCTTCCATTAGTACAGATATCTACATTCGCAATCGTACCAATGGACCAGTCTTTGATTTAGCGACGACTATGGAAAAATTAGCGGTCGTAGGGTATGATTGGCGTGAGATCATCGAGAAGGTGACCAGTGCCCCTGCGAAGCAATTTCATTTACAGAACAAAGGCGAGATCGCATTGGGATATGATGCTGATTTTACGATTTTCCGCTTTGAAGCGGGCGAAAAGGAATTGACGGATTCTAACGGCAATCGCCGAATCACGACACAACAGATCGTGCCGCAAAAAGCGGTGATAGGAGGGGAACTTTTTGACACTGAATATTGAGGAATTAGGCTTGAAAGAAGTCATCAATGCTTCTGGCAAAATGACGATTCTAGGTGTCTCGAAAGTCAGCGAAAGTGTGCTTGCAGCCCAGCGCTACGGCGGGGAGCATTTCTTTGAAATGGCAGATCTAGCAGAAAAAACCGGAGCCTATTTAGCAGAATTGTTGAAAACGGAAGATGCACAGATCGTTTCTTCCGCTTCAGCGGGGATCGCCCAATCAGTGGCGGCACTCATCGGTCAAGGCGACAGCTATCATTTGTATCATCCATATAGTGAGAAAATCAGTAAGCGGGAGATCATCTTGCCCAAAGGCCACAACGTAGATTATGGCACACCAGTGGAAGTGATGGTGACACAAGGTGGTGGGAAGGTAGTGGAAGCAGGCTATGCCAATATGTGTACACCCGAGCACATTGAACAGATGATCACACCCGAAACGGCGGCGATCCTCTACATAAAGAGTCATCACACCGTTCAAAAAAGTATGCTGACGGTAGCAGAAACGGCCCAAGTTGCCAAGGCACACGATCTTCCATTGATCGTTGATGCGGCTGCTGAGGAAGATTTGTTTGCCTATACCCAAGCTGGTGCTGATTTAGTGATCTATTCAGGTGCCAAAGCATTTTCAGGACCGAGTGCTGGCTTAGTGATCGGCAAGCAGCCCTATGTCTCTTGGGTGCGCCTGCAATCCAAAGGGATAGGTCGAGCAATGAAAATCGGTAAAGACAATATTCTCGGATTTACCCAAGCCGTGACGGATTATCTAGCGGAGGGAACAGAATCTGGCGCTTCGATGCAAGAGCGTCTGCAACCATTTATTGCGGCAATCAATGAAATCACTGGTTTCGAAGCAAAAATCGTTCAAGACAGCGCTGGCAGAGACATTTATCGGGCGAGTGTTAAAGTGAAAGAACCAAGTGCCAAAGCAGTGATCGACGCGCTAAAAGCAGGAGAACCAGCGATTTATACCCGTGAGTACCAAGCCAATAACGGCATTATTGAATTTGATATCCGAGCAGTCAATGAACAAGAAATGGCAGTGATCACTGATCGCTTACAAGAAATTATGTTAGGAGCAACCCAAAAATGAAAACTTCACCCAATTATTTCGCTGACCGTGTCTGTCTAAATGTGTTAGCAAACTCCATCGACAATGCGAAAGCTTGTTACGAAGCAGCAGAGGGCAACATCGTCCTAGGTGTTTTATCAAAAAACTATGATAGTGACGAGGCGGCTATCGCTGACATGAAGAACTATCAAGTGGCAACAAATAATGCCCTTTCTGTAGGGCTTGGTGCTGGCGACCCCAATCAAAGTGAAATGGTCTCCCGAATTTCCGCTGTTCTTCAACCACAGCATGTTAACCAAGTGTTCACGGGAGCGGGGACCTCACGAGCTTTGCTAGGACAATCTGAAACGATCGTCAATGCCCTTGTTTCACCAACGGGAAAAGTCGGCTATGTCAATATTGCGACTGGTCCATTGAGTTCACAAACTCCATCTGCAGAAGTCCCAGTTGAAACAGCGATCGCTTTATTAAAAGACATGGGCGCTAGTTCTATAAAGTATTTTCCAATGAAAGGGTTGGCTCATAAAGCAGAATATCAAGCGGTAGCCGAGGCTTGTGCCGCGAATGATTTTTATTTGGAACCGACCGGCGGTATCGATTTAGAAAACTTTGAAGAAATCTTGCAGATCGCTGTTGATGCAGGAGTGAAAAAAATCATTCCACATATTTACAGCTCGATCATCGATGGAGAAACAGGGGACACACGCCCTGGAGATGTACAGACATTAGCAGAAATGACGAAAAAGGTGTTGGCAGCAGCCAAATAGGGGGGATCAATGATGCGGATCGGTGCTTACGGTGAGGTAATGATGCGGTTGACGCCACCAGAATATCGAACGTTGGAACAGACCCACTCTTTGCGGATGGATTTTACGGGAACAGGGGTCAATCTGTTAGGCAATTTGGCGCATTTCGGCTTGACGACGTCGATGCTGACGCAGGTGCCAGCCAACCGATTAGGAGATACGGCAAAAGCCAGCTTGCGTTCCTATGGGATTCAAACGGCATTTGTTGGCAAAAAATATAGTCATATCGGCAGTTATTTCGCCGAGATCGGCTACGGCGCTCGTCCGACCTATGTGACGTATCAAAATCGACATCATAGTTCCTTTGGCGTTTCAGGTCCAGAAGAATATGCTATCGATGGGTTTTTAGAAACGGTCGATCTCATTCATATTTGCGGGATCTCTCTTAGTTTGACTGAGAAAACCTGGCAAACAGCTTTGGCTTTGGCCAAACAGGCCCATGCCAAGCAGATTCGCGTCTGCTTTGATTTCAACTTCCGTCCAAGCTTGAATGAAGAATTAAATCGGGAGGTACTGAAACGACGGTATGAAACGATCCTACCCTATTGTGATCTAGTTTTCGGCTCTGTCCGTGACTTGGAGGAGCTCTTGGCTTATCCCTTAGAGGAAACCGAAGGCGCCGAGCTTGCGTTGATCCAATCCTTTATTGACCAGTATCAACTAGAATGGTTCTGCGGGACACGGCGTCTAGCCGTGGAAGACAAGCAGTTTATCAGCGGAAGGATCATTACGGCACAAGATACCTATGAAACGGCACCGCAGCTGCTGCAAGTGTTGGATCGGATCGGGGCAGGGGATGCCTATGCTGCTGGCGTATTATTAGGCTATGCCGAAAAATGGTCGCTCCAACGCACCGCTGATTTTGCTATCACGAATGCAGTTTTGGCTCATACGATGCTGGGAGATGTCCCCTTAACGACCAAAGAACAAGTTGAACAAGTCTTACAGGCACCAGGGAAAGACTTAATTCGCTAGAAAAAACACTTGCGTCCTTCTCTTGATGGATGACTGCGCAAAAGTAGACCAATCGGCTGCTTGTGCGCAATCATTCACCGCTTTTAGGAGAAGGACGCAAGTGTTTTTATTGTTTTAAAAAGGTTTCTACTTTTTTCTCAGGGATCACCCACAACAATAGTACAAGACTATCCAGTGTGATGATAAATAGGGGATGGATCAGCCAGCCGAGGAGCAATGCCAGCACGTTGATAAACAACGTAAAGTAGAGTTTCTTGTATCCGCGAAACAGTTCCACGATGGCTTGATTGTCAGGATTGGCACGAACCAAGGATTTTCCAACTAGGAAATAGCTGAAATCCGTCAATAAAATGACAGCCCCGTATAGCAGCTGTGGGGCAAGAGCGACTGGATAACGACTGACCCATGACGTTACAAAAGGAAAGAGGGTCAGTGCCAGAATCAACAAATGATTCGCCCACAAGGTCCAACCGTCGATTTTAGATACTACTTGAAACAGATGATGGTGATTGTTCCAGTAGATCGCTAACATCACAAAGCTGATCAAATAAATAATAAATTGCTGTTCCACTCCTAAAAAAGAAGCAAAGGTATCGCCTTCGGGCTGGTGCAATTCCAATACTAATAAGGTCATTACGATCGCAATGACCGCATCGGTAAAGGCTTCGATTCGATTTTTTGACATGTACATCCATCCTTTTAAGTTTCTGTTTACTGGATCAGTGTACGCGATTGTCAGAAATTCGTCGAATGATTATTCTCGGGACAAAAGCCAACGTTCCAGCTATTTCGCAATTGGCCCATTGCCTAGTGCACCGAATAAAAACAAATCGATCGCTTCTGGCATCTTGTCTTCTTTTTCTGGTGAGTCCAAATGAGCCGCCATCAGTACTAACAATTGACTGGTGACAAATTCTGGGTCGACATCCGAACGGAGATTGGAATCACTGCGACGAAACAAGTCAAGAAACGGTTCTTTGTAATTTTTCCGCCAAAGCAAGTACAGTTTTTTAGAAGTGTCCTCAGAAACGGTATGCTGAATGTCGTGCATCATCATATAAAAATTGATCCGATGCCGACTTCTTAAAAAAAGAAACATGTTCAAGATTTTTTCAGAGATCGTCAAGGAAGTATCTTCAACGGTCTGATTTAGCTTTCCAGAAACCTCTTGTGCCAAAGAGACCATCACTTCATAATAGATGGCTTCTTTGCCTTTGAAGTGATAATAAAGATTGGGTTGGGTGATGCCGACGGCTTCTGCGATCTGTCTAGTAGAAGTTGCTTGATACCCCTGCTGCATAAACAGGTTCTCTGCCACTCGTAATATTTTTTCTCGCAAGTTCAAAGTCAGCCCTCCCAACGTTCCTGACGAAGCATTTTTTTCGCGGTAAACAAAAGTTGGATTTTCCGTTGTTTCGGTACCGCTGTTTTTTCAGCAAATACTTGATAGTTGTTTTTGCGAATCACAGTCAAGATTTCCCGATAGATCAAAGCAGCTGCTAATAGAGCTTCACGGCAATCTTCATCGATTTGCGGCATCATGACAAAAGATTCTTGATAAAGCGTCTCTGCCAGTTGCGCCTCGTGTTCCCACATCTCGATAAACTGCGGGTTTTGATTGCCAGCTGCTAAAGCCTCTCGCGAAAGGTTGTATTGCGCCAAGACCGTTTGCGGCAAATAGATGCGGCCCATCCGCAGATCCTCGCCAATATCACGTAAAATATTGGTGCGCTGCATCGCTTCACCCAATTTGATGGCAGGCTCTTGAATCGCAGCGGCTGCTTGCGAGAGAATCGGCAAGAGCATCAGACCTACACTGCCAGCTACGTAGTAACTATAGTCAGAAAGCTCTTTTTCAGAGGTGGGCTGCTGGAAGTCAAGGTCTTGTTTTTGCCCCACCAATAGGTCGAAAAAGGGTTGAAATTGCAGATCAAACTGTTGGAAAGAAAGGGTCAATGCCCGCCAAATGGCTTCATCAGGATCTTCTTCCTTGACGGCTTGCGGCAAGTCGATCGTATCGTCTGATACTTGTTTTTGCATTTCTTCCAAGCGTTTTTCCATGGCTTCGATCAACAATGGGTCTTGCTTTTCATCGACGGCATCATCGGCACGTCGGCAAAAGGCGTAGACGGCATAGACGGCGCGGGCTTTGTCTTTTGGCAATTGAGAAAAGGCGGTATGAAAATTTTTCGAATGCTTTTTTATGATGGCCTCACAGTATAAAAAATCGTTGTCGTATTCATCAAAGACGCTTAATGATTTAACGGTCATCTTTTAACAACTCCTCCACAGCTAACTTGGCACTTTGCATCACGATTGGCACACCCGCTCCTGGATGCGTACTGCTGCCGCAGAAGTATAGGCCTTCTGCATAATCAAATTTATTATGGGGACGATAGTAATTGCTTTGGGCTAAGGTCGGTTTCAAGCCAAATGTCGCACCGTTGTAGGCATTGAACCGATCATTGAACGTATCTGGCGTATACATTTTTTCATACACGATGTGTTCATCGATATCCGTAAAGATCGTTTTTTCTTTTAATAATCCAATGATCTGCTGGCGGTAGCTTTGGATCGTTTCATCCGTCCATTGATCAAATTTAGATAATTCAGGTACTGGGACTAAAACATAAAGACCTTCTTGACCATCAGGTGCTAAGGAAGCATCTTTCAGGGTTGGGCGATACAAGTAGAAGGAAGGATCTTCTGGCAGCTTGCCAGCCTCGAAAAGATCGTCTACATTGCGTTTGAAATCATTGGCAAAATAAATGCTGTGGAGTGCGCTATCCTCATATTTTTTGTCCAGACCTAAATAAAGCAAGAAACAAGAACAAGAGTAATCCATCGAAGCGATTTTTTGATTGGTGTATTTGCCACGTTTTGATTCATCAGGAATCAAGCTTTCCATGGCATAAGGAAAATCAGCCGCACAAATCACGGCATCTGCGGTGATCGTTTCTCCATTGACACGAACGCCTTTGGTTTGCTTGTTTTCGATCAATAATTCATCGATCGGCGTATTGTAATGGATCGTACCGCCTAATTCTTGGAACAAACGTGCCATACCAGTGGCTAACGTATACATGCCGCCTTTGATGAAATAGACCCCATACATCAACTCGATCATAGGGATGATCGTATAAAGGGACGGCCCTTGGTAAGGGGAGACACCGATATACAAGGTTTGAAACGCCAATGATTTACGCAGGCGATCATCTTTGACAAATTTAGAAATGGAAGAGTAGGCGTCACTAAACGTTCGCAGCTTTAACCCTGCCCATAATGATTTGGGATTGTAAAAATCTCGCCATGTCCGAAACGACTTGGTGATGAAGGACTCTTTGGCGATCACATAGCGTTTGTAAATATCTGCTAAAAAGGCAAAATAGCCTTGAGCATCTTCTTCTGAGATCGCTTCTAGCGTTTTGGTCAATTCTACTAAGTCATTTGAGAAGGTCAGCGGTTCGTCTTGGGCAAAATATAGCTGCAGCATCGGATCGACTTTCTCCATAGGAATATAGTCATTCGGATCAACGCCAGCAAATTCAAACACTTCACGATAAATTTCAGGCATCATCACGATGGTGGGGCCCACATCAAAGGTAAAGCCGTTTTCCTTGATCTGATTCATTTTGCCCCCAGGTTGACCTTCTTTTTCGTAGAGGGTGACGTCATAGCCAAGTTTTTGCAAACGGACAGCAGCAGCTAATCCTGACACGCCCGCACCGACAACAATAATTTTTTTCATGCTTGCTCCTTCTGCGAATCATCTGATTCGGCTTCTTTTTTCGTGTGTTCTTTTTCTTCTAAAACGCCATCTTTCATGACGAGAACCCGATCACAATAATCTGTTAAACGGGTATCATGGGTCACCATAATGGTGGCTTTTTGTTTTTCTTTGGTTTCTTTTGCTAAGATTTTGACGACTTCGACGGCTTTTTTTGAATCAAGACTCGCCGTTGGTTCATCTGCCAATATGATGGTGGGATCATGATAGAGCGCTCGGGCAATAGCCACACGCTGTCTTTCACCACCAGAAAGTTCATCGGGGTATTTGTTCTGCAGCTTTTCGATCCCAAGTTGTTCAAACAATTCAGTTGCTGATTGCTCTTGGGTTTCTTTGCTGACCTTATCCACTAATTGGAGTTGCTTTTTGACCGTCAAAAAAGGGACAAGGTTGGAAGCTTGTAAAATAAAGCCGATCTTTTTGAAACGAGTTTTTGCCCGTTGCTTTTCTTTTTGTTTACTGAAGGGTTCGTCATTGATAAACACTTCGCCTTCAGAGGGGGCTTGCAGACCACCGGCGATCGTTAGAAAGGTACTTTTCCCAGAGCCAGAAGGACCGATGATGGCGACAAATTCGCCTTTTTCTACCGAAAAGTTGGTTTCTTTCAAGGCTTCAATTGTCGCGTCCCCATCTTTAAATGATTTTTTGACTTGTTTGAATTCAATGGCACTCATGTTTTTTCCTCCTATCCGATTGCTTTCAATGGGTCGATTTTTACAATCGTTCGCACCGAGAAGAAAGCACCTAGCATCGCGATCAGAATCATCATGACACTGATACTAGCAAAGAATAATAGATTGATTTGGAATGGCACTGCCGCAGGTAACACGAGGGCGGTACCGATCGTTGCCAAACCACCGATCAAAACACCCGAGGTTGCCAATAAGAACGTTTGGGCGATCACCGAAAAAGCAATGTAGCGGCTAGAGATCCCTTGAGCTTTCATGACACCAAAAATTTCTGATTTTTGCATCGTTAGCACATAGATAAAAATACCGATAACGATGGCAGCGATCACGATCAAGAACCCGATCATAAAGCCAAAGGTCAGCACTTGTGCGTTGTAACCAGGCAATTCATTAATAAATTTGCTGATATCCGTAGCGACCAGATCATCTGGCACTTCTTTGATTTTGCCGCGAGTCACGATCGCGTTGATACGGGCATTTTCAGAATCATCTTCTTTTTCAAAACGAATTTCTTGATAAGCACCGATCGAGGTGTAGAGGACCGGAGCGACACTGAAGCGGGCGTTATCTGTAAAACCGACGATTTTCAATTTTTTGTCACTGCCTGCTAATTTGATGGTGTCACCAATGGAAATCCCGTATTCTTCCTCAATACTGCTGTCGGCGACCGCTTCATCATCTGAAGCAAACATCTCGCCATCGGTAATATTGGGTGCTAAAAATTGATCTGGATCAATGCCGAAAAAGGTGACATCGACTTTTTCACCGTTGTCTTCTTTGGTCACAACTCCAGCGGTTTGCGCCAAAACTGCTTTTTCTGGTGCATCGACTTCATCATAAAGACTGCGAGGAAGCATCGACATGTTTAAATTATCATTTGCTTCTTCGGTCAACAAAATTTGATCTGCCTCCCATTTGTCGACCGCCATCCGATTATCTTGAGCCAACCCATAAGCTAACCCAGTTAAAAAAAAGACCAAATAGGCGATTAAAAACATGACCCCTGTGACTAGGGCGTAACGCAATTTGGAATGGCGTATTTCATTGATTGCCAAAAACATAACGATTCCTCCTAATATTTTATCACTTGATAAAATAAAAATACCATTTTTTTTATTTTCAGCAAACTATCTTGCTTACAAAGAGTAAATTCGGTGAAAAAAGGAAGGTTATTTAGAAGGGGCGACTGTTGATTGAAGAAAACCACTTGCTACCCTTTGATTTGAATAGGCGCGTAGGAGCAACGAAGGAGCGGGGGTTTTTAGTGGAGAAAGAACGTTTAGAATAACAGTAAAAGCCCTCTGATTCAGTGCAGACACAACTGCGGCGCTGAATCAGAGGGTTCCTATTTGAAGTCTGGTGCTGGATCAAAGTGTCAATCGTCAGTTTCTTTGCTTGTAGCGATAACTAACGGCACGATTTTTTCAAAGGAGTGACGGAAGCTTTCAGGTTGTGCTAATTTTTGATAGATGATCGCCAAACCGTCTTGGTTTTTGCGATAATCCAACCAAACCTTCAGCTCACTTTGAGGACCGTATTTCTTTGAAATGTACTGATACGCTTCATGATGCAATTGTTCTAAATCTGTCAGCTGCTTTTTCTCATAAGCAAAAAGCAAGGTTCGCTTGAGGATTCGCTCAAAATCTAAGTCGCGATCGGCTTCGGAAATAATTTTGCCATAAAGCGAGCGAGGCTCATAGGGCAGCGAGGCGCGATGATCTTCTACAGCTTCGCCGATCATTGAAATGACTGGAGGAGAGAAAAAGCGTGGCAACACAGCATCTTGTTCAACGATCTTGCGGGAATTGCTTTCGTGGTTTTTGCGGCCATAGAGCAAGCCGATATCATGGTAGGCAGCTACCGTATAGACGATATTCAGGTCAACGGGCAATGTTTCAGCAATTTCAAAACTATTTTGGATCACTTGGTGGACGTGCGCTGGGGAGTGACTGCTATCCAATTGGTTGTATTGCGGGATGATGGAGCTTTCAATATAGTGCTTTAGTTGTGGATCAATCGGTGCATCAATCTTCATTTGTCTGGTTCTCCTGCCTTTCATGTGCTAGATGAGGGGGAATTGAGCCAGTGCCAAACCGATCAATTGTTTCTAGACCTAGCGGCTGACGACAAAAGCCAAAGGGCTGTCCATCAATGGTGATTTGCTGCTTGAGCCACGGAAGGTAACTGATGGTATTGGTTGGATCGCCAGCAGCTGCTTGTTCCATATTCTGCCATTCATTCGACGTAGAAATCGTTGCATCACCTTTCAATAAGCCCTGCCAAATCACCTGGATCTCCTTGGGACAAAGGTTTCCTGCCATTGATGACAGCCCGTTAAACCCTAGTGCGACCTTTTCCGCCAAGTCCGCTTCACCACCAGCATAAAAACGAAAATCGGCAGCCGTCTTTGTTTTTAGTTGAGGCACTCGCTCCTTCCTGCCAGCTTCCTTTAAGCCGATCACCCGAGGGTCAGCGATCAAGGTCAAGATACTTTCTGCAGATAAATCAAAGCCCGTGCGGCGGGGATTGTTGTATAAAATAACTGGTTTTTCGCAAGTATGGATCAATCCCTGAGCATAGAGCACGGTTTCCTTTTGCGTCAGGCAAAGATAAGGGGGAAAGCCTAAAACCACACCATCGATTCGGGGATTTTTGCTGACTGCTTCTGCCAACGCGAGCGTTTCATGAAATACGATGCCAGCTAAACCGAAGAGGACTTCGAAATCGGCTGCCCAGCTGGTTTCTTGCGCTAAGGCATGTAGAAGCTGTTTTTTTTCTGTCAAGGTCAATGAGTGCTGTTCACCGGTGGAGCCGCACACCAAAACCGATTTGATCCCTTGCTTTTGCAGTTGCAAGATATGAGCGATCGTCCTTTTCGTGTCAAGTCTTTCTGCATGATCAAATGCTGTTGGGACGGCAACATGCAATGAGTGATTCAATGGAGTCATCCGATTCATCCTTTCTTGTGATACGTTTAGCCAGCGTTGTTCTTCTTGCTTCTGGTGCAAGCCAAGGAAGACGAAACAACTGATTATCCACTAAGTGTAGCAAACTTGTCGTTTCAGCAAAAGGCTTAGCAAAATATTTTTCAAACGGTGGTTGCGTTTTCAAATAAAGCATGGTATTATGCAAGTAATAAAACAGGCATGTGACTGGTAATGCAGGCAGGACCTATAAAAAACATGGAAGGGATCGTTGGATTCCGTTCAATGTTTTTGTAGGTGCTGCCTGCTTTTTTCTTTGTTTGGCCAACAAAGGAAAACTAATTAAAGGAGAAGAAAATTATGAATGTAAAAGAAACGGCAACTGCCATCGTTGAGTTGATTGGCGGAAAAGAAAATATCGCACATTTGGAACATTGCTCCACACGCTTGCGCTTTACCTTAAAAGACAATAGCCTCGTACAAAAAGATGCCTTGGAAAAAGTCGATGGCGTGATTGGGGTGCGACAAAATGTCCAATGCCAAGTCATCATCGGCAATGATGTCGTCGAAGTGTATGATGAGGTTATGAACGTGTTAGGTCATGAGCTAACAGCGGATGGAGGAAGTGAAACGAAACAAAAACAATCGTGGGGTGCGGTCCTGCTTGATTTTATTATCTCGATTTTTCAACCGTTGATTCCAGCAGTCGCTGGAGGGGGCGTCTTGAAATCCTTACTGTTACTTGCTTCTGTCACTGGATTGATGGACAATACGAGCCAGACGTATCAAATTTTGAATCTGATCGGTGGCGCACCATTGTATTTCTTACCGATTTTAGTGGCGATCACCACGGCAAATAAATTAAAGGTCAACCAATTGGTGGCGGTTTCCGCTGTCGGTGCCTTGATTTTGCCTGAACTAACGACACTATTGACAGATGGCGCAGCGTTCATGGGCTTCGGTTTACAAAATATCGCCTATGCGTCACAAGTATTTCCAGCCATTTTAACGGTTTTATTTTACGCTCAAATTGAAAAGCTGTTTACCCGAATCTCACCAAAACCGATCCGTATCTTCTTTGTTCCAATGATGAGCTTAGTTATTACGGTTCCAGTTGCTTTATTGATTTTAGGCCCATTAGGCTTTGAAGTCGGAACGATTTTTTCAGCAGCGATCATTTGGCTGTATGCCCATTTAGGTTGGGTGGCAACAGGGATTTTAGCCGCTGTTTTACCATTGATGGTGGTTACTGGTATGCACAAAGCCATGATTCCCTATGCTGTTTCGTCCATGAGTGAGATGGGGGCAGAGCTGTTATACTTGCCTGCCTCATTGGCACATAACATTGCAGAAGCTGGTGCTTGTTTTGCGGTGAGTGTTCGGACCAAAGACCAAAAACTTCGTTCAACCGCTGTTTCTGCAGGCATCTCCGCCCTTTTTGGCATCACCGAACCTGCTTTGTATGGGGTGACGATCCTGCATAAACGAGTGCTTTACGGCGTGATGGCTTCCAGCCTAGTTGGTGGAGCGGTGGCTGGTTTGTTTGCCATCAAGGCCTTCGCATTAGTTGGCCCTGGTCTAGCAAGTATCACTATGTTCGTGGATGAAGCCAACCCGATGAATCTTGTGTGGGCATTGGTCACGTTAGGGGTATCCTTTGCTGTTTCCTTTGTCCTTGTCCTTTTCTTATTCAAAGACAAAGTGGTAGAAAATAAGACGACTGTTGCCGATCCCAAAGCCGAAGTATTGAGCAAACCAGTAGATGGGCAAGTGGTAGCTTTATCTGAAGTCAACGATGAAGTCTTTTCAAGCGGTATGATCGGAGAAGGGTTCGGGATCATCCCGACGTCTGGCGAATTGATCGCACCAGAAGATGGCGAGATCACGATGTTGTTTGAAACCAACCATGCGATCGGGTTAAAAACCCGTAATGGCGCAGAACTGCTCTTTCATATCGGGTTGGATACCGTCCAATTAGAAGGCAAACACTTTACCCCTTACGTAAAAGCGGGGGATCAAGTGAAACAAGGGCAACCGCTGATCCAATTTGATCTAGATGCCATCAAAGCAGCTGGTTTTGATCCAATCGTGATCTGTGTGGTCACCAATCAAGAAAACTTTACAGTCAAAACGATCGAATCAACCGATGAGCAAAGCGACCAAGGTGTCCTATCGATCGCACCACTCGTCTAAACAAATGAGCAATGCAATAAAAACAATGTAAAAGGGGATTGAAAAAATGACTGAAACAACTTTTCCAAAGGACTTCTTATGGGGTGGCGCTATCGCCGCAAATCAAGTAGAAGGAGGTTGGAATCTTGGCGGCAAAGGCTTGTCGGTGGCGGATGTGGCGACCTACAAACCTCATGTCGATAACAAAGATTATGCGGCGCACATGAGCGTGACCGTAGAAGCCGTCAAAGAAGCGATGGCAGATCCAACAGATACCATCTATCCAAAACGGCGAGGAATCGATTTCTATCACCGCTATCCAGAAGATTTGGCTTTGTTTGCGGAGATGGGCTTTAAAGTGTTGCGATTGTCGATTGCGTGGACCCGTTTGTTCCCAACCGGGGAAGAAACGACACCCAATCAAGAAGGGATCGCTTTTTACCGCAATGTCTTTCAAGAAATGCAGCGCTTGGGGATCAAACCGATCGTAACGTTGTCTCACTATGAAATGCCGCTAGCCCTTAGCTTGAAGTACAATGGCTGGGTGGAACGCAAAGTGATCGATGACTTTGTCCGCTTTGCAACCGTCTGTTTCGAAGAATTTGGGGAGTATGTGGAGTATTGGCTGACCTTTAACGAAATCGACAGTATCCATCGTCATCCCTTTACAACAGCAGGCATCATTCCAGAACAATCAGAAGCAGGCAAAGAAGAGCAAGAGGTTTATCAAGCCCTTCATCACCAATTTGTTGCCAGCTCATTAGTGACCAAAATCGCTCATGAGAAAAACCCAAACAATAAAGTTGGCTGTATGTTAACGAAACTAATGACGTATCCATTGACTTGTGACCCATTGGATGTTGAATTGACCTTAAAGAAAAACTTGGAAAATGATTTTTATGCGGACGTTCAAGTCAAAGGGGCTTATCCGCGAATGATTGAAAAAGATCTGGAAAAACGCGGGATCAAGATTGAAATGGCACCAGAAGACCGCCAAAACTTGAAAGATCACACCGTTGATTTTCTTTCCTTTAGTTATTATATGTCTATGGCCGAATCAGGTGATCCAAATGCCGAACGGACACCGGGCAATACGGTTTTAGGGGTAAAAAATCCCAAGCTGCCATCAACTGAATGGGGCTGGCAGATCGATCCTAAAGGCTTGAAAATCTCCTTGCTTTCATTGTATGATCGGTATCAAGTGCCATTAATGATCGTTGAAAATGGTATGGGCGCCGTGGATGTCCTTGAAGACGGCCAAGTGCATGATCCGTATCGGGTCGATTATTTCAAGGCACACTTCAAACAAATGAAGGAAGCCATCGATGAAGGGGTCGATTTGATTGGTTATACTTCTTGGGCACCGATCGATCTGGTCAGTGCTGGTACGTCACAAGTGACGAAACGCTATGGCTTCATTTATGTGGATGCCGATGATGAAGGAAACGGCAGTTATGACCGTTTGAAAAAAGATTCCTTCGACTGGTACAAAGAAGTGATCGCCACCAATGGCGCAAGTTTGGCAGAATAAACAGTGAGGAGCGAGAGTGCATGATTTACATCAAGAAAGTCTTAAATTCAAGTGTCGTACTTGTTGATAAGGAAGGCCAAGAAATGATTGCACTTGGGAAAGGCATCGGCTATGGAAAGAAAGTCGGCGACAGCATAGCCGATACCCAGATCGATCAAGTTTTTCTGCCAATCGATGAAAAAAAATCAGGTCAGTTTGCCGATTTAGTGGATGAGATTCCGTTGTACTATTTTGAAATGACCAAAGAAATCGTCCAGCTGGCGCAAAAAATGCTGCCATATCCGCTAAATTCAACGATTTACCTCACCTTATCGGATCACTTGCACTTTGCTGTAGAACGTCAGCAAAGAGGCTTGAGTGTGACGAATCGGCTCTATTGGGAAATCAAGAATTACTATACAGATGAATTTCGAGCCGCCGAACAGGCACTACGTTTGTTGAAAGAGAAGTATCAAATTGAGCTGCCAGAAGAAGAAGCCTCCAATATCGCGTTTCATTTGATCAATGCCCAGTCGAACACCGAGGAAAATCAAGATGGGTTGAAAAAGGCCAAATTGATCGGGTTGATCGTCAATATGGTGCGCTACTCGATCCAGCAAGACGTCAACACCAATTCGATCCATTACAATCGCTTTATCACCCACGTGCGTTTCTTCGTTGACCGATTCTTTTTGGATGGGCTGCTGCAAGAAGAAGATGAAGGACTATACCGTCAAATGTGGGCTCTTTATCCGAATGCTATGGAGATCGCGACAAAAGTCAAAGCCTATATCGATAAAGAATACCAAACGAAGATCCCTGTCAATGAAATCGTCTATCTAGGCGTTCATATCAATCGATTGATGAATCATTCAGCGATCAATTCCTAAGTGTCCTCATTTTAACAAACATAAACAAGCCGTTTCCCTTTGCTGGAGAAACCGCTTGTTTGTGTTTAGTAGGCTTGCTTGTTAGGAATCACGCCTCGAACGCCGCCTTTTGGCTGCTCCACGTCGCCTTGGTAGCGTGGGATCAAATGACAATGGCAATGAAAGACCGTCTTTCCAGCAGCCTCCCCGCAATTGAAGCCGATGTTGAAGCCGTCTGGTCGATAGGTTTCCAATAAATAAGCTTTGCCTTCCTGCAACAAAGCCTGCAAGTCTTGTAATTCCTCTTGGGTGAGAGCAAAATAATCCCTGCGATGCGCTTTGGGGATCAATAGCAAGTGTCCAGGGGTGACGGGGTACTTATCAGCGATCGCATAAAAGCGTTCGTTTTCAATGATCGCATGTTTTGAGGCAGTACAAAAAATACAAGTCAAAATCTTTCGCTCCTTTTTCTCGGCTAGATAGCGTATCAATACTTATCTTTAGTGTACCAAAAGCTGATTTGAAATGAAACGCACGACAAAAAGCATGTCCTTTTGAGTCAATTGACAGTAAAATAAAAAAAAGTTTATAGATTCGCTTGACTTAGAGTGCACTTCAACCTGTATGCTTAGTGTAACTTAAAAAAAACAGGAGGACGTACAAATGGACTATGTAAAATTTGGCAATACAGGACTTGATGTGTCACCTTTGTGTTTAGGGACAATGGGATTTGGCGATCTCAACAGCGGGTTTCATGAGTGGGTGTTAGAAGAAGACGACAGTCGTGAAGTCATCAAAAAAGCCTTGGATCTGGGTATCAACTTTTTTGATACGGCAAATGTCTATTCTTATGGAGCGAGCGAAGAAATCGTCGGTCGAGCATTGAATGATTTTGCGCCACGAGATGAGATCGTGGTTGCCACAAAACTATATTCTAAAATGAAACAGCGACCTAACAGTGGAGGCTTGTCCCGAAAAGCGATTTTTTATCAAGTCGAACAAAGCTTAAAACGCCTGCAAATGGACTACATTGATTTGTATATCATCCATCGTTGGGATTACCACACGCCAATTGAAGAAACCATGAAGGCATTACATGATTTGGTAGTTTCTGGAAAAGTACGCTATATCGGCGCATCTGCGATGTACGCTTGGCAATTTGCCAAAGCACAAGCAGTCGCTGAAAAAAATGGCTGGACCAAATTTGTTTCGATGCAAAATCACTTGAACTTGCTTTATCGAGAAGAAGAGCGAGAAATGATGCCCTTGTGTGCCGATCAAAAAATTGCCGTGACGCCATATAGCCCATTGGCTGCCGGACGGTTAACAAGAGATTGGGGTGCAGAGACCAAACGGTACTTAACGGATAAAACCGCCAATCAAAAGTACGACAAAACGATGGAACAAGACCGAGAGATCGTGGCGCGGGTCGCACAGATCGCTGACAAACACCAAAGCAAACGGGCGCAAATCGCCTTGGCATGGTTATTACAAAAAGAACAAGTGGTCGCACCAATTATCGGCGCAACAAAAGAAAGCCATTTATTAGATGCATTACCTGCCCTTGATCTAAAGCTGACTGCCGAAGAGATTGCGTATTTGGAAGAGCCTTACTTGCCTCATGCAGTGGTAGGAGCGGAATAATCAGACACAGTCAAAAGTGGTTCCTTGATTAAAGAGAGAATACACCACGAGTGAGGAAGAAAAAATGCAAAACAAGGAAGTGAAGCCATGAATATCAAAAAAGTCAGTGAACTGAGCGGCGTCTCAGCTGATACCATCCGTTACTATGAAAAGATTGGGCTGATTCCGCCGGTCAAACGCAATAAAAACGGTGTTCGTGAATTTGATGATGACGACTTAAAATGGATCACCTTTACCAGGCAAATGCGCAACGCTGGACTATCGATTGATGGGCTGAGTCATTACCTGGCTTTATTTGAAGAAGGGCGAGGGACGGTTCCTGAGCGCAAGCAGCTGTTAGCCGAACAAATTGCAGTTTTGCGGGAGAAAATCTCAGATATGACGGAAGCTGTTGAACGTTTAGAATACAAATTGGAACATTACGACGAGCATGTTCTGCCGACTGAAGAACGACTGCGTCAACGCAAAGCCAATCTCGTCAACCAGACTTTATGACAAGCCATTTTTTCTACTCAAAGAACGAGGCTTGAATTTTTCAAAAATGAAAGGGAGCTTATGAAACGACTTGCGATTTTAGGTGCTGCTGGCACGATCGGTCAGCGATCACGGCAAAAACTTTTGGAAAGAACCAATCGACCACTCGTACTCTATGCCCGCCGTGCAACGGAGCGTTTGCATGAGATCGATGCTGCGCGTGAGACGATCATTGATGGTGACTTTCTCGATTTAGGACGACTCGTTCGGGCATTGCAAGGCTGCCAGTCGGTTTTTTTGACGGATATCCATGATCCTCGAGCAACGCTGCGGGTGATCGAGGCAATGAAATTAGCAGAGGTCAACCAATTGATCAGTGTCGCACCCGAAAAAAGACTTTGTACATCGGAGGCATTGAAGCAATTGGCAGACTTAACAGCGCCTTTTCTTGCCCCTGAAAAGCATCAGCTGCTCTTGCAGCAAAAAAATCGCTTAATGTCCTACCAATTGATTGTAGGCTCAGAGTTGGCTGTTCGCTTTGTTCATTTGCCATCAATGGAAGAATGCATGTTACAGCCAGGGGGATGGCAAGAAGCAGTCGCAGAAGAAATGCTTGCGATGTATCACTGCTATACAGCCTAAAGCCTGTGCATTTGTGATGAAAACCAACATGCTTTCTTGAAGTTCAGAATCATTTTTTTCATGTTTTCATGAAAAAAATGGTTCTTTCTTTTGAGCTTTTTTTGATAGAATAGACAGAAGCTTTTATCCATAAAATTAGTTGCCAGATTGAAAGGAGAACGTTGATGGAATCACTTATCAAAAAAAATCTTGCTTTATTGCTTGGGGTGCTGTGGATCTGCATCGCATTAAACTTTTTCCTTTTGCCTCACAGTATTGCTTCTGCTGGTGTCGGGTCGATCGGCTACCTGATCGAAACCGGCTGGTCGATCAATCGTCATATCGTTGTCTGGGGGATTAATTTATTGATGCTGGCGTTGGCATTTTTGCTTTTAAAGCGAGAGGTCTTTGTCAATACGGTTATCGGCAGTCTGGCATTTCCCGTTCTTCTGGCGCTTTTACCAGAGATCATGCTCTTGCGTTTTTATTCTGTTTCCTTGATTTTAGGTAGTTTCTTCTTTAGCTTCGGTATTTTTTCACTTTATAAAATCGGTGCTTCCAATGGTGGGGTCACGATTCCGCCGCTGATTTTTGAAAAATACTATGGCATTCGAAAATCTAGTGGTGTCTTTTTAACCAATCTGATCATCATCTTGTTGAATCTCCTGATTTTTTCTTGGCAAGAAGCCCTCATTTCCGCTTTCTCTATCTATTTGATTGCCTTCTTCATGCGCTTCTTTATGCGGATCGAGCAAAAAACACAGGCAAAAAAAGCAGTGAACGTTCAAGAAACAGCAGAACTAGAATAAACTAGCAGAAGCAAACCATCGGTGCAACAGGTAGTGACCCCCAAGAGTTAGACGAAACGTCTACCTATAGGAGGTCAGTACAACATTTGCACCGATGGTTTTTTAATAGTTTCTTTTTCTCAAAACAGCAATAGCCCCCGCTAGGCAGCTGATGATCAATAAGCAACTCAGCAGCAGCGCTGGCAGCAGTTCCCCTAGTTTGATTTGGTCGGTTAAGTAGTTAGGAAATTGGCTGGAAAGGGAATAAGGATTCCAGTTTGTTACTTGACTCCATAGGTTGCCTAACATGCCCATCAGATAACAGACGCCAATAAACAACAAACCTTGATAGATACTTTTAGCAAAGCTGGATCCTAGCAGCAGGATGCTGATTGCTAGTAAACCAAACAGCCAATAGCTGAACAATGCGCTAGGGACTTGAGCAGCGCTGGAATCATCGAAATAGATCAAGGTATAAAAAGCACTGACACTGGCACTTAGGAGGTAACTCAAAGACCACAGAATCGTTAAATAGCCAGCTTTGGCACAGACGATCGTCGTTTTCGGTAATCCTTTCGTAATCAGCTGAATAAAGGTCCCTTGGGCTATTTCGGCAGAGAGCGTATCGGTAAAAAGAACTACAAATACCAACAGACCAATCGTTCCAATATTGTTGTAAAACTGCAGCCATGCATCGATCGCAGTCGGATCAGCGATCGTGACCTCAATCGATTCTGGCATCATACTGGCCATCAAATCGGGCATGATTTTCGCGGTAAAGGGAGAGAGCATACCAATCAGCGCAAACAGAATCAAACAAATCAGCAGTTTTTTGCTGCGAAGACCACCGAGAAATTCTTTTTTTAAGAAAACAAGAAACACCTTCATTTGATCACCTCCAAATAAATCGCCTCTAAAGTCGGTTCGATCCGTTGAAAGGATTCAGGTACTATCTGTTGTTCATTGAGCAATCGCAGCAACTGCTTTCCAACATTCGTGTCGGCAGTTTCGTCGATCAGTAATTGATTGTTCTTTCTTTCTGCCGCAATGCCGTGGGATGCTAACAGATTGGCAAATTTCACATGCTCACCTTCGTTGGTAAAGACGATCCCAAAGGCGGTTTTTCGATAACGTTTTTTTAAGGAATCCATCGGTTCAAACGCCTGGATCTGGCCTTTGTGCAAAATCGCAATGTAATCTGACAGCTGCTCGACATCTGCGAGAATATGGGATGAAAAAAGAACTGTCGTTTCTTCTTTGATTTTAGCCAATACATCAAGAAAGGCCTTGCGACCTAAAGGATCGAGTGCAGAGGTCGGCTCATCACAAATCAAGATAGCTGGTCGGTTGATCAATGCTTGAGCTAATCCAAGACGCTGCTTCATGCCTCGAGAAAAGCCAGCGATTTTTTGTTTCGAAGCTTCCAGGCCTACCAACGCTAAAACTTCCATCACCCGCTGAGGCTGAAAAGATTCTTGATTGGGCTGGATCTTTCCGCAAAAAGTCAAATATTCTACAGCTGTCATAAACGAGTAAAACTGCGGTACATCTGGTAAATAGCCGATCCAGCGATTGGTCTTGGCTGAGCCGAATTGCACCGGCTCGCCGCAAACGATGATTTCGCCTTCATCAATGGGGAGCAATCCTAAAATCGCCTTCATGGTCGTTGTTTTGCCAGCGCCGTTTTCCCCGACAAACCCCACAACGCTGCCCTTTGGAACCGAAAAGGTTAGGTCTTGCAGCACTTGTTTGCGCCCAAAACGCTTGGATAAATGGTTGATCTCGATCATCTTCATTGTTGGCCCTCTTTTCCGAAAGCAAAATAAAGGATAGGACCGATCAGGCTAACAAAACAGGCGATGAAAAGCCAAAGAAGGCGGGAGCCGAATTTAAACTGTTCTTGTTTTAAAATATCGCGAACCGCCAAGATGATCAGGACCAATTGCAAAACAATCAAGGGGATCAGTACGGGCAAATAATCAGATATATTTTCTGGTATATTTAGTGAAACACTATTCATGTGAAGCCCTCCTTTGTGGCTCATTTTCTTGTTCGGACAGTTTTTGCAGCTGCTGAAATAATTCTTCAAATAGTGGTTGCTTCAGATAAGGTTCAAATAATGGTGTGAACTGCGCGATTTCGAGAAATTGCTTTTTGACATTGTCTGAGTTCCGCGGGATCTGACTGCCTAATTCTAATTCGCTGATCCACTCATCGATGCTGTTGAAATAATCGTCTCCTTTCAAAACGATTTCCTCAGGCGTGTCTGCTAATGTTTTCACATACAGCGTTAATGCTTGCAGCAATAAGCTTTCTTTTCCCAAAGCGGCAAAAGAAACCATCCCAGCGGCTAGAAAATTCAGTAAAGAAATAGGATGCAGCTGGGCCAGTTGGAAGCTCTCGCTGAGTGCCAGCCCACGTGCAAAGGTTTTTTCCAGTTGCTCCTCGTCTTGTGTGAGCATTGCCAAATAATTTGTCAGTAAGCTCATAAAAAGAATCAAGTATTGGTAAATCGCACTTTGCGTCACGATCTCAGCTTGTTGCAACTGATTTTTTTGCTGAAATGCGGCAGCAATCAGTGGTTCGCTAGGTAATAAAGTCGGCGTTTTCGTGCCAAGGATCGCCAAGACCTCATCGGGTTTGTTTCTCATCAACAGACAATAGGCTTCGATTTGTTGCGCTTGTTGTGCCAACGCATTGTCACCATGCGCAATGATCCGTTGGTAAAGGATTTCTGCTTCTTTCAAATAGGTAGTTTTCTTCGCTTCCATCAAGGCTTCTTCAGAGGGGTGTCCTTCTGAGCTATCTGCTACAGGGACATCTGGCAAAAGATCCCAATGATTTAAGTAAAAGGAGCCCATCTGTAATAAGAACGGGTAACAAGAGTAATACCGTTTGGTAAAACTTTGTGCCAGCGCGAGGACTTCGCTTGGTGTTTTTGTTTGAAAGGCGTCTTTTAGTAATTGATAGATGCGCTGGATCTCTTTAGGAGATAGCTGCGAGTCCAAAATCAATAATTCATCGACACTGCAATCAAAATACGCTGCTAATAAGGGCAGCGAGGTGATATCTGGATAAGACTGCCCCGTTTCCCATTTCGAAACGGATGCTTTGGACACATTCATAAACACTGCTAATTCTTGCTGGGTAATACCTCGTTGTTTTCTTCTCCGAGCGATTTCCTCGCCAATTGGTAAGTCCATAGTGCACCTCCGATAGGTTTGTTTGGTATACTTCTATCATAAGAGGATAAGAGATGACTTACAATGGATTACTAGTTAATTTTTGGTTGATTTAATTAACTACAAGTTGATTATAAGGCGAAGTATTCCAACTTTTGGGAAAGAGATGATCGTAAATGAGAGGTAGAAAAATGAAAGTTGTAGCAGCGATCGATTCCTTCAAAGGAAGTGCCACATCCGCAGAACTAAATCAAGCGGTCTTAAGCGGGTTTTCAGACCAGTGGGAAACACGCAGTATCCCAATCGCTGATGGGGGAGAAGGGTCAATGGCAGCAGTCATTGCTGCGCTGGGAGGCAATTACGAAACGGTTTCAGTGACCGCTCCATTAGGCGGTAAGTTGCAAGCCCGTATGTTGGTCACCAAAATCAAGGAAGAAAAAATTGCCCTGATTGAATCTGCAGAAGTGATTGGGTTGCAACTCGTGGAACCTAGTGACGAGACCACCCGCAATAGCTCTTCTTTTGGTTTAGGCCAAATGGTCTTAGCAGCTTGCAGGCAAGGTGTGAAAAAAATTTACCTGACCCTTGGCGGTAGCGGCACTTCTGATGGGGGTGTAGGCTTTTTACTTGCGCTAGGAGCAACCATTCAAAGAAACGAGCGGATGGAAAACAATCCTTTGCTGCAAGCAGAATCTCTGGCGCTCAGCCAGTTGAACCCTCTGCTTGCACAAATTGACCTGTTTGCATTGGCCGATGTAACGAATCCCTATTTTGGCAATCAGGGATTTGCGCAGGTTTTTGGTCCGCAAAAAGGGGCATCCCAAGAAACGATCCAGCAGTTGGATCAGCAGGCAAAGCGCTTGGCTGAGCACATCAAGCGGACCACGGGGATCGATCTGGAAGTCCCTGGTGCTGGTGCGGCAGGTGGGCTTGGTGGTGCTGTTCGTTTGGCAGGTGGTCAATTGGTTCCTGGATTTGCGACGATCGCTTCATTGGTTGGGTTTGAGGAAAAAATCAAAGAAGCAGATTTGTTGATCACGGGTGAAGGACGCATCGATGGGCAAACCGCTGGGGGAAAAGTACCCTATGGCGTCGCGTTGCTCGCCCACAAACATCAGGTCCCGGTTGTTGCCATCTGCGGCTCCCGAAGCGACGATCTAGGAAAACTGCCGCAACTACTATCTGCCGTCTTTTGTATCCAGCAAGGTCCGATTTCGTTGACAGAAGCGATGGAGAAAAAGCGAACCTTAGTGAATGCTCAACAGACTGCTCAAGCCATCGCTGGTTTTGTGGAACAGTGGCAAAAAAAGACTGAATCAGACGCTTCAAATAGGACTGAATAAGAAGATAACACCAAAAAAACTTCGTATTGGCTACTGCCTTTTGTACGAAGTTTTTTTGGTGTTTTTCTCTGTGCTTAAGCCAAGGTAGCTTGTGCATCAATCTCTACTTTAAATTCAGGGGCAACCAAGCCGGCAACGATGACGAGACTCATGGCTGGTTTGTTTTCTGCCAAAATAGTTGTAAACGCCGTACGGACAGCAGCTAAGTAGGCAGCATCTGTTAAAAAGACGGTCATTTTGACCACTGATGACCAGGACAGTTGATTGGCTGATAGAAGCTGTTCGATCTTTTTCAAAACGATGGTTGTTTGCTCTTGCGGGGCCTCAGGTGTGGCTCCGTCTTGCGACGGCGTTTGACCAGAAATGAAAAGAAAAGGTCCTTGAGCGATTTTTGTATCGGTATAGATTGCCATTTCTTTGGCTCCTTTCGTCTATCTTGCCTTTGGATGATGGACAGATAGAAATTGATTGGGTGTGTCCTAGTTTACTTGATTCCACCTGCAAAAACAATCAACGGACGTTTTCAGTTGGTTGTGTGAAGCCACGCGACCAAGCCGCTCTTCCCCTTTAAGAAAAGCACTCATTTTTTTCAGGCCCCGCTGAAATTATCGCCAGAATTTTATGGTTTCAATGTCTTATACTATGTTCAGATCAAATAAATAAACAAGGAGGAAAAAAATATGAATTGGTACAAAAACACAACAGAAGAACTATTACACACATTGCAAACAACACGGCAGGGCCTTTCCTCCGAAGAACGCAACCAGCGTTTAGCAAAGCAAGGTGAAAATAAAATTACTGAGGCAGCGCAGATCCCCACATGGAAGAAAGTCGGCAAGCACTTTACCGACTTACTGATGTTGGTCTTGATCGTCGCAGCCGTCTTAAAAGGGATTTCTGGTGATTATATCGAAAGCGGCATTATTATGGCGGTCGTCGTCATCAATGGATTCGTCGGCTACTGGCAAGAGCGCAAAGCCCAAGAATCACTGGATGGATTGAAGCAGTTCATGGGGCAAGAAGCAACGATTTATGTTCACGGCCGCAAAAAGAAAATTGCTGTTTCTTCCTTAGTAAATGGAGATTTAGTCGTTTTAGGACCAGGAGATGTTGTACCAGCAGATATGCGCTTGATCGAAACCCATGATCTTGTGATTGAAGAGTCGATTTTAACTGGCGAATCTGAGCCTGTTCAAAAAATGACCGAGCCTATTACTCAAGAAAGTACAATTGGTGACCAGCGGAACATGGCGTTTTCTGGTACCCATGTAGAAAGCGGAACTGCCAGCGGGATCGTCGTTGAAACAGGCGACGATACACAAATCGGCCAGATTAATCAAGCAATTCAGTCTGTGAAAGCGCAAGAAACCCCGTTGATCAAAAAAATGAAGCAATTGAATCACCAAATCTTTAAAGGCATTATCGGATTAGTGGTTTTCTTGATCTTCTTTACTACCTTCCGCTACGGCTTTGATCTTGATCTCTTGTTCTCATCAGGTATCGCCTTAGTGGTAGCGATGATTCCTGAGGGCTTGCCAGCCGTGCTGACCATGATTTTATCGATGGGTGTCAAGGAAATGTCTGAGGAGCAAGCAATCATCAAAACGATGCCATCAGTGGAGACACTAGGTGCCATGACGGTGATTTGTTCAGACAAAACAGGAACCTTGACCAAAAATGAAATGACGGTCGTCGATGTTTTAGTTGAGTCAAACGTGGATAAAGCAACGGTGCTTGATATCATGGCAAATTGTCAAGACTTGAAGCAAGACGAAGGACAAAAGGCTGCGGATCTCGTTGGGAACCCAACCGAAAAAGCCTTGTTACAATACGCAGAATCAGCGCAGCAACCATTGCGTAAAACAGTCGATAAGATTCCTTTTAGTTCCTCTTACAAGTACATGGCAACACGCCATCAAAATCAAGAAGAGCCGAATGCCTCGGTAGTTTTTGTCAAAGGTGCGCCCGAAGTGTTGCTTGAGAAAAGCCAACTGACTTCAGATCAAAAGCAATGGTGGTTAGATGAAAGTGCAAAATTAGCAGCGAAAGGGCAGCGGCTGATCGGCTTTGCGCATCTGACGCTGTCGGCGCAGGAGTCCTTGTCCCACGAAGGGCTAACCAATTTAACCTTTGTCGGGATCGCTGGTATCATTGATCCTCCGAAAGACAGTGCCATCAAAGCGGTAAAAGAGTGCTTGCAAGCGGGCATCCAAGTCAAAATGATCACAGGAGACCATGGCAAGACCGCTCAAGCCATCGGCAAGCAAATTGGCTTGAAGCACACGAATCACGTGTTGGAAGGGCTAGAAATCGATCTATTGTCGGAGGAAGAATTGCAGCAAGCAGTTCAAAAGACAGACATCTTTGCTCGAACGACCCCTGAGCATAAATTACGGATCGTTAGTGCTTTGCAGGCGAATGAAGAGATCGTCGGAATGACCGGTGATGGCGTAAACGATGCACCAGCGCTGAAAAAAGCCGATATTGGGATCGCTATGGGGATCAAAGGCAGTGAAGTAACCAAGCAAGCAGCCGATATGGTTTTGGCAGACGATAATTTTCATACGATCGCCAATGCCGTCCGAGTGGGTCGTCGAATCTACGATAATTTGAAGAAAACCATCAACTTCTTCTTACCAACTGCGGTTGCTCAAGGATTGATCGTTATTGCGGCACTCTTGTTGAACCGACCACTGCCACTGACACCTGTCCAAATTTTATGGGTAAATATGGTGACAACGATCACGCTTTCTTACGCACTCGGTTTTGAAAAGGCAAGTGCGGATGTCATGAATCGACCACCACGGCCAATCAAAGAAGGCATCTTGTCTTGGTACAGCTTGTTCCGCATCTTCTACGTCTCGCTGTTGATCATGATTCCTTCTTACGTCTTAGCGGTTCAATTTGAGGGAACGGTCCTTCAGCAAAGCATGCTGCTACAAAGTATCGTCTTTGCCCAAGCGGTCTACTTGTTGAACTGTCGGGAGCTGGTCAAGCCAGCCTTGAATCGCCAACTGTTTGCCAACCGAGCGCTATTCGTTTCTCTTTCACTGCTGATCGTATTACAGGCAGCGATTTTCCTAACCCCTCTAGGACACCAGCTTTTAGGGATCGGTTCTTTGACCTTGATGCAGCAGTTGAGTATCGCTGCTAACGGCGCACTCCTTTTCGCAGTCGTTGAGGGTGAGAAATTTATTACGAATAAGCTGCAAGGACGGCAAAAAGCCGCTCCAGTGAAGCAGTAGCGGCAGCTTGATGATTCTAGCGATAGCTTAAATAATAGGTTTGGATGAGCTCAGTCACTTGATTGAGCTCATTTTTCGTTGGTACCATCGATAAGTAAAAAACTGGAACAGATACTTCCTCTAAAGGGAAATTTGAGAGAATAAAATCAACCTCGATTTCCGCCAACGCTTCTAGTTGACCAGGCTCGATCGCCGATAAAAGGATGCGGGCACCGAGGAAGTCATTCAATTCTTGCAGGAGGTAAGCTTTCCAAGCAGGCTCACCTTGGAAAACAAAATACCCTTTTGCGCGAATGGGATTGATCTGTAAAATCGCTTGTTGGATCAGTAAGGTGGTGGTTGACCATAATGGAAAACTCATTTCCGATTGACTGGCTGTTTGCTCTTCTAAAAAGTCATGGATCGTCGCTTCGATCGATAGCGAATAGGGTTGATTTAACCGTTGGATCTCGTGAAATTCGAGCCCGAACAGTTCTGAGAGCTTGGCTGACTCTTGCGATTTGATCAAAAGCAACAGTAGATTCTCAATCAGTTGTGTATCACTAGCTAAAGACAACTGCAACAAGCGGTCTAGTTTTCCAACAAAATGGGTCGTTTTCTGATAAATAGTTTTGTAGGATTCAAGAATTGCTTGGATCGTTGCGGACCAGTCGTTATTGTAGTTCCAACTTTCTAAGAAGCAGTAGAAGCTAAAGAAGTGTTCGCTGCATTCTAAATAAACGCCTTCTTTTTGATACAGCTGGCTTAATGGCTGTTGGAAAAGGCTATAAAGGGGATCGTCCCCCTGAAATTCAAAGGAATCGATACGGCAATTGGCTTTGATGCGAATCGTATTGATAAAAAACCAGCAGGTACCGTAGATTTGTTCCACTTCGATCTGCAGCTTGGCTTTTGCTAAGCGATCCAAGAAATGATAATAGTGGGACTCATGAATCGTATATTCCTCAAAAAAGTAATTGTTATGGGTGTATGGCAGTAACAGGCGATGAAAAAAAACACGGATGTTGATCTCACTTCCTTCAAAGCGGATCATGCGATTGGTGATCCGAATCCGCAACGAAAAATCAGTGAGACTTTTGTTTAATTTTGTCACATGTCGTCGCAAGGTCTCATAGGATGTCCCTGTTTGGTTAAGAATATCTTGCGTACGGAGTTCGCTGGAAAAAAGCAATGCTTTCATCAAAGAAACACCGATCGATTGAGGGAAAAACGTTTCCCAGAGCTGACTCATCAACAATGGCCCATCATGGGTCAGAGCAAAGCCACTACTGGCAGCTTCGATCTGCCAACCATCAGGCAATTGTTGGCGAATATAGGTTAGATCGGAAAAAACGGTTCGCTCCGTCGTATCGATCAATTTTGCTAGTTGCTTGGCAGTGATCATTTTGTGATTCGCCAGTTGTTCCAAGAGAAGGATCTGACGTAATAAATCCTTCTCCGTAATGATTTTTTTCATCATCCCATCCATGACAAAAACTTCCTTTCCGAGTCTTGAAGGTCAAAAGAGTCACATTGACTGTTTTGATGAAAGACAACTCTTTCGTGTTCTTTTTGATTTTATACGAAAAAGGCAAGTTTTGCTATTTCCAATTCACTGGATGATGTTTTTTTTTATTAAAAAAGATGGGATCGGCAACCTTCTGAGTAACTGTCTAAAGGAATGCGTTTGTTTTATGTGTTTTAACGGTTAGAGGTCTATCATGTGTTCGTATTTCTTCATACGCAAATACATAGAATAACTTTCTTTCGACAATTTTATTTTTGAGGAAAAAAGACTCTTTTTGCGAGAGGCGTAGAGTTTTCGATGGAGCGCAGAATTGATGATCCATTCAATTTCTGCTTGTTCTTCCTCGGATAATTCGACTTTTTTCTCATTGGATTGAATGAGAGAGTAAGTAAATTCTAAGCAGCTCATTTTATAAATAAAGGTGGAAAAATATAATTTGTCTATGTGCATTTAATCACCCTTTCTTACATTCGGTTCAATCATATAGAAGAATATTTCAAATAACAATTCTGTTTTTTCATGATGTTATGAAAATTTTGGATAAATGTCGATTTTTTGGCAAAATTATAGCAAAGCTTTCACTCTTTGATCTTCACGTAAGGGTTATAAAAAAACAAATATTATTTAAATAGAGTAGCAGCTATAATTAAATACGCTGAAAGAAGTGAAGGCGATTTTTGTCCAAAAGAATGTCTATTTATTTTGGTTAAGGCAACCCATTGTAGGTTGTTTTCTTGTATTGTCAAAAGGAGACAAAAAAGAAAATTCGCTTTTTTCTGTTGACAGATCAGCAAAAGCCACGTAATATAGCTACCAATAACTAGTAAAGACCAAACAAAAGAGAAGTATGAGGACGTTCGTCTTGCAGAGAGCTGATGGTGGTGTAAATCAGCAGATTGACGCTTCAGAAATGGACTTTTGTGTCGAAAGGCTGAAATCAGTAGGCTTTTTTCGGGATCTCCCGTTACAGAGAACGATCGTTGATAGACGATCTAGAGAACCAATTGAGGTGGCACCGTGAGTAATCGCCCTCATGCAGACGAATTTGTTTGCATGAGGGCTTTTTTGTTTTTCTTGCCCTTCAACCAATAGAAAAATAAACGTAAAATCAAACTAAGAGAAGTACTTGAGTCCTTTTTGGTTACAGAAAGTCGGCGGTGATGAGAGTCCGATACCAAGAAATCAAGGAAATGGCCTTAGCCGATCATTTTTTGAACCCTTTTTTGGCAGTAGGAAAATGCGGGAACTCCCGTTATAGAGGAAGACCGTTGTTAGACGGTTGATAGAGAAGAAGTTGCTTTTTTAGGCAACTTTCAATTGAGGTGGTACCGCGGTCATTCGCCCTCAAGCAGACGTTTTTATGATGTTTGCTTGAGGGCTTTTTGTTTACAAAGAAAGGAGCAGCTTATGTATCGAATGGAACGAATCAACAGCGATTGTTTGACACCTGTCTCAGTGTTTTTACGGATTCAAGGGGCGCATAAATGTTTACTGGAAAGTATTCCCAGAGAAGAAGATACGGGACGCTATTCGATCCTCACCTTTGATCCTGTTCAGAAACTAACCTTTAAGGATGGTGTTTTTCAAGTAGAGGATCTTTTGGAAAAAACGATCAACAAGTATCCCTGTCAGGACCCTTTAAAAGAAATGGAACGGTATGTAGTCAAAAAAGAAATCACCGCTTTATCGGATCTGCCGTTGCAAAGTGGGGCGATCGGGTATGCGGGCTATGATATCGCAGCTTGCTATGAAGACATTGGACAATTGCCAGCAGATGAATTGCAGGTGCCTGATATGGCCTTTTGGCTTTTTGAAACCTTTCTCGTTCTGGACCATCAAAGGGAAACCTTGACGATCATCCTTGAAAATTGCTACAGCCAAAGGGGGACCGCCGAGATGGAGCAGGTACTCCAAGCGGTGCAGCAGCAATTAAGGACACCAGTCGCAGCTGAGACCCGTGGGTTATCGAATGAAAAGCTGCATTTTACAAGTAATGTTACTCAACATGCCTATGAAATGATCGTTCGTGAGGCAAAAGCCCGAATTACGGCAGGGGATATGTTTCAAGTGGTTCCTTCCCAACGTCTGCAAGCAGCATTTACGCAAGATCCTTTTGACTATTACCGAAAACTGCGAGTGACGAATCCGTCTGCCTACCTCTATTATCTTGATTTCGATCACGGATTCAAAGTGATCGGCAGTTCACCTGAAAGCTTGATTCGGGTTCAAGGAACAACGATCACCACAAATCCAATCGCTGGTACCCGCAAACGAGGGGCAACCAAAGCAGAAGACGAAGCTTTGGCGGCGGAACTATTAGCAGATGAAAAAGAACGTGCAGAGCACCAAATGCTGATCGATCTGGGGCGCAATGATTTGGGCCGAATCGCTGAACATGGCACGGTTCATGTTCCTTTATACATGGTGATTGAGAAATACCGCTATGTCATGCATATCGTTTCGGTTGTGGCTGCCAAGCGCAGAGCAGGTGTGACGGCAATGGATGCCTTGAAAGCAACCCTGCCAGCAGGCACGGTCAGCGGGGCACCAAAGATTCGTTCCATGACTCGCATCTATCAATGGGAAGCTGTTCGAAGAGGGGTCTATGCGGGAGCTGTTGGGTATTTTTCTCGAAACGATCAAGCGGATTTTGCCATCGGGATTCGGACAATGGTTTTGAAAGACGCGATCGCTTATGTCCAGGCAGGGGCGGGTGTCGTTTATGATTCTGATCCCTCATCTGAATACCACGAAACCTTACACAAAGCCAAAGCACTATTGGAGGTGTCAGCCAATGATCTTACTCGTCGATAACTATGATTCGTTTACTTACAATCTTCTCCAGCTCTGTCCAGAAGAAACAGTCGTCTTGCGAAATGATGATCCAGACCTTTTCCTTGTTGCTGAAGAAGCAGATGCCATCATTTTTTCCCCAGGACCAGGACGTCCCGCAGAGGCAGGATTCATGATTCCTTTGATCAAAACACACCATGATAGCAAGCCGCTTTTAGGGATCTGCTTAGGTCATCAAGCCATTGGAGAAGCGTTTGGTGCCAAAGTGGTCCAAGCACCAGCCATTATGCACGGCAAGCAATCGAGCCTTACGTATCAGAAAAAAGGCGTATTCGAAACCTACCTAGGAGACATGACTGTCATGCGCTATCACTCGCTGGTCATTGAGCCAGCGACCCTTCCTGCACAATTTGAGGTATTGGCTGAAATAAAAGGGATCATCATGGCGATCCAGCATCGACAAAAGCCGATCGTAGGACTCCAATTCCACCCTGAATCAATGGGGACAAACGAAGGGGCGTTTTTTATCCAACGGTTTCTTGAACTCATTCCAGAAAACTCAGCAAAAAGCAGCAAATGAAAAAGGAGGAACATTTATGGAAGCAGTCAAAATACAGCAGCCGCAGCAAATCACCCAGCAGCTTTTTAATGGCAGTCATTTAAGTTATCAGGAGATGCGCCACTTTGCTCAAGGAATTTTAAGCGGGATGTTTTCAGAAAGTCAATTGGGGGCAGCGTTAGTTGCGATGAAGATCAACGGCATCACAGCCGCCGAATTGACCGCTTTAGCGGAAATCATGTTAGAGCATGCCGTTGCGATCCCTTATGAAGGAGGAGACGCCATGGACAATTGCGGTACTGGCGGCGATCACTCCAATAGTTTTAATGTCTCCACTACGGCGGCCTTCGTGTTAGCAGCTGGGGGAATCACGATGGCAAAACACGGCAATCGCAGTATCTCTAGTCGTTCAGGCAGTGCCGATGTCTTAGCCTGCTTGGGGGTATCGATCCAAGCATCACCAGAAAAAATCGCTGAGCTATTAACGACTGTCGGCATCGCGTTTCTCTTCGCTCCCTCGTTGCATCCCGGCATGAAAGCAGTGATGAAGATACGGCAAGAATTAGCGACGCCAACGATTTTTAATCTATTAGGCCCCTTGATCAATCCTGTTCCGTTGACTACGCAACTGATTGGGACTTACGCAGGCGAGAGCTTGGCCGACACCGCTCAGGCGTTAGGCAGTCTTGGTCGGCAAAGAGCAATGGTGATCCATGGATGCAATGGAATGGATGAAGCCAATTTGGCAGGTGAAACTGCGATCAGCTTTTATCAAGGAGGAGAGGTAGCCAATTTTTCTTTGGATCCACAAGCGTACGGCTTTACGCCAGCGCCGATCGAGGCGATCGTCGGCGGGGATGCCGCTCAAAATGCGGCGATCTTAACTGCGGTGTTGAAAAATCAACCCTCCGTTTATCTAGAAACGGTGGTCTTAAATGCAGGGTTAGGCTTTTACGCTAACGGCAAAGCCACCACGCTAGCAGAAGGGTTTGCGATGGCACGGGCGTGTATCGCTTCGGGTGCCGCCTATGACAAACTGCAGGTGTTGATCCGCCAGTCAAATAGCCAATAACTACGAAAGCTGTTAGGAGGAGAATCATGGATTTTTTAGAAACGATCATCCAGAAAAAAGTTAAAGAAGTTGCCGCGATGCCACAAGAAACCGAAAAGGTCGTAGCGAAACGCCCATCATTTTATCAGCAAGTCAAGGAACGACCACAAAAGATGCACCTCATTGCTGAAATCAAGCGAGCTTCACCTTCAAAAGGAGACATTAATCAAGCGATCGACCCAGTCACGCAAGCGCAAGCTTATGAAGCCGCGGGTGTCAGCGGGATTTCCGTTTTGACCGACCAGCAATTTTTCAAAGGCTCGCTGGCAGATCTTGAAGCAGTCAGTAAGGCTGTTTCGGTGCCTATACTATGCAAAGACTTCATTATCGACAAAAAACAATTGATTCGCGCCAAGAATGCAGGTGCCAGTATCGTTTTATTGATCGTGGCTGCGTTAGAGCCAGCCCGTTTCGTCGCGCTGTATCAAGAAGCCGAAGCACTAGGGTTGGAAGTACTCGTTGAGACTCATAATGCGGCTGAATTTCAACAAGCCCAAGCATTAGGTGCCAAAATCATCGGCGTCAACAATCGTGACCTAAAAACTTTTGACGTTTCCTTGGATATCAGTGTTGCTTTAGCACCTCAGCCATCAGAGGCGGTTTATATCAGTGAATCTGGTATTCGAACTGCCGCAGATGTGCTGCAGCTTGCACCGTTTTATCATGGAGTCCTCGTTGGAGAAACGTTGATGAGAAGCCATCGAATTGCTGAAACAGCGGCAGATTTGCAGGTGAGCCGTCGATGACCAAAGTGAAAATTTGCGGACTCACCGAACGCCTGCATGTCGAAACTGCCATCAATGCAGGAGCAGATTACCTTGGCTTTGTTTTTGCCGAAAGCCGTCGGAGAATCGATCCGACCCAAGTCCGCAAGATAACGGAGCAAGTACCCGAAAATGTAGGGAAAGTCGGGGTTTTCGTTTCTCCAAGTGTTGAAGAAGTGCAAGCGGCAATTCAAGTCGCCCAACTAACAGCGATTCAGCTCCATGGAAAGGTTCTGCCATCTTTGCAAACAGCCATTCAGAAGGGCGTTTTTGCTCATCAAAAGATCGCAGTGATCCAAGCCTTTGATGGAGAAGCAGAAACTTTAAAGCAAGATTTCCTGAGCTGCGATGCAGATTTTGGTTTATTGGACGCTCCAGTAAGAGATCACCCTTATGCTGGCGGCAACGGCCAGTCCTTTGATTGGCAAAAAGCGGCGAGAGAACCGTTGCCGTTGTCTGAGCGATTTTTTATTGCTGGCGGGTTGCACGCGGAAAATGTAGAAGAGGCGATCCAGCTTTTTAGGCCTTATGCTGTCGATGTTTCTTCAGGCGTTGAAACCCAGGGCAAGAAAGACAGTCGGAAAATCGAACAATTTATTCATTTAGTAAAGGAGAAAAAAAGATGACTCAGTATCCCACAAAAACAGGATTTTATGGTTCTTTTGGCGGACAGTTTGTGCCAGAGACATTGATGTATGCAGTCAAGCAATTGGAAACTGTCTATCGTGAAGCACAAACGGACGCAAATTTTCAAGCTGAATTACAGGAATATTTACAAGAGTATGTAGGAAGAGAGACCCCCCTTTATCATGCCCAGCGCTTGTCACAACACTTAGGCGGTGCCAAAATTTATCTGAAGCGAGAAGATTTGAATCATACGGGTGCCCATAAAATCAATAATGCACTTGGCCAAGTCTTATTAGCAAAACGGATGGGGAAAAAGAAAGTGGTAGCAGAGACCGGTGCTGGGCAGCATGGCGTCGCCACAGCAACTGCGGCCGCGTTGTTCGGTATGGAATGCACGATTTTTATGGGCGCGGTAGATGTTCAGCGGCAAGCACTAAACGTCTTTCGAATGGAATTGTTGGGAGCAAAAGTGGTTTCAGTCACATCAGGCAATCAGACATTGAAAGATGCTGTCAATGAAGCGCTGCGCTACTGGGTCGCAACCGTCGAGGACACTCATTACGTGATGGGTTCGGTACTCGGTCCGCATCCTTTTCCAGAGATCGTTCGAGATTTTCAAAGTGTGATTGGGAGTGAGACACGGCGGCAACTATTAGAAAAAGAAGGACAACTGCCAACGACAGTCGTTGCTTGTGTTGGCGGCGGCAGCAATGCGATGGGAATGTTTTACCCTTTCGTCAATGATCAAACCGTTCGTTTGATTGGCGTTGAAGCAGCTGGAAAAGGCGTGGATACTACCGAGCATGCGGCGACTTTGACGAAAGGCAGTATCGGTATTTTACATGGTACCAAAATGCATTTGCTGCAAGACGATGATGGGCAAGTGATTGAACCCTATTCGATTTCAGCTGGTTTGGATTATCCAGGGGTCGGTCCCGAGCATTCTTATTTGAAGGAAATTGCACGTGCGGAGTATTTCGCGGTCACTGATGAAGAAGCTGTTGACGCCTTTTATCTCTTGTCTCAAATCGAAGGCATTATTCCCGCTTTGGAAAGTGCTCATGCCGTTGCCTATGCTTTAAAGTTAGCGCCAACGATGACAGCAGAAGAACGCTTAGTGATCTGTTTGTCTGGGCGAGGGGACAAAGATGTTCAACAAATCAAAGATCGGAAAGGGGAAGCGAAATGACCAGCAAAACATTGACGATGAAACTAAAAGAGCGCCAAAAACAAGGCAAGCCTTTGTTTGTACCTTATATCATGGCGGGTGCCAACGGACTGGAACGCCTGCCAGCAGAAATCGAACTGTTAACGACACATGGCGCAGCCGCCATTGAAATCGGCGTGCCCTTTTCAGACCCAGTCGCAGATGGAGCGGTCATCCAAGCAGCTGGAATGCAGGCATTAGCCAATGGCACCACTTTAAAAAAGATCATTGCTGCGCTGCAAACGATCCATTCTGAGGTTCCACTGGTATTGATGGGGTATGCCAATTCATTCTACCATTATGGGATTGAACAGTTAGCAAATGAGTTAAAAACGACAAATGTGAAAGGGTTGATTATTCCAGATTTGCCTTTTGAACATCGATCGCTAGTAACGCCTACGTTTGATGCGGCGGATCTCGCGCTGCTCACACTGGTCTCTTTGACCAGTCCTCCAGACAGAATTCAGACGCTGATCGAAGAAGCGGAAGGATTCGTTTATGCTGTGACAGTGAACGGTGTCACTGGAGAAGATCGCCAATACAACGAACAGCTCGATCAGCATTTGCAAGCCATTTCGGAAAAAAGTCCGATTCCAGTACTAGCTGGCTTCGGGGTCTCGACCCACGCAGACGTGCAGCGTTTTGCCAAAGTGTGCGATGGGGTAGTGATCGGTTCAAAAATCGTAGCAGCCTTACAGAACGAGCCACTGCCTAAAGTCAGTGAGTTGTTAGCAGAACTTGTTGGTATTTCATAGAAAATCAAGGTGAAGGAAAGAACCCGAGTTGGGTTCTTTTTTTTATGAGAAAACTAGTATTCGAGATACTGATGGGCTGCTATGGAAAAAGAACACGATGTGTGAAGAGGAAAAAAGGCTGATGGAAGATCAGCCTAAATTGTTGTGATTATGCCAGTGTATCGGTGTCGATGGTGACTGTCTCGCAAAAATGCCCTCTGCCCCCAACATAAACACGTTGGATTTCCTTTCGCGAGGACGTAGCTAGTTTGACAAAGATTTCAGAAGGTTCGCCTAAATTGCTGCCTTGTTCAAAGCGATACACTTCTTTTTCAAGGGAACATTTTTGATGCAAGAAGCAAGCCAAAGCGGCATTGGAAGTACCTGTGGCAGATTCTTCATTGATGTCAAACAGCTAATAATAGAATAAACACGGAAACGATGATGCCAATGAAAGAAATTTGCTGAAGATTGAAGCGGATGGGAAGCGATCGTTTGATTTCTTTTGATGAGGAAGGGAACAGGCTATTGATTATTCACCAAATTGCTATGGCAAAAAATCTAAATCAATTTGGCACACATTTGGCACAAGAACAAACAAAAACCGCCAAGAACAAGGGTTCTCGACGGTTAAATAACGTTCCAGGAGGGATTCGAACCCCCGACCGTTCGCTTAGAAGGCGAATGCTCTATCCGGCTGAGCTACTGGAACAAATAATTTTCAGCGAATGCTCACTTCGCCTAAGCTGTTGAAATCAATCAGCAACAAATAACATTATAGAAAAAGGGCGCAGCAATGTCAATCTCTTTTCGCCCTTTTCTTATTTTTTCTTTGAAAAAAGGAAGCGCAGCTGCCCTCAACCTTTCTCAGGTTCCTCAAGGATTACGCTATCTGCTTCTTTCGTAATGAGAATCACGCCATCTCCTAAAGGGACGAGGGTGGAGGTCAGCTGAGGATGGTTCATCACGGTATCCAAGAAAAGATTCAACTTGCGATGGATCGCTCGCTGGTTGCGAGGGATGTCTTCGATGGGTTGTAGAATCGTTCCAGCTTGGAACACGTCATCCACCATCAACACGCCACCTTTGCGTAACAGACGTAGACATTCTGGCAAAAATTCAATGTATTTCGATTTGGCACTGTCCATGAAGATAAAATCATAAGGCCCACTCAATGTAGGCAGGACATCTGCCGCTTGTCCTTCTAAAAGCGTGATTTTGTCTTCATTTCCTAAGCGAGCATAGGTTTCTTTGGCTTTGCGGATCATGACGTCAAAGCGATCGATCGTTGTGACATGCACCTCTTTCACACATTGCGCCATCAAGCTTGAAGAAAAACCGATCGCTGTGCCGATCTCAAGGATTTCTTTTGGCTGAAGCTGTCCCAATAAAAACTGCAAAAAGACCACAGTTTCATGTGGGATGATTGGCACTTCTTTTTCATGAGCGGCTTGCTCGATTTCACCAAGTTCGCCGGGTAATTGTTTTTGTTTTTCACGCATAAACGCCACTAGTTCTGGTTTGACTACTGGACGATGCATCATTTCGTTGCGCATCTTCATCCTCCTCATTTATCGCTGCCCCTTATTATACGAATAACTCACCTTAAGTTCAATCTTTTCGAGTCTTTGGAACAACAAAAAAACCAGTCATACGACTGGCAGGATAAAGGGGTGAAAAATATTTTTGGGATATTTCTATCATAACGGTGTTATGTGGAGGTTTGGTTAAAATCCTGTGAAGATCTCGTCAGGTTCTGCTTAAATTTTCATCAAGGAAGAAAAGCAACCCATCATCAGGGCGAAAACGAATTTTTTATCGAAATATTCAGAAAATTCAGGGAAAAGTGTTGACAGAGGAACCTGCTGTTTGGTATCTTCATAACAAGATAAAAAAAGTGATAGGTGACGACGATGGATAAACGATTGAAACAAACAGCTGCATTTTTATTATTATTATCGTAAGGACTCTTTTTCTATGACCCGCCTTTTTAAGGCATCATTTGAAGAGTCCTATTCGCATTGCATGAAGGAAACCCTTTATGGAGTGCTTTTTTTATACCATTTTTTCAATTTGTTTGAATGAGGTCGCGCCAAGCGTGCCCCTACCACTGCCAAGGAGGAAATAGTGATGAGAAAAATCCAGTTTTTTGACACCACATTGAGAGACGGTGAACAGACGCCGGGAGTCAACTTCAATACAAAAGAGAAGGTTCAACTGGCGCTGCAATTAGAAAAATGGGGGATCGATACGATCGAAGCAGGCTTTCCGATTGCATCAGAAGGAGACTTTCAAGCAGTCCAAGCGATTGCTGGGGCGGTGACGAAAATGACCGTTGCAGGACTTGCCCGTTGTCAGAAAAAAGACATTGATCGTGCCTATGAAGCTCTTCATCAAGCCGTCGATCCCCAGATCCATGTCTTTTTAGCAACGAGTGAGGTACATCGCCAGTACAAGCTGAATATGACGAAAGCAGAAGTACTCGCTTCCATCAAAGAACATGTGGCTTATGCCCGTGAACGCTTTGAAAAAGTCCAATTCTCGCCAGAAGATGCCACCCGCACCGATAAGCCCTTCTTGCTTGAGGCGGTTCAAACAGCAATTGATGCCGGCGCGACGATCATAAATGTGCCCGATACAGTAGGGTTTACCAATCCTACGGAATATGGTGCGCTTTTTGCCTATTTGATCGCCAATATCAAGAGTGAGCAGCCGATCATTTTTTCTTCCCATTGTCATGATGACTTGGGAATGGCGACAGCCAATGCGCTGGCAGCTATCGAAAATGGTGCTGATCGGGTGGAAGGAACGATCAACGGGATCGGCGAACGAGCGGGCAATACCGCACTAGAAGAAGTGGCGCTGGCGTTGCATATTCGCAATGATTTCTATCAGGCTACCTCCAACATCAAGTTAAACGAAACAAAACGCACCAGCGATCTGGTGGCACGTTTGTCTGGGATCACGGTACCGAAAAACAAAGCGATCGTCGGCGGCAATGCCTATGCTCATGAATCTGGGATTCATCAAGATGGCGTCTTGAAAAATCCTGAAACTTACGAAATCATTACCCCGCAACTGGTAGGCGTACAAACCAACTCACTGCCTCTTGGCAAACTTTCTGGCCGCCATGCGTTTGTCGATAAAATGCAGCAGCTGGGGTACCAGTTTGACCAAGAAGAAACCAATGAATTGTTTAAACGCTTCAAAGAGTTGGCAGATAAGAAAAAGCAAGTGACCGAACAAGATTTGTTAGCGTTGGTGGCTGACCAAGGCCGCAGCCAAGAAGGTGGCTGTGAGTTGGACGCCGTTCAGCTACAATACGTGTCCAATGGCCATCAAGGAGCGGTGGTTTCTATCATCAAAGACGAGGAAAAACAAGTGGCATCAGCTATCGGTGCCGGCAGTATCCAAGCTATCTACAACTCGATCGATCAGATTTTCCAGCAGCAGCCGAAGTTGTTGAACTATGAGATCACTGCCTTGACCAGTGGGGAAGATGCGCAAGCGGAAGTGCACGTGGTTATTGAATGCCAGGAAACCAATGAAAAAATCAGTGGGATCGGCTTAGACTTTGATGTCTTGCAGGCGTCAGCCAAAGCCTATGTACAGGCTAGCGCAGCTCTAAAGAATCGAGGTGTCCTTGTTTGAAAAAGATCGTGGTTTTAGCAGGAGATGGCATCGGACCAGAAATTATGGCCAGTGCGCTTGCGGTATTGAAAGCGGCTTGTCCAGACCATCTCCAACGCTTTCATTTTGACCAGCGGCCATTTGGTGGTGCGGCGCTGGCACTTACTGGAGAGCCATTGCCGCAAGAAACACTACAAGCTTGCCAGCAGGCGGATGCGATCCTTTTAGGAGCCATTGGTGATCCAGTTTGGGAAAACGCACCGATAACACCCGAGAAAGGACTTTTGAATTTGCGTCAAGCGTTAGGGCTATACGCCAATATTCGACCCATCAAAGTAGTTGATGCGGTGATTGCTTTGTCTCCCATTAAAGAAGCGATCCTTCGGGGGACAGATTTTGTCATCGTTCGTGAGTTGACTGGCGGTATTTATTTTGGCGAAAAAGCAGAAAAAACTGAAGAAGCCTACGACATCAATCATTATCATCAAGCAGAGATTCGACGGATTTTGCGTAAAGCTTTTGAGATCGCCCGCACGCGGAAGAAGCGGGTTCTCTCTGTCGATAAAGCAAATGTGTTGGCGACTAGCCGACTTTGGCGCCGATTAGCGGAAGAAACGGCACAGGAATTCCCAGATTGTCAGTTGACTCATCAATATGTTGATTCCGCCGCTATGAAAATCATCCAAAATCCCAAAGACTTTGATGTAATCGTGACAGAAAATCTCTTTGGCGACATTTTAAGTGATGAAGCCTCGGTTTTGCCAGGGTCATTAGGGGTGCTGCCCAGCGCAAGTCATGGCGCAGAAGGGGTTTCTTTATATGAACCGATTCATGGCTCTGCACCTGATATCGCTGGGCAAAATTGCGCCAATCCGGTTTCCATGATTTTATCTGTCGTCATGATGCTAAGAGAGTCCTTTCAAGAGGAAGAGCTGGCGGATACCATCGAAAGTGCTTGTTACGAGGTAATGAATGCGGGGATCTTGACCCGTGATCTAGGTGGTACAGCAACGACAACTGCCTTTACAGAAGCGGTTATTGCACAGTTAGGAGTGAGCAATTATGGGGAAAACGCTGTTTGATAAACTATGGGATCGGCATGTCATCACAGGAGAAGAAGGGCAAGCGCAGCTGCTTTATGTCGATCTGCATATGATCCATGAAGTGACGACACCGCAAGCCTTCGAAGGATTACGGCAAGCGGGACGGACCGTCCGTTGTCCCGAAAAAACCTTCGCAACGATGGATCACAACGTGCCTACCAAAGATATTTTTACCATCACTGATCTGGTTGCAAAAAAGCAAATGGACACGTTACGTAAAAACTGTCGAGATTTTGGGATCGAATTGTGTGACAATGGCTCTGCCAACCAAGGAATCGTCCACATGGTTGGCCCAGAAGTTGGCTTGACCCAACCAGGGAAAACGATCGTTTGCGGGGATTCCCACACTGCCACCCATGGTGCTTTCGGTGCGATCGCGTTTGGGATCGGTACGAGTGAAGTAGAGCATGTCTTTGCGACACAGACGATTTGGCAGACAAAACCGAAACGCATGGGAGTTGAGATTACCGGTCACCTGCAGCCGGGAGTGTACGCCAAAGATATTATTTTGGCATTGATCGCGACCCATGGCACTGATTTTGGTGGTGGCTATGCCGTAGAATTCTTTGGCGAAACGATCCGTAGCCTGACGATGGAAGAACGCATGACCATTTGCAATATGTCGATCGAAGGTGGGGCGAAAATGGGCTTGATCGCCCCTGATGAAACGACCTTTGCTTATGTGAAGGATCGACGCTTTGCGCCACAAGCATTTGCCAGTGCGGTGGCTGATTGGCAAAGCCTTTATACCGATGAAGATGCTAACTATGATGCCCTGATCACCCTAGACGCAACAACCTTAGAACCCTATATCACTTGGGGAACCAATCCAGAAATGGGGGTACCAGTCAGCGAAGCGTTTCCTGAAGTGCGGGATCACAATGATCAGCAAGCCTATGAATATATGGCGCTGCAACCTGGACAGACAGCTGCTGATATCCCCATTGAATACATTTTTATTGGATCGTGTACCAATGGTCGTTTGTCTGATCTGCAAGAGGCAGCGGCGATTTTGAAAGGCCAGACCATCAAAGAAGGGGTCACTGGTATTATCGTTCCTGGTTCACGCCCTGTTCGTAAAGCAGCGGAAGCGATCGGTTTAGACAAAGTCTTTATTGACGCTGGTTTTGAATGGCGGGATCCTGGCTGTTCCATGTGCTTAGGAATGAATCCTGATAAAGTACCAGAAGGCGTCCACTGTGCCTCCACATCAAACCGCAATTTTGTTGGACGGCAAGGGAAAAACGCGCGGACGCACCTCTGTAGTCCAGCGATGGCGGCAGCAGCTGCGATTCATGGGCGCTTTGTCGATGTACGAGAAGTGGTTGGAGGTGTTGGTTAATGGAAGCTTTTACGCAATTTGAAGGTACGACGCTGCCTTTGATGAATGACAATATCGATACCGATCAAATCCTACCGAAAAATTATTTGAAACGCGTTGAAAAAACGGGCTTTGGCGAATTTTTATTTGACGATTGGCGCTATTTGCCGCAACGCAAGCCTAATCCAGCATTTATCTTGAATGATCCAGCATATCAGACCGCTCAAGTCCTCGTCACTGGTGATAATTTTGGTTCTGGCTCTTCTCGAGAGCACGCGGCATGGGCGCTGTTGGATTACGGCTTTAAAGCCGTGATTGCTGGCAGCTTCGGTGATATTTTCTATATGAATGCCACCAAAAACGGGCTGCTGCCCATCGAGCTGCCTTTGACTGTTCGCCAAAGGATCGCTTCGCTGCCTGCTTCAGAAAAAATCAGCATTGACTTGCCAAGGCAATGTGTGACCGTTGCCGGGGAGGAGCATTTCTTTGCAATCGATGCTACCTGGAAACACAAATTGATCCACGGTCTCGATGAGATCAGTATCACGTTGCAGGAAGAGGCGAAAATCACCGCCTATGAGCAGACGATTCCAGCGTATTGGCAGTAGGGCTAGGGGACTGGTCGTTATTCGTCGGCTGGTATTTGTGAGAGGATGTTTCTTAACCCTCGCCAATCGGCTTCGATTTGCGGAGTCAACGTTCGATTGTAAAAGATCGCAGCGGGATGATACATCGGCACGATCAAATATTCTTTTTCCGACCATTGATAGCCATCTTTTGTTGGATTGCTTTCTTGTATTTTGGAACGGATCACTTCGCCATGGTGATCTTTGATATAATAGGCGTTGCCTAATAATCGCTGCAGTCCGATATTGCCAACAGTTGCAATGACAGGCGGATCTACAACGGACAACTCGTAGTCAAGCAGCGGTGCGTGTAGCAAGACTTCTTTTTTGGTAGGTGTCCGATTGGGATGGACGATCTCATGGGCACCGCTGCGCTTGTTGATCCGTTCTTTGACGGAGTATGGGCGACTGCGAACAGCGCTGGTGATGTAGACATCCTCACGGGTCAAACCGGCTAAAGCCAACGATTTCATCAATTCTTTTCCTGCTTGTCCGCTAAAAGGAATAAAATTCTCGATTTCGGTTCGTCCAGGGGCTTCCCCAACGATCATCAATTTGGGCTGCAGCGGTCCTTGACCGGGAACAAATCCTTCCAACGGATAACTGCGGGACGCCTGTTGAACGGCAGTGGCTAATTCTTTGGGGTATTGCATGAAAACTCCTCCAATTCTGTTTCACTTGTGCTCTTTCTTCTATAGTAATAGAAAATAAAAAATGCACAAAAGGAAATGACTAGTAGCAAAAGAATTCTGTCTTTTCCTTAATTAGTGATTGACTTTAGGAAAACATTTTGATAAAGTTAATCTGTTGTAATTGTGGACTCCACAGCTACAACCGCACAGAACAAGTAGTAAGTACGAAAGTCACTTGGGATGGCGAGTCTAAGTATATTATAAGGAGGTGCTGTAGAGCATGTACGCAATTATCAAAACTGGTGGGAAACAAGTAAAAGTTGAAGTGGGTCAAGCAATCTACGTTGAAAAATTAGACGTTGAAGCTGGACAAAAGGTTACTTTTGATGAAGTTATCTTAGTAGGTGGCGAATCAACAAAAGTAGGTGCCCCAATCGTTGCAGGAGCAACTGTTGAAGGGACTGTTGAAAAACACGGCAAACAAAAGAAAGTCGTAACTTTCAAATACAAACCTAAAAAACATTCACACCGTAAACAAGGTCACCGTCAACCTTACACAAAAGTTGTTATTGACGCGATCAACGCTTAATTCTTACGAAAAGCAGGGTAACGAATATGATCAAAGGGACATTCAAACGAAATGACTCTGGTCGGATTGTTTCTTTTGAACTAGCTGGACACGCACAAGCAGGAGAATACGGCAAAGACATCGTCTGTGCTGCAGCATCCGCTTTAGCGATCAGTGCAGTCAATGGGATCGATGCTTTGGCTGGCGTTGCGCCAAAAGTTGAAGCAGATAACGAAAATGGTGGGTACTTATTAGTCACACTGCCTTCTCGTTTAACCCAAGAGCAGTCGAATATCGCACAAATTCTTTTAGAAAATTTGTTGATCGGCTTGCAATCAGTTCAAGAAGAGTACAACGATTATATCCAAATCAAAACTACTAAAGAAAACTAGGAGGTGCATCTCATGTTGATGAAAATGAATTTGCAATTCTTCGCTCACAAAAAAGGTGGGGGTTCTACTTCTAACGGACGTGACTCTCAATCAAAACGTTTAGGTGCGAAACGTGCTGACGGTCAAACCGTTTCAGGCGGATCAATCCTTTATCGCCAACGCGGTACTAAAATTTACCCAGGGGTAAACGTAGGTATCGGTGGAGATGATACATTGTTTGCAAAAGTTGATGGCGTTGTTCGTTTCGAACGTAAAGGCCGCGACAAAAAACAAGTATCTGTTTATCCAGTAGCGCAAGAAGCATAATAATTAAAACGCTCAATCCTTTGGTACTCAAGGGGTTGGGTGTTTTTTTGTTTGCTCTTATATTTTTTGACCATACTTCTGACCATACTTTTAAAAATTGACATAATTAACCAACTTATCAACTTATTCGTAGTCTCTATTTTCTTATCTTTTGTCATATGAGTATAGGTATCCATGGTTGTTTTTATATTAGCGTGACCTAACCTTTCTTGAACTTCTTTCATGCTTGCATCTGATTCAAATAACAAACTGGCATGAGTATGCCTAAAACCATGCAACCCTATATTGGGCAGGCCCGCACGTTCCGAATATATTTTAAATCTTTCCGTAACCGCCTGATTAATAGTAAAATTATTTTCATCATTAGTAAAAATGAACGATGGTTTATTAAAACCTAATTTAAATAGATATTTCATCTGCAACAGTTTCCATTCCTTTAAACTATATATAGTTTTTTCGTCTAATATTATCCTCCTATTTGACGACATAGTTTTAGGCTTTTCTGATACATAATAATCTTTTGCTTTGGTAACTGTCTTGGAGATATTAAGTTCTCTGTTTTCAAAATCTAAATCACTCCAATTTAAAGCAAGTACTTCACCAATTCGACAGCCACTAAATGCAAGTAGGCGAAACGTTGCATAATCTCTTATCTTGAAAAATTCATTTTTTTCTTTATTAATCGTATTTAAAAATATTTGCAGCTCTGCTTTAGTGTAGTATTTTATTTTTAATTTTTTTTCAGCAGATTTATTTTTAGGGATAATTACATTGGTAACTGGATTATTTTCAACAATTTCTAAATTAATCGCCATTTCAAAAACTTTAGAAATATAGTTTACAAATAAAGGATATTGCTTGGAAGTTCCTGTTTTACTCCATTCAGTTACAACTTTTTGGCAATATGCAACTGTAATTTCTTTGATGGGTAAATTACCAAATTTTGGCAGAATATGTTTGTCAAAAAGCAGTTCGGTTCGCGATAATGTACTTCCTTTACATCGGATTTATAGTGCTCAATCCATAAATCGTAAACATCTTTGAATGTCGCACTACTAGATTTATCTGAAACGCCGTTCGTTTCAATTTCTAGTTCTAGTCGAGACAGCGCTAGTTTTGCCTCTTTTTGGGTCTTGAATCCTCTCTTAGTCGTATACTTCTTCTTTCTTGTGAGAGGATCTATCCCAAGATAAGTTTTGAAATACCAAGCTTTTTCTCCATTTTTCTTCATGTACTGTTTTATCATAGCCATAATTTGTCGCTCCTCTAGCGAATGTATGTTCTCTTTTTATTAAAAAATAATAATTAGGCGTAAATAGCCTCAAAAATATAATGGTACAACAACTTTCTAATGAAGCGACCCCCAAAAGTTAGACCAAAAATCTAACTTTTGGGGGTCGTTATTTGTATGGCAAAATATCCTTTTGAATTAAAACTAAAAATCGTTAAAGAATATCTTAGTGGCGTGGGCGGATATCGGTATCTTGCCAACAAATACGGTATTTCAAGCAAGTCTCAAGTAAGTAATTGGGTGAATGCCTATCGTGAATACGGAGAGGAAGGTCTATTGAGAAAACATCAAAATCAGAAATATTCTGTTCAATTTAAGTTAAATGCGCTAGAGTTATATCAAACAAGTGAGATGTCCTACCGAGAAGTTGCTAGCACTTTAGAAATGAACAACCCTGCGCTTATTGCCAATTGGATGCGTAGTTTCAGAGAAGCAGGTATTGAGGGGCTCTCAAAAGAGAAAGGGCGACCACTTACTTTGACTAGAAAAAAAGAAAACAAAAAAGAAAATACAACAACTGAAGAACGCGATCGTATCAAGGCATTAGAAAAGCAAGTCCGATCCCTTCAAATTGAGAATGCCTTTTTAAAAGAGTTGAGGAAGCTGCGAAAACAGGAAGCCCAGCAAAGACGCAAGAATCAATCGCACGAATCATCGCCAGCCTCCGAGGATCATTCAAACTAGTTGAGCTTCTTGAAACATTGAAATTTCCTAAAGCAACCTATATGTATTGGCAGAAACGGTTTGACAGACCAAACCCAGACCAAGAAATTGAAGAAAAAATGCTTGAAATTCGCAAAGATCATAAAGATTATGGCTGTCTGCGACTAAAAAAAGAATTAGAGAATCAAGGGATTCATGTCAATAAAAAGAAGATTCAACGTCTGATAAAAAAACTAGGTATCGAAGTAAAGTCTTACACTCGAAAATCTCGACGGTACAATTCTTATCGTGGGAAGGTTGGCACTGTCGCCAAAAATCGTATTCATCGTCGGTTTTATACAAATATCTGTCACCAAAAAATTACAACTGATACCACAGAGTTTAAGTATTATGAAGTAGACACCACAGGTGTCGTTCGTCAGAAAAAGCTGTATTTAGATCCTTTCATGGATTTCTACAATAGTGAAATTCTATCTTATCGGATTTCTGAAAAACCAAACGCACTAGCCATAATGGAAGGATTAGAAGAAGCAATCCAGATGACAAATGATTGTCCATTTCGTAGAACCTTCCATTCAGATCAAGGATGGGCCTATCAAATGAATGCTTATAAGAATAAATTGAAGCAGCATAAAATCTTCCAGAGTATGTCTCGTAAAGGGAATTGTTTAGATAACTCACCTATGGAAAACTTCTTTGGTTTATTAAAGCAAGAGATTTTTCATGGAGAAGTCTATCGGAGTTTAGATGAATTGAAAACAAAAATTGACCAATATATCTATTATTACAACCATAAACGCATCAAAAAGAAATTAAATTGGCGAAGTCCGGTTCAGTTTCGAGAAGCTGTAAAAACAGCTGTCTAACAGTTAATTTTATCGTACAAAAAAGGAGTGGATTTCTCCACTCCATAAAAGTCTAACTTTTTGGGGTCACTACATAGGCGGGCTTGTACATAAAGAGGTGGAGACGATTTGTTTTAGAAGAGAGATTAAAAATAGATAGGCTTGACCAAAATATAATAATGAAACTTCTGCTTAGCAATGAGCCTGAGTGGTCAAAAGAATTCATAGAGGCTACTGATTTATCCGTGCATCAAAAGCGCGAGGTGATTAATTAAGTTGAACGTAAATCTGATTCTCTCGTTTATAAATATTAAAAAGCAGACTTGCTTCAATCAGTTCGGAATTTGTAAATGTTATCTCAGCAGGATTATAAGCTTCAAAATTCAGCTGCAGATTTGTAATGCTATTAAACCTCATCGTATAGTCCCAGGAGATATTCGCTTGTGAAATAATCAAAGCGGGAAGTATCGGATAGTTCGCAATGGTATTTAGAAAAACGGGAGCATCACCAACGAAGCGATTCATTTTTACCGTACGATTCTCATTATCCAAAACCTCATTCAAAGATGAACCTAGAATAGTTGATTGACTGATAAAATAATCGTTTTCCAGTTTTAGTGAATTAGCAAAAATAAAGCTGAAAGAAAGAAGATAAAAAGAAAGTAGCATAGCGATTGGTGTTTTTATTTTTAACCAACTCAGTGTAGTTTCTTTTTGTGTAAGCAAAATCATCGCAAAGGATATGAAGACGCCAAAACCATAAGAATATCTAGGACGCATTTCTGCGTAAGCAATAGGGAAAACCATGTATACCCCATAACTTAAAACGCCTCCTAAAATGAGATACAGAACAAAATAAAGGCTGGTTGGAAGTTTCCCTTTAGTTGAGGAAGTCAAGAAAAGGGCACCTAATAATATAAATATCAGTATAAATAATACTAACCAAACATTTGTACTCTGCTTCCAGATGACACCTAGATAGCTGACTGTATTTGTAAGCATATTTTTAGGAATATCGAACAGATTTCCCAAATCAGTCGATTCTGAAAAAATTGGGGGAAAAATCTTTACTTGAACGAAGTACACAAGCAATCCGGTAACAAAGGCAGCCATCGAAACAAAAATTCTATTCCACAACATGTTCAATGTGGCATGACTGGTGACATTCAAAATCACTAAGGTCATTGTCATCAAAATAAAAATCCCAGATGATGCTTGGTAGGAATTGCACATTAAAAAGACGCCGAAAGAACCAGCTAGGTAGAAATGCAGCAGTGGAGACTTCCAGAATAAAAAGGGAAGGACGACAACTAGAATACTTAGGCTTAAAAATGGACTATCAAAACGAAAGCTTAATGCCTCCAAAAACCAAGGATTTAAACCGATAAAAACAGAACTGATTGCAGCTGACCATTTGATTTTTGTCTTACCAAAAAAAATATACAGCACGAGAATGCTGGCCAGGGATAGAATACTCGCTGAAATAATAGATGAGGTCAACCCGGTGTCTGTTAAATGACGACTTCCTTGAATAGACACTGCAAATAGTTCGCTTAAGTAGCGTGAGTAATGGGCGGAAAACCCAGTATAGCCTTGTAATTGTCTCCCAATATCATCAATATATGGATAATTTGCCAAACTGATTACAGAAGCAACGAGGCTATAGATGAATAAAATTAGTAAAAAAGGATACTTGTTTTCGCTTAAAAAACGATAAAAATTAGAATTGTTAAAAGAATGACTTGTTTTTTTCATAACTTCTCCTTCGATTCTGTTGTTTTATATAAAGTGTCTCAATTCTTATTTTAAAATATTCTGACATAAAAAGATACCTTAAATTAAATGGTCGTCAATTTAGAGTCTTCTTGTTTTGGCTGTATTTTCCCAACCGTAAAAACAGAACACTAAAATGAATTTCAAAATGACCATACTTTGACCATACTTTTGAATTATTGTTGAAGACGGAGGACAATTCAGGTACAATCAAAACATTGATAAATAAGCTTATAACTAATGTGGGTGATTGTGGAATACTGGCTATATGATTGTATCTGTTTATCCAGTAGCGCAAGAAGCATAAGAAAATGACATCCAGATTACGTAAATGTAACCTGGGTGTTTTTTTATACACCGATGAAACCGTTTTAACGAAATAGTTATTTATAATGGCTTAGATAAGGAGAGAAGCAATGATTCAATTAAAAGAAATCACGAAGGAAAACTATCGTGCGTGCATGAATTTGAAGACAACGAAGGAGCAAGAAGACTTTGTTGCGCCCAATTGGTACTCAATGTTAGAGGCGATCTATGAGGAACCTCGTCAGGCATTTGCCCTATACAATGGTGAGGAAATGGTCGGCTTTATCCTATTTAGTTTTTACGAGGCGGATGAGGATTATCCAAAAGCTTCGTGGTGGATCGAGCGGTTTATGATCGCAGAAAATTTCCAAAATCAAGGGTTAGGCACTCAGGCGTTTCTTGCTGGGTTAGATTGGTTCAAAACCCATATCCAAGCGCAAGAATTAAGGATCTCCGCTGTGGATGGCAACGAGATCGCAACGAAGCTTTACGAACGCAATGGCTTTGTTTTGACGGGTGAAATGATTGAGAACGAGCATGTACTCTTGTTGCAGATGCCAACGGATCAAGGGTAAATGACTCTTTTTACAGTAAGAGAATGAGGTCAAAAGCAGAGGTTCTTAAGGGAATCCTCTGCTTTTTTTGTATTGTTTCGTAAAAAAAAGTGTGCGGTCATCTTCTGGTTAGACGTTTCAAGAAAATTTGTGCACTCGGGGTAAGAATGACGAGTATGTCCATGCTTTGTTGTTCACAAAGTTCCTTTTGCTGTTAACAGAATCTTTACACGTTGACAACACAAACCTTATATTCATTTGATACTCTGAGGAAGTAGAACAAATGGAAAGAAACTTTCGAAAAACGTTGATTATTGAGAATGTGCTCACGAATGATTTCGGTCAAAACACGAACATTGTCAAAAAAGAAAACGTTCGTAATTCGAAAAAGATTGTTTTTAATTCGGTGGTTTTTTATAATCAAAAAGGAAAGTTCGGAATTCCATGAGTTCGATTTTTTTAATGAAAAGGAGAAAAAGTGATGAAAGTTTGGAAGAAAACGGCAATGTTTGGTTTAGGTTTGGTGGCAGCAGTTACGCTGGCGGCATGTGGCTCAGGTGGAGCAAGTACTGACTCGGCGGCTGAGGACGCAGGATATGTACCAGAAAAGTTGACCGTTCAATTTGTTCCATCACAAGCAGCAGAAACATTAGAAGCAAAAGCAAAACCACTTGAGCAATTGTTAAGTGATGAATTGGGGATTCCAGTCACAGTAAGTGTTTCCACTGACTACAATACAATCGTCGAAGCAATGGCTTCGAAACAAGTAGATGTCGGCTTTTTACCGCCGAATGCCTATGTTTTAGCAAATGAACAAAGCAATGTAAAGGTGTTATTGCAAGCACAGCGTTATGGCATCAAGCAGCCTGGTGGCGAATCAACGGATGAATTGGTTGATAGCTATCGTTCAATGATCGTCGTAAAAAGCGGCAGCGACATCAAAGAGTTGGAAGATTTAAAAGGCAAAACGATTGCCACGCAAGATGTTACTTCTTCTGCCGGTTATGTTTGGCCAGTAGCAGAAATGAAAAAAGCAGGCATCGATATCAATACGGATGTGACGACTGTTCAAGTCAAAGGCCATGACCAAGCGGTCTTATCAGTCTTGAATGGCGACGTTGATGCGGCGTTCGTTTTTGAAGATGCCCGTAACACGGTCAAAAATGATTACCCAGAAATCATGGATGAGGTAGAACCAATGTACTTTACTGAACCGATTCCGAACGATACGATCAGTGTTCGCAGCGATATGAGTGAAGAGTGGGACAAAAAAATCCAAGATGCCTTTATCGCGATCGGAAAAGATGAAGAAGGAAAACAAATCATCTCTGATATTTACTCTCATGAAGGATACGTTGTTTCACAAGACAGCAATTTCGACATCGTAAGAGAGTATGCGGAACAAGTCGGTCAATAATTAATAGATGAATAGATCGGGAGGGTACCGGTAGTTGAGGTACCCTTTTCGAATGGACAGCAATTTTTACCTAATGGAAAGAAAGTAGGAGAATCATGGCTCTAGAGAACGAAACGATTATTTCATTTCAGAATGTGACCAAGCAATACCCAAATGGGGTGTTGGGGTTGAAGGACTTGAACATCGATATCAAAAAAGGGGAATTTGTCATCGTAGTGGGCTTATCCGGTGCAGGTAAATCGACGATGCTGCGCTCCATCAATCGACTGCACGAGATCACAAGCGGCGAGATTTTAATCGATAAAAAGTCGATCACAAAAGCAAAAGGAAGAGAGCTGCGCTTGATTCGTCGAGACATTGGCATGATTTTCCAAAGCTTCAATTTGGTGAAACGTTCGAGTGTCTTGCGAAACGTCTTAACGGGGCGAGTGGCTTATCATCCCACGCTCAAAATGCTGCTGGGTCTGTTTCCGCAAGCGGACAAAGAGTTGGCGTATCAATCACTGCAGCGGGTCAATTTAGCAGAAAAAGTCTATACCCGAGCCGATGAATTGTCTGGCGGTCAGCAGCAGCGAGTTTCGATTGCCCGGGCATTGACGCAAGAACCGAAGATTATTTTAGCGGATGAACCAGTTGCTTCATTGGATCCGTTAACCACTGAAAAAGTCATGAATGACTTAAAACGGATCAATCAAGATCTGGGGATCACCATCGTAGTCAATTTACATTCTGTCCAATTGGCAAGAGAATACGGCACGCGGATCATCGGGTTACGAGACGGAGGCTTGGTTTTTGATGGCCCTGTCAGTGAAGCGACCGATCAGCGATTGAAACAGATTTATGGCAGCGAGATCATGGAAGAGCAGGAAGGGGCGGGACAATGACGACAAATACGTTGCCGAAACGCAGCGGACTATGGAAAAATGTTCTTTGGCTCGTCATTTTTTTAGTGGTATTGTTCGTTAGCGGCTCTATTTCAGGTGTTGATTTGGCACGGTTCTTTAGCAATAGCAGTCAAATGAATGTCATCTTACAAAAGATGGCTCATCCTGATTGGGCATATGCCAAAATCATTGTTGAGCCGATTTTGCAAACCATACAAATGGCGATCATCGGCACAACCTTTGGTGCGCTGGCGGCCTTTCCGTTTTCACTTTTAGCAGCACGAAATATCATGACCAATCATTGGATCAGTGGTTGTTTCCGTTTTGTTTTGAATATCATTCGGACGGTACCCGATTTGATGCTGGCGGCTTTATTTGTTGCCATTGTCGGAATTGGTCCCGTTGCAGGGGTGATCTCCATCTCTGTGTTTTCTTTTGGGATGATCACCAAATTGTTTTATGAATCGATTGAAACGATTGATGAAGGTCCGATCGAAGCGATCACGGCTTCTGGAGGATCGAAGTTTGATATCATCCGCTATGCAGTCGTACCGCAAGTCATGAGTCATTTTCTTAGTTACTTGCTTTATGCCTTTGAGATCAATGTGCGGGCATCGACGATTCTTGGGTATATCGGCGCAGGCGGAATCGGTGTTTTCTTACAACGATCTTTAAGCCAATTTCGATATGACCAGACGTCGATCATCGTCTTAGTGATTTTTGCAGTTGTTTTGGTGATTGATACCATTAGTAATAGATTAAGGGAGCGATTATTATGATGTTGCCAGCAGAACCGAAAAAGAAAAAAATACGGAATTGGCTGATCGCAGTAGTCGTTATCCTCCTTTATATCTGGGCTTTTGCTGGCGTGCCTTTTGCTGGTGTTAAAGAAAATGTCGGTCAAATTGTCGGCTCGATCTTTTATGGCCTGATTCATCCTGATTGGGGCTATGTTTATACCGGTGATGGCGAAGATTTGATCAGTCTGATGATCGAAACCGTCGCGATTGCCTTTGTTGGGACCTTTTTGTCATCGATTTTAAGTATTCCTTTTGCCTTTTGGGCGGCGCGCAGCAAAAACAGCCCTCGCTGGTTATCGGGATTTGGGAAAATCGTGCTGACGGCGATTCGAACGTTTCCAGAAATCGTCTTAGCCATCATGTTTATCAAAACGGTAGGTCCGGGCTCCTTTGCTGGTGTCTTGGCGGTCAGTGTCCATTCCATTGGGATGCTGGCAAAGCTTTACAGCGAAGCAATCGAAAACATGGACCATGGTCCCTCGGAATCCGTCATTAGTGCGGGAGGAAGTCGCTGGGATGTATTAGGTTTTGCGACATTGCCGCAACTAATACCAGAATTTCTTTCTTTTACCTTGTATCGATTTGAACTGGCTGTCCGTTCAGCTTCGATCTTAGGGATCGTAGGGGCAGGTGGGATCGGTACACCAATGATCTTTGCCATCAATGCGCGTTCATGGAGCCGTGTAGGGATCATTTTATTAGGGATCGTGGTGACGGTCACGATCATTGATTTTATTTCTGGGCGTTTGCGTAAACGATTGGTTTAAAAAAATGAAGTGAGTACTCGAAAAAACACAGTCTGATTAGGCTGTGTTTTTTTTGTAGGGGATAGGCGGAGGTCGTTTAAGACAGGTTTCGTGAAACTTGTTATACTGGATTCATAGAAAATGAACCCAAACAAGGAGGCTGTTTTATGAAAGCATTATTGATCGTCAATCCAAGCTCTGGTGGGGAACAGGCCCAAGAATATGAGCAGCTGGCAGAAGAAAAGCTGCGGGAAGCTTTTTCAGAAGTCGTGGTCAAGCATACCGAAAAAGAAGGAGATGCCACACGTTTTGCCTCTGAAGCGGCAGCAGATTTTGACAGTGTCTTTGCAATGGGCGGTGATGGTACCGTCAATGAAGCGGTCAATGGCTTAGCCCCTCATGACAAACGACCAAATTTTGGTTTCTTCCCGCTGGGAACAGTAAATGATTTAGCCAGAGCATTAGCGATTCCACTAGATCCTAAGGAAGCCATCGAATCATTTGCAGTGGATCACACCCGAAAAATCGATATTGGTCAGGTCAATCAAGACTATTTTACCAATGTGGTGGCGATCGGTATGATTCCAGCAGCGATCAACAACGTAGAGGTCGAAGAAAAAACCAAGCTGGGAAAAATGGCCTATTTTGTTTCTGGTCTGCGGGAAGTGCGGAAAAATGAAAGTCATCCGTTTGAAGTGACCGCCGAAAATAATGGCGAAAAAACGACGATCGCTGTGGAAAGCAGTACGATGATCGTTGGGTCATCCAATACGATCGGCGGTTTCGAATCTCTTTTGCCTAAAGCGAGTACCGATGACGGCAAATTACATCTGATCTACTTGAAGGATACGAATCTTTGGGAGACCGTCAAAAGTGTCCCAGAGCTTCTCAAAGGGGTGACAGAATCAAATGATGTTCTTGGCTATCAAACCTTTGATAAAGCTGCGATTCGTTTGACGGATGGGGCAACGATCGAAACAAATGTCGATGGTGATCCAGGACCTGAATTGCCAATCACAGTAGCGGTACTGCCACAGCATCTTACCGTGTATTGCGGAGCTGAAAAAGCCCGCTAAATCATTTATCACTAGGGAATGATCCGTCAAAAGCGGATTGTTTTTTTAGTTCAGAAAGAGTATACTGGGAAAAAATTTACTGAAAGAAGGGATTCTATGACGATACGTTCTGCCACGATTGCAGATGCCCAAGCCTTGACAGCGATCTATGCTTATTATGTAGAAAATACACCGATTACCTTTGAAACGGAGGTGCCATCGGTTCAAGAATTCGCGGAACGCATCGCCAAGACCTTGAAACGCTACCCGTATCTCGTTGCAGAAGAGGCTGGTGAAATCGTCGGTTATGCCTATGCGTCAGCTTATAAAGAACGGGCTGCGTACGATTGGACCGTTGAAGTAACCGTTTATTTAGCACCGGATGCCAAAGCAAAAGGGCTCGGCACCGCCCTTTATCAAGCGCTTGAAGAAAAATTAAAAGCGCAAAACGTGGTCAATCTGACTGCCTGCATTACAGGAGGCAATCAACAAAGCGAGGCTTTTCATGAGAAGCTTGGGTATCGGAAAGTTGCTGATTTTGCGCAGGTCGGCTATAAGTTCAATCAATGGCACGATGTGATTTGGATGCAAAAAGAACTGCAATGGTTTCCTGAAAAGGTACCAGCGTTCATTCCCAATGAAAAAGCCTAACGCATCCTGACTTTTGAATATCTTTTTTTGGCAAAATGCTTTATGCTGAGAGTAGCATGTGATAGGACGTTCTATTGCTCTTTCGAACAAAGTATTTTGCTTTTTCTGTGCGGAAAAAAAGTTGCTTTTTTATAGAAAAATGAGTAAAGTATTCAAGTGGAAAAAACAAGGAGGCGAAGCTGTTGGGCAAGCGAATCGAACGGATTTATCAATATATCGTCGAAAATACGATGAGCGGCTTAGGGGAAAAGAAAGGGTTGTCTACTTCAGAAGTTGCCGATCATTTAGCCATTCAGCGCAGTAATGCCAGTAAGGATTTAAATAAGCTTGTCAAAGAAGGGCGCGTCGAAAAAAGCGACTCGCGGCCTGTTCGCTACTGGGCGGCAGGGGTCGATCCCAGCAGTAGGGAAAAGTATGTGCCAAGCTACAAAGAAAGTCGCCCGCAAAGAGAAAAAGCCTTCCCTCAACGGGTACAAGGAAAACCCTCTGACCGAGATATTTTTGCGACGATCATCGGTGCCAACGGAAGTATGAAAAATGCCGTTGAGCAGGCGAAAGCAGCGATCTTGTATCCGCCAAAAGGGCTAAACTGCTTGATCACAGGGCCTACTGGTTCTGGGAAAACCTACTTTGCCCATGCAATGTTTCAGTTTGCCAAAAGCAATCAAGTAATTGCCGATGACAAAGAATTGATCGTCTTTAACTGTGCAGACTATGCAAATAACCCAGAGCTTTTGATGAGCCATTTGTTTGGTTATGTACGGGGGGCCTTTACGGGTGCCGATCAAGAGAAGATCGGTATTATTGATCAAGCGGATGAGAGTATGTTGTTTCTCGATGAGATCCATCGATTACCGCCAGAAGGGCAAGAAATGATTTTTTACTTTATGGACCATGGAACGTTTAGTCGTTTAGGGGAGACGGGCAAAAATCATCAAGCGAATGTCCGAATCGTTGGAGCGACTACCGAAGACCCCAACTCAACGCTATTAGATACCTTTACCCGACGCATTCCTATCAATATTCAACTGCCCTTCTTTGAGAAACGACCCGCATCAGAAAAAGTCGATCTCGTTCGGGTGTTAGTCGGGCAAGAGGCGTCCCGTATTCAGCGGACGATCACCTTGACAGAAGATGTAGTCAAAGCGTTAATCGGCAGTGTCAGTTTTGGGAATATCGGTCAATTGAAATCCAATGTCCAGCTCGTCTGTGCCCGAGGCTTTTTGAATCATATGCAACAAGATGAGATTGAGATCGATTTGATCGATTTGCCAGAAGGGATTCGTTCGGGATTGATCGTTTTGGGGAATCGCCGCAATGAGCTGGCGGAGCTTTCTAAGATCCTTGAACCGAAGATCAGCATTCAACCGAATCAAAACTTAAACAATATTCAATCAGATTCCTATGAATTGCCTTACAATCTCTACGACATCATCGGGGATAAAGCAGCCTTATTAAAAGCAGATGGTTTGGATCAAGAAGCAATCAATCATTTTATTTCAACCGATATCAATGTTCATTTGAAATCTTTTTATAAAGATCACGGCTTCTCTTTTAATTCTGTTAATAAACTAAGTGAATTTGTCGATCAGAAAGTGATCAGTGTAACAAATCAAATTTATGAGATGGTTCGGAAACGGTTAAATTACGATTTCCAGCAAAACTTTATTTACGCGATGAGTTTGCATATCAGTTCTTTTTTGAAAAAGATCCATTTGGGAGAAGAACGGCAAACCAACGACAACATTCGTCAAATGGTGGCGGATTACCCCCAAGAGTTCGAAGTTGCCAAAGAAGTCCGCGACTTCATCGGCGACAGCTTTCACGTGGCGATTCCTGAAAGTGAATCCTATTATTTGGCAGTTCTATTGGTTTCACTGCGTACGACACATTCCTCTGGGAAAATTGGTGTCGTTGTGGCAGCTCACGGCAACAGTACGGCTAGTAGTATGGTACAAGTAGTCAAGCAGCTGTTGGAAGTCGATCAAGTGACAGCGGTGGACATGCCATTAGATATGCCACCGGCTGTGGCGTTGAAAAAAATCGTGGATAGTGTACGAGCAGTCAATGACGGCAGTGGGGTGATACTCTTAGTCGATATGGGGTCCTTAGCGACCTTTAATAATGAAATCCAGCGAGAAACGGGTGTGGCTGTTCGAACAGTCGATATGGTGACTACCTCCATCGTCCTTGAGACGGTCCGTAAAGCATCAGTGATCGGCACGGACCTCGATCAGCTCTATGATTCATTACGGAAGTTCCGCGGATACGGAGCGGTCACTGTGGAAGAACCAGTGACACAAAACCACCACACTAAAGCGATTCTAGCGGTCTGCGCTTCGGGAAAAGGGACAGCGCAGCGCATCAAAGAATTGATCCAAAGCTCATTGTCAAAACGCCAAAATCAAAATGTTGACGTAGTGACCTTATCGGTGGCGGATCTGAGAACGGACTTGGATCAGATTCAACAGCGCTACCAGCTGATTGCCGCAACGGGGATCATTGATCCGCATATCGATGCACCGTTTATTTCATTAGAACGTTTTATCGACCAAGATGTTGATCTTTTGTTGGATGATATCTTATTGGAAAACGATTTGAGTTTTGAAGATGAAGTGCAGCTAGATGATCGGCAGGCAAAGGAAATCTGTGTTCGGTATTTAGAGGAAAACTTTACCTATATCAATGCGAAAAAAGTGGTAGAGCCGTTGTGGAAATTTGGCGAAGAGATCATTCACGATTTGGATTTGGTAGGGGCGCAGCAAGGCTTTCAGATCAATTTTGTGATGCATGGCGCAGGTATGCTGGAGCGGATCTTATTGCGTCAACCATTGACTGTTTCTGAAATTGATTTAGCAGCGATGGAGGAGAATCCTCTTTACGGCCAATTGCATGTGCATGTCCAATCATTTTCGCGCTTGATGAATATCGAAGTGCCGAAGACAGAAGAGTATTACCTGTTGGAGCTGATCAAAAACCATCACGAAAAAGAAATGTATTTTTAAATCCTGCAAATAATACAGATACACTAAAAAAAGATACAGTATTTTTTAGTGTATCTTTTTTAGTGTATTGTCCGAATGCTGATTCTTAAGGTTTTTTCAAGAATAGTGTATCGAAAAAACTTGGCACGCTTCTTGCTTCTATATAAGTGGATACAGGAGGTGATTGAAAAAAGAACAGATCCTCAATATGAAAAGCGGATCGATGGATGTAGGAGGCTTGCACAATGGGAATGGATATACGTCTTGCCCGAATCGACGATCGGTTGATTCATGGTCAGGTCGCCACAGCTTGGTCGAAAATGACTGGTATCAATCGAATCATCGTGGTCAGTGATGAGGTCGCAAATGACCAATTACGGAAGTTTCTCTTGAAAGAAGCTGCTCCACCAGGAATCAAATCCAATGTGGTGACAGTAGCAAAAATGCTTGAGGTGGCGCATAACACATTATTTAATACGCAAAAAGTCATGTTATTATTTACCAACCCTCAAGATGTCGTGACTCTGGTCAAAGGAGGCATTGACATTCGTTCCGTCAATATCGGCGGCATGAGCTTTTCAATGGGAAAACGGATGATCACTAATTTCGTGTCAGTCAATGATCAAGATCTTGCTTCGCTGCTTTATTTGCAAAATCAAGGCATAGAAGTAGAGATACGCAAAGTTCCAGCTGATCGTAAAATCTTTTTGAAGGATATTTTGGAAAAAGAAGGTAGTCACCCTTAATTTTTTCGATGTTGTTTTTTCTTTCGTATTCGTGTCACATTTTTCAATTTTGATATAGGAGGTAAAAAGATGGTAGGAATTATCCTAGCAAGTCATGGAGAATTTGCTAACGGCATTTTGCAATCTGGTTCAATGATCTTCGGCGAACAAGAAAATGTTAAAGCTGTTACATTGATGCCAAGTGAAGGTCCAGATGACATCAAGGCAAAAATGCAAGAAGCAATTGCTACATTTGACGATCAAGAAGAAGTATTATTCTTAGTTGATCTTTGGGGTGGTACTCCTTTCAACCAAGCAAACAGCTTGTTTGAAGATCACAAAGACAAATGGGCAATCGTTGCTGGTATGAATTTACCAATGGTGATCGAAGCCTATGCTTCACGTTTTTCAATGAACACTGCGCATGAAATCGCTGCGCACATCGTTGAAACAGCTAAAGAAGGGGTTAAGGTCAAACCAGAAGAGCTTGAACCAGAAGAAGCGACAGCACCAAAAGCTGTGCAAGACGATCAACCTAAAGGATCACTTCCTCCGGGAACTGTTCTAGGCGATGGCAAAATCAAAATCGTGCTTGCGCGTGTGGATTCTCGTTTGCTACATGGTCAAGTCGCTACAGCTTGGACAAAATCAGTCAATCCATCTCGGATCATCGTTGTTTCTGATGCAGTGGCAAAAGATGATTTGCGTAAAAAACTGATCGAACAAGCAGCTCCTCCAGGAGTAAAAGCGAACGTCATCCCAGTGGATAAAATGATCGAAGTTTCTAAAGACCCTCGTTTCGGGAATACGAAAGCTTTACTATTATTTGAAAACCCACAAGATGTGTTGCGTGCAGTTGAAGGTGGCGTTGACATCACTGAGGTGAACGTTGGTTCAATGGCTCACTCTGTTGGGAAAGTTGTTGTAAGTAAAGTATTGTCGATGGGTACGGACGATGTGAAGACATTTGAAGATCTAAAAGGACGCGGCATCAAATTCGATGTTCGTAAAGTGCCAAATGACTCTCGAGACAACATGGACGAAATCTTACGCAAAGCCAAAAATGAATTGGCGAATAAATAGAAACGTATTCAACTAAATAGGAGGTCTATCATGACTATTATATCTATGGTATTAGTAGTACTCGTTGCCTTTTTAGCTGGTATGGAAGGAATCTTGGATGAATTCCAATTCCATCAACCGCTAGTCGCGTGTACTTTGATCGGTTTAGTGACCGGTAATTTGGAAGCATGTATCATTTTGGGCGGATCATTACAAATGATCGCACTTGGATGGGCAAATATCGGTGCCGCTGTTGCACCTGATGCTGCATTGGCGTCTGTTGCATCTGCAATTATTTTAGTTTTAGGTGGACAAGGAACTGCTGGTGTTGATACAGCGATTGCCGTTGCGATCCCTCTAGCTGTTGCTGGTTTGTTCTTGACAATGATCGTTCGTACATTGGCTGTGCCAATCGTTCACTTTATGGATGCTGCTGCTGAAGAAGGCAACATTCGTAAAATCGAAATGTGGCATGTGATCGCTGTATGTATGCAAGGGGTTCGTATTGCGATTCCTGCAGCTGCATTATTGGCAATTCCTGCTGCAACTGTTCAAAACTTCTTAGAATCAATGCCTGCATGGTTAACTGATGGTATGGCTATCGGTGGTGGTATGGTTGTTGCCGTTGGTTATGCAATGGTTATCAATATGATGGCAACTCGTGAAGTATGGCCATTCTTCATTATCGGTTTCGTTATCGCAGCTATTTCTCAATTGACATTGATCGCTATCGGTGCTTTGGCAGTAGCAATCGCATTGATCTACTTGAACCTAACTAAAATGGGCGGATCATCAAATGGAGGCGGCGGCAGCAACACTGGCGACCCTCTAGGCGATATCTTGAATGACTATTAGAATCGAAGGAGGAGAAAAAAATGGCAGAAAAAATTCAATTAAATAAAAAAGATCGTTTAGCCGTAGCATGGCGCTCTACCTTCATTCAAGGTTCATGGAACTATGAACGTATGCAAAATGGTGGTTGGGCATTCTCAATGATTCCAGCAATCAAAAAATTATACAAAACAAAAGAAGACCGTGCCGCTGCATTGAAGCGTCACTTAGAATTCTTTAACACTCACCCATATATCGCATCGCCAATCTTAGGGGTAACATTAGCCTTAGAAGAAGAACGTGCCAATGGCGCGCCTGTTGATGACGTAGCGATCCAAGGGGTGAAAGTTGGGATGATGGGTCCTTTAGCCGGTGTCGGTGACCCTGTGTTCTGGTTTACTGTACGTCCGATGTTAGGTGCTCTAGGTGCTTCTCTTGCTTTAGCTGGAAACATCTTAGGTCCAATCATCTTCTTCGTTGCATGGAACATCATCCGTTGGGCATTTATGTGGTACACACAAGAATTCGGCTATCGTGCTGGTTCAAAAATCACTGATGACCTTTCAGGCGGATTGTTGCAAGATGTAACAAAAGGTGCTTCAATTTTAGGAATGTTCGTATTAGGGTCACTCGTTCAGCGTTGGGTATCGATCTCATTTGCGCCAGTTGTCTCAAGCGTACCGCTTGATGAAGGTGCTTATGTCGATTGGGCGAACTTGCCTTCTGGCTCTGCTGGTTTGCAACAAGCCTTCCAACAAGTTGCTGAAGGCCGTGCGTTGACTGATACAAAAGTAACAACATTGCAAAACAACTTGGATCAATTGATTCCTGGTCTAGCTGCACTATTGCTTACTTTATTATGTATGTGGTTATTGAAGAAAAAAGTTTCTCCAATCATCATTATTATCGGTCTATTCTTAGTCGGTATCGGTGGACACTTGATCGGATTGTTATAATCTTTTCAATGAAAGGTGCTTGGGGCAACCCAAGTACCTTTTTATTTATTCGCCAAACCTGCTGCAAACACGTATAATAAGATAATAAGACGATATAGAATGGAGTAAGCGCAAATGGTACAATCTCTTAATACAAAAGTGGATTTGACGATCGATGCTACGTCTTTTTTAGGGATCAATGAGTACGGCAAAATCATGATCGGCGATAAAGCCTTTGAGTTTTACAATGACCGTGACAAACGCAAGTTTATTCAGATCCCATGGGAAGATGTCGACTATGTGATCGCTTCGGTCATGTTCAAAGGCCGTTGGATACCACGCTATGCGATCCGCACCAAAAAGAATGGCACGTATACCTTCTCCTCAAAAGAACCAAAAAAAGTCTTGCGAGCGATTCGTGAATACGTCGATCCAGACCATATGGTGCATTCATTAGGCTTTTTTGATGTATTGAAACGAGCCTTCACTCGCAGAAAATAACAAGAGAGCATATATTTTTCCAATTGATTCTCAATATGGTACCCTTTTTATAAGAAAGTTTAGGAGGGGTTAGTATGCACTTTTTATGGACATTGATCGTAGGAGCGGTCATCGGTTCAATCGGTGGTGCCATTGCAGGCGAAAAACGCGGTTGTATTTTTGATATCGTTGCAGGACTTGTAGGCGCATCGATTGGTCAAGGCCTTTTTGGCACTTGGGGACCGCAAGTAGCAGGAATGGCCATCGTGCCAGCGATTATCGGTGCGGTCATTTTCGTGGCAGTCGTATCGTTCTTTTTGGGACGTAAAAGATAATTATCAAAAAAGCAATTCATTGATTGAATTGCTTTTTTTGTGCACGGAAGCCATCATTTAGAAGAGAACAACGAAAGATCACACGGCAGTCTTTTTAAAGTACTCTATCGTTTATTCATATTGCTTGATTTTTTAGAAAACTTTTCGCTTGCTTTCCGCTTTTTCTGGAAGTTTGTTATAATACTATCGTATAGAACAAGAAAGTAGGGAACGATACATGTTAAGAGTTGAAAAATTACGTGAAGCAATGAGAAAAGATTCGATTGATGGGTTCTTGATCACCAGCCCATACAATTTGCGTTACTTGACAAACTTTACTGGGACAACTGGTTTAGCAGTCATTACGTTGGACAAAGCTTTTTTTGTAACAGATTTCCGATATACAGAGCAAGCAGCTGCCCAAGCTCAAGGATTTGAGATCGTAAAAAATAGTGGACCGATTTTTGAAGAAGTTGCAACCATCTGCCAAAAGGAAGAAATCAATGTCTTAGCTTTTGAAGAAAGTTTCGTCAGCTTTGCTGAATACTCCGTCTTAGAAGACTTGATCGAGGAATCATCCCTTGCCCCTGTATCGGGGATGATCGAGGCTTTGCGGGAAGTCAAAGATGAGGAAGAGATCGCATTGATCCAACAAGCCTGTCATATCGCCGATCAAGGATTCGAACATATTTTGAAAATGGTCCGCCCAGGAATGACAGAAATCGAAGTAGCGAATCAGTTAGATTTCTTTATGCGTTCATTAGGTGCCACAAGCGTATCTTTTGAAACGATCGTTGCTAGTGGGCTGCGTTCAGCAATGCCCCATGGGGTTGCCAGTGAAAAAGTGATCGAACAAGGCGATCTGATCACGTTAGACTTTGGCTGTTACTATCAAGGCTATGTATCTGATATGACTAGAACCTTTGCAGTAGGAGATCCTGGCGATAAATTGAAGGAAATCTATCAAATCGTACTTGAAGCGCAAGAAAAAGTCTTGGCCGCAGCAAAACCTGGAATGACCGGAATTGAACTAGATGCGATCGCTCGGGATCATATTGCTTCCTTTGGCTACGGAGATGCCTTTGGTCATTCAACAGGCCATGGGATTGGTTTAGAGATCCACGAAGGACCAAATGTATCCTTCCGCGCTGATAAAGCATTTGTTGTCGGAAACGTCATTACAGATGAACCAGGGATCTATCTTCCAGGAATTGGCGGCGTTCGTATCGAAGATGATCTTTTGATCACCGAAACTGGTAATAAAGTGTTGACACATTCACCGAAAGAATTGATCATTCTCTGATTCATCGACCTTGTTTTTCAGAAAATTCATTGAGAATAGTGGGTTATTATAGATTCTCAGTGCAGAAAATGATAAACTTAGAGCGAGAAGAAACACTGTGCCATGGATGTTATTGATTGAATCAAGCGTTGGTTTGCTTCAAACGGAAAAAACGAGCGGTTTTTTTACAAACAATACGGTACAGCTGTTTAGAATGGAGGCAAAAACGTATGAATGAAGATAAAAACCTTGTATTAAATGCAAGTCCTGAATTAGGCGAGATCGTCATAGCACCAGAAGTGATCGAGATCATTATTGGGATCGCTGCTTCTAAAGTGGAAGGTGTCTATGGGATGCGAGGAACACTGGCAAACAGTGTCACTGAATTATTAGGTCGCGCAGCTCATGGCAAAGGGGTCTACTTAACGATCGATGAAACAGGGATCAAAGTGGACATCTATTGCTATATCACTTATGGGATGTCAGTGCCTAAAGTGGCAATGGAGATCCAAGAACGGGTCAAACAGCAAGTCTTATTTATGACAGATGTACAACTGGCTGAAGTAAATGTTCATGTTGTGGCAGTCGTGCCAGAAAAAGTAGATTTACCAGACATCGAAGAATTATTTGGAAACGATGAGGAAGAAAATGAGTAAAGAATTATCACGGCATGAAATACGGAAAATGGCGTTACAAGCTTTATTTCCACTAGACTTTAATAAAGATTTAACGAAACAAGATGCCATCATGCATGCCATCGAGTTGGAACACCATGAATTGATCGATGAAGAACAAGAGCATTTTGTGCCTGTTTATTTAGATCAATTAGTGGCAGGTGTCTGTCATTACAAAGAAGCCTTGGATGAAGTCATTCAAAATCATTTAAAAGCTGGTTGGAAAATCCAGCGTTTATCAAAAATGGACGTGACGATTTTACGAATTGCTTTGTATGAAATGATCTATGTGGATAATGTGCCGAATCGTGTGGCTTTGAATGAAGCGATCGAGTTAGCGAAAACTTTTAGTGATGATCAGTCCAGAAAGTTTGTCAACGGTATTTTATCGACAGTCAATCAAGAGCTAGAAACAAAAACCAACCAAGTAAGTGAGTAATTTTCAGCCCTAACACGATCGATCAAAAGAGATCAGCTTTTTTTCGATCGAGTCAGAAACCGAACGATTTATGAGCAACCGCCTTGTTTTGACGGTCCTGCTTGATCGTTCGGTTTTTTTGCACGCACTTTGTCGGTTTACCCTCGTTTTTTCCGAAAAAAGGGAGCCTTAGACGGTGTTTTTCTTTTCAGAAAATGCTATGATAGAAAACATGAAGAAGCATATCGATAAACGATTGGTGCGTTTCTTTTTACAAAATAAGTCCGTATAATCAGGTTGGAGGAGTTGTCAGAATGGGTACATTAATCAATGGAAAAGAATTGGCTGAAAAAATGCAAGCAGCGTTTCTTTCAGAGACAGCAACACTAAAAGAGCAGGGTGTGACACCGGGATTAGTTGTTTTGCTTGTTGGAGAAGACAAAGCAAGTCAGACTTATGTGAAAAATAAAGAACTAGCTGCGACGAAAATCGGCATCAATTCCCGTGTTGCCCGCTACCCTGAATCCATTACTGAGGCAGAATTATTAGCAGAAATCGAACAGTTCAATAACGATGATGCCTTTCATGGAATTTTGGTTCAACTTCCTTTGCCAAAACATATCAATGAAGAAAAAGTACTGTTAGCCATCAAACCTGAAAAAGATGTCGACGGCTTTCATCCAATCAATTTAGGAAAATTATTCGCAGGTGTACCTGACCGAATTCCTTGTACCCCTTATGGCATCATGAAAATGTTTGCTGCGTATGGGATCGAATTGGAAGGAAAAAATGCCTTAGTGATCGGTCGCAGCAACATTGTCGGAAAACCAATGGCGCACTTACTCTTGGGGGCAAATGCCACCGTGACTATTGCTCATTCAAAAACCAAAAATCTGCCCGAGTTGGCAAAACAAGCGGACATTTTAGTCGTGGCGATCGGCCGCGGTCATTTTGTCACAAAAGACTTCGTAAAAGAAGGGGCTGTGGTGATTGATGTTGGGATGAATCGTGATGCCAACGGCAAGTTGATCGGCGATGTGAAATTTGATGAAGTCGAACCGATCGCTAGCTATATCACACCGGTACCTAGAGGTGTAGGTCCAATGACGATCACGATGTTGATGGCCCAAACGATCGAGGCAGCAAAGGAGACAATGAAAAACTAAATGGCGCAAGAATATTTAACGGTAACCGCATTAACAAAATATATCAAGCGTAAGTTTGACGTCGATCCGTATCTAGAGCGGGTTTATTTGACGGGGGAGATCTCCAATTTTCGTCGTCGCCCCAATCACCAATACTTTAGTTTGAAGGATGATGGTGCAAAAATTTCGACCGTCATGTTCAAAGGCGCTTTTGACAAGTTGCGCTTTCAACCAGAAGAGGGCATGAAAGTCATGGCGGTTGGGCGTATCACTCTGTATGAGGCAAGCGGAAATTACCAGATGGTGATCGATCATATGGAACCAGACGGTGTCGGCGCTCTTTATCAAGCCTATGAACAATTAAAGCAGAAATTGGCAGCAGAAGGTTTATTTTCTGCACCGAAGCAGTCCTTGCCGAAATACCCGAAACGCATCGCAGTTTTGACCAGTCCTAGTGGGGCGGTGATCAGAGATATCATCACGACGACACAGCGGCGTTACCCCATTGCTCAGATCGTTTTGTATCCAACCGTGGTACAAGGCAATAAAGCTGCGGATGATGTGGTGAAAAATATCCAACGAGTCGAAGCCGATGGGACCTTTAATACTATGATCATCGGACGTGGGGGTGGATCGATCGAGGACCTCTGGCCTTTCAATGAAGAACGAGTGGCAAGAGCCATTTTTGATGCAAAAACCCCCATTATTTCTTCAGTGGGGCATGAAACCGATACGACGATTGCCGATTTAGTGGCGGATGTACGGGCGGCAACTCCGACCGCCGCTGCCGAATTAGCGGTGCCAGTGCTGTCGGAGGAGATTTTGCGGATCGAAGAAAGACAAGCCCGATTAGAGCAAGCATTTATGCACCAGATCCAGTACAAACAAGAACGCTATCAGCGAGTGATTGGATCGTATGTTTTTCGACAACCAGAGCGCTTGTATGAGGCACAGTCGATCAAACTCGATCAGTTGCAGCAGCGGATGCAGCAAGGCTTGCAAACCTTGCTTTATGACAAGGATCGCCAGGCACAGCAATTGATTTCACGGTTGGCCCAGCAACAACCAAAAGCGCGATTACAAGCCAGCAATCAAGAGGTCAGCTATCTTTCTCAACGCTTAACGAAAGCCATGAAAGATATTTATGCGGCAAAAGAAAATCAATTTGCAAATGCAGTCCAATCCCTTGATTTGTTAAGCCCACTAAAAATCATGGGACGCGGCTACAGCTATACCACGAAAAATGAGCAGGTGATCAAATCGATTGATGCGATCGAGCCAGAAGATCAGCTGACGATCCATTACCAAGATGGCCAAGCACTGGTCGAAGTTATTAGTACAGAAGGAGTTAATCATGGCAAATCCAACATTTGAAGAATCATTACAAGAATTAGAACAAATCGTAACCCGTTTGGAACAAGGTGATGTTCCATTGGAAGAAGCGTTAGATGCTTTTCAAAAAGGCATGGTTTTGAGCAAGCAATGCAAGGACACCTTGAGTAAAGCGGAAAAATCCTTAACAAAAATGATGACTGAATCCAATGAAGAAGTTCCCTTTGAAGAGGAAAGCCAATGAGTGCTTTGAAGGAATTTACGAAAGAACACGCCCCATTGATCGAAGAAGTTATGGAACGTTTTGTCAAAGAACACACTTCTGATCAACGACTATTTGAAAGCATGCAGTATTCGATCCAAGCTGGCGGCAAACGCATTCGCCCGCTTTTATTGGCAGCAACAGTCGCCGCTTTTCACAAACCCATCAATACCGCGGTGTACCAGTGTGCAGCAGCCCTAGAAATGGTGCATACGTATTCGCTGATCCATGATGATCTGCCAGCAATGGACAACGATGATCTGCGTCGAGGCAAACCCACCAACCATAAGGTTTTTGGTGAAGCTTTAGCGATTTTAGCTGGAGATGGTCTTTTGACGGCTGCGTTTCAATTAGTCGCTATGGCGGAAATCGAAGCCAATCAAAAAGTCTTGCTGCTGCAGCAGTTGAGTAAAGCAGCGGGCACGCAAGGGATGGTTGCCGGCCAAGCAGCTGATATTCAAGGGGAGAACCAAGCGCTTCGTCTTGAGGAGCTGATGTCAATCCATGAACGAAAGACTGGAGAATTGATCCGCTTTGCGGTGATTGCTGGTGGTGTCTTAGCCGACCAGACGGAAGAGGTTCTGCATGAATTGGATCGCTTTGCCCAGCATATTGGGTTAGCCTTTCAAATTCGCGACGATCTGTTAGATGCCACTAGTACGACCGAAGAGCTAGGCAAAGTTGTCCGCCGAGATGACGAGTTGGCGAAAAGTACCTATCCTGCTTTACTTGGCTTAGCAGGCGCGCAGCAAGCCTTGACTGAAGAATTGGGCAAAGCCAAAGAAATTCTGGCACAGTTAAGCCAATACGGTCAATTTACGCAGGATGTTTTATTAGCATTTGTGGAACGATTTGAGATTCGAGGGAACGCATGAAGAAAGAACGAGTAGATGTTTTAGCAGTCCAGCAAGGCCTCTTTGAGACCCGCGAGCAAGCCAAACGAGGAGTGATGGCTGGATTGGTGTACAAAGAAAAAAACAATGAGCGCCTAGATAAGCCTGGAGAAAAAATTGCCGCAGATACACTGCTGCAGATCAAAGGGAAGAAGCTGCCTTATGTTTCTCGTGGTGGTCTCAAGTTAGAAAAAGCACTCAAAGTTTTTGATTTTGACGTAACCGATAAAATCATGTTAGATATCGGCGCTTCCACCGGTGGCTTTACTGATGCGGCGTTGCAAAATGGCGCCAAAAAAAGCTATGCACTGGATGTCGGTTACAATCAGTTGGCATGGAAGCTGCGGCAAGATGAGCGAGTGATTGTAATGGAACGGGTCAACTTCCGTTATGCAAAACCAACAGACTTCCTGGATGGTCTTCCTGAAGCTGCTACGATCGATGTTTCTTTTATTTCACTTAAACTGATCTTACCTCCCCTTTATGATATTTTGGTAGCGGATGGCGAAGTGATGGCGCTGATCAAACCACAATTTGAAGCGGGCAAAGAAGCGGTCGGAAAAAATGGGATCGTTCGTGACCCCAAAACCCATGAACGAGTGTTGGAGGAAGTACTGGCATTCGCTAAGAAAACAAAATTCGATGTATTAAACCTAAGTTTTTCACCAATCACTGGTGGCGAAGGGAATATCGAGTTTATCGTACATTTAAAGAAAAGCCTGCAAGAAGGCACCGCAGCAGGGATCGACATCCCGAAAGTTGTTGCATCAGCACATGAGACCTTTCATCAGCCAAAATAAAGAATGGAAGAGAGTGGACATTTTACTTGTCGGCTCTCTTTCTTTCTTGCGCAAAATAGGATAAAATTAGTAGGAATTCATTCAGGAGGAACAAGAGATGAGAAAAAAAGAACGGCATCGCTTGATTACACGATTGTTAAGTGAACAAGATATTCAGAAACAAGAAGATTTTGTCGAGTTGTTAAAAGATCGCGGCGTCTCAGTCACACAAGCAACCATATCAAGGGATATCAAGGAATTGAAGTTAGTGAAAGTTCCTTCCCAAAAAGGCGGCTATCGCTATAGTATTCCACAAGAGACAACAGAAGACGTGAGTGGTAAACTAGATAAAATCCTAAAAACGGCGTTTGTTTCTGTCGATCGAATGGACAAATTTGTGATCCTGCGCACACTGCCTGGCAATGCTTCGGCTTTGGCGAATTTGATCGATAAGCGTTATGCCAAAGAATTATTTGGCACGCTAAACGATGATGACAACGTCTTGATGATCACTAGAACAGAAGCAGATACCGAGAACCTATTCAAGGATTTCCAACGTTACGTATAAAAGAGGAGGCAAGGGATGCTTTTAGAATTGTCGATCCAAAATTTTGCGATTATCTCCAACCTGCACCTGTCTTTTCATGAGGGGATGACGGCTCTAACAGGTGAAACAGGTGCTGGGAAATCAATCATTATCGATGCGATGGGCTTACTAGCAGGTGGCAGAGGATCCAGTGACTATTTGCGTCAAGGCGCAGAAAAATGCCGTTTGGAAGGGATTTTTGAATGGCCGAATCAGCAGGAGTTCAAAGAGCTGACCGCAGATCTGGGTATTGATGAAGAGGAAGTTCTGATCGTACAACGGGATATCTCTCAATCGGGTAAAACTATTTGTCGTGTTAATGGTCGAACTGTTACCTTGTCGGTTTTGCGCCAAATCGGCTTGTTTTTAGTTGATATCCAAGGACAAAATGAGCATCAAGAGCTGCTGCAGCCAGAAAAACATTTGGCGTTGATGGATGGTTTTGGAGATGATGCCTTTAAAGCGGAACTTGCAAGTTACCGTCAAGCCTATCAAGCCTATCGCTCCTTAGAAAAACATGTGCGGACCATTCAAGAAAATGAACAGCTCTATGTGCAGCGAATGGACATGCTGCGTTTTCAACAAGAAGAGATCGCCCAAGCGGAATTGATGGAAAATGAAGAAGAGCAGCTGATCGATGAACGAGAAAAACTGACCAATTATCAAAAAATCGTGGATGCTCTAGGGCAAAGCTATGGCGCTCTATCCGCCGAAGAAGTTAATAGCCTAGATGGAGTCAGTGTGGCATTATCAGAGATCCAGTCGATCGCCCATCTTGATCCTGCGTATGAAAAAATCAGTGAAGCGATCCAAAGTGCGTACTACCTGTTGCAAGATGCAGCCACTGATATTTCGCGGCAAGTCGACAACCTTGAATTAGATGAAGGCCGACTGGAAGAAGTCATTTCACGGCTGGAAACGATTCGTCAATTGAAGCGCAAATACGGGGAGTCAATTCCTGTGATTCTTGCTTATTATGACGAGATCAGCAAAGAAATCAGCGAATCAGCCTATACGGAAGGTCAGTTGGAGCAATTAGAAGAAGAGCTTGCCCAAAAAGCTGAAGCAGTTTGGCAGCTGGCGGAAGCCTTGCACGTCAAACGACGTGAATTGGCTCATCGTTTAGAAAAAGAAATCGTTCAAGAGTTAAAAGAGCTGTATATGGAGCACGCGCAATTTGAAGTACGGTTTGCATCTGGCTCAAAACAATTAAGCAGCAGCGGCTTTGATACCGTGGAGTTTTATTTGACCACCAACCCCGGTGAAGGCATGAAACCGTTAGTGCGAGTTGCTTCTGGAGGAGAGCTTTCCCGAATCTTATTAGCGCTTAAATCGATTTTCTCCCGCAAGCAAGGAATCACTAGTATTGTCTTTGATGAGGTGGATACTGGGGTCAGTGGCCGAGTAGCTCAGGCGATCGCCGAAAAAATCGCCAAGATCGCTGCGAATTCGCAAGTCTTGTGTATCACCCACTTGCCGCAAGTAGCGGCTGTGGCGGACAATCAATATTTTATCGAAAAAGCAATACAAGAAGGTCGGACAGAAACCCATGTCCGTAAATTATCAGAAGAAGAACGAGTGGCTGAGATCGCCCGTATGCTCTCAGGTGCAGAAATCACCGATTTAACGATTGAACATGCACGAGAACTATTGGCGCTGGCTCACCGATAAAAATTGGAAACACTTATAGAAAGATTCAGGAGATGATGGACCCGCAAGTTTCGTCTGCCATCCTTTCCTGATCTTCTTTTTTGCAGGAGGACATGATGAGAAAAAGAACAAAAGTCTTGATCGGTGTATTGATCACCGTCGTTATTTTAATTATTGCCGGTTGGGTCGGTTGGCAACAACTGCATTACCCAGCAGTGGATGCTGCAGTTACAGCTGCGAAAGAGGCAGATGATGAGGGAAATGTCCTCTATTTTGCTGGAGATGAAGAAAAGCCTTTGGTTATTTTCTATCCTGGTGCGCTTGTCGATGCCGAAAGCTATAGTGTATGGGCAGCAGGTTTAGCGGAAAAAGGCTATTCTGTAGCAATCGTTAAAATGCCCTTTAACATGGCTGTTTTAGCAGGCAATCGTGCAGAAGAGGTCTTGAAAGAAATTCCCCATAGCTCCTATGTCATTGGCGGTCATTCATTAGGTGGCGTCATGGCAAGCCGTTTTGCAGCGAATCAGTTGGCTGAAAACGACAACGAGTTAAAAGGCGTCTTTTTCTTTGCTAGTTACCCAGATGAAAAAGGATCCTTAGCTGATCAATCGATTGCTGTGTTGTCACTCTCAGGCAGTCAAGACCAAGTAGTGAATCAAGAAAATTGGCAAGCTGCCCGCAGCCTCCTTCCAGAAACTACGACGTTCCAAACGATCGAAGGCGGCAATCATGCTGGCTTTGGTACCTATGGGTTACAAAAAGGAGAAGCAGCAGCGGATCTACCAAATGAAGCACAGCAAGAAGCCATCATTGAGCAGATGGCAGCATGGTTAAGTGAATTAGAATAAAAAAAGACGGCAGAAGATGCATAGGAATGCTTCTTTCTGCCGTTTCGATTCAACAGACATTTTGGGGAAATGTTGATGAAATCGTGAAAACGCTGAACATAACAACATATTGTACTTGATTGGGGAAGCAAGATTAATAATTATGTTCTTTTTAAAATACGTTTCCTCTCACAGTATAGCACAGCATACCTTCTGGATGCACGTAATTTAATTAAGAAATCTTGTCATTTTATTTACAAAATAGTTATTTTGTAAAAGAAAAAAAGCGTTTTAAATAAAGGGACAGACTCAGCTCAAGAAAAAAAAGCAAATAATAATTTTCATTGATTTCAACTAATGGTAAAATGAAAATAATTGATTTTTACAATCAATGACTTTCGAAAGTACAAGGAGCGTTATGATGAAAAAATTAAAACTTCTAAGTCCTATCATCGGATTGGTTATTTTACTCTCAGGATGTGCAAGCTGGGCAGATCGAGGAGAATCCATCACAGCAGTCGGGTCTTCTGCCTTGCAGCCACTCGTAGAAACCGTTGCGGAAGAATTTCAAAACTCAAATCCTGGGCGATTTATCAATGTCCAAGGAGGCGGGAGCGGCACTGGGTTAAGTCAAGTCCAAGCAGGCGCAGTCGATATTGGGAATTCTGATTTGTTTGCAGAAGAAAAGCCAGGGATCGATGCGGATGCACTCGTTGACCACCGAGTGGCAACGGTGGGTATCACACCGATCGTCAACAAAGGCGTCGGGATCACGGATATTTCAACAGAGGACTTAAAAAATATCTTCTTAGGAAATATTACAAATTGGCGTGAAGTTGGCGGAAATGATCTGCCCATCGTTTTGTTGAATCGGGCGACTGGAAGCGGCACGAGAAGTACGTTTGAAAAATGGATCATGGATGGCGAAACAGCGATTCCTTCCCAAGAGCAAGATTCTAGTGGGATGGTCCGTTCGATCGTTTCAGATACACCAGGGGCCATCAGTTATGTTGCATTTTCTTATGTGACAGATGAAGTCAACGTCCTTTCGATCGATGGGGTTCAACCAACGATTGAAAATGTAACGACCAATGATTGGAAAGTTTGGGCTTACGAGCATATGTATACAAAAGGAGAACCAACGGGATTGACCGCTGAATTTCTCGAATATATGCTTTCTGATGAAGTACAAGAGCATATCGTCGGGGATCTGGGTTATATTCCAATTTCCATCATGCAGGTGGAAAGAGATTGGGAAGGCAACATCGTCGAGTAATCTTTACACAAAATTTACACAAGCTTTAACAGAAATTGATGTTGAACCGATAAACTAATGGTTATGAGTTTAGTTTGATTTTTGAGGAGGAACCCTCGTGGAAAATGTAAAAGAAGTGTTAACAAAAAAATCCAAGCGCGCAAGAATGGAACAAAGAGGAAAGCTGGTTAGCTTTCTATGTATTGCGTTGATTGTATTGGTTGTGATCTCCATTTTTTATTTCGTTGCTAGCCGTGGATTAGCGACATTCTTTGTAGACAAAGTCAATGTTTTCGACTTTTTGTTTGGTACGCAATGGAATCCAAGTGCTGTTGGTCCTGATGGCCAACCATTAGTAGGTGCTTTACCGATGATCCTTGGTTCGTTCTTCGTAACCTTCCTGTCAGCGATCGTCGCAACACCATTTGCGATCGGTGCAGCAGTCTTTATGGTGGAGATCTCCCCTCGTAACGGAGAGAAGATTTTGCAGCCCGTCATCGAACTATTAGTCGGTATTCCTTCTGTAGTTTATGGTTTTATCGGTTTGTCTGTCATTGTACCAGCAGTCCGTTCTGTTTTTGGCGGTACAGGGTTTGGGATCTTGGCGGGGACCTTTGTCCTATTTATCATGATTTTGCCGACAGTGACTACGATGACTGTTGATGCGTTACGGGCAGTCCCTCGGCACTACCGTGAGGCATCCTTAGCTTTAGGTGCAACACGCTGGCAAACGATCTATAAAGTTGTTTTACGAGCAGCTGTCCCTGGGATTTTAACGGCGGTTGTTTTCGGAATGGCTCGCGCATTTGGGGAAGCATTGGCGATCCAAATGGTTATCGGTAATGCGGCATTGATGCCGACGAGCTTAGTGACACCTGCATCAACATTGACATCGATCTTAACCATGGGTATTGGGAATACGATCATGGGAACAGTCCAAAACAACGTTCTATGGTCATTAGCCTTGATTCTCTTATTGATGTCCTTACTATTTAACATTGTCATTCGCTTTATTGGGAAGAAAGGAGCATTGAAATAATGAATGCAAAACGTTCAGATAAAATTGCTACCGGCGTCTTGTATGCTGTTGCTGGAGTCATTGTTTTGATTTTGGCTTCCTTACTATTGTACATTTTGGTACGTGGTATTCCCCATATCAATTGGGAGTTTCTGACTTCTTCTTCAAAAGCGTATCAAGAAGGTGGCGGGATCGGCATCCAATTGTTCAATTCCCTATACTTGCTTTTAGTGACAATGATCATTAGTTTTCCGATTTCTTTAGGAGCGGGGATCTACTTATCAGAATATGCGAAGAAAAACTGGTTGACGGATATCATTCGGACATCGATCGAAATCTTGAGTTCACTGCCTTCTGTGGTTGTCGGTCTTTTTGGTTTCTTGGTCTTTGTTATCCAGTTTGGTTATGGCTTTTCGATCATTTCAGGTGCCTTGGCATTGACTTTCTTCAATTTGCCACTATTGACTAGAAATGTGGAAGAATCTCTACAAGCGATTCATTATACGCAGCGTGAAGCGGGCTTGTCTTTAGGCTTATCCCGTTGGGAAACTGTCACACGCATCATTGTTCCAGAAGCAACACCAGGAATTTTGACTGGGGTCATTCTAAGTTCTGGTCGAATTTTTGGTGAAGCGGCAGCGCTGATCTACACTGCAGGACAAAGTGCACCGGCCCTTGATTTTACAAACTGGAATCCATTGAGTGTTTCCAGCCCGATCGGTCTTTTCCGACAAGCGGAGACGCTGGCAGTCCATATTTGGAAAATCAATACAGAAGGTACGATGCCTGATGGCGCTCAAGTTTCAGCCGGGGCTTCGGCGGTATTGATCATTGCCGTCTTGCTATTTAACTTTGGCGCCCGTGCAGCTGGCAAACGGTTGTACAAGAAAATGACGTCAGCATAAGGAGAATGACAGTATGAACGATTACAATTGGGACGATCGAAATATCATTACCTTCGATAAACCAGAAGATGTGGCGCTTTATACCACTGACTTGCATGTATGGTATGGATCAAATGAAGCCATCAAAGGCATTGATCTACAATTTGAAAAAAATAAAATCACCGCATTGATCGGACCTTCCGGTTGCGGTAAATCAACGTATCTGCGTTCTTTGAATCGAATGAATGATGGGATCGCAAACACGAGAGTCACAGGAAACATCATGTATAAAGGAGTCGACGTCAATACAAAAGAAGTCGATGTCTTCGAAATGCGCAAGCGTATCGGCATGGTTTTCCAACGACCAAACCCTTTCAGTAAATCGATCTATGACAACATCGCCTTTGCTTTGCGACGTCATGGAGAAAGAAACAAAAAGAAATTGGATGAAGCAGTCGAAACCAGCTTGAAACAAGCCGCACTTTGGGATCAAGTAAAGGACAGCTTAGACAAAAGTGCTTTGGCATTGTCCGGTGGACAGCAGCAACGTCTGTGTATCGCTCGAGCAATTGCGATGAAACCAGATATTTTGCTTCTAGATGAACCAGCTAGTGCCCTTGATCCAATCTCAACCGGGACAGTGGAAGAAACTCTTATCAACTTGAAAAACGACTATTCAATCATCATCGTGACCCATAATATGCAGCAAGCTGCTCGGATCAGCGATTATACTGCCTTTTTCTACTTAGGAAATGCGATCGAGTACGATGAGACCCGTAAGATATTTACTCGTCCAAAAATTAAAGCAACAGAAGATTACGTATCCGGTCATTTTGGCTGAGCCGATTCGATCAGTAAACGGAGGCAAAACAATGGCAGAAGAAATTATTACATCGAAAGATCTGCATTTATACTACGGAAAAAAAGAAGCATTAAAAGGAATCGACCTTTCCATCAAAAAAGGCGAGATCACTGCAATGATCGGACCTTCAGGATGTGGGAAATCGACCTACTTGCGTTCTCTTAATCGAATGAATGATTTGATCCCTGGTGTGACAATTACAGGAAGTGTTGTCTATAAAGGGAAAGACATTTATAGTCCAAAGCAAGACATCGTTGATTTGCGCAAAGAAATCGGGATGGTTTTTCAACAACCGAATCCTTTTCCCTTTTCAATTTACGAAAATGTGATTTATGGGTTAAAATTAAAAGGAGTCACGGACAAGGAGATTCTTGATAAGACGGTAGAAGAAAGCCTGAAAGCAGCTTCTGTCTGGGAAGATGTCAAAGACAAACTTCACCAAAGTGCGCTTTCTTTATCAGGTGGACAACAGCAGCGGGTTTGTATCGCTCGGGTATTGGCTGTCGATCCAGAAATCATTTTGCTGGATGAACCAACCAGTGCGTTAGACCCCATTTCATCAGGGAAAATCGAGAATACCCTTCTAGCACTGAAAGAACGCTACACCATGATCATCGTGACCCACAACATGTCACAAGCTTCAAGAATCTCAGATAAAACCGCGTTCTTTTTGGACGGCAACTTGATCGAGTTCAATGACACGAAAAAAGTGTTCCTAAGCCCAAGCAAAAAAGAAACAGAAGATTATATCTCAGGAAGATTTGGTTAGGAGGAAAAGGGATGTTGCGTACACAATTTGAAGAAGAATTATTAAATTTACACAATCAATTTTATGAAATGGGGATGCTAGTCAGCAGTGCCATTCATAAATCTGTGCGAGCATATGTCAGACATGACAAAGAAATTGCGCAGGAAGTAATTGAAAATGATTTGGCGATCAACAATATGGAAGTTCGTTTAGAAAAAAAGAGCTTTGAGATGATTGCTTTGCAACAACCAGTAACGACCGATCTACGAATGATCATTACTGTAATGAAAGCCAGCTCTGACTTGGAGCGGATGGGGGACCATGCGGTATCCATCGCGAAGTCAACAATTCGGGTCAAAGGCGAAACGCGGATCGCCGAAATCGAAAAAGAAATCTCAGATATGTCGGATTACGTCAAAAAAATGGTTGATAATGTCTTAGTGGCGTATGTAAAAACCGATCAAGATGATGCTCGCATGATCGCTCAAATGGACGATCGGGTCAATGAATATTACAAAGACATTTATTACAAAACGATCGAGAGTATGAAAGAAAATCCAGAAACAGTTGTCAGTGGGACCGATTATTTATCCGTTGCTCAATACTTGGAACGAATCGGTGACTACGTAACGAATATTTGTGAATGGATCGTGTATCTTGCTACTGGGAAAATCAGTGAATTGAATACAAACCGTACGGAAATGATTTAAGAAACCAGCTTGGGTTCTTGATCATGTATCTCTTTTAAAAGAGATGGGATGGACCGTCGAAAGCAGTTGTCCTTTAAGGAGTAACTTCTCTCGGCGGTCTTTTTGATTTGAAAGAATCGCTTCAATCGATGACGTGAATAGGATAGGCAAAATAGAAAATGGCTCCTCCATAAAGATGGCCAATGGAAATCGATTCTATCGTCCCTGAAATTTACTAGTTGAGCCGTCTATGCTTTTCGTCGCCGACCTGCAGTGAAAGGAGCAATCACTCATTTACTCTAGCAGGCCTATTCCTTAAGAGTTCTTCTAGCTGAAACTTTTGTTTCTATTGGTTTTTCGTGGTACTGTTAATAATAGGAAGATCGTTTTGAGCCTAGTGTAATGAAGAAAAAGTGTCGGTTTTGCTTGCCAATCTGCAGATTGAGAAAAACTTGGTACTTAAGACCTATGACACTTTTGCAAAAACAAGGCATAATAGGTTCGTAAGCTAAACTTGCAATCACACATTTGCTGAAGGAGGCAATTTCCATGAACGAAAGAGAACGTATATTGGATCTAGTAAAAAAAGGTGTGCTTTCTACAGAAGAAGCCTTGGATTTACTAGAAGGTATGGCAAAAGCCAAAGACGAAAAACAAATTAACAAAGCTGCTGCTGAGGTAACCGCGGATAAGAATGCGACAAGCCCATTTGATGATACTGAAAACGACGATGAGATGTTCACGTTTGACAGCGAAGAAAAACTTCGTCAAAACGAAGCGCAAGACAAAGAAAATCTTGAAAAGATTCTCGATGGTTTAGCAACGGAAGCCAACCAAGCATCTGCTGAGTTGGACGAAATCAATGCTGAAATTCTTGGCGTCAAAGAAGAATTAAAAGAAGCACAAGAAACACTGATGCAATTGAACACCAAAGAAGAGTTGGATCAATTGTCAGAAGATGAATTGGCTACGCGTCACGAAACAGAAGCGACCATTACTGCCTTGGAAGAAACCTTAGATGGTTTATCTGAAGAAAAAGCAGAATTGGAAGCAAAATTAAAAAATATTCGCAAAGACCAATGGTCTCAAACAAAAGAAAAAATTTCTCAAAAATTAGATATTCCAGAGGATTGGAAAGAGCAAGCGACTGACACCTTTAACCAAGTAAGTGAAAAAATGGTCGATGCCAGCACACACTTCGGACACTTCTTGAAGAAAACAGTTCGTGCAGTGACAGAGTCAGTCAATGACAACATGGAATGGAAAGACATCAACTTGAAAGTTCCTGGTGTTGCAGCGACAAAATTTGAGCACACATTCAGCTATGATGAAACGGCAGCGACATTGATCGATGTGAAATTGGCAAACGGCAATGTTTCCTTCCAATTATGGGATGAACCAGGTGTCAAAGTAGATGCCAAAATCAAACTATATGGTAAAATGGATGCGGCGGAGCCTTTCGATGCTTTTGAAGCAAGAAGCCAAATCAATGTCGATGATGAACGCATCTCTTTCCAAATTCCCAACAAACGCATTCGTGCCGATCTCGTTTTCTACTTGCCAAAACGTACCTATGATCATGTGGCAGTGAAATTGCTGAACGGCAATGTTACATTCAATGAATTGGATGCGAAAGATGTCTATACAAAATCAACAAACGGCAATATCGATTTCCGCAAAGTAAACGCATCGATGTTAGAGATTGAAGGCGTGAATGGAACGATCACTGTTCAAGAGGGTGAGATTTTAGATGCCATTATTGAAACGGTGAACGGCGACGTTACGTTGACAGCAACGCCACAAAATACCGGTATTTCTTTAGTTAACGGCAACATCCGTGTGACCTACAAAGAAGAAACGGTCCAAAAATTAAACGCCAGCTCTGTAAACGGGAATGTCAAAGTAGCATTACCGACAGGAATCGGTTTTGAAGGGATCGCAAAAACAAGTTTAGGTAGCATCAACAATCGTTTAAGCGAGATGGAAGTTGTGCGTGAGAAAAAAGAACGCCTAAACCAACTATTGCAATTCCGTCGGGTTGCCGATAAAGTCGCTCAAATCGATCTATCCACAACAACAGGAAATGTCTTTATCAAAGATACAGACAAATAAGAATCGCTGGGTTTACACTCATTAAAGAAAAGAAGGAAGGTGTAGATAAATGAACAAAAAATTAACAAAATCAGCCAATAACGTTGTCATTACAGGTACTCTAGGGGGGCTGGCAGAATACTTGCGAATTGATCCAACCATCGTTCGCGTGATCTATGTCTTTCTATCTTTAGTGACTGCTGCGTTTCCTGGAATCACTTTATATATCATCATGGCGGTCTTGATTCCTTCTGGTCGCAAGAGTACCTCAGGATATGGCCACGACAATCACTACTACAAGCAAAACAAATACAATGAAGCAAATCGTCCCCGTAAAGAAGCGGAAAAGGTGGAGGATGAGGACTGGAGTGACTTCTAGTGTCTTATTTTCAACGGCTTATCATGAATACACTGACGTTTGTCACATTGGCGGTTCTATTACCAAATATGATCCATGTTCAAAGCATTATGACTGCAGTGATCGCCAGTTTCGTACTGTCGATCCTGAATGCTTTGATTAAACCAATTCTGATCGTCATTTCATTTCCATTGACTTTACTGACGCTTGGTTTCTTCACTTTTGTGATCAATGCGCTCATGCTGAATTTGACTTCATATTTTGTTGGGTCAGCCAACTTCGGCTTCTCCTCGTTTGGGGCAGCGCTATTAGTGGCACTGATCATGTCAGTGATCAATATGATCGTGACTGAACACCATATCGAAAAATATTCACGTTAAAAAGACGTTTCACGTTTTCTCCCACTAGCTATAAAGCTAGTGGAGAAACGGAAACGTCTTTTTTTAGTTTAACTGTTCTTCTTTGATAGCAGCAAGGTACGTATCTACTGCCTGTAACGTCTCATCAAGCGCCCCTTTTTCAAAAGGTGAACGCAAATGAGCAAGAGACAGGATCTCAAGGAATGTTTTCGTGCCGCCGACTTCGCAGATGGCCAAATAATCTTGCCAAGCGGTTTCGTCTTTTGCCACGATGAATCGATACCAAAATTGGAACGCACACACTTGCGCCAATGTATAATCGATATAATAGAAAGGTGATTCAAAAATATGCCCTTGTCTAAACCAATACAAGCCACGATCAAGGTCAGGATATTCTGAATAATCCCGTTCTGGGCAATACTGGCGCTCTAATTCCCGCCAACGGGCTTTGCGCTGTGCTGGTGACCACTCAGGATGCTCATAAACGTCTTGTTGGAAGTGATCCACTAAAACGCCATAAGGCAAAAATTGCAGGCTGCTAGCAAGATGCGCAAATTTGTATTTTTCTGTTTCTTCTTCAAAAAAAGCATCCATCCATGGCCAGGCGATAAACTCCATCGACATTGAATGGATCTCGCAAGACTCATAATTGGGAAAGAGAATTTCCGGTTCTTTGATCCAACGAGAGCGAAAGGCTTGAAACGCGTGGCCAGCTTCGTGGGTCAAAACATCGACATCACCAGAAGTGCCGTTAAAGTTGGCAAAGATAAATGGCGATTGATAGTCTTGGATAAACGTACAATAGCCGCCAGATTGTTTGCCTTTTTTGCTTAGTAGATCAAGTAGGTCATGCTCGACCATAAAATCAAAAAATTCGCCAGTTTCAGGGGATAGTTCCTGATACATCACACGGGCTTTTTCTACTAGTTCTTCAGGAGTTCCTTTAGGCTCTGCGTTACCACTAGGATAAACAAGCGGCAGGTCGGTAAAGGTTGCCTGAGTCAATTGATTACGCTGCGCCTGTCTTTGGTACAGTTTTTGGGTAATTGGGACGACTTTTTCTAAAATTTCCCGACGATAGGTCTCGATCATTGAACGATCATAGTCCCAACGATTCATTTGGGTATCCGCAAAGGCAACATAATTTTCAAAGCCGAGCTTGTGGGCGATCTCGGTACGAACCTTGACCATCTCATCATAAATTTGATCAAAACGGTCTTCATTTTCCGTGAAGAAAGCCGTTTGTTTTTCAAACGCTTCTTTTCGAACACTGCGATCTTTGTTTTCGGTAAATGGTCGCAGTTGTGCGAGGGTATAGGTTTCTCCTTGGAAGTCGATTTGGGCAGAAGCGACCAATTTGCTGTAATCAGAAGCCAATTGGTTTTCTTTTTGAAATAATTCGATCAAGGCCTCATCAAAAAGCTTCACACGGCTTTCGGCAAATAAAAAAAGTGTTTCTGGATATTCGGCTTTTAATTCATCTAAGACAGGTGAAGCCAGAAGTGCTTGATAGAATTGAAAATCCAGAGCTTCAAAATGAGGCTGGTATTCATTCCAAAAAGTGTCTTCTGCTTCATAAAAGGCATCGTTGGTATCGATCGAATAGCGGATCGAAGCCAAGTTCATTGCAGTATCGATCGTTCCTCTTAGTTCGTTCAAAGCATCAAGGGCTTGCTTCGCCTCCGAGAAGGTATCGGCTGACTGAAGGTTTGCTAATGCTTTTTTGAATGTTTCTTGATAAACTGGAAAATCAGGGCGTTGATACTTGTATGCTGAAAATTTCATTAAAAATCCCTCCTTAGTAAAATAATAACACAAACGAAAAAGAATGAGGACTTCTATTGGCGAAGGTAGTAACTTTACTGATAGAATGATAAAATAGAACCAGAGTGTCGTTTACAAAAAACAGCGGCAAGAATCATTGAGAAAAGAGGGAAAACCTATGGCAGAAACCGTCAAAGTCAGCGAGCTGGCGGAGGCTTTAAATTTAGAGATAGTTGAAGGAACTGAAAACAGTTTAGAAAGAGAAATCATTACCGGCGATATTTCCCGACCTGGTTTGGAATTGACGGGTTATTTTAATTACTATTCCCATGATCGTCTGCAATTATTCGGCAGCAAAGAGATCACCTTTGCGGAACGGATGATGCCAGAAGAACGCTTGATGGTGATGCGCAAAATGTGTGCCGAGGATACCCCAGGGTTTATCGTTTCTCGCGGCTTGGAAGTACCAGCAGAAATGATTCAAGCCTGCAAAGAACATGAGATCACAATTTTGCGTTCGCCCATCTCAACCTCACGTCTGCAAGGAGAGCTTTCTAGTTTCCTCGATGGACGCTTAGCCACAAGAACCAGTGTCCATGGGGTATTAGTGGATGTCTATGGGCTAGGTGTTTTGATTCAAGGCGATAGCGGAATTGGGAAAAGCGAAACAGCCTTAGAGTTAATCAAACGTGGGCATCGATTGATCGCTGACGATCGGGTGGATGTGTATAAGCAAGATGAATTGACTTTGGTAGGGGAACCGCCGAAAATCTTGCAGCACTTGATCGAGATCCGCGGAATCGGAATCATCGATGTCATGAATCTTTTTGGTGCCAGTGCCGTACGAGGGTATATGCAGGTTCAAGTAGCGGTGTATTTAGAAGCTTGGGCGAAAGACAAAAAGTATGATCGACTAGGAACCGATGATACGACGGTTGAAATTGGTGGCGTCGATGTACCACAAATCAAGATCCCCGTAAAAACTGGTCGAAATGTTGCGATCATTATCGAAGTCGCTGCCATGAATTTCCGAGCGAAAACGATGGGCTACGATGCAACGAAGACCTTTGAAAACCGATTGACGCAATTGATCGAAGAAAATTCTGGAAACTAGAGAGGATAAGATAGATGTTAGGTTTAGTAAATCGAGTCGCATTTGAACTATTTGGTTTGCCGATTTATTGGTATGCGATCATTATCGTATCAGGCGTGATCATTGCTATGTGGTTAAGCACGAGAGAGGCGGTTCGTGTCGGGCTCAAGCCAGATGATGTGACTGATTTTATGTTGATTGGATTGCCAGTAGCGATCATTGGTGCGCGGCTTTATTATATTCTGTTTGACTTGCAATACTACATTGATGACCCAAGTCAAATTTTCAATATTCGCTCTGGTGGGATCGCGATCTACGGCGCACTGATCGCCGGGGGGATCTGGCTATACTTTTTCTGCCAACGAAATTTTATTTCTCCCTGGACCTTCTTAGACATCGCCGCACCAAGTGTCTTATTGGCACAAGGCATCGGGCGTTGGGGCAACTTTATGAACCATGAAGCATTTGGCGCTGAAGTCAGCCGCTCCTTCTTAGAAAGTTTGTATATACCGAAATTCATTATCGATAATATGTATATCGATGAAGCGTATCGGCAGCCGACCTTTCTTTATGAATCGGTTTGGAACGTGATTGGATTTATCGTTTTGATCTTCTTGCGTAAGAAAACTGGGTTATTAAAAGAAGGCGAAGTCTTCTTGAGCTACTTGATTTGGTATGGATTCGGGCGCTTCTTTATTGAAGGAATGCGTACCGATAGTTTATACTTATTTGGTGGAATCCGTGTGTCACAGGCACTTTCCGCTTTATTGTTCTTCGGAGCGATCGCTTTAATGATCTGGCGCAGGAAAAAACAAGCGTTAAAGGATTACAACCGCAGCTTTGGTAAGAACCAAGCGATTATCTAAACAGTTATTTTATCGAAATTATGGTAAAATGATGAAGTGCATGAATTTGCGAAAAGGATAGAGGAGGTTTCCATAGTGAAACAGAAAATCGCCGTCTTAGGTCCCGGATCATGGGGGACTGCTTTGGCACAAGTCTTGTCTGAAAATGGACATGAAGTGACTATTTGGGGGAACAATCCCGCCCAAATCGATGAAATCAATACGTATCATACGAATCGGCATTATTTGCCAGATCTGAAGCTTCCTGAAAATATTCTAGGCTGTAAAGATTTAGAAGAGGCGATCCAAGGGGCAGATGCCGTCTTGTTTGTCGTACCAACTAAAGCGATTCGTGCCGTGGCACAAGAATTCACTAAGAAAACAACTGGCAAGCCAGTCATTATCCATGCCTCAAAAGGGTTAGAACAAGGCAGTCATAAACGAATCTCAGAAGTACTTGCCGAAGAGATCCCAGCTGATAAACGGCAAGAAATCGTTGTCTTGTCAGGACCATCTCATGCGGAAGAAGTCGCTGTCCATGATATCACCACGATCACGGCAGCTTCAGAAAATGAAGCGGCTGCTAAGTATGTACAAGAGCTATTTATGAATGATTACTTTAGAATCTACACGAATAACGATGTGATCGGTGTCGAAACTGGCGCCGCTTTGAAAAACATCATCGCCATTGGTGCCGGTGCTATCGCAGGACTTGGCTTTGGGGATGATGCGAAGGCAGCGATCATGACCCGTGGGTTAGCAGAAATCAGTCGTCTTGGTGTGGCAATGGGTGCCAATCCTTTAACCTTTATCGGATTGAGTGGGGTTGGCGATTTGATCGTCACTTGTACCAGTGTCCATTCACGAAATTGGCGTGCAGGAAACCTATTAGGAAAAGGCCATAGCTTAGATGAAGTATTAGACAATATGGGGATGATCGTTGAAGGAGTTTCAACCACAAAAGCTGCCCGCGAATTAGCAGAAGCTTTGTCGGTGGAAATGCCAATCACAGAAACGATTTATTCGGTCTTGTATGAAGGCAAAGACATCAAGCAAGCAGCGAAAGATATTATGCTGCGAGACGGCAAAGAAGAAAACGAATTTTCGGTAGATCAATCATTATGATTAAAGGAGCGAGTCACATGAATGTCAAAAAAGCAGTTATCCCAGCAGCCGGTCTGGGTACCCGATTTTTACCAGCTACAAAGGCAATGGCAAAGGAAATGTTGCCGATCGTTGACAAACCAACGATTCAGTTTATCGTGGAAGAAGCTTTACAATCGGGGATCGAAGATATTTTGATCGTAACAGGGAAAGCAAAGCGTCCAATCGAAGACCATTTCGATGCCAACTTAGAATTAGAGATGAATCTAAAAGAAAAAGGCAAGACGGAGCTTTTGAAATTAGTGGAAGAAACAACTGACGTAAATCTTCATTTCATTCGCCAATCTCATCCGAAAGGATTAGGCCATGCCGTATTACAGGCTCGGGCATTTGTCGGAAATGAACCGTTTGTAGTTATGCTAGGTGATGACTTGATGGAAGATCAAGTACCATTGACGAAACAGTTGATCGATAATTATGAAAAAACGCATGCATCAACAATCGCTGTCATGGATGTTCCTCATGAAGATACATCAAAATACGGGATCATTGATCCTGGTATGGAAGTTGAAAAAGGCTTGTTCAATGTCAAAAACTTTGTTGAAAAACCAGCGCCAGAAAATGCGCCAAGTGATTTAGCAATTATTGGTCGCTACTTGCTGACCCCTGAAATTTTTGATATTTTAGCCAATCAAGAACCAGGTGCTGGTGGCGAGATCCAATTGACGGATGCCATCGACACATTAAATAAAACCCAACGCGTATTTGCTCATCAATTTAATGGCAAGCGTTACGATGTTGGAGATAAATTCGGTTTCTTAAAAACAAGTATCGAGTATGGTCTAGTGCATCCTGAAGTCAAAGACAGCTTGAAAGAGTATTTGATCGAGTTAGGAAAAGAACTAGCTCCGGTTCAAAAAGAAGTCAAAGAAGCACCGAAAGCGTCAAAAAAATAACAAAAACTCCTAAACAAGGCGATTTCTGATGAAATTGCTTTGTTTTTTTATTATTTCCTGTTGAAAGCGGATAATTTTCTTAAAAATGCAGTCTTTTATTTGTAGAAAGTGCAGTGAAATGCTATTCTTAATATAAGTAAATGGGGAAAGGAGCCATTCTATGTCAGGAGGAGAACTAGCTGCATTGATTGCTGCGATCGCATTTGTCGTATTGGTCATTTTCGTCGTTCGTTTGTTGATGCAAGTCAGCAAGACAATGACCAAAGTAGACAAAACGGTCGAAGAGGCAAACACAACCATCCGTGTCATTACCAAAGACGTTGATATTCTTTCAAAAGAGGTTGAAGGTCTTTTGGTAAAAACGAATGAGCTTTTACAAGATGTGAACGGAAAAGTCGCAACCATCGATCCTTTGTTCACAGCAGTTGCAGATCTAAGTACCAGTGTTTCAGAACTAAATGTTTCTGGAAAAAATTTAATTACGCGCGTGGGTAGTCTTGGCCGGACCACTGCCAAAGCAACGGTAGCTGGAAAAGTCGGTCAAACAGCCATGAAATTTTTCAAAGACAAAAATAACCAAAAATAAAAGGAGGACTTTCAATGAGTAAAAAAGGCGGATTTTTATTAGGAGCAATCATCGGAGGAACAGCGGCAGCAGCAGCAGCACTTTTGTTGGCGCCAGAATCTGGTAAGACATTAAGAAATAAATTAGCAAAACAAGCAGACGATTTATTAGATAAAGCATCTGATTATGGTGATTTAGCCAAAGAAAGAAGTACGGATCTTGTCGATATCGCTAAAGACAAAGCGGCAAAACTAAGCGAGCAAGCATCTGACTTCACCGGTTCTTTAACAGCGAAAGTCGATGACTTAAAAGAAACAGCAGCTGGTTCATCAGAAGAAACCGTTGAAGAGTTAAAGAAACAAGCAGGTGATCTATCAGAACGCTTCAAAAAATCAGCGAACGAGGTCAAAGAATCAGCGAAAGATGCCAAAGTAGACGCTGATGACACGGTGCAAGATATCATCATTGATGCAAAATCTTCTGCAGCGGATATGAAACAAACCGTCAAAGAAGGAGCACAAGAAGCAAAACCTGTCGTTGAAGAAGCCAAAAAAGACGGTCAAGCAGCCGCAGCTGATTTGAAAAAAGAAGCTGGAAAAGCAGCAGATGATGCCAAAAAAACAGCGAAAGCAGAAGCAAAAGATGCTAAAGCTGACTTAGAAGATGCGAAAGAAGAATTAAAAGATACATTAGAAAAAAACAATCCTGAAGCATAAGTAAGGATAAAACTTGATTACTTCAAAAGATAAAAACGTTCGCCAGTTAAATCGGCGAACGTTTTTTTGTGATTTTGGTAGTTATTCGTTTGATGCTTGGGTGATTTCCCAATCGCAAAGTTGATAGAGCCAATCCTGCGGGTGACTGAATGGAAAGCCAATTTCCTCAGCGAGCTCCACATTGATCGAATAAGCAGGTGTACCATTATAAGGGCCTTGATCGCCTGTTTCTGAAAAGAGCGGGGAAAGACCAGTTTTTTTCGTTACGTATTGCAGCACTTCTTCTAAGGAAACTGTACCTTTTGACGCACCATTGATGGGTCCTGTGAACGAGCTAGTACCTAGAAACGCTAAAAATTTACCAGCTTCTTGGGCATCCACAAAGCCCATTTGATGCGTTAGATTATCGACAGCCATTGGCTTTTGCTTTATCAGATGGTCAATGTAAAAGGTAAAACGTTTTGTGTAATCATCTGCACCGATCACATAAGGAAAGCGGACAAAAACGGACGGGATCTGACTGTATTTTTGGGTCAGGATCTCTTCCACGGTTCGCTTGCCTTGTGCATAATCGACCTCCTCAGAGCTGACCAGTCTGAAGGGTTCTTTAGCAGGGTCAAAATCCGCTTCAATCAAATCGAAGTGTAATTCATGGTACGCAGACATTGAGCTAGTAACGATGTAGCGCTTCGGTGTGACATGACGCAGGAGAATCTCAATGTCATTGGAAGTATAAGCAATATTGTCGTAAACGACCTCATAGGTTTCTTTTGTTAATGCCGTTTTGATACTTTCTTCGTCGGTGCGATCGAAGATGATTCTGTTGACTTGATCGCCAAAGGAATCTTTCGTGTTCCCTCGGGTAGCGATCGTCACGTCCAATCCTTGATCAATTAGTGATTGGACCAAATATTTACCGAAAAAACGCGTGCCGCCTAAAACCAACACTTTTTTACTCATAAGAACACTCCTTTTCATGTAATGCTAACATGTTGCGCCGTTTCATTAGGAAAATCAAGATAAGATCAATAATTCTTTTGCTGTCTTGGTAAAAGGTACACAGCCATCTGCAGTGACATACACACAGTCTTCAATGCGGACACCGACCTGATCTGGTAAATAAATGCCCGGTTCGATAGAGAAGCACATACCTTCTTCGATCACTAAATCATTGCCAGTGATCAAAGAGGGGAACTCATGAACCGTGGTCCCGATTCCGTGACCTAGACGATGGTTGAAGTAGTCGCCGTAGCCATAGCCAGTAATCACATCACGAGCAATCTTGTCTAATTCTCCAGCGGTAATCCCAGGTTTGACCGCTGCTTGCGCTGCTAGTTCAGCTTCAAGAACGATGTCATAAATTTTTCTTTGTAATGCAGTCGGTTCTTTATAGGCAACCGTTCTGGTTGCATCACTGCAATATCCTTTCCAAACGACCCCTAGGTCAAACAAGACGAGTTCATTGGCAGTCACTTTGCGGTCACCAGGTACGCCATGAGGACTTGCTGCATTGGCACCAGCTAACACCGTCGTATCGAAGGACATATGGGAAACCCCACGCTTTTTCAACTCGTACTCAATTTCCGCAACGATTGCCATTTCGCTGACGCCTTCTTTGATGGCAGCAAATCCAATCTCAAAAGCAACGTCTGCCCAGTTGCCAGCTTCTAGCAAGGTGTCAATTTCAGCAGCCGTTTTGGTTAACTGCATTTTTTGAATGACCGGAGTCACATCTAAAGAAAAATCGGTCTGTGGCAAAAACCGTTTCAATGCTTCATAGCGCTCGACGGAAAGGTCATTTTTTTCTAGTGCCAAGGAAGAAACTTGGTAACGAGAGGTCAATTCCTGACAGATTTTCGCCCAAGGGTCTTCGCTATCGAGATAACCGATAATGTCAAAGGGCCAGCCATTATTTTTTGCTTCTTCTACTTCCAGAGCTGGTGTGAAAAGAAAGGGATCTTTTCCAGGTGCGACAAACAAAGCAAGGACCCGTTCATGAGGTTCACTTTTAAAACCTGAAAAATAAGCGATCGTTGCTGGATTAGAAATATAGGCAACATCTGCGCCATTGGTTTTCAACCAGCCATTTAACTCATTGATTTTTTTATCATTCATTTGAAAAAACCTTCTTTCAAGTATTCTTTTTCTATTTTATCATGCTTTAGAAGAGAATAGGGGCGGGGAAAGTAGGAAATTGCTAAGTTTTCATGAAAACAAAATTAAAACGGTTGCAAATACGGAAAAAATTTGCTATCCTAACAAAGAAATGTAAATAAGATTTTCTGAAAATAGAATAAGGGAGATATATCATGGAAAAACAAACAATTACGATTTATGATGTTGCACGGGAAGCGAATGTATCGATGGCAACTGTTTCACGGGTAGTCAACGGAAATCCAAATGTAAAACCAGCAACTCGTAAGAAAGTGCTGGAAGTGATCGACCGCTTGGATTATCGTCCAAACGCAGTTGCTCGAGGGTTAGCAAGTAAAAAGACCACGACTGTTGGTGTCATCATTCCTGATGTCAGCAATATGTTCTTCTCATCACTTGCTCGTGGGATCGATGATGTAGCGACCATGTATAAATACAATATCATCTTAGCCAACTCTGATGGCGATACAATGAAAGAAGTCAACGTTTTGAACAACTTGTTAGCAAAACAAGTGGACGGCGTTATCTTCATGGGTCATCGCATCACGGATGAAATTCGCGGAGAATTCTCTCGCTCAAAAACACCAGTCGTTTTAGCTGGTTCGATCGATCCTGATGAACAAGTAGGAAGTGTCAATATCGATTACACAGCAGCTGCCAAAGATGCTGTTTCATTATTGGCGAAAAACAATCAAAAAATCGCTTTTGTCAGCGGTGCTTTGATCGATCCAATCAATGGCCAAAACCGCTTGAAAGGCTATAAAGAAGCCTTGAAAGAAAACAACCTTGAATATTCTGAAGGGTTGATCTTTGAATCACCATACAGCTTTAAAGAAGGCTTAGCCTTAGTTGATCGCATCATCAACAGTGGTGCAACAGCAGCTTATGTCACAGACGATGAGTTAGCCATCGGTGTCTTAGATGGTTTGTTAGACAAAGGTGTTAAAGTTCCTGAAGATTTCGAGATCATCACCAGCAACAATTCATTATTGGCTGAAGCAGCTCGTCCACGCTTATCAAGTGTGACGCAACCATTGTATGATATGGGTGCCGTTGCGATGCGTCTATTGACAAAAATGATGAACAAAGAAGATGTAGAACAAAAAACGATCGTCTTGCCTTACGGTATTTCAGAAAAAAGCTCTACGAAATAAGCAGCGATTTGATCAAACGATCAGTGGAACAACGCCTTGTTGTTCCACTTTTTGCTTCAGCGATCGTTCGTGTGGGGAGAAAATCTATGGATTTTCTCCTCACACTTTTTTTGCATAAAAAAACTGATCAGCACAAGGCTGATCAGTCATCATTATTGTTGGTATTTTGTTGATTATTGTCTTGCTGTTCCTCATCGTCATCCTCATCATTTGCCGTAGGTGTAACATTGTTGGATGCGTTATTCGATGATGTATTCGACGAACGATTTGTTGAACGGCTAGAAGATGCTTTTCTCCAATAGTCAGCGTAGTTTGCATCTGAACCACCGAGTCCAAATTTGAAATCGACCGTATCTGGTCCGCCAGTGGCCCAATACGAAGTAACGGTACTGCTTGGATTGGTATAGGTCCGATTATCGACTCGCACGGTTCCTCCTGGTTGGGTACCAGTAAACTTGGAAACTTGAGCTTTTTTGACATCACTAGAAAGTTCAAACTTCTGATTCACACCAAAGACTTCTTGGTTTGTTTGATAAATACGATTGATCAAGTAAGCCATATAGTTGGCTGTCCGAGTTCCTGCAGCGCTATCGGTCCCCTTATTGTCATCTCGACCTGACCAGCTGCTGATGGTGATCGATGGGGTGGAGACGACTAGCCAAGAGTCCGACCAGTTGTTGGTGGAACCAGTTTTTCCGACCCAATCGGCATTTCCGAGGTTCCAATCCAATCCGCTGATAACCGATTTAAAGGAACTGGTTTTTTGCTCATCGATGACACTACGCATCATGTCGGTCATGATGGAAGCCGTCGCTTCTGAAAAGACTTGGACAGGTTTGGCTTCATGCTGGTAAAGCACTTCGCCTTCATTGTCTTTGATTGATTCGATGATATAGCCTTGCTGATAAACACCATTATTGGCAAATGTTTGGAAGCCATTCGTTTGATTCAAGACTGTGACATCTGTAACCCCTAATGGCGCTGATTCATACGCCCAGCTATTATCTTCGGGATAGCCCATTTTGCTTAAATAATTTGTGTAGGCATAAAAATGATCGCCTTCTTTTTCCCAAAGATCTTGGAAAATATTTGTCGCTGCGATATTACTGGAAACCTCCAATGATTCACGAATCGACATAAAAGTATTGGTTCCACGGTTTGTGGCATTGACGATCGGCTCACCGGCGTTTTCTCCTGTCCGCCATTTTGCGGCATAGTCAGAAACCATCGATTCAGAGCCCATTAAGCCACTTTCGATCGCCGGTCCGTAAACCAGCATGGGTTTGATACTTGAACCTGCTTGGCGTTTGGCATCAAAGGCATGGTTGAATTGATTGTCAGCATAGTTACGACCGCCAATAAAGCCTAGTACTTTCCCAGTGGCGTTGTCCATCATGACATTGCCGACTTCGATGGTGGAGTCACCCCAGTTGTCTAGCATATAGCCGTATTTGTCGACGGCATCTTGCATCGCATTATAAATATCTTTATCGATCGTTGATGTGACGGTATAGCCGCCATTAACAAGTTTTTGCTGCGCCAATTCGAAGTATTTTTGATAGGTTTCCTCTTTGGCGTATTCTTCGTCACTGACATCATCTTCATCTGCCAGCTGTTTGGCAATAATGTCTTTTGCTTCATTTAACACAGTGTAATAAAGGAAGCTTTGATCCGTTTGTTCAATGGCTTCTTGTTTTTTGAAGTCTTGCTTCAAGTCATAATTAAGCGCCTCTTCGTATTCTTCTTTCGTGATATCGTGGTTACGATACATACTGAAGAGCACGAAGTCTTTTCGTTCTAAGCCAGCGGTCAAGTTTTCCTTGATCTCACCCGTATTTGTATAAGGGCTGTAGACGATCGGGCTTTGTGGCAGACCCGCAATAAAGGCTGCTTGCGGTAAAGACAGGTCAGCTGCGTTGACGCCAAAAATTCCTTGCGCCGCTTCTTGCACACCTGCGATATTTTGCCCTTTATTGTTTCGACCAAAAGGGGAGATGTTTAAATACATAGTGACGATCTCATCTTTATCGAAAAATTTCTCCACTTCCATGGCTAATAAAATCTCATTGGCTTTGCGTTTAAAGGTCGTTTCACTGGAAAGGATTTGTTGTTTTACCAGCTGCTGGGTCAAAGTGGAACCCCCGCTGCCGCCAAAGCCTGTCGCTTCTGACAATAATGCCCGCACGACTGCTTTTGGTACGACCCCATTATGAATATTAAAATATTCATCCTCTGTTGCGATGATCGCTTTTTTCAAATAATCTGAAATTTGATCGGAATTAACCGACGTTCGCATTAGATCCGAGCGAATCGTTGCGATTTTGCTGCCATCAGCGTATGCGAGTTGAGAAGTCTCTGTGATGTCGGTCAATTCTTTTTGTAACTCATCTTTAGAAGGAGCTGCGGTATCTTCCACAAGAAAAGCAAAGTAGCCGGCACCGATCCCTAAGGCTAAAGAACCGCCTAGAACCAGCAAAGAAATAGCAACTAAGAACAGGGCATGTAAAACCCTAAGACTGATGTTGAAATAGAACCAGCCTCTATTTTTGTTTTCTGTATTCTTTTGATTTTTCGTTTTCTGGGACAAAAAGAGTCACCTCAATAAATTAGAATAGATTCCGTGTAATTATAGCAAAAAACAAGGCGCTTGGGTAGCACCCTATCTGTTATCGAAAGAAGTGTGGGAGAAAATGCCAGTTGGTGTTTGTATTGAACCAGCGATAATAAAGGAAAATGAACGGATTTGCCTAAAAGTTTCTTTTTTGGTAAAGGACTTTGAGAGAAAGACTTTTCATTGACCTCTTTTTCAGTTAAGATGAACAATGAAGCAATTATTAGGAGGAGAAAGAATGAGTACAGACTTTTTTGAAGAGCTAAAGCAACGCGGATTAGTTCATCAGACCACAGACGAAGCAGCCTTGACCAAACAATTAAATGAAGAGTCTGTGAAACTATATATCGGCTTTGATCCTACCGCAGATAGCCTGCATATTGGTCATTTATTGCCTATTTTGATGTTGCGCCGTTTCCAACAAAACGGACATGTGCCGATCGCATTAGTAGGCGGTGGTACAGGAATGATCGGTGACCCATCCTTTAAAGATCAAGAACGTCAATTAAACACACTAGATACCGTTTTAGAATGGTCACAAAGTATCAAGAGCCAATTATCTCGCTTCATTGATTTTGATGACCAAGAAAATCCTGCCATCATTGCCAATAACTATGAGTGGCTAGGGGAATTGAAACTGATTGATTTCTTGCGCGACACTGGGAAAAACTTTACCATCAATTACATGATGAGCAAAGAAAGTGTCAAACGTCGGATCGAAACTGGGATCTCCTACACGGAATTTGCATACCAGCTATTACAAGCCTATGACTTTTTGAATCTTTACGACAACCACGGTTGCTTGTTGCAATTAGGCGGTAGCGATCAATGGGGGAATATCACCTCTGGGATCGAATTATTACGTCGTGAGCGTGAAGTCCAAGGGTTCGGTTTGACTATGCCATTGATCACAAAAGCAGATGGAACGAAATTTGGGAAAACAGAAGGCAATGCGGTTTGGCTAGATGCCAAGAAAACGACGCCTTACGAGTTCTACCAATTCTGGATCAATACGGATGATCGTGATGCAGTCAAATTCTTGAAATATTTCACCTTCTTATCATTAGAAGAAATCGCTGCGATCGAAGCAGAATTTAACGCTGCACCAGAATCTCGAGCAGCACAAAAAGCTTTGGCAAAAGAAGTCACTACTTTGGTTCATGGGGCAGAGGCTTATGAACAAGCCTTACGCATCTCAGCAAGTTTATTCAGTGGCAATATCAAAGAATTGAACGCTGAAGAGATCGAACAAGGCTTCAAAGGGGTGCCAAGCCATCAGGTAACAGCAGATGATTCTTTGAACATCGTTGAAGTGTTGACGACTGCTAAAATCGAACCATCAAAACGTCAAGCAAGAGAAGACGTTCAAAATGGTGCCATCTACATCAATGGGGAACGCGTCCAAGACCTAACGTACGAGCTCCAAGCAAGTGATCGGATCGGTGGAAAATACGTCGTGATTCGTCGTGGCAAGAAAAAATATTTCTTATTAACATTTTAATCGCAAAAAGCGAACCGCCTTGTTGGTTCGCTTTTTTCAAATTTTTGTAGAGGAAGGGTTTTTGTTGGAATGGGAAATATAGTGTTGAATGCCGCCGGTTTATTTGCCATGATCTTCTTAGGGTATTTTCTTAAGCGGCTAAACGTCCTTTCAAAAGCGGATGGCTCGATCTTATCCAAAATTATTTTGAATGTGACGTTACCGGCAGCAATCATTTTGAATTTAGCTTCAATGCAAGTACAAGTCAGTGCGCTTAGTTTGATTGTGATCGCGTTGATCATTACGATCGTTCAGATCCTCTTCGCATTTTTCTTGACCAAAAAAGAATCGAACACGCTGCAGCAGTTTGCGATGTACTGCGGTTCAGGCTTTAATATCGGCAATTTTGCGATTCCTTTTGCCCAAAGCTTTTATCCTTTAGGGATTCCGCTGATTTCGCTGTTTGATATGGGGAACAGTATCATGTTGGCAGGGGGAACGACGATTTTCATCGAATTCTTGATTGGAAAGCGGACGACGTTTGAACCAGGGAAAATCTTTTTGAATCTCCTGCGTTCGCCAACGTTTACTATTTATCTAGTGATGCTGATTATCCGCAGTGCGGATTGGAGGATTCCCGAAGCGGCATTGGCGCTTGTCCAACCAATCGGGATCGCAAATACGTTTTTGTCCATGTTTATGATTGGCTTATTTTTGGATTTCCGCTTACCGAAGCACACCACCCAAACAGTGATCAAAATTTTAAGCTTGCGGTACGGACTGGCATTCGTGCTGTTCGCAGCTTTCTATGTTTTACCAATCCCAGTTTTATTAAAGCCAGTTCTTTGTTTGTTAGTGTTTGCTCCAATTCCTTTATTCGGTGTCATTAATTCCGTGATTGCTGGAATGGAGGAAGAAGCGGTGGGGTTCGTTTCTTCCATTAGCTTTTTGATAAGTATGCCGCTAATGACGGGTGTTCTGATGTTATTTGGACTCGCTTGATAAAAAAATACGGCAATGAGCAAAATAATCGCTTTACAAGGCGCTTTTATCGATAATAGAGAAGACTAGATTTAGGAGGAAAAGAAAAATGTTGATTGGTTCACACGTTTCAATGAGCGGCAAAAAAATGCTTTTAGGAGCAGCAGAAGAGGCAGCTAGCTATCAAGCTACTACGTTTATGATCTATACCGGAGCTCCGCAAAACACGCGGCGCAAACCGATCGAAGAGATGCAGATCGCAGCTGGACAAGATTTTATGACGGAAAAAGGAATTTCGAATATCGTCGTCCATGCCCCGTACATCATTAATTTAGGCAATACCATCAAACCAGAAAACTTTGGCTTTGCTGTTTCGTTCTTACAAGAAGAAATCCAACGAGCCCAAGCTTTAGGTGCAACTCAAATCACATTGCACCCCGGTGCCCATGTCGGTGCAGGACCAGAAGCTGGGATCAAGCAGATCATTAAAGGCTTGAACGAGGTCCTTGAAAAAAATCAAACTGCCCAGATCGCATTAGAAACAATGGCAGGTAAAGGCACCGAGATCGGTCGCAGCTTTGAAGAATTGGCAGCAATTATCGATGGTGTCACCTTAAATGAAAAATTATCCGTTACACTAGATACTTGTCACACGAACGATGCTGGCTACAATGTCAAAGAAGACTTTGACGGCGTGTTAAACGAGTTTGACAAAATCATCGGGTTGGATCGCTTGAAGGTCATCCATGTCAATGATTCAAAAAATCCACAGGGCAGCCACAAAGACCGACATGCGAATATTGGTTTTGGCACGATCGGCTTTGAAGCCTTGAATAAGATCGTTCATCATGAGCAATTATCAGCGTTACCGAAAATTTTGGAAACACCCTATGTTGGCGAAGACAAAAAGAATAAAAAAGCCCCTTATGGCTATGAAATCGCGATGCTGCGGGAAAAGACCTTTGATCCTGAGCTATTGACGAAAATCATGGCGGGTGCTTAAACGGTTCATTTAACCATGAGCAGCTTATTATTGGAGGAAGAAAAATGGACTTTCAGTTGCTGATCGATGCCGCGAAGCAAAAACTGGGATTCAGACAGCTCTCTCAATTTGCAGAAGCAGGGAGTGTTGCGGCAGCTCTGGCTACTGCAGATGGACAGATTTATACAGGGATCTGTATCGATACCAGCTGTTCTATGGGTTTTTGCGCCGAACAGGCTGCGGCTGCGCAAATGATCACTGATGGTCAGCAGCGGGTGTTACAGATGGTTGCAATCAATTCGGTAGGTGAGCCGATCCCACCTTGTGGTCGTTGCCGTGAATTCATCAGCCAGCTGGATCCTGCCAACCATAACACGCAGGTCATGATCGCAGCAGGAAAAATCATGACGCTAGAAGAGCTGTTGCCTTTTGATTGGAAAGCATCAAAATAAAAAGAGTCCCCTTAGACCGCTGTGTTCTAAGGGGCTTCTTTATTTTATCGATCCATGGACGAGCTAAGTTTTTGGATAAAAAAACTCCTCAACAAGCAATAGCGCTTTGTTGAGGAGTTGATCGATAGCAATGATTAGAATTTTTTCGCAGCAGCTGCTACGCGTTCTAAACCTTCAGCAATGATTTCTGCTGTTTTAGAAGGATCTGCATTGTGGCCTTCAATGATTACTTCTTCTGTGATGTTCATGCCGAACATACCACCGAAAACTTTTTCCATAAAGGTTACAGCGTTTTCCATTGCGCTCATTTCGCCTGAGTAAACACCACCACGGGCATTCAATAGAACGATTTCTTTGTCTTTCAATAATTGGTTCATTGAACCATCTTCGTTATAAGAAAAAGTAAAGCCAGCTTGGAAGATGTAGTCGATGAATGTGTGCAAGGCAGCAGGAATCGTTAAGTTCCACATTGGGAAAGCGAAAACGATGGTATCCGCTGCTGCGAATTTGTTCATCACGTCTTGACGGACAGTCATCAATTCTTGTTCTTCTTGGTTTAATTCTTGTTCTTGTGAAAGTTTGCCAAATGCTTCAAATAACGTTTGACCGATATAAGGCATTGGTTGTGCGTACACATCAAAGGTTACAACGTCCACATTGTTGGTATCAAGATTTTCAACGAACGTATCAAACATTTTTGCAGATACTCCATCAGGACGGTTATTGGCTTTAACAACTAAAATATTTTTCATTTTTTTCCACCTTTACTTTAAGTAAGTTTTAATCACAAAACGTAGTATACTATAAAATAATTTTGCTTACAATAAATAAGTACACTTTTTTTAAAAAAGCTGGAATTTTGCAGTTTTTTTCACACAGATTTGGTAAACTTTAGAGAAAACAGGAGGATTTCTATGAAAATATTCGTGGTCGAAGATGACAAATCGTTAGTCAAAATGATGGAAAATCAATTATCCCGCTATGCGTATCAAACCTTTGTTCCAGAAAATTTCGCTGCGGTTTTAGATGAATTCTTGATGATCCAACCTGATTTGGTTTTGTTGGATGTCAATCTACCTTATTATGATGGGTTTTATTGGTGCCAAAAAATCAGGGAACGTTCGTTGGTTCCAATTCTCTTCATCTCCGCCCGTGACGGCAATATGGATCAAGTGATGGCTCTAGAATATGGTGCTGATGATTATCTAGTCAAACCTTTTTCTTATGATTTGCTGCTGGCAAAAGTAAAAAGCCACATTCGTAGAGTCTACGGGGATTATGCACAGTCTGATCGGGCGAGAAGTTTGAAAGCTGGCGAATTGATCTACTATCCCGAAGCATTGAAGATGGTCTATCGTGAAGCCAGTGAATGGCTGACTGTTCGAGAAGGAGAATTATTGACCCTGTTAATGTCGGCACACCCAGAGATGGTCAAACGGGAACGGATCTTAAATCTATTATGGGATGATGAGCGCTTTGTTGATGACAATACGCTTTCTGTCAATGTCGGCCGTTTGCGAAAAAAACTGGCGGCAATGGGCATCAATGATCCGATCCAAACGATTCGCGGAAAGGGCTACGCCTTATCAGTGATAGGTACGGAAGAATGAAAGCATATGCAAGTGTTCATTTACCTAAACTACTCGTTACGTTCCTAGCCATTTCATTGTTCGTTTTAGTGATTTGGTTGGATGGCTATCGAAATTACCTCGTAATTGGTTATGGTCTGCTTCTATTCGGGCTGTTCATTGTTCTTGTTTATTTGGTAGATTACCTTTCCAATACTGCGTTTTATCAGTATATCAAGCATGGAAGAGCGACACACCGAAGCAATGGCTACCTTTCCAAGCAATGGCGCAAGCAGTTCGATGCCCATGAACAGCAAGAGCAAGAGCGGCTGACAGAATTAGATCAGCACCATCAAAATCATATTCGTTTCATGAATATCTGGGTTCATCAAATGAAAACACCTGTCTCAGTTTTGGCGCTAATGGCTGAAAGTGAAGAAGTCGATAGCTATGATCTTTTGGCTGAAACAGATCGCTTAAAAAGTGGCTTGGCGACTGCGCTGAATTTTGTGCGCTTGGAAGATTTCACGGAGGACTTCGTTATCGAATCAGCCTCATTGTTGGAATTGTTAAAACACAGTATCGGTGACCAGAAGCGAAATTTTATTCGCAGTGAAGTCTATCCGAAGCTGATGAGTGAAGCAGATATCACGGTGACAACAGACAAAAAATGGCTAGGTATTTTGCTGTTTCAACTCATCAGCAACGCCATCAAGTACTCAAAGCCAGACAGTAAAGTCTATTTTGAGATCGATCCTTTTTCTAGAAGCTTAACGATCGCAGATGAAGGCTGCGGGATTGCAGCAGCGGATCTCCCGCGGGTTTTCCGCCCCTTTTATACAGGTCAGAATGGGCGGCAAACAGGAGAGGCAACTGGGATCGGTCTTTATTTAGTTGAAACGATCAGTACGCAATTAGATATCGATGTATCGCTTGCCTCTAAGGAGAATCAAGGCACGACGGTTACCTTAACATTTCGGAGGTGAAGGCTTTCTTACAATTTTGTAAGCTTTCTATCATGAAATCGATAACTGATTGCGGTGTCGCCTGCTAAACTGGTAGCAAAGGAGTGAAGATGATGGCTTTACTAGAATTGAAAAATGTATCGAAAACCTATACAGGGGAAGTGTCTGTTGAGGTTTTACAACAAATCGATCTCAAAGTGCCAGAAGGAGAATTTATCAGCATTATGGGTCCATCTGGCAGTGGCAAGACCACCATGCTGAATTTGGTGGCAACATTGGATAAACCCACTTCAGGTTCGGTGATCCTCAAGGGAGAGCAGCCACTAGAATTATCTAAGCAAAAACTCGCGGAGTTTCGTCGTCGGCAACTAGGCTTTGTTTTTCAAAACTACAATTTGCTTTCGCCATTGAGCGTGCTTGAGAATGTGATTTTACCACTGACATTGGATCGGGTGGCAGTTCCTGAGATGAAAGAACGTTCGGAGCAGCTATTACGTGAACTTGGGATCTATGAGAAAAAAGACAAACGCATCTATCAGCTTTCCGGTGGAGAGCAGCAGCGAGTTGCGATTGCTAGAGCTTTGATCCATCAACCAGAATTGCTTTTAGCAGACGAACCGACGGGTAATCTTGATTCCAAGGCAGCACGAGATGTCATGGAAATACTAAGTCAGATGAACAAACAGCGAAAAGTCACCACTATGATGGTCACCCATGATCCGTATTCCGCCAGCTTTTCTGATCGGGTCGTTTTCATCAAAGACGGAAAGCTGTATAACGAAGTCTATCGTGGTGCTGATCAACAGCAATTTTATCAAAAAATTCTTGAAGTCCTAGCACATTTAGGAGGTCGCCGTCATGAATTTCAGACAGTTGATCATTCGTAATCTGCGGGGGAATTTTCGAACCTATGCAGCATACTTCGTCAGCAGCGCCTTTGCGGCGATGGTGTTTTATATCTTTAGTCTTTTGCTCTTTCATCCGCAATTGGAAGAAAACTTATCTAATAGCGATACACTTTCAAGCTTAGCTAAGGTTGGTCTATCCGTCGCACTCGTGGTGATCGCCTTACTGTCGCTGTTGTTTTTATGGTATACATTTGTGGTCTTTTTGAAACGACGCAAACGTGATCTGGCGATCTACTTGATTTTGGGGATCGAAGAAAAAGATCTGCGAAAGATTTTGTTTGTCGAAAATGCCCTTTTAGGAACCGGCGCCACAGTGACCGGTATTGGGTTGGGGATTTTAGTGACGAAATTGTTGCTGCTGATTGCGCAAAATGTCATGTACTTAACAGAAGGACTGAAATTTATGGTTCCTCTGGAAGCTTTAGGATTGACCTTTGGGATCTATGTCTTCATTTTTCTTTTGATCTCCTTTTTCAGTACTCGCGCCTTGCAAGGAGAACAGATCATCTCATTGATCAAGGAAAATGAAAAACCACGTCCTGAGCCAAAAAGTCATTGGGCATTGGCATTTTCAGGAATTGTGCTGTTACTAGTTGGCTATGGATCGGTCTTTTATTTTAGCTACCAAACCTACTCAATGCTGCCACTTATGCTAGGAGTCTTGTTGACTGTTGCAGGCACGATCTTGTCATTCCATCAGTTCAGCGTATTTCTATTGAAACGATTAAAGAAACGCCCAACCTTCTTACGAGGGACTCGGATGCTGACTATCAGCGAATGGATCTTTCGCATGCGAGACAATGCGGCGATGTATAGTTTGATCGCTATTAGTACCTCCGTGGCATTCGTTGGGATTTCCGTGATGCTGGCGATCGGCAGTTCTTCTTTTTCTTCGATCCAAGGAATCAGTGTAGCCTATGTGTTTCCATGGTCTGGGCCAGAAGACCTCGATCATTCTGAGGGGAAAATGAATGAAATTAAAACTGCCATAGAAGAAAAAGGGTACGCACCTGTAACGGATAGTGTTTCCTTACTATGGGCCTATGCGAATCTTGATGAATCTGCAGTTATGAATGATTCATTTTATACGACGAATGGCTTTTCAATTATGCGAGAAAGCGACTATCAGAAAATGATGAAACAAATCGGTGAGGAAGCTGATTCCGTTGCAGATAATCAAATAATGACACTTAGTGCTAATTATTCACGTCGAAAACAGCTTCTAGAAGTCCCTGAGAACGAACGCACAAGTATCTATCCACTTGAATTGGGTTCAGAAACCGGTATAAAAAAGGATATTACGATTGTCCACAGCCCCTCAATGCTTTCTCTGAATCACTTTGGTTTGTCAGTTGTGACAGATAAGACCTTTGAGGAATGGCAAGCTCTCTTACAAGAATCTAACGATGATATGGAATCTGGTTTTATTTGGTTAGACTATCCAGAATGGGCTGAAACACCTGAATTGGTATCTGATTTCAATGGAAAGTTAGATAAAGAAAATGCCTTGATCGATCAGCAATATGAAGAAATTAGTCAGGAGCTGGAGGCCAAAGGTGAGTATACAGATGAAGAGTGGACCGAAGCTACAAAAGATATACCCGTCCGCACATTTTATACCTCGAAATACCAAGTTTTCCAAGAAAATCGTCAAGGAAATGGCATCATCTTAATGATCACGGTATTACTAGGTTCGGTTTTCTTTATTTTCTCCGCTTCGATTATCTATTTCCGTTTATTTGCAGATTTAGATAAAGATGGGGCGTACCATCGTTCCTTGCATATTTTAGGCGTGTCGCCCAAGGAGCGTCACAACGTTCTGAGACGCCAGCTGCAAGTGATGTACTTCTTGCCAACAGTCGTGGCAATGATCCATTTTGCGGTGGCAATGACCGCTTTGCGTATTTTAGTAGAATTGCCTGTTTGGCAATACTATGGCGTGATCGTTAGTCTCTTTTTGATTTTCCAAATCGTTTTTTACTTTGTTTGTCAGTACCGGTACTTCCAGCAAATTGATCGAATCGCCGATCCGACAGAGTGATTTATTTTTTAGCCAAATCCCTTTCAATCAACACAGATTGGGATTTGGTTTTTTTGTTTGCTGCATTGTTATTTTCTTTCACCAATGAAGCGTTTTAATTGTGTAAATCACCGAAAAGCCGATAAAATTAGGTAACACTGATTCTATTAGGCAGTCGCGGATACGCGGCAAGAATGTGGCAACTGGAAGTCTATTTTTCTTACCGTGAAACGAAAAGACAACTATTAATGAAAATATTCATGTCGAGTACAGTAATTGCTGTGACCGATGGGGTTAGCTAAGCGCTCACTTAAGGGAGGAAACCAATGATCAAACGTTTAGGAAAAGCATTTGCTGTCTTGCTGCTGTTGATTCCTGTTTTTGCTGGTATGCGGGTTGTTTATGGGGAAACCGATGTGGGTGCCAAGCTGATCACCAATGTATCGATCGTTAATAGCCACAACGAGGTCATCACAAGTATTGAAAAGGATGATTCCTTCAAAATAGATATGACCTGGAGTTTGGAGGACTTAGGTGATTTAAAAGCAGGTGACAAAGCGACCGTCACCTTGCCAGCTGAGATTGAAGGCGTTAATAATACGTATGCTTTATACGATGAAAATAACAACTTAGTGGTCAATGTTACCCAAGTTGGCAATCAGCTAACCTTTGTTTTCACAGAATTTGTCGAACAAAATACCAATGTACATGGGGACTTTTATTTTTGGACAAAGTTCAGTGATGACGTGATAGAAAACCAGATCAACAACATCCACTTTGAAACGGCAAATGGGACGCAATCGGTGCCTATTTTTATTCAAGCAGTGGATGATTCAGGGGAGGGTGCCTTACTCACCAAACAAGGACTATATTTAGGTACGCAAGAACCCAAACGGATCATTGATTGGCGAGTGTATATCAACTCGTTTGACACGGACCAAGTGACGATCAAAGATGGAACGTTTATTGACTTTTTAGGTCCTCATCAGACACTAGTCAGTACGAGTGCTCGAGTGGTCTATGGACCCAGCGTTTCCAACCCAACGTATGTCGAGCAAGTACCGATCGTTTTAAATAGTGACGGATCCTTTGAAATTCCTTTGCGGGATACAGAGGAACGGATCTACATTACCTACAAAACAGAAACGGATGGTTCATTGGAACAATATACCAATCGGGGCATCCTTGATGCTTTGGTCAATGATGTGCCAAGAACAAGCAGTATTACTGGCTATACGCCACGCTATGGTGGCGGTGGTGGCGGAACCGGTGAACCAGGGGAGTCCAGCAGCACGGAACCAAGTAGTGAAAGCAGTACGAGTAGTAGTACGGAACCAAGTAGTGAAAGTAGCACCAGCAGTAGCACGGAACCAAGTAGTGAGAGCAGTACGAGTAGTAGTACGGAACCAAGTAGCGAAAGCAGTACGAGTAGTAGTACGGAACCAAGTAGTGAAAGCAGTACGAGTAGTAGTACGGAACCAAGTAGCGAAAGCAGTATGATTAGTAGTTCAGAATCAAATAACGGGAGTAGTTCTAGTAATAATGGAGCGATTACACATCAAAGTTCAACCCCTGGGAACATGCAGGTATCCCAATCAAATAATTTGCATAATCAATCAGAAAAACAGCAGTTTCCTCAAACGAATGAATCGTCTAATCATTTATGGATTGCAATAGGAATGGTTTTAGCAGGATGCGCATTGAAGTTAAGTTGGAGTAAATTTATCAGGTAGATAGAAACTGAAATTTTGGAGGCAGTTTTTTTACTTGGAAGAATAATTAATAAAGACTTATTTAAAGGGAAGATGCCATTTTATTGGGTCTTTCCTTTTTTTTTCGGCGCATGTTTTCTCTGAGAATTTATTATAATTTCCTTATCAAGTTATCTTGAAATATTCATTTAGGAAGTGAGGAAATGAGAAAACTGGTTGGAATTGTGTTGATTTTGCTGTTAGCGGGATTATTGCTACTGGTGTTTGGTTTCGATCATACTTCAGCAAAAGAACGAGCCGGAGGGAATTTATCGTTTTCTGTTCAAACGAATCGAGTGATCTATGATGAAGCCTTGAAAGTCATTACGATCCCGGTACGGCCGAACAAAACGCTGACTTCACAAAACGTTTGTATCCGTTTAACTTATGGTTGGGATGGCAATGGACACAGTGAAAAGGTGATTGGTGAAACGTATCTAACAAATGTCGATTGGTTTTCAGGTGTTGAAAACTACTTAAGGATCTATGCTGAGATGGCCATCGATGAGATCAAAAGTGTGGATAAAGTAGATTTAGTTGTGATTTATGACGGTGAAACAACGATTACTGAAAACTTGAAGCCTAGTCAATGGCAGGTAATAACACCCCCGAGCTCTAGTGAGACCACGAACTCTGAGATAAGCGCAAGCTCTAAGGTGTCTGAAGAAACAAGCTCTTCCTTTAGTAGTATCGAACCGAAATTTAGCGACTCTCAATCGACGGATCCAAGGACTTCTACTACGGAAAACACAAGTCAGGATTCTCAAAGTATCGAAAGTAGTCACAATGCAAGTGAGTCAGAAAACTTCAACACCCAACCAGTTAGTGAGAGTGAATCGAGTCAGACAATTAGGAGTCAAGAAACCACCGCAACAACAGGAACAATGACCGTTAGTGAAGCGGCATCTGAGGATCTTTCAGATTCAGAAACGAAACCAAACAAATTAGCGCCTAACCAAAGTCAGTCAAGCAAGCGAAGTGTTTCCTCCAATGATCCCGTAGGCAAACAACTCGCTAAAGCATCGTCTTCAGTGAAAATGGAACAGGAACAACCTACGGAGACAAGCAGTGCTAATGAGGTCAATGGAGCCTTACTACCGAAAACCGGCAGCAAAAATACGAGTATTCGCTATTTATTCTTTGGTCTAGGCGTGGTTATCCTTACTGTCTTCCTTTTTTGGCTGAATCGAAAGTTATTTTCTGATGAGAGACAGTAAAGAATAAAGCCGAGGATAATGAGAGAATTGATAACCCACGATTGGAATTTTCTTCCCCAGAAAGCACAATCACGTTTTGTTTTACCGTTTTTAACAAAAAGTCTGACGATCGTTTTGAGGCGTCAGACTTTTTTTATGAAAATATACAGATAACGAAAGGAAAATTTGTTAAAAGTGATTTGACAGAAAAGAGCGCACGGTGGTACGATCACCAAACACTGCCAGCTTACAATTTTGTAAGATGACAAATTTAGGATAAAAACAGCGTTTGCTGATTATACGAGCGAGGGAAATTTCATGTTACAGGCACTTTTGGATACGACAGAAAAACAAATTTATGCGTTTCTAAGTTATTGTTACGAAACGAACAAGAAAGACTATACAATTAAAGAGCTCTCAGGTGTTTTCGATAGGAAAACCAACAAAATGCAGTCGATCGTTCAGCAAGTAGAGGTGTTTCGTGCACGCTATCCTCAGTTTACTTTGACCTATGATCCGCTGGAAAAAGAAGTGTCGATTGCTTTTTCTCCACGATTTCTATTGAGCCAAGCCTATAGTGTATTGTTGCAGGGAACCGTTGGGTTTATCTTGCTGGATGCACTCTTTCAGGGGGATTATCATTCCCTTGAACAACTCAGCCACAAAACCTTTAGCAGTCCCCGCACGATTCAACGAAAATTGCAGGAGTTAAATCATGTTTTGGCGAACTATCATTTGTCCTATAGTTTAAAAAAAGGTGATCCTTTAGCAGGTGCTGAATATGCGATCCGCTATTTTTATCATCTTACCTATTGGCAAATTTTTGATGAGAAGGACTCACAAGTCTTGGCATCGATCAAGGAGAAAGCGCAGGCTGAAGCGTTGTTAGAAACCAATGCTTCTTATATGAGAAAAATCGATATCGATAAATTTCTTCATCTATTCGCTATCTCCGTGCAAAGAATCCATCAAAAGCATCCGCTTTCGTTTTTACCCAACGAAGTACTGACGTTTGAGCACCCATTAATTGAAAAAAATCAGTTTGATCAGGTCTTTTTGAACCCATTGTTTCACAGGAATCATCTGCCGTTTTCTGAAATTTCGGAGGTTGAACGCAGCTTCTTGTATTATATGTTTGGGGTAATGAACACCTATCTTGAGGAGGATCTCGATGCTGCTAACATCTCGTGGCTGACTCAGCCAAAGTACCAGCAAGAAGCGCAGCTCGTTGAAAAACTAGCCGTGTATTTTCGGTTGACGTTTACAGAAGCCGAAAAAAACTATTTACTGGTTAATCTGGTCATGATCCATTCCGCCTCTGGCTGTTTTGGTACGCGACAAAAAAGCGATAGTTTTGGCAAAACAACCGACGAGCAAGAGCTGCAAGCCGCTTTTCCAGTGCTTTATCCAACCATGAAACGGTTTTTTTTGGAAGCGACTGTTTCTTTACCAGCGTTGCGTAGATTACTGCAAATGAATGATCGTTTGATTTTCCAATACTGTATGTTACTGAGAGTTATTTTTATCAAATATGAACAGCCGGTCACGTTCTCGATCCATTCGAAATACGGAAAAACGCAAGAGCTTTGGATCAAGAACCGCTTGATGAATGCCACGCATCGAGCGATGGCCCATTATTCGCTGTCTCAAAAACCAGATTTGGTGATCAGCGATTATCCGATCCATCAGGAATTTTCCGAGGAAGAACAGCCTTACCTCTTTTATTGGAATGGTCACCCAAGCGCAAAGGAATGGAAACAGCTCAAGCAAGTGATCAAACAGATCAGAAGTGCCAAGAACAAGGCAGCGTTCGCCCAACTGGCATTCACCCAAACGGAGTGAGCCAGCTATAAGATCGAGCAAATAGAACTTATAATTTTGCCAAGCTTTTGACCAGCAGCAATAGGGCAAACGTGAAAAGCATCAGTGATAAACGAAGTTGTCAAGAAGCAAAAACAGGAGCATCGATGTTCCTTTTTCGCTTCTTGACTTTTTTTTACAGAGATGGCATGGTATACATATTATCATAACGTTTTTTATTTAAAATCGTTGCAGAAATGGTGTTAGGAAGAAGGGGTAACTTTGACAGAAGTATTAGCACTGCAAAATGTTTCCAAATTGATTGGGACCAAACGAATCATTGATGATGTTTCCTTTGTGGTGGACCAAGGACAAGTCGTTGGTTTATTAGGGCCCAATGGGGCTGGGAAGACGACGATCATCCGAATGATCGTTGGCTTGATGAAGCACAACACAGGATCGATTGCCATTATGGGAAATTTATTGGATTCTTCTTTTAAAACAGCGATTGCCTCAGTCGGAGCGATCGTTGAGAATCCTGAGTTTTATAATTATATGACCGGTTATGAGAATTTGATGCAGTATCAGCGTATGGCGAAGAAAAAAGGCACAGCCTCTGAGCTAGAAGCCCTGATCCGTCAGGTGCATTTAGAAGGACATATCCATCAAAAAGTCAAAACTTATTCTTTAGGGATGCGTCAGCGTTTAGGTGTTGCCCAGGCGCTGGTCCATCAACCAGATCTATTAGTTTTAGATGAGCCGATGAATGGTCTGGATCCTAAAGGCATGCGGGAGTTTCGAGAAATGATTCTTTCTTTGCGAGCAAAAGGGGTCTCTGTTTTAGTTTCCAGTCATCAGTTAAGCGACATCGAGCAAATTGCGGATCATTTGATCGTGGTGCAAAAAGGAAAAGTCACCCATCAAGTAGCAATGGCAGAGTTGAAAGCAGAGAAAAATGTGTTGATCATCAAAACCGATGATAACTTGCAAACCGAAGCACTGTTAAAAGCTTCCTTTGACGTCGAGGTCTTGCATGTAGAAGACGAATTGCAAGTCACGTTGCAAACAGATCAGCGTTCAGAAATCGCTGCAGCGATCGTGAAGGCGGGTATCGGCTTAAAAGAACTACGGACAAAGCAATCTTCTTTGGAAGATACATTCTTGGCTTGGACCGAAGAAGGAGGTTTGTAAGCATGCTGACATTGATTAAAAATGAATGGATCAAATTAACCAAAAAGCGTTCTACTTGGATCATGCTGCTTTTATTGGTTTTAATGACGTTTGGCTTGACCTATGTTGTACGCTTAGGTAGTCCAGAAATTGGTGCCAATGATTTATTCGCTTCTTTAAGCGATATGACGTCGTTCTTAAACTTATTTGTAGTGATCGTGGCAGCTTCTTCAGTGGCGGAAGAGTTTAGTCGAGGAACGATCAAGTTCTTATTGATTCGGCCTTTTTCCAGAAGCCAAATCTTAGCAGCAAAAGCCATCAACACGTTTTTATTTGCGCTGTTAGGGACCGCTGTTTTACTCATCAGTAGTTTAGCAGCTGCCAATTTATTTTTAGCTGCTGAATCACCTTTTGCTGCTACTGGCTACAACGGGCTAGCGGCGATTCTCGTTGCCCTTGTTTTTGCGGGAACCAACTTGCTATTGATTGTCTTTTATATTGCATTGACCATCTTTATCTCCGCCGTCATTCGCTCCCAAAGCTTGGCGGTAGGCTTAGGCTTGGGTATGTTGTTTGGAAGCAGCATCATCAACTCGATCATGCTTTTTGCGCAAGAAAAATACCCATGGCTGAAGTGGAATCCATTTAATTTTATGAATATCAAAGAGCAGATACCGAGTGTATTAAATAGTCCTGACATGCAGATGACTGCCTTTGATCCGGGATTGGGCTATTGGGAAATGGCGATCGGGATCCTTGTTTACAGTGTTTTAATCTACCTTTTAACAAATTGGTTATTCAACAAAAGAGATGTCGCATTAAGTTGAGGAAACGAGTGAAAGTTTTTGGATAAATCCAGCTTTCACTCTTTCTTTTTGTGTTTTTTTCTAGTAAAATGATTCATTGAGAGTACAAGAGAAAGGAGAGTTTTCGAATGGTTAGTGTAGGAATCGTAATCGTGATCGCTGTTGTTGCAGCATTACTAGGCGCTGTCGGCGGCTTCTTTTTGGCGCGTAAATATATGCAAGATTATCTAAAGAAAAATCCTCCCGTTAATGAGGATATGCTTCGCTCGATGATGATGTCAATGGGTCAAAAACCTTCTGAGAAAAAAATTCGTCAGATGATGCAGCAAATGAAAAACCAAAAGTAGGTTTTTTTCTAAAAAGCGGGCTGATTTTATCAGCTCGCTTTTTATTGCGGCAAAACGCAGCAACGAATAAAAAATGTCCCTAAGCTGCTTTTTCTGTTTACGTTCTGTAAATAGCGGGGTAGCAATTGTAACTGAATCCAATGAATATTCGGAAAAATCGCAAAATTTAGGCAACAGGTCATAAAGAAATGGAGAGTGTTATGTCAATATTTAGGAAGTTAGGTTGGTTTTTTAAACAAGAAAAGAAACATTATTTGTTAGGCGTAGGCTCTTTAGTCTTGGTCGCCTTGGTACAGTTGGCACCTCCCAAAGTTATCGGGATCATCATCGATGAGATTGCGGAAAAAGAGATCTCGATGCAGACGATCTTTTTTTGGGTCATGATCTTGATTGCTTCAGCCATCGCTCAATACGTGTTTCGTTTTGTCTGGCGAACGCATATCTGGGGCAGTGCCGCTCGGCTAGAAAAAACGTTACGCAGACAGCTATTTGCACATTTTACAAGGATGGATCAGTTGTTTTATCAAAAGCATCGGACAGGTGATTTGATGGCCCATGCCACCAATGACTTGAATGCCATCCAAAATGTGGCAGGGGCAGGGATCTTGACCTTTGCCGATTCCTTCATCTCGGGAGGGGCAACCATCATTGCGATGGTTCTCTTTATCGACTGGCGGTTAACGATCATTGCTCTATTGCCGCTGCCTTTCTTAGCAGTCATGGCAAGGGTTCTTGGCAGCAAATTGCACGATGCGTTTCGTGACTCGCAAGAAGCATTTTCTTCCATCAACGACAAAGCCCAAGAAAGTATTACTGGGATGAAAGTCATCAAAACCTTTGGACAGGAAAAAGAGGACATCGCTGATTTTCAAACCAAAATCGACCATGCCATCATCAAAAACCGCAAAGTCAATTTTCTGGATGCCTTGTTTGATCCGTTTATTACGATCATCATCGGAATCTCCTATGTGCTGACGATCATCGTCGGCGGCAATTATGTCATGGACGGTACCATCTCGATCGGTCAATTGGTATCCTTCATCAGTTATATCGGTATGTTAGTTTGGCCGATGTTTGCCATCGGACGTCTGTTTAATGTGCTGGAACGAGGCAATGCTAGTTATGATCGGGTTGCCGAATTATTGGCGGCAAAGACCCATATCATTGAAGCCAAAGATGCGGTCGATGCCCCAGCCCAAGGAACGGTGAACGTTCAAATCAATGATTTTCACTATCAAGGAGATGATTTTGCCCTGCAAGACATCCACTTTACTTTGCCAGCGGGTCAGACACTAGGTGTCGTCGGGAAAACCGGTGCTGGAAAAACCTCTTTGATGAAGCTCTTGTTGCGAGAGTATGATTCATTTGACGGGGTGATCACCTTCGGGGGCATCGACAGCAAGCAATACTCCTTGAATGCTCTTTTGGGGTCGATCGGTTATGTTCCGCAAGATCATTTCTTATTTTCCATGACGATTCGAGACAATATCCGCTTTGCGCAACCACGGGCTTCTCAAGCAGAAGTGGAAGCAGCTGCTGGATTGGCAGTGATCCACGAGGATATCAGTCAGTTTCCTGAAGGGTACGAAACGATGGTGGGGGAACGTGGTGTTTCTCTTTCTGGCGGACAAAAACAGCGGTTATCCATTGCCCGTGCTTTGATCACTGATCCAGAATTATTGATTTTAGATGACGCCCTTTCAGCAGTAGATGCCAAAACGGAAGAAGCTATTTTACAACAGTTGCGGACGTTCCGTCAGAATAAAACAACGATCATTGCTGCCCACCGCCTAAGCAGTGTCAAGCATGCAGAAGAAATTCTGGTGATCGACAATGGGAAAATCAGTGAACGCGGGACCCATGAACAATTATTGGCTGCAAATGGCTGGTATAAAAAAATGTGGGACAAACAGCAACTAGAAGCCAAAATCGAAGGGAGTGAAGCCTAATGCAAGAATCAGAATGGAGTAAATCGATTCCCTTTAAAGAGCAAAAAAACATCATCAAACGAATGTTTCTTTTTGCCAAGCCATTTCGAAAAACCTTCTATGCAGCGATCTTTTTTGCTTTTGTGCTATCGATCGTCAATATCCTGTTGCCTTTGATCATTCAAACCTTTATGGATAATTATTTGACCAATCAAACGGCGACCCAGCAAGTCATTTATTTCTTTGCTGCATTGTATTTCTTTGGGGTGTTGGTAAAAGCTGTGATTTGGTTTTTCCAATGGTTCCTTTATTCGATGGGTTCTTTAAAAACCTATCAGTATATTCGAGCAAAATTATTTGAAAAATTGCATAGTCTTGGGATGCGCTATTTCGATCAGACGCCAGCCGGTTCGATCGTTTCACGGGTCAGCAACGACACAGAAACGTTGTATGAATTTTGGTATGTCTTCTTGATGGTATTGACAGGAATTTTTGCGGTGGTTTCTTCTTTTGCCGCCATGTTCCGCATCAACGTCAAAATTGCCTTACTGAACTTGATTTTTCTGCCGATCCTAATGGTAGTCATCTGGTATTATCAAAAATTCAGCTCTCGTATCTATCGTCAAATGCGGGAAAAACTGAGTCAGCTGAATACGAAATTGAATGAATCGATTTCTGGTATGCAGATCATTCAGCAATTCCGTCAAGAGGCGCGGCTGAATGAAGAATTCGAAGCGACTAATGATGATTATTTGAAAACCAGATACGCTATGATCCGCACGAATGCGCTGCTATTATCACCAATCATTAGTTTGTTGTATGCCTTAGCGATCGCCTTGTCATTGACGGTCTTTGGGTTTGATGCCTTAGAATCACCCATTGAAGTCGGGTTGATTTTCGCCTTTACGACCTATATTCAAGGATTCTTTAATCCCATGACACAGATGATGGATTTTCTCAGCGTCTTTACTGATGGGATGGTCGCCGGCAGCCGTATTCTAAAGATTATGGATAACGAAGAATACACGCCGCAGCAAAACCCCGATGCGAGTCAAACCATCACCAAAGGAAAAATCGAATTTCGCGATGTCAGTTTTTCCTATGATGGTAAAAACAACGTATTGAATCATATTTCTTTTATCGCCTATCCAGGTGAGACCGTGGCTTTAGTCGGTCACACAGGAAGTGGCAAGAGCTCTATCATCAATGTGTTGATGCGTTTTTACGAATTCGGGGAAGGGCAAATTTTGATCGATGATCAAGATATCCGCGACTTCACGATGGAAGAGCTTCGGAAAAAAGTCGGACTCGTATTGCAAGACGCCTTCATGTTTTATGGGGACATCGCTGACAATATCCGCTTATTGAATCAGGACATTCGTGAGGAACAGATCGAAGCAGCAGCAAAATTTGTTCAAGCAGATGCCTTTATTCAAAAATTACCTGGTAAATACCACGCCAAAGTGATTGAACGGGGCGCCAGCTATTCAAGTGGGCAGCGGCAATTGATTTCCTTTGCCCGCACCATGGTGACCGATCCGAAAGTGCTGGTCTTGGATGAGGCGACTGCCAATATCGATACTGAAACAGAAGGGCTGATCCAAGAAGGTTTGGCAAATATGCGTCAAGGGCGAACCACGATCGCGATCGCCCATCGATTATCTACCATCCGCGATGCCGAGTTGATTTTGGTGCTTGATAAAGGCTCGATCGTCGAACGAGGCACCCATGATGAACTTTTGGCTCAAAAAGGGTTGTATGCCGATATGTACCGTTTGCAGGCAAGTGAAGTTTAAACGACCAATAGACCTTAAAATACCACCTAGGTATTTTAAGGTCTATTTTGTATAAATTGAACAAATGGAGGAAAAAATTTCTATTTGTGATTGACAGCGTTTTCACCCTTTGCTATCATGTAGACATTAAAGCAACTAGCTCCTAGACATACAAACGGATCAAACGGTCGCGAGACCTTTCGGTTAAGATTAGGAATCACGCGCAGTCAAGCGAGTGGCAGAGGAGCTCTATGTGAAAAGTTGCGCAAATAGGAGGATCAAATTATAGATTAGATATATGAGGGAAGCTGCTCTAAGCAAAAGGCAAGTATCCTGAGCCTATTTTTACGAAGTACCCAACCAACGAGAGAGGATTGTGGAGGGTGATTGGAATAAAGGCAGTCCCTTCGAGAAGGGGGCGAAAAGGAATGTATTGAGAGCTCAAAGATAGTCGAGTGGATAAACACGAGAAATCATTCGTTGTTTTATTTTTTTAAATTCTTTGTTAACCGGTTAACTAAAACGGTTAACAAAAAAGAGGAGGAAAGCAAACGTGGGGAATGGTCACAAGTTTAGCCGTTTTTTTCATGACAAAGGTCGCATTCAGCGAGAATAGGGAAAGTAGCAAACGTTGAAACTTGCAACACGATCTATGAACAAAAAATAGTTCAAATGGAAAGATGAGGGAAAATTTATGGTAGAAATTATAATTGGTATTTTAATGATCGTTTCTTTCTTAGGAATGGTTTGGTACTGCGTCAAAGGGTTCAACCTGATGGTAGGTTTCTTCGTTATGGCAACACTTTGGACCGTTTTAGCTTTTATTGGCAATGCGTTGAGTCCGGATTTAACAGCTTTGAATTTTGTCGATACGATCACGAACATTTATCAAACAGGACCCGCCGGTTTTGCTAGTTCGATTCTGGTCAATATTTTCTTCGGTTCCTTCTTTGGTCGGATTTTGATGGATACAGGGATCGCAGCAACGCTGATTCGGAAGGTTGTTGAACTTGGTGGAGATAAACCACGAATCACCATGACCCTTTTATGTACTGTTACTGCCTTATGTTTCACTTCCATGACGGGCATTGGTCCTGTAATCTCTATCGCAGTGATCGTTATGCCGATTTTGCAAGCGTTGGGTATTCCAACAGCGATTGCTTTATTCGCTTTTATGGGTTCCATCATGGCGGGAATTTTTGCCAATGTAACAAATTTTGTGCAATACCAAGGTATTTTAGCAGCATTACAACCTGAAGGAAGTCAATCCATGATGGAATATGGGTTTTCCGACTATTTCACATTCGGCATGATCGCACTAGTCGTTTCCTTACTTGTGACATTGATTTTTGCCAATATTGCTTTAAGTCGTGCGAAATCATCAAAAGTCAAAGCGTGGGCTTCCACACCTGGTGCAACTTCAGGCGATGCTCCTTGGTATTCTTGGGTGGCTGTGATCGCACCAGTCTTACTCGTTGTGTTTGCTGAGTTTCCTATTATTCCTGCATTTATTCTGGCAGCTTTGTACGCCTTACTGACTTGCGGAAAATTAAAAGGTGGCTTCGTAAATATTTGCCGTATGTTAGCTAAACAATTTGCAGATGGTGCTGTCGATGTTGCGCCCCTAGTAGGTTTCTTATTAGTACTGGCTATGTTTAATTCAGCTGCAAGTCTCGCGGTTCCTTTCTTTGAACCAATCGTTGGCGGTCTAGTTCCTCATAGTACCGTGGCTCTTGCGATCTTATTTGCCATCTTAGCACCCCTTGGTTTCTTCCGTGGTCCTTTGAACTTAGTTGGATCAGGAGGCGCAGTAGCGGCAGTGATCTTAGCTGCCACAAATTGGGATCTGGCATTCATTTTTCCACTTTTCGCTGTGGTCACGATCGCTCCTCAGCATTTAGATATTACTCAGTCATGGGTAGCATGGGGGCTAGGACATCATAAAGTTGGTTCTAAAGATTTCATGAAGTTTTCGATACCAGCTGGGTGGCTTTCTAGTGCGATCCTGTGTATCATTGCGCTCATTTTGTTCGGATTGAATAACTAGTCGATGAAAGAACGTAGCTGATCAATAAATCATGCAACTATGGATGTAGGAGGAAAGTGGAAATGAGTGAATCAAGAAAAGTTAGAATGGGGATCGATGTAGGCGGTACCCATACAAAAGCTGTCGCTATCGATAATCTGACTCACGAGATCATAGGAAAATCCAGCGTGAAGACCACCCATGATCATGAACGGGGGGTAGCTGCTGGCGTTGTCGAGAGTTTTCAAAATTGTATGAAAGAAAATGATATTGACCCAAAAAGTGTGATTTTTGTTGCTCATTCAACCACCCAAGCCACGAACGCTTTGATTGAAGGGGATGTGGCTGACATTGGTGTTTTCGGTATGGCTCGTGGTGGTTTCGAAGGGTTTCTGGCAAAGCGTCAATTAAAAATTGCCGATATCGTCCTAGGGAATCAGCGATCCATTAAGATCATCAATGCCTTCTCAAAACTCAAAGGAATGAATAAAGCGAGTGTGGAAGAGATGATCGATGATCTAGTGAGGCAAGGATCAGAAGTGATCGTCGCTAGTATGGCTTTTGGAGTAGATAATAATGATGCTGAGAATCTAGTGATGGAAGTTTGTACAGAAAAAGGAATTCCTTGTACCGTTGCTTCGGATATTACGAAACTATATGGATTGACCAGAAGAACACGAACGGCCACTATCAATGCAAGTATTTTACCTAAAATGTTATCTGTCGCAAATTCAACGGAAGTCTCTGTGAAGGAGTCGGGAGTAGATGTACCTTTAATGATCATGCGCGGCGATGGTGGGGTTATGGAGATTGCTGAGATGAAAAAGCGACCAGTTCTGACTATGCTCTCGGGTCCAGCAGCTTCAGTAATGGGTTCACTGATGTATTTACGAGCATCAAATGGTGTGTATTTTGAAGTAGGCGGCACAACCACCAATATCGGTGTCATTAAAAACGGACGGCCAGCGATCGACTATTCTGTCGTTGGCGGACATGAAACATACATTTCCAGTTTGGATGTTCGGATCACGGGCTGTGCAGGGGGTTCCATGATTCGTGCAACTGCTAATGGAGTGGTAGATGTAGGACCTCGTTCTGCTCATATTGCCGGTCTGGACTACGCAGTCTACTCTGATCCAACCAATTGGACAGGAGGAAAGGTGGAATTCTTTAGTCCGAAAGAAGGAGATCCTGCGGATTATGTTGCAATTAAATTTGATAATGGTGAGCGGGTAACTATCACCAATTCGTGTGCAGCGAATGTGTTGGGCTTGATCAAACCGGAACATTTTTCTTATGGGAATATCGAAGCGGCTCGAAAAGCGATGGGCGTATTAGCGGATTATTGTGGCACGACGATCGAAGATATCGCGACACAAATCATGGAGCGTTCTTATGCAAAATTAGAGCCAGTCATTTTGGCTTTAGCAGAAAAATACAAATTAGAAAAAAGCCAAATTTCATTAGTAGGAGTGGGTGGCGGCGCTTCGTCATTAATTATTTACTTGTCAGAAAAAATGGGCGTAAAATATTCGATTCCGGAGAATGCTGAGGTGATTTCCTCAATTGGCGTCGCCCTAGCGATGGTGCGAGATGTCGTTGAACGGATCATTCCTTCCCCTTCGAAAGAAGACTTGCGATCAATCAAAACAGAGGCTATCAATAAAGCCATTGAGAGTGGGGCTACCCCAGAAAGTGTGGAAGTCTTTATCGAAATCGATCCTCAAACGTCTAAAGTCACAGCCATTGCGACTGGTTCCACCGAAGTCAAGACGACGGATCTTTTAGCAGAGGCGACCGTCGAGGAAGCCCAAGAATTAGCAGCAGGCGATTTGGGGCTACCTACCAACGAAATTGATCTTTTAGAGAAAAGCTCGCATTTTTATGTGTTTGGAACCCGTGTTTCTTCAGGAGACAATCCGGCAATTCGAATCCTTGATAAAAAAGGCTTTATTAAAGTACAACGAGCTTCAGGGAAGGTCATCAAAACAACCGCGGAGAACTATGTGCAAGCAGTCGAGCAACTGTGGGATGACTTGGCGATCTATCAGACAGAAGTGATTTTGCGTCCAGATTTCTATATTTGTGCCGGACCACGGGTGATGGATTTTTCAGTAAACGATTTGGAGGCATTGATGTTGTTGATCGATATCGAAATGTCGACTTTAGATCCAAATGAAGAAGTGATGGTTCTGGCGGCGAATTCCCTATGATCAAGCAGAGGTTTTTCTTAAAACAGCAACATACGGTTGATCTGGCATTATTAGAAACGTGGTATGAACAGCTCATGCCCATCAACGAATTCAGTTGGGGAGTATTTGAGTTTACCCGCGAGATGCTGCGTAATAAAGTGAGTGAAGAGGAAAAAAACGAAATCATTGAAGAAGCCATTTTATGTGGGAGAACATGGGCGCAAAAAATGCTCGACCAGTTTGATTTAAAAAAACAGGAAAAGGCAGATCGTGCCTGGTATTTGGCGAATAAGCTTGGTTTAACGATTACGGAAAGATCTGGAAAACCGACGAAGTTTCGTATGGTCTTTGCGCAGTTTATCATGGAGCGCTCCATTGAATTGATCACTGAACCCATTGCTGCTTACACCGAGCTGACTCAATCTTCGGAAATATTGCCTAAACCAGAAGTTATCCGAGGAGTCTTGATCGCTCATGAAATTTTTCACTATTTAGAAGAGCAACATGGGGCAACGATGTACCATATCACCAAAACGATTCCACTGTGGCGCTTATTTTCCTACGAGCATCGTTCAACGGTTGGTTGTGCTTCGGAAATTGCGGCGATGGCCTTTGCAAAAGAACTGTGTGAGACAGACTTTGTGCCTCAAATGTTAGATATTTTGCTTTCTTATCCGTTGGAAGTCGACTTTTCAAAAAGTATATATGAAGTCGTGCAGCAAGAAATGCGCCACATTGAAGCAATGGGCTAGTTCTTTGAAAATCGCTCACTTACCGGCTTCTTTACGATCCGTCACTATTGAGATAGGACAGTCCATGTCGAACGAAATCGGTCCTTGTTCATTTTTCAAGGGTTCCATGATATAATTGACCAACAGCAAAAAGCAAGGCGTGGATTGAATGGCAAATGAGAAAATCACCATTAAGATGGTGTCAGAAAAAGCAAATGTTTCAAAAACCACCGTTTCTAGATATTTGAATGGCAAATATGAATTTATGTCAGCAGAGACAAAAAAGCGCATCGAAGAAGTGATCGAAGAGCTTGAATACCGTCCAAATGCGCTAGCACAGGGGTTGAAAAACAATAAAACGGGATTGATCGGCATCGTTGTCAGCAATATCATGATCCCGGAAGTAGCAGCTTTAGTTCGAGGCGTCAATGATTATTGTATACGAAAATCTTTTCAAGTGATTCTTGTTGAAACCGATCACAAAAATATTTCTCAGCAGAATCAAATTCAAGCGTTGATCGACCGTCAAGTGGAAGGGCTGATTCTGTCGTCGAATCAGGACGAAGCATTCGTGAAAAGCTTGACTGAGCAAAAGGTCAAGGTCGTGCTGGCTGATTGCACGATCGAAGAAGGGATGATTGATACAGTCATCGTTGATAATGAAAAAGCGACGGCCGAGATGATTCAACGTATTTATTCCGAAGGCTTTGATCGAGTCGCTTACTTTACACCACCGCTCACAACGCCTAGTCGGAAGAAAAAGCTCGCTCTTTTTCTGGAAAGTTCTAAAATCGCAGTTAGAAATCCTGAACAACTAGCATTTGAGATCGAAGAAACACAAGCGGCATTTGACGCGTGTAAGGAATCACTAAACGAATTGTTGAAAAAAAATCAAGGCTATCGTTTAGCAATACTAGCTGAAAACAGTGAGTTGATGTTTGCGTTGATCCATGTGATCTATAGCTTGGGCTTACGGATTCCAGAAGATGTTGCGATCGGGGGCTATGATGATTTAGGCTGGAACAAACTTTATCATCATGAAATGTCTGTGATTGAAAAACCGTCGTATGAGATTGGTTCGCAAGCTGCTGAACTCTTAGTCAAGCGGATCTCAAAAGGGAAAATGCAGTATAAACCAAAGGTGATCGAAGTACAGCCAAAAATCAAAATGAATGGTTCGACACAAGTGAGTGACAATAGTTTTGATAAGATCGTTATCCGTATGAACCAAGAAAACCAGCCCTACATCAAAAAAAATTATCGTAAACAAGATGATTAGGTTTTTTTGAAAAACAAGAAACAAATGACACCATAGCCGGCTCCCCAAAGATTAGACTGATCAGTCAAGTCTTTGGGGAGCGGTTTTTTTTCGTTCGCTAAGGGTTTTGTCTTTATCTAAGATAAGAACGAATAAAAATTGATCGCTCGTGTATTTAAGAAACGATCAATAGATTCGTATTAGGTGTCGGTAAAAATAACGAACAACGATTGACAGCGCTTTCCACCTTTGCTATGATAAAGATAATAAAACTGGTTCTAATGGATAGTGATTGTTGATTTTTAACAAGCTAAACCTGATGAAGCTGCGGTATTTGCGCTGCTTTCATGAGGTTTTTTCTGTGTTGACTGTTGGCTCAGCAATAAAGACAAGCAATGAACCATATCCGCAATGATAAAGTAAGTGGGGGTAGGACATGAAAATCAGTAAAGTGTTAAACAATAATGTTGTGATCACTACCGATCAAAGTCAAAACGAGATTATTGTTATGGGGCGGGGGATTGCATTTAAGAAAAAAGTGGGAGATGAAATTTCTTCAGAAACGGTCGATAAAGTGTATCGCTTAGAAAATCAGACGATCTTATCTCAATTTCAAGAGCTGCTTGCTGACTTACCACTGGAATATCTTGAATTATCCAATGAGATCATTGAGTATGCTCGGCGAGAATTGTCATCCCCAATCAATGATTCCATTTATATCTCGTTGACGGATCACATGCACTGTGCCATTGAACGATCGAAAAAAGGAATGACGGTCAAAAATGTCTTATTGTGGGATATCAAGCGTTTTTTCCCCGATGAGTACCAAATAGGCTGCAAAACAGTAGAGAAAATCAAAGAACATTACGGGATTCAGCTGCCAGATGACGAAGCTGGCTTTATTGCTCTGCATCTCGTCAATGCGCAAACTGAGAATGGTGAACAAGGCAATATTGCTGAACTAACCCAAACGATGCAAGACATCATAAACATTGTTAAATATTTTTTCAAAACAACCTTTGATGAAGAGTCCGTTTATTTTTATCGCTTCACTACGCATTTGAAATTTTTTGTCTCAAGAATGCAAAACCATAGTACTCATGTGGATGAAACCGATGAAGATCTTTTGGCTATGGTCAAAGTGAAGTATCGAAATGCGTATCAATGCGTACAAAAAATCGCTGAGCTATTAGAAAATCAGTATCAGTATCAAATGTCCAGTGACGAAAGTTTGTATTTAACGATTCATATTGCCAGACTTGTGCAAAAGAATCGTTGATTGAAAAAAACAAGAAAGGAGAAGGATTTCTTGATTCATGAGAAGGTGTCGAAAAAGAAGAATTTCTTCGCAATGATTCTTATCAAACGTCAGCTTCAAGGCATCTGACCATGTAGCAAGAAATCAAAAAAAGAAAACATTTTGGATAGTGACATTCAGTTGGCTAAACCTTCAATACAAAAAAATTGGAGGAATCAAAAATGGGAAAATATCGTGAATTAGCAGAAAAAATCGTAGCAAATGTCGGTGGGAAAGAGAACATCAATAGCTTGACGCATTGTATCACACGCCTGCGTTTTAAATTAAAGGATGAAGGCGTCGCAAATGATGAAGTCTTAAAGAACATGGATGGGGTCGTGACGGTCATGAAGAGTGGCGGTCAATACCAGGTGGTTATCGGAAACCATGTGCCAGATGTCTATGCAGAAGTGATCGATGTTGCAGGAATCAGTGGTGATGCTGAAGAAACAGCTTCAGGTGGCAACTTGTTTGATCGTTTGATCGATATTTTGAGCGGCTGCTTCCAACCCTTCTTAGGTGCTTTGTGTGCGGCGGGGATGATCAAAGGACTAAACGCACTGTTGCTTTTTATTGGTACAACAGGCTTGATCGATTTTACAACGACGACAGGTACCTACGTTATGTTCAATGCGATCGGCGATTCGATCTTCATGTTTATGCCAGTGATTTTAGGGTATACGTCAGCGAAAAAGTTTCGCTTAAATCCAATGGTGGGAATCGTGATCGGATCAGCGCTTTGTTACCCAACGATTCAAGGATCTGCTTTGCAAGCCGCATTTCTTGCAGGGGCTGGCGAGGGAGCTGCTGCACCGTATAGCTTGTTAGGCTTGCCAGCGTACGAAACGTTCTTAGGGATTCCGTGGGTTGGCGCAACGTATACTAGCAGTGTGGTGCCGGTCATCTTTATCATTGCCTTTGCTGCACAAGTTCAAAAATTTGCAAAAAAAATCATTCCTTCTGTTGTCCAAACGTTCTTAGTACCGTTCTTAGTTCTCTTGATTGCATTGCCAATTGGTTTTTTGGTGATTGGACCTGTGATCAGTATGTTGACGGATCTTTTGAGCTCAGGATTTGAAGCGCTGATGGACTTCTCACCAGCTGCCTATGGCTTGTTGCTAGGTTTCTTCTGGCAAGTATTGGTTATTTTCGGTCTTCACTGGTCAGTTGTTCCGCTACACATTATGCAAGTGACACAACTAGGCTACAGTCAGATTTTGGTAGCTACGTTTGGTGCCAGCTTTGCTCAAACAGCCGTAGTGATGGCGATGTACTTTAAACTGAAAGATAAAAAACTGAAAGCACTATGTCCACCAGCTATTATCTCAGGGCTTTTCGGTGTAACGGAGCCAGCGATTTATGGAATCACGTTACCGAAAAAAATGCCGTTCTTCTACTCAATGATTGGTGGTGCGGTCGCAGGTGCCTTCTTGATGATCAATGGAACAACGAGCTACACCTCTGGTGGGTTAGGGGTCTTTGGCATTTTCAACTACATCACTCCAGAAGGCGACGCTAGTGGCATGTGGTTCTCTGTCTTCGGAATCTTGATCGCTGCAGCGATTGGCTTTGGTTTGACCATGGCTTTCTGGAAAGATGATGCAGTGGAAGAAGAAATCGCAGAAGGACAACCAGCGATGACTGTTCGAAAAGAAGTGATCACTTCTCCAGTGGAAGGAACGATCGCGCCACTAAGCAGTGCCAAAGATGAAGCCTTTGCTCAAGGAGTGCTAGGAAAAGGCATCCTGATCCATCCTTCAAAAGGCGAAGTCGTGGCTCCTTTTGATGGTACTGTGATGACATTGTTCCCAACCAAACATGCCATCGGGTTGATTTCTGAGAATGGTTTAGAACTTTTGATCCATATTGGTTTGGATACTGTTCAATTGAATGGTGAGTTCTTTGAAGCGCATGTGAAGCAAGGCGATAAAGTCACTCGTGGGCAAAAATTGATCAGCTTTGATAAAGATGCATTGATCAAAGCAGGATTCAATATTGAGACCCCAGTGCTAGTGACCAACTCAGCGGATTATTTGGATATCATCGAGTCTGACAAACGAGAAGTTGGTTGTTCCGATGACTTGATCACGGCTTTAGTTTAGGAAATGTTTACTTGCAAAACAGCTATATAAGGATAAAAGCGATCGGTCGTGAAGGCTCGATCGCTTTTTGACAGTCATTTAATTGGGAAATAGTGAGTCTTTATAATGAAGGTTTTTATCATAGGTTGGTTCAGCGATTATCGTTGATGAAGTGGGGCGCTTATCATACGCCATCCCAATATCGATCAAATGCTGCAGATTTTTCTCATAATGTTCCGAAAAAACGACTGCATACAACAAATCTAGTAAGTAGCAAACCGAGGTATTGATCGTAAAATTCGCAATCTTTGAATAAAGCCTTTCTCTTGTTGTGATATTTAAGACACAATCGCTTAATTTCGCTAACGCATTCTCGCCAATACTGGTCATCCCAATGATGGAGACCTGCCGTTCGGCGAGGATCTTACCGATTTCTTTAACCATTTTGTTTTCACCTGTGTAAGAAATCAAAATCGCGGTCGTATCGGAGGTACAGTTGGATGCCTCATAGGCACTTTCGCCGAAGGTATCGCAGACGTGGATACTTTTTCCTAAACGCCGCATCTTCAAAACAAAGTCTTGAGAAATCAAGGTGTTGGCATTGCTGGCGAAAATCCTGATATGGTTGGCATTGAGCAACGATTGTTTCGCTTTTTGTAATTCATCATGATGGATCAAGGAAAGCGTATCTTCGATCGTTGTTTGTTCAAGCTTTGCCAACTTTTTGGCAATGGTCATAATCCCGTCATGGGAAGAGAAGGGAAAGTTCGCATCCACATCGGTAAAATGGCTGCTCATATATGTTTGCTCTTCCACAAAGGCCGTTTTTAAGTCGAGCCAACCATTGAAGCCTAATTTTTTGGCGATCCGAATAAAAGTAGAAGGATGAACATAGGTTTTTTCAGATAATTCCTTGATGGTTTGATCCGCCATCGCGGTCGGATTGGCTAATAAATAATCAATCAACGATCGTTCGGCGGGGGCTAGTTTGATTTGGCGCATTTTTTCTTGTAACAACATGGTGTATATGCTCCTTTTTACATTTTTTTATGATTATTTGTAAATGGTTTTTACAGAAGTTCGTTTTTATTCAGTACCTAGCGAATCGTTTACATCCTAATTATTCCTTATTTGATGCTCTTTGTAAATCTTTTTTACAAAACACCTGCAAGAAGAAGCGAGATTTGCAAACGCTTTTTCTAAATATGCTATTTACATTGAATCAAATGTTTTTATGAATGATAATAAGAATGTAAATAAAATAGCAAAGGAGCAATACAATGACAAAAGGAATTAAAATTGCAACCATTGGTGGCGGCAGCAGCTATACCCCGGAGTTAATGGAAGGCTTTATCAAACGCTATGAAGAATTGCCGATTCGTGAGATTTGGCTAGTAGATATCGAAGCAGGAAAAGAAAAATTAGCAATCGTTGGTGCGATGGCACAACGGATGTGGGATGCGTCACCCTACGATGTAAAAATCCACATGACATTGGATCGAGAAGAAGCGTTAAAAGATGCTGATTTCGTTACGACTCAATTCCGAGTAGGATTGCTGAATGCCCGTATCAAAGATGAACGAATTCCTGCCTATTACGGCATGATTGGTCAAGAAACCAACGGCCCTGGTGGTATGTTCAAAGCGTTTCGTACGGTTCCAATCATTCTTGAAATCGTTGAAGACATGAAACGCTTGTGTCCCGATGCCTGGTTGATCAACTTTGCGAATCCAAGCGGTATGGTGACTGAAGCAATCGTGCGTTACGGAAAATGGGACAAAGTCATCGGGTTGTGTAACGTGCCTGTCATGGCAACGATGGTTGAACCTGCGTTGCTTGGCAAAGAACCTGACGAATTGATTTACAAATTTGCAGGATTGAACCACTTTCACTGGCACAAAGTTACCGACTCACACGGCAATGACGTTACGATGGACATTATTGATAAAATGTATGAAGAAGACAATGGCTTACCGAAGAATATCTTTGATGTACCATTTTACAAAGAACAGCTGGAACAAATGAAGATGATTCCTTGCGGGTATCACCGTTATTACTATCGTCAAGAAGAAATGTTGAATCATGCGATCGAAGAGTACAAGACTGTCGGTACACGCGCACAGCAAGTGAAACAAACCGAAGCCGAATTGTTTGAGTTGTACAAAGATCCTGAATTAGATCATAAACCAGAACAGCTGCAAAAACGTGGTGGTGCTTACTACTCAGATGCAGCGTGTGAAACGATTGCTTCCATTTATGCTAATAAAAATACCCAAATCGTCGTTTCAACCAAAAATGAAGGCGCCGTTCCAGATCTTCCTGCCGATTGCGTAGTCGAAGTAACAGCTTACGTTGGCGGACAAGGGGCTAGAAATGTTGCCTTTGGTGAGTTACCGACAGCTGAAAAAGGTTGGTTACAGGTAATGAAAGCAATGGAATTATTAACGATCGAAGCAGCTGTGACGGGGGATTACAATATCGCATTACAAGCCTTCACCATCAACCCATTGGTTCCATCAGGTGATACGGCAAAACGTGTCATGGACGAACTGTTTATTGCCCACAAAGATCACTTGCCTAAATTTAAGGAAACGATCGCACGTCTTGAAAAAGAAGGCGTAGAAGTACAAGATGAAGTAGCCCGCGAACTTGATCGCGAACTAGTTAAATAAAGAGAAAGTAGGAAAGAAACATGGCATTTAGAAAAGACTTTTTATGGGGCGGCGCAACAGCTGCCAATCAATGTGAAGGAGGCTACCAAGAAGGCGGACGCGGCTTGGCAAACGTTGACGTGGTACCGATCGGCAAAGATCGTTTTCCAGTCATTACTGGTCAAATGAAAATGTTCGATTTTGATGACGAACATTTCTACCCAGCAAAAGAAGCGATCGATATGTATCATCGCTACAAAGAAGACATCGCGCTATTTGGCGAAATGGGCTTTAAAACCTACCGTTTGTCGATCGCTTGGAGTCGGATTTTCCCTAAAGGGGATGAAACAGAACCAAATGAAGACGGCTTGAAGTTCTATGAAGATCTTTTCAAAGAATGCCACAAATATGGGATCGAACCATTAGTAACGATCACTCACTTTGATTGCCCAATGCATTTAGTTGAAAAATACGGGGCATGGCGTTCTCGTGAATTGGTCGGATTCTATGAAAACTTGTGTAACGTGATTTTCAACCGTTACAAAGGATTAGTAAAATACTGGTTGACCTTCAACGAAATCAACATGATTCTCCATGCGCCATTTATGGGAGCAGGTCTTTACTTTGAAGAAGGCGATAACGTTGAGCAAGTGAAATACCAAGCGGCTCACCATGAGCTATTGGCCTCTGCGATCGCAACGAAAATCGCTCATGAAGTCGACCCTGAGAACAAAGTAGGCTGTATGTTAGCTGCTGGCGCATACTATCCATATACAAGCAAACCAGAAGATGTCTGGGAATCACGCAAAGCAGATCGCGAAAACTATTTCTTTATTGATGTTCAATCACGTGGGGAATATCCACAATATGCGCTGAAAGAAATGGAACGCAATGGGATCGAAATCAAAATGGAAGAAGGCGACCTTGAGCTGTTGAAAGCTCACACCGTAGACTTTATTTCCTTCTCTTACTATTCTTCCCGCGTATCAACCACGGACGCTGAATTATTAGAACAAACGGCTGGCAATATTTTTGCCTCTGTGAAAAACCCATACTTGGAAGCAAGTGAGTGGGGGTGGCAGATTGATCCACTTGGTTTGCGCATCACAATGAATGACATTTATGATCGCTACCAAAAACCATTGTTTATCGTTGAAAACGGCTTAGGAGCTGTGGATACACCAGATGCAGATGGCTATGTGGAAGATGACTACCGAATCCAATACTTGGCAGAGCATATTCAAGCAATGAAAGATGCGGTTGAACAAGATGGTGTCGACTTATTGGGTTACACGACTTGGGGTTGTATCGATTTAGTTTCAGCTGGAACAGGTGAAATGAAAAAACGCTATGGTTTCATTTATGTGGACCGTGACAATGAAGGAAACGGCACCTTGAAACGAACAAAGAAAAAATCATTTGATTGGTACAAACAAGTGATTGCTTCAAACGGTGAAGATTTATCGAATAACTAATTATAAGAAGCTGCAGTTGATCCCTTAGAGAAATCTAAGTAGATCGACTGCAGTTTTTTTAAAGTCTTTTTAAAAACTATTGAAACGAATGATTTGTATAAGTAGAAATGGCTGTTCAGAGATTATTGATAACCGACAATGAGAGTGCTGTAAAAGGCTTGCGTTGCAGCAATTACAAAAAAAGGCGACCTTAAGCATGACATGTTTTGTCCTTAAGGTCGCCTTTATTCATTTTTTAAAGAACTTTTTCAATCTCTGGAATCATTTTTTGAGGATTGGTTTGTGGAGCAAAACGCTCCACGACTTTACCTTGGCGGTCCACCAAGAATTTCGTGAAATTCCATTTAATGGCTTTGCCTAATGTACCCGGTGCTTCTGCTTCCAAATAGCGAAACAAGGGATCTGCGTCTTTGCCATTGATCACCGTTAACTTGTGCATCGGAAAATCAACACCATAGGTGGTTCGGCAAGCGGCTGCGGCTTCTTCGGCTGAGCCGACTTCTTGTTTGAACTGGTCAGAAGGAAACCCTAGAACGACCAACCCTTGGTCTTTATAGGTTTCATAAAGACTTTGTAATTCTTTGAACTGCGGGTTCAACCCGCACTTTGTAGCTGTATTGACGATCACCAGCGGTTGACCTTCGTAGTTTGCTAGCGAATAAGTTTCGCCGTTTTCTAATGTTGCTTGGTAGTCATAGATTGACATAGCAAACGCTCCTTTTAATGTAAATCATAGTCGATAGTTTCTGAGATAAGTATAGAGCAAAGTCTTCAAAAAAACCAAGCAAACTTCTTGGCGCATTTTATTTCTTATAAAAAACAAAAAATCCAGCGGCCGTTGGGACCACTGGACTCTTATTATGCTTCTGGTAAGACTTCTGGTTCTGCTTCTTGTGGATGAACGACAGATTTAGTTTTCCATACCCCAGAATGCCAGCGATAGATCATTAAGACGCTGCGCAATGCTTCGTCAATGGCATAAGCGATCCAAACGCCGATCAAGCCAAATTTAAAGACGATGGCCAGTGAGTAGGAAAACGGTAAGCTGATGACCCATAGAACAATTAGGCTGCAGATCAATGGGAACTTCACGTCACCACTTGCATTTAATGAACCAACTAGGATCATATTGACTGCACGCGCTGTTTCTAAGACGATCTCTACTAAAAAGACACCTTTAGCAATCTCGATTACTTCGGTATTGGAAGTAAAGATCCCCATGATCGGTTCAATAAATAGATAGGTCAATAAGCAGATCGTTACCGAGGCGATGATCCCGATCACCATCGTGCGCATGCCTCGCTGATGCGCACGATCGAATTCACCCGCACCGACATTGCGGCCAATCATGATTTGGTTTCCTTGACTTAATGCGGAGGCGATCAAATAAACAAATTGGGTGATAGCTGTTACGTAAGATTTTGCAATCAAGACACTTGCGCCAAGTTGAGCCACGATCATCGTCACCACGACTTGCGCTCCTTGATAGGAAAGAGACTCGCCAGAAGAAGGCAATCCGTAAGTCAAAATGTTTTTCATCACGCCCCAAGAAACATTCGAGAAACGGGCAGATAAAACAGAAAAATTCACATGTTTCTTCAGCAACATGGCGGCAATCAGTAAACCGATCGAATTACCAAAGACGCTAGAAAATGCCAATCCAGTCACACCGAAATTCGGTAAACCAAAAGGGCTGTATAAGACAAAGTAATTGCCAATGACGGCTAGGATACTAGCAAACATCGGTACCAATAACGCAGGTTTTGTGAAACTGTGGCTACGCATGACAGCAATTATGACCGCCGTGATCGATGAAAGGAACAGACTTCCGCCATACACTTGTAAGTATCCATGACCTAAAGCAACTAATTCAGCATCTAAGCCCATGAATCGCAAAAGGTAGGTTGAGCCGAAAAGGAACATCAAGCTGATCAAAATCCCGATGAACAATGACCCAAAAAGAGCGGTATTGATGACTTTCGGTATCTGGTCGCGTTTTTTCGCACCAATCAATTGTGCGATAATGATCTGAGTACCCACGGTGATGAAACCGTAAATAAAGACCGTTAAATTCAATAGTTGATTGGCAGCACTGACGGCCGCTACTGCTGGCTCGGAATAATGAGAAATCATCCAAACGTTGACATTCCCAATAACGACCCGCAAAAATAGCTCAACAAAAATCGGCCAGCTGAGAAAAATCAGGTCACGGTCTGATTTTCCTAAAAGTTTTTTCTTATTCAATTGTAAGGACTCCTTATTTTCTATATAATAGACGTATCGTGAAAATTTTACAAAAATTGAAAAGAAAGTCAATGTAATTTTCAAAAGTAAAAGCAGGAATATCTTATTATTTTTTGTAAGCAGATGAGTTGAAAGAATTTGCTTTTGAAAGTAAAGTATGGGTAGTCCAAATTGGAGGGAAATATATGTATGATGTAATTATCATCGGCGCAGGCCCTGCGGGGATGACAGCAGCGCTTTATGCGTCAAGATCGAATTTATCAGTACTAATGATTGAACGAGGAGCACCTGGCGGACAAATGAACAATACGGCTGAGGTTGAAAACTATCCTGGCTTCGAATCAATCTTAGGCCCTGAATTAGCATTTAAAATGTATGAAGGTGCCATTAAATTTGGTGTTGAAAATGCCTATGGGATCGTTCAAAGCATCACGGATCAAGGTGAGTTCAAAGAAGTTGCCACCGAAGACAAAACCTATCAAGGGAAAACAGTCATCATTGCCACAGGATGTGTACATAGAAAGTTAGGCGTCAAAGGCGAAGAAGAATTCGCAGGACGCGGAGTTTCATACTGTGCGGTTTGTGACGGTGCCTTTTTCCGTAACAAACGCTTGATCGTTGTTGGTGGAGGCGACTCAGCAGTCGAAGAAGCGATCTACTTAACGCAATTTGCTTCTGAAGTAACGATCGTTCACCGTCGTGATGAATTACGAGCACAAAAAATCATCCAAGACCGCGCATTTGCCAACGAGAAAATCTCTTTTATTTGGGATTCTGTTGTGGAAGAAATCAAAGGCAATGAGATGGTCGTAACTGGCGTGCAAATCAGAAACGTAAAAACGGATGAAGTGACAGAAGAAGCTGCTGGCGGTGTCTTTATCTATGTTGGTTTAGATCCGTTGACAGAACCATTCAAAGCTAGCGGTATCACGAATGATGCTGGCTGGATCTTAACAAATGATCAGATGGAAACTTCAATTCCTGGTGTTTACGCGATTGGCGATGTTCGTGAAAAGGGCTTGCGTCAAATCACAACGGCAGTCGGCGATGGCAGTATTGCTGGTCAACAAGTGTTTGATTTTATTGAAACACAAAAGGATGCGCAATTAACAAAATAATCTAATGGAATCAGCTGTTATTTTTAAAGTGTCAATCACTTTTGATAGCAGCTTTTTTTATTTTTCGTTTGGTTATTCTTTGAGAAATCTGTAAGTAGTGTTATACTAATTTTAGAGCATTTTAACGGAAAAAGGAGAGGTTATTTTATGGCATGGGAACAAACATTTAATCAATGGAAAAACAGTGAACACTTAGATCCACAATTAAAAGAACAATTGACCGCATTAGAAGCAGATCCTGCGATGTTAGAAGACGCTTTTTATATGCCTTTGGAATTTGGGACTGCTGGCATGCGAGGGATTTTAGGACCTGGTATCAATCGGATGAACATTTATACGATTCGTCAAGCAACGGAAGGCTTGGCTCGCTTTATGGATACACAAGATCCCGAAACAAGACGTCGTGGCGTAGCGATTGCCTATGATTCCCGTCATTTTTCACCTGAGTTCGCGATGGAAGCAGCAAAAACATTGGCAAAACATGATATTCCAGCCTTTGTCTTTGAAAGCTTACGTCCGACGCCAGAATTATCTTTTGCTGTGCGTTACTTAAAAACCTTTACTGGAATCATGATCACTGCTTCTCACAATCCAGCCGAATACAATGGCTACAAAGTATATGGGGAAGATGGTGGGCAAATGCCACCAGCAGATGCGGATGCATTGACAAAATTTGTTCGGGAAATTGAAAATCCGTTGGAGATCCCTGTATTAAGTGAAGAAGAAGCCAAAAACAGCGGCTTGATCTCTATTATTGGCGAAGAAATCGATACTGCCTATCTGAAAGAAATCAAAGAAGTCACGATCGATCAAGAATTGATCGATACGGTGGGCAAAGATTTGAAACTTGTCTATACACCACTTCACGGAACAGGGCGGATGCTTGGCGAGAAAGCGTTGAAACAAGCTGGTTTCCAACAATTCATTATTGAACCCTCACAAGCGGTTGCTGATCCAAACTTCAGTACAGTAAAATCACCGAATCCAGAAGAGCACTCTGCCTTTGAATATGCGATTGCTTTAGGAGAAAAAGAAGGTGCTGATCTATTGATCGCAACAGATCCAGATGCCGATCGCTTAGGGGCTGCAGTAAGAATGCCAGATGGCAACTACCAAGTCTTGACAGGTAACCAGTTAGGTGCATTGATGATCCGTTACATTCTAGAAGCCCATAAAACAGCTGGAACATTGCCAGAAAATGCAGCAGTCTTAAAATCGATCGTTTCTAGTGAATTGCCAACAGCGATCGCTAAATCCTACGATGTTGATATGATCAATGTTTTAACTGGCTTTAAATTTATTGCCGAAAAAATCCAACAATTTGAAACAGACCATTCTCAAACTTTCATGTTTGGCTTTGAAGAAAGCTATGGCTACTTAGTTAAACCATTCGTACGGGATAAGGACGCGATCCAAGCGCTCGTTTTATTAGCAGAAGTGGCTGCTTTTTACAAACAATCAGACAAAACATTGTATGATGGTCTGCAAGATATTTTTGAAGAGTACGGCTACTATGCAGAAAAAACGATTTCTATAACGATGAGCGGCATGGAAGGGGCAACTAAGATTGCTGCCTTGATGAAGACTTTCCGTGAAAAAGCACCTTCCGTCTTCGCAGGAACCCCTGTCGTGCAAACAGAAGACTTTAAATTGTTGACTAGTGTGGGCTTAGATGGTCACCAACAAAAAATGACCACACCGCCTTCTGATGTTTTGAAATACACCTTGGAAGATGAAAGCTGGATTGCTGTTCGTCCTTCTGGGACCGAACCTAAAATCAAGTTTTATATTGGTGTAAAAGGCGATACGGCAGAAGCAGCAGAACAAAAAATTGCTGATCTGCAAGCAGCGATCGAAGAAATCACAGGTGAATAAAGTCATCTGATGTCTTCATAATCAAAAAAATTGCAATTGACTGAATGATCCGAGTGGTAGAAAAAGAAGCGTTCGCTTCCCCCAGTAAACAGGTGTTGAGGGACCGAAGCTTCTAAAGGGAATTTTCTGACGCTTGGATCTATTCTTGTCTTTTAGCACGTTTCTTCTCCTTGATCGTCGAGCATTGATTGACAAGCTGTCTATCAAGGGCTAAAATGCAAAAGGAAATAAGAGAGGATGTGGCGCGATGACTACGCCGAAACTAGAAGAAATTCAGCAAGTAACACAGATTTTTAAAATGCTTAGTGATCCCACTAGACTAAAAATTTTGTTGTCTCTTCAAGAAGGAGAGCGCAATGTCACTTCGATTGCAGAACAAGTACATATGGAACAATCAGCAGTTTCTCATCAGCTGAAACTTTTGAAAGATAATCGGATCGTAAAGTCGGAAAGACAAGGAAAAACCATCCTTTATAGTCTTGATGACAAACATGTTGTGGATATTTTGCAAAAAACATTCGAACATATCCATCACCGTTAAAACTAGGGCGAGAATTTCTCAAAAGTCCTAGTTTTTTCTTATTGTTTTTGGTATGCTAGTGGAAATATTAAAATTAGATGAACGGTTTTTAATAACGTTTTCAGTTAGGGGGCATTATGGGTAAGCAATTGAACATTGGATTATTAGGAATGGGTGTTGTCGGCAGCGGGGTATGCCAAGTGTTGGCAGAGCAAAAAGAAGCCATTCTGGCACGCACAGGAGTCAGTGTGCAAATCACGAAAGCATTAGCTTCGCCTTACGAGGATAAGTCTGCGTTAGCGGCTAAGTACGGGTTTGCGTTGACGAATGAGGCAAATGAGTTGTTTGAAGATGAGACCATCGACGTAATTGTGGAATTGATCGGGAAGATCGATCCGGCAAAAGCGTTTATTTCAGCTGCTTTAGAAAATAAGAAGCACGTTGTGACGGCAAATAAAGACTTGATTGCCACCCATGGACCTGAACTGCTGGCAATCGCTGAAAAAGCCGGGGTGTCTCTTTATTATGAAGCCAGCGTGGGTGGTGGCATTCCGATCTTGCGTACATTGAGCACCCACTATCTGCCTGATACCATCACAGGGATTTTTGGTATCGTCAATGGGACGACCAATTATATGCTGACAAAAATGACGGAAGATGGCATGACCTATGAAGATGCTTTGTCACAAGCCCAAGCAAAAGGTTTTGCCGAATCAGATCCTACTAATGATGTTGACGGTATCGATGCGGCCTATAAAATGGTGATCCTGACCAAATTTGCTTTTGGGAAAACGATCCATGTTGCTGATGTGGCAACAAAAGGCATCCGCGGCTTAGCTGTGGCAGATATTAAGCAGGCACAAGCCTTTGGTTATGAAGTGAAGTTGATCGGTGCAGCACAAAAGACAGTTGACGGTTCCCTTACTGTGTCAGTTGGACCTGTATTAGTGCCGAAAAACCATGCGTTAGCGACGATCCAAAACGAGTTTAATGGCATTTTTATCGAGAGTGAAGGCATCGATCAATCAATGGTTTATGGACCAGGAGCAGGATCACGACCGACGGCCACCAGCGTGGTAGCGGATTTGACCGTTTTAGCAAAAAATAAAAGCTTTGGGATCGTTGAACCTTTTCTAACTTTTGAAAAAGAAACAGCATTAGCATCTGTAGAAGAAGTCCCTAGCCAGCATTATGTGTCGTTTTCAAGTCAAGAGATCAAAGGGAACGCTCTTCCAGAATGGTTTGCGTTTGAGCAAACGGTGTTCAACGAAGCAGACCAACGAATAGCTGGAATCACCAATCCAATGAGCGAAAAAGAGTTAACAGAAAAACTCGCAACTTATACCGATGCACAAGACATACAAATAATGAAAGTGATGGAGGAATAAACATGTATCAAGGATTATTGCATCAATACAAGGAATATCTGCCAGTCAACGAAAATACACCAGCATTGTCGCTGGCTGAAGGCAACACGCCGTTGATTCCCTTACCAAGCCTTTCCAAGGAATTAGGGATTCAATTGTATGGAAAATACGAAGGGCTGAATCCGACAGGCTCTTTTAAAGACCGAGGGATGGTCATGGCGGTGGCAAAAGCGGTGGAAGAAGGTGCCAAAGCAATCGTCTGTGCATCGACAGGAAATACCAGTGCGGCAGCAGCAGCTTATGCGACCAGAGCGGGGATCAAAGCCTATGTTGTTATTCCAGATGGCAAGATCGCTATGGGAAAATTGGCGCAAGCAATCGTTTATGGAGCCGACATCATTTCGATCCCAGGAAACTTTGATGAAGCGTTAAAAGCAGTACGAGATATTGCAGAAACCGAAGCCGTGGCGCTAGTAAACTCAGTCAATCCTTATCGTTTAGAAGGACAAAAAACAGCGGCCTTTGAAGTATGCGAACAATTAGGGCAAGCACCGGATGTTCTTGCGATTCCTGTCGGTAATGCAGGGAATATCTCGGCATATTGGAAAGGGTTCAAAGAATGGCATGAGAAAAAAGGCACCGCGTTGCCAAGAATGCATGGGTTTGAAGCTGAAGGTGCTGCTGCGATCGTCCGTGGGGAAGTCATCGAACAACCAGAAACGATCGCTACAGCGATTCGGATCGGCAATCCAGCCAGCTGGCAGTTGGCAGAAGCCGCTCGTGATGAATCAAATGGACACATCGATGCAGTAACCGATGAGGAAATTTTGAATGCTTACCGTAAAATTGCTGCGCAAGATGGTGTGTTTATTGAACCAGGCTCAGCTGCCTCGCTGGCTGGTGTCATCCAGCACGTGAAAGCAGGGAAAATCAAACCAGGTGAGACTGTCGTTGCCGTCTTTACTGGAAATGGTCTGAAGGATCCTGATACAGCTATCAAAGCGACAGAAGTAACCATCAATAAGATGAGTGATTTAGAAGAAATGCGTCAGCATCTTCGTGAAGGAGTTGCCAATCTATGAAGATCCGCGTTCCTGCAACCAGTGCGAACTTAGGGCCTGGTTTTGATTCCTGCGGGATTGCCCTGTCAAAGTATTTGTTCATTGAAGTTTTAAAAGAAAACGATACGTGGGAAATCATCCATGAGCTAGGTTCAGAGATCCCAACGGATGAAACCAACTTGCTTTTGCGTGTGGCATTGAAATTAGCACCAAACATGAAGCCTTTGAAAATCCGAATGAGTTCGGACATTCCTTTGGCAAGAGGCTTAGGCAGCAGTTCCTCGGTGATCGTCGCCGGGATTGAACTAGCCAACCGCATGGCCCACATGAATCTGAGTGCAGCACAAAAGCTTGAGATCGCAACTGCCATCGAAGGGCATCCTGACAACGTTGGACCAGCGATTTATGGAGATTTTGCGGTTGCTGCTTACGACCATCAGCACAAGCATACGTATTTAGTCAAGCATCATTTTCCAGAGTGCGAGATCATTGCCTATATTCCTCATGAAGAACTGTTGACTGAAGCAAGTCGTCAAGTCTTGCCGCAGACCCTTTCGCACGAGCAAGCTGTCGAAGCCAGTGCGATCGCCAACGTGATGATCGCAGCGGTCATCAATGGTAATCTGCCTCTTGCAGGAAAATTGATGCAACAGGATCGTTTTCATGAAGCCTATCGGGAAAAGCTTGTGCCGCACTTGTCGACCATTCGCCAAATCTGCGAAGAAGAAGGCGGGTATGGCTGTTTCTTAAGCGGCGCAGGTCCTACGGTCTTAGCGATCGTCCCAGAGGAACGGGCAGAACGAATCTCAAAACTTTTGCATGCCTTGGAGAGCAATGCGTATATCGAACAATTACAAATCGATCGTGAAGGGCTGCAAGTGTTCTAAAAGAGAATAATAATAAATGAGCCACAGACCAAAAACGGTGAGCAGAAGATTTTCTGCTCACCATTTTTCATTGCTTCATCGATGTTAGTCTTTCGTTTCTGACGTGTAATAGCTATGATCTTCTAAGTTTAATGCATTTAAAATCATAGAGGCGGTTTCTTCGATGGAAAGAGAAGCGACATTGATCACGACACAGCCTAGTTTTTCATACAGATCATTGGCAAACGTCAGCTCCGCTTTGATTTTTTCTATATCGGAATACGCAGAATCTGGGTTCAAGCCGTAGGAGCGCATCCGTTCTTTGCGAATACTGTTTAACACATTCGGATCGTTTGTTAGCCCGACGATTTTTTTCGGATCGATTTCCCAGAGCTGTTTTGGGATGTGGGCTTGCGGTACTAAAGGCAGGTTAGCAACTTTTAAATTTTTGTTTGCTAGAAATAGACTCAAAGGCGTTTTTGACGTCCGAGAAACCCCTAGTAACACGACATCTGCTTCCAAGAAGCCACGAGGGTCTTTCCCATCATCGTACATAACCGCAAATTCCATGGCTTTGATGCGTTTGAAATAATTTTCGTTTAAGTGGTGCAAAGCCCCTGGCTCTCGTGAAGGTGCTACGCCAGTTCGTCGTTCTACTTCACTTACTGGAGGGGTCAATACGTCGAAATGGTAAAGGTCAGCTTCTTCACAAAAATGATTCGTCAAATCTACAAGTTCTTCTTTGATCAAGGTATGAAGAATAATGGCGTTGTGTTTTTTTGCATCAGACAAAGCTTTGATCAAATGCTCTTTTGTGTGGATAAACGTGCGTCTAAAAAGGTTAAATTCGACGCTGGGGTATTGGGCCATTGTCGCTTGTGCAAGCTTCGATGCCGTTTCGCCGGCAGAGTCCGACAACACGAACATCGTCACTGCGGCACTGGTTTGCAATTTTTCTTGCAAGTCTGGTTGTTCAGGTTCAGTTGGCTTCATAAGAAAAATCCTCTCTTGCTTTTTTATTGATTTCATTATACCATACTTAAGATCGATAGAATCGGAATGATTTTGATTTATCAGGAGGGCCTACGATGAAAAATCAAACACTTATTGAGCATGCCATGACTACATTGAAAGAAAATGGCTTTAAATATACCAAAAAAAGAGAAGCGATCATCACCTATTTAGTGAAACGCAATCGCTATTTGCCAGCAAAGGAAATTCATGAATACATGTCAGAAAAGTATCCTGGCTTGAGCTATGATACGATCTACCGTAATCTGCATGATTTTTCTGAGATCGGTATTTTAGAAGAAACAGAGCTGAACGGGGAGATGAAGTTTCGCTATAACTGCTGTGCAGAATTAGAGGACCATCATCACCATCACTTTATTTGCACGGTTTGTGGCAAAACAAAAGAACTGCATATTTGCCCGATGGACTTCTTCCAAGAACAGCTTCCTGGCTGCTTGATCGAGGGACATCGCTTCGAGATTTTGGGCCGTTGTGAAGAATGTCAATGAAAACCCAAACAAACTTGATGGGATCGAAGACTTTTTTAACAGAATGCCTTGACACTTTTTCAGGGGTTAGCTATAATTTTTAAAGGACAGTCGTGTTTTTTGGGATTTTATTTCAATAACAACTACGGTTACTTTTTAAGCTCGGAGGGAGGGAATTTACATGTCAAAAACAGTCGTTCGCAAAAACGAATCACTTGACGATGCTCTTCGTCGCTTCAAACGTTCCGTGTCAAAAGCGGGTACTTTACAGGAATCTCGTAAACGTGAATTTTACGAAAAACCTAGCGTAAAGCGTAAGAAAAAATCTGAAGCAGCTAGAAAACGCAAAAAATTCTAATTTTCTACTGTTTTGAGAATTGGAGCTGGTAGTGTGACACTACTAAGTACACTGAATGATGACATGAAGACAGCGATGAAAGCCAAAGACAAGGAAACCTTGCAGGTGATCCGCATGTTGAAAGCATCAATTCAAAATGAGCAGATCAAAAAAGGTTCTGACTTGAATGAAGAAGAAGAGTTGACCGTTTTGTCTCGTGAGATGAAACAGCGTCGTGATTCTTTAAATGAGTTTGAGAAAGCTGACCGAAATGATCTAGCAGAGAAAGTCAAAGTTGAAATTGCAGTTGTTGAAAAATATTTGCCAGCACAACTCGATGAAGCGGAAATCCGCCAAATCGTCGCTGGAGCGATTGAAAAGACTGGTGCTTCTTCTTCCAAAGAATTTGGAAAAGTGATGGGTGCTGTAATGCCACAAGTTAAAGGCAAAGCAGACGGCAATCAAGTCAATGCGATCGTTAAAGAATTATTGGATCAAATGTAAGCTCACGCCGCAAGTATGGATGACATGCTTGCGGCTTTTTTTTCTGATTTCGAAAACTTAAAAAAAGCATAAGGACAAGGGGAAACGACTGTTGTGCTTGATAAGTAATTTTTCTTTTTTCCATCTTATGTTATTATTAATAAGAACGCCAAAAAAGGAGCTGTAACATATTTGACAGACAAAACAATAACGATCGAGATAACACTTAGTGAAAACGATGACGTTCGTTTATTATTAGGTGCCCACGATAAGAACATCAAAATTATTGAAGACTCCACAGGAACGGTCATTCACACTCGTGGTGAGCTGATCCAAATCGTAGGAGAAACTGAAGCCGCTGAAAAGGCACAATCCGTGATTCGGGCTTTGCAAGAGTTGATCAAACGAGGCATCAATATCAGTACCCCTGATGTGATCACTGCGTTGAATATGGTGAATAAGGGCAGTCTTGATTATTTCAAAGATATGTATGAAGAAGAGATCATCAAAGACCGTAACGGCAAACCGATCCGAGCGAAAAATGCTGGGCAAAAAAAATATATCGAAGCCGTCCGTAAACATGATGTAGTGTTTGGTGTCGGCCCCGCTGGAACCGGAAAGACCTTCTTAGCAGTCGTAATGGCAATTGCAGCTCTAAAGAAAGGCCAAGTGCAAAAAATCATTTTGACACGTCCCGCCGTTGAAGCAGGAGAAAATCTTGGTTTCCTACCAGGAGACTTGAAAGAAAAAGTCGATCCTTACTTACGCCCCGTTTATGATGCGTTGTATCAAATTTTTGGGATGGATCATACGAACCGTCTCATGGAACGAGGCGTCATTGAGATCGCACCATTGGCATATATGCGTGGACGTACGCTAGAAGATGCCTTTGTCATTTTAGATGAAGCGCAAAATACGACGATCGCTCAAATGAAAATGTTTTTGACCCGTTTAGGATTCAACTCTAAAATGATCGTCAATGGCGATACCAGCCAGATCGATTTGCCAAAAGGGACTTTAAGCGGCCTGATCCACGCCGAACGAACGTTACAAGAGATCCCTAAAATTGCTTTTGCTAATTTTGAAGCAGGAGATGTCGTGCGGCATCCAGTTGTTGCCGAGATCATTCGCGCATATGAAGAAGCAGATCTTAAAGACAAGCGCTGATCGTCTTTTAGGAGGAGAACTATGATCATTCAACCACTACGGAAATTTAGAGAAAGACTTGGGAAATTCTATCTACCAGTTTTGATGTTCCTTTTCTTTCTTTTTTCGATTGGTATCATGTACACCAGCGTCAAACAAAACAATGTCGATTATAGCGAAGGTCAAGTGGCGGAAGAAAATATCCGTGCCAATAAAACGATCGAAAATACCGCTGCGACGGAACAAAAACGTAAACTGGCTGCCGAAGCTGTACCACCAGAGTACACGTATCAGGATACACTGGCACAAACGCAGCATGATCGTATCGATCATTTATTTGACTTAGTTGCTTCAGTCAAAAAATCAGTGGATGAAGCTCATGAAAAAAAAGTGGCTGAAGCCGATGAGGATGAAAATATCCCTAAACCTAGTACAGATGAATATATCGCAGCCTTAAAACAAGAATTTGAAAAAATGAGTGATGATGAACTAGATTTTTATCAGTCATTTACCAATAATTTTTTGACGACGATGTTCTCATTAAGTGATGATGAATTAAATACAGTGCGTACCTATGCGCTACAATTAATAGATGAACAAATGGCGAAACAGATCCGCCAAACGGAATTAAGTACGTTCCGTTCTGAGGCGGAAGATAAGATCCAGTTCTTAGATGTTAGCTCAGATATGGCTTCTGTCTTACGTTTCTTAGTCAATCAAGGAATCGTCGTGAACGATATCCCAAATGAAAAACGGACAGAAGAAGCACGGCAAACCGCCATGGACGCTGTTCCTCCAGTGATGATTTATCAAGGAGAGATCATTGTCCGTGAGGGCTCGCAGATCGATGCCAATGCCCTAGAGAAGCTGCAGCTTTTAGGAATGACTAATCAGACCTTTTCTGTTTTTCCATTGATCGCTTTAGTGTTAGCAACAGTCTTACAGATGCTGATGGTGTTTTATTACACGAAACAGACGGAAGACGTGGAAAAACGGATGAATGCGGTCACGTTTTATATTTTGGCAATGGCATTCAGTATTTTGATCATGAAGTTTTTCCAACTTTTCCAATCTGAATTAGTGACCTTTATCCCGCTGTTTTTCCCAGCTGCGTTTACACCGTTGATCCTGAGTATTTTCTCCAGCCGTCGTTTGGGGATTTTGTCTGCGATTTTCCAAGTAATCAGTGCACTCTTTATTTACTTTGATTCTAGCGGAACCAACTTGTTGACGACCGTCTTAGTCACCTATTTGTTCTCTGGCTTGATGGGAACGATGATCAAGCGCGCCCGCATCGCTAGTCAAGGGAAAACGGCAGTAGCGTGGGTGATCGTCTTTCCGCTCTTACTGAGTTTTGTGCTGGTGATTTTCCAAGGAATGGATTTTGCTCGCGGGAACACTTGGACCACGATCATTTGTGGTTTAGCAGGCTCTCTCTTAAGCTATTTGCTAACGATGGGACTACATCCTTACATCGAATTGTTGGTGACGGATGAGAGTATGATCGTGTTAAATGAATTGAGTAACCCGAATCATCCATTGTTAAAACAGTTGCTGGAAGAAGCGCCAGGAACGTATCATCACAGTATGATGGTTGCCAATCTTAGTGCCAATGCCGTTGCCGAAATCGGCGGGCAAAGCTTACTGACTCGTGTGGCTTGTTATTACCATGATATCGGCAAGGTCAAACATGCCAATTTCTTCGTAGAAAATTTACCTGCTGGTGCCGAAAACCCGCATAATTTCTTGTTGCCTGAAGACAGCAAACAAATTATCTTCGGTCACGTGATCGATGGGGCGGAAATTCTCGAAGAAGCCAAAATGCCCCGCATGGTGATCGACATTTGTCGTCAACACCATGGCACGACCTTGATGCGTTATTTCTATGTGAAAGCCAAAGAGCGTAATCCCGAGGTGATGGAAGAAGATTTCCGTTATCCTGGTCCAAAACCGCAAACACGAGAAGCTGGCGTTGTGAGTATCGCGGATAGTTGTGAAGCAGCTGTTCGAGCGATGGAAAATCCAACAAATCAAAAGATTCAAGAATTTGTTGCAAATCTTATCAATGATCGGATCTTAGACGGTCAACTGGATGAAACAGGCCTGACTTTGAAAGAAATCCGAATGATTGAAAAATCACTGGTCAACGGACTTTGCAGTACCTTCCATTCACGGATCAAATATCCAAAAATGAAGTCGGAAGCAGAGAAAATGAAAGAAGAACAAGAAAGAAGAGAGCGCTAATGGAGATTACCTTTTTAGATGAGACAAATTCAGTGGGGGAAACCAAGATCAAAGAGATCGAAGGACTGTTGCAATTTGCTGCAGGACATTTAGAACTTCCAGAGGATACAGAAATGTCCGTCACATTTATGGACAATGCGGCGATCCAAGAAATCAATCGGGAGTACCGCGGCAAAGATATGCCAACAGATGTCATTAGTTTTGCCTTTGAAGAAGAAACAGACGAAGAGCTGTCGATCATTTTTGACGAAGCCCTTGAAGAGCTGCCGCGTGATCTTGGAGATATTATGATCTCCATTGAACGAGCGAAAGAACAAGCTGCTGAATACGGGCATACCTATGATCGGGAGCTGGGTTTCTTGGCGTTACATGGTTTCTTGCATATCAATGGCTATGATCATATGACACCTGAAGATGAAAAGGAAATGTTTGGATTGCAAAAGGAAATACTGGATGCCTATGGACTCAAAAGATAAGAATATTGGGAAAAACAAACAATTTATTTCGTCGATCGAATTTGCTTTCACTGGTATAAAAACCGTCTTTAAAGAGGAACGCAATATGCGTAAACATGTTGCACTAGGAATCGTTGCGATCATTGCGGGCTTTATTTTCCGTTTGAGTCAAATGGAATGGCTCTGGTTGCTGCTAGCTGTTTTCTTAGTCTGGATCGTTGAGATCATCAACACCGTCTTTGAAAACGTCGTAGATATGTTTACAGATTTCCATTTCCATCCTATCGGAAAAAAAATCAAAGATATGGCTGCTGGTGCCGTGCTGATGACTGCAGTTTTTGCGTTAGTCGTCGCAGCGATCATCTTCTTGCCAAAATTGCTGCAGCTCTTCTGATGCGCACCAAAACACAAGATAAAGGGGAACAACAATGACAACACACAAATCAGGCTTCGTTGCGATCGTCGGGCGGCCAAATGTTGGGAAATCAACACTACTAAATCGAGTCGTAGGACAAAAAATCGCGATCATGAGTGACAAAGCGCAAACGACCCGTAACAAAATCCAAGGGGTCTACACAACGGATGACGCACAGCTGATCTTTATCGATACACCAGGGATCCACAAACCCAAACACCGTTTAGGCGATTTTATGGTTGAAACCGCCTATAGTGCACTGCGAGAAGTTGACGTGACGCTATTTATGATCAGTGCGGACCAAAAGCGTGGCAAGGGCGATGATTTTATTATCGAACGATTGCGCCAAAGTCAGACACCGGTTTTCCTCGTGATCAATAAAATTGATAAAGTCCATCCAGATGCCTTATTGGCAATTATTGAAGACTACTCCTCACAAATGGACTTTGCTGAGATCGTACCGATTTCCGCAACAGAAGGCAATAATTTCGAAACGTTAATGAAGCTACTGATCGATGAAATGCCAGAAGGGCCTCAGTACTTCCCAGAGGATCAAATCACGGATCATCCAGAATACTTTATCGTTTCTGAATTGGTGCGGGAAAAAGTCTTGCTACTGACCAGAGATGAAGTACCTCACTCAGTAGCGGTCGTGGTTGACTCCATGAAACGAGACCACAATGACAAGGTGCATATTCAAGCGACGATCATTGTCGAACGTGACAGTCAAAAAGGCATTATCATCGGCAAAGGCGGAAAAATGCTGAAACAGATCGGTACGAAAGCTCGTTTAGACATTGAACATTTGTTAGATGACAAAGTCTTCTTGGAATTATGGGTAAAAGTTCAAAAAGATTGGCGCGACAAGCAAACATTCTTAACAGATTATGGCTATCGCAAAGATGAGTATTGATGACATGCAGATCAAACATGATCTGTTTTAATGAAGAAAAACTGATGCAGTTAGCGAACTGGATCAGTTTTTTTAAAGAAATGGGGTGCGACGATGAATCTTGTTGAAACAAAAGGAATCTTACTTTTTTCAAAAGACCATAAAGAAAAAGACAAGCTAGTCAAAATCTTTACGGAATCTGCTGGGAAGCAAATGTTTTATGTCAAGGGTGCCCATCGGAAAAACAACCCCTTGGCACCAGCGCTGCTCTCCTATACTGAAGCCACCTACATGGGAACCATCAAAACGGAAGGCTTGTCCTTTTTAAACAATGCCAAAGACATCCATCCTTTTCGTACGATCCAAAGTGATATTTTTATTGCTGGTTATGCAACCTACTTATTGAATTTGGCTGATTCTGCTATTGATGATCGGGTCTATGACCCACATCTATACCAATTTTTACATGAGGCCTTGCAATTAATGGACCAAGAAAACGACGCAGAGATCATCACCAATATCTTTGAGATCCAGATTTTGCACCGTTTCGGGATCACCCCGAATTGGACCCATTGTGCGATCTGCGGAAAAACCGACGGTCGGTTTGACTATTCCTCAAAATATAGCGGTATTTTATGTGAACAGCACTGGGGGATGGACGAACGTCGTTATCATGCTGATTCTCGGGCGATCCATTTTATTCGCTTATTTTCGCAAATATCCTACGAGCAGATTGCTTCAATCAAATTAAAGCCAGAAACGAAAGCCGCGATCCGACGAGTGATTGATTTATTATATGATGAATATGTGGGCATTCATTTAAAAAGTAAGAAGTTTATCGATCAGATGGGGCAATGGCAAGACGTCTTAAAACCGAAAAATCAATGATAGAGTTGGCGAAACTTTAATGGAGTTAAGCCGACTCTTTTTTTGAATAATGCTGTAAAGTGACTTGCATCTTGAAACCCCACTGCGAAGGCAGCTTGTTGAATGGGCAGATCTGGCTGTGCCACCAAAAGCTCTTTGGCTCGGGTCATGCGGTAGTTCAATAAATATTGTGCAGTAGATTGCCCCAAAAAACGTTGGAACAAACGTGAGAGATACTGTGGTGACACATAGACGAGCCCTGCTAGTTCTTTGATCGTGATCGCCTGATCGTAATTCGTTTCGATTTCTTGTATAACGGGAACCAGATATTGTTGGAACAGCGGGTGTTTTTCTGTTGGATTCCCTGAGCGTTCTTGCATGATCGCCAATAAAAAGCGGTAACATTCGCTAGAAGCCCGTAGCGGGTCCCAACTGATTTGTTGGTCTTCTTTGATCCGTTGATTGATCCAGGTGACATAAGAAAAGGTTTCTGACTCTTCAGCTAATATATAGGGCTGATTCGTGTACTGCTTTAACACCTCAGCTGCCAAAGGGCCTTGGAATGTGGCGAAGGATGTTTTCCAGTTAGTCAATGGATAATAGCGATGGGGCGTAAAAGGAAAAATCAAAATGCCTTCATTCGGACGTAAGATAAACGATTCCTGACCAAATGTGATTCGGCCTTCCCCTTGCTCGGTTTGCAGCCAATGGAAGTAGGGATAGCCATCAGGACGAGCGACGTCATCTTGCGCCCAATCGTTGCCGATGCTTTCCAGAGATAAAGGCAGCTGCTGATTGGTTTGATAAAAGTAGATAGGCATAGTGTACCTCCGTGTTTCGAAAAGTTATAAAATAGTGTTTCATGTATTATACTACAACAGAATGAAAAGCCTTACAATAAGAGAGTAGAAATCATTTTATTTTAAAGGAGCGTTCACTTACATGACAAAATTTTTTGATAGAATTCTATTTGGCGGCGATTATAATCCAAATCAGTGGCCGAAAGAGATTTGGGAAGAAGACATTCGGATCTTTAAAAAAGCAAGTATCAATAGCGCGACCGTCAATGTTTTTTCATGGGCAAAGATCCAACCCTCTGAAAATTGTTATGATTTTGAGGAATTGGATCAAATCATCGAAAAATTAAGTACGGAAGGTTTCGACATCGTCTTAGCCACTTCCACAGCTGCTTTGCCAGCTTGGATGTTTAAGAAGTATCCAGAAGTCGCTCGCACCGATTATGATGGACGCCATCATAAGTTTGGGCAACGGCACAATGCCTGTCCCAACAGTTTGGTTTATCAAAAATACGCAGAACGCTTGGCAACGAAATTAGCCGAACGTTACGGCGAAAATCCACAAGTGACTTGTTGGCACATCAATAATGAATACGGCGGCGAATGTTATTGCGACAACTGTGAAAAAGCGTTTCGTGTCTGGTTAAAGGATAAATATCATACGATCGAAGCACTGAATAAAGCCTGGAATATGGAATTTTGGGGTCATACCGTGTATGAATGGGATGAAATCGTGTTGCCAAATGCGCTGTCAGAAGGAATCGGCTATGACAAGACGGCATTTGCAGGAATTTCTATTGACTACCGGCGGTTCAACTCGGATAGTCTTTTAAAAAACTACATGATGGAGCGGGACGCTATTCGGAAAATCGATCCCACAACACCGATTACAACGAATTTGATGGGAACCTTTAAAGGATTGGATTATTTCAAGTGGGCAAAGGAAATGGATTTGGTTTCGTGGGATAATTATCCATCGTACAATACGCCATGGAGCTTAGTAGCCATGACCCATGATTTGATGCGCGGGTTAAAACAGCAACCCTTTATGCTGATGGAACAAACACCTTCCCAACAAAACTGGCAGCCTTATAATTCATTAAAAAAACCAGGACAGATGCGAGCGCAAAGCTATCAAACGATTGCTCATGGGGCAGATACGATCCAATACTTCCAATTGCGACGTTCCATTGGTGCTTGTGAGAAATTCCATGGTGCGGTCATCGAACATGTCGGTCATGAAGACACGCGGGTTTTCCGAGAAACAGCAGCTCTTGGGGCTGAATTAGCGCAGCTTTCAGACATCATTGGCACGCAAACCCAAGCACAGGTTGCTGTGATTTTCGATTGGGACAATTATTGGGCTTTAGAATATACGAGTGGTCCAACCGTTGACCTGAAATATGTGGAACAGATCCATCGCTACTATCGCTATTTTTACGAACAAAATATTGCGGTCGATTTGGTTCCCGTGGATGCTGACTTATCAAAATACAAGCTAGTCGCAGCTCCGGTTCTGTACATGATCAAAGAAGGGATGCAAGAGCGGCTAACTGATTTCGTTATGCAAGGCGGTGCTTTACTTACAACGTATATGAGCGGCATCGTTGATCAATCAGACAATGTTCACTTAGGCGGTTACCCTGGCCCCTTGCGGGAGTTAGCTGGCATCTGGGTGGAAGAAATCGATGCATTAGCGCCAGAACAATCAAACGGGGTTTCGTTAGTTAATGAAGAACTTACAGGAACAAGTAATTTAGTCAGCGATTTGATCCATTTAGAAAACGCCGAAGCGCTAGCGCATTACACGAGCAATTTCTATGCAGGAATGCCGGCAGTGACCAAAAATACATTTGGCGATGGAACCGTCTATTACTTTGGTGGACAGTTGGAAGATCAGCTGCAAGATCAGCTTTTCAAAACAATCGTCGAAGAGTCCGATATTACCCCAGTGATCGAGGAGGCAACAAAACTAGAAATTGCCTGTCGTGAAAATGCAGAGGCGAAATTTTTTGTCATCATCAATTTCCACGAAGAAGCACAACCGCTGCCAGAAATGTTTGTTGGAAAAACGGATCTTCTGACGGGCGAGGTTCTTTCTTCAGAAATGATGCTGACGCAATACACCACCTATATCGTCAAAGAGGAGCGTAACTGATGCGAACTTTTGCTATTGAAGATGACTTTTATTTAGACAACAAGCCTTTGAAAGTGATCTCTGGAGCGATCCATTATTTTCGTGTCGTTCCTGAATATTGGCAAGATCGTTTAGAGAAACTACGCTTGATGGGCTGTAATACCGTTGAAACCTATGTTCCTTGGAATCTTCATGAAGCACAGGAAGGTGTCTATCAATTTGATGGGATCCTTGATTTGCGGCGATTTATCCAAACGGCACAAGAAGTAGGGCTTTATGTCATTTTGCGACCAGCACCTTATATTTGTGCGGAGTGGGAATTTGGGGGACTGCCTTATTGGCTATTGCAAGATCCTATGATGAAGCTTCGGTTTGATTATCCCCCATTTATGGAAAAAATCACTCGTTATTTCGCCCATTTGTTTCCACAAGTGCGGGATCTGCAGATCACCCAAGGCGGTCCGATTATAATGATGCAAGTAGAAAATGAATACGGCAGCTATGCCAATGATAAAGAGTATTTGCGGAAAATGGTGGCTGCGATGCGGCAGCATGGTGTAGAAACGCCGTTAGTGACCTCCGACGGACCTTGGCACGATATGCTAGAAAACGGCAGTATCAAAGACTTGGCATTGCCTACGATCAACTGCGGCTCCAACATCAAGGAAAACTTTGAAAAACTTCGAAGATTTCACGGAGAAAAACGGCCACTGATGGTCATGGAATTTTGGATCGGCTGGTTTGATGCCTGGGGTGACGGCCAGCACCATACGACCTCAACACAAGATGCAGTAAAGGAATTGCAGGATTGTTTAGCATTAGGTTCTGTCAATATCTATATGTTTCATGGCGGGACCAACTTTGGCTTTATGAACGGGTCAAACTATTATGAACGCTTAGCGCCGGATGTCACTAGCTATGATTACGATGCCTTGTTGACAGAATGGGGAGAACCTACTGCCAAATACCAAGCCTTCAAAAAGGTGATCGCTGACTATGCGGAAATTCCTGAGTTTCCCTTGAGTATGAAAATTGAGCGAAAAGCTTATGGAACATTCTCAGTGAAAGAACGAGTCTCCTTGTTTTCGACGATCGACACGATCAGTCAACCGATTATAAGTAATTACCCGTTATCGATGGAAGCCTGCAATCAAGCGACAGGTTATATCTATTATCGCTCACTGATTGGGCCTGCTCGGAAGATTGCCGACTACCGTCTGATCAATACGATGGATCGTGCCCATACGTTTATCAACCAGGAACTTTTGCGCATCGATTACGATCAAGAAATCGGTCAAACCTACAGTTTCGATTTATCAGAATCAGAAAACGAGTTGGGGATCTTAGTGGAGAATATGGGGCGGGTCAATTATTCCGTAAAAATGAACCATCAGCACAAAGGCATCAAAGACGGTGTGATCATCAATGGTGCCTTCCAAAGCAACTGGGAAATCTATCCCTTACCGATGGATAATTTGCATGCCATTGATTTCCAAGGAAAATGGCAAAAAGGACAACCAAGTTTCTCACGCTTTGAATGTGCTTTTGATGAATGTGCAGATACTTTTATCGAATTGCCAGGCTGGGGTAAAGGGTTTGTCCAAGTCAATGGTCATACGATCGGCCGTTTTTGGGAAAAAGGACCGCAGCAGCGCTTGTACGTCCCAGCACCGTTTTTAAAAATCGGAATGAATGAGATCATCGTTTTTGAAAGTGATGGGAAAATCGCTGATGAGATCGTCTTTCATGATCAGGCGGATTTAGGTCCAGAAGCATAAAAGTTCAAATTAATCATTGACAAACCCTAGCTTCAACTACTATCATAAGGGTAATCGAATCCGTGCTATGATCGGAAGAAAGAAAGAAGACCATTCCATGAAGCGAACTTGGGAGAGTGAAAGCCAAGTTGGAACCTTATTTCGCAGGCGTCCGTGAGCATGATCAATGAAGCTGCCGACTTGTCGGAAGTAGGGTGGAACCGCGAATTTATCGTCCCTATATCTATACAAAGTGTATAGATATAGGGACTTTTTTATGTTTCACACCAAGAATAGCCAAAAACAAAGGAGGGTTTTTATGTTATTTGATATGACGATTCCAGCAAGTGCGTTTACCGAAAAAAAGCTCAAAGTATTAGCAAGTATTCCATTGCAAGTTCGCCTTTTAAAGGATGAACAGCTTTTACATGAATTTACAACGAGTCCAGACCAAATGCTTTACGACTTATCGGATGTTTTAGAAGCAGATGTCGTGGTCGAAGTGAAATTGATCCCTGGATCAGTTGTCGAATTTTATCCTGTTGTCAATGCGTTATAAGAAAGGAAGAAAAAGATGAGTAAACTAACTGTGCAAGAGATGATTTTGACCCTGCAAAAATTCTGGTCTGAAAACGGCTGTATGCTGATGCAGGCCTATGATACAGAAAAAGGGGCTGGGACCATGAGCCCATACACATTTTTACGTGCAATCGGTCCAGAACCATGGAACGCCGCTTACGTAGAACCTTCTCGCCGTCCAGCTGATGGCCGCTACGGGGAAAACCCAAATCGTTTGTATCAGCACCACCAGTTCCAAGTCGTGATGAAGCCTTCTCCTGAAAATATCCAAGAGCTTTATTTAGAAAGCCTGCGTCTTTTAGGGATCGATCCATTAGAACATGATATTCGTTTTGTCGAAGATAACTGGGAAAATCCTTCGATGGGTTGTGCAGGTCTTGGTTGGGAAGTGTGGTTAGACGGGATGGAGATCACTCAGTTTACGTACTTCCAACAAGTCGGCGGCTTAGCATGTAAGCCAGTGACATCAGAGATCACTTACGGCTTAGAACGTCTGGCATCTTATATTCAAGAAGTTGAAAGTGTCTACGATCTTGAATGGTCTGCAGGTGTCAAATATGGTGAGATTTTCCGCCAACCTGAGTATGAACATTCAAAATATTCCTTTGAAGTCAGTGACCAAGACTTGCTTTTAGGGAACTTCGATCGTTTTGAAAAAGAAGCAAAACGCTGTATCGATGAACGCTTAGTTCATCCAGCTTACGACTATATCTTAAAATGCAGCCATACCTTCAATTTGTTGGATGCACGTGGCGCAGTCTCCGTCACTGAACGTGCTGGGTACCTCGCACGTATCCGTAACATGGCACGTCAAGTAGCAAAACTATTTGTAGCAGAACGGAAAAATCTCGGTTATCCATTGCTTGATCCAGAAGTGGCGCAAAAACTGATTGAGGAGGGAAAATAAGATGGCACAAAACCTATTATTAGAAATCGGCTTAGAGGAATTACCTGCGCATGTCGTAACCCCAAGTATGAAACAATTACAAGAAAAAACGGCAGCTTTCTTAGATGCTCATGCATTGCCTTATACAACGATCGAAGCCTATTCCACACCTCGCCGCTTGGCTGTCTATGTCACCGGTATTCCTGAAAAACAAGCGGATACGCAAGAAGAGGTCAAAGGACCAGCGAAAAAAATCGCGTTAGATGAAGCAGGCAATTGGTCGAAAGCAGCTCAAGGGTTTGTTCGTGGACAAGGATTGACAACCGATGACATCACCTTCCGTGAATTAAAAGGTGTTGAGTATGTCTATGTAACAAAACATACCCAAGGTCAACCAACCGTTGAGGTATTGAAAGGATTGCAGGAAGTAATCACGAGTTTGACGTTCCCAGTAACGATGCACTGGGCAGACTACGATTTTGAATATATCCGACCAATTCATTGGATCGTAGCGCTCTTTGGTGAGCAAGTCATTCCTTTCCAAATCCTTGATATTGTTACCGGTCGCGAGTCAAAAGGTCATCGTTTCTTAGGTGAGGCGGTCACGTTTGATCATGCGGACGACTATTTGGAAAAAATGAAGCATCAATTTGTCATCGCTGATCCAAGCGAACGTCAACAAATGATCACCGCACAAATCAATGCGATCGCTCAAGAAAACAACTGGCGGATCGATTTAGATGAAGACTTACTAGAAGAAGTGACAAATCTAGTTGAATACCCAACAGCCTTTGTAGGGGACTTTGAAGAAAAATATCTTTCTGTCCCTGAAGAAGTATTAGTTACTTCTATGAAAGAACATCAACGTTACTTCGATGTCCGCACCCTTGACGGAGAATTGCTGCCGCACTTCATCTCTGCCCGCAATGGGGATGCTGTGAAGATCGATAATGTCATCAAAGGAAACCAAAAAGTCCTGACCGCTCGTCTAGAAGATGCTGAGTTTTTCTACAATGAAGACAAAAAGCTGACCATTGACCATTGCGTAGAAAAACTTAAGCAAGTCACCTTCCACGAAAAAATCGGCAGCTTATATGAAAAAATGCAACGTGTCGGACTAGCAGCGCAAATCATCGGGAAGACCGTTGGTTTAACACAAGAAGAACTGACCGACCTTCAACGGGCAGCTCAAATCTATAAATTTGATTTAGTGACCAATATGGTAGGGGAATTCCCTGAGTTGCAAGGGATCATGGGGGAAAAATATGCCCTGATCCAAGGAGAGAAACCAGCAGTTGCCCAAGCGATTCGTGAACACTACATGCCGATCTCAGCAGAAGGCGAGCTGCCACAATCAAAAATCGGGGCTGTTTTAGCGATTGCGGATAAATTAGACAGCTTACTTGCTTTCTTCGCTGTTGATATGGTTCCAAGCGGTTCAAACGATCCTTATGCTTTACGCCGTCAAACCTACGGGATTATTCGCATCTTAGCTGAAAAGCGCTGGTACTTCCCATTTGCTCAGTTGCAAGAAGAAATTCGTGAAGCCATTAATGCTCAACCAGAAGTTTTTGGGATTCAACTTGCCGCTGGTCAAGAACAAGTGACCGATTTTGTCAAAGGTCGTCTGCGTCAATTCTTACTCAGCAAAAATACGCGTCATGATGTCATCGAAGCTGTCTTAGGCGCACGTCAAGCAGACATCAGTACGTTGTTTGAAACGGCTCAAATGTTAAGAGAACATCTGCAGGACAACGACTTCAAACCATCGATGGAAGCTTTGACACGGGTGATCAATTTAGCGAAAAAAGCCGAATTGGATCAAGCAGCAATTGATCCTGCCTTGTTTGAAAACGACTCTGAAACTGCCTTGTATGAAGCGGTCTTAACAGTAGAGGACAAGTTCCCACATCAAACGATGGAAGAAAACTACCAAAGCTTAGTGGCACTGCGCCCATTGATCGAAGCTTATTTTGATCAAACAATGGTCATGGTGGAAGATGAACAGATTCGTCGCAACCGTTTTGCCTTGTTGGATAAAATCGCGAAGATGAGTCTGGCAGTGGCTAGTTTAGATGCTTTGATTACGAAATAAAAGAAGCTTGCAGTTGCACGTTTCTAAATAAAAAAAGCTGGAACTGAAAGAATCAGTTCTGGCTTTTTTCTATGTTTCTCGATTTACTTGTGTTCAGTCCCAAGAAAACCGTCCTTTTCGTACAATGAAAGGACGGTTTTTGTGTTAAATTTTATAGCCGATCCCCCAAACGGTTTTGATATAAGAGGACTTCTTGTGGGTATCGTGCATTTTTTCCCGAAGGTTTCGAACGTGGACCATGATGGTATTATTGGAAGACGTGTAATATTTTTCGCCCCAAACCTCTTGAAACATTTCCTCAGAGCTTACCACTTGGCCTTTTCGCTCCATCAATAATTTTAAAATGGAAAATTCGATGGGCGTCAGGGAAAGTTCTTCTTCTTGCAAGAAACATTTTCGCTTATTGACATCTAATTCCAACTCCCTCACGATCAATTTGTTTTGATCTGAGCCGTTGTATTGAGTCGAGCGGCGTATCTGAGCTTTCACCCGAGCGATCACTTCCAACGGACGAAAGGGCTTGGTGATGTAATCATCGGCACCAATTGTCAAACCAGTGATCTTATCGATCTCCTCAGATTTAGCTGTCAACATAATAATTGGGTAATGATGCTTTTTGCGGATGATTTTACACAGGTCAAAGCCTGTGATATCTGGCAGCATGACATCAAGAATCGCTAAAGAAAAGCTGTTTTGCTCGATCTGTACCTGAGCTTCATTCCCATCTGCACAAGTGATGACAGAAAAATTTTCGTTTCGTAAATAAAAGGCAATCAAATCTGAAATTTCTTTTTCATCTTCAACTAAAAGTATCTTTTCCACTCGTATTGACCTTCCTTTTCAGTTAACTGACTTTCTCGTTTTTTCATGTTGATTTGTCGCTAAAGGCAATGTGACGATCATTTGAATCTCATTGTTCTTGCTAGCAGCTCGGATCGTTCCCTGATGGGCCAAAATAATTTCTTTGGCGATCGCCAATCCGAGACCTGCTCCACCTGTCTTGGTTGAACGAGCTTGATCCAGACGATAAAATTTTTCAAATAATGCCTCCATTTGTTCTTGTTCGATCGGCTCACTTTGATTCGCTAGGATAAAAGTTGCTGCTTGTTCGTCCACGGTTAGCTGCATTGTGATCGTGGTTTGATCAGGCGCATAGGCAATGGCATTTTTTAACAGATTGTTTAACACTCGCGCCAACTGTTCACTATCGGCTTTTAATTTCAAGCTCTCTGGTCCAGAGTAGCAGATGGTTTGTTCTTTTTCTTTCAGCAGCGGATAGAATTCTTCTTGGATTTGCTTCAGTAAGAAGACGAAATCAAGTTCCCGTTGATACAATTGGATGTCTTGCAGATTAAAACGGGTGATGTCGAAAAATTCATTCATCAGCGTTTCCAAACGCTCAGACTTTTCTAAAGCAATCGTCAAGGATTGCGTCATTTGTTCATTGGTCAAGTTTTTCGTATCCAACAATAGGTTGAGATAGCCGATCACTGAAGCTAAGGGAGTCTTTAAGTCATGCGCCAAATAGGTGATCAAGTCCTTGGTGCGCTGTGTTTCTTCCTTTAAAAGAGCCTCATTGCGGTTCATCGAATCTTTTATTTTTAATAATTCATGATCGATCGCTAGGCTGCCCGTCGAACTTGCTTCCGATTGAGAGAAAAAGAGCTGAATTCCTTCGGCGATCCTTGCAATTTTTTTCCTTGAAACATAACGATAGATAAAATAGCAAATCAAGGTAACGGCAAAAACGAGAAAGAGGGAGAATGCCAAGAACAATTGTTTAACAGGGCGCCAGTCGACAAATGTACCAAGGATCATCCCGCCTTCGCCATCACTTGATTCCACAACTTCCTGTAAAACGAGGTTTGAAAAAAAATTATCCAGCACCATTTGAATGAGTCTCGTTTCCTTTAATAGCCATAAGGCTCCTACCAATAAGAAGAAGCCAACCAGAAAAAAGACAAATGAAGAATATTTACTACGCATGAAACAGTCCTTTCTAACTCGTTCTTGATTCTTTCTTGATTATAGCAAAGAGGAGTAAGAGCGAATAGCTAATTCTTCTTAAGAATTCTTCATATTAATAAAAAAAGAATGGAAAAATTCTACTTTCTTAAGAAATCTTCAGCGGATATTAAGAGAAACGTTCAAAACGGAAATTGATTCAATGGTTAAATAAAGGTGGTCATTCGATTAACCAATCAGGAAGGTGAGATGTTTGAGAAAGCATATGAACAAATCAAAAAAGAGTTTCATGATCATCAGTAGTTTACTGATCATCGGCAGTTTAGGCTGGACGAGTGCCTGGGGGATTGCTCGTCGTGAAGAACCTTCCATCACTCAAATAACTTTGCAAGATCTGCAACCGAGAGCAGATTTTTACTTAGTAGGAGTCGTTGAACCAGCAAGAACGGTTGAAGTCAAGGTGGATAGCTCAAGAGGATCAGTTGTTGAGAAAAAAGTAGAGGCAGGGGATCAAGTCAAAGCAGGGCAAGCTCTTTTTGTTTACTCTAACCCTGAGGGGGCTTTGGCCATTAAAGAAGCAGAACAGGCGACGGCAAATCGCTCGAGAGCTGTGGAACAAGCAAGACGGCAAACGAATCAAAAATGGGAACAATACAATAAGGTCACGAATCAGCTGGAGGAGACGAAACAAAAAATTGCCAGTGCGGAAGAAGAGGACAAAGAAGGGCTGGAAGATCGTAAAACCGATTTGGAAATGCAACAAAGTCAATTACTGCTAGAAGCGCAAAACTTGGAAAGCAGCATTGGCGATGCCGAATTAGAGCTGGAACGGGCAGAATTAGAACTACGTTCAGTCAAAGAGCAACATGGCTCAGACGTCGTGGAAGCCGAAATTGATGGAATCGTTAAAGACGTGGACGAGCGACAAATGAATCGAAGCGCAAGTGAAGCGGCTCCAGAAAATCCTTTTATGACGATCGTTGATACCAGTCGGCTCTTTTTAAAAGGGACTGTGGATGAATTTCGCCGCAATCAACTTGAGCCTGGTCAAAAAGTTGAACTTAGAGACCGTAATGGCGGCAGTCAGCGATGGACTGGAAAGATCACCCGAGTTGGGGATATGAAAGAGCCTTCGGTAGTGGTTGAAGAACAAGGCGCAAACCCTAATTTGTCGCAATTTAGTTTTGAGGTCGTTTTGGATGAAAGTGAAGATCCACCTAGTATTGGCATCCATTGTTTTGTAGAACGCATTGAGGAAGAGCAAACCGCGATCAAGCTGCCCAAATCTTTCGTGTTTTATGAAGAAGATAGGCCCTTCATCTACGTCGTTGAGGACCATAAAATCAGTAAACTATCCGTGGAAATCATGGAAGATGAAACGGATGAAGCCATGTATCTGTTAGAAAGTGAACTGGATATGCAAGTGGTGCTCGTCTTCCCAACAGTTCGGATCCAAGAAGGAATGGATGTGAAACCAAATGATCCAACTGATTGATGTCTGCAAAACGTTCCCACAGGGCACTAGCGAAATTCACGTTTTGAAAAAAATCAACTTAACAATCAATGCTGGCGAGTTTGTTTCCATCATGGGCCGATCAGGATCAGGCAAGTCGACCTTGATGAATATTATTGGCTGTTTAGACACGCCAACAACGGGCAGCTATCTACTTGATGGTAAAAATACCAGTCAAATGAGTGAAGATGAACTGTCCGAGATCCGCAATCAAAAAATCGGCTTCGTGTTTCAAAATTTTGAACTGTTGCCCAAACTATCCGTTTTACAAAATGCTGCCTTACCGCTCTTGTATGCTGGTGTCAATCAGGAAGAACGAACGACTCGAGCAATTCACGCCTTAGAAAGTGTCGGATTGAGGGATCGGATCGATTTTAGGATCAATCAGTTGTCAGGGGGGCAAAAACAACGAGTAGCGATCGCTCGGGCATTAGCAGGAGAAGCAAATGTGATTTTAGCAGATGAGCCGACAGGTTCTTTAGATACCGCTAATAGTCATGAGATCATGGCGTTATTTACTAAGCTGAACCATCATGGAAAAACAGTGGTTTTGATTACCCACGAACAAGAAGTCGCGGACTATGCAAAGCGGCAAATCGTCATTAAAGATGGTGAAGTTGTTGAGGAGGGCACAAGATGACCGAAAATATTCGCTTAGCCATTCACGCAATCTACCAGCATCGTTTGCGTTCCTTGTTGACGATGCTAGGAATCATTGTTGGGATTGCCTCCATCATTTCCATTGTGAGTATCATCAACGGAAATACTGAGAACATGAAAAAGCAACTGATTGGTGGTGATACTAACTCGATGCGGATTGAATATGACGCCAGAAGTGCTTTTTTAGCGGGCGAAAGCGGCAGAAATGATCGTTTGCCTGATTATGCCCCGCAACTATCAGAAGGAGAGCTGCAAAAGTTGCTGACCATTGATCACGCCAAGAACGTTAGCTTGTTCTATGAAGCTAATCTGACAGTTTTCCATAGAGACCAGCAAACCGATACGACAGTGCTAGGCATGGATCGCGGGTTCTTTGAAATTTTGCCCCATACGATCCTTGCTGGCAGAGCAATGACTGAAACCGAATTGCAGACACAAAAGCAAGTTGCGGTGATTACGAAAGATTTGGCGGAAATTTTTTTCTCGTATCGTGATCCTATCAATCAACTGATCGAAATCAATGGGACGCCCTTTCGCATCGTTGGCGTAGCTGTTTCTGACACGGAGCAACTGTCAGGGAAATATGTCTTCATCCCTCGAGGCAGCCAAAGTTTCGTCGAAGGAAAGCTCAACCAAAGGCCAACAGTGCTGTTTCAGGCAACGAATGCGGACGTCTTAGAATCAGCAGTCGTTCAAGCCAGCCATGAATTGACCAAGAGTATTCCGCCTTCGGATTTTGTTTTTTCCATCCGCAACTATGATGAAGTGCAGAAAATGACCGATGATATCAATCGATCGAATATGATTTTACTGGGGGGAATTGCTAGCATTTCCTTACTCGTCGGTGGGATCGGTGTAATGAATACGATGCTGGTCAGTGTGACAGAGCGTACCAGAGAGATCGGTTTGAAGAAAGCATTGGGTGCCAAACGTAAAGTGATTTTGCAGCAATTTTTGACAGAAGCAATCGTTTTATCGGTGATCGGCGGGCTGATTGGCATCTTCGTCGGTCTGTTGATCAGTCTGATCGCTTTGCGTCTGTTAGAGTATCCGATGACGATCTCATTGTTATCCATTTTGATCAGTGTGTCATTTTCAATGCTGATCGGTACGATTTTTGGTTACTTGCCCGCTTATAAAGCGTCGAAATTAAAACCGATCGAAGCATTACGCTATGAATAAAAGGAAGGTGTTTTTTATGATAAAAAAACAAACAGCAATTATCTTGTTTGTGGCATTACTTAGTGGTTGTGGTGTTGCTGCGAATGACCCACAGACAAACAACGACAACGTACCGATCAACAACCAAATCAATACGCCACAAGCGCAAACGCAAACAAGTCAAAGTGGAGACGAGACCCAAAATAATCACGATCAAACCGATCAGACAAAAGCGCAACAAGTGACTCAGACTGATGCAGAGCGAGCGAATGAGGAATTGGCACAAGCAGATGAAACGGGCACACTCATTCTTATTGATGGTGATCGTTTTGAGATGGAGTTGACGAACATTTCTCAAGGAACAGGGGAAGACGGCGAAGTCTTTGATATGGCAATCGCATCTGAGGAAAGATTATCCTTTACGATTACTAGCGAGACTGAGATAAAAGTAATTCTATATGATGCACAATCGCATAATTCTCGAATCGTGGAGGGGTCACGTGCGGATCTGCAGCTTGAACGATCGGTAAGTCTTTATGGGCAGCGAGTAGGGGACACCTTTATTGCCACGAAAGTCCTCGTCTTACAAATCAATTAATCGTTATGCTTAAAAGACAACGAAAACAATATTGGCCTGACAAATCACAAGATGATTTGTCAGGCCAATGATTATTTGCGAGTCAATTTTACCACTACTTCGCAGCGGGCGGTTTGTGGAAACATATCTACTGATTGCAGATATTCTACGTGAAACACTTTGGCTAATTGGACCAAGTCTCTTGCTAAAGTAGAAACATTACAAGATATATAGACCATCTTCTTCGGTGGTTGTTTCAGCAAAGCTTGCAATAATCGTTCATCCAAGCCTGTCCTTGGCGGATCAACAATGATGCTATCAGGTTTGAAGCCTTCATTGAACCATTTTGGTAAGAGCTCCTCAGCAGTTCCCGTTTCATAATGGGTATTTTGGGCACCAATGCGGCGTGCATTTTCTTGGGCATTTTCAATTGCTTGAGGAATAATGTCCATGCCGCGGACTTCTTTGGCATAAGGAGCCACGCTCAACCCAATCGTTCCCACACCGCAATAGGCATCAACGACTGTTTCATTTTTGCTCAAGTCAAGGGCTTTTAACCCTTCTTGATACAAGATGCTGGTTTGCTGTGGATTCAGCTGGAAGAATGCGCGGGCGGACAAGTCGAAGGTCAGTTCATTCAACCGTTCTTCGATCGCTTCTTTGCCCCAAAGATGAATCGTTTCCTCTCCCATGACGACGGACGTTTTTTTGTTTTGCACATTTTGCATGATGGAAACGACTTGCGGCAAGCGCTGATTGATCTCGCGAATCAGCGCATTTTTTTGCGGCAGTTTGACAGAGTTGGTAATAAACACGACTTGAACTTCGCCAGTCGCGATCCCGATACGAACCATCAATGTCCGTAGAATCCCGCTGTTCTTGCGTTCATCGTAAATCGGGATCTGGTATTTATTCAACAATTGGACGATGCCGTTGATCACTTTTTGCGTATCTTGTTCTTGTACGAGGCAATCATCAATGGCGACTAAGCGATGAGACTCCATTTCGTATAAACCCGCTTCGATTCGTTTGGTTTGACTGTTGTAACGCAATTGAAATTGTGCTTTGTTGCGGTAATGCCAAGGAACATCCATGCCTAAAGTATCCCTTAGTTCAAACTGTTGGTAGCCTTTTGGCTTAAATTTTTCAAGTGCTTGTTTCAATAGGTCTTTTTTGAAGTCTAATTGTTTGTCGTAGACTAAGTGCTGCAATTGGCAGCCGCCGCACCGGTCGTAAAATTTGCAGGGTGGTTGGATGCGATCGCTGCTTGGCTTGATGATTTTGGTCATCTTAGCTTCAGCAAAGCGGGGAGATGCTTTGGTGACTTCGGCAATGACCTGTTCCCCCGGTAGAACACGGGGAACAAAGATGATCAACTTTTTGTAATACCCAATGCCTTCTCCGTTGATCCCCAAGCGTTTAATCGTTAGTTGTAGTTTTTGTCCAAGCTGGACTTGTGTATTTGCCATGTGAACTCCTTAAATAAAATAGTCAGTTCATTTTACCACATTTTTTCAGCTTGATTAGAAGGAATTTCATCGTAGTTGTGGTAAAATAGAATGTACGTTCGCGAGGTGAAGAAGATGAATACAATTATTCGTATCAATAAAGGAAAAGGACCATTTTATGAAGTGGCGACATCAGAAGGTGAAACGCTGCGGGTCTCAGAAGATCTTTTGGTCCGTTTTCGGCTATTAAAAGGCAAGGAACTGAGTGAAGAAGAATTAAAAGAAATCAAAAAAAGTGCGGGGTTTGATTTAGGATTGCAGCAAGCCATGAACTATATCAGCTATCAGCTGCGTTCTGAAATGGAAGTCCGTACCTATTTGAAAGACAAAGAAATCGAAAAACAAGACCGAGACTTAGTCGTTGAACGTCTGAAAGAGCTGAATTTGATCGATGACAAAAACTACGGAGAAAGCTACATTCGCACCCAAGTCCGCATGAGTGATAAAGGACCCGTGGTCATCAGTCAGCAATTGAGAAAAAAAGGATTAAAAGATTCCGTGATTCAGGAAGTATTGCCTTTGTATACCGAGGAAATGCAGTTTGAAGTCGGTTATCATACGGCTGAAAAAGCGATGCGTCGTTTTCACAACAAAAGCCATAAAGAAATGATCCAAAAGATAAAAATGCATTTGATGCAAAAAGGTTTTCATCAAGGAGTCATTCAGATGATTTTGGATGAATTACCGATGGAAAAAGATGAGGACCAAGAAAATGAAGCGCTCCAAAGAGAAGGGGCCCGACTTATGCGGCGGCATCAGCGGTTACCGTTGATGAAACGAAAAATGAAAATCAAGCAAGGCCTTTATCAAAAAGGGTTTGCCATCGATGATATACAACGATTCTTAGATGAGGAAGTAGTGGATGAGTAAGCAATGGGAAACTTGGGATGAAGAAAAAATCAAGACGTTCCAAGAAACATTTTTAACTTGGTATCATAAAGAAAAACGCAATCTGCCTTGGCGGGCGACCAACGATCCGTATGCAATCTGGATCTCAGAGATCATGCTTCAACAAACACGAGTGGAAACAGTGATTGGCTATTTCTATCGTTTTATGGAACAATTCCCGACGATCCAAGACTTGGCGGCAGCCGAAGAACAAAAGCTTTTAAAGGTTTGGGAAGGTTTAGGTTATTACTCTCGTGCCCGTAACCTTAAGGCTGCCGCCCAGCAAATCGTTGCCGAATTCGACGGAGAAATGCCCCAATCAATTGAAGAGATTCGCTCATTAAAAGGAATTGGTCCCTACACAGCTGGAGCGATTGGCAGTATTGCTTTTGGCTTGCCAGAACCGGCAATCGATGGAAATGTGATGCGGGTCGTCAGTCGGTTATTTTGTATCGAAGCAGATATTGCGAAAGCCAGCAGCCGAAGACCATTCGACGAGGCGATGAGAACGATCATTTCCCCCGATGAACCTGGTGAGTTTAATCAAGCCTTGATGGATCTTGGCTCACGAATCTGTACACCCACCACACCGAAATGTGAAGAGTGTCCCATCAGTCAGTATTGTCTTGCTTATGCGGAGAATCGACAAACAGACTTTCCAGTGAAATCGAAAAAAGCAAAGCCAAAAGATGTCTATTACATCGCAGGCGCCATCGAAGATCAAGGCTCGTTTTTACTCGTGCAGCGACCTGAAACAGGCTTATTGGCTTCTATGTGGCATTTTCCTTTGGTGGAAGTGACGAAAGAACAGTACGAGGCTCTGCAGCGAACATGGGCAAAAGAGGAGCAGCTGCAGTTGGATTTGATTGCCGAAGATGATGCGCTCGAGATTTTTCCTGATCTGCCTGTCGTTTGGCAAAAACGACATTTTGGCGAAATCACTCATATCTTTAGTCATTTGAAATGGCACGTCCTTTTATTTTACGGCAGAAAACGTGGAGAGCTCACGTTACAAGACAGCGAATGGGCAGCAAAAGAATCCTTTCAAAACTATGTTTTCCCAAAACCCCAGCAGAAATTGGTGGATCAATTAAAGAAATATCAGAAACTCGATAAAGATTTCTAGGCAAAGCTTTCTTTTATTGCTATAATATTAACGATGTCGGTGTAATGAACACCCAAACAAAACGCAAGTTTTCTTGCTGAGGGAAGGGTTGCTATGCGAGTTCCAAAAGAAGGAGAGTTTGTCAGCATTCAAAGCTACAAACATGACGGCAATTTGCATCGAACGTGGCGGGATACGATGGTCTTAAAGACCAGTGAATTCTCAGTGATAGGGGTCAACGATCATACATTAGTGACCGAATCAGATGGAAGACGCTGGGTTACCCGTGAACCAGCAATTGTATATTTTCATAAAAAATACTGGTTTAATGTTATTGCAATGATTCGAGAAAAGGGGGTTTCCTATTATTGTAATCTTGCTTCACCGTATTTACTTGATGAAGAGGCATTGAAATATATCGATTATGACCTTGATATCAAAGTATTTCCTGATGGCGAGAAACGTTTACTAGATGTGGATGAGTATGAATTGCACAGTAAGATTATGCAATATCCGCAAGACATTGATTTTATCTTGAAAGAAAATGTCAAAATTTTAGTAGATTGGATCAATAATGGCAAAGGACCCTTTTCGCAAGGGTATGTGGACATTTGGTATGATCGCTACAAGCAGTTGTCTCAAAAATAAGTGAAATGGGTCGGATCGCTCATTTTTCCCGAGAAACTTCAACCATTTCGGTTGAAGTTTTTTTGTGCTGTGAGAGGGTTGCTTCTAGCAGTTGCCTTTAAGTTCTGTTTAAGCTGCTAGTCCCATGATAGAAAGACCAAGAAAAAAGTGGGGGAAGCAAATGAAGAAAAAAGGGAAGCTTGTTATCGGTACTACCATGATTCTACTTTTTGCGGCAGGTTTTGCTGTGTTGAGAAATGATCATTTTGTTCAAGAAGAGACCCAAGAAAGCACGGCTCAAACCGAGTCGGACGCTCAAGCAGAAGAGGTCGCACAAACGGCAAGCATGGTCCAAATTTACGTGGATCCCTCAGAATACGATGCAGCGATTGAAAGTGAGAACGATTATGTATCGATCTATCAGACAACAAGTCAAGAAACCGTCATCGGGAAGATCCACCGTGGAAGTTGGGCAACCGTACTTAGTCAAACAGAAGAGATGGTTGAAATCCAAACTGACGATGGAATAACGGGTTACATTGAAAAGCATTCTGCATCCATCCAAGAAGTTCCACTTTCGGAGACTCCAAAAAAATTGTCAGACTTTAAAGTCGTTCTTGATGCGGGGCACGGCGGCGAAGATTCTGGGGCACTGTCAACGGATCAAACGATCATGGAAAAAGATTTGACGTTAGCCACCGTCCAAACGATCGGCGAAGTACTGACCCAAGCGGGAATTCAAGTCAGATATACACGCACCGAAGATCGCTATTTAGCGCTGTCTGAAATTACTGCAGCTTCACTCTCGGAGGAACCAGATCTATTTATCAGCATTCATTTCGACAATTCAGAGCTACCAAACAGCAATCAAGGACTGACAACTTACTATTACTATACTGGGGCAAAAGAGATGGCAGAAACGATCACTTCCAGTTTGAGTAGTTCAGTGGCATTGAGTTCCAACGGCACTCGTTTTGGTAACTATTATGTTTTACGAGAGCAATATATTCCAGCAGTTTTGTTGGAGTTAGGTTATTTGAACAGTGACAGTGATTTAGCGGTGATTACAAGTGAAGGCTATGATCAAAGGGTGGCGCAAGCGTTGCTTACAGCGATTGAAGAGATCGTTGAAGCAGAGGAATAAAAAGCAGCGACCACAAAACAGAGAAAGGATCTGTTTTGTGGTCGCTGTTTTAAGTAATCACAGCTCGTTAAAAGGTTTTGCTCATTTTGATATGGGGCATATCCGAGTCTAAAAAGACATCGCCTTCAGGCTGATAACCTAACTTCAAGTAAAATTCTTTGGCAGTTAACTGTGCCCCTAATGTGACTTTTTTGATTCCTTGTTTTTGAATGAAAGCTTCCGCTCCCTCGATCAACTGCCTGCCGTAGCCTGAACCTCGATGAGCAGCTGGCACCGCCATTCGCTGTAATTTCACCTCATGATCAGAGATCGGTAAAAAACGTAAGGTTGCGACTGCTTCATTGTCATCGTCATATAAGACGAAATGAACAGCCAATGCCTCATTTTCATCTACTTCTAATGCTAATGGAACCCCTTGCTCTTTCACGAACACTTGATTTCGTATTTTCAATGACGCCAAATAGATCTCACTTAGCGTATCTTTTGTTTGTGCGATATGCATAAAAAAACTCACCTCAGCTATGATTTCTCCGTTATTTTTATTAGTATACCACTTTTTTTACAAATTTCTTTTTTTTTGCGGCTAAAGTCGCAAGCTTTTTTTTACAAAATCAACTATAATGTTATAAAAAAGGGAGGGAATCTTTTGTTCGACAAATTCAAACAATCAAAACTGTTCTTTTGGTCATTGGAAGCATTGGTTTTAGTGACACTCGTGTTTGTGTTAAGTAAAGTCAATTTTCTATTTGCACCGATCGGCACGTTTTTTTCTACTTTATTTGCACCAGTATTGATTGCTGGCTTTCTGTATTATCTGCTAAATCCAATCGTCCTATTTTTGATGAAAACGACAAAAATAAAACGACTGTTTGCTGTCATATTGGTTCTATTGTTATTAGTAGCAGCAATCATCTTGATTTTCGTCAGCGTTATTCCTAATCTGGTGAGTCAGATTACTTCATTGGCGGAAAATATTCCAACATTTGCCAAAAATATGGAAAGCTGGATCTCAAGAATCGCAGATGATCCATTTTTCAAACAAATCGATATCGCGCAGCAGTTAGAAAACCTAAATCTTTCTTATGGTTCTTTGCTGCAGCAGTTTCTTAGTGGGTTATCCACTAGCTTAGGATCGATCGTCAGTACGATTGCTTCCGCGACGATGATCATCGTTACAGTCCCATTCATCCTTTTCTATATGTTGAAGGATGGAGAAAAGCTAGTTCCTAATCTGAAAACAGTCTTTCCAGAAAGAAGACGAGAGCAGATTGTTGGGTTGCTAGGTGATTTAAACAAGACACTATCCAATTACATCAGTGGGCAAGCGATCGAATGTATTTTTGTCGCTACCTTCACGTTTATTGGGTACTGGATGATCGGCGTCAACTATGCCTTTCTTTTTGGGGTGATCGCAGGGGTCACAAACTTGATTCCTTATTTAGGTCCGTATCTTGGCTTGATTCCAGCAGTCTTAGTAACGGTCTTTGATGAACCGTTCCGCGCATTGCTGTGCTGTGTCGTGGTACTAGTCGTCCAACAATTAGATGGAAATGTTATCTACCCGAATGTGATCGGAAAATCATTAGCGATCCATCCATTAACGATCATCTTGGTTTTATTGGTCGCTGGAAATCTGGCAGGTTTGCTGGGAATTTTCTTAGGAGTACCGTTTTACGCAATTTGTCGGACGATCGTGGTCTTTATTGTTCGTCTGATCAAAGATGACAAAATCAAGAAAAATCAAGAACGGTTGATCGAGTAATCAATGACTGGTGTTTTTTATTGCAAAGAAAAAAACTTTGTGATAGGATTTTATCGTGGGCTAAGCCCACGATTTTTTTTAGAATATGAAAAAATAAGGAGAGAATGCTATTATGAATGCTGACCCCGAGAGTCAGTCGCTTCTAGCGCAAATTTTATTATTGATCGTTTTGACATTGATCAACGCTTTTCTAGCGGCCTCTGAGATCGCAGTCGTCTCAGTCAACAAAAACCGTGTGGAGCAAAAAGCGGAAGAAGGAAATGTCAAATCACAAAAATTATTGAAAATCATTGATAATCCAACAAATTTCTTGTCAACGATCCAAGTTGGGATTACCTTGGTGAATATCTTATCTGGGGCATCTCTGGCAGATACCTTGTCGACCCGTCTGGCACCTTTATTAGGTGGAGGAACGGCGGCTAAAAGCTTAGCGAACATTATCGTTTTAGCGATCTTGACCTATGTGTCGATCGTTTTCGGTGAGTTGTATCCAAAACGTATCGCCATGAACAAATCAGAAGAAGTTGCCCAGTTCACTTCTGGTGTGATTCGAACGATCGGGATTATTGCAAAGCCCTTCGTCTGGTTCTTATCTGCTTCAACAAGCTTATTGGCGCGGATCACTCCAATGGAATTTGACGATGAAGACACAAAGATGACCCGTGATGAAATGCGGTATATGTTGGAAACAGAAGGAGTCTTCGAAGAAGATGAATTAGAGATGCTGCAAGGGATCTTTTCATTAGATACGAAAGTCGCCCGTGAAGTCATGGTTCCTCGAACCTCTGCCTTTATGGTGGATATCAATGACTCAGTAGAAGAAATTTTGACTGAAATTTTAGCAGAAAATTATTCTCGTATTCCTGTATATAATGAAGATAAAGACAAAGTCGTTGGGATTTTGCATACCAAAAACCTTTTGAAATGTGCCTACAAATACGGCTTTGAAACAATGGACATCAAGCAGATCTTGCAAGAACCACTGTTTGTGCCAGAAACAGTCTTTATCGATGATTTGCTTTATGAATTAAAGAAAACCCAAAACCAAATGGCGATCTTGCTTGATGAATACGGCGGAGTCGTTGGGTTAGTTACGTTAGAAGACTTGCTTGAAGAAATCGTCGGTGAGATCGATGATGAATCCGATGAGGTCGAAGAGCTTTATGAAAAAATCTCTGATAAAGAATACGTGATCCAAGGTCGGATGCTGATCGATGATTTCAATGAAGCTTTCAATATGAGCTTGCATATGAGCGACGTCGATACGATGGCAGGCTACTTGATCACTGCTTTAGGAATGATTCCAGATGAAGGAGAGAAACTTTCCTTTGAAGTGGATAACGTGAAATTGATTTCTGAAGAAATGGAAGGATCACGTGTCTTGAAGATCCGTGTAATCTTCCATGATCCAGAAGAAGGCGAAGTGGAACCAGAAGAAGAACGCCGCTATTTCCGCAAAGATTTTGAGGAAGATGAGCCTCGCCGTTAAAGTTCCGCATGAATGAAATGAGAAAGACCAAGGCAACTGCTTTGGTCTTTTTTGTTCCTTTTTTTTACTTATTCCCCTTGATTTGTTTGTAAGAAACGGTTACGATAAATCTAATCAATAATACAGTTTAAAAACAGATAAAAAAACACATGTATCTTATCGTTAAGCAGTTTGATTGCAATTTTCCGTAAGAAAAGCGAGAATATCCATAGAAATCTAATGAGAACGAGGGGCTTGAAATGAAATTTTACCGTATGCTTAGTGATGATATCCGTTACAATTTGGCAACTGAAGAGTATTTAATGAATAACGTAGATGTTTCAGAACCTTGTCTTCTGTTATACATACAAAAACCATGTGTTATAATCGGCAGAAATCAAAATGCGTATCAAGAGATTGATTTTGACTATTTAAGGAGTCGCAATATCGTGTTGACTCGCAGGACATCTGGCGGTGGAGCAGTTTATGACGATCTAGGCAACATGAGCTTTAGTTTTGTCACCAAAAAAGATGCCACGAGTTTTGGTGACTACCAAAGTGCAACACAACCGATCATGAAAGGCTTAGCGGCAATGGGAGCCAAGGAGGTAGAAGTACATGGCCGCAATGATCTGTTCATTGATGGGAAAAAGTTTTCTGGCAATGCGATGTATACAAAAAAAGGTCGAACGTATTCTCATGGCACATTGATGTATGATGTGGATCTAGAAGAATTAACAAAAGTCCTACACGTTGCCCAAGAAAAAATTGCCTCTAAAGCAACGAAATCCGTACGGAAAAGTGTGACGAATATTAAACCGTATTTGGCAGAACAATACCAATCAATGGATACCAAGGCATTTCGAGACACACTCCTTTGCCGAATCTATGAAGTAGAATCGATTGATGAAATCAGTGAGCAAGAGATCGTCTTGACGGATGCGGATCGCCAAGCGATCCAAACGTTGTTTGAAGAACGTTACGCGAACAATGAGTGGATTTTTAATGAAGCGCCTGCTTTTGAATGGCAAAAAAGAAACCGGTTTGCGCAGGTTGGGATCGTTGAAGTCGATTTTACTGTCAACAAAGGCAAGATTGCAGCGATTCAAATTACCGGTGATTTTTTTGGACAAAAAGAGATCAGTGAACTTGAAGCGATGCTACGAGGTATTGATTTTGAACAAAACACCATTAGCCGCTTGCTAAAGGATATTGCCATCGAGCAATTTATCCATCAGATGACTAACGCTGAATTTCTTGCGTTGCTGTTTGATTAGGAGGAAAAAAGATGCTAGAAGCCATCAACATCACAAAGCGTTACGATCGAAGCGTCCTAGATAGTCTTTCTTTTGCTGTTCAGCCGGGGGAAATTGTTGGGGTCGTTGGCAAAAGCGGCTCGGGGAAATCAACGTTGCTTCGGCTTTTGAACTTAATTGAGACACCTGACAGTGGGGAGCTGTTCTTTGACGGGAAACGAATCGATCCCTTAAACAAAAAGCAACTGCTACATGCGCAGCAGGAAATCGGCATGATTTTTCAAAATTACAATCTGCTACACAATCGAACCGTTTTTGAAAATGTCTATTTGCCCTTGAAGTTAATGGGGAAATCATCAAAGAAGGTGTTGGAGATGCTTTCATTTGTTGGGATGGAAGACAAAGCCGATATCTATCCGGCCAAGTTGAGCGGTGGGGAGAAACAACGAGTAGCTATCGCACGGGCGTTGATCCGTGAGCCGAAAATCCTGCTGTGTGACGAACCCACTAGTGCGCTGGATGAAGATACGAAAGCCGATGTACTTGCTTTACTGCAAAAAGTTCAACAGACGTTTCAGCCAGCAGTCATTTTCGTTAGTCATGAGCTAACCGCAGTCAGACAAATTTGTCAACGTGTGTTTGTATTGGAAGATGCCGTCTTTGCGGCGGAATTTGTCAATCATCCGCAGCCAATTGTCCGCAAAGAAAGCTCTTATGTGGACAAAGTGGAGAGGAGTTTGCTGCATGACGATCAGTGAGAGTATTTTGTATTATCTGCCTGAATTACTTCAGTCTTTGAAAGAAACAGCGATCATGATGGGGATTTCGATGCTCGCAGCCATTGTCTTAGGACTACCGCTAGGTGTCTGGCTCTTTCTTAGCCGCAGTCGTGGAAAAAAAATCTCATTTCTTTATGAGGGTTTGAATCTCGTTGTGACGATCATCCGCTCGTTTCCGTTTCTATTATTTGTCGTAGCCTTGATCCCACTGACGCGAATGCTTTTAGGCAGCTCATTTGGACCGATTCCCGCCAGTTTCCCTTTGAGTATCGTTGCTATGAGTATTTTTGCTCGCTTGACGGAGCAAGTACTGCTGGATGTCCCAGAAGAAGTTTCTTATTTGGCGAAATCCCTTGGCGTCAGTCAATGGCAATACGTTTGGTCGTTTTTACTAGTGGAAGCTAGAAGCGGCTTGATTTTATCTTTAACGACGACAGCAGTCAGTATGGTTTCTTATTCGACGGTGATGGGGATCGTCGGCGGTGGTGGTATCGGCGATTTTGCGATCCGCTATGGCTATCAACGCTATGAATATGGCGTCATGTATTTTGCAATTATCATCATGATTCTTTTGGTCTTTATCCTGCAAGGGATTGGCAATCAAGCAGCAAGAAAACTTGATAAACGAAAATAGGAGGAATGAAAGTGAAAAAAGGATTTGTTTTAGGATTGAGTGTATTGGCATTAGGTGTATTGGGGGCTTGCGGTACGGGTTCGGATGAGGCGAGCGAAGAGAAAATCATCAAGGTCGCTTCGCAAACGACGCCAATGACCGATGTCGTAAAAGTTGCAGCGGAAGCAGTGGAAGATGGCTGGGAAATCCAGTTGGTCCAAGTCAATGACAATATCCAGTACAATGAGCTGCTGAATAATGACGAGGTCGATGCCAACTTTGCGCAACATGAACCATATATGCAAATGTATAATGAAGAAAAAGATGCAAACCTAGTGGCGTTAGATAAAATCTACAACGCAAAAGTCGGTTTTTATTCCAAAGAGTATACGGATATCAATGATATTCCAGAAGGAACAAAAGTTGCATTGCCGAATGATGTGTCTAACGAAGGTCGAGCGTTAGCGATTTTAGCAGAAGAAGGATTGATCACCCTTAAAGATGGCGTTGGTGTTAATGGAACACTTAAAGACGTTACCGAAAATCCCAAAAACTTTGAATGGTTATCTGTTGATTTACTGAATCTTGCGGAAGCCTATGATGAACCGAATGTATCCTTGGTATACAACTACCCAACCTATATCGCGAAAATCGGTTTGAAACCAGCCGATGCCCTTTTCTTAGAAAAAACGATCGATGATCGCTTTGCTATCTCATTGGTTGCTCGAGAAGACAATCAAGATTCTGAAAAAATCGCCGTTTTGCGCCGTGCCATGACTAGCGATAAAGTTCGCGAATTTTTAGAAAACGACCATAGCGATACCTTATTGCCAGCATTTTAATTTCTTTCCATCAAATGGAAAGAACGCCCTTTGCCTAACTCTGTAAAAGAGAGTAGTCAAAGGGATTTCTTGTCTTTTTTTGCTTTTTTATCACCCTTATCCATGATATACTGATTTGGTCAGAAAACTAGCGACAGGTTAAAATAGATACTGTTCGCATTGTAAATACAAGAAATGGAGCAATAAAATCAATGGATAATCCAAAATTAAAACAACAAGTTGATAGTCGCCGTACCTTTGCGATTATTTCCCACCCGGATGCGGGGAAAACAACCATTACAGAACAATTATTATTATTCGGTGGCGCGATTCGCCAAGCTGGTACGGTCAAAGGGAAAAAGACTGGGAATTTCGCAAAATCCGACTGGATGGAAATTGAAAAACAACGGGGGATCTCCGTTACCAGTTCTGTTATGCAGTTTGATTACCAAGGCAAACGGGTCAATATTTTAGATACCCCTGGGCATGAGGACTTTTCTGAAGATACCTACCGTACCTTGATGGCGGTGGATAGTGCGGTCATGGTGATCGATAGCGCAAAAGGGATCGAAGCGCAAACGAAAAAACTCTTCCAGGTCGTTAAAAAACGCGGTATTCCGATTTTTACCTTTATCAATAAACTCGACCGTGATGGCCGCGAACCATTAGAATTATTAGAAGAACTAGAAGATCTTTTAGAGATCGAATCATTTCCAATGAATTGGCCGATCGGCATGGGGAAAGGCTTGGAAGGACTGTATGATATCCATAACCAACGGGTCGAATTTTATCGTCCAGACAATCACGGTGGGGAACGTTTAGTTGCCCTAGATGAAAATGGACAATTTCCTGCAGATCATCCATTTGCCGAAGATGGGCTGTTCCAACAAGTTTTAGAAGAAGTAGAATTACTGCAAGAAGCTGGCGATGCCTTTGATACAGAAAAAATCGCACGAGGCGATCAAACACCCGTGTTCTTTGGTTCCGCCCTTACGAATTTCGGCGTGCAGACCTTTTTGGAAACCTTCTTGTCCTTTGCACCAGCGCCTTACGGTCACAAAACTTTGGCTGGTGATGAAGTCAGTCCATATGAACCAGAAATGTCTGGGTTTGTGTTCAAGATCCAAGCAAATATGAACCCTGCCCATCGTGACCGGATCGCCTTTGTCCGTATTTGTTCAGGAACCTTTGAACGAGGCATGGACGTGACACTTGAGCGTACTGGCAAAAAAATGAAACTCAGCAATGTGACACAATTCATGGCAGATACCCGAGAAAATATTGAAGAAGCAGTCGCTGGGGATATTATCGGGGTTTATGACACGGGAAATTATCAAATTGGCGATACGATCTATGAAGGAAAACTAAAAGTTGCTTACGAAGAGCTACCATCATTTACTCCGGAACTCTTTATGAAAGTCACTGCAAAAAATGTGATGAAGCAAAAATCTTTCCACAAAGGAATCTATCAGTTGGTCCAAGAAGGGGCTATCCAGTTGTACAAGACGTATCTTAGTGATGAGTATATCATCGGTGCTGTCGGGCAACTGCAATTTGAAGTTTTCCAATATCGCATGATGAATGAGTACAATGCCGAAGTCATTATGACCCCAATGGGCCACAAGATCGCTCGCTGGATCGATCCGAAAGACTTAGATGAGCGCATGAGCTCAAGCCGTAATATTTTAGCGAAAGATCGTTTCGATCAACCATTGTTCTTATTTGAAAATCAATTTGCAATGCGTTGGTTCGCTGACAAGTACCCAGATGTCGAATTGAAGAGCTTGATGTAAGAGCTGTTTCCCGCGAGACTGTCTAGGTATGCGCAACTTTGTACGTAAGGCTGTTCTTTTTAATTGAACGATCGTAGAAAGTCCTTTCTTATCCAAATGGATAAGAAGGGGCTTTTTTTTGCTGAAAACGTGCTTTTGATACAGAAGGAAGGTTGCATGATTGGGGGCAATCGTCCAATGATCAGACAATTATCCTAATTTATAACCATTCTTTTAAAAGAAGATAAAATGAGTCGGAAAAAGAGCGTAGTATTAAAGGTGACCACAAGGAAATGCATTTGAAATGAATAGAAAAAGATCATAGGCACATTTGATGATTCAGGAAATTTTCACTTGTTTGAAAGTAGAGGAAAAGCAGAGAATAGATTGCCAGTGATAAAGGTCGTTTAATCATTTGATTGAGGGACATGTTTTTTTTGTCAGATGCTACTAGTGAAGATATCTGTGTAGGATTTGTTTATAGCCCTTGAAACTTCATTTGAAGCACTTCTAACAGATGGCTTAAGTTTTCAGTTGGTGAACCATGGCTTCGGGACTCCAAAATGAATTAGTCTTATTGCTAGTTTACAGTTATCTATCTATCGATTTTGCTAAAGCGAATGATTATTTTTTAAATAAAAGTGATTTCTGAAAGAAGAAAGGGGACCAGGTAGTGCTAAAAAGTTTGTTATTCATATTTTCGGCGATATGTTTCTTTCCAACAATAGAGGCTGCAGCTGATGAGGTTTCCGAAACGTTGATTTTTGATTTGAACACGATTGACTTTAAGGACGAACACTATTATTTGTTGAAAACCACACAAGATCTTCAGCTGACTGTCGATAGCAACGGCAGTGAAGGTGCTTTTGACGTAACGATCACGGCTGTCGGAGAAGGATTTTCAGCAGAACTAAACAGCGTGAGCGGTTCGGAAGAGATGATCATTCAGATTGAGGATACTGATGAAGCATCAATGATTCTTAATGTAGCTGCAACATTGAACATAAAGGAATATCTTGATGCCAACTCTGAGTACTACCTATTAGTCACGTTTACAGCAATTGATGATTCAGAGACCTTTACGAAAGATATAAAAATGAATCAGACGGATGAGGAAAAAGAGGAGATTCCAGACGAAAACTTGACAGATGAAGACCAAGAGGATGAAAAGCAAGAAGACGATGGCATTGAAGATGAATCTGAACGCCCAGAGGAAGAAGACTCATTAGAGAATGATTCATTCAGCCAAGAAGAATCACTTGAGGATATCAATGATGATACTGTCCATGAGGATCGTTTAGAGGAAGAGTGCCAGTACGAGATAGCGACAATTTTTACAAAAGAAGTGATTTTTGATAAAAGATATGTTTAAAACTAGTGTAGAAAAAACCGCTTAGCTGAATAGGAGCGGTTTTTTTGCACATCTTTTTCTAATACTAGGTGAAAAGTGCTTTTGCTGAATAAGTTTGAGACTAATTGGTGGTACTAAAAAAAAGGAGCTTTGAAGCGACCTCCAAAAGTTAGTCCTAAAAGCTAACTTTTGGGGTCACAACACTAGCCCTCTCTTTTTCTTTTTGATTTAAAAATATAGATGACTGCAGCTGCCAACGCTGCAACGAGAACAAAGATAATCCAGATAAGGATTTGATTATTTGTCTGAACATCGGCAGTGTTCGTTGGACGGTTCTCTTTTTTGAAGTTATCCAAGTCTTCTTTCTCATAAGAAAAAGTAGTCGTGATCGCTTTTCTAGTTGTTTCTATAGTTAAACGGTATTCGCCTTCAATAAGTTCACTATCGTCTATTAAAGGGATCTGCATTCTTGATTTGGTCAACGGCGTTAAAAGAACGGAATCTGCTAACTCGCCAGAGGCAATTGTTTCTCCATTTGGATTTATTAGTTCGTAAAGCGCATTGTTCAAGTTGCCTAAAATAGGATTATAGTTGAGGGCATAAAATTGTAGATTTACTGTATCTTGAAGCGCAACAAAGGAGAAGTCTTGATAAATAATATCTTGAATATCCTCATATTCGCTAAAAATTAAGTTGATAAAAATGATAGACTCGTAGGCAGACGCAATACTAATAGAATCTTCAGCTGTTTCAACACCTAATATTTGCTTAAAATTAATTCCACCCATTACAGTACCTTCAAGCTCTATGTCGTCTGGAACATTTATGGTAATGCTGACACCAACAGATTCATTAGGGGCAATTTCTATTTGATTCTCCTCGTCTATAGCATCTGAAGCGATAGTAACATAATTTGAAAAGTCGTATTTATCATCGAGAAGGTTCTCTGTATTCGAGGTGTACAAAATAGAGGATTCTCTTGAAATAGCAGTTGAAGAAAAGGGAGTGACCGCTATTGATGAATCACCAGCTCCAATGTTTTCCAGTTTAATTTCAAATGTATACTTTTTATCAACATCAGAAGGAAAAGTAAGAGTATTTCTTGATGTTTCATATTCGGTATCACTAAGTGATAGTTTTAAAGTATTCGTCGTCTCATTCGCTGTTGCAATACTTATATTTATATTTGCGATTATTGTCAATATGAGGAAGAACACAGAAACTCTTAGAAAAGAGTCTCTGTGTTTTGATATTTTATCCATATGCTATCCTTTTTTTTAAATTAAAATGTATCGCCATTGCCAGTGTCAGGAGTATCTGATGCAATAACTGTGATAGTAGGCGTGCCTTCGTCTAGCAAAGCAGTTTCACGATTGAATGTGAAGTTAACGGACGCGCCTTCTGTTGAACGAGCGATAGGGTCTGCAGTTATTGCTGGCAAAGAGATTTCTTTCAGTGAATCTGAGAAGTAGATACCATCAGATTCAGAAGAAACTCTAATGGTAACGCTCATAGGGACACGAGTCAAGTTTGTTAATATTCCACCAACGTTTTCAATAGTTCCTTCCTGAGTTCCATCCAATAAGGCGTCACTAATTTCGAATTCATTTAAAGTCAAGGTGTTAAATGTAAAGCTAGCACCATTTTCTGGTTCGGTGATAGTAACAGCGATTGGGGGAGCGGTAACCGGGTCTCCAATAGTCGCTGACGCAGTGATTCCTCCTACTAGTAGTAAAGATGTTGCCAATGTAGTACCCAAAATAACTTTTTTCATAATAAAACCTCACTTTAATTTTTGCAGATGATTTACTGCTTAAATAAAGTATACAATGATGGTGTATTATGTTATTATCCGTTTTTTCGCTATTTTTAATGAAAAAGTAGAAAGTATTTTATTAATCTGATTTTTTTATAAAATAATTTAATTAAATATTCTAGTAATCAAATGATGTTGATTATCAAGTCGACCGATCTTTTTGTCTATGAATTATCAATTCGGTAATAATGACTATGAAAGTAAATTTGTTGCAGGGGTATATTTTGGTATTTATTTTAAGTCAAAGCCTTCTCAGAGTTGAAAGAATTGTCGTTCCAACTAGGATGGGACCTAAAAAAAGAAAAAAATGTTATTCGTAGTCTCTGAGAATTTGCTCTGAACCAGTCGCTGTCAGAGAAACCAGTTCTGAAAATTCATGTCTGATATTTCTTTAGTGAACACCTGCAATTCAATAGAAACCAACTTTCTATCATTTTTAAGAACCTATTTTGGCAGTAGCTTTACGCGTATGAACAGTTGCGTAGGGTGGGGATTGAAAAGTATGATTCTATTTATGCGTTCCTATTGGATAGGTATATCGAAGTTACTTATGAAAAAATATCAATTAACGTTTTCATTCAATTAGTAATCTGCACCTACAATTCTTCTAGCTTCAAGCGACAGAGACATCAAGGGTTACTCCTGTGTTAATAAACGTTCATGTTTGTTTCATTATAAAGAAATCTCAAAAAACTAACTGTGTGGGATGGCTATCTCATGAACCCTAGATTTTAATAGAAAGCATCATTTTTTAGGAATATACAATCAGACTCTTTGAAGAAAGCTTTGAAAGAGTTTTTTTGTCTTTCTCAATTTTATGAAGTTGCCACTTGTTTCTAATCGTCAGGTCTTTTAGTCAGTAGAAAGAAAAAGAGTGACAATGATTATTTTATTTGTAGTTTTTTTGAAAAAAAGACGATAAAAATCAGCTGGTTCTTACTATATCCTTAATAGCAGAGGATCAAAGTTCTTTTAAGGAGTGAATCAAAATGCTGCAAACCAGAATAAATTTCAGTGGAAAAAAGAATGCTACCATGTTGACTGTGCGCTTTTTCAGCAACAAGACGAACACGATTTTAGAGAGAAATTTAATTGTGGATCAAGAGGATGATCGGCAATCGGTTCTTGACTACTTAGCAGAATCACTAGGGGAAATCAACATCTTGCAATACTCTTCGAAAAACGTTTTGTGTATCGCTGAACGTTCAAGGCTAGAAAAAGCAGGAGGCACGCATCGATTGGAACATTTTTGGGGAGATGTCATCAGTTATATCGTTGAGTGCGTGGATAAATCTGGTATTCATTATGATATGCATGTCATTGGCAATGTTGATTCGGATGATGAAGAAATTATGCGGTCAATTAATGAGATGAGTGATGAATTGTCGATCATCAACATTTATGAATACAAAGATTGCTGGCTAAAAAGAGAAGATATTTTATTACAAGCTCTTTGAAATGAACTTGATTCCTCAAAGAAGTTTGTCCAGCTAGAAAATAATTTTACTCTCCAAGTCACTTACCAATCAATGAAAGAATACGAATTTTTTCTAAGTCTATGGAAACAGCTAATTCACAGGATCTTTTTAATGGTTTCCAACACTTTTTTGTTATAAAAGGTAAGAATCGTTTCACAAGTTTTTCTCACCCGTTCTGTTTTAAAGAAGCGGGGATTTTTCTGAAGTTTTTATTAAAATTGTCCGTTTAATGAAAAAAGAGGCTCAAATTTAAGTTTATTTTACTATAATTGGAAACTAGGATACTTTTTAAATAAGGCGGGTAAAAAATTTTGGAGTATATAGAAAAGTTGTATAGGTTTTATTTAACCAAAAAACAGGTAGATAAATTAACTATTATTAGAAATATCATTTTGGAGAAGCAGCTGTCTCTTGATAAAATATGTGAAACGATAAACAAATCTTTGTATCAGGTGAAAATATTGATCAATGAAATCGCCGAAGATATGAGAGAGTTTACGACCTTTGACGAGTCTATTTTTTTGTTGAAAAAGAGAACCGTTTATTTGTCACGAGAATTAAACGAAGAACAAAGCCTGCATATTTTTGTGAATCTAAAGAAGAAGTATTTCTTAGAATCTCCTTATTATCGTCTATTATCCTATTTGTTAAGAAAAAGAAAGACCCGTATGGTGGACATCTCAGAAGAATTGATTTTTAGTATTTCTTATTGTTATAAATTGATCAGCTATCTGAAAAAAATGCTGGTTATCCAAAATGTCCCGATTACTATCAATAACAACACAGATTCCATTGATCTGACAGGGGCAGAGCCTTGTGTGCGGATGTACCATTATTTAGTTGAGATCATGGCTTGCAATGTTTACATCAATCAGCGCACCCGTGCAAGCGTTGAATTAGCTGCGAAAGAATATGAGCCGTTGAAAACTACAAAAGTGAAGCACGACATTATGTTTTCAATCATTGAGAATGCGGTGTTGAGGGGCTATATCGTCAATGAATTAGACGAAGCTTCCATCGCTATTTATGAGCAAATCAAGCAACTCAATGGGGAAAAGCAAGTGATCAAGCTGCTGCCGATCAGAAGTCAGCAAGATATCGAGAAAGAACAGATTTTTTATCATTTCTGGGTTTTTCTCTTCATACCTGAAACGATCTCGGATCAAGAGAAACTTCTTTTGGGGAAACAGCTGCGAAACCTCTCGGGGAATCCATTGGTCGAATTTTCTGCCGATGTTGTGGCTGTCTTGTCGCAAAAGTATGATCTTTCCAAAGCAATCGAAGCGTTTCTTACCTATGAATTAGTGATGAATACATGGGGCTGTCTCCATCTCTTTTTGGATAGTTTTGTGTCTACTGAAGATTTGTCCTCTACGAACGAACGCGTATTAGAGGTGGAGGAGCTGATTGCGACCGTCTTGCAGCGCCATTCGTTTGTAATAGAAAAAGAAGCCCTTTTCTTAAGGAAAATCGCTCAGATTACAGCATCTTATTTACCTATCCAAAAAGAGGAACCGATTCGCATTGGTATTTCTCTTTTGAACCACCCTGAATATATTCCGGTCATTAAGAACAAACTATTAAAAATTTACAATGAAAATGTGATTCACTTTAGTTCGAACTTAGGAGACTCAGACATACTGGTTTCTGATGGCGTGCTGATCCATAATGAGTCACAGAAATTTACATTTTTTGGCAATGTTCATAGTACCAAGGATTGGCACAATCTACATGTGATGATCCAGTCGATGATTTCTAATAAATATACTTGAAAAAGAGAGCGTAACGCTCTCTTTTTTTGCTTGACTATCAGGTAGCGTTGGTCGAAGTACTAGGCGAAAGAAGGAGGAGAGAAGACAAAAAAAGATATCTATAAAAGAGGGCTGCGACAGTCACCTTTTATAGATATTTTTTATACACGTGATTAGGCAAAGCTAACGTGAGGAAGACAACGTTTTTTTGATGGAGATTTCTACCACTTCGGGCATTTGGATCACAGAGATCGTAGCAGGATCATAGGAGCCATCAGGTAATTTTTTCAAGAAGTAATTTTTGATTTCTTCTACTTCCGTCGGGCGAATATTCCGTTTTTTATTGATCAGCAAAATTTCATTGTGGTTCGGCGCTGAGGTAAAGATCACGGTCGTGTCTCCGGCGGTGTAAACCTTTACAAGTTCTGCGTCGGTATTTTCAAGTTGATTCAATACTAGTCGAGAATGGCTGTTTGTAACGTTGATTAATTTCACCAGACTCACCTCACATTCTATGTATTTATTAATAACATTATAGGTCGTTTTTTTTCAAAAGAAAAGCCAGACAACTCGGAATTACCCAATTTTTTGGCAAAACATGGTTGTCTGGCAAAACGAACGGATTGGTCACCGTTTTGACACGTTATTGCTCATCTGTTTCCGATGGTTTTTCCTCTTCAGCAGAAGGTGTTTCTTGAGGAAGTGCAGAGGATTCGGCTGAAGTTACAACGATTTTATCGGAATCCTCCAATTGTGCTTTTAATTGACGAACTTGAGGATGCTCAAGATAATATTCAGCAATCCCGTCTTCGATTTGATCTTGGATGGTCCTGCGCAATGGGCGAGCACCCATCGTTGCGCTGTAACCTAGATCGACCAGTTTTTCTTGCACGTCTTGTGGAACATCGATATGCAATTTTTGATGACTAAGTGTTTGATTGACATCATGCAGCATAAGGGACACGATCGATAACAAGTTTTCCTTGCTTAGTGCCTTGAATTCGATGATCCCGTCAAAGCGATTGAGAAATTCTGGCGTAAAGTAATTGTTCAATTGATTTAACACGGAACGAGTGATGCCTTCACGCGCTGCGCCAAAGCCGACGTTGGCTTCAACTTTGCCAGTTCCAGCATTACTTGTCATGATGATCAAGGTATCTTTAAAGCTGACTGTACGTCCTTGGGCATCCGTCAAACGACCATCATCGAGAATTTGCAAGAACATATGCAATACATCAGGATGGGCTTTTTCCACTTCGTCTAATAAAATCAGGCTATATGGATTCCGACGAACTTTTTCCGTCAATTGACCCGCTTCTTCATAGCCAACGTAACCAGGAGGAGAGCCAATCAGTTTGGATACACTGTGTTTTTCCATGTATTCTGACATATCGAAACGAATCATCGATTCTTCAGAACCAAACATCTCATAGGCTAATTGTTTTGCTAATTCGGTTTTCCCGACACCGGTTGGCCCGACGAATAGGAAAGAGCCGATCGGACGATTTTGTTTGCCTAAACCGACCCGATTTCTGCGGATCGCTTTGGCTACTTTATCGATCGCTTCATCTTGTCCGATAACTTTAGCTTTCAAGTCATCCGCAAGATTTTTCAATTGCGTTTGTTCTTTTTCTTTCAATTCACCAACTGGAATATTTGTCCGTTCTTCAACGATTTGTTCCATGTCTTTTTCGGTAATGACTGGCGTTTCTTCTTCGCTGATTTGGCGTTCCTTCATTTTTTGCAATTTATTGATTTGATCGCGATAGTAAGCAGCTTTTTCGAAATCTTCTTCTCGAGAGGCAGCTTGTTTTTGTTCTTCTGCTTCTTGTAATTTCTTTTCGATCGTTTTTGGATCAACGATTTGGATCGTCAAGTTTTTCTTAGAACCTGTTTCATCTATTAGATCGATTGCTTTATCAGGCAAGAATCGGTCTTGGATGTATCGGTTAGAAAGGGTAGCGGCAGCTGCGATCGCTTCATCAGTATATTTCACATGATGATAATCTTCATAACGTGGTTGCAAACCTTTTAAGATACGGATCGTTTCTTCCACAGAAGGTTCATCCACACGTACTGGTTGCAAACGGCGTTCTAAAGCAGCATCTTTTTCGATGATGCGGTATTCATTTAACGTCGTTGCTCCGACCATTTGTAGTTCTCCACGAGCAAGAGCTGGTTTTAAGATGTTTCCAGCATCCATATTTCCGTCGCCAGCTGCACCAGCGCCAACGATTTCATGGACTTCATCAATAAACAAAATCACGTTTTCTGCTTGCTTGATTTCTTCAATCAATTTTTGGATGCGTTCTTCAAATTGTCCACGAATACCTGTGCCTTGAACAAGAGACGCAACGTCCAAACGAATGACTTCTTTGTCCATCAGTTTTTGTGGCACATCGCCATCTACGATTTTTTGGGCTAACCCTTCAACGACGGCAGTTTTCCCAACCCCAGGTTCACCAATAAGCACAGGGTTGTTTTTTGTTCGACGATTAAGGATCTCAATCACTCGTTTGATCTCTGAATCACGACCAACGACTGGATCGACTTCGCCATCACGAGCCATTTGGGTAATATTGATACCGTATTCTCCTAACAGACCTGCAGGTGCTTGGTTATTGCGTGGAGGCTGTCCACCGACAAAACCGTTACCGCCGGTTTGCGTCGGAGGGGTTTGTTCATAAGGGGTATTTCCTTGCTGCATCTGGCGAGACATTTGACGAAATAGATCATCAATATTGCCGAATCCAAAAGGATCTTGCGCCATTGCAGCTGCAGCATTCCCAGATTGAGCTTTTAATTTTTGGTAACAACTTTGACAATAATCGAGTTGTTTTCTTTGACCATTGACACTGGCATATAAATGAATAGACGCTTCATTTTTGCCGCAATTTTGACAAAGCATAGATTCACGACCTTTCATATTTGTTCCAACACCCTTATTTTACGGCGCTTTTTTACACTTGTAAAAGAAAAGGGGCTGTGTGCATAGAAACGGTCATCTTCGAGGTAATGTGTTATTGACCTTTACTGACCATAATTCTATTATACTAACTTTTTGTCAGACTGCAAGAATTTTACTCGTAAAAATTTTTGCCGCTCTTTCATTAGCAGAAGCGTCTTTTAAATAAAAAGTAATTCCATTATAATAGAAAGAAAGAGGTGAGAATTGAGGATGGAGAACAGAGATTTTGCTTCAGAAATAACGCGTTTGCGCAATGGAGAGATCCAAGAATTGATTGTCCAACAGCCAGAATTCCTGGCGTTTAGAGATGTCTGGCTCCAGTTGGAAGATCGGTCTTCTTTTGTCGGAGAAGCGGGCTTAAATGGGAAGATCATCTACCGTTATGTGCAAGAAAATAAATAGGACATTTATTTCAATCGTTTATTTAAGAGAAAACGGTTGTCTATCGAGGAAAAAAATGGTAATCTTAACAGTTGAAAGGGCGATTTTTTTCGGGTGTCATTGCATGCATGGAAATTTTGCCTTCACACAAAAAAACGTATCATAAAGGAGATTGATCAATATGGAAAAGAAAGATTTTCACGTAGTTGCTGAGACAGGGATTCACGCACGTCCAGCTACATTATTGGTTCAAACAGCAAGCAAATTCAACTCTGATATCAACTTAGAGTACAAAGGTAAATCAGTAAACCTTAAATCAATCATGGGCGTAATGTCATTAGGCGTTGGCCAAGGTTCTGATGTAACTATCACTGCTGAAGGTGCTGACGAAGCAGATGCAATCGCTGCAATCGTAGAAACAATGAAAAAAGAAGGTTTGTCTGAATAATGGTTGAGATGCTAAAAGGAATTGCTGCTAGTGATGGTGTAGCCGTTGCGAAAGCCTACCTGTTAGTACAACCTGATTTATCTTTTTCAAAAGTATCAGTTGAAGATACTGCAGCAGAGGAAGCACGCTTAGATGATGCGTTAGCGAAGTCAACAGCGGAATTACAACAAATCCGTGACAAAGCAGCGCAAACTTTAGGTGAAGCAGAAGCACAAGTATTTGATGCTCATTTAATGGTTCTTTCAGATCCTGAGATGATTGGTCAAATCAAACAAAACGTGACAGATAACAAAGTCAATGCAGAAGCTGCGTTGAAAGAAGTTACTGACATGTATATTGGTATGTTTGAAGCAATGGATGACAATGCTTACATGCAAGAACGTGCAGCTGACATTAAAGATGTCGCAAAACGTATCTTGGCGCATTTGCTGAATGTGACTTTGCCTAATCCTTCAATGATCAACGAAGAAGTAGTCGTTGTTGCGCATGACTTGACACCAAGTGATACTGCACAATTAGACCGCAACTTTGTAAAAGCTTTTGTAACAGATATCGGTGGACGTACTTCTCATTCCGCTATCATGGCACGTTCTCTTGAAATCCCAGCAATCGTTGGAACAATGGAGATCACTGCAAAAGTGAAAGCGGGAGACATCTTAGCTGTTAACGGTATTATCGGTGACGTTATCGTCAACCCGACAGATGACCAAGCAGCTGAATTTGTTGAAGCTGGGAAAGCCTACGCAGAACAAAAAGCAGAATGGGAAAAATTGAAAGATGCTGAAACAGTTACCGCTGATGGCAAGCACTTTGAATTAGCTGCGAACATTGGAACGCCTAAAGATTTAGAAGGTGTCCACAACAATGGTGCAGAAGCAGTCGGTTTATACCGTACTGAATTCTTGTACATGGATTCTCCTGATTTCCCAACAGAAGAAGACCAATACAAAGCATACAAAGCAGTTTTAGAAGGAATGGCTGGCAAACCAGTGGTTGTCCGTACAATGGATATCGGTGGCGATAAAGAACTTCCTTACCTAAAATTGCCTCATGAAATGAATCCTTTCTTAGGCTATCGTGCATTGCGTATCAGCTTATCTGAACTTGGGGATGACATGTTCCGTACCCAACTTCGTGCGTTGTTACGTGCTTCTGCTCACGGCAACTTACGTATCATGTTCCCAATGGTGGCAACATTGAAAGAGTTCCGTACTGCGAAGAAAATGTATGAAGAAGAGCGTCAAAAATTGATTGACGAAGGCGTTGAGGTTTCTAACGAGATCCAAGTCGGAATCATGATCGAAATTCCAGCAGCTGCTGTTTTAGCAGACAAGTTTGCGAAGGAAGTTGACTTCTTTAGTATTGGTACCAATGACTTGATCCAATACACCATGGCTGCAGACCGCATGAACGAGCGCGTGTCTTACTTGTACCAACCATACAACCCATCAATTTTACGTTTGATCAAAAACGTGATCGATTCAGCGCATGCTGAAGGCAAGTGGGCTGGTATGTGTGGAGAAATGGCGGGCGATCAAACTGCTGTGCCGCTTCTTGTAGGTATGGGCTTAGATGAGTTCTCAATGAGTGCAACATCTGTTCTGAAAACACGTAGCTTAATGAAACGCTTGTCAACGACTGACATGCAAGAATTAGCAAAACGTGCTTTAGAAGATTGCGATACAATGGAAGAAGTTGTTGAGCTAATCGAACAGTATGTAAACTAATCATTTCTAGGCAACAAGCAATTTTGCTTGTTGCCTTTTTTTTTGTTATAAGAAGCCTTCTTGTTCGATTTGACTTGCAATAGCCTGCTCGTTTTTTCAGAAAACGAACAATTTTGTCATATCTTTGTATAAAGCTATGATTCCGTAGGTTTTTCACGTATCATGATTAAATGGGGAACAAAATCTAGGACCATGGTAGGAGTATGTCTCCGATTGCCTATGGTATACTAATATCAGATATAAGCATTTCCAAGGAGGAATCATCTTTGAAAGTACTTCTTTATTTTGAAGGAGAAAAATTATTAGCTAAATCAGGTATCGGTCGAGCGTTGGCCCATCAGCAACGAGCACTGACATCTGTCGGGATTCCTTTTACTCTTGATAAAAATGATGAGGACTATGATATCCTTCATATCAACACGTATGGGATCAATAGTATGCACATGGTCAACAAAGCCAAAAGACAAGGGAAAAAAGTGATTTACCATGCCCATTCTACAGAAGAGGATTTTCGGAATTCATTTATCGGCTCAAACCAGCTTTCGCCATTATATAAAAAATATTTGATCAATCTTTATTCTAGAGCCGATCAGTTGATCACCCCGACTCCTTATTCGAAAGAACTTTTGGAAGGGTATGGTATCCAAGTACCGATCGAAGCGATCTCAAACGGCATCGATCTTGACAAATATCAGCCGGATCAAGAGAAAGAAAAAGCCTTTCGCGAGTATTTCAATCTCTTACCAGATCAAAAAGTCATTATATCCGTCGGTTTATTTTTTGAACGAAAAGGCATTCTTGATTTTGTAGAGATAGCTAGACAGTTGCCTGAGTATACGTTTATCTGGTTTGGTCATACACCAATGATGACGATTCCTAAACAGATCCGCGACCTCGTCAATGAAGACCATCCAGAAAATGTGTTGTTTCCAGGTTATATCAAAGGAGACATTATCGAAGGCGCATATTCCGCTGCCGATTTATTCTTCTTTCCTTCTTATGAAGAAACAGAAGGGATCGTAGTCCTTGAGGCGTTAGCCAGCCGCCAAAATGTGCTCGTTCGGGATATTCCTGTTTATAAAGGGTGGCTAAGTAATGGGCACAATGCATACATGGAAAAAAACAATGAAGGATTTATTGAGAAAATCAAAGGAATCGTGGAGGGCACGTTGCCACCGTTGAGTGAAGCGGGTTATGAAACAGCAAAGCAAAAGAGTATTGATGAAATTGGGTTTAAATTACAAGAGGTTTATACAAAAGTGATGAATACGGAATGAAGAAACTAATGTAAAGTTTGGAGGTACCGTTTTGAAAATCGGATTTTTTACTGACACCTACTTCCCCCAGGTAAGTGGTGTGGCGACATCGATCAAGACATTGAAAGAAGAGCTTGAGAAAAAAGGCCATAAAGTGTATATCTTTACAACGACCGATCCAAATGCTGATCTGGACGAAGAAGATATCATTCGCATGCCAAGTGTCCCGTTTGTGTCCTTCAAAGATCGGCGAATCGTGGTTCGCGGCATGTTGTATGCCTATTTGATCGCTAAAGAATTAGAATTGGAATTGATCCATACCCATACAGAGTTTGGTTCTGGGATGTTGGGGAAAATGGTGGGGCGTAAATTGCAGATTCCTGTGATCCATACCTACCATACAATGTATGAAGATTACTTGCACTACATCGCAAACGGAAAGGTCTTGCGGCCATCTCACGTGAAATATCTTTCACGGCTATTTGCCAACCACTCGACAGGTGTTGTTTGTCCAAGTGAACGGGTCATCGATACGCTGAGAGGGTATGGTGTGGTTTCACCAATGCGGATCATCCCCACAGGGATCGAAGTTGAGAAGTTTCGCCGACCGGATATTACAACTGACATGAAAAAAGAATTGCGGGAGAAATTGGGCATCACTGAGAATCAACCCATGCTGCTTTCCCTCAGTCGTATTTCTTATGAAAAGAATATCCAAGCAATCATCGACGGCATGCCAGAAATTTTAACGAAGATTCCTGATGCGCAATTAGTGATCGTTGGGAAAGGTCCGCATAAAGAAAAATTAGAAGAAAAAGTGGTGGATATGGCTTTATCTGACCATGTTCAATTTGTCGGTGAAGTGGCAAATGATAAAGTGGCGATCTATTATCATGCTGCCGATTACTTCGTCAGTGCCTCCACATCAGAAACACAAGGACTGACTTACACGGAAGCAATGGCTGCTGGAACACCGTTAGTCGTTGAAGGCAATGACTACTTAAACACCTTGATCGATGATCCGTCTTTAGGTGTCACCTATGAGAGTGATCGGGATTTCGCAAAAGCATTTATTGATTATTATGAACGAAAGATTCCTGCTGATCCCGAAGTTCTTGCTAGAAAAATGTACGAGATCTCGGCATTGCGCTTCGGTGAGTCGATGCTATCTTTCTACCATGACATGGTCGCTTATTATGAAACAGAACGCATCGAAAAAGAAACCGAGCAGACGCTAGAAAAATTCAAAGTAAAATTAAAGGCCTTTCGCCGAACGATCGATTAAACAGAAAATTTTCGCAAGTTCATGTTTTTAGCGTATACTAAAGACATGAACTTTTTTATTTTGGAGGGATCTGCATGAAATTAGGATTTATCGGTACTGGTGTCATGGGTCAAGCGATGGTTGGTCATCTCTTAGCTGCAGGACATACAGTGAATGTTTACAATCGGACGAAAGAAAAAACAGATGAACTCGTTGCGAATGGAGCAATTTGGTGTGACACCCCAACAGAAGTTGCATCAGAAAGTGAAATCATCTTTACAATGGTTGGTTATCCATCCGATGTTGAAGAGGTTTACTATGGGCCTCAAGGGATTTTTCAAACGGCTGTGACGGGCAAAACATTGGTGGATTTTACCACCAGTACACCTGATTTGGCAGAACGAATCTACCAGACAGCGAAGGAAAAAGGAGCAGCGAGTATTGATGCGCCAGTTTCTGGTGGTGATCTTGGTGCGAGAAACGCCACGCTAACGATTATGGTTGGTGGCGATGAAGAAGCTTACCAACAAGTAAAACCACTTTTTGAAGTATTAGGAAAGACGTTTCAACTTCAAGGAGGGGCAGGGAAGGGTCAGCATACGAAAATGGCCAATCAGATCATGATTGCCGGAACCATGACGGGGATGACAGAAATGCTGGTCTATGCGAATCAAGCCGGTCTTGATTTACCACGAGTGATTGACACGCTTTCTGGCGGTGGGGCAGCCAATTGGTCCATGACGAATTACAGTCCTCGTATCCTAAAAGAGGATTATTCTCCAGGCTTTTTTGTCAAACATTTCATCAAAGATTTGGGGATCGCTTTGGATGAGGCCAAGAAGATGAGATTGGATTTGCCAAGCACCGCTTTAGCTAAAAAATTGTATGATCAGTTAGCTGAAAAAGGCTTCGAAAATGACGGAACGCAGGCGCTGATTAAACTTTGGTGGCAAGATGGAAAAAAATCTTAAAATGACAAAAAAAATACGAAAAATCAATGCAAGATAGAGGATGTTTTGATACAATATAACGGACAGAAAAAGGAGGCTTACGAATGAAAAGTTCGCAATTAGTCGCTATCATCAAACGTTTAGAAGCGATGGTCGAAGCGCAAGACAATGAAGTTCAAGTACGTCGTTTTGAAAAAGAAGGCGTCGAAAAATGTACCGTTACTTATGACAATTCGACAGAAACGTTTGAATTAACGGAAGCAGAATCAAGTCAATCTTATCAATTTGATAATGTTGATATTGTAGCCATGGAAATCTATGATTTGATCCAATAAGAATGAGTGGGACGTTCGTCGTCGCTTTCTCATTTCTTTACAGCAAGCCTACTTGGGCTTGCTGTTTTTTATTTATCTGCTGCTTTTTCTTGGCGATACAGGTGATTAAGGATGATCCCTAATGGATCGAGATCTTCCGGGGCTAAGGGAAGCGCAGCGCTTGCTGACGGGAGTGGCTGGAATGTTTCCTCGGGAGAAAGAACTTTTGTTTGGATCAACTTGCCAAAGCTAACTTGATAGTATTTGATTTGAGTCATCTGTGATCCTGGCTCCTCTAAGTCAAGGGGAATAGAAAAAATCACTTCTGGTTCTTGAATAAACTGATTGACCCTCACGATTTCTTGGTAAAAGCTTTGTGCTAAATGGATCTCGCGCTGCAGTACACTAGCTTGCTCAAACAATAGGTGATCAATCAGATATGCTAAGCGTTGTTTAAGGAGTGAAAAACAGTCGGTCTTCTTTCCTGCAAAAAAACAGCCGATCTCCCGCCACTTCTCTTCCAAGGGATACGCATCCATTTGAGGGAGCTGCTTACGTAAGGTCAATAGCGTCAGTTCGTTGACAGTCGGCAATTGAAAGGTTTCTGACAATAATTGAAACAATGCTGGCAATTTTTTTGTTTGCCGAAAGGGGCCATAACTGCCAATTTGGGGTATTTGAGTGATCGTGAAGGTATGATTCGTCAAGTCAACAAAGCAATAGTTGGCTGAATGGTTCATTTGTCGGTTGTAGATAGGATGAAAAGCTTGGATCAAACGACATTCAAGTAAAAGTGCATCCAATTCTGTATCTGTTTCGATCGTTTCAAAATCAACGACATTATAAACAAGTCGAAGCACCTTATTGGCATGCTGCTGATTTTTTCGGAAGTAAGAAACGACACGCTGTTTCAATGATTTGGCTTTTCCTACATACAAGACTTCGTTGTGCTGATCTTTCATTAAATAAACACCAGGCTTTTCAGGCAGTGCATTTGCTTTGTTTTTTAGAAACTCTTTGTTCGGATTCATCGATCGTTCCTCTCCTTCCTTCAAAGAGTAGCAGATGAAGCGTAAGAGAGCAACGTTTGCTGGCCTTTGACAAGAAAAAATTAGAAATAGAGTGGAAGCAACGCAATGATAAACTTTGACATTCAAAGGAAATTTCTCTATAACGGAAACGGATTATTTTGTCAACTCGCAGCTTTTAAAATCTTAGAAAATCAATGCTTAAATAAAAATGCGCTTAAAAATAAAAAAAGTTCGAAAAAATTCTTGCATTTCTCAATAACTTCCGATATAGTTTGACTATCAAATGATTTGATTATCAAAGTATTCGGATGGTGAAGGTTATGGAACCCAATTTAGAAACAGTTAATGACTACTTAGTCAGCGTCTTTAATGACATCTTAGTGATTGAAGAATCTGAATTGAAAAAATCTCAATTCAAAGACCTTTCAATTACCGAAATGCATACCATCGAAGCCATCGGGATGTACAAAAAAAAGACCACGACTGAAGTTGCCAAAGAGCTTTCGATCACTGTTGGGACTTTGACCATCGCGATCAATCGTTTGGTGAAAAAAGAATATGTAGAACGGATTCGCAGTGAAGATGATCGGCGAGTCGTCAAACTAGGTTTGACGAAAAAAGGAAAACTCCTTTATCGTGTTCATCAGCATTTTCATCGTGAGATGGTGAAAGGTGTCTTGAGTCAGATGTCTCCTGAAGAGGAACAGGCACTGTTGAAAGCACTGAAAAATCTGCATGACTTTTTACAAGATTATAAGTGAGAATAATGGATGAATATGTTTGGAAAAATTACCGCGACTGCAAGTTATGTTCCAGAAAAAATCGTAACAAATGATGATCTATCAAATTTGATGGATACTTCAGATGAATGGATCCATTCTCGCACGGGAATCAAACGAAGAAGAGTCGCTGTTGGCGAAAACACTTCAGACCTTTGTATTCGCGTCGCTCAAACGCTTTTGCAAGATGCTCAGCTTTCAGCAGAAAGTCTAGATTTTATCTTGGTAGCGACGATCACACCGGATTTCAATACACCGGCGGTTGCTTGCCAAGTCCAAGGGGCGATTGGGGCAGTCAATGCCTTTGCTTTTGATATCAGTGCAGCATGTGCTGGTTTCGTGTATGCATTGTCTATGGCTGAAAAACTGATTCGAACGGGCGCTAAAAAAGGATTGGTCATCGGTGGAGAAGTACTTTCAAAAGTCTTGGATTGGAACGACCGTTCGACGGCTGTTTTATTCGGAGATGGTGCCGGCGGTCTATTGTTGGAAGCATCTTCAGAGCAGCATTTGCTCAAAGAGTCTTTAAAAGCAGATGGGACGCGAGGCATGTCCTTAACATCTGGTTTTCGCACGAATGAGAATCCTTTTTCACAAAACGCTCCGGCGTATAGTGCTTGTATGCAAATGATTGGACGAGAAATCTTTGATTTTGCGACGCGTGATGTGGTCGCCTCGATCAATGATCTGACACAAGATGAAGCAATCGATTATTTTTTGCTTCACCAAGCAAATTCACGTATTTTAGACAAAGTTGCTCGCAAGCTGAAGCAGCCCCGTGAGAAATTTTTGCAAAATATGCAAGATTATGGCAATACTTCGGCAGCCTCGATTCCGTTATTGCTAGATGAAGAAATCAAACGAGGTACACTGTCACTTGGCAGTGGTCAAAAAGTGGTGTTCTCAGGTTTTGGCGGCGGATTGACATGGGGAACTATGTTAGCCACCTTATAACTTGTTCACGAAACAAAATTACTATTGAAAAACACATTGGAGGAATATACACATGGTATTCGAAAAAATTCAAGAAATCGTAGCAGAAGAATTAGGAAAAGAAAAAGAAGAAATCAAATTGAACACAAACATCCAAGAAGATTTAGAAGCAGACAGCTTGGATCTTTTCCAAATCATTAACGAGATCGAAGATGAATTCGATGTGAAGATCGAAACAGAAGATGGTATCACAACCGTTGAAGATCTAGTTAAATATGTAGAAAAACAACAAGCATAAAACAAAGGCTAGGCAGACAGCCTAGCCTTTCCTTTTTAAGAACGTGTTTTTGCTGATTCATAGACGAACTGCAAGAAGCCATGTTCTCCAACGACAACGATCAAAGTAATGAAGGAGTGCAAGATGAAGACAGCCTTTTTATTTAGCGGTCAAGGCGCACAGTACCCCCAAATGGGAGAAGAGCTCTATCACCAAGAAGCAATCGTTCGTGAGACGTTTGAACAAGCCAGCACCATTCTAGGATATGATATGGCCGAGCTATGCTTTACTGAAAACGAACGTTTAAACCAGACGGAATATACGCAGCCTGCCATCTTAACGGTAAGTACGGCTTTTTGGCGACTTTTGGATGCGCAAGGAATCAAAGCAGATGCTGTTGCTGGCTTGAGTTTAGGCGAATATACAGCCTTAGTCGCTAGTGGTGCGCTTGATTTCCAGACAGCAGTCGCATTGGTGCAAAAGCGCGGTCGGTATATGGCAAGTGCGGCGCCAGCAGGTATTGGGAAAATGGTCGCTGTGATGAACACACCCGCTGAAACGATTGAAGAAATCTGTAAAGAAGCAAGTCAAGTGGGGATCGTGACACCAGCGAATTACAATACGCCGCAGCAGATCGTCATTGGCGGTGAAGCGCCGGCAGTGGATAAAGCGGTGGAATTGTTACAAGCTGCTGGAACCAAACGGGTGATTCCTTTAAATGTCAGCGGTCCTTTCCATACTGCTTTGTTGGAACCCGCATCGCAGCAATTAGCACAGGAATTAGCTCAAATCACCTTTGATGAGTTACAAGTACCTGTCATCAGCAATACGACCGCGCAGCCAATGCAGCAAGACCAAATCAAGGAACTGTTGACGCTGCAAGTGAAATCGCCAGTGCGTTTTTACGAAAGCATTGCGACACTGAAGCAGCTTGGCATCCAACAAGTCATCGAGATCGGACCAGGAAAAGTATTGAGCGGTTTTATGAAGAAAATAGACAAAGAAATACAGACTGCGCGTGTAGAAGATAGCCAAACGTTGGCAGATACACTAGCCCGATTCAACTAGGAGGAATTTATGGATCTGCAAAATAGAAACGTCTTTGTAACTGGTAGCTCGCGAGGGATCGGTTTTACCATCGCGGAAGCCTTTGCCAAAGAAGGAGCCAATATCGTTTTAAATGGACGAAAAGAAATTCCCCAGTCACTGATCGATCGCATCACCAGCTACGGCGTGAAATGTGTAGCGATCAATGGGGACATTTCTGATTTTGATCAAGCGGCAGCCATGCTTTTAGAAGCAGAAGCGGCAGTCGGACCGATCCACATTTTAGTCAACAATGCCGGGATCACGAATGACAAATTATTGTTGAGAATGAAACCCGAAGATTTTGATTCAGTGATCAAAATAAATTTGACTGGTACCTTCAATATGACGCAGCACGCGTTGAAAAAAATGATGAAGCTGCGAGAAGGCCGCATCATCAATTTGACGAGTGTGGTCGGCTTGACGGGAAATATCGGGCAAGCCAACTATGCGGCAAGTAAAGCTGGCGTGATCGGTTTTACGAAATCTGCCGCTCGTGAAGGTGCCGCTCGGGGGATCACCTGCAATGCGATCGCCCCAGGATTTATCGAAACAGAGATGACTGAAGTGCTGTCGGATAAAGTCAAAGAACAATCATTGGCAAATATTCCATTACAGCGTTTTGGTTCCACACAGGATGTTGCGCAAACAGCAGTCTTTTTAGCAAAAAGCCCCTACATCACTGGTCAGGTGATCAGTGTAGACGGCGGGATGGCAATGCAAGGGTAGGAGGAAGAATAGATGAATCGAGTAGTAGTTACAGGATACGGCGTCACTTCTCCAATCGGAAATGACCCAGAAACATTTTTAGCAAGTTTACAAAACGGGACCAACGGCATCGGCCCGATTACAAAATTTGACGCAGAAGCAACAGGGATCTCAGTTGCCGCTGAAGTCAAAGATTTTCCGTTAGAAAAGTACTTCGTTAAAAAAGATACGAAGCGGATGGATCTTTTTTCCATTTATGGAATTTATGCGGCGTTAGAAGCGATGGAAATGGCGAAGTTAGATACAGAAACCATTGATGTGGATCGTTTTGGCGTGATGGTTGGTTCAGGGATCGGCGGCTTGCCAACGATTCAAGACCAAGTTATTCGGATGCATGACAAAGGAGCAAATCGGGTATCACCAATGTTCGTACCGATGTCGATCGTAAATATGGTTGCCGGCAACATTGCATTACGGGTAGGTGCGAAAGGCATTTGTACGACGACTGTTTCCGCCTGTGCTTCTGGTACCCATTCAATCGGTGAAGCTTTTCGGAACATCAAGCATGGCTACGCAGATGTCATGATCGCTGGTGGTTCAGAAGCGACGATCTGTGAAATCGGTATCGCTGGTTTTGCGTCTCTGACGGCGTTAACCACTGAATCAGACCCTGACAAAGCTTCCGTTCCGTTTGATAAAAATCGTAGTGGGTTTGTCATGGGTGAAGGCGCTGGTGTCTTCATTTTAGAATCATTGGCGCATGCGCAAAAACGTGGGGCAACGATTTTAGGTGAAGTCGTAGGGTATGGTGCGAACTGTGATGCCTACCATATGACTGCGCCAAATCCAGATGGATCAGGTGCTGGAAAAGCAATGAAATTGGCGATGCAAGAAGCATCGATCACCCCGGCTGAAGTTGGCTACATCAATGCCCACGGTACAAGCACGCCTGCCAATGACAGTGCAGAAGCGACATCGATCCAATACGGATTGGGCGAAGACTATAAAAAACCATACGTCAGCAGTACAAAGTCAATGACTGGTCATTTGCTTGGGGCGGCTGGTGGAATCGAAGCCATTGCTTCACTATTAGCATTACAACATCAATTTATTCCACCAACCATCAACGTGACAGAACAAGATCCTGAGATCGACTTGAACGTTGTTATCAATCAAAGCCAACCAGCAGAATTGACCTATGCCATGAGTAATTCACTTGGGTTTGGCGGTCATAATGCAGTGATCTTGCTGAAACGTTGGGAGGAAGCGTAATTGGAAACACATGAGGTAAAAGAGCTGCTCAGCCAATTCGATCAATCGACGTTAACTGAGCTTCAATTAAAAAAAGAGACATTTGAACTTTATTTTAATAAAAATACGACAAGTGGGCTACAAAGTGCATCCTCTGCACCTGCATCTGCTCCTGCAGCGAATGCTGCGCCAACTCCTGTTGCACCAACGCCTGCTGTCTCAGCAACACCGGACACAGTAGAAACGGCAAAACCTGTCTTAGAGGGCAAAGAAGTTGTCTCTCCATTAGTGGGTGTCGTTTATTTGAAACCAAGTCCTGATAAAGACAACTTCAAACAAATCGGCGATCACGTGAAAAAAGGTGATATTCTCTGTATCGTTGAAGCGATGAAAGTCATGAATGAAATCGTCAGTGACGTCGATGGCGAATTAGTTGAAGTCTTGGTTGAAAGCGAACAAATCGTTGAATACAATCAACCATTATTCCGTGTGAAAGAAGGGTAAAGCAATGAGCGCATTAACGATTCAAGAAATCAAAGAAATCATCCCTCATCGTTATCCGATGCTTTTAGTGGATCGGGTAGAGGAGTTAGAAGAAGGCAAACGGGTCGTTGCGAAGAAAAACGTTACTATCAATGAGCCGTTTTTCCAAGGTCATTTTCCCCATGAACCAGTGATGCCCGGAGTATTGATCGTGGAAGCAATGGCGCAAGCAGGTGCTGTAGCATTGCTATCATTGGAAGATTTTCGTGGGAAAACTGCCTACTTTGGCGGTTTAGACAAAGCGAAATTCAGAAAAAAAGTAACACCAGGCGATACCTTGATCTTAGAAGTAGAAATAATCAAAGTGAAATCTGCAGCTGGCATCGGCAAAGGAATTGCCTATGTTGATGGGAAAAAAGTGGCGGAAGCAGAATTGACTTTCATGATTGGATAGGTGAGACATGTTTTCTAAAGTATTGATCGCAAACCGTGGCGAAATCGCCGTACGTATCATTCGCGCATGTCGCGAATTAGGTATTCAAACGGTCGCCGTTTATTCAGAAGCAGATAAAGAAGCGTTGCATACAGAGCTTGCCGATGAAGCGATTTGTATCGGACCTGCCAAAGCAGCCGACTCTTATTTGAATGTACAGCAGATCCTAAGCGCTGCGATCGTCACAAAGGCTGAGGCGATCCATCCTGGATTTGGCTTTCTTTCAGAGAATAGCCGCTTTGCTGCGATGTGCGAGGAATGCAATATCGTCTTTATTGGGCCAAAGAGTGAGACTATCGATGCAATGGGAAACAAAATCAATGCAAGACGCTTGATGATCGAAGCAGAAGTACCGGTCATTCCCGGAAGCAAAGGCGCGATTTCTGATGTGGAAGAAGCTTTAACAATCGCTGAAGAGATTGGTTACCCAGTCATGCTCAAAGCTGCGGCCGGCGGTGGCGGTAAAGGGATACGGAAAGTCGCAGATAAAGAAGCATTGCCTCATCATTTTGCTTCGGCGCAGCAAGAAGCGAAAGCGGCATTTGGCAACGATGAAATGTACATTGAAAAAATCATTTATCCTGCTCGACACATAGAAGTGCAAGTGTTAGGTGATTCTTTTGGTAATATTATCCACCTTGGTGAACGCGATTGCTCGCTACAACGCAACAACCAAAAAGTGTTGGAAGAATCCCCTTCTGTGGTGATTTCTGAAAGCAAGCGAGCAGAACTAGGAGAAGCAGCGGTACGTGCCGCACAAGCGGTAGGGTATCGTAATGCTGGCACGATCGAGTTTTTAATGGCGGACACTGGGGAGTTTTATTTCATGGAAATGAACACTCGAATCCAAGTGGAACACCCGATCACCGAAATGGTGACAAACATTGATCTAGTCAAAAAACAACTTGAAGTCGCTAGTGGCGAACCGCTAGGCTTGACGCAAGCAGACATCAAGATGACGGGCGCGGCGATCGAATGTCGGATCAATGCAGAAAATCCAGCCTTCAATTTTGCACCGTCACCAGGCAAGATCAACAATTTGTTTTTACCAAGTGGCGGCCTAGGCGTTCGTGTAGACAGTGCCATGTATTCTGGCTACACGATTCCACCTTATTATGATTCTATGATCGCTAAAGTGATCGTTCACGGCGAGAACCGTTTCGAAGCGTTGATGAAGATGCAGCGGGCGTTAGCCGAATTAGTGACCGATGGTGTCATTACAAATGCAGAATTCCAAATGGACTTGATCAGTCACCCGAAAGTGATTGCGGGAGACTATACAACCGCCTTTTTACAAGAGGAATTTCTGCCAAATTGGACACCTGAACAATAGGAGGGAAGATGAGTGGCTTTATTTAAGAAGAAAAACTACATTCGCATCAATCCTAATCGAGGTCAGCTGCCAACGAACGAACCAGTCGTACCAGATAATCTTTGGGCGAAATGTCCTAGTTGCAAACGAACGCTTTATACGAAGGAGATGGGGGCAGAGAAAGTCTGTCCTCACTGCGGGTATAATTTCCGAATCAGTGCCTGGGAACGGATCGCTATCACGATTGATGAGAAAAGTTTTGAAGAATGGGACACAGATGTAACCACAAAAGATCCGCTTGATTTTCCTGGATATTTGGATAAAGTCGCACAAATGCAAGAAAAAACTGGGTTGCATGAGGCTGTCCTCACAGGAGAAGCAAAAGTTCAAGGATTGCCGTTAGCGATCGGGATCATGGATGCGAATTTCATCATGGGCAGTATGGGAACGGTCGTGGGGGAGAAGATCACCCGTTTGTTTGAACGTGCGATCGAAAAACAGCTACCAGTTGTTCTTTTTACCGCTTCAGGTGGTGCGCGGATGCAAGAAGGAATTTTGTCACTGATGCAAATGGCAAAAATCTCTGCAGCGGTAAAACGCCACAGTAAAGCTGGCTTGTTTTATCTAACGGTTTTAACGGACCCGACAACCGGTGGCGTCACCGCTAGTTTTGCGATGGAAGGGGATATCATCCTGGCAGAACCGCAAGCCTTGATCGGTTTTGCTGGACGACGTGTGATTGAACAAACCATTCGTCAGGAACTACCTGAAGACTTTCAAAAGGCAGAGTTTCTGTTAGATCATGGCTTTGTCGATCAAATCGTTCCGCGGACGAACTTGCGGGAGAAAATCCACCATTTGATTTCTTTGCATACGCGGAAAGGATGGGATCGTAATGACTAGAGCAGCCCACGAAATCGTTGAACTCGCTCGCAGCAAAGACCGTTTGACGGCACTGGATTACTTTGACGGCATTTTTTCTGAGTTTGAAGAGTTTCATGGAGACCGTCTGTTTGGCGAAGATGAAGCCGTTGTTGGCGGCATTGCTTGTTTAGATGGCAAGCCAGTGACCGTGATCGGTATTCAAAAAGGCCGTAATCTGCCTGAAAATTTACGCAGAAACTTTGGCTCGCCACATCCTGAAGGTTATCGCAAAGCGTTACGCTTAATGAAGCAAGCAGAAAAATTTCAGCGACCTGTGGTCACATTGATCAATACAGCAGGGGCGTTTTGCGGTATTGGCGCGGAAGAGCGCGGAGAAGGCGAAGCGATTGCCCGTAACTTGATGGAAATGTCCGATTTAACGGTGCCGATCTTGGCAATCATCATTGGTGAAGGCGGCAGCGGCGGTGCCTTAGCACTGGCATTAGGCGATGAGGTTTGGATGATGGAACATTCGATCTATGCCATTTTATCTCCCGAAGGCTTTGCTTCGATCCTATGGAAAGATGGCAGCCGTGCCAAAGAAGCTGCTGGCTTGATGAAGATCACAGCTCAAGAACTATATGAACTCGGTGTTATTGAAAAAGTGATTGCTGAAACCCATGAAGAGGCCTTTTTACCGAAAGAGCAATTGATGGAACAGATGAAAGCGGCAATTTCAAAGAAACTTGCCGAACTTTCTACCTTGCAAACAGATGAATTGCTTGAGGCAAGGTATCAACGTTTTCGCCGATTTTAAAAACTAGGATATCCACTCTGATTAGAGGATGGGTATCCTAGTATTTTTTTATTAAAAGTGTTATTGAATAAATCGTACAAATGGCGAAGTTTTTAGTTTAAAATTTAATTATTCTGTGCTATTATGTATATATTCTGAATATAAGAAGATTATATTGCATAAATATTTGTTTTGAAGAGGAGCGTTTTTAATGAAAAAATTATTTGGAGCACTTGTTGTATTGACGGGGATTTTGGTTTTAGGAGCTTGTGGGAATGGCGGATCATCGAGTACTGGAAGTTCTAGTGCCAGCGGTTCGTCGGATAATCAATTGGAAGCCATCAAAGCAGCTGGTGTGTTAAATGTGGCAACTTCTGCTGACTTTGCCCCGTTTGAATTTCATGCCTTGATCGATGGCAAAGATACGATCGTGGGCGCAGATATCGATATGGTCAATGAGATCGCTGATCGTCTTGGTGTCGAAGTGAATATTTTGGACCTTGATTTCAATGCTGTTTTGACTGCTTTGCAACAAGGGAAAGCCGATATCGCTGTTTCAGGCATCTCAGCAACTGACGGACGTAAACAGACTTTTGATTTCACCGATAACTATTTTACACCAGAACAAAAATTAGTTGTTAATAAAAACAATGAATCGGCATTTGATTCAATCGAAAGCTTGTCTGGCAAAAAAGTAGGCGCTCAAAAAGGCTCGATCCAAGAAATGATCGTTCAAGATCAATTAGCTGATTCGCAATTGGTTTCCATCGCCAAAGTTCCGAATCTAGTCAATGAATTGAAACAAGGCTCGATCGACGGTTTGGTCCTTGAAAGTGCGGTTGCTGAATCGTATGTTGCACAAAATGATGACCTCGTGATCACTGATGTAGCATTAGAAGCATCTGAAGGCGATTCTTATGCAATTGCTTTACCTAAAGGGAGTACCGAATTACAAGAAGAACTAAACAGTATTTTGAAAGAATTGATTGAAGATGGTACAATCGATGAGTATGTACAAAAGAACACAGATCTAGCCAACGAAAATGCGGCGCAATAGATAGAACGGAGTAGACACAATTATGGATTTATCCTTTTTAGCGATATATTACCCTTATTTTCTTTCTGGTGTGGTGATCACCATCGTGATCTCTATCATCACCGTGATCTTTGGAACGATTCTAGGGGTGATTTTTGCCCTAATGAAATTATCAAAAGTGACGCCTTTGCGCTGGTTTGCTAATGCGTATATTGAAGTCATCCGCGGCACACCGATGCTGGTGCAGATATTGATCGCTTTTGGTCTTTTGCAAGGAATGTTTGCCTTGCCGACGGTCTCGATCGGCGTGTTGAGTCTTGATTTTGGGCGGCTATTTCCTGGGATCATTGCGCTCTCGCTTAATTCTGGGGCATATGTTGCTGAGATCGTCCGAGGGGGAATCAATGCCGTTGATTACGGTCAAACAGAAGCGGCTGGTTCTTTAGGGTTGCGGCCTTTTCAAACGATGCGTTATGTCGTATTGCCACAAGCACTACGCAACATTTTGCCGCCACTAGGCAATGAATTTATCGTTTTGATTAAGGATTCCTCTTTGCTTTCAACGATCGGCATCTACGAGCTGATGAACAGTGCGCAGATCGTTGTCACCAGTTCTTTCCAACCATTAACGCCTTTCTATGTGGCGGCGGTCATTTACTTCATCTTGACGTTTACGACTTCGCGACTATTGAGTTTATGGGAAAAGAAACTAGGCAAAGGCTATCGTCGTTAAAAGGAGAAGACAAGCTATGATGTTAGATATTCAAGATTTACACAAAACCTTTGGCAGCAATCAAGTGCTAAAAGGGATCACAACGACGATCGATCAAGGAGAAGTCGTAGTGGTGATTGGGCCATCTGGGTCAGGAAAAAGCACGTTTTTACGCTGTTTGAACCTATTAGAAGTACCGACAAGCGGAAAAATCTTTTTTGAAGGAACCGATATTACCGATCCAAAGAATGATTTGTATAAGATGCGTGAAAAAATGGGTATGGTATTTCAAAATTTTAATCTTTTTCCGAATATGACGGTTTTAGAAAACATTACTTTGTCCCCGACGAAAGTCAAGAAGGTAGCAAAATCGGCGGCTGATCAGTTGGCAAAACAACTACTAAATGATGTTGGCTTACCAGACAAAGCAAAAGCCTATCCTCAAAGTCTTTCTGGTGGACAGATGCAACGAATCGCTATCGCACGTGCCTTGTCGATGGAACCAGACGTGATGCTCTTTGATGAACCGACTTCAGCGTTAGACCCTGAAATGGTTGGCGAAGTATTGTCCGTCATGCAGCGTTTGGCTCAGCAAGGAATGACGATGGTCATCGTCACTCATGAAATGGGCTTTGCGAAAGAAGTCGCGGATCGGATTTTATTTATGGATCAGGGAATCATTATGGAGGAAGGAACGCCAGAACAGATCTTTGATCATCCGAAAAATCCACGAACCATTGATTTTTTGAGTAAAGTATTGTAAACTGCGAGAAGTTCGCAGTTGTTAGTGATAAATTTGGACCTTTCCTAAGCATCCTTTCAGTAAAAGGATGCTTTTTTGACGGAAAAAAGACTACTTTAAAGAAGTGATAGAACAAACGGTTGTCTTGGCAGGTTCCTTTTTCAGTTCTTTTACAAGAAACCTGCAGAAACTGGCGCACTTGCTAGTATTCAAAAAGATTCTATTGTATAATTACAGGTTGAAGAGGTCTGATCTTGATAGAAACCATCTGCGTGATTGTAGGCAGATCGGACTGTTTCTTTTTAAGGATCGACAATTTGGATCGATGACTAGTCGCCGATTTTTAATACGTGAAGAAATCATGCAGCAAAGGAGATTTTATGTTTTCAAATTATAAACCGACTTGGATGGTCGATGCGATTTATAAAATCACCCCTAGCCAACTAAAGGCACAGGGGATCAAAGGGATTTTGACCGATCTTGATAATACCTTGATTGCTTGGAACAATCCTGACGGAACCGAAGAACTAAAAAACTGGCTACTAGAAATGAAAAATGCTGGGATACCTGTAGTTGTCGTTTCCAACAACAATAGTGAACGAGTGGCACGGGCAGTTGCGCCCTTTGGTTTAAAGTACGTACACCGCGCATTAAAACCCTTTTCAAGAGGGATCAAACAAGGCTATCAACAATTAGGCTTGAAAAAAGAAGAGGTCGTGATGATCGGCGATCAAATCATGACGGATGTACGAGGTGCCAATCGTGCCGGTGTTCGCAGTATTTTAGTGAAACCAGTGATCCCAACGGATTCTTGGAAAACCCAATTTAATCGAGCCGCAGAAAGAAAAATCATGAACTATTTATTGAAGCACAACCCAGAGTTAAAATGGCGTGGAGGAATTTAATATGACAGAAGGAATCGAAGAAATTCACTGTATCGGCTGCGGGGCAGTGATTCAGACAACGAACCCCAATGAATTGGGCTACACCCCGCGATCCGCATTAGAAAAAGGACTTGAATCAGGAGAAGTCTATTGTCAACGCTGCTTCCGTTTGCGCCATTACAATGAGATCCAAGATGTTTCCCTTACCGACGATGATTTTCTGCGTCTACTGAATGAAATCGGGGAAAAAGAAGCCTTGATCGTTAATGTCGTTGATATTTTCGATTTTAATGGTTCATTGATCCCAGGACTGCACCGCTTTGTCGGCAATAATCCTGTTTTATTAGTGGGCAACAAGGTGGATATTTTGCCAAAATCTTTGAAAAAATCGAAGATGACCCAATGGATGAAGGAACGTGCTCATGAAGCTGGTTTAAGACCAGTGGATGTATTATTGACGAGTGCCAAGAAGCCAGGTGAAACGGAAGCTTTACTGCAAGCGATCGAAACGTATCGTGAAGGACGCGATGTCTATGTGGTGGGTGTGACGAATGTTGGAAAATCAACATTGATCAATCAAATCATCAAACAAACAGCGGGGATCAACGAATTGATCACGACTTCGCGTTTCCCGGGAACCACATTGGATAAAATCGAGATTCCATTGGATGACGGACACTTCTTGATCGACACACCAGGAATTATTCATCGTCATCAAATGGCGCATTATTTAGGTAAAAAAGATCTAAAAATCGTGGCACCAGCCAAAGAGATCAAACCAAAGGTGTATCAGTTGAATCCAGAACAAACTTTGTTCTTAGGAGGACTTGCCCGATTTGATTTCATTCAAGGAGAACGCAGTTCATTTATTGCTTATGTAGCAAATGATGTGGCGATCCATCGGACCAAATTAACGAAAGCCGATGAGTTTTATGAGAAACATGTTGGTGGGCTGCTGCAGCCGCCGCGAGCAGATGAAGTGGCGGATTTTCCTGAACTCGTCCGTTTCGAATTTTCAATCAAAGAAAAAACCGATATCGTTTTTGCTGGACTTGGCTGGATCACGATCACCAAACCGTGTGTCATCGCTGGGTGGGCGCCAAAGGGTGTCGATGTGCTTAGACGTAAAGCATTAGTATAAGGAAGAAGGAAGAATATGGACTTACGAGGAAAACAAAAAAGATTTTTACGAAGTGAAGCGCACCATTTAAACCCGATTTTTCAAATCGGCAAAGGCGGCTTGAATGACGCGATGATGGCGCAAATTGAAGAAGCGCTAGAAAAACGAGAATTGATCAAAGTCTCATTGCTCCAAAATACCGATGAGGTTGCTGACGAAGCAGCTGAAACGATCCGTGAGAAAGTCGGCTGTGAAGTGGTACAGATCATCGGACGAGTGATCGTTTTATTCAAACCGTCAAGCAAAGAAAAATACCAAACGATTTCAAGCAAAGTTCGTTCAATTTAGGAGGGAGAAGGCATGCAAGGACAAACATTTGGAAAGGTACAAACGGTTTTAGAGACACAAACACAAGAACTTGTACCGAAAAAGCAAGTGGGCATTCTTGGTGGGAATTTTAATCCAGTACACTACGCACATCTGGTCATGGGTGAGCAAGTAGGGCAAGCATTAGGGCTGGATAAAGTTTATTTCATGCCTGAGTATTTACCGCCTCATGTTGATGAGAAAAAGACGATCCCAGCGGAGCACCGCTTGGCGATGTTGGAGTTGGCGATCGCCGATAATCCGCGATTTGCTGTAGAGACCATTGAGTTGGAACGAAAAGGTAAGAGTTACACGGTTGATACGATGCGGGAATTGACAGCTAAGAATCCAGATACCAATTATTATTTTATCATTGGCGGGGATATGGTGAACTATTTACCAAAATGGCATCAAATCGATGAGCTGATGGAATTGGTGACTTTTGTGGGGGTTCGTCGTCCAGAAGTGCCGATCGATAGCCCATACCCGATTATTTGGATCGATATCCCGCTAATGGATGTCAGCTCAACAACAATTCGTAAAAAAGTGCAACAAGGTTGTTCGGTTCGCTACTTATTGCCAGATAATGTGTTACACTATATTCAAGAAAAGGGGTTGTACTTGGATGAAGAGTGAACACTACACACAAGCAGAACGGGAACTTTTGATGCAAAAGGTCCAAATGCAGATGAGTCAAAAGCGCTTTGAGCATGTGTTAGGTGTCGAAAAAACGGCCGTTGCCCTTGCGGAAAAATATGGTGCTTCACCGGTCAAAGCCAGCATCGCCGCCTTGACGCATGATTATGCGAAAGAACGCAGCGATGAAGAATTTCAATTAGTCATTCGTAGAGACGGATTCGACTTGGATCTCTTGAACTGGAACAATGCCATCTGGCATGGACTTGTCGGTGCTGATTTCGTTCAACGAGAATTAGAAATCGATGACGAAGAAATCTTACAAGCGATCCGTTTGCACACCACCGGAGCTGCTAAGATGAGCCTGTTAGATAAAATCATCTATGTGGCAGATTATATCGAACCCGGACGTACGTTTCCTGGAGTCGTTGAAGCCAGAGAGATCGCAATGATTGACTTAGATGCCGCTGTTGCTTACGAAACGAAACATACCTTGCTTCATTTGATCGAAACAGAAGCAGTTATCTACCCAAAAACGATCGAAACCTACAATTTTTGGGTAGCCAAATAAAGGAGGGAATTACCATAGATAGTCAGAAAATATTAGAAATTGCTGTAAAAGCCGCCGATTCCAAACATGCCGAAGATATTATGGCATTAGATGTGCGGGAAATCTCTTTGCTAGCAGATTACTTTGTGATCTGTTCAGGAAATAGCGAACGTCAAATCAATGCGATCATTGATGAAGTCATCGATAAAGAAGAAGAAAATCAAGTATCTGTTCGCCGTGTCGAAGGAAAAGATGGTGGAAAATGGGTCTTGATCGACTTAGGTGACGTGATCGTTCACGTATTCAGTGCCTCAGAACGTGCTTTTTACAACCTAGAAAAATTATGGTCTGATGCGCCGCTTGTGGATCTTAATGAATGGGTCGTGGCGTAATGGCTTACGAAACCTTCGCATTTGTCTATGACGAAGTAATGGATTCCAGTCTCTATAAAAAGTGGCTGGATTTTTCTTGTCGTCATTTAGGAAAAAGAAAACAGCTGTTAGAATTGGCTTGTGGAACTGGTGCGTTAGCCGTTGAGTTTGCCAAGGCTGGTTTTGTCGTGACTGGGTTAGATCTTTCAGAAGAGATGCTGATGATCGCTAGTCAACGGGCTGAAAAAGAAGAGGCGGCTGTGCAATTTGTTGCGGGTGACATGCTGGATCTCGTAGATGTTGGCACCTATCAAGCAATTACCTGCTATTCTGACTCCCTTTGCTACATGGAAGACGAGCAGAGTGTGCAGCAAGTGTTTGATGGTGTTTACAGTTGTTTAGAAGAAGATGGCGTCTTTTTATTTGATGTGCATTCCGTATATCAAATCGATGAAGTCTTTCCTGATTATAGCTATCATTACCAAACCGATGAATTTGCCTTTCTTTGGGAAAGCTATCAAGGCGAAAAAGACCATAGCATTGAACACTTCTTGACCTTTTTTGTTGCACAAGAGAATGGGTTGTTTGAACGCTTAGATGAGCTTCATCAAGAAAGAACCTATCCTCTTGAAAGCTATTTAAGAATGTTAGAAAATGCTGGTTTTGCTAATGTTGAATGCTATGCTGATTTTATCGATACGAAACCAAATGAAAAAAGCCGTCGCTGGTTTTTTGTCTGCCATAAGTAACCGTTATGTAAAACAGGAGGGATGTCGATGAAGGCTTGCGGACTAGTCGTAGAATACAATCCTTTTCACCATGGACACCAATACCATGTGGAAAAAGCACGGCAAGTAACGAATGCTGATGTCGTCGTTGCGGTGATGAGTGGAAATTTTTTACAGCGTGGCGAACCAGCAATCATCGATAAATGGCAGCGAGCTCAAGCAGCACTACAACATGGGGTAGACTTGATCGTCGAATTGCCCCCCGCTTGGGCCGTCCACTCTGCTGATTTTTTTGCATCGGGAGCGATTAGGATTCTGCAGGATCTGCAATGTGAGTTGTTATGCTTCGGCACAGATACGAAACACCCCTTCGACTATGCCAAGTTTGCTCACTTTGAAAAAGAAAATCGACTAATGATCGATGACGCATTTCAACGCTTAGCTAGGCAAAATGCTACCTATAGTCAAAAAATGAGTGCGGTCCTCAGTGAGCTATATCCTGAGTACCATGAAGAAAAAGACCAGCCCAATCATCTGTTGGGTATGGCGTATGCACGGGAAGTGCTGCATTATGAAAAACCAATGCGTTTGGTCCCCATCCAACGCGTTGCGGCGTCCTATCATTCAGAACAATTCGATCATCCCACAATCGCCAGTGCAACAGCCATTCGCCAAGCAATCAAACAAGGTGCAGCTGTTGCGGATTTTGTTCCTGAAGCCACACAAACCTTTCTTTCACAAGCAACAGTCGACTGGGAAGCCTTTTGGCCGTATCTTCAATACCAGATCATTTCTGCCCCAATCGAAAAATTAGCTGCTATTTACCAGATGGAAGAAGGATTAGAATATCGACTAAAACAATATGTGACGGCGGCGGATTCTTTTACAGATTTTATCAAGTTGTTAAAGACGAAACGTTATACCCAAACGCGGCTGCAGCGTCTTGCTTGTTATGTATTGTTCCAAGTGACAAAAGCTGAAATGAAGGAAGCTCAAGAACATTCCTTTATTCGAGTCTTAGGGTATACGAAGCAAGGGCAGCACTATTTAAAAGAGGTCAAAAAAGAGCTGACCCTGCCGCTGATCGCTAAATTTGGTAAGCATGAAGCACAGCGCTATGGCTTGTCATTGCGGATCGACCAGATCTATCAGCAAGGGAATCCTCAAATCACAGAACAAAATTTTCGAAGAATTCCGCTTTTTATTGATAAATAAGTGAAAATTACTTCACAGAACGCCATTTGACAAGTATAATGAATAAGGATTTTTAAAAACAAGAAAGCGAAGTGAAATCATGGGTCGTAAATGGGCAAATATCGTAGCGAAAAAAACTGCTAAAGATGCAAACAATAGCCGAGTTTATGCAAAATTTGGAATCGAAATCTACGCAGCAGCAAAATCGGGTGATCCTGATCCTCACGCGAACCAAAAATTACGCTTTGTTATCGAACGTGCGAAAACCTACAATGTGCCAAAACACATTATTGACCGTGCGATTGAAAAAGCCAAAGGTTCTGGCGATGAACAATACTCAGAACTTCGATACGAAGGATTTGGACCAAATGGATCAATGGTGATCGTCGATACGTTGACAAATAACGTCAACCGTACCGCAGCCGATGTTCGGGCCGCTTTTGGTAAAAACGGCGGGAATATGGGTGTTTCAGGGGCCGTTGCTTATATGTTTGATAACACGGCACTCTTTGGCTTTGCCGGTGACGATGCGGATGAAATCTTAGAATACTTGATGGACAAAGAGATCGATGTTCGTGATGTCGTTGAAGAAGATGGACAAATCATCGTTCACGGTGAACCAAGTGACTTCCATGCCATTCAAGAAGCCTTGAAAGAAAAAGGAATCACTGAATTCTCAATTGCAGAAATGCAAATGATTCCTCAAAATGAAGTAACCTTGACGGGTGACGATCTAGAAAAATTCGAAAAAATGATCGATGTGTTAGAAGATCTTGAAGACGTACAAAACGTCTATCACAATGTGGCAGACGCGGAAGAATAAGTGTCACTTGGCAGCCTAGAGACAATCTGGCTGCCATTTTTTTAGTATGTTTTTTTATGTAGAAGCTTTATCGCTTATGCAAGAGAAATAATGAAGCGGTAGCGTTGCTCATTTACTGAAAATTCTTCTGTGTTGATCATCTTTTCAGTTGGTTTCTATACATTTTATGTGTTATGATTTACTACATAAGCAAACAAATCGTTAGGGGGGCAGACATGGAAGAAAAAATCGTTTTAGAGCCATTTAATCGAATCTTAAGTGGTTTTGAAAAGCTAGCAGAAGTGTCTGTATCGATTTCTGACTGCTCGGCTCTTTGTCGGAAATATCAAAAGTATGGGGTAGAAGGGTATCGTCTAGGTGATTATCGTGGCTCTTCTTATTTGAATCGTTATTTAAATGTCGTCGTTGATCGCGCACCCTTATTAATTTATAAAGAGCGATTCTTGATTCCATTAGTCTTTCGCATGTCGGAATACTCTGAACGGCTCTTTATCGATGAGTATCGAATGGAAGGGTTCTTCTTGCTGTTGGATTGGCTTTTAGAGCACCGACCAGAAAAAGCAATTATTGATTATAAACGAACGCGTGCTTTGCCTCATAGAAAAGAATTTGTCATCGACAGTTCCTATGTACTTTTTCGATTGACAGAAATTCTGGATGGCGCTGGCTTTCCTCTTAGTCGCTTTACGACGATTGAAGAATTTAGTGAGTGGAATCGTACCCATCGCTTGATCGATAACGGCAGCATTGGGCGACATACAAAATTATTCGTTCCAGAAGATCCCGAACACGTTTCTGAGCTGCAAATGATTTTAACCATCGTAGGGATGCGCTATCCAGAAACCCGTTTATTTATTGGCGAGTTAAAAGGCTAAAAAAACATCACGATCGGCTTGTTTCCTTTGGGAACTCGCCGAAAGTGATGTTTTTTGTTATCCGATCGTTGATGCTTCTTGGAACTGATAAGTGGTAGGATCAGCTTTTGCTAGCAGCGGCAATTCCTCTTGGGTGAGGACGGTCAACTGATGCATCGCCCGTGTCGCCATTGTATAAAAAATCAATTGGTCTTGTTCAGTCACGAAAGTGGCACCTGGTGTCCAGACAAATACTTGGTCAAACTCTAGCCCTTTTGCTAAAAAGGCCGGGAAAATCATCACATTGCGTTTCATGAAGTCTTCTTCAGAGGTGATCAGCTGCACTTGTTCCTGCATTGTTTCTGCCAGTTGGGCATATAACTGCTGGCAATCCTTTGCGGTTTTACAAATGATCGCGGTGCGCCAACGCTGATTCTCAGCTGCGTCACGAATACTGGTTTCTAGGAAAGCCAGATTTTCAGTTGCAGTTCCTTTAACAATTGTTGGTACCGCCCCTTTACGAGCCGTCAATTCCACTTGATCACTGCCAACTAAAAATTGATTGGCGAAATCTGTGATTTCCTTAGTCGAACGATAGCTGGTTTTCAATTGATAACGTTTCACACTTTCGCGGGGGAATAATTCTGCTAATGCCCCGACGATCGTTTCATTGCCATACACTTTTTGATTCAAATCGCCGCATAGAGTGATGCCAGCCTTTGGATAAAGCTGACGCAGTAGAGCCACTTGTGCTGGTGGAAAATCCTGCATTTCATCGATAAAGATAAACCGAGCTTTTTCTTCGACGTGAACAGGATAAAGCTGTTTGATCAGTAAGAAAAACAAAACGGCGTCTTCTTGTTTGATCTGTCTTTGGCGCATGCCTTGTCGAATATCGGCAATACTTTGCTGCCAAGTCGCAGCCTCGATGCCAGTTTCTTTGACTGAAGCAGACTCAACCGATTGTAAAAAGTGTAAGTATTGCTTGGCTTGGTTGATAAACTGAAAGTTTTTCACTCCCCGCGTCAAGGAACGGAACTTCTTGCGGACGATCTGCTGTCTAAGTTTCTTCCGCAAACGGCGTTCGTTTTCTTCGCTGTATTCTTGATGAGGATCATTGGCAAATACTTGTTGCAATTGTTCTTCGGTCGCTTCTTTGACCCAGTCTTTTTTTGCTTCATCTTTTTCCAAGCCGCCGATTTTTTTTAATAATTTCGTTTGAAGCAGTTGGGTTCTTTGGTAAATCGGCAGTTCGTTATTGGTTTCTTGATACCAGCGGCGAATCTGTTCTTTTGTCAAATAGGTTTGCCCTTGGATTTTTAGATCACGGAACAAGGGACCGATCGGTGCAATCGAACGGACATAACGGTTGATTTTTTCCACCAAGAAAAGACTACTTTTGATTTTTTCAATGGCATCATCATCGCCGCTTAAAAAGGTTTCTTCTTGTTGGGTTTCTTTCGTCACTTCATAGCCAGTCAGAATCAATTGGATAAAGTGGTGGAAGGTTCTTGTGGGCACTTCACTTTCACCTAAAGAAGGCAGGACCATGGAAATATAGTCAGAAAACAAATGATTGGGTGAAAACAGCAAGACTTGTTTTTCGTCCAACCATTTGCGATTCCGATAAAGTAAAAAGGCGACCCGCTGCAACAAAGCAGAGGTTTTCCCACTTCCAGCAATCCCTTCGATCAGTAAGAATTTATTGGTGGTATCACGAATGATTTGATTCTGTGCTTTTTGGATCGTCGAAACGATGTTACGCATTTGAGAAGTAGAGGCTTCATCCAATATTTCCAACAAAAATTCGTCATTGATGATCTCCGAAGTATCGACCATCGACAAGATTTCACCATTTTGAATTTTAAATTGGCGTTTCAAAAGCAATTCTACCGTAAACCGATCAGTGTCTGTTTCGTAGAAGGTCTCACCAAGCTCTCCTTCATAATAAAGATTGGCGATCGGTGCGCGCCAGTCGATGACGATCGTTTCTTCATCTTTGTCTCGCAATGAAGCGATCCCCAAATAGAGGGTCTCGGTTTCTTGTTCTTCTTTGAAATCGATTCGAGCAAAATACGGATTGCCCGCCATCGTTGTTAAGGTTTTGACGCGTTTTTCTTGTGATTCTGCGGTTTGGTATTTTATCAGCAATTCTTGTTCATGCTGCTGGTACTCGATAACTGATTCATAAAAGGCTTCACTGTCGCCCCCGCGAATTTTCTTATCGGCGATTTCTTTTAATTGATCATCCATTTTAGCGGCTAACTCTTGTTTTTGCTGCGAAAGGATCGCTTGTTCTCTGTGGATCAGAGCAATGGTTTCATTGACATGTTGTTGTTCTTTTTGACGTTCGTTCACGAAGGATCCTCCTTAAAAAAATTGCGACATAAAATTATAGCATATTTTCCCTGCGAATGTCGTGGAAAAAAAGAAACTATGCTAATATTTATAAAAAGAGCTTAGGTGTTCAAAAACGAAACGAAAAAGAGGTGGAGACGGTGAGGGAAGAAGCAGAATTGCACCAATTGATCCTGTCTGTGGGGCAACGTGTTGGGGCACGTGCCATCGGTTTATCTGGTTCACGGACCGATCCACAGGCGCCAAAAGATTTTTTACAAGACTTTGATGTGGTTTACGTAATGGATGATATTCAGCCCTTGGTCGATGATCCTTCATGGTTAGAAGCCTTTGGACCGATCATGATCAGGCAAACACCGGAAGCTAGCACCATCTATCCGCCAAGTTTGGGCGGGTGTTTTACGTACTTGATGCATTTTTTAGACGGAGTAAGAATCGATCTCATGCTATGTCCTCTTGCACTGGTCGATCGTCTGGCTAACGAACCAGGCTTGCAGCCGCTGCTTGATCCAGACCAAATACTAAGTTGTGCTAATCAAGCAAATCATTCGCATTACTGGATCAAGCGCCCGACCCAAGCCGCTTTTCAGGAACACTGCAACGAATTTTGGTGGGTAAGCACGTATGTCGTGAAAGGGCTGCTTCGAAAGCAGCTGATTTATGCTGCGGATCATTTATACACTATTTGTTGGCAAGAATTGTTATGGATTGAAGATTTGTTCGTTGCCCAAGCTCAGCAATTTCAGGTGAGTACAGGGAAAAATCATAAATACCTACAGTCGTTTCTAACGGAAAAGGAGTGGCGGGAATTGACCTCTTTGCTTGATTTTTCCACGATCACTGCCTGCGGTCAGTCCCTCTTGAAGATGCAAAAACGTTTTGATGGCCAAGCAAAGAACATCAGCGAGAAATTAGGGCTGGCTTATGATTGGCAAGAAGCTGAGAATGTCCAAACATATACGAAGTATTGGAGTGAAAAAAATTGGCAGATGAAACCAGAGAATCAAAAATAAAAGACTGTCAGATTCAGGCGTTTTGGCAGCGGTTTTTAAAAGCAAATCCAAGAAATCAATCTCCTTTGACCTATGAAGATGCTTGGTCCTTTGGTAATACACCACAAATGGCCGATGAACTGGCAGCACTGGTTTTAGCTGGCAAAAAGACGGCAACGACATCTGCCGCTGCGCTCTATGAAATCGAGCAAGAAGCATTGCCGCAATCAGGAACCTATAGTGTCCTTTTAAATGGGTCGGATGTACCGAAAGCTGATCTTTACTTAGAGTCAGTGTCGATCGTGCCTTTTGATGAGGTGACAGCAGACTTTGCCTTTTTAGAAGGGGAAGGAGATCGCACTTTGGCTTATTGGCGCCGTGTTCATGAAGCTTTTTTTCGACGAGCTTATGCCTCAGCGGGGTTGTCTTTTCACGATCAAATGCTGTGTGTTTGCGAAAAGTTTTGTGTCGTTTATCAGGAAGAATAAAGTCATGGTTTTCTTTGGAAACCAAGGTAATAGTTTTTGTCTTTTTGAAAAAGGTGTATAATCAAAAGCAAACAAAGGAGGAAGTCGTATGCCATTTATCCATGTCGAACTAGTTGAAGGACGTTCGCAAGAGCAACTGACGAATATGATGAAAGAAATCACTGAGGCGGTCCATAAAAATACAGGCGCCCCTAAAGAGCATATCCATGTTATCATCAATGAAATGAAGCAAGGAACCTATGCTGTGAATGGCGATTGGAAATAATTCTCTTGCTTTTTTATCAAGAGAGTGGTTTAATTGAGCCATAATCGATCAATAAAAAAGACACCTGAATTTGAGAGTCTTCGATAAGAGAGGGAAATCTTGGCTGAAAATTTCCTAGAAGAAAACCAAAGGATGACCACTTTTTTAAGACCTCTGTTGAAACGGAGGCGGTTGAACCGTTATCTCATGAAGAGGAAAACAGACTTTTTCTGTTTTTGAAGAATAGGTGGAACCACGAGTGATCGTCCTAGTATCGTAACCGATACTAGGACTTTTTTTATTGATTGAAATCATCAAAGGAGGACATTCATATGTCATTATTTATTACATTTCCTGATGGCGCAAAAAAAGAATTTGCTGTTGGGGTAACAACCAAAGAGATTGCTGAAAGTATCTCGAAAAGTCTTGCAAAGAAAGCCTTAGCTGGAAAAGTCAATGGACAACTGATCGATCTTTCACGTCCGATCGAAGAAGATGCAACGATTGAGATCGTGACACCCGATCATGAAGACGCCTTAGGCTTACTTCGTCATTCGACAGCTCATTTAATGGCTCAAGCTATGCGCAGACTCTATCCATCGATCCATTTTGGGGTAGGACCTGCAATTGATTCTGGTTTTTACTATGACACAGACAATGGGGAAAACCCAGTAACTGCAGAAGATCTACCAGCAATCGAAGCAGAGATGATGAAGATCATCAAAGAAAATCTGCCAATCGAACGCCGCGTGTTAACAAAAGAAGAAGCGTTGACCCTTTTTGCCGAAGATCCATACAAAGTAGAGTTGATCACTGAATTACCAGATGATGAAACGATTACTGCTTATCAGCAAGGTGAATTTGTCGATCTTTGCCGCGGTCCTCACGTCCCATCAACTGGTCGTATCCAAGTGTACAAATTGTTATCAGTGGCAGGTGCTTACTGGCGTGGAAGCTCTGACAACCAGATGATGCAACGGGTATATGGAACAGCCTTTTTCGATAAAAAAGACTTGAAGGAATTTATCCGTTTACGGGAAGAAGCAAAAGAACGCGATCATCGTAAATTAGGAAAAGAATTAGAATTGTTCATGTTATCACCTGAAGTCGGCGCTGGTTTGCCGTTCTGGCTGCCAAAAGGAGCTACGATCCGTCGTACGATCGAACGGTATATCGTGGACAAAGAAATCAGCTTAGGGTACCAACATGTGTATACACCAATCATGGCAAACGTGGATCTATACAAAACCTCAGGGCACTGGGATCATTACCATGAAGACATGTTCCCGCCAATGGATATGGGGGATGGGGAAATGTTAGTATTGCGACCAATGAACTGTCCGCATCATATGATGGTTTATAAAAATGACATTCATTCGTATCGTGAGCTACCGATTCGGATCGCTGAATTAGGCATGATGCACCGCTATGAAAAATCAGGGGCATTATCTGGATTGCAACGGGTTCGGGAAATGACTTTAAACGATGGGCATACATTCGTCCGTCCGGATCAAATCAAAGAAGAATTCAAACGGACACTTGATTTAATGATCGGTGTTTATGAAGACTTTAATATCACCGATTATCGTTTCCGTCTAAGTTATCGTGATCCACAAAACAAAGACAAATATTTTGATGACGATGCAATGTGGGAAAATGCGCAAACGATGCTAAAAGCCGCTATGGATGAATTAGAATTGGATTATTTTGAAGCAGAAGGCGAAGCAGCTTTCTATGGACCAAAACTAGATGTCCAAGTGAAAACAGCTTTAGGCATGGAGGAAACCTTGTCAACGATCCAATTAGATTTCTTGTTGCCTGAACGGTTTGACCTAACGTATGTTGGTGAAGATGGTGAAAACAACCACCGTCCAGTGGTGATCCACCGCGGCATCGTTTCAACGATGGAACGCTTTGTGGCTTATCTAACGGAAGTCTATAAAGGCGCATTCCCAACTTGGTTGGCGCCGATCCAAGCATCGATCATTCCAGTTTCAGTCGAAGCTCACAGTGACTATGCTTACGAAATCAAAGAACGCTTGCAGGCACAAGGACTGCGGGTAGAAGTGGATGACCGCAACGAAAAAATGGGGTATAAGATCCGCGCATCACAAACCCAAAAAATTCCTTACCAAATCGTTGTTGGGGATCAAGAAGTCAATGACGCGACAGTCAATATCCGTCGCTACGGCAGCAAAGAGACCCAAGTCGAAGAATTGAATCTGTTTGTTGATGCAATGGCTGCAGAAGTGAAAAACTATAGTCGAAAATAGTTTTATGATGGATGAAGCGAAAAAGCACCTTCTTTAAGATGGTGCTTTTTTGTCTAAATTCACAAAAATAAATAAATAGGTTTTGTTATGATGATTAGATTGTAGTATAATTGATAAGTGGCAAAAATGAAAAAAAAGAAAAGGAGTTTGTGATGAATTATAATTACGGAGTTAGAAAGAAATCGGTTGTATCGGTCATTTTATTAACATTTATTACTTGTGGCATTTATACATTCTTTTGGATGTACCAAACAACCAAAGAGCTAGCAGAGTACAGCGGGGATAATCGTCTTTCGCCAGAAACGTCGATTTTACTCACGATCCTTACTTGCGGATTGTACCAAATTTATTGGTGGTACCGAATTGCGGATATCTTTATGAGTGCACAACAACGAGCGAATATGCCTCGTCTGAGTGACAACAAAATCCTTTTTGTCGTCTTGAGCCTTTTTGCTTTTGATTTCATCAACATGGCGATTTTACAAGGTGATATGAATCAAATGTGGGAAGCAGCTGATCAAAATGCCATGATGTCATCTGCTACATCAAACGATTCGTCTGATTCAGATGATTGGGTCGATTATTGATTTGTCCGTTTAAATGGTTAACGGGGTTTCCTTGTCCAGGTTGTGGCATGACGCGCGCCTACTTGCACTTATTTCAGGGTGATCTTGAAGGTGCGCTGCATTTTCATCCCTTGTTTTGGTTAGTGCCGATCGTATTCGGAATCGTTTTGTTCAAAAAAAATCCGAAAATCAGCAAACTTTACCACAGTCACAACCTGTGGCTGACCTTGACACTTTTGGTACTAGTGGTTTATGGTGGTCGGCTCTGGCTTCATTTCCCACATGACGCGCCAATGGACTTTGATCCAGAGAGCATTTTCCCACAACTACTACGTCGGATTGGTCAAGTGATTCACTAACAGCCATTCACCCAGGCATTAAAAATCTTTAAGAAAATGCTTTGTTTTTTTCTGAAAGCGAAGGGAACATGCGACAGTAGTTGAATCTTTATGAAAATTGTGTTATATTTACAATGTAATGATACTTAGAGTGAGTGAGCGGTTTTTTCGCTCACTCTTTTTAATGGAATGAAGTTCGTTTCGTTGAGAAATAAAGGAGGCGATGTTGTGAGTACGGTAGTGGAAACTGTTACAGATATAGTGACCCCTATTCTGGATGCGCAAAAATTTGAATTAGTTGAAGTAGAATTCGTGAAGGAAGGGAAAAATTGGTTTCTTCGTGTGTTCATCGATAAAGAAGGCGGAATCGATATCGAGGAATGTGCCTTTGTCAGTGAACAACTTAGTGAACAATTAGACCAATGCGAACCTGATCCTATTCCACAGGCCTATTTCTTGGAAGTTTCTTCCCCTGGCGCCGAGCGTCCATTGAAGAAAGAAGCAGATTATCAACGGGCAGTCGGCGAGTACATTCATGTTTCTTTATATCAACCGATTGATGGAGAAAAACAGTTCGAAGGCTTTTTACAGTCATTCGACGAAAATCAGCTAGTTATTAAGACCCGAATCAAAACCAGAGAAAAAGAACGAACGATCGACCGGAAAAATATTGCCAAAGCTCGTTTAGCCATTCAATTTTAAACACGGAGGAATGAAAGAATCATGAGTAAAGAAATGTTGAATGCATTGGATGCATTAGAAGCAGAGAAAGGCATTTCAAAAGAGATTGTCATCGATGCCTTGGAAGCGGCATTGGTTTCAGCGTACAAACGTCATTACGGGCAAGCGCAAAATGTGGAAGTTGAATTTGATCAGAAAAAAGGCAACATCCACGTCTATGCAGTCAAAGAAGTGACAGAAGAAGTCATGGACTCGCAACTAGAGGTTTCATTAAAAGAAGCGATGACAATCAATCCCGCTTATGAAATCGGCGACAAAATCCGTTTTGAAGTAACGCCTAAAGACTTTGGTCGTATTGCGGCGCAAACGGCAAAACAAGTCATTTTGCAACGGGTCCGTGAAGCAGAAAGAAACATTATCTATAACGAATTTAGTGCGTACGAAAAAGACATTCTGCAAGGAATCGTTGAACGCCAAGACAATCGTTATATCTATGTAAACTTAGGCAAAATTGAAGCCGTGCTTTCAAAACAAGACCAAATGCCAAATGAGTTTTATCAACCCCATGATCGGATCAAAGTATTCGTTTCTCGTGTTGAAAATACTTCGAAAGGCCCTCAAGTATTCGTTAGCCGTAGCCATCCAGATTTGCTACGCCGATTATTTGAACAAGAAGTGCCAGAAGTATATGATGGTACTGTAGAGATCGTAAGTATTGCTCGTGAAGCAGGGGATCGTGCCAAAGTTGCTGTTCGTTCCTTTGATGCCAACGTCGATCCAGTCGGCACTTGTGTCGGCCCTAAAGGTCAACGGGTTCAAGCGATCGTCAATGAATTAAAAGGCGAGAACATGGACATCGTGGAATGGAATGAAGATCCAGCGATCTTTATCGCCAATGCGTTGAATCCAGCAGAAGTCAGCGACGTTATTTTCGACGTTGATAATCCGAAAGCATGTACTGTTGTCGTTCCTGATTACCAATTATCATTGGCGATCGGTAAACGCGGACAAAATGCTCGTCTAGCAGCCAAATTGACTGGCTTCAAAATCGATATCAAATCAGAAACAGACATGGAAGAGTTTTATGCGAAGCTGGATGAAGGCGACTATATCGATGAGTATGATGCAACTGCTTCAGAAGCTGCTGAAGAAAGCAGCACAGAAGCAACAGAATCTGCGGAAACAGTTGATGAAGCGATTCTTTCATCAGACATGACTGCAGATGATTATGAAAATGTTGAGTTTGACGAAAAATAGTTGAGGTGAGATCGTGATGAAAAAACGAAAAATTCCTTTACGAAAATCAGTGATTTCAGGCGAAATGCTGCCTAAGAAAGAAATGCTTCGTATCACTCGTTCAAAAGAAGGCGTTGTTTCCATCGATCCAACAGGAAAAATGCCAGGTCGAGGAGCTTATATAGCGATCGAACCGGCTGAAGCCCAGAAAGCATGGGATAAGCGGATCTTGGATCGGGTGCTGGAAACGAAATTAACAGATAAATTTTACCAAGAACTATTGGACTATGTAACGCACCAAAAAGCGCGAAAAGAGTTATTTGCAAATGAATAAAACCAAAGCATTAAATATGTTAGGACTAGCCATGCGTGCTGGGAAATTAGTGACTGGTGAAGAAATGACCTTAAAAGAGATTCGCAATGAGAAAGCTGCTTTGGTCATTGTCGCCAGTGATGCTGGTAAAAATACACAAAAGAAAATTAAGGACAAAAGTTCTTATTACGAAATTCCGCTCCTAGATGCATTTTCTGCTGATGAAATCAGTGCGGCCATTGGGAAACCAAGAATGGTCATTGGCATCTTAGATCAAGGATTTGCAAGGAAGGTGCAGGAATTAATATTAGGTTAGGAAGGTGATTGCATGGGGAAAAAAAGAATTTATGAACTTGCAAAAGAATGGAACAAATCGAGCAAAGAGGTTGTTGAAAAAGCACAATCTTTAGGCTTTGATGTCAAAAATCATATGGGCGCGATCTCAGATGGAGAGGCGCAGAAATTGCAGCAGTCATTAGGCGGCAATCCAAATGGTAAAACATCTGCAAACTCAAATCCCGCAAATCAGAAACCAGCCAACCAGCCGGAAAAACAAGAACAAAAGAAATTTAAAACGCAAAGAAATAATCCTAACTTCCAAAACCGTCATAACAATCAAAGTCAACAGCGAACTACGCAAAGCAATAACCGTCCTGCTGGTCAAGGACAAGTAGAGCGCACGAACAGTCAAGGAAGTAACAGACCAAATAACCAAGGAAGTCATAATCGAGTGAATAACCAAGAGAATCGTAACAATCAAGGGCAACAAAACCGCCCAACAAACCAAGGACAACAAAACCGTCCGAATAATCAAGGGCAACAAAATCGCCCAAACAACCAAGGACAACAAAATCGTCCGAACAATCAAGGACAGCAAAACCGTCCGAATAACCAAGGGCAACAAAATCGCCCAAACAACCAAGGACAACAAAATCGTCCGAACAATCAAGGACAACAAAACCGTCCAAACAACCAAGGGCAACAAAATCGTCCGAATAACCAAGGACAGCAAAACCGTCCAAACAACCAAGGACAACAAAATCGTCCGAACAATCAAGGGCAACAAAACCGTCCAGCCGCTCAATCTGCAGGAAATACGCAAGGGGCAGACCGCAACAACAACCGTACGCAAGGCTCGAATGATTCCCGTGGAGGAAATCAAAACCGCGGCAAGTCAAATTACGGTGGACGCAATAACAATTTCAACAACAACAATCGCAATAAATTTAACAAAAAAGGGAAAAAAGGCCGTCAGCAGACGGAAAAGAAACCGCCAGTTCCAGCACGTAAATTCCGTGAACTGCCAGAAGTATTGGAATATACAGAAGGCATGAACGTAGCGGATATCGCGAAAAAAATCTACCGTGAACCAGCAGAGATCATCAAGAAGCTCTTTATGATGGGGGTTATGGTCAATCAAAACCAACCTTTAGATAAAGATACGATTGAACTGCTTGCTACCGATTACGGAATCGAACCACAAGAAAAAGTTCAAGTGGATATCGCAGACATCGATAAATTCTTCGAAGCAGAAGAACAAATTGAAGAGAATTTAGTATCACGACCACCTGTTGTTACCATCATGGGTCACGTTGACCACGGGAAAACAACATTGCTTGATACGTTACGTCATTCACGCGTAACAAGTGGTGAAGCTGGAGGAATCACGCAGCATATTGGGGCTTACCAAATCGACATCAACGGCAAACCAATCACTTTCTTAGATACTCCTGGACACGCGGCGTTCACCAGTATGCGTGCACGGGGAGCAAGTATCACTGATATTACGATTTTAGTTGTCGCAGCTGATGATGGTGTCATGCCGCAAACGGTGGAAGCGATCAACCATGCGAAAGCAGCAAAAGTGCCAATCATCGTTGCAGTTAACAAAATCGATAAACTAGGTGCTAACCCTCAACATGTGATGCAAGAATTAAGTGAACATGAGTTGATCCCAGAAGCTTGGGGTGGGGATACGATCTTCGTTGAAATCTCAGCGAAATTTGGGCAAAACATTGAAGAATTGCTTGAAATGATCCTCTTAGTAGCAGAAGTCGAAGATTTGAAAGCTGATCCTACCCAACGAGCGATCGGTACCGTTATTGAAGCGCGCCTTGATAAAGGCAAAGGTCCTGTAGCAACACTATTGGTACAACAAGGAACTCTTCATGTTGGTGATCCAATCGTTGTAGGGAACACTTTCGGTCGTGTCCGCGTGATGACGAATGATTTAGGTCGTCGTGATAAAGCAGCTGGACCTGCAACGCCAGTCGAAATCACAGGATTGAACGATGTCCCTCAAGCAGGTGACCGTTTCGTTACCTTTGAAGATGAAAAAACGGCTCGGGCAGCAGGTGAAGAACGTGCAAAACGTGCCTTGATGGAACAACGTGCATCAAGCAGTCGTGTGACATTGGATAACTTGTTTGAAAGTCTAAAAGAAGGCGAACTGAAAGAAGTGAACGTCATCATCAAAGCAGACGTACAAGGTTCAGCCGAAGCGTTAGCTGCGTCATTGAAGAAAATCGATGTTGAAGGTGTGCGAGTAAACATCGTCCATTCAGCCGTTGGTGCCATTAATGAAAGTGACGTAACGCTAGCAGCAGCAAGTAATGCCATCATCATCGGATTCAACGTCCGCCCTACACCGCAAGCCAAACAGCAAGCGGAAGCAGAAGAAGTCGATATTCGTTTGCATCGCATTATCTACAAAGCGATCGAAGAAATCGAAACAGCGATGAAAGGGATGCTTGATCCTGAATTCGAAGAAAAAATCACCGGTCAAATGATCGTTCGTGAAACCTACAAAGTTTCTAAAGTTGGTACGATCGCTGGTTGCTATGTGACGGAAGGCAGCATTCGCCGTGACAGTGGTGTACGGGTGATTCGTGACGGTATCGTCATCTATGAAGGCAAACTTGCCAGCTTGAAACGCTTCAAAGACGATGTCAAAGAAGTGAAGCTAGGATTTGAATGTGGCGCGATGATCGAGAAATTCAACGACGTAAAAGTCGATGATGTGATCGAAGGCTATGTCATGGAAGAAGTACCAACAAAATAAACGAAATGACAACTATACAAGGAGGCTTTTTGAATGGCTAACTATCGAGATCGCCGAGTGGCGCAAGAAATCTTAAAAGAAGTCAATCAAATTCTTCGTAAAAAAGTTCGTGATCCTCGCGTGCAAGATGTGACGATCACAGATGTACGAGTAACTGGAGATTTGCAGCAAGCAACGATCTTTTACAGCACCTTGACGGACTTGGCTTCAGATAAGCAAAAAGCCCAAGCAGGACTGGAAAAAGCAACTGGGTTGGTTCGTCGTGAACTAGGCCAAGCGCTAACGCTCTACAAAGTTCCAGAAATCCAATTCGAGTTGGATGAATCTGTACAATACGGGAATAAAATTGATGAAATGATTCGCGCATTGCACTCAGAAGAATAAAAAAAAGAACAGCTTCCAGTCGAAGCTGTTCTTTTTTATTTGGAAAAAGCATCAGGAATTCATCAGTAAAGTAACCAGTCCAGCAACACCTGCCCCTAAGAGCCAACCACCGATCACATCTGTTAAAAAATGGATCCCTAAGTAGACTCTGCTAAAGCCAATCATAAAGCTAAGCAAAATTGCCAGTAAGGTCATCGGGATGACAGCTGAGGGAACCAATTGTCCAAGATTCAAGGCGATCGTTCCATACATGGCAGCGGATGTGGCAGCATGAGCACTAGGAAAGCTGTGATCTTTTTCTTCAACTAAACGATGATCAATAGGACGATCTCGTCGGACGATTCGTTTGATCAAGTAAGCAGCTGCTGATACTATGAAGATACTGACTGCTGTTTTTGGTGCAAGATCCGCCCGCGATGATGGAAAGGCAAACAACAGTAAAGCGATCGCAACTGTCGGAAAGGCTTTTCCTAAATTGGTAAAAAAGTGCATCATGCGCGTCAAAGAGGGCGTACGGCTTTGGATGATCTGCAAAGCAAACGCTTCTTCCCAACGCTGCATCGTGCCGAGCTGAATCATGATCAAAAAAATGGCAAATCCAATAAATGACCCTATCGTTAAAACAACCATTTTAGGACCTCCTTATATGCTTAGTTTATCATGTAATGAGAAAGAGCGAAAAGGATTTTGTCGTGCAATGAATTTTTTTTATATGTTATAATAAGCAAGTTGAAGTGAAATGGAGGAATACGATGGACGGGATTTTACCATTATGGAAAGAGCGTGGACAAACAAGTCACGACTGCGTGTTTAAATTACGAAAAATATTAAAGACAAAAAAAATCGGACACAGCGGCACACTAGATCCTGACGTGGATGGTGTCTTGCCCATTTGTATCGGAAAAGGAACGAAGATCGTCGAATACTTGGTTGATTCTGGAAAAGTCTACACCGGGGAAATCACTTTGGGCTTCAGTACCACTACAGAAGATCGGTCGGGGGATATCGTTGAACAACAAGCACTAACTCGTCCGTTTACGAAGGAAGAGATCGATCAGGCAATGAAACAGTTGACGGGGACGATTACCCAGATCCCGCCGATGTATTCGGCGGTCAAAGTCAATGGCAAACGACTTTACGAATATGCTCGTAACAATGAAACTGTCGAGCGGCCACAGCGCAAAGCAGAAATTTATTCCTTTGAACGAATTTCAGAGCCGATTATTCATGAGGACAATACGCAAAGCTGGCGTTTTGAAGTTGCTTGTGGAAAAGGGACTTATGTTCGCACGTTAGCGGTCGACACAGGGAAATTGCTGGGTGTACCCGCGCATATGTCTGATTTGACTCGCCTAAAAAGCGGTGGTTTTTCAAAAGAACAATCCTACACGATTGCAGAGGTTCAAAAGGCAGTCGATGAACAACGTGTTTCGGAACTACTACTACCTTTAGAATACGGGGTATCAGAATTTCTTCAAGTGACGATCGATGCAGACCTCTGGCAGAAAGTAAAAAATGGCATGCGTTTGCCCTTCAGCGCGTTTGGATTACCAAAGCGCCCAGAGGAATTAGTGGCGATTTTTTATCGAGAACAATTGATCAGTATCTATAAAGCTCATGACAAATACCAGGATATGATGAAACCGGTAAAAGTCATCCGTACAGAAATAGGAGAATGAATATGGAAATCATTGAAATAAGACACCCTTATGATCACGCAGCGATTCCTGAGGAGGAGATCGTCTTAGTTTTAGGCTTTTTCGATGGCGTGCATTTAGGTCATCAAAAAGTCATTGAAACAGGACGAAAGATTGCAGAGGAGAAAGGGTTAAAATTGGCGTTGATGACCTTTAATCAGCATCCCTCGATCGTTTTTCAAAAGGTTGATCCTGAAAAAATGCAATACCTGACCAGTTTGCCGCAAAAAGAAGCGCACATGGAACAACTTGGGGTAGATATTCTTTATATCATTGAATTTACTTCTGCTTTTGCAAATTTGGCACCGCAAGTATTTGTAGATGAATACATGATCGGACTGCATGCAAAAGTTGTTGTTGCAGGTTTTGACTATACCTATGGCAAGAAAGAGATAGCCAACATGGCGCTTTTGCCAACCTATGCAGAAGGACGTTTTGAAGTCGTGACTGTCGCGCAAGAATCGTTTCATGAGGAAAAGGTCAGCTCCACACGCATTCGCTCTGCACTACAAAATGGTGATATGGCGCAAGTCAATCGCTTGTTAGGGTATATTTATGAATTTGAAGGAACCGTCGTTCACGGTGATGCTAGAGGACGAGAACTTGGGTTTCCAACCGCAAATATCAAAGTGAAGAGCACCGTTCGGTTGCCAAAAGAAGGCGTCTATGTGACGGAAATCAAAGTTGGTGACAAGTGGTATCCATCGATGGGATCGATTGGTCACAATGATACGTTTGGTCAAGGTCGCCAGTTAACAGTAGAGATTTATATTCTCGATTTTCACCAAGATATCTATGGTGAAACCGTGGCGATCCGTTGGCATCATTTCTTACGTGATCAAGTCGCTTTCAATGGCGCACAAGCGTTGATCGAGCAATTAAAGCAAGATGAACGAGACACTGAAGCTTATTTTGATGGGCTTTCTGAAGAAAACTAGTCATTCGTAGTGAAAAGAAGCGTTTCTGGCTTCTTTTCACTTTTTCTTTTTCTCTCTTTTTATAACGTAGTTTATTTGAATTCTAATGCTTTCCCCATGAGGAAAAAACGTTTTTTCGATATACTAAAAAATAGGCTAAAATGATAATTTATGCAGTACGCTGCAAAGGGAAAGGGAGAGAAAAAGTGACAATTGGAAAAAAAGCGAAAAAGGGGAAAGAAAAGAAAGATTTAACCAAAATGAAAACGCCGCATACGTATGTCATCATTTTTGGGGTCGTGCTGTTGGCATGGTTGCTGACTTTCTTAGTTCCTGCTGGGAAATTTAGTACACAAGAAATCGAGTATACCGATGCAAATGGGGACATAAGTACCAGAACGGTCTTGATGCAAGATTCGTTTCGTTATGCCTACCCGTTAGATAACGAATACGTCTATCAACAGTTGAATCAATTGGAAGACGATCCACAAGAGCTGGAAGAATTAGATGTCGATCCTGAGGCTTTAGCAGCTGTTCTAGCTGAAGGGCCTAAAGAGTTGTCCCAGAGTCAATTAGATGAGGTCGGGCTAACGGATGACACCCTTTACAGCCTTTATGGCGAAAAGATTTATGATACTTCAGAAAAACTGCATAAAACAGCCAAGGTTTGGGGAACCGATGACTTTGGCGGTTTCGGCTTTTTAAATTTTGTTTTTGAAGGGTTGGTTTCTGGCGACAAATACGGCTCAGCAGTAGGGATTGCAGCACTGATTTTAGTGGTCGGTGGTGCATTTGGTATTATCATGCAAACGGGAGCGATCGATGCGGGGATCTTTGCATTTATCAGCAAAACCCGTGGATTAGAACGTTTGGCATTGCCGCTGTTGTTCTTTGCTTTTTCATTTGGTGGTGCTACTTTTGGGATGGCAGAAGAAGTCATTCCGTTTTCGATGGTCATGGTGCCTTTCGTGATCGCATTAGGGTATGACTCGATCGTGGCGGTCACTGTCACCTATGTCGCCTCCCAGATTGGGAATGCCACCTCGTGGATGAGTCCATTTAGTGTGGCAGTGGCTCAAGGGATCGCAGGTATTCCCGTTCTTTCAGGCGCAACGTTCCGAATCATCATGTGGGTCGTGGTTACCGCATTATCCGCAGGATACCTCATGATCTATGCCGAAAGAATTCGCAAGAATCCTGAGAAATCGCTCACGTATCAATCAGATGCGTATTTTCGAAATCATCTTGAAAAAACCTCCAGTGAGCAAAAACCATTTTTATTAGGTCATAAATTGATCTTGGTTGAAATGCTGGCGGTCTTGATCTGGATCGTATGGGGTGTGACACAAAAAGGCTATTATATTCCCGAGATCGCTTCTCAATTCTTTGTTATGGGCTTAGGGGCAGGAATCATAGCGGTTCTTTTCAAATTAGAAAATATGGGCTTGAATGATGTGGCGAGTGCCTTTCAATCAGGGGCCTCAGAATTAGCGGGAACTGCAATCGTTGTAGGGATGGCCAAAGGGATTCTTCTGGTTCTCGGCGGTTCTGATGCCAACGTGCCGTCAGCCTTGAATACGATTTTGCACAGCATCGGTGGTTTGTTAAGCAATGTTCCAGCATTTATTGGGGCATGGTTCATGTACATTTTCCAAAGCTTCTTCAATTTGATCGTGACCTCCAATTCAGGTCAGGCTGCATTGACCATGCCGATCATGGCGCCATTAGCTGATCTTTTAGGTGTTTCAAGACAGATCGCTGTATTGGCTTATCAATTAGGCTCAGGCTTCATGGATGCCTTCACTCCAGTATCGGCAAGTCTGATCGGTGTGCTAGGTGTCGCAAGAATCGAATGGGTGAAATGGGCGAAATTCCAGATCAAAATGCAAGGGTTCTTATTTGTATTAGGAACGATCTTCATCTTTATTGCAGTCGCGATCGGCTTGCAATAAGAAGCAATCAGACACGAGGAGGAAGCACTCATGAAGGTGATACGACAAGCGGAGGTTTATGCGCCTGACTATTTAGGAAAAAAAGATATTCTTTTAAGCGAAGACAAGATTATTGCTATTGAAGATTCGATCGAAGGAGGATTCTCAGGGGTTCCTCTTGAAGAAATCGATGGCACAGGGTTACTTGCTGTTCCCGGATTTATTGACTGCCACTTTCATATCTTAGGAGGTGGCGGGGAAGGCGGCTTTCAGAACCGGACACCAGAAGTGAAATTGTCTCAGCTGACCTCTGCGGGGGTAACGACAGTGGTTGGGTGTTTGGGTACTGACGGAGTAGGCAGAGATATGACTGCCTTGATCAGTAAGGCCCGTGGACTAGAGGCAGAAGGCATCACGACGTACTTGTATGCCGGTTCTTATCGATTGCCATTGACTCCGGTCACCGATTCTATCATTCAAGATTTTTTGACTATTGACAAAATCATTGGTATCGGTGAAATTGCCGTTTCTGACCATCGTTCTTCACAACCGAGTTTCGAAGAATTTACCCGCGCGGTGGCGGATGCCCGTGTTGGTGGGATGCTTTCTGGAAAAGCAGGCATCGTAAACGTCCACTTAGGTGGAGGAAAGAGAAAATATGAGCTGCTTTTACGAACCATCGAAGAAACAGAGATTCCAATCAGCCAATTTTTACCGACACATGCCAATCGGACCAGCGAGCTTTTCGAAGCAAGTATTGCTTTTGCAAAAATGGGTGGAACGATTGATTTTACAGCGAGTGAGGATCCTGATTTCTGGGAAAAAGAAGACGATGAGGTTCGCTTCAGTAAAGGATTGAAGCGTTTGTTAGCAGAAGGGATCGGGCTGGATCAATTTACCATGACCTCTGATGGGCAAGGCAGCCTCCCGTACTTTGATGAAAACAATCAATTCATAGGTCTGGGTGTCGGTAGTTCGCGAGCCTTGATGGTAGGCATTAAAGAAGCAGTCCAAAAAGAGCAGATTCCATTGGAGATCGCCATTCGAGCAATCACTTCTAATCCAGCGAAAGTATTGAAGCTTGATCAAAAGGGACGTCTTGCAGCAGGGATGGATGCTGATATTTGCTTGCTGAACAAAGAAACATTAGTAGTAGAAACGGTTCTAGCGAAAGGCAGAACGATGGTAGAAAAACAAGAAGTGAAAGTGTGGGGTACCTTTGAGCAACTAACGTAAGAAGATTCCAGCTTTGACAAACTAAGAAACGGTTGTTTTTCTAAACAGAGTTTTAGAACAAAATAAGCAGCCCGATCCATGACCAGCATTTACTGGACTTGATCGGACTGCTTTTTTCAATTAAACGTAAGCATTCTTAAGCTTGCAACGCATCCAATTTCTTCATGTCTTCTTCAGAAATTTCAAAGTCAACTTTGGCATTGTCAGCAATGTATTCTTCATGAACGGATTTTGGCAATGGCAGAATGTCTTTTTGTAGCAAGTAACGAATTGAAAGTTGTGGAATAGATTTTCCATAAGCTTCCGCAATCGTCTTCACTGCATCGTTATCGAGCAAACGACCGGTGGCGATTGGAGAATAGCCTTCCACTAAAATTTCGTGGTCTTTACAAAATGCCAATAACTCTTCATTTGTGCGTCCAATATGGTAAACAAACTGGTTGACCATCGGTTTCACATCGCAATGATCAAAAATATTCTGTAAATCTTTTTGATCGAAGTTGGAAACACCAATTGATTTTACTTTCCCACTTAAGTAGGCTTCTTCTAGTGCTTTCCAAACATCGATGTTTTCAAGATAAAAATCTTTGTTTTCTGGATTGTTTCCCATGATTTTCCAAGGACGAGGAGCGTGGATCAAAATCAAATCGATATACCCTAAGTCAAGTTTTTTTAGAGAAGCATCAATGCTATCAACCGCTTCTTGATAGGTCTTCAACTCAGCAGGTACTTTCGTGGTAACAAAAATTTCTTCGCGGGCAACGCCTGAATCGCGCACAGCTTTCCCAACCGCTTCTTCGTTTTTGTAAGCTGCCGCTGTATCGACATGTCGATAACCGTTTTGAATGGCAAATTTTGTGGCGTTGTAAGCATCTTCTGGAGAAGATTGCCAGGTTCCAAGGCCAATCTTAGGAATCGTCAGTTTGTTCTGCAAGGTAAATGTTTCTTGTAATATCACGTATCTCAACCTACTTTCATCGCTTTTTTTTGTTACATCTTCCATTATAAAACGTTTTCTTGTTTGAAACAAATCAGACGCTGAAACTTTTTCGGTAAATTGACTTTCAAAAGGATCTTTGATACATTATCAGCAACCTAAACGCAGAAAGATGTGGAAAAAATGGATTTTGTAAAAGAAGATTTTGCCTATTATCGGCGCTCTTTTGAGTTGATGTATCGCAGTTATTTCCGTAGAAGAATGATTGCCCTTGGTGTGGCGATTTTGATTATCTTAGGTTATTTATTTTTGTTACAAGAAAGTTTGCTTTTAAATATCATCTTGTTAGGTATTTTGCTAGGGATGATGGCGTGGCTAGTTTCACTTTCTCAGAAGGCGAGTGAGGTCGTACGTGCTTTTGAAGAAGAAAATCAGGTGCCGCAAATTCATCAACTGACAGAATTCGAGGATCATTATGCGTTCCCAATGAACGATGGAACAACGATGCGCGTGAAGAAAAACGGCAATCGCAATTTCCCTTCCAATAATAAGCAGTACACGTTGATGGCAGGCTATAAAAAAGTTTTCTTTGTGCAACAACCCTTGATGATTTTTTACTATGACCTCTTGGAAATGAAGTATGATGAAGCGTATCGTTTGAAACGAAATCGCCAAAACGGGTTCAATCGTTGGTCGCGTTATTTCAGCTTTCGCTCCTTTAAAGGATCGATCGGCAATGTTTTTCAATTCTTGCTGGGAAATATTTTCTTCTTATTTATTGCGTATCGGTTGATCCGCTATCTGATCGATATTTTGCTGCACATTCTATAACGGTCGCCAAGGGGATGATTCTCATCGTTTTCATAGACTGGTGAAAAAGATGATAGGACTTAATTTTTTAAAAAAGGTATACTTAAGTCAGATAAGACAAGCAATTGTCTTTCAAGAATAAGAGTCCTGCTCTTGTTAAGTAAGCCGTCAGCAACAGCTTATCTATTGTGGCGCTAACAGTTTGGGGGAAGTGTTAGTTCTTGTAACAAACAGATTTTTTTCTGGGTGGGATAAGAACAAAAGCGGTATTTTACCGTACTTAATAAGAGTAGTGCTCTTAATTTTTGCTATGACTATTTGAAGACATCACTTCTTGGAAGTGGTGTTTTTTTTTGCCCAAAATAGTCCAAGTGATAGGAGAATTCTAAGAACTATGCTACAATGAGTGCCGATGCTCTCAGCGATGGGAGTAAAAAGAAGGTAGAGGAGAATCACTTAGGAATGCCTGAAGGTCAAACAATAAACGATCCATCTACAAAAAGCGCGCAAAATATTTCTGCGTATATACATATACCATTCTGTGAACATATCTGCTATTACTGTGACTTCAACAAAGTGTTTTTAGAAGGGCAGCCAGTGGATGAGTACATCGAAGCGTTACTAAAAGAAATTGAGCTGACCCTCTTGCGTCAGCCTATCAATGAGGCGGAAACAATTTATATCGGCGGCGGGACGCCAACGTCGCTTTCGGCGAACCAGCTGGATCGATTGCTTTCAGGTGTGCATGAATTGCTGCCGACCCACACAACCAAAGAGTTTACCGTGGAAGCAAATCCTGGTGATTTGAGTGAAGAAAAAATGCTGGTTTTGAAAAACCATCAAGTCACTCGCTTGTCGATGGGGGTCCAAACCTTTGATAATCGCTTGCTTAAAAAAATTGGCCGCAAGCATACCGCTGAAGATGTTTATTCAACCATTCAGCTGCTGGAAAAACATGATTTTCAGAATGTGACGATCGATTTGATTTATGCACTTCCGGGACAAAGCATAGAAAGCTTCCGTGATACACTGACGCGAGCGATTGATCTCGGGTTGCCTCACTATGCGATGTATTCCTTGATTTTAGAAAACAAAACCATGTTTATGAACTGGGTTCGCCAAGGGAGAATGGCGCTGCCTTCTCAAGAAGCTGAAACGCAGATGTTTGATGAGGCGATCGCCGCGATGACAAAAGCTGGCTTGAATCAATATGAAATCAGTAATTTTGCACGACCAGGGTATGAGTCCTTGCATAATCTAGTGTATTGGAACAATGAACATTATTTTGGCTTTGGGGCAGGCGCCAGCGGGTATCTTGGACAGACCCGCTACAAGAACAAAGGTCCAATCCAGCATTATTTGAAACCATTACAGGAAAATCAATTGCCAATCCATGAAACCGAAGAATTGACAACCAGTAATCAAATGGAAGAGGAACTGTTTTTAGGCCTTCGTAAAAAGGCTGGCATTTCAAAAATACGCTTTGCAGAAAAATTCGGGAAGTCTTTTCAGGAAATCTATGGTTCAACTAGCGAACAGTTGATTCAAAAAGGCTGGTTGGCTAGTCAAGGTGATCGTGTCTTTTTAACGAAAGCTGGGATGTTCATTGGCAACGAAGTGTTTGAAGCATTTCTCTTGGATGGAGAAAAATAAGAAAGAACAAGGAAGAGAAGTAGCCATTTCGCGCTGCTTCTTTTTTTGATTTCTTTTTTTAGCACTCTCTTAGAAAGAGTGCTAAAAAAGTGATGCAAATACTTGACATTCCTAGCAAATATGGTATATTTATAATCGTGTTAGCACTTAATAGGAATGAGTGCTAACGGAGGAGTGGATAAAATGTTGACACCTAGACAACAAATGATTTTACACCTCATCATCCAAAACTATACGAATACTGGTCAGCCCACGGGCTCGAAGCGATTGATGGAAGATGGGGTTGAAGCTAGCTCTGCCACCATTCGTAATGAGATGAAGGCGCTGGAAGAAGCTGGACTTCTGTTAAAGACACATTCATCTTCAGGGCGTGTGCCATCAATAAAAGGGTATCGCTATTACGTTGATCACTTATTGAAGCCATCTGAAGTTGACCAAAACGAAATTCAAACCATTCGTCATTCTTTTGGAAAAGATTTTCATGAAATCAATGAAATCATCCAGCAGTCTGCCACGATCTTGTCCAACTTGACTAGCTATACAGCGTTATCTCTCGGACCAGATATGAAGGAAAGGAAATTGACGGGCTTTCGAATCGTCCCTTTGAATGCACGACAGATCATCGCGATCATCGTGACGGATAAAGGAAATGTCGAAAATCAAGTCTTTACTCTTCCTGAATCGATGAGCAGCGAAGATTTGGAAAAAATGGTAAGGATCATCAACGACAAATTGATCGGTGAACCTCTAATGACGGTCTACCATCGATTAAGAACCGAGATTCCTATGATTCTGCATAAGTATTTTCAAACGACTGACGGAATCGTTGATCTCTTTGATACGATGCTGAGCCATATTTTTGAAGAAAAAATCTTCGTCGGCGGGCGAATGAATCTTCTGGATTTTGAACCGACGCAAGATGTTAGTCAGTTCAAATCGATGTATTCATTTATGAAAAACGCAGATCAGCTGACACAGCTGCTGGCGCCAAGAGATTCTGCGATTCAAATCAGAATCGGCTCTGAGCTTGGCAACGACTTGTTACAAAATATGAGTTTGATCCAAGCCAGCTATGAAATCGAAGGTCATGGACAAGGAACGATCGCTTTATTAGGTCCATCAAGTATGCCGTATTCACGGATGTTTGGATTGATGGAAGTTTTTCGAGGCGAGTTAGCAAAAAAATTGGCCGATTATTATCGCGCATTAGACGCTGCCAATGAATAAGCGGCAATGAAACAAATCGTAGAAGGGATGGTTGAAACGTGACGGAAAAAGAAGAGCGTTTAGATGAAGAATTAGATAAAACTGCTGAAGAAACCGCAGAAACAACTGAATCTTCAAATGAATCAACTGAAACTGAAGCACAGACTCCTCAACCAGAGGAAGAAGCAGTGGAAAAAAGCGAATTGGAACTTTTGCAAGAAAAGAATAACGAATTGGAAGATCAATTCCTGCGTGCTCGTGCAGAGATCGCAAATATCACTTCACGTAACCGCAACGAGCGGGAACTTTTACAAAAATACCGCTCGCAAGATCTTGGCAAAAAACTGTTGCCAGCAATCGACAATTTGGAACGAGCGATGGCAGCAGATGTCGATCAAGACCAAGCTGCGAATTTGAAAAAAGGCGTTGAAATGGTTCTTGAAAGTCTGCGTCAAGCCTTAAAAGAAGAGGGAATCGAAGAGATTCCTGCTGAAGGTGCAATGTTCGATCCGAACTTGCATCAAGCGGTGCAGACTGTACCTGCCTCTGATGAAACACCGGCAGACACAATCGTTACTGTCTTGCAAAAAGGGTATAAATTGCATGATCGTGTCTTGCGTGCAAGCATGGTCATCGTTGCACAATAGTTCTTTCTATCTATAAGTAGATGTTTAAATTAAAAAAGGGAGTGTATTACTTATGAGTAAAATTATCGGTATCGACTTAGGAACAACAAACTCAGCTGTTGCTGTCCTTGAAGGCGGCGAAGCAAAAATCATTACGAATCCAGAAGGAAACCGTACCACACCTTCTGTTGTCTCATTCAAAAACGGTGAGATCCAAGTAGGGGAAGTTGCAAAACGCCAAGCAGTAACAAACCCGAATACGATTTCTTCTATTAAACGCCATATGGGTGAAGCTGGATACAAAGTAGAAGTTGAAGGCAAATCCTATACACCACAAGAAGTTTCCGCAATGGTTCTTCAATACATCAAAGGATTTGCTGAAGACTATTTAGGTGAGAAAGTTGAAAAAGCAGTCATTACTGTTCCTGCATACTTCAACGATGCACAACGTCAAGCAACCAAAGATGCTGGTAAAATTGCCGGTCTTGAAGTAGAACGGATCGTCAACGAACCAACTGCCGCAGCTTTAGCTTATGGGTTAGATAAAACAGATAAAGATGAAAAAATCCTAGTCTTTGACTTAGGTGGCGGTACTTTTGACGTATCGATCCTTGAATTAGGGGATGGCGTCTTTGACGTATTATCAACTGCTGGGGACAACAACCTAGGTGGGGATGACTTTGATAACAAAATCATCGATCACATGGTAGCAGAATTCAAAAAAGAAAACGGCATTGATCTTGGAAAAGATAAAATGGCCTTGCAACGTTTGAAAGATGCTGCTGAAAAAGCAAAAAAAGACTTGTCAGGTGTAACAAGTACTCAAATCAGCTTGCCATTTATCACAGCTGGTGATGCTGGTCCATTGCACTTGGAAATGACCTTGACTCGTGCGAAATTCGATGAATTGACCGCAGACCTAGTCGAACGGACAAAAATTCCAGTACGCCAAGCTTTGAAAGATGCTGGCTTATCACAATCAGAAATCGATGAAGTCATCTTAGTTGGTGGTTCAACACGTATTCCAGCAGTAGTTGATGCTGTTCGTAAAGAAACCAATAAAGAACCAAACAAATCAGTAAACCCAGATGAAGTGGTAGCGATGGGTGCTGCGATCCAAGGTGGCGTGATCACAGGTGATGTGAAAGATGTCGTCTTACTAGACGTTACACCATTATCATTAGGTATCGAAACAATGGGTGCCGTCTTCACAAAACTGATCGATCGTAACACAACGATCCCTACAAGTAAATCACAAGTCTTCTCAACTGCAGCAGACAATCAACCAGCCGTTGATATCCATGTCCTGCAAGGGGAACGCCCAATGGCAGCTGACAACAAAACATTAGGTAGATTCCAATTGACGGATATTCCACCAGCACCTCGTGGCATCCCTCAAATCGAAGTAACATTTGATATCGATAAAAATGGGATCGTCAATGTTTCTGCAAAAGATTTAGGTACACAAAAAGAACAAAAAATCACGATCAAATCATCTTCAGGTTTATCAGATGAAGAAATCGAACGCATGGTAAAAGATGCTGAAGCAAACGCTGAAGCCGACAAACAACGCAAAGAAGAAGTTGATCTACGCAATGACGTCGATGCTTTGTTGTTCACTGTTGATAAAACATTGAAAGAGCTTGAAGGCAAAGTGGATGCAGACGAAGTCAAAAAAGCGGAAGAAGCTCGTGATGAGTTGAAAGCTGCACTTGAAGCAAACAACTTAGAAGAAATGAAAACGAAACGTGATGCTTTGAATGAAATCGTACAAAACTTAACTGTTAAATTATACGAACAAGCAGCACAACAACAAGCACAAGAAAATCCAGAAGCTGCACAAGGCGGCGCAGACGATGTGGTTGACGCCGACTTTGAAGAAGTAGACGGTGACGATAAATAATCGCTGTTTGTGAAAAAGCCAAAGTCACCGCTTTGGCTTTTTCTTATGAATTTGCGAAACGTATTTTTCTAGAGCGAATTATATGCTAAAATACGAGAGACGCAAGAATATAGTGGAGGGAAGCCAATGGCAGACAAAAGAGATTATTATGAGGTCTTAGGTCTACAAAAAGGGGCTTCGGATGACGAAATCAAAAAAGCTTATCGTAAGCTTTCAAAACAATATCATCCAGACATCAATAAAGAACCTGATGCAGAAGCAAAGTTTAAAGAGATTTCTGAGGCCTATGAAATATTAAGTGATTCCCAAAAAAGAGCTGCTTATGACCAGTATGGTCATGCTGGTACCGATCCGAACTACGGAGGCGGTTATGGCGGTGGATTCGGCGGCTTTAACAGTGGCGGATTCTCCGGTGGCGGTTTTGGTGGATTTGAAGACATTTTCGAATCGTTTTTCGGTGGTGGAGGCGGCAGAGCAGCCAATCCTAATGCACCTCGACAAGGAGCGGACTTGCAATATGCGGTTGATCTTTCCTTTGAAGAAGCGATTTTCGGAGTGGAAAAAACTGTTCAATACAATCGTGAAGAAACCTGTCATACCTGCGGTGGGAACGGGGCAAAACCAGGTACTTCACCAGAAACCTGTCATAAATGTCATGGTGCAGGTACCATCAATGTTGAACGTCAAACACCGCTTGGTCGTGTGATGAGCCGTCAAACCTGTGATGTTTGTCATGGAACTGGGAAAGAAATCAAAGAACCATGTACAACATGTCATGGTACTGGCCATGAAAAGAAAAAACATAGTGTGAAAGTCAACGTACCTGCAGGTGTCGAAGATGGACAACAAATGCGCTTGTCTGGTCAAGGAGAAGCTGGCACCAATGGTGGTCCTTATGGTGATCTGTACGTTGTTTTCCGAGTGGAAGAAAGTGATATTTTTGACCGTGATGGGTCGGAAATTTATTACGAACTGCCGTTAAACTTTGTCCAAGCTGCTTTAGGCGACGAAGTCAATGTACCAACGGTTCATGGGAATGTGAAATTAAAAATTCCAGCTGGTACGCAAACAGGCACAAACTTCCGCTTACGCGGTAAGGGAGCCCCTCGCTTACGGGGAGGCGGCAATGGCGATCAACAGGTCAAAGTGAAGCTGATCACACCTAAGAACTTAAATGAGGAACAAAAAGAGGCATTGCGGGCTTATGCAAAAGCCAGTGGCCATGAAACGAACGAACAACAACCAGAAGGATTTTTTGATAAAATGAAAGATGCTTTTGGTGGGAAAAAGAAATAACCATGAAAAAATCCAACTCATGCCCTTATAAAACCATCCGTTTTATAAGGGCATGAGTGTTTGTATGGCTATAAATGTGCAGTATGGGCAAGAATCGAATCTTCTTTGCCATCTTTTTTTCTTTTCCTTTGAAATCGCTTGCTTAGTGTGTCACAATAAAAGTAGACCAATTAAAGGAGGAGATACAATGGAAAGAATATTTGCGAGTCCGTCACGATACGTTCAAGGAAAAGGGGTCTTGAAGCATGGGTTATCCCATATCAAAGATTTAGGAAAGAAAGTGCTTCTTTTGACCGATGAAACTGTTTGGAAAATTGCCGGTGAAGAACTATTTGAGAACCTGAAAGCAGCCGAGTTAGAACCGGTAAAAGAAATTTTTGGTGGAGAAGCTTCTGCAAATGAAATCGATCGTATCGTCTCTAAAGCCAAAAGTGAATCAATCGAAGTGATTGCCGCATTAGGTGGTGGGAAAGCCATCGATACTGGGAAAGCTGTTGCGGATGAATTGAAAATACCGATTGCTGTTTTGCCAACGATTGCCTCCACTGATGCACCAACTTCGGCACTTTCTGTTATTTATACTGATGAAGGTCGTTTTGAAAAGTATCGTTTTTATAACAAAAATCCTGAACTTGTCTTAGTGGATACCGCTGTGATTGCCAAAGCGCCTGCCAAATTGCTAGCCGCTGGTATTGCGGATGCACTCGCAACCTATGTCGAGGCACGTGCTGTTGCTCGAAGCCATAGTAAAAATATGGTCGGCGGAGTGCAACCAATTGCCAGCATGGCGATCGCTGAAAAATGCGAAGAGATCCTTTTTGAGAATGCCTTAAAAGCCTATCAAGCGAATAAAAAACAAGTCGTTACCGAAGCTTTTGAACAAATCGTGGAAGCCAACACTTTGCTTAGTGGATTAGGCTTTGAAAGTGCAGGTCTGGCAGCAGCTCATGCGATTCATAATGGCTTGACAGCCCTTGAAGGAGACGTTCATGATCTGACCCATGGTGAGAAGGTTGCTTACGGAACACTCACTCAATTGATGCTGGAAAATGCAGATCCTGAAGAGCTCGACCAATATATAGAATTGTATCAGGCATTAGAATTACCGACGACATTATCCGACATGCATCTTGCGGAAGCCAGCGATGCAGACCTATTAAAAATTGGCGAGCAAGCAACCATCGAAGGGGAAACGATCCACAATATGCCATTTCCGGTTTCTGCAGAAGATGTTGCAGCAGCGATCAAAGCCGTGGATGCCTATGTGAGTGCTTACTATCCTCTATGATGTTATTTTATTAAAGATCATCAATGTGTGCTCGGTGATTTCAAAAAACGTTTGACAATAAAAAAGAGTCGTGCTATTTTGATAACAAGCAAATTAAAGGAGGGAACAAGACATGACAAACGTCAACACACAAACTACCTGTTGTTGTTGTATGGTGCAAAAAGCAGCATACCGATTTGTCATGCCTATTATTAGTTCCTTTGTCGCAGAAGATCGCTGAAGTTTCTTTAGTGATTCACTTCTATCCGGATAAGACGACATTTTTTTGGGGTACTGATGTAATAGTCAGTACCCCTTTTTGTTTGCTGTTTTTTACCGCTTTCATTGGCGACGGCTGATGATTGCAAATGAAAATGAGTACATGAAGCATACGAGTTGTGCCAAACAAAGTTGAGCGAGGAGTCAAGCGATGATCGTTAATAATATAAAAGCATTGATTGGGCACACCCCATTCTTTGAATTTGATGCCGCAGCATTTGGCGGCAAAAAGGGAAGTACCATCTATGCGAAACTTGAGTATTTAAATCCTGGTGGAAGTATCAAGGACCGCTTAGGAAAGTATTTGATCGATGAAGCGTTTCGCGAGCATGTGATCGATCATGAGACAACCGTTATCGAACCGACAGCGGGAAATACTGGAATTGGTTTAGCTTTAGCTGGGATCGAGTATGGCTTAAAAATGATTTTTGTCATTCCTGAAAAATTTAGCCTTGAAAAGCAGCAACTGATTGAAGCGTTGGGCGGGACCATCGTTCATACGCCCACTGAAGTAGGCATTCAAGGGGCGGTTGAAAAAGCAAAGGAAATAGCAAAACAGCTGCCAAATAGTTTTATGCCAATGCAATTTCACAATCAAAACAATCCTGCAGCCTACCAAGCAACCTTAGGCCCAGAGATCTTTCAGGAGTTATCTGGAAAAATCGACAGCTTTGTTGCTGGAGCTGGCAGCGGGGGGACCTTCGCGGGTGTCGCAACATACTTAAAAAAGCAAAAATCAAGCACTCGACTTGCTGTCGTTGAACCAGAAGGATCGATCTTAAATGGCGGGCCTGCCCATGGACATGAGATTGAAGGGATCGGTGTTGAGTTCATTCCACAATTTTTTGACGATTTGCTTATTGATCAAATTTATACGATCAGTGATGCGGAAGGCTTTGCTTTTACTCGTTACTTGGCAAGAAACTATGGTTTGCTTGTTGGAAGTTCAAGTGGAGCGGCGATGGCAGCAGCAGTAAAAGAAAGCCTCGAATTACCAACTGGAAGCTCGATCGTTACCGTCTTTCCAGATGGAGGCGATCGCTATCTATCAAAACAGATTTATGCGGGTGAATCAGCAATCACCCCATTCATAGGAGGAGTAAACCATGCATTTTAATACAAAAGTAATCCACGGCGGTATCAGCGAAGACGAAATGACTGGTGCTGTTAGTGTGCCAATTTACCAAACATCAACCTATCGGCAAAATGCTCTTGGTCAGCCAAAGCAATATGAATACAGTCGTTCAGGCAATCCAACTCGATTTGCCTTAGAAGAATTGATTGCGGATCTGGAAGAAGGCGCCCAAGGGTTTGCTTTTGCCTCTGGATTAGCAGCCACCCATGCGGTCTTCTCGCTGTTTCAGACTGGAGACCATGTCATTTTAGGGGATGATGTATATGGCGGGACGTTTCGTTTGCTCCATCAAGTATTAGAAAAAAGCGGATTGTCTTATACACTTGTCAAAACAAATGAGCTAGCTGCCGTTGAAGCAGCCATCCTTCCAGAAACCAAAGCGATCTTTCTGGAAACGCCGACTAATCCATTATTGAAGATCACGGACATCGCAATCGTTGCCCAACTAGCTAAAAAACAGGACATTTTGACGATCGTGGATAATACCTTTGCGACCCCTTACTTTCAAAAGCCGCTACAATTAGGCGCAGATATTGTGATTCACAGTGCTACCAAGTATCTCGGTGGACACAGTGATGTAGTAGCTGGGTTAGCGGTTGCCAAAGAGCCGCAAATCGCCAAAAGAATTGCTTTTTTTCAAAACGCCATTGGTGGTGTATTGGGGCCTCATGATAGCTGGTTGATCCAACGAAGCATCAAAACACTTGCTTTGCGGATGGAAGCACATCAAAACAACGCGATGAGAATTGCCCACTACTTACAAGCACATCCAGCTGTCGCAAAGGTTTATTATCCAGGATTGATTGCCCATGAAGGACATGAGATCGCCAAATCACAGATGTCTGGGTATAGCGGTATGATATCTTTTGAACTAAACGATGAATCGAAAACAGCAGAATTTGTTGAATCATTAAAGATTTTTACTTTAGCAGAAAGCTTAGGTGGCGTGGAAAGCTTGGTAGAAGTGCCAGCCGTGATGACCCATGCCTCGATCCCTAAAGAAATTCGTGAGCAATCTGGGATCAAAGATGGCTTGATTCGGTTGTCTCTCGGCATCGAAGACGGTGAGGATCTGCAGGAAGATTTAGAGCAAGCGTTTGAAAAGGCAGGTAGCTAGTGATGGGGAGAGAGTTTATTCCAATTTTTTCTGACTGGGCAGCTGAGTACGATGAAACAGTTGCAGGTAAGGATGAAGAATATCGAGCGGTTTTTTTCAAATATGAACAGTTACTCGCTGAAATAGCTGAAAAAGCAGGGCAGTCTGTGGTAGAATTTGGTAGTGGAACTGGAAATCTAACACAAGCTCTGCTTGATCAAGGAAAAAACGTGCTGGCAATCGAGCCATCGCCAGAGATGCGGCGAATCGCCAAGTCAAAACCCAGTCTTTCTAAAGTGACTTTTGTAGATGGTGATATGGAGGTTTTTCCTGAGATCACGGATGTGATTGATACGATCGTTTCTACCTATGTTTTTCATCATCTTACGGAGGACGAAAAACAACGGGCAATCGGCAAATATGCTGCGATGCTGCCCAAAGGCGGGAAAGTGCTTTTCGGGGATACGATGTTTCTTTCTCTAGCCCACAAAATGGAACGAATCGATGAAGCACGGCAAGCTGGTCACCAGCGACTAGCCGCTGATCTGCAAAGAGAGTACTATCCAGTCACAGCGGATATCGAACGATACTTTCGTCAGCATGGGTTTATCAGTCGTTTTAAGCAGATCAATGAGTATGTTTGGCTTGTGGAAGCACAAAAAGAGTAGGAGAGAAGTACAATGAAAATGAATGTTGAAAGCTTTAATTTGGATCATACGAAAGTCAAAGCACCTTATGTACGGGTTGCCGATAAAAAACAAGGAACGAATGATACCATCATCAAATATGATGTCCGTTTGAAGCAGCCGAACCAAGCGCATATGGATATGGCAAGTCTGCACTCGCTAGAACATTTGACGGCAGAATTGATTCGTAATCATGCGGATTATATCGTGGACTGGTCGCCAATGGGCTGCCAAACCGGCTTTTATTTGACTGTCTTGAATCATGACGATTATGAAGAGATTTTGACCGTCCTAGAAAAAACCATGAAGGACGTTTTGCAAGCAACTGAAGTACCTGCCAGCAATGAAGTGCAATGCGGTTGGGCGGCGAACCATACCTTAGAGGGTGCGCAAAAATTAGCGCAAGAATTTCTTGATGAACGTGACAATTGGTCGACCGTTTTTGCCTAAATAAAAATAGAAGTAGAAAAAAGGTGCCTGCGTTTGGATTCGCAGACGCCTTTTTTGTTAAACCCGCAAAGAGACGGGGATTCACTATTTTTTTGTTTATGGTTCTACTGCTTGGACGGTGATGCCGACTCCGTTTGGATTATAGGTATGACTAATGTAAAACTCAAATCCTTTATGAACAAAGAAAAGTCTCCGAATGGCGCTAACGTCTCTGATGTGAGCATCTAAACCATACTGTTCGATCAATGTCTCTTTGATCTCCTCAATATCATCCTCTTTCCCGAATTGTGAGAAATCAATACCGAAAAATTCTGGGACATCAACCAATGTGATTCTAGATAAATGTTCATTTCCCGCGTTATCGGAGTCAAAATCAAAGCTGATTTTGGACAGTTTGTCCCTTGAACCTAAAGGAACTCTTTTTGTCTCGAGAGCGCTGCTGTCAGCCATCGTTGATAACAAATCAATGGCTGAATCAGGCAAACGAGTGGTTACTTTTCTTACTTCATCAACCATTGCTCCTTGATCGGGAGAAAAAACTTTTCTAGTCTCTTCCGTGACGATCACATTTTCGCGGCGCCGCTTTCGGTTAATGGCACTGCGCTCTTGATTTACCCGATCACTACGTTTGATGAGAGCGAGGCCAAGATCGCTGATAGATTCAGGGGAAGGTCTTTCTTCCAGTAAAGCAGTTAAGTAATCGATCTCTAAAAACTGCTCGTAGGCTGCTGCTGGCTGATTTTCGCTGTAGAAGAGGACAGCTCCGAGTAAAAAACAACTAATGCCCAAACAAAGAAAAAGACTTCTTCTGCGATGCTCCCGGATTTTTTTCATAGGACGATTCAGTTTCATTTTATCCTTCAACTCCTAAGTTTTTTAGACGACTCATGATAATAGAGGTGTTTGAATTTCATGACGCATTTTGCCAATCTTAGTTACGAGAGGTCGCTTAATGGATTACTCAATTTCTGATTCAGAAAACTGATCATGCCAGGTAACGCCAGTAACGGTTCGATTGGAAAGGGTAACGATGATCGCTTCGCCCTCTTGATTGATCCAGGCATTGGATTCCACGCCTAAAATCGCTAGTCGCCAAGAAGGCAGTCCACCCATGATCTCTAATACTTGATCGCAGGACATTCCTTCTTGCAATTGGTGGAGCAAATCTTTGGTGACGGTTCTATTCCAACGTCGTGGCAATCCAATCTGCAGTTGCTCGCAATAGGAGAAGTGAGAGGTGGATTCTTCGGTACTTACTGACTGTTGATCAAGGCTGTCAGAAGAGCTGCTAGCTTCCGAATCCATTGACAATGATTCAGAAGTCACCGCTGTTTCTAATGAAGAACTGCTTTGTCGCGTTTCATTCAGGAGTTCGTCAATCAGGGTACAGCCTGTGAGTGAGAAGGAAAGGAAAATCAATAAGGGAAAGAAATAGATGGTTTTCATACGATGTATGCCTCCAAAGTAATTTTCTGCATTTTTCTTTTGTTGTTATTTTAAGGTTGTTTTTTTATAAGAAGGGTTCTAACCGATGGTTAAACAAAAGAATCAATGCATTTATACAGCTTATGCAGTTATGGAGGGAGTGTTCTTTAATAAGTGTAACATGCCACTCCTGATCTGACTACTCGATTTCAAACTACATTTCATAGTTTTAATAAAATTTAGTCTCTATTCCTGATGATTATGAAATTCACGTGATATACTATAGTCAACTACAAGATAAAAAAATACGGCTTCAGTGGCAAAGGGCATTTGACGCAAACAGATCGTTGGGAATGTTTTCGAGCATTTGAATGTGGCATTGTTTTAATAGGAAAGAGAGGAAGAGGGAATGAAGATCTTAAGGGATTGGCAAACAAAACATCAAGCGAAAAAAGAAGCAAAAAAACAGGCATTACGGTTAAAAAATGCCAAGCTTCGTGCAGCGGGGAAAGAGCCGTTGAAGGGCTGGGGGAAAATGGTTGATACTGGCATCGGCGGGGCGAACAAAGCAAACCCCATCGATACAAAAGTGTTTTTGGGGGAAAATCAAAAGCGGATCGCAGATGAAACGAAACGGAACAAGCAATAAAGAAAACCTCTGCAACAGTTCCTTCGTCGGACTGTTGCAGAGGCTTTTTTAAATATTCAATACTTTGTCTAAGAAGTCTTTGGTACGCTCATGCTTAGGATTGGTAAAGATTTGCTCAGGTGTACCGTCTTCCAAGAAGTTCCCGCCGTCAATAAACATCACACGGTTTGCTACTTCTTTGGCAAAACCCATCTCGTGAGTTACGATCACCATGGTCATTCCTTGTTTTGCCAAATCCTTCATAACATTGAGTACATCGCCAACCATTTCTGGATCGAGTGCGGAGGTTGGTTCATCGAACAACATCACATCGGGATTCATTGCTAAAGCTCTAGCGATCGCCACCCGTTGTTTTTGTCCTCCAGACAGATTGTCAGGGTACATGTCTTTTTTATCTGCCAAACCGACCGTTTCTAATAAACGAATTGCGTTCTTTTCCGCTTCTTGCCGAGAAGCATTTTTTAGATCCATCGGTGCTAAAATGATATTTTCTAAAACCGACAAGTGAGGGAAGAGATTGAAATGCTGAAACACCATGCCGATATGTTGACGAACAGCATTGATATTGGTGTTTTTATCCATCAGATGTGCGCCGTCAACGATAATATCGCCGCTGGTTGGTTCTTCTAAGCGGTTCAAACAGCGTAAGAACGTCGATTTCCCGGATCCTGAAGGACCGATCACACAAACGACTTCTCCTTCAGCGATTGAAACATTGATATTGTTCAATACGGTATTATCGCCGTATTTTTTTACAAGATTTTCAACTAAGATTTTTTCTTTCATGCTATTTCACCTTCTTTTCTAAAACTTTTGCAAGTTTCGTTAAAGCTGTGATCACGACTAAGTAAATAATCGCGATGATCAAGTAAACATAGGTACTTTGCGTAGTCCGAGCAACGATGATTTTCCCAGTTTGCAATAATTCTACGACTCCGATAACCGATATGATCGTTGTATCTTTCAACGAGATAACGAATTGGTTAACGAAAGATGGAATCATGATTTTGATCGCTTGCGGTAAAATGATTTTCTGCATTGTCCGAGTGTAGGTCATCCCCAAACTACGAGAGGCTTCCATCTGACCTTTTGGCACCGCATTGATCCCGCCACGGACGATCTCAGCGATATAGGCACTGGCATTTAAAGTCAATGTAATGACCCCGGCTGCAAAGTCGGGAATCGTGATACCAATGGCATCGGAAAGGCCGAAGAAGATGAAGAAAGCCAATACCATCATAGGAATACCACGAATGATATCAACATAGATCCCTGCAAAAACCCGCAATGCTTTGATTGGAGCAACACTAAATAGTCCAAAAATGATGCCGATCACTAATGCTAAGGCAAAAGAAATCAACGCTAGTAAAAGGGTATTCCATAAACCTTTTAATAAGACGTTATAGTTGTTGCTGATCAAACCAGTGATCGTTGATTCATCCACTCGTTTTTCTGTGGCAGAGCCATCTTCAATGTATTTATTGATGATTTGATCGTACTCGCCAGTCCGTTTCATTTCTTTCAATGCTTCATTGAACATTTGGATCAGTTCAGGATTTTGGCCTTTTTTCACCGCAAAACCGTACTGACCGCCAGATTCTTTTTCAATCGGTGTCACTAGTTTTTGACCTTGGCTGATGGCATAACCGATCACTGGATAATCATCCATCATGGCATCGATTTGTCCGCCGTTAACAGCTGCATATAATTGATCGGCTGCATCATAATATTTGATCGAATAGCCATATTTTTCTTCGTTGGCGATCAAGAAGTCTGCACTTTCTGTCCCCACTTTCGCACCAACGGTTTTTCCATCTAGATCTTCATAGGAATTGATGGAATCATTGCCTTCTTTTACAGCGATCTGAATGCCGCTTTCAAAGTAAGAGTCTGAGAAGTCGTAGGATTGGCGACGCTCATCAGTGATCGTCATCCCAGCGATCATCCCATCTGCTTGGTTACCATCCAAGGCTTGCAAAGCTCCTGAAAAACCGATGAAATTGAATTCAATGTTGAACCCTTGCAATTCTGCCGCCCGATTCATTAAATCAACATCGATCCCTACATACTCATTGTCTTCATTTTGGAATTCAAATGGAGCGAAGGCGGAGTCACTGGCAATTCGGTAAACATCTTTCCTTGGTTCGACTTTCACCATTTCACTGGTGTCTGCATCTGAATCAGACGTTGTGATGTAAGTATTGACGATTTCGTCGTATTTGCCAGAAGCTTTCATGTTGGCTAAACCAGCATTGAATTTTTCAAGTAGTTCTTGATTTTGGCCTTTTCTGACAGCGAATCCGTAAGAAGCACCTTTTTCGGGTTCGCCGACAAGTTTCATCGGTTCGCCGTTGTTGATGGCATAGCCAAGCACTGGATAATCATCAAAAGCGGCTGCCACAGTACCATTGCGTACAGCGCCATACAACCCAGTAGCGTCATCATAAAGTTTGATGTCGTAGCCATATTGGTCTTTATTTTCTTCTAAAAAGCGGGCACTTTCGGTACCAACCTTTGCACCGACCGTTTCGCCCTCAAGATCTTCGTAGCTAGTAATGCTGTCATTGTCAGCAGCTACCGCCATTTGAATCCCACTATCAAAATAAGGATCTGAGAAATCAAACGTTTCTTTACGTTCATCAGTGATGCTCATCCCAGCAATCATGCCATCTAACTGATTTGATTGCACGCCTTGAATGGAGGCGTCAAAACCTAAAGGACGTAAATCAACTGCAAAACCTTGATCTTCAGCGATCGCGTTTAATAAATCTATATCGATCCCAACGTATTCATTATTTTCATTTTGGAATTCGAAAGGAGCAAATGTTAAATCTGTTCCTATCTTATACGTAGTTTCCTCCGCACTTGCTGACTTTACTGATAGCGTAAAAATGCTGATAATCAGCGCGATTAAAGCGAAGGACATGTGTTTTCTTTTCAAGAAAATTCCCCCTTTAGATATAACGTATTTATAGATTATATGGATTTTTTCTTCAACACACAAGTCTTTCTCTTTAAAAATATGACAAAATTGCTTAAACCTCACATCAGATGTTAGAAAATCAAACATGTTAAGTTATGCTTAATCGCATGAAACTTTCATAGCAAATGATGGCGAAAGTATGTTCGCTATGATATACTTATTTATGGAAAAGCGGCAGCGAGTTTTTCTTTTTTTGTTGTCGTTTAGAATAATCGAGGGGGAATGAAGATGATCGAAAGAACAACTTCCCATGAATTTGACTTAGTATCAAAATATCAACCAGCTGGGGATCAACCAGAAGCGATCCATCAATTGGTTGACGGGGTGGTCGGTGGAAAAAAAGCACAGATTTTGTTGGGAGCCACTGGGACCGGTAAGACTTATACGATTTCTAATCTAATCAAGGAAGTCAATAAACCGACATTGATCATTGCCCATAATAAAACACTGGCTGGACAATTATATGGCGAGTTCAAGGACTTTTTCCCAAATAATGCGGTCGAGTACTTTGTCAGTTACTATGATTACTATCAACCAGAAGCGTATGTTCCTTCCAGTGATACATACATCGAGAAAGACTCCAGTGTCAACGATGAAATCGATAAGCTGCGTCACTCGGCCACAAGTTCTTTATTAGAGAGAAACGATGTGATCGTTGTAGCTTCTGTCTCTTGTATTTTCGGTTTAGGTTCGCCGATCGAGTATGCCAGACAGGTTGTTTCTTTACGAGTAGGGATGGAAAAGTCTCGCGATCAACTATTAAAAGAATTGATCGAGATCCAATTTGAACGAAACGACATCGATTTTCAACGGGGACGTTTTCGCGTACGTGGCGATGTTGTGGAGATTTTCCCAGCTTCTCGTGATGAGCGAGCGTTACGCATTGAGTTTTTTGGCGATGAAATCGATCGGATTCGTGAAGTCGATGCCTTGACGGGCGAGATCATGAGTGACACCGAACATGTGTCGATCTTTCCGGCAACTCACTTTGTGACCAATGAAGACCATATGGAACATGCGATCGCTTCGATCCAAAGTGAACTCGATGAACGACTGAAAGTATTGCGAGCAGAAAATAAGCTGCTGGAAGCACAGCGTTTAGAGCAGCGAACCAACTATGATATTGAAATGATGCGAGAAATGGGGTATACCTCAGGAATCGAAAACTACTCTCGCCACATGGATGGACGAAAAGAAGGCGAACCGCCTTATACGTTATTAGATTTCTTTCCTGATGACTTTCTGATCGTTATTGATGAATCCCACGTGACCATGCCGCAAGTTCGTGGGATGTATAATGGTGACCGTGCTAGAAAACAAATGTTAGTGGATTATGGCTTCCGTTTGCCTTCTGCACTGGATAACCGTCCGTTACGCTTGGAAGAATTTGAGAAGCATGTCAATCAAATCGTCTATGTTTCAGCAACACCTGGACCATATGAATACGATCAAACCGATACCGTCATTCAACAAATCATTCGTCCGACTGGTCTGTTAGATCCGGTGATCGAAGTACGACCGATTATGGGTCAAATTGACGACCTCGTAGGAGAAATCAATGAGCGAGTCGAGCGAAATGAACGGGTCTTTGTCACGACCTTAACGAAAAAAATGTCTGAAGATTTGACGGATTACTTTAAAGAATTAGGGATCAAAGTCAAATACCTGCACAGTGACATCAAAACATTGGAACGAACAGAGATCATTCGCGACCTGCGTCTCGGTGAATTTGATGTACTGGTCGGAATCAACTTATTGCGAGAAGGGTTAGACGTCCCAGAAGTTTCCCTGGTTGCGATCCTTGATGCCGATAAGGAAGGCTTCTTGCGCAGCGAGCGTTCATTAGTCCAAACCATCGGACGAGCAGCTCGTAACTCAGAAGGAAAAGTAATCATGTACGCCGATAAAATGACCGATTCGATGCAGCGAGCGATCGACGAAACAGCGCGACGCCGAAGTATTCAAGAAGCCTATAACGAAGAACATGGAATCGTACCGAAAACCATCATCAAAGAGATTCGCGATCTGATCGCAATCACGAAAGTGGCGGAAGAAACTGGCGAATACACCACGACTTCTTATGAAGAGCTGAGTCGTGAAGAAAAAGCAACCTTGTTGTTGAAATTAGAAAAAGAAATGAAAGATGCTGCGAAAGCACTGGATTTTGAAACGGCTGCTACCTTGAGAGATACTATTCTTGAGCTAAAAGCTGCTGATTAGAAGGAGAAACAATATGGCAAATGATAAAATCGTGATCCATGGGGCACGGGCCCATAATTTAAAAAATATCGATGTGACGATTCCCAGAGACCAGCTCGTTGTTGTAACTGGTCTTTCGGGTTCAGGGAAAAGCTCCTTAGCATTTGATACGTTGTATGCTGAAGGACAGCGCCGATATGTCGAAAGTCTATCGGCGTATGCCCGTCAGTTTTTAGGGCAAATGGATAAACCCGACGTAGATAGCATTGATGGACTTAGTCCAGCGATTTCTATCGATCAAAAAACCACCAGCAAGAACCCGCGATCAACAGTGGGGACGGTTACTGAAATCAATGATTATCTGCGGCTTCTTTACGCCAGAATCGGTCACCCAATCTGTCCCAATGATCATATTGAGATTACTAGTCAGTCGGTTGAGCAGATGGTGGATGAAGTTTTGGCATTACCAGAACGCACCAAGATCCAATTGTTGGCACCTATCGTTTATCAAAAGAAAGGGCAGCACAAAAAAGTCTTCGAACGTATCCAAAGAGAAGGTTATGTTCGGATGCGGGTGGATGGCGAAGTCTATGATGTCTCCGAAGCGCCTGAATTAGAAAAAAATAAAAAGCATGATATTGCCATCATCATTGACCGAATCGTTGTAAAGGAAGGAATCCGTTCTCGTCTGTTTGATTCCTTTGAAGCGGCATTACGTTTAGCTGATGGCTATGCGGTAGTCGATGTGATTGGTCAAGAAGAGATGCTTTTCAGTGAACATTATTCTTGCCCGTATTGTGGCTTTACAGTTGGTGAATTAGAGCCACGGCTCTTTTCATTCAATGCGCCTTTTGGTGCTTGTCCAGACTGTGATGGTCTTGGTGTGAAGCTAGAAGTCGATGTCGACCTAGTGATTCCCGATCAAAGCAAAACGTTGCGTGAAGGCGCACTATTACCTTGGAACCCAATCAGTTCACAGTATTATCCGCAAATGCTGGAACAAGCCTGTCAAGAGTTCAATATCGATATGGACACACCCTTTGAAGAGCTGCCAGAAGAACACAAAGACATTATTTTGAATGGTTCGAATGGCGAAATTTTCCATTTCCATTATGAGAATGATTTCGGTGGCGTGCGTGATGTTGAGGTAGCTTTTGAAGGAATCTTACCAAATATTAAACGCCGTTATCATGAAACCAACTCTGATTTCACCCGTGATCAAATGCGTTTGTATATGACGGAATTGACTTGTAAAACTTGTCATGGCTATCGTTTGAACCCTCAAGCGCTGTGCGTGCAAGTCAACGGAAAACACATTGGTGAAATGAGCGAGATGGCAATCAACAATGCGTTGAACTTTGTCGAAGAATTGAAACTATCGGAACAAGAGCAAATGATCGCACGTCCGATCGTGAAAGAAGTCGATGATCGTTTAAGCTTCTTGAAAAATGTCGGATTGGACTATTTGACCTTGAGTCGTGCATCAGGCACACTCTCTGGTGGGGAAGCGCAACGGATTCGTTTGGCAACACAAATCGGCTCCAATTTGTCTGGGGTGCTTTACATTCTTGATGAGCCATCGATCGGTCTTCACCAACGGGATAACGATCGCTTACTAGATTCATTGCGGAAAATGCGTGATCTTGGGAATACCCTGATCGTCGTTGAGCATGACGAAGACACGATGCGGGCAGCGGACTACTTGATCGATGTCGGTCCAGGTGCAGGACACGCAGGTGGCGAGATCGTCGCTGCAGGCACTCCTGATGAAGTCGCAGCCAATGCGTCTTCCTTAACAGGTCAGTACTTATCAGGAAAACGACAAATCCCGACACCAACGGAACGCCGCAAAGGCAATGGTGAAAAGATTCGTGTGACCGGTGCTTCTGAGAATAACTTGAAAAACATTTCGGTCGATTTTCCATTAGGAAAGTTCGTCGCCGTTACTGGGGTCTCTGGCTCTGGTAAATCGACATTAGTCAACGAAATTTTGAAAAAAGCCTTGGCGCAAAAAATCAATCGGAATTCGAACAAGCCTGGTCGCTTTAAAACCATTACTGGTTATGAAGCGATTGAGAAATTGATCGATATCGATCAAAGCCCTATCGGTCGGACGCCTCGAAGCAATCCAGCAACGTATACCAGTGTCTTTGATGACATTCGCGATTTATTTGCTAAAACCAATGAGGCGAAAGTCCGTGGTTATAAAAAAGGCCGCTTTAGTTTTAATGTAAAAGGTGGACGTTGTGAAGCATGTAAAGGGGACGGAATCATCAAGATCGAGATGCACTTCTTACCTGATGTCTACGTACCTTGTGAGGTTTGTCATGGCAAACGTTATAACTCAGAAACGTTAGAAGTTCATTACAAAGGAAAAAATATTTCGGAAATCTTAGATATGACCGTGGAAGATGCAGTGGAATTTTTCCAACATATTCCTAAAATCCATCGAAAATTGCAAACGATCGTCGATGTCGGTCTAGGTTATGTCACGATGGGACAACCAGCGACTACTTTGTCTGGTGGGGAAGCGCAACGGATGAAGCTTGCCAGTGAACTGCACAAAAATTCCAATGGCAAGAGTTTTTATATCTTAGATGAACCAACGACTGGTCTGCATACGGATGATATTGCCCGTTTGTTGAAAGTTCTGGAACGATTTGTCGACGCTGGCAATACCGTTTTAGTGATCGAACACAACTTGGATGTCATCAAATCAGCGGACCATGTGATTGATCTAGGTCCAGAAGGTGGCGAAGGCGGTGGAACGATCATTGCAACTGGTACACCAGAAGAAATTGCTGCGGTTTCTGAAAGCTACACCGGTCATTATTTGAAAAAAGTCCTTTAAGCAAGGAAAAGAGCACTCACTTTTTTACTTGTCTGTCAATAGGTTTCGCTAAAGTTTAAGGAAGCGTGAAATATCTGCAAATTTCATGATAAGGGCTTGAAATCAAAATTTTATTTGATAGAATAGCAATAGGTATACGTATATTCGCATTGAATAAACTGCCTATAAGTTCTATCCGTTCAAAGTGGGAGAAAGCAATCAAAGATAGATACTTTGATTGCTTTTTTCTTTGTGGTATTATAATTCTATTGTAATTAAACGAAACGAGAGAGGTCGTTTTTCGTATTCAAAAGAGAGAGTGATTTTTGATGAGTCAGGAAAATTTTCTTCCCATATTATTAGGAAGCGATATGAATGTTTATGGTATGGCCAGAGCATTCCACGAAGCATATGGCATTCAATCAGTTGCTTATGCTGGTGCGGAACTTGCGCCAACCCGCTTTAGTAAAATTGTTACAATCAATCAAGTGGAAGGTTTTGACCATGATCCAGGATTCACTGAGACGTTGATCAAGTTAGGAAAAAATACTTACAACGATCCTGCCATGAAATATTTATTGATTCCCTGCGGCGATGGCTATGCAGAACTGTTAGCGAAGCATAAAGAAGAATTGAAGCCTTATTATACCTTTATTGCCAATGACTATTCCTTATTAAAACGGTTGATCAATAAAGTCAGTTTTTACGAAGTTTGCGAGGAATATGGCTTGCCTTATCCTAAGACCTTCATTTTAACACCTGAACTGTTGACGGAAGGAACGTTCAAAGGAGAGCTGCCTTTTGATTTTCCTGTGGCTTTGAAACCAGCAAATAGTGTCGCGTGGCTGTCAGTTGATTTTGAAGGGCGCAAAAAAGCCTTCATTATCGACAATCGAACAGAATTTGAAGAAATCGTTTCTCGCATTTATCAAGCGGGTTATCAATATGAAATGATCGTCCAAGATTTTATTCCTGGCGATGACAGCAACATGCGGGTCTTAAATGCCTATGTTGATGAGAATCACGAAGTTCGCGTGATGGGCTTAGGTCATCCTTTATTAGAGGATCCAACGCCTGGAGCTGTTGGGAATTATGTCGTGATCATTCCAGATGAAAATGATCAAATCTATCAAATGATCCGTAAGTTTTTAAAAGAGATCGAATATGTTGGATTTGCCAATTTTGATTTGAAATATGATGCGCGAGACGGTCAATATAAATTATTTGAAATCAACTTGCGTCAAGGAAGAAGCAGTTTCTTTATTACCTTAAGCGGATTGAATCTGGCGAAGTTCATCACAGAGGATTTAGTCTTCGAAAAACCTTACACAGAAACGGTTTATGGCAAAGCTGACGCGCCTGAAGCGAAATTATGGCTAGGGGTACCAAAAAACATTTTCTTGACTTATGCAAAAGAAAATCCTGCGAAAGAACGCGCAAAAAAATTATTAGCAGAGAATCGTTGGGGAACGACTGTCTTTTACAAAGAAGACTTATCTCTAAAGCGTTGGATTCTATTAAAGAGAATGTTCCATCTGTACAACAAACGATTCAAAACGTATTTCCATACGAAAGAAGGCTAGAAGATGGAGAATTTTTTTAGTATTTTAGGCGGCATGGGAACGTTAGCGACGGAAAGTTTTGTCCGCATTTTAAACCGACGGACACAGACCCATAAAGACCAAGATTACTTGAACTATGTTTTATTCAATCATGCGACAGTCCCAGATCGGACGGCATATATTTTAGACAACACGTTAGAAAACCCTGTTCCATATTTAATGGACGACATCGAAAAACAAAATTTGTTAAAGCCAAATTTTATTGTGTTGACTTGTAACACTGCCCATTATTTTTTTGATGAGCTGCAAGCTGCCACTGAGATCGAGATTTTGCATATGCCTCGTGAGGCTGCGAAAGTCGTTTTTGAAAAAGGCGTCACTGGAAAAGTGGCCTTTCTTGGAACAGAAGGCAGTGTCAAAGCTGGCATCTATGAAAAAGAATTGCGGAAATTCGGACTTGACGTCTATCTTCCAGAGCCGACGATCCAAAAAAAGGTCAATACATTGATCTATGATCGAATCAAAGAAAATGATCATTTGGATCAAGAACTTTACTTTGAGATACTGGAAGAAGTCACCGAACGTATCGGCTGTGAAAGCGTAGTGCTTGGATGTACCGAGTTGTCCTTGATGGATGAATTTGTGACTGATAATCCGTATCCAGTCGTCGATGCCCAATCGATTTTAGTTGATCGGACGATCGAAAAAGCATTGGCAAATCGCCAAGCAATCTAAAGCTGATAGCGACGTTAGCGGCATTTTTTGAGCTAACGTCTTTTTTTATGCCAGTGTTCCAATGATACGCCCGGCATGATATAATAGAGTTGTTTCAGAAAGGAGTTTTACCTATGACTGAAGTGGATCATTTAGAATTGGTCATTATTACTGGGATGAGCGGAGCCGGCAAAACGGTCGCGATCCAGAGTTTTGAAGATATGGGGTACTTTTGTATCGATAATATGCCCCCAAGCTTGATCCCTAAATTTTGGGAACTGATCAAAGAATCAGGAAAAGTGACAAAAATTGCCTTAGTTGTCGATCTGCGTTCAAGATCGTTTTTTGAAGAAATCCAAAGTATGCTGATCGATATTGAAAACACGAATTTTATCGACACACGGATGCTCTTTTTAGATGCATCGGACAATGAATTGGTGTCAAGATACAAAGAAACGAGAAGAGCACATCCATTAGCGATGGATGGCTTAGTTACGGAAGGCATTCGCAAAGAGCGAGCGATCTTAAACGATTTGAAGACGCGTGCCAGTATTGTTATCGACACAACGACGCTGACCCCACGGCAATTGAGAGAAAAAATCAATCAAGAATTTCGTGCTTCTCATGAGACAGGGTTTCGTATTGAAATACTTTCGTTTGGCTTCAAGTATGGCTTGCCGATCGATGCTGATATTGTGATGGATGTTCGTTTCTTACCGAATCCCCATTACATTCCAGAGTTGCGTCCTTTAACGGGTAAAGATGAACCTGTGTATGAGTACGTCATGTCTTTTCCAGAAACGGAAGAATTCTATCAGCAATTTAGTACACTGTTGCAAACGATCATGCCAGGCTATGTCAAGGAAGGCAAAAGCAGCTTGACGGTGGCTATCGGCTGTACTGGGGGCCAACACCGTTCAGTTGCATTATCTGAGCGCATCGGTGCGGTTTTGGCAGAAGACTATCGCGTCAATATTACTCATCGCGACAAAGATAAGCGTAAAGAGACGGTGAATCGTTCATGAAAATGAAAACGTACCGGATCAGAAAGCCGAAGATCGTTGTGGTAGGTGGCGGAACTGGGTTACCAGTCATCCTGAAGAGCTTGCGGAATCAGGGTGTCGACATCACAGCGATCGTTACGGTCGCTGATGATGGCGGTAGCAGCGGCGAAATTCGCAATTTGGTTTCCTCTATCTCGCCACCAGGGGATCTGCGCAATGTTTTGGCGGCTCTATCTGATATGCCGCAACTGTATAATGATATTTTTCAATACCGTTTTAAAGCCGAAGACAAATTTTTAGCCAATCATGCCCTGGGGAACTTGATTATTGCGGCGATTGCTGAAATGCGCAGCAGTACCTATGAAGCCATTCAAATTTTGTCAAAAATCATGCATATCGATGGACGAGTTTATCCTTCGTCAGATCTGCCATTGGTGTTGCACGCTGTTTTTAAAGACGGCACCGAAGCGGTAGGAGAGTCCAAGATCGCGGTTGATCGCAAAACGATCGATCGGGTCTTTGTTCGTAATCAAGAAAATAATGATGAGCCGAAAGCAGCTCGTAAAGTTGTTTCTTCAATTATGGAGGCAGATATGATCGTCTTGGGTCCTGGTAGTCTCTTTACTAGTATTTTGCCCAATCTCATGATTAGCGAGATCGGCCAAGCAATGTTGGAAACACAAGCTGAAACGGTTTATATTTGTAATATCATGACCCAAAAAGGTGAAACTGAACACTTTAGTGATGCCGACCATGTGCGGGTCCTGCATAAGCATTTAGGCAAACCCTTTATTGATACGGTGTTAGTCAACACCGAGAAAGTTCCAGAAGGGTATATGGACCCAGAGATTTATGATGAATATCTTGTACAAGTGAAACACGATTTCCAAGGACTGCGAGAAGAAGCCAGCCGTGTCATTTCAGCTGACTTTCTGGAGCTTAGAGATGGCGGAGTTTTTCATGACGGAGATAAAGTGATTGAAGAACTTCTACGTATCGTTTACGGGGCCAAAATCTAAGAAAGGAGGGATTTTTTTATGTCCTTTGCAGCAGAAGTAAAAAAAGAATTGACCGCATTAGAAGTTCATCGCGAACATGCCAAGGCAGAATTGGCCGCTTTGATTCGGATGAATGGGTCATTAAGTATCAACAACCAACAATTTGTTTTAAACGTTCAAACAGAAAACGCGGCGATCGCCAGACGCATCTATTCGTTACTAAAAGATCATTACGACGTGCGCAGCGAATTGCTGGTCCGTCGTAAAATGAAATTAAAAAAGAACAACGTTTACATCGTTCGTTTGAAGCAAGATACACAGCGCGTGCTTTTGGACTTAGATATCATGGACGGGCTGATGTTTCAAAGCCATGTTTCTGATGAGATCATGGGCAATACTCAAAAAATGCGTTCCTATTTACGAGGCGCTTTCATGGCATCTGGGTCCATCAACAATCCAGAAACCAGCCGCTATCATTTAGAGATCTATTCCATCTACGAGGAGCATAACCAAGATATTTGCGATATGCTAAACGCATATGGATTGAATGCCCGTGCATTAGAACGCAGAAATGGGTATATCTCTTACTTGAAAGGCGCTGAGAAAATCGCTGATTTTTTGACACTGATCGGTGCCACCAATTCCATGCTGAAATTCGAGGACGTGCGGATCGTGCGTGATATGCGTAACTCAGTCAACCGTTTGGTGAATTGCGAAACCGCCAATATGAACAAAACGATCGACGCTGCTTCGAAGCAGATCGACAATATCGAATTTATTCAAGATCGAGTTGGCTTGCAAGCTTTACCTGAAAAGCTGCAAGAAATCGCCGAATTACGTTTGGAACATCCCGAGGTCAGCTTGAAAGAGCTAGGAGAAATGATTCCATCAGGAGCGATCTCGAAATCAGGAATCAATCATCGCATTCGCAAAATCAATGAATTTGCGGATCATTTGCGTGAACAAGTCAGTTAATCTAAGTAGTGAATGAAATCAAAAAAGCAGGAGCTTGCATTTGACATGGATTTTAGTGTCAAATCAGCTCCTGTTTTTTGTTAGTGGTTATTCATTGATCAATGCAGTTAATTCCTCAGCAGAGATCGATTCATCAAAAATGTGCCCATCTAAGATAATCGTTGGCACAAATTGAATGTTGGCGTTTTTCGCTTCTTCCACAATTTCTCCTGCGATCGCAGGATGGTTTTGTTCAGATAGCCCTAAGGTATTTTTCGCATATTCTGCCACTTCAGGTAAAGATAAATGCCCCCATTCGTCTTGTGTTTGATAAATTTTTGTGATCTCAGCGATCGTTGCCTGAGGATCTGTACTGGAAACAAAGCGGTGCATCACATTGCCTCGTTGCAATGATTCTTTTTCTTTGTCGAATAATTTGATGACACGGCGTAGTTTCCCAGCTGCGACAGCTTCACTTAAGATCGGTAACGATTCCTCAAACCATTGCCGACAATAAGGACAGCGCAAATTCATAAATTCGACGATCGGTTTAGCGGAAGGGTCTCCGATATGTATCCCTGTTACCGCATTTGTTTCCTGTGCTTTGATGATTGAAATATCCATTAAGATTCCTCCTTTTTCTTTTAGTTTACCGAAGTTTCTACTGAAAGAAAAGCCTCAGGTCTTTTGATTTAAGTCTGTGAAAAGAGGAGGAGAATGAGATAAATACTATGTATTTCGTTTCACGAAATTAAGAAAAATCCCCTGACTGTGCTTTTATATTCCTTGATTTTCAGCTATAATGAATTGTGTTTTATTGTGCAAAATGATGATTAAAGGAAGTTATATAGATGAGAAAAAGAAAAACAATGGATGGCAATACGGCAGCAGCCTATATTTCCTATGCCTTTACGGAACTTGCGGCGATCTATCCGATAACCCCTAGTTCAACCATGGCTGAATTAGTGGATCAGTGGTCTGCTCAAGGAAAGCATAATCTTTTTGGCCAGCCGGTGAAAGTGGTTGAAATGCAATCTGAAGCAGGGGCGGCCGGTGTGGTTCACGGCTCATTAAAAACGGGCGCCTTAACGACGACCTATACGGCATCCCAGGGACTTTTATTAATGGTACCAAATATGTATAAGATTGCTGGGGAAATGCTGCCAGGCGTCTTTCATGTCGCCAGCCGAGCAGTGACCACCAATGCTTTGAATATTTTTGGAGATCATACCGATGTAATGGCCACCCGACAAACAGGCTTTGCTATGTTAGCGGAAAGCAGTGTCCAAGAAGTAATGGATTTAGCGCCAGTCGCTCATTTAGCAGCTATCGAAGCCAATATCCCATTTTTAAACTTTTTTGATGGGTTTCGAACCAGTCATGAGATTCAAAAAATAGAGGTCTTAGATTATGAGGAATTGGCGCAGTTGGTCAATCATGGAAAATTGGCTACCTTTCGACAAAAAGCCATGAACCCGAATCACCCGACGACGAGTGGAACGAATCAAAATCCTGATATCCATTTTCAACAGCGGGAAACGATCAATCAGCATTATCAAACATTGCCTGAGATCGTTCGTTTTTACATGAAGAAAATCAATGCTTTAAGAGGAACCAACTATGATTTAGTGGATTATTATGGTGCTTCGGACGCCGAAGAAGTCATCGTTTCGATGGGGTCCTCGACGCAAACGATCCAGCAAACGGTGGATCATTTATGCGCTTCAGGCCGCAAGGTGGGGGTCTTGTCGATCCATTTGTATCGACCATTCCCACTAGAAGTCTTCTTAGAAAAACTGCCTGCTACCGTTAAAAGTATCGCTGTATTGGATCGCAGCAAAGAACCTGGTGCCAATGGCGAGTCTTTGCTTTTGGATGTGCAAAGTGCCATGTATGATGCAGCGATTCGGCCGACGATCATTGGTGGACGCTATGGTCTTGGGTCAAAAGATGTGACGCCTGATCAAATCGTTGCCGTTTATGACGAATTGCTCAAGCCAAAAGCGAGCCAAAAGAAACGCTTCACCATTGGGATCACGGATGATGTGACGCAAATGTCGTTGCCATCAAAGGGCACGCTAGATCTAACTGATCCATCCACCTTCCAAGCGAAATTCTGGGGATTCGGCTCTGACGGGACCGTCGGGGCAAATAAGTCAGCAATCAAAATCATCGGTGACCATACCGAAAAATATGTACAAGGCTATTTCCATTATGATTCGAAAAAATCTGGTGGTCTAACGGTTTCTCATCTGCGATTTGGGGATACCCCCATTCGTTCTACCTATTTGATCGAACACGCGGATTTCGTTGCGTGTCATACGCCTGCGTATTTGCATACGTATGATTTGCTGAAAGGACTCAAAAAAGGCGGAACCTTTTTATTAAATACGACCTGGTCACAAGAGCAAATCTTAAAAAATTTACCGAAGAAAATGAAACGTTATCTTGCTGAAAACGAGATCCGTTTTTATACCATTAACGCCATGCAGTTGGCAATGGAAGTCGGCTTAGGTGGGCGGATCAATACCGCGATGGAAACAGCCTTCTTTTACTTGGCAAACATCATTCCGACCGAGGAAATCTTGCCGATTTTAAAAGAAGAGGCGCTGAAAAGTTATCGGCACAAATCGATGGCGATCGTTGAAAAGAACCAAGCAGCCATCGATCGCACCATCGAATTATTACAAGAAATCCCTGTTCCAAGCAAGTGGGCAACGATCGAAGTACCGAAGAGGACATCCACTGCTACAACACAATTTGTGCGGGAAATCGTGGAACCCATCAACCGTCAAGAAGGCAACCAACTAAGCGTGGGTACCCTCGTACGAAATCAAATGACTGAAGGGGTGATCCCTGTCGGGACAACAGCGGTTGAGAAGCGGGGCATCGCTGTTGAAGTGCCCGAGTGGCTATCAGATCGCTGTACCATGTGCAATGAGTGTGCTTTTGTCTGTCCTCATGCGGCGATCCGTCCGTTTTTGGCAGATGAAGATGAACTAACCGAAGCACCTGAAGGCTTTATCGTCAGAGAGATGCGAGGCGCGAATGGGCAAAAATATCGAATTCAAGTTTCCGTTGAAGATTGTACAGGTTGCGGCCTTTGTGTGGAAGCATGTCCCGCCAAAGGGAAAGCTTTGACGATGCGTCCTTACGAAGAACAAAAAGAACAAGCTTTAAATTGGGCTTTTGCGATGACTTTACGTCAAAAAGAAAATCCAGCAAAACCAGGAACTGTTTTGGGCTCTCAATTCAATAAACCTTTGTTGGAGTTCTCTGGTGCTTGTGCGGGCTGTGGGGAAACCCCCTATGTGAAACTATTGACCCAAATGTTTGGTGATCGCATGATGATCGCCAATGCGACCGGCTGCTCTTCGATTTGGGGTGGAACCTCACCAGTATCCCCTTATACAACCAATCACTTAGGACAAGGGCCAGCTTGGTCAAACTCGTTGTTTGAAGACAATGCCGAATATGGCTATGGCATGTTCTTAGCCAACCAAACCCGACGGGAGAAATTAGCGGCCCAGCTGCAGTCGTTGAAAGCCAATGTATCAGAAGAATTGCAGGCTTTGATTGATGATTGGGACCTTCATCGAGAAGAAAGTGCTGGGACGCAACAGCGAGCAGCAAAATTGATCGCCGCCTTAGAAGCTGAAGCTGCCACAACACCTCAGCTGAACAAAATCTTGCAGGAGAAAGATTTGTTTGTTAAGCCAAGCCAATGGATGATAGGCGGTGACGGCTGGGCATATGATATTGGGTTTGGCGGTATCGATCATGTTCTCGCTTCTGGTGCAGACGTCAATATTCTCGTGTTAGATAATGAAGTCTATTCTAATACAGGGGGGCAAGTCTCTAAAGCGACACCGACTTCGGCCATTGCTAAATTCGCTGCAAGTGGCAAGTTTGTTTCCAAAAAAGATTTAGGAATGATGGCGATGACCTACGGACATGTCTATGTCGCACAAATCGCATCTGGTGCCAATCAAATGCAAACGATCAAAGCCTTTGAAGAAGCCGAGCGGTTCCCAGGACCGTCAATCATCATTGCCTATACGCCATGCATCACCCACGGTCTTGCAGGCGGAATGCGTCAATCCTTGAAAGAAGCACAAGAAGCAGTTGCATCGGGGTATTGGAGTCTCTACCGCTATAACCCGCTGTTGACAGAAAAAGGGAAACAGCCAATGACACTCGACTTCAAAAAGCCAGCATTTGATCAAATGCCTGCCTTTATGCAGACACAAGTTCGATTTGCATCCTTGCAGTCTGCCAATCCGAATGCGGCGCAAGCATTGTTTGAAAAAACCGTTTCAGATGCGAAAACTCGTTTCTACAACTATGCCCGCTTAGCAGGTCAAGAAGAAAAAATACGAGCAAAGCTTGAAAAAAAGGTAAGTACTGATGAAGAACAACCGACGGCAGTAAAAACGGAGCGTGTACGAAGAGAAAAACGGCCGTTAAGCGAAGAACAGCTCGCTGAAAGAGCAGCACGGCGTGCAGCGCGCGCAAAGCGCCGTCAGCAAGAGTAATCGCTCGCTGAGGAATGACCCTGAAAAACGGTTTGACCCGTTTTTCAGGGTCATTTGTTGTTTTTCCTAAGAAATGAGTGCAAGAAGCTCGTTTAGATGAAATCTTCTAAGACCTTTGACAAACAATGATTTCAGGATAATGGTAAACTAAGTAAAAGAGCTGTTTATTTTTTCAAAACTTTTTCATAAATTTGTTTTTTTTCAAATCTTTGAAGAGGTCCTATGTTATACTATTATCTGAAGTCTTAAGAATAAAGGAAGGCTGTTTATGTTGATAAATTTCAGGGATTTTTTTAATTTAGATTATTGGAGAGAATTGCTCTCATTTGATATATTTTCTTGGTCATTTTTAGTAAATGTTTTAGATGTGATCGTTGTTTGGTACTTGGTTTATAAGCTGATCCAGCTTGTGCGAGGAACAAAAGCGATCCAGTTGTTTAAAGGCGTCGGCCTATTCATTGTTCTAAGGTTTTTGGCAGGTATCGTAGGATTAAAGACGCTATCTTGGTTGATGGATCAAGTCATCACATATGGGGTGATCGCCGCGATTGTTATTTTCCAACCAGAAATTCGACGAGGGCTGGAGCATCTTGGCCGTAGCTCTTTCTTCAAGACTTCTAAGAATGAAAAACGACGGGATGAAGTGTTGGTCCAAGCGTTGGACAAAGCTGTTCAATATATGGCAAAACGAAAAATTGGTGCATTGATCACGATCGAACGGACGACGGGGTTAGAAGAATATATTGAAACGGGGATTCCTTTAGATGCGGACGTGACGGGCGAATTACTGATCAATATTTTTATTCCCAATACACCGCTACACGATGGTGCAGTCATCTTAAGAGATGATAAGATCGCTGTTGCTAGTGCCTACTTACCACTGTCAGAAAGTCCGTTGATTCCCAAAGAATTTGGGACGCGCCATCGAGCGGCTGTCGGGATTTCAGAAGTTAGTGATGCGTTGACCATTATCGTCTCAGAGGAGACGGGAGACGTCAGTATTACCCTGAATAATCGGATGCTTACTGAGCTTTCGCGACAAGAGTATCTCGACGTGTTGAATCGCGAATTAGTGCCAGAAGAAAAGCCTGGTAAACGCAACTTGCTGCAATCTTTCTTTGAAGGGGTCAACAAAGGAGGAAGAAAATGATCAAGAAAGAACGTCGTCAAAACGTATTTTATGGTATACTAGCGCTGTTCTTTAGTCTGGTTCTGTTTTTCATCGCCAGCGGATCAAGCCTGCAAGTCAACCTTGCAGGAACTTCAAATCCTTATGAGGAAGAGATCGATAATGTACCGATTCAGACCACCTATGACACAGATGAATACTTTATCCAAGGATTTGAAACAACAGTAGACGTGACTTTGTCTAGTCGAAATCGGGTGCAATTGAATGCTGAACGTAGCGAGGAAACGCGGAGCTTTCGAGTAGTTGCTGATTTGACTGGACTTGATGAAGGAACCCATGAGGTCCCTTTAGAAGTGAAAAATCTTAGCTCAAGTGTGACAGCCGAAATCGAACCCAAAACCGTCACTGTGACGATCGAGAAAAAAGTCACCCAAACGTTTACCGTTGAGCCAGTCATCTCGACAGATGGAGCAACGAGTGGTTACGGCGTTGATTCAATGAGTGTTGAACCGCAAGAAGTAGAGATCACTACTGGCGACAAGACACTGGCAGAAATCGACCGAGTGGTAGCGATCGTGAATCCAGATGATATTACTGGCGATTCGATCACGGTGGATGGAACGATCGAGGCTTGGGATAGTGAAAACAATCCTTTAGCGATCATTCCTGAGCCAGATTCGGTCGATGTGGCATTGATGATGGAAGCGCCAAGCAAAGAAATTGAATTGTTTGTCACTCAACAGGGGACAACACCAGATGGGATCTCTCATTACATCTACCGGATGAGTAGTATCAGTGCGGTGCTAACAGGACCACAAAGTATTTTGGATGAGACCCAGCAGATCGGTGTCCCAGTGGATGTTAGTGAGATCACAACCACGACCGAACGGACAGTAACGATTCCAGTACCAGAGGGAACAACGATCAATCCAACAGTAGTGACGATCCAAATCACTCCGGTTGCAGAAACAACTACTGAGAATCAATCAAACAATGATGGCGATGAAGCAACGAACAGTGCGAATTCTCAAGCCAATTCTTCGACAGTCGACACGACGCAAGAACAAACAGAGAATTCCGCAAGCAGCACGACGACAAGCAGTTCTTAGTCGTTTGACTGTAGAGAATGAATAAGAGAGGTTATTAAAATGGGAAAATATTTTGGTACTGATGGTGTTAGAGGAGAAGCAAACAAGGAGTTGACACCTGAATTAGCATTTAAATTAGGTCGTTACGGCGGCTATGTATTAAGTCAGCATGAAACTGGGGACCGCCGTCCCCGTGTTTTGGTGGGACGGGACACACGGATTTCTGGACAGATGCTAGAAAATGCATTGATCGCTGGACTATTATCTGTCGGGATCGAGGTATTCCAATTGGGTGTTATTTCTACACCGGGTGTTGCGTACTTGACGAAAGTGCAAAAAGCGAGTGCAGGTGTAATGATCTCTGCCTCTCACAATCCTGCACAAGACAATGGCATCAAGTTTTTCGGGAATGATGGCTTTAAATTAGTCGATGAACAAGAAGCTGAAATTGAAGCATTACTTGATGCACCGGAAGACACACTTCCACGTCCTTCTGCCGATGGCTTAGGAACGGTGGATGAGTTTCCAGAAGGGTTGTTGAAATACTCTCAATTTCTACGTCAAACGATTCCTGATGATTTGGAAGGAATCACGGTGTGTGTTGATGCAGCAAATGGCGCAACAGCAACAAGTGTCAATCGTTTGTTTGCCGATCTAGAAACAGAATTCTTCACAATGGGGACGTCTCCAGACGGGTTGAACATTAATGATGGTGTGGGATCGACTCACCCTGAAGCGTTAGCTGAATTTGTCGTTGAAAAAGGGGCGGATGCTGGTCTTGCGTTTGATGGAGATGGTGATCGGGTCATCGCAGTAGATGAACTAGGAAACATCGTTGATGGCGATAAAATCATGTATATCTGTGCGAAATATTTAGCGGAGCAAAAGCGCTTGAACCAAGAAACGATCGTGACAACAGTCATGAGCAATTTAGGGTTCCATAAAGCAGTGGAAGCAATTGGACTGAAAGATGTCATCACACAAGTCGGTGACCGTTATGTCGTCGAAGAAATGCGTAAAAACGATTATAATTTTGGTGGCGAGCAATCAGGTCACATGATTTTCTTGGATTTCAATACGACAGGTGACGGTTTGCTATCAGGAATTCAACTATTGAATATCATGAAACAAACGGGCAAGAAACTGTCGGAATTAGCAGGAGAGGTAACAATCTATCCACAAAAACTTGTCAACATTCGAGTGACAGATAAAAATGGCGCGATGGATGTTCCAGCTATCCGTAAAATCGTGGAAGAGACAGAAGCAGAAATGAACGGCGAAGGCCGTATCTTGGTTCGTCCTTCAGGAACAGAACCATTGCTTCGGGTGATGGCAGAAGCGCCAACCATTGAAAAAGTCGATTACTATGTAGAAAAAATCGCAGCGGTCGTTCGAGAAGAAATCGGTGCGGAATAAATAAAGAAGTAAGACGACCAAAGGATGTCTTTGGTCGTCTTTTTTGTCTACTTACCAGCAAGAAGCCAACTTGCGAATTAGAGAAACTTGTCAACGATTTTGTCGGCAACGCGTAACAGAGGAGACGCAGTGGGCAAGCCTTGCGAAGGATAGTTGCTTTTAAAAGTCTTTTCGGATTTGTTGTGCAGTAGACAAGAAAAAAAGAACCCCTATGAACGATCGAGTCATCGAACGAGGAGTTCTTTTTATTATACAGAAGATAACCAATTCGGTTTCAATCTTTTAAAAAACTTATTCAACGGTAACGGATTTTGCTAAGTTTCTTGGTTTATCAACGTCGAATCCGCGCTGTAAAGTGGCAAAGTAAGCCAGCAGCTGTGTTGGAACGACTGCCACTAAGCTGGTTACCAATGGGTGAACGTTTGGTAAAATGATTTGATCAGTCGCTTTTGCTAATTCTTGGCTAACGATCACAAGGGTATGAGCCCCACGAGATTCGACTTCTTTCAAATTGCCTCGCGTATGAGAGCCGGTCACTTCTTCCGTGATCACACCGATCACTGGTGTACCTTCTTCGATCAACGCGATGGTGCCGTGTTTTAATTCACCAGCCGCAAAGCCTTCCGCTTGGATATAAGAAATTTCTTTTAATTTCAATGCCGCTTCCATCGATACATAGTAATCATTTCCACGTCCAATGTAAAACGCATTACGGGTTTCGGAAAGGAAATCCTCAGCAAATTGACTGATAACAGCTTTTTCATCCACTAAAGCCTCCATTGCAGAAGCAACGATGCTTAGTTCATGGAAAACATCAAAGTCCAATGCTTCAGGAACAGCTTTTTCATCACCAATGGCTTTTGCTAATAACGTCATCACTGCGATCTGTGCAGTATACGCCTTTGTAGAGGCAACAGCGATTTCTGGACCAGCATGAAGCAATAAGGTATGGTTCGCTTCTCGAGAAAGAGTAGAACCAGCAACGTTGGTAATCGTCAGACTAGGAAGACCTAACTGGTTGATCGTCACTAATACTTGACGGCTATCTGCCGTTTCACCACTTTGTGATAAGAACAAGAAGAAGGGGTTTGCTGACAACAATGGCATGTTGTAGCCAAACTCACTAGATAAATGAACCTCAACAGGGATCTGTGTTAGTTTTTCTAAAATGGCTTTTGCTGCCCAGCCCGCATGATTGCTAGTACCACAAGCAATTATGTAGATCCGATCGCTAGCTAAAAGTTCGCTTTTTAACGCTGGATCGATCACTACTTCACCAGATTCTCCTTGATATTCTTGGATCAAGCGGCGCATCACAGTTGGTTGATCATCGATTTCTTTTAACATGTAGTAAGGGTATGTTCCTTTTTCGATGTCAGTCAGATCTAGTTGTGCTTCATAAGACTCACGGTACACAAGGTTTCCTTTTGGATCTTCGATTTCGATCGCATCGGCTGTTACGGTCACCATTTCGCCATCTTCGATCTCAACAAAGTGAGTCGTTTGATCGAGCATTGCTAAGGCATCGCTGCAGATGACATTGAACCCATCTCCCAAACCGATCAATAAAGGACTTTTGTTTTTGGCAACATAAATGGTTTCTGGATCATTTTTTTCTACTAAGGCAAAGGCATAAGAGCCGCGAATCAAGGACAAAGCTTTTTTAAAGGCTGCTTTGGTCGTGCTGTTGTCTTGCTCCTTCAATGCTTCAATCAAATGAACAACGATTTCCGTATCTGTTTGACCTTCAAATTGGTGGTTGCTTAAATATTCTTGATGAAGCTCTTCAAAGTTTTCGATCACACCGTTATGAACCAACACGAGTGCTTGGTTTGCTGAAGTGTGAGGATGAGCGTTCATTTCTGATGGCTTGCCGTGGGTCGCCCAACGGGTATGTCCGATACCGATCGTTCCTGTTACTTCAGAAGTCACTTTTTCTTCCAAGTTTTTGATTCTTCCTTGGGCTTTAATTAAGTGATCCGAAGTCCGATCAGCGACATAAAGACCTGCTGAGTCATAGCCGCGATACTCTAAGCGTTCCAATCCGTTCAAAATAATTCGTTCTGCATTTGATTTTCCTACGATTCCTACAATTCCACACATAATGATAATCCTACTTTCAAAAAATTTAGTTTGGCATTATGTATTTCTATCTGCGTAGCAAGTCTTTGTCATCACCTTACGATGAGATTTGTTCTTGCCTGTAGAGTGCAGTCCCTAGAGTCATCCGCCGAATATTTCGATAAACTCTTTCCTCGTCATCTGTTTCCAGATCAGGCGCTATCCTTATTGGTCTATCTATCCTCCTTGTGAGATATTTTATAGAAATACAAGCAATATCATAATATTTATTCCTGTTACTGTCAACTCAAAGTTATATAAAAATAATTGGTATAGTTATTGGTAAGGTTGATTTGAACCTATTTAAAGGAAATCAAAACAGCTGACATAGCTTTGTCGAATAAGATTCCCAAGAAATTTCCTCATAAAGCTATGCTTTTTTTTTTAAGTTCGCTACAATAAAAAAGTAAGAAAGTGAGGGAATGAAATGCCAGAATTTGTAAATTGTATGACTTTTTCAGAGCTAAAGAAAATGGTAGCTGCGATAGAAAAAGATCCTAATGTCACAGATGAAACAAAGGTCATGTTGGATACGGGCTGGGACAGCTTGCAAGAAATTTTGCCTGGATCAGTCACCGTGGAAACCGCGCAAACATTCGAAGTCCAGGATGAACTGACAAAGGAATTTTTTGGTGGCTACGTCTTAGCTGAAAAAAGCGAGAAATTTGATGCGGTTGGAGACGAAGAAGCAGTGATCGTCATCAAAAATCTATACTAAAAATGGGAAAGGTGAAAAGTTAGGTGGGAAAATGAATAAAAGAAGATGGATCGCAGCGGCGATCGCAGCAGGGTTATTTGTCTGCTCGGGGGTTTTTTCAGTAATCACAAATCGTCCAGAGCAAGAGGAAACTCAGACGTTACAAGGGTTAAATGCTTTGTTCTATGGAAGTAATGCGATCGAAGAGACAACGTTAGTTGCCGGAGATCAAGACAATCGTATTGTTCGCTTATCTTTAGAAGGAACCATCGCCAGCAGCTCCAGTGGTGGCTTATTCACAACAGAATCTTATGATCATCAGCGGTTTTTAGAAGAACTACGGATGATCCAAGAAGATCCAACTATTGGAGGCATCTTGATGGAAGTCAATACGCCAGGAGGCGGCGTCTATGAAAGTGCGGAGATCGCTCGTGAGTTAGCAAAAATCAAAGAGTTAGGGATTCCAATGTATGTCAGTATGAAAAACATGGCAGCCAGTGGCGGTTATTATATCTCGGCAGGTGCTGATAAAATTTTTGCAACGGATGAAACCATTACTGGTTCAATCGGGGTGATCATGTCAGGGCTAAACTATGCTGGCTTATTCGAAAAGCTAGGGATCGAAGACAATACGTATAAAAGTGGCGCACTAAAAGATGTAGGTTCATCAACGAGAGAACCCACAGAAGCCGACAAGGAAGTCTTGCAGACCTATGTCGACAATGCCTATGGTCGGTTCGTAAAAATCGTAGCAGAAGGACGTGGCATGACAGAAGAAGCCGTTAGAAAGATCGCTGATGGCCGTATCTATGATGGTCAGCAAGCAGTGTCTGTTGGTTTAGTGGATGAAATCGGTTTTCCTGAAGATACATTAGCAGCAATGCAAGCAGATCTAGGCTTGGAAGATGCCGAGATTTTCAGCTATGATGTTTCCTCTACTGGATTTGCTTCTACTTGGTTAGGTTCAAGTTTAGCCGAACTACAAGGATTAAAAGAATCAAACACAGAGCGAGTGATCCAATTGATGGAAAGCCTTGGAACCAGCGATGCTCCGAAACCTCTTTATTACTATGGAGGTGAATGACTATGACAGAGAAAAACAAGTATTCCGCTGGCACATCGTCAAGGGATGACAATCACACAAGTACGTCAATCGATCAAAGGGAACAGCGGGAAACCTCGACACCGTCAACCGGTCATACGGATGTGCCAACTGAGGCACAGGTTTCAGAAACAACCGAACCAGTAAGTGCCAACAAAGCGATGAGGAACGCACAAGTAAATCATCCCGATGATTTTTACCAACAAGTCTTAACGTCTTTTAAAGAAGAAGAGTATACCCAAAGCGAGATCGAGGAAAAACAACAAGCCTGGCAACGGTATGAAGAACCTGAAAAACAGGCAGAAGACAAACGGTTCTTCAATGATTTTCCTAGCTACTTTTTTGCTGGGTTTTGGATTCGTTTCTTTGCTTATCTCGTTGATGTGTTGGTGATCCGAGCGATTACCCAAATAACGATCGGTAGTATCTACAATCTAGCGAATTTAACGGCAACCAATCAGCGGTTCGGCCTTTACAACATCTGTGCCTTAGCAATCTATCTAGGCTATTTTGTTCTAATGACAAAGCTAAATCATGGTCAAACGATTGGAAAAATGCTTTTTGGCATTCGAGTGGTTTCTTTTGTAGAGGAAGAACTCAGCTGGCAAACTGTGTTGATTCGCGAGCTTTGCGGACGCTACGTATTACAATTCAATCTTTTCTTTTATCTTGGTTATTTACCGATCGCCTTTAATAAAAATAAGCAGCAGGCTGCGGATTATTTTGCAGAAACCAGTGTGGTGACCATTAATCTGATCAAAGCTTTCAATAAACAAGTGGATGCCAATCACGTAATGATTGGCGCACAAAACTAAGTAGCAGATCAAGCAAGTAGTAAAGGAGGGATCGAGAATGGGTGAGACGATTGATTTCCCAGGACCAAATGAACGGCTTCGGCTGGCGGCAGAAAAAGCCTACCAGTCAAAGGAGTTTTTGCAAGCTTTTCGCCTGTACAATGAACTCTATCAAAAAAATGCCAGTTTTGAGATCAATCAATGGCTGGTTGAATGTCTGCAGCAGTTGAATGATTTTGCCAAAGCGTTAGATCTGGCGGAAGACTATTTGGATGACTATTTAAAAGAAACCGACGGGTATTTACAAATTGGTCATCTGCTGATCTTGGATGGTCAGTATTTAAAAGCTCGGCGCTGGCTTACATTAGGTAAAAAAACAAAAATTGCAAGCCGCTATCAGGAACAGTTAGCAAGTGAATTAGCAAAGGTAGAAGAAGTGCAGCAAATTTTAGGGCTGGAAGATTTTCATGGGAAACGCAAGCATTTACGTGCATTAGATGAAGCCAATCAACCGGTGAGTGCAACAGAATGGCACGTTTTTACCCAAGCCATTACCAAACCACAATTTGTCACGCTGATGCATGAAACGTTAGCTTCCATCAAAAATCCATATTTACTGCCCAAATTAGTGGATGAGCTCGTGCGTCTTGAAGTGGACGAACCTTTTGAACTGATCGATTACCTTGGGAATATGCAGCAAATCGTTCCGAAAGAGTTAAAACTTTTGCAAGAAGATGCCGCTGTTAAAGCGATCCAGAAAGAGATTGACGAAACGATCGCCCAAGAAGATCCGATTTTAGCAGAAAGCGTCTCAGCAGAGATCAATGATCATTTAGCCATCAGCTACCCATTTTTACCTGCAAAAGAGGAGGCAAAAGCATGGGTGGCAAGCTACATTGAAGATTATCGTGGGTTATTTGAAGAAAAAGAACAGCCAAAAGCAGTGAATGAAATTGAAGAACGCAAACGACACCTACGCAATATCCTACGATTGAGCATTCGCTGAAAGAAAAATTCGCAACTTTCATGGTAAAATGTTTACAATTAAACAACGTTAGTGTACTATTTAAAGGTATGCATGAAGCTATTTCATATGTAAATCAATTAATATTCGGAGGGAAATAAATGACTGCAAAATGGGAAAAAACAGGCACCAATGATGGTGTTTTGACATTTACGATCGCTCAAGCAGAAATCCAAAAAGGCTTGACGACTGCATTCAATAAAGTGAAAGGCAATCTTAACGTACCTGGCTTCCGTAAAGGGAAAGTTTCACGCCAAGTATTTAACCGTATGTACGGCGAAGAAGCGTTGTATGAAGATGCATTGAACGCTGTTCTTCCAGAAGCTTATGAAGCTGCTGTAAAAGAAGCAGGGATCGATCCTGTTGCGCAACCAAAAATCGACGTTGACAGCATGGAAAAAGGCCAAGATTGGGTTATCAAAGCAGAAGTTACTGTAAAACCTGAAGTAAAACTTGGTGATTACAAAGAATTAACAGTTGAAAAACAAGACCGTGAAGTCACAGAAGAAGACGTGGATGCACGCATCAAACGTGAACAAGAAGCACAAGCTGAATTAGTTATCAAAGAAGACGAAGCAGCTGAAAATGGCGACACAGTCGTTATCGACTTTGAAGGCTTCTTAGGGGAAGAAACATTTGAAGGCGGCAAAGGTGAAAACTACTCACTTGAACTTGGCTCAAACTCATTCATCCCTGGTTTTGAAGAACAATTAGTAGGAACAAAAGCTGGTGATAGCAAAGACGTTACCGTTACTTTCCCAGAAGATTATCAAGCAGAAGATTTAGCTGGTAAAGAAGCAGTCTTCAAAGTAACTGTTCACGAAGTAAAAGCAAAAGAACTTCCTGAATTAGATGATGAATTCGCAAAAGACGTTGATGACAGCGTTGAATCATTAGCTGAATTAAAAGAAAAATACCGTGCTGAATTGACTGAAACAAAAGAAAAAGCAGCTGAAGATGCAAAAGATGAAGCAGCGATCCGTCAAGCAGTTGAAAACGCAGAAATCGTTGAATTACCACATTCAATGGTTCATGATGAAGTACACCGTTCAATGGATGAATTCTTGAACAACATGCAACGTCAAGGAATCTCACCAGAAATGTATTATCAATTAACTGGTTCAACTGAAGCAGATCTGCACACACAATTTGAAGGTGAAGCAGAAACCCGCGTGAAAACAAACCTTGTTATTGAAGCAATCGCTAAAGCAGAAGGTTTGGAAGCAACAGAAGAAGATATCGAAAACGAAATCAAAGAACTTTCTGAAGCTTACAACATGCCAGTGGATCAAATCAAACGCGTCTTAACAGAAGACATGTTGAAACATGATATCACGATGAAGAAAGCAGTTGAACTTGTCACAGGTACTGCAAAAGAAGCGTAAGCAAAATGCTTAAAAACGGCGAACATCTAGCGGTGTTTGCCGTTTTTTCTTGGGAGTAAGAGGGGCTAGTTTAACAATTACTAACAAATGATAAGAAAACGTTAGGCAACGTAAAAAGAACTTTTTCTTTCAAAAAAGTTATGATATGATTGTTTAAGACTGCAAAGTTAGTAAACAAAATTCCACTCCTTTAAATAGGTTGGAAAATTTTCAAGGGGTGAACAGTATGTACGATAATACAAACGGTAATGAAGCTGTTCGTTGTTCTTTTTGTGGCAAAACGCAAGAAGAGGTGAAAAAGATCGTTGCAGGTCCTGGGGTCTATATCTGTAATGAATGCATCGATTTGTGTAAAGAAATCATTGATGAAGAGTTTTACGAAGAAGCAATTCGTGAATTTACCGAAGTGCCGAAACCGCAAGAACTACTGAATGTTCTCAATGAATATGTGATTGGACAAGATCGTGCGAAACGGACATTGGCTGTAGCGGTTTACAATCACTATAAACGGGTCAATGTAGAAACGACAGCAGAAGATGTAGAATTACAAAAAAGCAATATTTGCTTGATCGGACCAACAGGTTCTGGGAAAACATTTTTAGCACAAACGTTAGCACGTTCACTAAACGTGCCTTTTGCAATCGCTGATGCAACCAGTTTGACAGAAGCCGGCTATGTCGGTGAAGATGTGGAAAACATTCTTTTGAAACTGTTACAAGCTGCTGATTATAACGTAGAAATGGCAGAAAAAGGAATCATCTATATTGATGAGATCGATAAAATCGCCCGTAAGAGTGAAAATGTATCGATTACTCGTGACGTATCCGGTGAAGGCGTGCAGCAAGCATTGCTGAAGATCCTAGAAGGAACGACTGCTAGTGTACCGCCACAAGGTGGACGGAAACATCCACATCAAGAGATGATCCAAATTGATACCACCAATATTCTCTTTATCGTTGGCGGGGCGTTTGACGGAATCGAAACCATCGTTAAAAACCGTTTAGGTGAAAAAACAATTGGTTTTGGCACGAACAATAAGCGTCTTGAAGAAGGCGAAAGTGTGATGCAGCAAATCATTCCTGAAGACTTGCTTAAATTCGGTTTGATTCCTGAATTTATTGGCCGCTTGCCAGTGATGGCTGCCCTAGAGAAATTAACGGTAGATGATTTAGTGCATATTTTGACTGAACCAAAAAATGCGCTGGTTAAACAATACCAGAAGTTAATGGCGTTAGATGACACCGAGCTGGAATTTGAGCCAGAGGCTTTGCGTGCCATTGCTGCGCAAGCCATTGAGCGAAATACCGGTGCTCGTGGGTTGCGTTCGATCATCGAGAATATCATGATGGATGTCATGTTCAATGTCCCTTCAGATGAGTCGATCCAAAAAGTCACCATCACGGAAGAAGCGGCAAAAGGACTTGGTGAACCAAAAATCATTTACAATGAAGAGACCAAAAAAGCAGTCTAATCGAGACCAAGTCGGATAGTTTCATTGCTATCCGGCTTTCTTTTTGAAAAAAATAGAAAGGAGCGATTCGATGAAAGTACATGATGCTGAAATCGTCATCAGTGCCGTTTCTCCAGCACAATATCCAGCTACACCTTTACCGGAGATTGCCTTAGCAGGCCGCTCAAATGTCGGAAAGTCATCCTTCATCAATACATTGATCAATCGTAAAAATTTAGCCCGTACCTCATCAAAACCGGGGAAGACGCAAACACTGAACTTTTATTTGATTGAAAATACGCTGCATTTTGTCGATGTCCCCGGCTACGGCTATGCAAAAGTATCGAAAACAGAGCGAGCGAAATGGGGGAAAATGATTGAGACATATCTTGAACAAAGAGAGCAGCTGCGTGCAGTCGTATCTCTTGTTGATTTGCGTCATGCCCCCTCACAAGAAGATATTCAAATGTATGAGTTTTTGAAATACTACGAGATTCCAGTGATCGTGGTCGCCACCAAAGCAGACAAAATCCCTCGTGGGAAATGGAACAAGCATGAAAGCATGATCAAAAAAGCATTATCCTTTGATCCAGCAGATACGTTTATCCTCTTTTCTTCCATTACCAAACAAGGAAAAGAAGAAGCGTGGAAAGCGATTGAAGCAGCAATAAAATAATTATTAAGTAGGAAACCGAAGCAAGGAAGTCCCTTGCTTCGGTTTTTCTCATTTTATAGTGGAAATTAGCTGATTTACGCTATTCTACGTAGCGTAGAGTGCTAAATTTGCTCCATTTTAGCGAAAATCTCCTTGTTATTTGTTAAACTTGTAACAAGGAGGTGTGGTCGAATGCATGAATCATTAAGCAAAAAATTAAAGGAGTATCGATCAAAATATAACTTAACACAGAAGGAATTAGCTGCGAGGTTATTTGTTTCTGATAAGGCCATTTCAAAATGGGAACGAGGAAATGGGTTGCCAGACATCGAGACATTGGTCCGTCTAGCCGATTTACTAGGCACACCCGTGGAAGAGCTATTAAAAGAAAAGAAAGAAACCTACTATTATGAATACAAAAGTGAACGGACGGTTCTGCGGCTTCCGTTGATGCACATTTTGATTCCTAATTTATTCTTATTACTGAATCAAGTGACGAGCGTTCGAGAGTTTTTTGATCTAATGAAAGAGTTACCAACTGCCAGCGGCTGGTTTAGCCTTGGTGTCAAAGCCAAAGGGGTTATTGCTTTGGGGATTGTGAGTTTAGGCTTTTTATCGATTGGCTTATTGTCCTTCGGAATGCTGGGGATTGGGACAGTCAGTATCGGTATCATTGCAATAGGGAACCTCTGTTTTGGCTTTTTAGTTGGGATTGGCAATCTTGCTGTCGGCTCGATCGTTGTTGGTAATCTTGGCATTGGCTGGCTCGCTCTAGCAAATGTCGCAATTGCTTGGATTGGGGTTGCTAATTATGGTGTAGGGAGCTTTATGGCTGTTTTACCCGCAAATTCAACCACGGAAGATTTTAACCAAGCGATTCAACAGCTCTTAGTCTCAGAGATCCCTGACTTGATCAAGACCACTATCTTTGAACCAATGATTCGTTTTACAAGCTCACCGATTTTTGTGATGATCTTCGTGGTGACGATCTTAGCAACCATCTTTTTTATTCTCTGCTTGTTGATCATTGGCTTGGTGCGATTACGTCAAAGCATGTTGTATGAAGAGCTATAAGAAAACCACTAGATGCCGTTTCTGATCGTTGAACATATTTAGCTTAAGGAGGCTCATTTTCTGTTACCACAAGTAAAAAAGGCAAGGGACTAAGGAGTCCTTTGCCTTTTTTTATTAGTCTGCTTTCTTACTATCTTTAGGTTGTGTTTTTTTCTCTTCATCAGGTTCGTTTTTCAAGAAACGCTCAATATCGTTTTCCTGCTTTTTCTTGTCTTTGTCGTTATCGGGAAGAAAGGCAAAATCATCAAACATTTTATCTAGCGAGTCTTCTCGTTGGAATTTTAAGCCCATAGGTTCACCTCCAAGCGCCTTAAGTTTACCACGAACGGTGGTAGATTTCATCAAAAAAAAGCGAAATAGTGTTCAATCGTTTCCCCCTTTACTATAATTAAAGAAAGGGGATAGAAAAGAGGGATAGCGATGATCAAAACTGAAAAAATCTATGGCTTTCTACAATCAACCCAAATGGAAGCAGCACAGTTGCGTTTGTTGATTGAAAATTGGTTCGCTTTGGTTCGTCTTAGCTATCAGCCGACGGAATACTACTACAATCAGCAAGCAAAGAAACCTTATGATTTGGATGAGGTCAGTCAACTACTGCATAGCGCCCCTGAAAAAATCAATACGGAATTGATTGTGACGGACGGCCAAAATGAGTCCAGTATCCATATCATTCAAGAGGCTGTTTTACAACGGCACCTGTTTACGAAAGACGTATTTTCCACGCAAAAACCCGTGATTTTAAGTTACTTCGATGAAACGATGCAAAGAGATGGCTTGTTCGGCTATTTGCGTTCATATGATGAGTACTTGATGCATAACGTCGAGGGAATCGAGAAAAGGCAAAATTTTCAATCGATTGCTGAAATCAACGCGTTACCGAAGCGGAAAAATTTTGAACAAGAAATCGTCATCGACTGCAATCAGTTTTCTGGTTACGACGTCTTTTACAATGGCTATACACTGACTTCTTGCTGGCGCATGTACTTTTCGGCATTCTACGCACATATCATTCCTCAGGTGATCATTACTGATGCGCAGCAGGTGGAGCAAGTGCAGGTAAGAGACCAAGGGGTTGTGATGGTGGAATTGTATCGAGATCCTTTCCAGTGGGATCACGAATTGAACCTATCCTACCAGCGATTGTTTCGCGATCAAACTGGAATCGATCAATTGACTTGGGATAACGGGGTGGGTATTTTGAGAGAACCATATATTGAATATGCCTTTGGCGATCACTTGATCCAAACCATTCAATACCAAAATGATCGACTGCAGCCAACAACAAAACGCAGCGCGACACATTTTGTCACCAGAAGCTTCGACCTCGTGAACGAAGAGTATCAAGAGCGGCGAGTGAAAGGGTATTTGAATGCCCAAGCGTATTTTCCTTGGGTGGATCAAGAGCGGTTGCGCATGATGGATTATATCGTATTAAAGCCAGAACTAACGATAGACGATGGAGTAGAGGCTTATTCATTCTATATTCGTAGCCATCTTGAGATTGAATATTCAGAGGATCGTTTTAAAGACTATACTGCTTGCCTGCAATTTTATTTGCCGGAGACTGCTTTGAAGCACTTACCGCTAGATGCTTTGAAAGCGGCCATGCCTGATGTTCATTTTGGCTATCTGCACCGCACGCGCAAATATACATGGGTCAATCTAAAGAAGGATGGGAAAAAACTACGAGTGTATTTTATGAACACCCAAAAGCTAGTCGAGCAGCAGCTTTTTACCAATCAAGAATGAAAAAGACCCGCAAGATCACGAGGATCTTGTGGGTCTTTTCAATTAAGCTGTTTGCTCAGGCGCTTTTTTCAACAAACCGAATACGACGCCAGAAACGATCGCACCGATCAAGATGAATAGCAAGAACAAAATTGGTTTAGATAATAATAGGACAACGAAGATCCCACCATGTGGCGCCATCAATTGGATATCAAAGGCACCGACAAGTGCACCAGTCAGGGCAGAACCGACGATAAAGCTTGGGATCGCTCGCAGTGGATCTGCTGCTGCAAATGGAATCGCACCTTCTGTGACGAAGGACAGCCCCATGACGATATTTGTCAAACCTGCTTCTTTTTGGTCTTTTGTAAATTTATTTTTGAACAATAACGTTGCGACAAAGATTGCTAATGGAGGAACCATTCCGCCCGCCATTACAGATGCCATCACGACGCTACCACCTTCAGCAACGGTCGTTGCCAATGTTGCAGTACCAAAAACATAAGCGGCTTTGTTGATTGGGCCGCCTAGATCGGCTGCCATCATCGCTGCTAACAAAGCGCCAAGTAAAGCTGCGTTGGTACCACTTAAGCCAGTCAAGAAGCTGTTCAAACCGTCGTTGATAGCTTTCATTGGCACGTTGATCAGTAACATCAAGAAGCCAGTGATCAATAGGCCGAAAACAGGGTAGAAGAGGATCGTTTTGATTCCTTCTAATGATTTTGGTAAGCCTTTGAATAATGAACGTAAGAACTTGATGACGTAACCAGCTAAGAAACCGCCGATCAAGGCACCTAAGAAACCAGCACCACCTGTATTTGCTAACGCACCTGCTGCAAAACCGACGATCAATCCAGGTCGGTCACTTATACTTGAAGCGATAAATCCAGCTAAGACAGGTAGCATAAAACCAAATGCCGCGCTACCGATTTGATTGAACCAAGAAGCTGCTTGGTTGTAGTTTCCTAATTGACTCAAGGCATCTTGAGGGACACCCATGAACTGGTCCACCATGAAGGAAATAGCGATCATGATTCCACCGGCAATAACAAATGGCAGCATATGAGAAACACCATTCATCAAATCTTTATAGATTCGTTGACCGACTGAACCATCAGCAGAAGCGTCCTCTTTATCAGAAGCTTGGCCGCTACCATGAAAAACAGGAGCAGTACCGCTCATTGCTTCATTGATTAATTGCTCGGTTTTACGGATACCATCACTGACAGGACGGTTTACTAAATGTTTGCCGTCAAAGCGATCCATTTCTACTTTTTTATCAGCAGCTACGATTACACCAGTAGCTCGGGCGATATCAGCTTCTGTTAGACGATTTTTGATTCCTTCTGAACCATTTGTTTCGACTTTGATGTCAACACCCAGCTCTTTGGCTTTCTTTTTCAAAGCATCTTCTGCCATGTAGGTATGGGCGATTCCTGTCGGGCAAGCTGTAACTGCGACGATATAGGGACGTTCGCTAGCGGGTGCTGCTTCTTGGTTTGCCGCTTCTTCTGCTAAAGCATCGGCTTCTTGCTGTGCCTCAGCTTCTGAGAAAAGTTGCTGTACTTGATCAGCAGTCGTCGCTGTTTTTAATTTAGCAACGAAGTCTGGATCGATCAACAAGCGAGATAGCGCTGCTAATGCTTGTAAATGAGTATCATTTGCTCCTTCTGGTGCTGCGATCATAAAGAAGAGGTACGTTGGTTGTCCATCTAACGCCTCATAGTCAACACCCGCATTACTTTTAGCGAATAAGACCGTCGCTTCTTTGACCGCACTGTTTTTGGCATGAGGCATTGCGATGCCGTCACCTAGCCCTGTTGATGTTTGAGCTTCTCGGGCAAGAATTCCTTCTTTGTAGACTTCGATATCTGAAATTCGTCCGACAGCATATAATTTTGCTACCATTTCATCAATGGCACCTTTTTTGTCTGTTGCTTGTAAGTCCATGATCATGGCATCTTTTAGCATCAACTCATTGATTTTCATTTTTTCCATCCTCCTATAGATTCACTTGTTCAATTATGACTTCCGGTAGTAATTCTTCGATAAATGACGCCTCAGCTAAATCATCTGAAAACGCAGTGGCACTGCCACAAGCGACTCCCCATTTGAATGCTTCAACCACATCTTTGGTCTTTGCATAACGCCCAATGAATCCAGCAATCATGGAATCTCCAGCGCCAACTGAATTTTTCAAAGGTCGTTTCAACACATTGGATCGATAGATCTCATTGCCAGTAAAGAGCAGGGCGCCATCGCCGCCTAGAGAGACAATGACATTTTTAGCGCCATCCTTTAGCATTCTTTGACCATAAGGCAAAATATCTTCGATTGTTGAAAAAGAAGTTTCATAAAGTTCGGCTAATTCATGATTATTTGGTTTGATTAGCAAAGGCTGATCGGATAAAGCGTCAAAAAGTTCCGCGCCGGTCGTATCAATGACAAATTCCGCACCCGCTTCTTTAACGATTTTGATCAATTCTTTATAAAAGTCGGTTGGAAGACCAGCTGGTTTACTTCCTGATAGGATGACGATGTCTTCGGCAGAAAGAGTGGCTAATTGGTGTTTCAATTCAGCAATTTCTTGCTGGCGAATGACTGGACCAAGACCGTTGATTTCTGTTTCTTCGCCGGATTTTAGTTTGATATTGATTCGTGTGTCCGCAGCGACTTGGGTAAAGTTGCTGTTGATTTCCTCTTTGGTCAGCCACTCTTCAATAAAACGACCAGTAAATCCGCCAACGAAACCAAGGGCAGTCGAGGCGATGCCGATGCGTTTCAAAATCCGTGAGACATTGATTCCTTTGCCGCCAGGTAGTTTAAAGTCTTGTTTCATTCGATTAAGGGCGCCGATTTCCAAATGATCGACATGGACGATAAAGTCGATCGATGGATTGAGTGTTACTGTGTAAATCATTGTATTACCTCCATAATGGTTGTTTTTGCTCTGAATTTCGCTAAATAGTTTTTTGGGCAATAATTGGTGATGATCGTCGCACCTTCGATAAAGGCAACTTGAGCAAAAGTCGTTTGCTGAAATTTGGAATGGTCTAGCAAGACATAGGCTTGTTGACTGTGCTCTAAAGCGATCTGCTTGATCAGGGCTTCTTCAGGATCAGGTGTTGTGAATCCAGCCTCAGAATGAGCCCCGTTCATGCCCATAAAGCAACGATTAAAGCGTAGTTTTCGCAGTTGTTCACCAGCATTGATCCCTAACACAGCGTTCGTCGATATCTTAATGGTTCCCCCTAAAATCATGGTGTCGATCCCGTGATCGATCAATAGGGAAGCGTGTTTGACGGAGTTCGTGACCACCTTAAGGCCTGTGATAGCCGATAGGAAAGGAATCATTTCGAGGGTCGTTGTTCCAGCATCTAAGTAAATGACTTCACCATTTTTGATCGTCTGGGCAGCTGTTCTTGCTATCTTTTGCTTTTCCGTTTGAAACTTCGCCGTTTTTTCTGACATGTTTGGTTCGAAGCCTAATTGCTGACTTTTCTTGGCTCCACCGTGAATTCTGACTAAAAATCCTTTGTCTTCCAACTCTTGCAGGTCTCGACGGATCGTTGATTCTGAAGCATCCAACAGTTGAATCAGTTCACTGACCTTAACGATCTCTTCTTGTTCCAATCGTGCCAAAATCGCTTGATGACGCTCTTCTGTAAGCATTTTCATCACCTCTTCACCTGCCATGATACCATATGATTCGTTCAAAATCAATCATAAACAGTAAAAAACATTCAAAATGAAAGCGTGAATAAATAGAATCGGTCATAAACGGTCATGATAACCTTCATTTTGATTTAATAGCTATCCTTATATTTGACAATTTTTACTATTATTTGGCTTAATTGAAGTAAGGGGGGATAAATAAATGAATAACAAAGTCATTTTACAAGGGTTCGAATGGGACCTGCCGGCAGATAGCCAGCACTGGAACAAATTGAAAGAAATGAGTAAAGAAATCAAAGAGTATGGATTTACCGCAATTTGGCTGCCGCCTGCCTATAAAGGGACAGCTGGGTCCGAAGACGTTGGGTATGGTGTCTATGATTATTATGATCTAGGCGAATTCGATCAAAAAGGGTCTGTGCCAACAAAATATGGGACAAAGGATGAATACCTAGAAGCCATCAAAGCACTGCAAGAACAAGGAATAGAGGTTTATGCCGACATCGTTTTCAATCACTTGATTGGTGCCGATGAAAAAGAAGTCGTTCCAGCGGTTAAATACAATACCGAAAACCGTAATGAACCGATCAGTGATGAGGAAGAAATCGAAGCTTGGACCAAGTTCACATTCCCAGGACGTCAGGGGACGTACAATGATTACGTTTGGACGTGGCATAATTTTTCTGGTGTCGATTATGATGACCGCAACAAAGACCACGGGATTTTTAACTTCGCTGATAAGGGCTGGGAAAACCAAGTGGATGATGAGATGGGCAATTACGACTACTTAATGGGTTGTGATTTGGACATGGAAAATCCCGAAACAGTGGAACAACTCAATAAATGGGGCCAATGGTACCAAGAACTGACCGGCGTTGACGGGTATCGACTAGATGCGGTCAAACACATTGAGTTCAACTATTACGCGGATTGGATCTTAAACCGACGCGAGGAAAAAGGCAAACCACTATTTGTTGTCGGAGAATATTGGTCAGGGGATCTGCCAAAATTAGAAGAGTATTTAGATTCTTCAGGAAATTTGATTTATTTATTTGATGTGCCATTGCACTACAATTTATATGAAGCATCTCACTCAAATGGCGAATACGATATGAGCCAAATTTTTGCAGGTACGTTGACCGCCGCTCGCGAAGATTACGCAGTGACTTTTGTGGATAATCATGACACGCAGGTTGGGCAAAGTTTACAATCTTGGATAGACGGATGGTTCAAAGTCCATGCCTATTCATTGATCCTTTTACGTAAAGCTGGCGTACCAGTAGTTTTCTGGGGGGATTTATTTGGGATTCCCGCGCAAGAAATCGCCCCTGTCGGGGATGCGCTGGTCCATATGCTGAAACTTCGGGAGAAGCTTGCATTCGGGAATCAAGTCGATTATTTCGATGATCCTAATTGCATTGGCTGGGTATTAACTGGCGATTATGAACATGAGCTTTCTGGATTAGCGGTCGTGATGACCAATGCCCAAGGAGCGGAAAAAGAAATGACTATCAGTGCGATCCATGGTGGAGAGACATTCGTGGATATATTGAGAAATAATGAAGCGAAAGTTGTTTTAGATGATACCGGAAAAGGTGTTTTCCCGGTCAATGATGGGCAAGTCTCGATTTATGTAAATGAAAAACTAGTAGAGAAGTACTTTAGTTAACCAAAATCTTCAAACGAATAAAAAGGCTGGTAGGTTTACAGCCTTTTTATTATGTAAACAAACCAAGCCTGCTTTCTCTTGAAAAATCGCATGAATCGTAAGGAAAAAAATCAAAGCGCTTTTAATTAAAAGTTTTCAAAGCGTTCGGTTTTCCCCTTTCCCGGATAATGCTATAATTGAGAAGATTGAGAAAGAAAGGATGTTTAAAATCATGTCATCCAAAAGTGAATTACTTGAACGCATGAACCCACGGCAAAAAGAAGCCGTTATGCATACGGAAGGACCGTTGCTGCTGATGGCAGGTGCAGGAAGCGGGAAGACCCGTGTCCTAACCCACCGAATCGCCTATTTAATAGAAGAAAAAAATGTGAATCCATGGAATATTTTAGCCATCACATTTACCAATAAAGCGGCACGTGAAATGAAGGAACGGGTCAGTCAACTATTAGGATCGGGTGGAGAAGACGTTTGGGTTTCAACCTTCCACTCGATGTGTGTCAGAATCTTGCGCAGGGACGTTGATCGTATTGGCTATTCGAAGAATTTTACCATCATTGACTCTTCTGAGCAAAATACACTGATGAAACGGGTATTAAAAGAATTGAATATCGATCCCAAAAAATATGATCCTCGTTCTATTTTGGGAACGATCTCTCATGCAAAGAACGAGCTGTTGACACCTGAAGCTTACCAAGCCATGGAAGGTAGTCTATTTGAGCAGATCGTAGGTCGTTGCTATGAAAAATATCAAAAAGAGCTGCGAAACAATCAATGCATGGACTTCGATGATTTAATCATGAATACGATCCGCCTCTTCCAAGACAATGAAGATGCGCTGCAATTTTATCAACGGAAATTCCACTATATCCATGTCGACGAATACCAAGATACCAATCACGCCCAATACACGCTGGTCAATTTATTGGCCGCTCGTTTTCGAAATCTTTGTGTTGTCGGGGATGCGGACCAAAGTATTTACGGTTGGCGTGGTGCCAACATGCAAAATATTTTAGACTTTGAAAAGGACTATCCAGATGCCGCAACGATTTTGTTAGAGCAAAACTATCGTTCAACGCAAACGATTTTAAATGCGGCAAACCAAGTAATCAAAAATAACCGCAACCGTCCAGATAAAAATCTGTGGACAGAAAATCATGATGGGGAAAAGATCACTTATTATCGCGGGGATAGTGAACGAGATGAAGCGCGATTTATCGTCAGTGAAATGCAAAAACAAATTGCAGAAAAGAACCGTAAATTCGGTGATTTTGCGATATTGTATCGGACCAATTCCCAGTCACGGATCATTGAAGAAATGCTTTTAAAAGCCAACGTTCCTTATACGATGGTCGGCGGCAGAAAATTCTATGACCGCAAAGAAATCCGTGATATTTTGGCCTATTTATCGGCGATCGCCAATCCGCGAGATTCCATCAGCTTAGAGCGTATCATCAATGTACCAAAACGTGGGATCGGTGCGACATCCGTCGAGAAACTACGAGCGTTTGCGAATCTTCATGAATGGTCATTGTTAGAAGCAGCCATGAACGTCGAGTTAGCGAATATTTCTGGAAAGGCTGGCAAAGAATTAGGGAGCTTTGGGATGATGATGGATGGCTTCGCCCAGATGGTTCCTTACCTATCAGTAACCGAACTGACGAAAGAAATATTAGAAAAAACGGGTTATCGTCAAGAGTTAGTCAACCAGAATAATTTAGAAGCACAAGCTAGACTTGAAAACTTGGAAGAATTTTTATCGGTTACCCAAGAATTCGACAAACGATTTGAGGCGCAAAACGAAGACGATGCAGATGCACCAGATGAGAAGTTGAGTGTTTTCTTAAATGACTTAGCTTTATTGTCAGACGTCGATAGTTATGAAGAAGAAAGTAGTCAAGTGACTTTGATGACCTTGCATGCTGCAAAAGGACTAGAGTTTCCAGTGGTATTTTTGATTGGGTTGGAAGAAAATATCTTCCCGCTTTCTCGTGCCTTAATGGAAGAAAGCGAGCTCGAAGAAGAACGGCGCCTTGCTTACGTGGGAATCACTCGTGCCGAGGAAGAGCTCTTTATGACCAACGCTTTTTCCAGAACATTATACGGTCGGACCCAATACAATCGTCCGTCTCGGTTTATCGAAGAGATCGAACAAGATCTGCTGCAATCATTAGGCGAGCGTTCACAGCCGAAAGCTGCTGCACCGTTTCAACCAAAAGTGTTCAAACCGAGCTATACACAACCGCGTCAAACGACCGTCGCTTCTAAACAACAGACTTCTGCAGCTGGTAATACTTGGCAAGTAGGCGAGAAAGTTCAACATAAAAAATGGGGAATCGGTACCGTCGTTCGGACGACTGGCAGCGCGCAAGATGTTGAACTAGATGTGGCGTTCCCACAACAAGGCGTCAAACGATTGTTGGCGGCCTTTGCGCCGATTGAAAAAGTTGAAAAATAAGGAGGATATTAGGATGGATGTCCCTTCAAAAGAAATCCAATCACGAGCAGAAGAGCTGCGCACACAATTAAATCAGTATGCTTACGAATACTATGTAAAAGATCAGCCTTCCGTGGAAGATTATCTCTATGATCAGCTATATGCAGAACTGGTTGAAATTGAAACCAATTATCCGCAGCTAGTAACCGAAGACTCACCCACCCAACGAGTAGGCGGTATCATTTTACCTGGCTTTGAAAAGGTCACGCATGATATTCCGCTGTATAGCCTGAACGATGTCTTTGACAAAGAAGGAATCGTGGCTTTTGATGCCCGTGTTCAAAAAGCACTGGGGAAAGCGGTAGATTATGTCTGCGAGTTAAAGATCGATGGATTGTCAATTTCCTTGAAATATGAAGAAGGGCGCTTTGTTCGTGGAGCAACTCGAGGAGATGGTACGGTAGGTGAAAACATTACAGAAAACCTAAAGACCGTCAAATCGATTCCACTGAAATTAAAAGAACCGATCTCGTTGGAAGTTCGTGGCGAATGCTATATGCCAAAGGCTTCGTTTTTGAAATTGAATCAACAGCGAGAAGAAGAAGGGGCGGAAGTTTTTGCCAATCCTAGAAACGCAGCGGCTGGAAGCTTGCGACAATTAGACACACGGATCGCAGCCCAAAGAAACTTAAGCACCTTCTTGTACACACTAGCTGACTTTGGACCAATTGAAGCCAATGATCAATTTTCAGCATTGAATGAACTGGATCAATTAGGCTTTCGTACAAATCACGAACGCAGAGTGTGTCACACCATCGATGAGGTTTGGGCATATATCGAAGAGTTTCATGACAAGCGCAGTGAGCTTCCCTATGAGATTGACGGCGTAGTCATCAAAGTCAATAATTTCAAAGATCAAGATGCGCTAGGCTTTACCGTAAAAGCACCCCGATGGGCGGCGGCATATAAGTTTCCACCGGAAGAAGCGGAAACAGTGATCGAAACGATCGAATGGACCGTGGGACGGACGGGTGTTGTGACACCGACCGCTGTTATGACCCCTGTTCGTGTTGCTGGAACGACGGTCAGCCGTGCCAGTCTCCATAATGTAGATTTCATTAAAATGAAAGACATCCGCATTGGCGATTCGGTCATCATCTATAAGGCGGGGGACATTATTCCAGAGGTTGCGAAAGTCTTGGAAGAAAAACGCACAGAAGCAAGTCAACCCTTTGAATCGCCTACACATTGTCCCGAATGTGGGAGTGAGCTGATCCATTTAGATGAAGAAGTTGCCTTGCGTTGTATCAATCCAAAGTGTCCAGCACAGATCAAAGAAGGACTCAGCCATTTCGTTTCACGGAATGCTATGAACATTGACGGTTTAGGGCCCCGTGTTTTAGAGCAAATGTTCGATAAATCCTTAGTTAAAGATGTGGCCGACTTGTACTTTTTAACAGAAGAACAATTGTTGACCCTTGATAAAATCAAAGAGAAATCAGCCAATAACCTGTTGCGGGCGATTCAACAAAGTAAAGGAAATTCGGTTGAACGTTTGATTTTTGGGCTAGGCATCCGTCATGTCGGTGCGAAAGCGGCTCGGATTTTAGCAGAACATTTCGGTGATCTGCGGGCGCTCAGCAAAGCCAAGGAAGAAGAAATCATTTCGCTAGAAGCTATCGGCGCAACGATTGCTGAAAGTGTCGTCACGTATTTTGACAATCAAGAAGTTCACGACCTGTTAGATGAACTTGAAAGAGCGGGTGTCAACTTTGCTTATTTGGGGCTTAGAAATGAACAGTTGGAAGACGTCGAATCACCATTTAAAGAGAAAACCGTCGTTTTAACAGGAAAATTAAGTCACTTCACTCGTGAAGAAGCCAAGGAACGAATTGAAAATCTCGGTGGGAAGGTAACAGGGAGTGTATCGAAAAAGACCGATATCGTTGTTGCTGGGGAAGAGGCAGGCAGCAAACTGACCAAAGCACAATCCCTAGGTGTCACCGTTTGGGATGAAGCTCAAATGGTGGCTGCGATCGAAGGCAGTCATTCGGCAGATCAATAACCTTTAAGCATTGTCACAGACGAGAAGCAGTTGTTTTTTCTTGTCTAATTGAAATCATTTCTTCCCTGCACTACGAGGAAAGAAATGATTTCTGCTTTTATTTACAATTATATTTGATAATTTTCAAATTCTATTTCATGATTTGTTAAAAAAATGATACAATACATTGGAAAAACGTAAACGTAGATTACGGATACGAGAAAGAGGAGGATTTTATGGCGATCAGCGAAGAACAAGTCAAACACGTTGCCAAACTAGCAAAACTTTCATTCTCAGACGATGAATTACATGAGTTTACCTCTCAGCTAGGGAAAATTATTGATATGGTTGAAACACTTGAAGAAGTGGACACCACAGGAGTACCATTCACATCGAATGTCGCAGAAACGATTAACGTGATGCGTGAAGATGTAACGACCGGCGGCTGGGACCGTGATGAATTAATGAAAAATGTTCCAGAATCCGAAGAAGGCTTTATCAAAGTGCCTGCAATCATTGATAATGGGGAGGCGGGTGCCTAATGACTGAATTATATAAAAAAAGCTTAGAAGAATTACACAGCTTATTAGTGTCAAAGGAAATTACTGCAACAGACTTAACGAGCGAAACCTTTGCTCGCATTAAAGAAACAGAGCCGAAAGTCGATGCGTTTCTAGCGTTGAATGAAGAAAAAGCGCAGGAATTGGCACAAGCCATCGATCAAAAAGGCATCACTGAAAGCAATGTGTTGGCGGGAATTCCAATCGGAATCAAAGACAACATCGTTACCAAAGATTTGCGGACAACAGCTGCTTCTAAAATCTTAGGTAATTTTGATCCAATTTACGATGCGACCGTTATGGACAAAGTTTATCAAGCAGACATGATTCCAGTTGGTAAGTTAAATATGGATGAATTTGCCATGGGCGCAAGTACCGAAACATCGTTCTTTAAGAAAACGAAAAACGCTTGGGACGAAACAAAAGTACCTGGTGGTTCATCAGGTGGCTCGGCGGCTGCCGTTGCAGCTGGACAAGTCCCCCTATCATTAGGTAGCGATACGGGTGGTTCGATTCGTCAACCAGCAGCTTTCAATGGAATCGTCGGGATGAAGCCAACCTACGGACGGGTTTCTCGTTTTGGTCTGATCGCGTTTGCATCATCTTTAGATCAAATTGGTCCGATGACGCGTGGTGTGAAAGACAATGCCTTTGCATTAAATGCCATCAGTGGGTTTGATGCGAAAGATAGTACGTCAGCAGGCGCTGCTGTTCCTGATTTTACAGCAGGTTTGACGGGTGATATCAAAGGTATGAAAGTCGCTTTGCCAAAAGAATACTTAGGTGAAGGGATCCAAGCAGGCGTTCGAGAAGCAATCTTAAAAGCAGCGGACACTTTCCGTGAGTTAGGAGCGACTGTGGAAGAAGTCAGCTTGCCACACTCAAAATACGGGGTAGCCGTTTACTATATCATCGCTTCTTCTGAAGCAAGTTCTAATTTGCAACGTTTTGACGGTATTCGTTATGGTTTCCGTTCAGAAAATGTCAGCAATCTAGAAGATGTCTATGTCAATTCTCGCAGTGAAGGATTCGGGGAAGAAGTAAAACGCCGGATCATGTTAGGTACGTTTTCACTAAGTGCTGGCTACTACGATGCCTACTTCAAAAAAGCCGGTCAAGTACGGACGTTGATCAAACAAGATTTCGATAAGGTCTTCAGCCAATACGACTTGATCATTGGCCCAGCTTCCCCAACGGTAGCATTTGGTATTGGAGAAAACATCAATGATCCGATCACCATGTACTTGAATGATATTTTAACCATTCCTGTGAACTTAGCAGGACTGCCAGGGATGTCGATCCCAGCAGGTTTTTCTGAAGGACTGCCAGTCGGCTTGCAGATCATTGGGAAACATTTTGATGAAGCAACCATGTATAAAGCGGCTTATGCCTTTGAACAAGCAACTGATTTCCACACGAAAAAACCAGTGATTTTAGGAGGGGATAAGGCATGAACTTCGAAACAGTCATTGGGCTTGAAGTCCACGTAGAATTAAAAACAGAATCAAAGATTTTTTCTCCAGCACCTGCTCACTTTGGCGCTGAACCAAATAGCAACACGAATGTGATCGACTGGGGCTATCCAGGTGTTTTACCAGTAATGAACAAAGCGGCTATCGAATTTGGGATGAAAGCTGCGCTTGCGCTGAATTGTGAAATCTCAAAAGAAACGCATTTCGACCGCAAAAACTATTTCTATCCCGACAATCCAAAAGCGTATCAAATTTCGCAATTCGATCAACCGATCGGTCATGATGGGTGGATCGAGATCGAAGTGGAAGGCAAAAAGAAAAAGATTCGCATCGAGCGAGTTCATTTGGAAGAAGATGCTGGGAAAAACATGCACGGCAAAGGCGGTTATTCTTATGTTGATCTAAATCGTCAAGGAACCCCTTTGATCGAGATCGTTTCCGAAGCGGATATGCGTTCACCAGAAGAAGCATATGCGTATCTAGAAGCGTTGCGTTCAATCATCTTGTTTACAGAAGTATCCGATGTGAAGATGGAAGAAGGTTCCATGCGTTGTGATGCGAATATTTCGTTGCGACCTTACGGCCAAGAACAATTCGGAACAAAAACAGAACTGAAAAACTTAAACTCTATGTCCTTCGTGAAAAAAGGGTTGGCATTTGAAGAAAAACGCCAAGCCAAAGTATTGCTTTCTGGAGGCGAGATCCAACAAGAAACTCGACGTTTTGATGAAGCAACCAGCAAAACCTTATTGATGCGTGTCAAAGAAGGTTCTTCTGATTATCGTTACTTCCCAGAACCAGATATCCCACGGTTTGTGATCGATGATGAATGGATCGAACGTGTACGTCAAAGCTTGCCAGAAATGCCGCAAAAACGTCGTGCCCGTTACATCTCTGAATTGGGCTTACCAGAATATGATGCAATGGTCTTGACTTTATCAAAAGAAATGTCCGATTTCTTTGAAAAAACCATCGATGCTGGTGCTGATCCTAAACAAGCTTCTAACTGGTTGATGGGTGAAGTTTCAGCGTATCTGAACAGCGAGAAATTGGAACTGCCAGAAACGAAATTAACCCCAGACAATTTAGCGGGAATGATTCGTTTGATTGCCGATGGCACGATCAGTTCGAAGATTGCGAAAAAAGTCTTCAAAGAATTGATCACAAACGGCGGCGACGCTGAAGAAGTCGTAAAAGCCAAAGGATTGATCCAATTATCAGATCCTGCGCAATTACTACCAATGATCAATGAAGTATTAGATAATAACCAACAATCCGTCGATGACTTCAAAAACGGAAAAGACCGCGCAGTCGGTTTCTTAGTTGGTCAAATCATGAAAGCAACCAAAGGACAAGCGAATCCAGGCGTTGTGAACAAGCTGTTGCAAGAAGAACTAGCAAAGCGATAAGAGGCAAGCGATGAAAAGAGCAAGAGTAATCTACAACCCGACATCTGGGAAAGAATTGATTCGAAAAAACTTAGCAGATATTTTAGATGTTTTGGAAACTGGCGGTTATGAGGCGAGTGCATTTGCCACGACCGCTGCGCCATTTTCCGCTCGTGATGAAGCAAGAAGAGCCGGCGAAGCTGGTTTTGATTTGGTGGTAGCTGCCGGTGGGGATGGCACGATCAATGAAGTCGTCAATGGGATCGCTCCTTTAGAAAAGCGACCAAAAATGGCGATCATTCCTGGAGGCACGACCAATGACTACGCACGAGCGCTAAAGATTCCCCGTACGGATATCAAAGCAGCTGCGGAAGTGATTTTGAAGCAGCAGACAGTGAAAATGGATGTCGGAAAAACACCCAACACGTATTTTATCAACATTGCTGCTGGTGGGCACTTAACGGAATTGACCTACGATGTTCCTTCTGAACTGAAAAGTGTTTTTGGCTACTTAGCTTATCTAGCAAAAGGAGCGGAATTACTCCCTCGTGTCAAACCAATCAAAATGCATCTAAAGTATGAAGACGGAGAATACATTGGCGGAGCGTCGATGTTCTTTTTAGGGCTGACGAATTCAGTGGGGGGCTTTGAACAGATTGCGCCTGATGCAAAGCTTGACGATGGGAAATTTTCGTTGATCATTGTCAAAACGGCCAATATTTTTGAGATCGTCCACTTAGTTGCTTTAATGATGAATGGTGGAAAACACATCAACGATCGTCGTCTGATTTATACGAAAACATCTTTTCTTGAAGTAGACGCACCAGAACAGGTCAATCGTTTAATGATCAACCTTGATGGCGAATACGGCGGAGATGCTCCTATGCGCTTTGAAAACCTACACAATCATATTGAGTTTTTTGCAAATGTCGATCAAATCCCTGACGATGCGGTCGTTGGTGAGCAAAATTATCAAGAGATGAGCGAAGGTTTTATTAAAGAAGTCGAACGTCTTTCCGATGAGGACATCAATGGGGATGGCAAGATCGGCGACGAAACAAAGTAAACGATTTTTCTTTTCATGCGAGTTGAAAGAACAGGGACTTTTGGACCTGTTCTTTTTTTAAAACGTAATTGTGGAAAAGCAGGTACCGATTTTTTTTCGAATACTTGATAGAATAGCTTTTCTTAAATTTTAGTAAAGGACGTTTTTTATAAAGTGTTTCACGATCTACCTTTGTTTCACGAGATCGGGCGCGGATCATATAAATAAAACGAATAAAATTTCCAAAACACGAATGATAATCATCAAAAAGCGAACTTTTCGAATATATGCTCATTAAAGTTCGTTATTTCCGTATTTCTATCCAATCTATGGATGCAAAAGCGAATAAGAATATGCTATAATGGTGAAACGAAGAAATGGGGGGACCGGAATGGAGCAAATCGATTCTACAAAAGCGCTTGATCTGCTGAGAGATGACGCAGAACGAATCAAAAAGCTGATCCGAAACCAAGAAAATAGTTTATGTATCGCACAATGCAAAGCATTTGAAGAAGTGGTTGATACCCAGATGTATGGTCTATCACGACAAGTGGCATTTGCGATCCGCTTGGGGATCGTTGATAATCAAACAGGGCAGCAATTGATGGCGGATCTTGAAAAAGATTTGAACCAATTGTATAGCGAGGTCTACGAGGACCAGCGGACACCTGACATCGGCAAGGAGGCATAAACTTGCCAGAGAAAGTAAAGAAAAGACATTTATTAGATTATAGTATTTTATTACCATATATTGTTATGTGTGTCACGGGCTTGATGATGGTTTATAGTTCCACATCTTACGTTGCGATGACCGCCACACAACCGACCACAGCTGCTTCTTACGTCATCAATCAAACATTATTTTGGTTGGTGAGCCTAATAGCGATCACTGTCATGTATAAAATGAAAACGGATGTTTTTCGGAACAAAAAATTTGTCCAGATCGCCATGATCGTCATCTTGTTCTTATTGATCGCTGCCTTCTTTTTCCCAAGAAGAAATGGGGCACTCGGTTGGTTATCGATTGCTGGCTTTTCCATTCAACCAGCAGAGTATTTAAAGTTTATTGTGATTTGGTTTTTATCGGTGACGCTATCTTATCGTCAAAAAGGTATCCAACAAGAATTTTGGAAAACGGTTTGGCGTCCAATCGGAATCGTTTTTGTCTACACCGGGATCATGGCACTTTATCCCGACTTAGGGAATGCTGTAATCGTTATGTTGCTGGCATTTGTCGTGTTATTGTCTAGCGGATTGAATTACCTGTATACCTTAATATTAGGTGTGGCAGGTATTATCGGTAGTATGTTGATCGTCTTGTTTGTGAATCTAACCGGTGGTAAGCTTTTACCCGACTATGTCTATAGTCGTTTTTCATCTTTTTTGAACCCGTTTGCTGATGAATACAATACAGGTCATCAAATGGTTAATGGGTATTACGCAATGTTCAACGGTGGGCTGTTCGGGCGCGGGCTTGGAAATAGTATCCAAAAACGTGGCTTCTTAAACGAAGCGCACACCGATTATATATTTTCGATCGTTATGGAAGAATTAGGGCTGATCCCATCGATCATCATTTTAGGTGTTTTGTTCTATATGGTGGGACGGATCTTTCTTGTCGGTATCCGTTCAAGAGATCCCTTTAATTCCATGATGTGCATAGGTATAGGGACATTATTTATGTCTCAGATTTTTATCAACTTAGGTGGAATCACTGGTTTGATCCCATTGACGGGAATCACTTTCCCATTTCTAAGTCAAGGTGGATCAAGCTTGCTGATGCTATCGATTTGTATCGGTTTTGTGTTAAATATCAGTGCCGAAGAAAAGAGGAAACAGGTTTATTTGAATTATTGATCAATTGAATGGAGTGGATTAGATGAAGAAAATTCTTGTTGCCAATCGTGGAGAAATCGCGATCCGTGTCTTCCGCGCATGTGCGGAACTTGGGATCAAAACTGTCGGAATTTATGCTGCGGAGGATGAATACTCCGTCCATCGCTTTAAAGCAGACGAAGCGTATTTAGTGGGGAAAGGCAAACGTCCGATCGATGCGTATTTAGACATTGAAGATATCATTCGCACGGCGAAAAAGGCCGGTGCCGAAGGAATCCATCCTGGATACGGCTTTTTATCAGAAAATCTGGGATTTGCTCAACGCTGTGAAGAAGAAGGTTTGATTTTCATCGGACCATCCACCCATCATTTAGATATTTTTGGCGACAAGATCAAAGCAAAAGCAGCAGCGATCGAGGCCGGGATTCAATCAATTCCTGGCTCTGACGGTCCAGTTGCATCGATCGATGACGTTTTAGCTTTTGCAAACGAACATGATTATCCAATCATGATCAAAGCAGCCCTTGGGGGCGGTGGGCGAGGCATGCGTGTCGCTCATGATGAAAAAGAAGCAAGAGACGGCTACGAACGTGCCAAAAGTGAAGCCAAAGCGGCATTTGGTAGCGATGAAGTCTACGTTGAAAAATACATTAGTAATCCAAAACATATTGAAGTCCAAATTTTAGGAGATACGCACGGAAACGTCGTTCACTTATTTGAACGTGATTGCTCGGTTCAGCGCCGCCACCAAAAAGTAGTCGAGGTGGCACCTTGTGTGTCAATGACTGATGAACAACGGGAAAAAATATGCCAAGCAGCCGTTCAACTAATGAAGCATGTCGGGTATATCAATGCTGGAACCGTGGAATTTTTAGTAGAGGGCGACAAATTCTACTTTATCGAAGTAAACCCACGGGTCCAAGTGGAACATACGATCACTGAAATGATCACTAATTTAGACATCGTGACGACACAAATTTTGATTGCACAAGGCAAAGACTTGCATAAAGAAATCGGAATTCCTGAACAAAAAGACATTTGCTTTGAGGGTGTTGCGATCCAATGTCGCGTGACGACAGAAGATCCAGCGAATAATTTTATGCCAGATACTGGTAAGATCGATACCTACCGCTCTCCGGGTGGGTTTGGGGTTCGTTTAGATGTCGGAAATGCTTATGCTGGTGCAGTGGTAACCCCTTATTTCGACTCGCTACTAGTAAAAGTCTGTACGCATGCTGCTTCGTTCGACCAAGCAATTCAAAAAATGATGCGCTGTCTGAAAGAATTCCGAGTACGTGGTGTAAAAACAAACATTCTCTTTATGCGTAATGTTGTTTCTCATCCAGCCTTTCGTTCAGGGGAAGCCAAAACCACCTTTATCGACAATACGCCGGAATTATTCAATTTCCCTCGGATTCGTGACCGTGGAAACAAAACCATGAAGTATATCGGTGAAATCACGATCAATGGATTCCCGGGAATCGAAAAACAAAAGAAACCTTTCTACAATGAACCACGGATGCCACAACACATCCAAGCAACGCCTGATTTTGTCAGCGCCAAAAATATTTTAGATACGAAAGGTGCCGAGGGTGTCGTTGAATGGATCGGTCAACAAAAGAATGTCTTACTGACGGATACAACCTTCCGAGATGCCCATCAAAGTTTGTTGGCAACTCGTGTAAGAACCCATGACTTTAAGAAAATTGCCGCGATGACGGAAGCTGGCCTACCACAATTGTTCTCAAGTGAAATGTGGGGTGGGGCAACCTTTGACGTTGCGTACCGTTTCTTAACAGAAGATCCATGGGAAAGATTGCGGATGTTCAGGAAAAAAATGCCGAATACACTCTTACAAATGTTGTTTAGAGGCTCCAACGCTGTCGGGTATTCCAATTATCCAGACAATGTTTTGGAAGAATTCATCAAAGAATCTGCGGCACAAGGAATCGATGTATTCCGAATCTTTGATAGTTTGAACTGGGTCCCACAAATGGAGAAAAGTATCCAAGCTGTTCGTGATACGGGGAAAATTGCAGAAGCGACGATTTGTTATACAGGGGATATCAATGATCCATCCCGCCAAAAATATTCGGTACAATATTACAAAGATATGGCAAAAGAATTGCAAAATCTTGGTGCCCATATTATTGCGATCAAGGATATGGCTGGATTATTAAAACCGCAAGCGGCTTATCGTTTGATCAGTGAGTTAAAAGATACGATCGATGTACCGATCCATCTGCACACGCATGATACCAGCGGGAATGGGATTATCACTTACTCAGCAGCTACCAAAGCTGGCGTTGATATCGTGGATGTCGCTATGTCAGCTATCAGTGGCGCAACGAGTCAGCCAAGTATGAGTAGTTTGTATTATGCTCTTTTAAACGGCGAGCGTTGCCCAGAGATCAATGTGGATAATATCCAACAATTGAATCACTATTGGGAAGATGTCCGCATGTACTATCATTCCTTTGAAAATGGCTTGAACGCCCCTCAAACGGAAGTGTACAAGCATGAGATGCCAGGAGGACAATATACCAATCTCCAGCAACAAGCCAAAGCCGTTGGTTTAGGCGAAAAATGGGATGAAATCAAAGAAATGTATCATGAAGTCAATATGATGTTTGGAGACATCGTGAAAGTGACACCTTCTTCGAAAGTCGTGGGCGATATGGCGCTCTTCATGGTACAAAATGGCTTGTCAGAAAAAGATATTTTTGAAAAAGGCGATACATTGAGTTTCCCAGAATCAGTGATCACCTTCTTCCAAGGCGAGTTAGGTCAGCCAGTCGGTGGTTTCCCGAAAGAATTGCAACGCATTATCTTAAAAGGACGCCCAGCCTTTACGGAACGTCCAGGAGCCTTTGCCAAACCAGTTGATTTTGCTGAAGTGAAACAAGAACTAGCTGAAAAAATCGGCTATGAACCAAAACACGAAGAAGTCTTGAGCTACTTGATGTATCCGCAAGTCTTCCTTGATTATCGAAAAGCGTATGAGCAGTTTGCCGATGTAAAAGTCCTTGATACACCAACCTTCTTTAATGGTATGCGTTTAGGCGAAACGATCAATGTCGAATTAGAAAAAGGCAAAATTTTGATCATTCGTCTCGATGAAATCGGTGAACCAGATATCGAAGGCAATCGGACCCTCTTCTTTAACTTGAACGGTCAACGACGAGAAATCGTTGTGAAAGATAGTTCGATCATCAGTTCTGTTCAAACAAAACGCAAAGCAGAGCCAACGAACAAAGAACAAATCGGTGCCTCCATGAGTGGTTCAGTTTTAGAAGTATTAGTCAAAAAAGGTGACCGAGTAGCACGTGGACAGACGCTGATGGTCACTGAAGCGATGAAGATGGAAACTTCCGTCGAAGCTCGCTTTTCTGGTGTAGTTGAGCATGTTTACGTAACCGATGGGGAACCAATCCAGTCAGGAGACCTTCTGATTGAAGTCAAAGAAAAATAAGGAGTCGATCAGCAGATGAAGCGAAGGGGATTATTATTTTGCGGCTTATTTGTCCTAGCCCTGATAATCGTGTATTTGCAGCCAGTATTCATGCAAAACGCTTCAGATTCAAGAATGACGATCGAGAACCCAATCAAAGCACCAACGACCATGAATTATGAACCAATCGCAGCCCAAGGATTAGCTGAATTGATTGGGGAGCCTGTTTCTGATTTTGAAGAAATCTACGGGCTTCCAGTTCAAACGTATCGCTCGGGCTACGAGTTTGAAATTCGGGTCTACAATCAATTAGACGATCAGCAATATGTTGAGATCAATACTGATGGTGAGAGTGTGCAGGCAATCAAAGTGATCGGCGCCGGGGGATCTTCCCTAGCGCCCTTTGCAATGGGCATGACCTTGACTGACTTGACTGAGCTGACCATGATTTATCCAAATTTTACCTTGACACAAAATGATCGCACCATCAGTTTTGAATTGATGGAAGAAGATATGAACTACCGACCCTTAGTAGCGTTTGATAATGGGACATTTGCTGTTTTATTCTTTGATCAAGAGACGGCTCAACTGCAGGCGATCACTTATTTGGATCAGACGACCCTGCTTAAGTTAGCGCCCTATCCCTTGACAGAAGGAGAACGACCGCTGTTTCAAGTTTCGCAAACGATTGACCAAGCACAAGCTGATCTTGAAAAAGAGACGTTAGCCTTTGTCATTATTGATAAGCTTCGTAATCAAATCGGTTTGGAAAGCTTTGTACAAGATACCCAGACGCATCAAGATGCTGTCGGACTTTTAGCGGATTTGACGAATAATCTATCGGATCATTTGACCTCTCAACGCATCCATTCCTATCAACGTGCTCTTTCTTCGGAAAAAACGAGTAATTTTGTTTTGACGAACGATGAGTGGCAGGAGTTATTAGCAGCGAAGGAGTTAGAGGCTTCTGCTTCGATTTTTGAAGCGCCTGTCTATGATCCAACCTTTACTATTTTATCTTGGTTCAGTAACCCAAGATTTACTGAACGTTTGACCCATGAACAATCAGAAAAGATAGGAATTGCTTTTTCTGAAGCAAATATGGTAGTCTTAGTGCAAGAAGATGTAGAAGGGACCGAGGATAGTACATCAGATGATTTACGATGAAGCCTTTTTTGAGATTGAAGATCAAATCGATTCACTTGTAACGGCAATCAAAGCGAGTGAAACGTGTAGAAACTATCAAATAGCGAAACAAACCATGCATCAAGATCCTGTTGCTCAGGAATTGATGCGAACGTTTTTAGAAAAAAAGCTGGATTTTGAAAGAATTGAAGCGTACGGCGCATATGCCCCTGATTTCAAAGAGAAAAAGCGTGCGATGCGCACAGCTAAGCGACAGCTGGATCTCAATGAGCAAGTGAGCGAGTACCGCTGGAGTGAAACGCAGCTGCAGCGTTTGCTGGATGAACTGACCGTAGCGATTTCTACGTGTTTTTCACCAACTGTCAAAGTGGATGCTGGAAGTCCTTTTTTTCAATCAAAATCAAGTTGTGGAGGAAATTGTCATGCACGAGGATAAAACGCCTTTTACGATGCAGAAGCGTCGAGGATTGATCGTATGGGTCTACAGCCTACGTCAACTAAAAAATTTGCGTCGTTTTGGCTTCGTTCATTATGTGTCACGCAAAATGAAATACGTGGTCATGTATTTGAACGAAGAAGAATACGAAAGCAAAAAAACAAAAATCGAGCAGTTTCACTTTGTTCGACAAGTTGAAGCTTCCTATCGACCAGATGTCGAAATGGATTTTGCTGAAAAAATTGGTACATCAGCAGCCTATCCAGTGAAAGATGAAGGGTTTGATATCGAAGAAAAAAATACGATGATTCGATTGGCAGAAAACGTGTAATAGAAAAGTGGGGGTGCCTTGAGTCACCGCCATTTTTTTATTGCTATTTATAGAAACAGTGCTATATTTGTATTTACGAAGATCTTGGAGGGAAAAACGCATGCGTGTAGTAGCCGGAGAATATGGTGGCCGCAGATTAAAAAGTCTTGCTGGAGATAACACTCGCCCCACGACAGACAAAGTAAAAGGGGCGATCTTTAACATGTTAGGGCAATATTTAGATGGAGGAGTTGTACTGGATCTGTTTAGTGGGAGCGGGGGCTTAGCGATCGAAGCGGTCTCTCGTGGTGCGGAGCATGCCGTTTGTGTCGACCGTAGTTTTCCAGCTATCAAAGTGATCCGTGAAAATATTGCAATAACCAAAGAACCAGAAAAGTTCACGGTACTAAAAATGGATGCCAATCAAGCTTTACGCCAGTTTGCAGCTGAGGGACAAAGCTTTGACTATCTATTTTTAGATCCACCTTACGCAAAGCAAGAGATCCTGCAACAGCTAGAAGCTATGCTGAAGGATGAATTGATTCGTCCGTTTGCTTATGTAGTTTGCGAAACAGATAAGTCCATCGTCTTGCCAGAAAAGATTGGTTCTTTGCATTTGATGCGCGCCCAAACCTATGGCATATCTGCGGTGACGATCTATAGAAATGAGGGATAACATGAAAAAGATTGCTTTATTTCCAGGAAGTTTTGATCCGCTGACGTCAGGTCATGTGGATCTGATTGAGCGAGGCGCAACGCTTTTTGATGAACTGATCGTGGGTGTTTTTACAAATACCAATAAAAAAAGTTTTTTTACAAGTGAAGAAAAAGTTCATCTAATTGAAGAAGCCCTCGCTCATATTCCAAACGTCAAGATTCTGGCGCAAGAAACGGAGCTGACGGTCACGATCGCGAAAAAACTAGGCGCACAGTTTCTGCTTAGAGGCATTCGCAGTGTGAAAGATTATGAGTATGAGCGGGACATCATGGAAATGAATCATCACTTAGAACCTTCCCTAGAGACCGTCTTTCTTTTAGCAGATGCAAAGCATAGTTTCATCAGCTCCAGTTTGTTGAAAGAAATCTTAACCTTTAACGGCGATGTTGCGGAATATTTACCACAAAATATCTACGATGCTATAGTAAAGAAGCGTGATACCAATGAATCTTAAATCAACGATCAAATATGTTCTCTTGTTTGTTTTAGCACTGATCATCGCAGCCTGTGCCTTTTTGCCGATTCCTTATTATATCGAGCAACCTGGTGCAACGATCGATTTAAAAGAATTGATTACCGTCAATCAAAAAGAAGACACCTCAGCCGGCTCCTTTTCTTTAACCAGTGTCGGGATTCGACAGGCTACCGTGTTTACGGCGATTGGAACGAAATTCAATGAATTTCAAGACTTGATCAGTGAGGAAGAACTTTTAGGCGGTGCGACAGATGAGGAGTACAATCGCATCCAGCGCTATTATATGGAATCCTCGCAAAATAGTGCGATTGAGCAAGCATTAAAGCTGGCAGACTTGCCTTATGAAATGACCTATAAAGGGGTCTATGTCATGGGGATCGATCCAAATTCCAGTTTTGCGGGGAAAATATCCGTTGGAGATACCGTCACCGCTGTCAATGGCAAAGAATTTAAAAGTAGCCAAGACTTTATCGACTATGTACAAAGTCAAACCATTGGTGATGAGATCACCGTAACTTACTTGCAAGATGGTGAAGAAAAAGAAGCAACAGGCAAATTAATTGAACTGGAAAGCAATCAAAAAGCAGGTATCGGTATCTCACTCGTCGATCATACAGAGATCACTTCTGATGAAGAGATCGTGATCGATTCTGGCAATATCGGTGGGCCTTCAGCTGGGTTGATGTTCACCCTTGAAATCTATGAACAGCTAACTGGAGATAACTTGCGTAAAGGCCATAATATTGCTGGAACCGGAACGATCTCAGCTGATGGGACGGTTGGTCGAATCGGTGGGATTGACAAAAAAGTAGCGAGTGCCAGCGAAAGTGGAGCAGAAATCTTTTTTGCTCCGGACGATGAAATCACTGATGAAGAGCGTGAAATAGATCCTTCCATTAAAACGAATTACGAAGAGGCAGTGGCAGCAGCGAAGAAGTTAGACACAGACATGAAAATCGTTCCCATCGCCAATGTCCAAGATGCATTGGACTACCTAGCAACACTAAAAGAAGCAAATTAAAACGGCACTTGCCGTTTTTTTTATTGTCTAAAGAATACAGTAGGCTCAAAGAAAAGGTTATGCTATACTTTTAGATAAGGAGTGTGAATCTAGTGGAATTAAAAAGACAACAACCGATCGTTGAAGCGTATCATTTTGATATGAAACCGAAAGACAAAGAAATGGAAACAAAATTGAATGTCGGCTTTGCGCCGTTAAAAGTCAAAGATGAAGAATATATGGAAAAAAACAGTATTATTGGTGCCCGCTTAGAATTCCAATTGGTGTTCCCTGATTACGTTTTGTCAGGACGTGTCGGACAAGTCAATCATATTTTGAATCGCAAAGTCAATTCTGGAGAGGATTTGACGAAAGCCGAAACTGATCGCTTGGTTGAGCCCTTGTTTGATATCGTCAAACGCTTGACTTATGAAGTGACAGAGATCGTGACCGACAAACCAGGTTTACAATTGAACTTTAATACCAATTCGAACGCTGCGCAAGAAGCGAAGGAAGCAGACGAATAACGAGAAATAGGAGGGATGCCCATTGTTTTCCAATCAAATGCAAGTGATGCTATACGTCGACGATGTGACGAAAGCAGTTGAGTTTTGGCAAGAACTAGGGTTTGTGATCATTGAACAACAAACCGTTGATGGAACATCCGTCGTTGAAATCGCGCCATCAAAAGAGGCGGAGGTACATTTTGTCTTATATGACCGTGAGTTTATCGAAACACATTCACCTGAAGTCGCTTTGAATTCCCCATCGATCATGTTTTTTGCAGAAGATATTACGACACTTTATAAGAAGCTTTTAGAGATGGAAGCAGAAGTGGGTGAAATGATTCAGATGGAAGAACAACTGGTTTTCAATTTTGCCGATCCGGATGGCAATTATTTTGCTGTTTCAGGAAAATAGCTTTTGTCGATCGTAACCAATCATTCGTCCTTTTGAACCCGACTTTATGTTGTCGTACTGTTCAGGACAAATGGTTGGTTTTTTCGTTTTATTGCAAGACATTTTACAGGCAAAGGTCTAAAATTGATAACAAGAGAATCAATTGCCTTTAAGGAGGAAATGACTATGCAAAACTATCTATATGCAATCAGTGATATTCATGGAATGGCCGATCTGTTTAAAAAACTTCTTACCGATTATGACCCTAAGCTCCATCAGCTGCTTTTGATTGGAGACTTAAATGATCGGGGGCCGAAGTCAAAAGAGTGTTTTTTTCTGGGAAAAAAGTTAGTCGAAGAATACCAAGCGATTTATTTACGCGGCAATCACGAGGAGTATTTTCTGCAATTTCTAAATGCCCCTGAGGATTGGTTTGCCGCTTACGTACGCAATGGCGGCAAAGAAACGATTGAAAGTCTTTTGCATACAGGCGCTACTGAGGAGTATTCGCCGACGGAAATCGCCTTAATGATCCGCAGTAGCTATCGAGACTTAATAGAGTTTTTGATGGAGCGACCGCTTTATTACGAATGGGGAAAGTATCTCTTTGTTCATGCGGGCGTGGATTTAAGTAAAAAAGATTGGCGTAAGACCGCAGACCATGATTTTATCTGGATTCGCGAGCCGTTTCATAAAGGAAAAAACCGTACAGGAAAAACGATCGTTTTTGGCCATACCATCACGCCCATGCTGCATGGAGATATGCAGACGACGGATCTATGGCAACAAGACGACAAAATCGGCATCGATGGCGGGGCAGTATTTGGTGGATCGGTGCATGGCGTGATTTTTGATGATAAAGGGATCGTTCAGGACATCGAATACCAAAATTTAGCAGGCCCTTGGCAACCAGACTTTTAAAAGTCTTTTTGATAAAAGACAAAAGCAGCCATAACAAGAGTCGCGAAAGCAACATTGTTTTCGTGCAATCTTGTTCGCTCAATGGCTGTCTTTTTTATGTTAAAATAGCAAAAGCAACAAAGGAAAGGTGAGAACAAATGGCAGAAATGAATCAAGAGGTACTTGATTTAGTAAAACAAGAATTAACCGCTTTTACCCAAAAACAAATCAGTACGGTGTTGCAGTTATTGCAAGAAGGAAATACCGTCCCCTTTATTGCCCGCTACCGTAAAGAAATGACGAATGGACTTGACGAAGTTCAGATTCGAGAAATTGAAGAGCGATACCAGTACTTAGAAAACTTAGAGAAACGCAAGCAAGAGGTTTTGCGTTTGATAGAAGAACAAGAAAAGCTAACGCCTGAACTATCACAGGCGATTTTAGCTGCGACAAAAATGCAGGCCGTCGAAGACCTGTATCGTCCTTATAAACAAAAACGACGCACCAAAGCGACGATCGCCAAAGAGAACGGCTTGGAACCATTTGCTCAGTGGCTGTTAAGCTTCCCAAAAGCAGGTGACGTTCAAGAAAAAGCGGCCGAATTTATCAGTGATGCTGTTCCTACTGTAGAAGATGCCTTAGCAGGCGCGCACGAGATCATTGCAGAAGGCGTTGGTGATACTGCAGAGTTTCGTAGTTGGATCCGCAGCTATTACACAAACAAAGGATTGTATCAAAGCACGGTCAAAAATGCTGAAAAAGATGAAAAAGGCGTTTATGAAATGTATTACGATTTCCAGCATCCTATCAATAAGATGGTATCCCACCGAATTTTAGCCACTAATCGTGGGGAACAAGAAGACATCTTGAAGGTCGCCCTTGTGGCAGATGAAGAAAAAATCATGGATTACCTACGTCGCAAATTGATCACGAATAGGGATTCACCCGCAGCCGGTTTTGTTGAAGCTGCAGCTGCTGATGCGCTGAAACGGTTTATTTCCCCAGCCATCGAACGAGAGATCCGCAATGAATTGACAGAAAAAGCTGACGAACAGGCAATTGCGATTTTTGGAGAAAATCTTCGCAATCTGTTGCTGCAGCCGCCATTGAAGGGCAAAGTCGTTTTAGGTTTTGATCCAGCGTATCGTACAGGCTGTAAACTAGCCGTCATTGATGAGACTGGAAAAGTACTAGCGATCGAAGTGATCTATCCTCATAAACCAGCGCCTATGAATAAGCGAGAAGCTGCCGGACCAGCGTTTCGTCGCTTATTACAAACCTATAAAGTCGAGATGGTCGCAATCGGTAATGGGACTGCGAGTCGGGAATCAGAGCAATTCGTCGCTGAACAATTAAAATTGATCGATCAAGAAGTATATTATGTGATCGTGAATGAGGCAGGCGCTTCTGTTTATTCTGCCAGTCCGATCGCTCGTCAAGAATTCCCTGATCTGCAAGTGGAAGAACGCAGCGCTATCAGTATTGGCCGCCGTCTGCAAGATCCCTTGGCAGAATTAGTCAAAATTGATCCACAATCCGTGGGCGTCGGACAATACCAGCATGACGTTTCGCAAAAACGCCTCGCTGAACAATTGGATTTTGTTGTTGAGACTGTTGTCAACCAAGTTGGCGTTGACGTCAATACCGCAAGTGCGGCACTCTTGCAGCATGTAGCTGGTTTAAATAAAACCACTGCTCAAAATATCGTGACTTATCGAGAAGAAAATGGTGTATTTACGCAGCGGAATCAACTGAAAAAAGTCCCTCGCTTAGGACCAAAAGCTTATGAACAGGCGATCGGCTTTATGCGGATACCTGGCGGAAAAGTCATTTTGGACAATACCGGGATCCATCCAGAAAGTTATGACACTGCCAAAGAAATTTTGGCGATCGCGGGTATTTCTTTAGCGGAGCTAGGGAAAGAGCAAATGGAAGAAAATAAAGCGAAACTTGCCCAACTACGCCCAGCGGAGCTTTCCGCAAAATTGTCAGTCGGCAAAGAAACCATCACGGATATCCTAAAGGCGTTAATGCAGCCTGGACGCGATATGCGTGATGAAATGCCAGCGCCATTATTGCGCAAAGATGTGCTGAGTATGGAGGACCTAAAACCGGGAATGGAACTGAAGGGAACGGTTCGAAATGTGATCGACTTTGGTGCTTTCGTCGATATCGGTGTCAAACAAGATGGACTGGTGCATTTGTCGAAGCTGAGCCGTTCGTTTGTAAAGCATCCGAAAGACGTTGTTTCCGTCGGTGATGTCGTAACCGTTTGGATCGAGCAAGTAGATGTCAAAAAAGGCCGTATCAGTTTAACCATGGTCGATCCGGGAAATGCAAAATGACCCAACAAGAATTGCAACATTTGGTGGAAGAGCTGTCGCTGTCTGTTTTCAACAAACCATTCACGCATCGAGCGGTGTTTAATTCTCGCTTAAAAACAACCGGTGGCCGCTACCATCTAAGTGATCACCACTTGGATTTCAATCCAACCATGCTCACAGAACACGGGATGGAGGTTTTTATCGGCATTATCAAGCATGAATTGTGTCATTATCATTTGCACTTAGCAGGTCTTGGTCACCGTCACCAAGATCCTGCCTTTAAAGCATTGCTGGCAAGAACGGGAGGCTTGCGTTATGCACCTCCTGCCAAAAGGACAGCCAAACATCGCTATCGATGCCAAAATTGCGGCTGCGAGATTCGGCGGCAGCGACGTGTGGATATCAAAAAATATGTTTGTGGAAAATGTCGTGGACGTTTGCTAGAAATAGGAAATGATGAGAAAAGTCAAGTCGAAAAATAAAACTCGTTGCTATTTTTTTCATTTTGTATGATAATGTAGGTCGTGTGACAACCTGATATTTGTCAATACACGCGTTTTTTTACGACGCGGATTTGAGAAAAGAGGATTATAATAATGGAAAATCAAAACAAAATACATCATTTTGTTGGAATCAAAGGTTCCGGTATGAGTTCATTGGCTTTGATTCTGCACGAAAAAGGCTACCAAGTACAAGGCTCTGATGTGGAAGAATATTTCTTCACTCAACGTGATCTAGAAAAAGCAGCGATCAAATTGTTGCCTTTCGATAAAGCAAACATTCAACCAGAAATGGTCATTATCCAAGGGAATGCTTTCCCTGACACCCACGAAGAAATCGTACGGGCAAAAGAACTTGGTTTAGAAGTTACTCGTTATCATGACTTTATTGGCCAATTCATTCAGCCCTATACGAGTATTGCGGTGACCGGTTCTCACGGGAAAACCAGTACGACAGGATTGCTTTCTCATGTCTTGAGCGGCATCCGTCCAACAAGTTTCTTGATTGGCGATGGGACTGGTCATGGAGAACCTGATGCGGAATTCTTTTCATTTGAAGCCTGTGAATACCGTCGTCATTTCTTAGCGTATTCACCGGATTATGCAATCATGACCAACATCGATTTTGATCACCCAGACTACTTCCACTCGATCGAGGATGTCTTCTCAGCCTTTCAATCGATGGCAAGTCAAGTGAAAAAAGGCATCTTTGCTTTTGGTGATGATGAATACTTGCGTAAACTTGAAGCCGATGTCCCAATCTACTATTACGGCGTCAACGATAACGACGATGTCCAAGCAAAAAATATTGAACGCACCACCCAAGGTTCAGAGTTCGACGTCTTTATCCATGGTGAAAATATTGGCCATTTTGTCTTGCCAGCGTTTGGTCAGCACAACATCAACAACGCATTAAGTGTGATCGCTGTGGCTTACAAAGAAGGATTGGATATGAAAGAAGTTGCTGCTGAGATGATTTCATTTCCTGGAGTGAAACGCCGCTTTAGCGAAAAAATCGTGGCGGATATGACGATCGTGGACGACTACGCCCACCATCCTGCAGAAATCAAAGCAACGATCGATGGCGCTCGTCAAAAATATCCAGAGAAAGAAATTATTGCTGTCTTCCAGCCACATACCTTTACCCGCACGATCGCTTTGATGGATGAATTTGCGGAAGCATTGGATCTTGCAGACCATGTCTATCTATGTGACATTTTTGGATCTGCTCGTGAATCACGAGGAGATGTTAAAATTGAAGATCTAGGCAAGAAAATTCAAAAAGGCGGAACTGTGATCAAAGAAGAGAACGTATCTCCGCTATTGGATCATCAAAATGCTGTCGTGATTTTCATGGGAGCAGGCGATGTGCAAAAATTTGAGACAGCCTATGAAAAACTATTAAGCAATACAACTCGTAACGTATTGTAATCAAAGACTCTTGTGGCGTGTTTGCTGCAAGAGTTTTTTACATCTGAAGTTTTTGCAAAAGCAGCACCGCGAACTTGCACTTTTGTAGGCATCTGATAGAATATACTCAGACGAAACTATTCTTTTTGGAGGAATTAAATTTTGAATATAGGGAAACCGCGAAAAATAGGAAAAAGTATTGAAGATATCGAGGAAGGCGATTCGTTATCCTTAACAGAATCGATCGAAGACAATCAACTGTTGTTATATTTAGGGCTGACTAATGATGCCAATCCTTTGTATATACAACATGACTACACGCAAAAAACTGAGTACCAGCGTCCCATCGTACCATCCATTATGTTGATGGGGATCATCACCAGTGCCGTATCGAAACATTTGCCTGGTCCTGGCTCTCATGTAGTCAATTTTTCGGTAAACTTTATTGAACCTGTATATCATTATGAAACGTTGACCTTTGAATTCGAAGTGATCAAAGTGGATAAAATGAAAGACGTGGTAACTATTTCGGTTGAAGCGATCAACACAGAAGATCATCGTATTTTAGATGCTGTGGTCATGGTCCAGCCGCCAAAAGCAGTAGCAGAAAATGAGGAGGAACAACAAGATGAATAATTTAAATAATGAAACCGTCCAAGCCCAAGGCTTAAATCGCTTTTATTCAAAAGTGTATTTATTCTTCGGCGTTGGGCTTGCGATCAGTGCGATCTCAGCCTATATATTTGGGGAAGTCTTTCAAGCGCAAACCCTGCAATTTATCAGCAACTTTCCGCTAGGATTTACTGGTCTTTGGATCTTACAGATCATTCTAGTTATTGTATTAGGGGTGAAGGCGCAGAAAAATCCGTCCTTGACCGTTGCTGGCTTTTTAGTCTATTCGCTCTTGAATGGATTGACCTTGTCTGTGACACTGATGATCTATGACTTTGGATCGATCGTGGGAGCATTTGTTTCAGCAGCTGTCACTTTTGGTGTCATGTCAGCATTTGGGATCATGACTAAACGTGATCTAAGTGTGGTTGGTCGTATCGGCTATGGTCTGTTGATCGGGATCATCATCTCGACGCTCTTGAATGTATTTATTTTACGCAGTCAACCGGTTGACTTTTTCTTATCGATCGTGACCGTCTTTGTCTTTATGGGGATCACCGCTTATGACAATCAGCAAATCCGCAATGTATACTTCGCAACGAATGGTGGCGCAAATACAGGAGTGGCCGTTTTCATGGCATTACAACTGTATTTGGACTTTATCAACTTATTCCTTGCGTTATTGCGAATCTTTGGAAAAAACAACTAAAAAAAGTGCGAGGAAACTCGCCTTTTTTTTTGTATAAAATGAGAGAGAAAACAAAGCAATTCATCGCTTTTGTGCCCGTTCTTTGATAGAATAAAGAGGAACTTTTTGAGAAAAGGAGTAATCAAATGCCAAAAAATAAATTACTACTCGTTGATGGAAATAGTGTGGCTTTTCGCGCGTTTTTTGCGTTGCATAATTCATTAGAACGGTTTAAAAATGCCAATGGGCTGCACACAAATGCCATCTATGCGTTTCATACTATGTTTGAAAATGTGATGGCAAAAGAACAGCCAACACATGTTTTAGTGGCTTTTGATGCTGGAAAAACCACCTTCAGGACAGCGATGTATGAAGACTATAAAGGCGGACGTTCAAAAACCCCTGGGGAATTTAAAGAACAAATGCCTTACATTCGCGAATTGATCAACGCGTTAGGTGTTCAATATTACGAATTAGATAATTACGAAGCCGATGATATCATTGGCACATTGGCAAATAAAGTCGACAAAGAGCTATTTGATGTCGTCGTTTTATCTGGCGATCGCGATTTGACCCAGCTGGCAACGGAGCACGTGAAAGTTGACATTACGGTCAAAGGAGTTAGCGAAATTGAAAGTTATACGCCCGCTCATGTGGCTGAAAAATATGACGGCCTAACGCCCTTACAAATCATCGACATGAAAGGACTAGCCGGCGATGCTTCCGATAATATTCCTGGTGTCACCAAAATTGGTGAGAAGACAGCCATCAAGCTATTGAAGGAATATGGCTCCGTTGAGGGGATCTATGAACACATCGATGAAATGAAAAAAAGCAAGATGAAAGAAAACCTGATCAATGACCGTGAGATCGCCTTTCTTTCAAAACAATTAGCAACCATCGATGTGGATGCGCCCATTGAGGTCGATGTCGACAAACTGAAATATGAAGGCAAAGATTTAGAGAAATTGGTGCCATTCTACCAAGAAATGAACTTTAATAGCTTCTTAGAGAAGTTGCAGATTACAGCCGAACCAGTTGAGATGGAAGACATTTTATTTTCGGTCGTTGAAGAAGTAACAGAAGATATGTTCCAAGGAGACACAGCATTGTATGTCGAGATGATGGGGGATAACTATCATTTGGAAGACATCGTCGGTGTTGCTTGGGGCAATCAAGAAAAAATTTATGTCAGCAATCGTGAAGAATTGTTTGAAAGTCCAGTCTTTACCAATTGGTTAAAAGACGAGGAACGTAAAAAATTCGTCTATGATGCCAAACGCACGTACGTGGCATTAAACCGATACACGACAGCACCAAAAGGAATCGCTTTTGATGTTTTATTGGCAGCTTATCTTTTAGACACGAATGATACGAATAATGACATCGCAGGTGTTGCCGCTCACTATGGCTATGATGCGATCCAATCGGATGAAGCGATTTATGGAAAAGGTGCGAAAAAAGGTTTGCCAGCGGATGAGGAAGATTTCTTTGCTCATTTAGCCCGTAAAGTAGCAGCGATTACGAACCTAACACCAAAGCTTACGGAAGAATTGGCAACGAAGAATCAAACAGCGCTATTTGAAGAAATGGAATTGCCTTTATCAATGATTTTAGCTGATATGGAGATTACTGGAATCAAAGTTGACGCGTCTCGCTTGCATCAGATGAAGGGCGAATTTGCGCAACGGTTGCATGAAATTGAAGAAAAAATCTATGCCGAAGCTGGTGAAACCTTCAATTTAAACTCACCGAAACAACTGGGTGTGATCTTATTTGAAAAAATGGGCTTACCAGTCATCAAAAAAACCAAAACTGGCTATTCGACAGCAGTCGATGTGTTAGAACAACTAAAAGAGCAAGCACCGATCGTTGAAGACATTTTGACTTATCGTCAAATCGCTAAGATCCAATCAACCTATGTAGAAGGCTTATTAAAAGTGATCCAAGGGGATGGCAAAGTCCATACACGATATGTACAAACCTTGACCCAAACTGGTCGATTAAGTTCTGTCGATCCGAACCTGCAAAACATTCCGATTCGTTTAGAAGAAGGTCGAAAGATCCGTGAAGCCTTTGTGCCACGAGAAGCTGATTGGGTGATCTATTCTTCTGACTACTCTCAAATCGAATTACGAGTGTTGGCACATATCTCAGATGATACCCATTTGAAAGAAGCCTTTATCGAAGGTCAAGATATCCACTCAAGCACAGCGATGCGAGTCTTTGGTATCGAAAAAGCAGAAGATGTGACACCAAATATGCGTCGTCAAGCCAAAGCGGTCAACTTTGGTATCGTTTATGGTATTTCCGATTATGGCTTATCCCAGAATCTAGGAATCACCAGAAAAGCCGCCCAACAATATATTGATACGTATTTTGAAAAATATCCTGGTGTGAAAACGTATATGGAGGATGTGGTTCGTGAGGCGAAGGACAAAGGGTACGTTGAAACCTTGTATCATCGCCGTCGTTACCTACCTGATATCAATTCGCGCAATTTCAATATTCGGACTTTTGCTGAAAGAACCGCCATCAATACACCGATCCAAGGCAGTGCGGCGGATATCTTAAAGATTGCCATGATCGATTTGGCGAAACGTTTGAAAGAAGAAAAATTAGCAGCAACGATGCTGCTGCAAGTACACGATGAACTAGTCTTTGAAGTACCTGAATCTGAATTGCCTCGTCTTGACGCTTTAGTGAAAGAAGTGATGGAGCAAGCCGTTGCATTGCATGTCCCTTTACTGACAGACAGCAATTGGGGCAAAACATGGTACGATGCAAAATAAATGAGGTGAACAGAGGTGCCTGAATTACCAGAAGTTGAAACGGTCCGCAAAGGACTTGAAAAACTTGTTTTAAATAAAACGATCGAATCGGTCGAGATCCTTTGGCCGCGAATCATCGAAAGTCCTGAAGTGCCGATCTTTTCGGCACTGTTGAAAGGGCAACGGTTTGAAAAATTTGAACGACGTGGAAAATTTTTGATTTTTAAATTGACAGATTATGATCTGATCTCTCATCTACGAATGGAAGGCAAGTACGAGTATTTTGAGTCAGACCCGATTGTCGATAAACATACACATGTCATTTTCCATTTTACGGATGGCAGTCAGTTAAATTACCATGATGTAAGAAAATTTGGTCGTATGACTTTAGTGGATAAAGACCAAAGTGCAGCCTATAAAGGCATCATGCAATTAGGTCCTGAGCCTAAGCCTGAATTGTTTTTATTGGAAGCATTTGAGCAAGGATTGAAGCGGTCCAAAAAAGCCATCAAACCCCTTTTGTTAGATCAAAAACTTGTGACTGGTTTGGGCAATATTTATGTAGATGAGGCGCTATGGCAAGCGAAGATCCATCCTGAACAACCAGCAGATTCGCTCACCCCAGCAGAAGCCAACGTGTTGCATCAAGCGATCATCGATGTCTTGGAACGCGCCGTTGAAGCAGGGGGGACCACCATTCGGACCTATCTCAATGCATTGGGCGAAGCAGGAAAATTCCAAATGTCATTAAATGTCTATGGCCAGACGGGCAATCCTTGCGGGCGATGCGGGACACCAATCATCAAGACCAAAGTTGCCCAACGGGGGACGCACTTTTGTCCTCAGTGCCAAAAATTGCATGTGAGGTCCAGCAAATGAGCTTTGTCTTAGGGGTCACTGGCGGGATCGCTACTGGGAAAAGTACCGCAGTCGCGCATTTTCGCTCACTGGGCTTACCGATTATTGATGCCGATATCATCGCCAGAGAAGTCGTTGAACCGAATACGGAGGGCTTGCAGGCGGTGACGCAAGCCTTTGGTCCGCAAATTTTGACCGATGACGGGCACCTGGATCGGCAAACCCTCGGTGCCCTGATATTTAAGGATCCAGAAAAACGTCGCTTGCTGAATCAGACGCTGTCGCCATTTATTCGACAAGAGATTTTGTCTCAGATCGAAGAAAAAAAGCAGCAGGTGCCCTTGTTGATCGTTGACATTCCTTTGTTATATGAAGCCGACTACGACCAATACATGGATCAAACTGCAGTCGTTTATGTGCCAGAAGCGCTTCAAAAAGAGCGGTTGATGGCACGTAATCAATTGAGTGAGCAAGACGCGCAACAACGAATCGACAGTCAGCTTTCCATTGAGAAAAAGAAACAACGGGCCGATATTGTCTTTGATAATCAAGGAACGATCGCCCAACTCAATCAGCAGATCGATGATTGGTTAGCATCCTTAAACAAATAGATAAGACAGCAGGTTCCCTTCAGTAAAAGGGTACCTGCTATTTTATCTCTCAATAGCAAACCTAGCCCTATCATTTCCAAAAACAACTGGCGCTGAAACATGTCGGAAACTGTTTGGTTTGGAAAGTAAGACGATCGTTTATGAATGGTTAAATATCAAAGTACCAGCCCTGATTTATTTTGGGGTCACGATCACACGATTGCTGGAAAAGGGGTGAAGAACGATCGGCTGATCATAAAAAGAGGTGAGAACCTCCTCAGTAAAAATCGTCTCTCGTTGACCAGCGGCGTGGACTTTGCCGTTTTTTAACATCAGCAAATGAGTGAAAATCGGTAGTAGCTCTTCCGTATGATGGGTAACGTAAAGAAGAGTCGGCGTATTCGGCAGCTGTGAAAAAGCCTCCAGACGGGTTAGCAGTTCTTCTCGCGCAAATAAATCAAGGCCTGTACAAGGTTCGTCCAAAATGAGGATCTCTGGTTGTGCCATCATGGCACGTGCGATCATGACAAATTGTTTTTCCCCTTGAGAAAGGACGTGATAGGAACGATGGATCAGATGCGACAAACCTAAGTCAGCCAAAAGCGCTTTTGCTTGGATCAGCTGCTCTTCTTCGTAGGACTCATAAAGACCAATACTGGAATAAAGCCCGGAAAGAACGATCTCTTCGGCAAGATCGCGACCATAAAACTTGCTTTGCAGCGCTGAACTGACCCAACCAATGCGCCGTTGAAGATCGGGCACAGACGTTTTTCCGTAACGCTCACCTAAGACCGTTCGTTGACCAGAAGAAGGCCATAAACTTCCCGTGATCATTTGGAGTAATAAACTTTTGCCAGCACCATTCAGACCTAAAATCGCCCAATGCTCATTTTTTTTCACTTGCCAATTGATCGCTTTTAATAAATAGTTCTTGTCGCGAACGAAAGAAACCTGTTGGAAATCGAGGATTGTCATCTATTGTCGAACCTTAAACAGGTTCTTCACCTCCAGTTGTATGAATATTCAGAAAATAATCGCTCATATTATAGCATAAAGAAAAACATTTTGCTGATTGTTTGGTATCGCATTCATATCTTTTGTCAGAAATCAGAATGCTTGTTATGATGAAAGTATACAGGAGGGATGATAACTATGGGTACTTTTAAAGATGAAAAAGATGTGATCGTTGGCAAAGCCAAAGAAAAAATCGGTGAGTGGACCAACAATGAAGAACTTGCCCACTCTGGGAAAGAACAAGCACAAGAAGGTCAAATCAAGAAAGAGCACGATCAAAAACGAGTCAATGAACTAGATGATCAAAATGATGAGCGTGATGCCCGCAATGATCGAACCACCCCTGAAAATGTCAGCAGCGAAGAACTATTGCGAGCTGAAAATCCCGATGCGAATAAAATTTCTTCGAATGATCGACGGGATGCAGACCAGCTGAAGCATTACACAGGAATTGAAGATAAATTATAAACGACCATGGATGCCTTCGTCTGCTAGACGAGGCATTTTTGTTAATGAGACCAAAGAGAGGTTGAAAGACAACCACCTGCACAGTTGACAATTTCTCAACCTCTCATTATAATCCATTAAGATCGCATGGAAAGCAGCAAAGAAATTGGGAGGTGGTCATCAAATGCTTATTTATGCATTGTGTACGACTGTCAAGAAAGTAGAACAGCCGCAATAGGAAACGGAAAATTAGAAAGAAGGCTTTTTTATGATCGAACCTTACCAATTTCATTCAATTAAACATCAAGTATACCAATTAGTACGAACGTATCAATCGGTCAATGATCCTCGAACGATCAAAACGGTTGAAACGATGACAAAAGACGCCATAGAACAATTTTTTCCTGAAGAAGAAACAGCGCCACGTGAAATTTTAGCTGCTTTCTTTCAACCAGGGATGACGATCAGTCGCAGCAATGAGCTGTTAACAGAGCTCAAAGAGTACGTCCGACCCTTTCAAGTACCGACAACAAAACAAATTGAAAAAATGTTTCGGAAAGTAAAAAAACTGAAAATACCTGATTTTGCTTCCGTTGATTTAAAAGAGACCACCTATCTTTCTTGGGATGATATCGGTAGTCAAAGTAAGTTTATGATCATTGCCACTGAACAAGGGTTTACAGGACTTCACGGTCATGTCTCAACCGAGGTCAAGAAAGGAATCTGTCCCTTGTGTCAGCATGAAGGGAATGTCTCGATGTTTCTTTCTCTGACGAAAAGCAATGGCGATGGAACGTATACCAAACGGGGGAACTATATTTGCCGGGATAGCCAACGGTGCAATCAGCAGATGGAACAGCCAGCAAATTTGCATGACTTTGTTTCTTTGCTGCAAATGAAAGATAAATAACGAAATGAAACGGCAGAAAGATTTCTGCCGTTTTTTCAAATTCAAAAAAACAGTAGTTATAACATTATTTAAATTTTGTAATAAATGAACAGAATAAACCACTTTGGCTATTGTACCAACGGATTTCATGTTATAATTAATCATAGAAACCGATGACTTTACGTAAATACGTAAGCGCATAAGAGAGAAAATGAGGTGGAACTATGCAATGTCCAAAATGTCATCATAACAATTCTAGGGTAGTTGATAGTCGACAAGCCGATGATGGACGTGTGATTCGCCGCCGTCGTGAATGCGAAAATTGCGGCTATCGCTTTACAACATTTGAACGTATCGAAGAGGCACCCCTACTTGTGATTAAGAAGAATGGTGCCCGTGAAGAATTCAATCGCGAAAAAATCCTAAGGGGTTTGATTCGTTCTGCTGAAAAACGACCAGTGACAATGGATCAGATGGAAACGATCGTCGATCATGTGGAAAGTCGTGTTCGTGCTCTTGGTGAAAATGAAATTTCTACAACACAGATTGGTGAGTATGTGATGGAAGATTTAGTTGATTTAGACGAGATCGCTTATATCCGTTTTGCCAGTGTCTATCGCCAGTTTAAAGACATGTCAGTTTTCTTGAAAGAACTACAAGACATCGTCGAAAAAGCGAAAGAACCACAAGAATAGAGGGGGACAACAAGTGGGCAATAGTTTACCGAATCAATCGTACAAAGTGTTCAAAAGCCGTCCACTTACAACGGAAGGGAAAGACGCCCTCATTTATTTGTATCAACCAATTATTGAAAGTGATGCTTTAGCGTTGTATTTGACACTCGCAAGCGATGTCCAAGCCCAAAGCTTTTCTGGCGAGGAGTCGATGACGACCGTGCATCTAGATATCTTGAATGCCATGAATGCGGGAATGCCTCGCTTCATAAAAGCCAAGCAAAACTTAGAGGGCATCGGCTTGCTAAAGTCTTATGAGAAAGCAGATGCTCAAAACGGGAGCTCGTATCTGTATTGGTTGCAAGAACCGGTCCATCCAGCAGCGTTTTTTCAAGATGAATTGTATGCCTATCTGTTGTTGGAAAGAGTCGGGGAGCGTAAATTTGATCAGCTGGTCAAGCTGTATCAACCAAAGCAGTGTTCCTTGACCGATTATCAGGAAGTGACCCAATCCTTCTCAGCCGCCTATGGGTTAAATACCGCACGTTTTGCTTCACATGAAGAAACGTTACAGGCAGTCAGTGATTCCTTTCAAGAAACCAATGCGAACTTGGTGCTTGATGAAAAGCAGTTGGATTGGGACTTTCTTTTATATGAAGCGCAGCGTCGGTATATCCGTGCCGCTAATTTCACACCAAGTTTTCGACAAAAGTTAGTTCTATACCATTCTTTATATGGCTATGATGTGTTGGAATTGTTGGATATGATGGCGGACAATGTTTCTTTGACAACAGGCGAGGTCGACCAGAAAAAGCTGGAACAAGCCATCATGAAGAAATCACGACAAACATTTACGAAAACATCAAAAAGAGAAGATCCCCAAGCGGAAAGTCAGTTGCGCCGCTTCAATACCTTAAAACAGAATGGTTTTTCAGAAAATGATGTCTTATTGATTCAAGAAAGTGAGAACAATGCACCGATCGCTTTTCTCAAGGCGATCAAAGCGGAGAAAAACAGTTTCATGACGGATTCAGAACAATGGCTGATCAAGAGCCTTGTCGAACGGTCACCATTGCCTAATAGTGTGATCAATGTTCTGGTTCATTATGTCTTGGTGGTCCAAAACAATGCCGCTTTGTCAGGAAATTATGTGAACAATATCGCCGCCCAGTGGTCAGAATTAAAAATTGGCACGGCAGAAGATGCCATCAAACATGTTCGGAGCCTTGTTCGAAGTGCCAAGGAAAAACGCAGCCGACCACAAACCAGCGGCAAAAAAATCATTCGCGAAGAAAAGCTGCCTTCTTGGGCTGAAAAACCAGTGGAAGAGACAGCATTAACGCCAGAGCGACAAGCAGAATTAGATAAAAAACTGCAAAACTACTTGCATAAGAAAGCTGGTGACAAGTAATGGAAGATGTAGGGAAAAACTTAGGAAAACTATTGGATAAACGCAATTACCGTGATCAGTTTTCAGCAATGATGGCAGAGGTTTTACAAGATCCTGATGTCAAAGCGTTTATTGCCGAAAATGAAGAGGTATTGACCGAAGCAGATATTCAAAAAAGCTATGCGAAACTGTATGAGTTCGTCCAAGAAAAGCGGAAATTCCGCATCAATGATCCATCCATGATCGCACCGGGCTATGAGCCGCGCTTAGCGTTAAATTTTCATTTTATTGACGTCACCTATGTACCAACGAAAGAACTACTGGCATATCAGAAACAAGAAGAGATCCGCAGCCGCATCAAAGCGATGGATATGCCTAAAGATATACAAGAAGCAAGTTTTGCAGATTATCAGCAAACGCCTGGCCGAATGGAGGCCATCGCAGCTGCCGTTGATTTTATTAGTGAGTTGACAGCCAATCCACAGGAGTTTCATAAAGGACTTTACTTTGTGGGGAGTTTTGGAATCGGAAAAACCTATCTGCTTGGCGCGATCGCCAGAGATTTAGCGGAGGCAGGCTACACGACGACACTGGTTCACTTCCCGACATTTGCAGTAGAGATGAAACAAGCAATCGGCAAAGATCAGGTGGGGGATAAGCTGAACGCAGTGAAAAAAGCCCCAATCTTAATGATGGACGATATCGGTGCGGATGCGATGAGCAGTTGGATTCGTGATGAAGTCTTCGGTGTGATTCTACAATACCGAATGCAAGAGCAACTCCCGACGTTCTTTACCTCGAATTTTACTATGCATGAGTTGGAGCAGCATCTTTCAGTAACGCAACGCGGCGAATCCGAACCATTGAAAGCCAAACGTATTATGGAACGTATTCGTTACTTGACACAAGAGATCCAAATGACGGGCAAAAATCGACGAAATGATGCCTAAAAAACCATTACTGGAGGAAGAAGATGATGAAAAAACAAGTGATTCTAGGCTTGTCCTTAGCAGCAGTGCTGCTGTTAACGGCTTGTGGCAGTCCCGAAAACAACAATGCATCAAGTGGCGATAACACGCCTTCTGAATCAAGTGAGAATGCTAGTTCCGTTGCCAATAGTTCTTCAGAGAGCGAAACAGCGACGGTTTTTACTGGTATTATTCAAGAAGATGCCCGAGCAGGTTCAGATGATACCTTTCAATTATTTTTGAAAGACGTAGCGGCAGTTGAAGATGAGGATCAAGTCGTCCAAAGTTTTCAAAATGATGGGGTCATTCTCCATGTCCCTATCGAGGCCTATTCAGGAGAGATCGAGGAGTTAGTTGAAGGAGACAAGGTCCAAGTGTCGCTGCAAGGCGTGCCGATCATGACGATGTCGATCCCACCGCAAATTCCCGGTAACTCGATTCAAAAGGTTGAATTAGTGAACGATTAATGCAATGTGCGCCTTGGCAATGGCACCACAGTCAAGACGCACATTTTTTTCTATTTATGGAAAGCGTGTTATACTACGAAAGAAGGAGTGACAATATGAACGAACATGCATTATCGGATCGTTTGGCTTGCGTGGGCGAACAAATTCCCAACCAAGCACGTATCGCCGACATCGGCTCCGACCATGCTTATTTACCTGTGGCATTGATGCTGCAGAACAAAATCACTTATGCTGTAGCTGGAGAAGTCGTTCAAGGACCTTATGATTCTGCCAGTAAACAAGTACGTAAAAACGGGCTAACAGAGAAGATCGTGGTGCGCTTAGCAGACGGATTGGACGCTATTCAGCCAGCAGATAAGATCGACACGGTTGTTGTTGCTGGAATGGGGGGGACTTTGATTCGCTCTATTTTAGAAGAAGGCAGCAGAAAAAATCGCTTAGCGGGGGTCAAACGTTTGGTCTTACAACCGAATGTTGGCGAAAGGACCTTGCGGGAATGGCTCGTTGATCACAATTTTACGATCATTCATGAAGTGCTGTTAGAAGAAAATGACAAAAATTACGAAATTATCGTTGCGGAAACTGGAAAAGCGACGTACACGCCCCAGCAATTATTTTTTGGTCCCTTTTTATTAAAAGAAAAAAATCCAGTTTTTTATAAAAAATGGCAGCATGAATTGAAGCAGCGCCAACGAGTGGTCAAAGAGTTAGAGAAAGCCAAAGAACCACCTGCTGAGAAAATGAATGAATTGAAAGAACAAATCGAATGGATCAAGGAGGTACTGGCATGATTTCTGGTCAAGAATTTATCAAACGCTTTGAAGCATATTGCCCATTATGGTTGGCAGAAGAAGGCGATCCTGTTGGTCTGCATGTTGGTACATTAAACAAACCCCTCGAGCGAGTCATGATGACCCTTGATGTCCGTCCAGAAGTGGTAACCGAAGCCATCGAGAAAAAGATCGACTTGATCATCGCGAAACATCCACCGATCTTTCGCCCTTTGAACCGCTTGCTGACCGATGATCCGCAACAAAAGATGTTGATGGATCTCGTCAAGCATGATATCGCCGTTTACGCCGCCCACACCAATATGGATATTATTGAAGACGGGTTGAACGATTGGTTTTGTGAACTGCTAGAAGTTGAACCAGATACGTACTTAAAGCAAACCCATCAAGTAAAAATGAAGAAGTTAGCTGTATTTACGCCTGTTGAATCGGCACCAGCATTGCGAAAGGCATTAGGAAAAGCTGGTGCTGGTCAGCAAGGCAATTACCAAAACACCAGCTATTCATTGATTGGCACCGGTCGCTTTACACCACAGCAAGCGGCGCATCCAGCCATCGGTGAGATCGGAAAAGAAGAACAGGTGCAAGAAGCGAAAATCGAAGTCATTTTTCCAGAAACGATCGAGAAAAAGGTCCTTTCGGCAATGATCGCTGCTCATCCTTACGAAGAGCCAGCTTATGATCTGTATGCCTTAGACAATTTGCCGAAGACCTATGGAATCGGACGGGTTGGCAACCTCGCTGAGCCTCTTTCCATTGATCAGTTTGTCGTACGTGTCAAAGAGCGGTTTGGTTTGACTGCTTTACGGGTTGTCAGTTTTCCTAATGCACCTGAAAAAATTCAGCGAATCGCCATTTGTGGCGGCAGTGGTCAATCGTTTTATTCCGATGCCTTACGCCATCAAGCGGATGTGTACATCACTGGCGATATCAGTTACCATTTCGCCCATGACATGCAAGCCAATGGGTTGATCGCGATCGATCCAGGGCACAACATCGAAAAGGAATGTATTCCTCGGTTTATTGAGAAATTCAATCAGTGGAAAGCAGAAGAGAACTGGGCTGTGACCTTTGTTCCTTCCACCACTTCAACAAATCCATTTGACTATAGATAGGAGAATCTTTTATGTACGAAAATTTATTGCCTCGCTTTTTAAAATATGTCAAAACAGAAACTCGCTCAGATGCGACAAGCACCACAACACCTTCCACCCAAACACAAGTCGCGTTTGCTAAAGAACTGCAAAAAGAACTTGAAGAACTAGGGTTAAGCGATGTTCATTACAATGAATCAAATGGTTTCGTGATCGCAACATTACCAAGTAACGTCGATCATGACGTGCGCTCCATCGGTTTTATCGCCCATATGGATACCGCCGATTTTAATGCAGAAAATGTTGATCCGCAGATCATCGAAAATTACGATGGCGAATCGACCATTAAATTAGATAAAGAAGGAAAATACACATTAAACACAAAAGATTTTCCGAATTTAAAAAATTATGCTGGCGAAACCTTGATCACTACTGATGGTACCACTTTATTAGGTTCTGATGATAAGTCAGGTATTGCAGAAATCATGACAGCCATGGAAATTTTACTGAAAAACCCAACGATCAAGCATGGGGAAATCAAAGTCGCATTTGGACCTGATGAAGAAATTGGTGTTGGTGCCGATAAATTCGATGTGGAAGATTTCAATGTTGATTTTGCCTATACAATGGATGGCGGTCCAGTAGGAGAATTGCAATACGAAACCTTCAATGCGGCGCAAGCTGAAATTACGATCCAAGGAAAGAATGTCCACCCTGGAACTGCTAAAGACACCATGATCAACGCCTTGCAACTAGCAGTCGATTTTCAAAATGCGCTACCTGCTGATGAAGTTCCTGAGAAAACCGAAGGGACAGAAGGGTTCTTCCATTTGATGAGCCTTAGTGGTTCAGTAGAAGAAGCGAAAATGGCATACATTATTCGAGATCATGACCGGAGTCGTTTCGAAGAAAGAAAAGCACAATTATTAGCGGTTCAAGAAAGCTTGAATGCCCGCTTTGATGAACCACGAGTGCACGTACATCTATATGATCAATACTACAACATGAAAGAAATCATCGAAAAAGATATGAGAATCATTGATTTAGCGAAAGATGCGATGAAAGCAGTTGGAATCACACCGATGACAGAACCTGTCCGTGGTGGTACGGATGGCTCGAAAATCTCCTATCTAGGGATTCCAACCCCGAATATCTTTGCTGGTGGAGAAAATATGCATGGACGTTATGAGTTCGTCTCACTACAATCAATGATGAAAGCGACCGATGTGATCGTGAAAATCGCCGAACTGAATGCGCAAGCATAGCAGCAGCTTCTTCATTGAAAGAAAAGAACAACTTTAGGGCTGGGAACTCTTCACGCAGGTCTTGCGTAAGGCCCGGCCTTTTATTAGGATGTGAATAGGATGAAAATTCTCGTATTATACAACGATACAGCGGGGAAAAGTGAAGCAAAAGAAACAGCAGAAAAATTCCAAGCCTATGTGAACGAACAAGGCGATGAGCATCAAGCGTTCTTGCAGGCCTCAAATCCAGACGTGGATCCAAAAGACGTTCGAGAGGCTGCCAAAAAACACGCAGTCGATACGATTGTGATCATCGGCGGAGATGGAACGATCCATCATGGCCTGCAAACATTCAAAGAAAAGCTGGATGAGCTGAAGATCGGGATCATTCCTGGAGGAACGGTAAATAACTTCGCTCGAATGTTAGGTATTCCAGTCAAGCCAGAAGAAGCGTTTGAGAATATTTTAACAGGGGTTGAACGTCCGATCGATTATGGGATGGTCAATGATCAAGTAATGATCTCGACGATGACCATTGGTCTTTTAGCAGATACTGCAGCAGCAACTTCCCAAGAAGAAAAACAACAGTACGGTCCGTTGGCGTTTATGAAACGGTTCATTCATCTGTTGATCAAAAAGAAACAATACAAATTGGAAATCATTGCTGACGAACGGAAATGGCAGGGGAAAAGTCAATTACTGACGATCGTTATGTCGAATTCAGCAGGTGGGTTTAAGAACTTTGATGAAGAAGCAAAACCTGACGATGGCTTGTTCCATGTTATTCTTTTGCCAAAATTGAACATTTTACGGTTTATTTTGTATTTGCCAAGAATCATTCGGGGTAGAATTGCCAAAGTACCAAGTGTTGAATACTTCACTGCCGCAAAGGTCTCGATCAAAGCGAAAGAAAAAACGGTTCATACTCGGACCGACGGCGATCCAACGGATGATCTGCCAATCGAGATGAAAGTCATCAAGCACGGGTTGACGATGTTGGTACCTGAGGAAGCACAAGAATCAAAATAATGGTCCCTACGATCAATCATATGGAGGAAATGGATGGATGCACTGATTTACAATCCATTGTGGTTTTATTTAATTGCAGTCAATCTTTATCTTTTCTGTCTGATGGGTTATGATAAATATCAGGCAGTAAAACAAGGTTGGCGGGTTCCCGAAGCAAATCTCCTTTTTATGGGGGCGATTGGCGGCGGATTAGGCGGTTTGATCGCGCAACGCGTGTTTCGCCACAAAACAAGAAAGAAGAAGTTTTATTTCTTTTTTGCTTTCGGCACCGTTTTTGCTATCCTGCTGATGGTCTTTTTTGCATAAATTCGGTTTAACAAGCAAGGAGTTAATATGAAAACTAAAGTGAAGTTCGCCCTTAATTTACTTTTACTAGTAGGCATTCTGGGTGTGATGTATTTTTTTGTCCGTAACTCGATGATGGAAATTTTAGCGGGGCTAAGAGAGACCAGCTTTCTCGTCGTCTTACTGGTTATGGGGCTTGGCACATTGTACCTAGTGATTGAAGGACGAACAGTCAAAGAGATCGCAGTGACTTTTCAACCGGAGTTCACCACCAAGGCGGGGTTTCTGACCGTCTGTTACAGTGGGTTTTATCGGATCGTGACGTTTGGCGCGGGCACCTTGATCTCAGAGGTGAATTTTTATCGTAAAAATGGTTTGCAGTTGTCACAAGGGGTTGGGGTCACCACCTTACACATGGTGATGTATAAGTTTGCCATATTGACTTATGCGATCGCTGGGTTGATCATTCAATTCTCGTTATTCTATGACAATGCGCCGAATATGATTTGGGTGATATTGGCGGGGATCGTACTCGTCTTTTTGATCATTGCCGCTTTATTGGCACTTTCTGTCAGTATCAACATTCAAGTCTTTTTTGTGATCGTCAGCAATAAGCTATTCAAAAGTGCAGCGTTAAGAGGGATCGTTGACAAATGCAACACCCAGATCTATTCTTTGCGAGAAACGGTCAATGCAATCATTACCGACCGGACCGCTTTCTTACGCATCTACCTTTGGAATCTTTTGAAGATGCTGCCTTGGTACGTGATCCCTTATGTGATTCTTGTCGTGCAGCACCCAGAGATCGATTTCTTGTTGACGTTATCCTTCATCAGCTTTGCCGTCGTCTTGTCCGGGGTGATTCCAACACCGGCAGGGATCGGTTCCTTTGAATTTATTTATATGCTGCTTTTTGGTCCATTAGTCGGCACAGTCGATGCAGCATCTTCTATGCTGCTGTATCGCTTAGCGACATTCATTTGGCCCTTCATTATTGGCTTTGCATATGTAATGAAAGAAAAGCGCAAAGACATTAGCCAAGAGCTGACAGAGCTTAGAAAAGAAAAAGTGGAAAGTTAAAAAAACGCTTATCTTCGAGTAGAGGATAAGCGTTTTTTTTAGTCTTTCAAATCAATGATCCGATCAACAAAGGATTCATAGAATTCAGCTTCATGGGAAACGATCAGAACGGTTCCGGGAAAAGCTGCCAGGGTTTCTTCCAAATTGTTTTTCGTGTCTTGATCGATATGGTTGGTCGGTTCATCAAGAATCAAAAAGTTGCTTTTGATCAACATCATTTCAGCTAACTTCACTTTTGTCTGCTCGCCACCACTTAATAATTTCAATTCCTCTTGAGCAAGCTGGCTAGGTAATCCCGCACGAGAAAGTTGTCGTCGCAATTCTTTGTTGGTTGCCTTTGGGAAAAGATCCTCGAGGTATTGCAGAGGCGTCTGTAATGGATACTCCCAGTCAAGATCTTGAGAAAAGTAATTAAACTTTGTATGCTGTGGGTAAGAAACGGTTCCTTCAATTGCAGGGATCACACCAAGTATTGTTTTGATCAACGTCGATTTACCGATCCCATTAAATCCCCGAATCGCAATTTTTTCGCCATAGCGGATCGTTAGGTTGATTGGCGATAGTAAAGGCTTTTGGTCATAACCGATCACTAGATTGGTCGTCTCTAATGCCAAGGTCGTAACGATCGGTGCCAAATCAAATCCTAGATGCGGTTTAGGGACATCTTGGGGTGGGGTCAAACGTTCTATTTTTGCCAATTGTTTTTCACGACTCTTTGCCATTGTTGAACGAGAACCAGCTTTGTATTTACGGATATAGCTTTCGGTTTTCTTGATATGCTCTTGTTGTGCTTCGTATTGCTTCATATAACTTTCATTTTGCAGCGTTTTTAGCTTTAATGCTTTGTCTAAATTCCCCGTATACTTAGAAAGCTTGCCAAATTCGATATCAATGATATGGGTCGTGATTTCATTCAAAAATTGACGATCATGAGAAACGACTAAGTAGGTACCAGTAAAGTCCTGTAAAAACTCAACCAGCCATTTGATATGCTCATCATCTAAGTGGTTGGTCGGTTCATCTAAAATCAGCATGTCGGGTTTTTCTAGCAGCATTTTTGCTAAGATCAATTTTGAGCGTTGACCACCACTTAAGGAAGCAAGGGGGGTATCCATGCCGAGAACCGAAATACCTAATCCTTCTGCTAAATCATCGATCAATGTATCCATTTGGTAGAAATTTCCTTGATCCAATTGATTTTGCAATTCGCCGGCTTTTTCTAAAAGCTTATCGTCAAGACTTTCGCCATAAGCAGTATAAAGATCTGCGATCTGTTGTTCTTTTTCGAAGTCTTCTGCAAAGGCAGAGCGCAAAAAATCACGGATCGATTGCGTTTCATCAACATTGACGTATTGATCCAAATAGCCCATTTTCAAATTTTTCGGAAATTGAACAAAGCCATCGTCTGGGAGAATTTCTCCTGTAATGATTTTGATTAAAGTACTTTTGCCAGCGCCGTTCCGTCCAATCAACCCGACTTTTTCCCCACGGTTGATTTGAACGGAAACATCTTCGTAAAGCAATTTGTCGCCAAATTGTTGGCTAATATTCGTTAATGTTAACATCGTTTCCTCCATATAAAAAAGCTGTAAACAGTAGACGTTACAGCTAAGTAGATAATCTTACTGAATAACTATCGCCAAAGAGCGATCAAAAGGATCAGGAAAATCGATTGTTCCTGACCAATCAGGACCTAGCATACCATTGCGGCTTCCTATCTGTCAATTTTCATGAAAGAATACTGAAAAAAATCTTGATCTTCGAGGGAAATCTTTTGACCATTACTGACCAATATTGTATAATAGAAGAGTAGAAAAAAGGATGCTGCTTGCAGTGTACTAATTTTTCTGACTACCATTTTGGGAGGGAAAAGTATGAACCCAGAAAAAATGACGACTACATTACAGAGTGCCATCGCGGAAGCACAGCAGATTGCCATGACGCGTCACCACCAAGAAATCGATATTCCGCATTTATGGAAGATTTTATTGCAAGCCAATCAATTCGGCCGCAATTTTTATACGGATACAGGCCTTGATGTCGATGCATTTGAAAAGGAAGTCGACCAGCTACTAGATGAACTGCCTTCGGTTGAAGGAGGAAATGTTCGTTATGGTCAATCCATGAGTCAAAATCTGTTTCATCTTTTGTCTGAGGCAGATCAATTAAAAAATGAATTTCAAGACGAGTATCTTTCCACAGAAATCGTCCTTTATGCGTTGATGAAATTGAAAAATCATCCATTGACGGTGTATTTAAAGAAACAAGGAATCACCGCGAAAGAAATCAAGCAAACGATCGAAACATTAAGAGGAGGGGATCGTGTGACCTCACAAAATCAAGAAGAACAATATAAAGCATTAGAAAAATACGGCGTTGACTTGGTCCAACAAGTCCGCAGCGGAAAAATGGACCCCATTATTGGACGAGACGAAGAAATTCGCGACGTGATTCGCATCCTTTCTCGGAAAACAAAAAACAATCCCGTTTTGATTGGTGAACCGGGGGTTGGTAAAACAGCCATTGTTGAAGGATTGGCTCAACGGATCGTGCGAAAAGACGTCCCAGAAAACCTAAAAGACAAAACGATCTTTTCTCTGGATATGGGTGCCTTGATCGCAGGTGCCAAGTTCCGAGGTGAATTTGAAGAGCGTTTGAAAGCCGTCTTACAAGAAGTGAAAAAAGCCGATGGACGGATCATTCTCTTTATTGATGAGATCCACAATATTGTAGGTGCTGGTAAGACGGAAGGCAGCATGGATGCTGGAAACTTACTAAAACCAATGCTGGCACGGGGAGAATTGCATACGATTGGCGCAACCACCCTTGATGAATACCGTCAATACATGGAAAAGGACAAAGCCTTGGAACGTCGTTTCCAAAAAGTGCTGGTACAGGAACCAACCGTTCAAGATACGATTTCGATTTTACGTGGCTTGAAAGAACGGTTCGAGATCCATCATGGCGTCAATATCCATGACAATGCGCTTGTTGCTGCTGCAACCTTATCTGATCGGTATATCACGGACCGCTTTTTACCAGACAAAGCCATCGATTTGATCGACGAAGCAAGTGCCACGATTCGGGTAGAAATGAATTCGATGCCTACCGAGCTCGATCAGGTCACTCGACGTTTGATGCAATTGGAGATCGAAGAAGCCGCACTGAAAAAAGAATCTGATGATGCATCGAAAAAACGTTTAGGCATTTTACAAGAAGAATTGGCGGAATTGCGTGAAGAAGTCAATACCATGAAAATGCAGTGGGAAACGGAAAAAGAAGAAGTCAATGCAGTTTCAAATAAACGGGCAGAGATCGATAAAGCCAAGCATGAGTTGGAAGATGCTGAAAATAACTATGATTTGGAACGGGCAGCTGTTCTTCGTCATGGGACGATTCCCCAACTGGAAAAAGAACTCGCTGAATTGGAAGAAAAAAACCAAGACGAAGGCATTCGGATGGTTCAAGAGTCAGTGACAGAAAATGAGATCGCCTTAGTCGTGGGCCGCTTGACAGGAATCCCTGTTGCGAAATTAGTGGAGGGCGAACGAGAAAAACTGTTGAAATTAAATGAGACCTTGCATCAACGAGTGATTGGACAAGACGAGGCAGTCGATGCCGTCAGTGACGCAGTCATTCGTTCCCGAGCTGGTCTGCAAGATCCAAATCGACCATTAGGTTCCTTCTTGTTCTTAGGACCGACCGGCGTCGGTAAGACCGAATTAGCGAAAGCGTTAGCGGTCAACCTCTTTGACTCTGAAGAGCATATGGTTCGGATCGATATGAGCGAATACATGGAAAAACATTCGGTGTCTCGTTTGGTCGGTGCCCCTCCAGGCTATGTTGGATTTGAAGAAGACGGACAATTGACCGAAGCCGTTCGACGCAATCCATACACGATCGTCTTATTGGATGAGATCGAAAAAGCCCATCCAGATGTCTTCAATATCTTATTGCAAGTGCTTGATGATGGCCGTTTGACAGACTCAAAAGGACGCGTCGTTGATTTCAAAAATACCGTCTTGATCATGACCAGCAACATCGGCTCTCAAGTCTTGCTAGATGGCGTGACTGCAGAAGGGACGATCCCAGAAACTGTCGCAGAAACTGTCCGTAATCTCTTGAGAGGCCATTTCAAACCAGAATTCTTAAATCGGATCGACGATACGATTTTATTCACACCGCTTAGTCTAAGCGATGTGACAGGCATCGTCGACAAGATCATCGCACAGCTTTCACAACGACTGGAAGTCCAAGATATACTGTTGACGATCACTGAAGAGGCCAAACGCTGGATCGCTGAAAATGCTTATGAGCCAGCGTATGGTGCGCGACCTCTCCGTCGGTTTATCACAAGAGAAGTCGAAACCCCATTGGCAAAAGAAATCGTTGCTGGCAGAGTCTTACCAAAGACCCAAGTCACGATCGAATTATTGAACGATCAGCTGGTTTTTGAAAATACGCCAATGACCGAGTAATAAAAAGAGAACAAATGGATAAATACAAAACGATGGTTGCCATTTCATTGGCAGCCATCGTTTTTTTGTCTCTCAACATATGACAAAAAAGTTCTCCTTGCTTGTTGTTTGGAGGAAATTCGCACTTCGATTATACTGTTCTTATGGAGTAGGAGAGGAATGAAAAGATGAATACTTTTTTTGAAACGTTGAATGAGCGAAAAGGGGAATTGCTGACAGCTGTCTTTGAACATTTGTCATTGTCGATCATTGCGCTGCTCGTGGCGATCGTTATTGCTGTTCCTTTAGCTATTTGGCTGGTTAATCATAAACGGGCAGCGGAAGTCGGCCTACAAATAACGAGTGTGTTACAGACGATTCCATCACTGGCACTGTTAGGTTTATTGATTCCATTCGTGGGGATCGGAACGCCACCTGCATTGATCGCATTAGTTATTTATGCATTATTGCCGATCTTTCAAAATACCTATATTGGCCTTTCGGAGATCGATCCATCAATCGAAGAAGCTGCTGCGGCATTTGGTATGTCTCGGATGCGCCGATTGATCAAAGTCGAGTTGCCGATTGCTTTGCCTGTCATAATTTCTGGGATTCGCACGGCGCTGGTCTTGATCATCGGAACAGCGACCTTAGCCGCTTTGATTGGCGCTGGCGGGTTAGGTTCCTTTATTTTGTTAGGGATCGATCGAAATGCGCCTGAGTTAACGTTGATTGGTGCGATCGGGTCTGCCTTGTTGGCGATTGTTTTCAGTACCCTGATCCGTTACCTGCAACATTTAAAACCGCGCTATACCTTGATCACGTTGGCAGCAATCATCTTGCTGATTGGTGGGGTTTCCTTCTCACAAAGCGGATTTTTTGCTCCCAAAACCATTACGATCGCAGGGAAACTAGGGTCTGAACCTGATATCTTGATCAACATGTACAAAGAATTGATTGAACAAGAAGACCCTGATGCCCAAGTTGAACTAGAGCCAAATTTTGGAAAAACCTCTTTCTTATTCAGCGCATTGGACAATGGTCAAGTTGATATATATCCAGAGTTTACTGGTACCGTGTTGGAGAGCTTAGTTGAGGTACCAGAAGAGCTTGCGAGTCAAAACCTTGACTCCGACGAAACCTATACCGAAGCAGTCAATCTATTGAAGGATCAGTTTGAGATGACCTTGCTTCAGCCGATGGCGTATCAAAATACCTATGCGTTGGCTGTCAAAAAAGAATTTGCTGAGGAAAATGGACTAACCACGATCTCTGATTTGAAGAAAATCGAAAATCAAATCAAAGCTGGCTTCACTCTCGAATTCATTGATCGGACGGACGGATATGCGGGGATCCAAGAACTTTATGGGCTAGATTTTCCAAGTGTCCAAAGTATGGAACCAGCATTGCGTTACCAAGCCATCAATAATGGTGATATCAATCTACTGGATGCCTATTCCACGGACAGTGAATTGCGTCAATATGGCTTAGTTATTCTAGAAGACGATCAGGAACTATTTCCACCTTATCAAGGAGCGCCTTTGATGAAAGAAGCCTTTGCCGAGGAACATCCAGAAGTCGTCCGTGCATTGGAAAAGTTGGCTGGGAAAATCACCGAAGAACAAATGAGTGAAATGAATTATCAGGTCAATGTCGAAGGAAAAAATCCAGCAGAAGTTGCACGTACCTTCCTGATAGATGAAGGATTAATTAAGGAGGGACAAGAATGACACCAATTATTGAATTTAAAAACGTCAGTAAAAAGTTTGATCAAAAACTAGTGATCGATCAATTAGATCTGAGTATCAATAAAGGAGAAATCTTTGTTTTGGTCGGTCCTTCTGGGAGTGGGAAAACGACGACTTTGAAGATGATCAACGCGTTGTCAGAACCGACAGATGGTGATATTTACTTCAAAGAAAAACGCATCAAAGAATACAATATTCAAAAGATGCGTTGGCAAATGGGGTATGTTCTCCAACAAATCGCTCTGTTTCCGACGATGGATGTCAAACAAAATATCGAAGTGATCCCAGAGATGTTAGGGTGGTCAAAAAAAGATCGCTCAGAAGCCGTGGATCGTTTGCTGACACAGGTCAAACTTGACCCAGAGCAGTACCGTCATCGAATGCCGAAAGAATTGTCTGGTGGAGAACAGCAACGGATCGGGATCTTGCGCGCATTAGCTGCCAATCCCGAAATCATTCTGATGGACGAACCCTTTAGTGCCCTTGATCCAATTTCTCGTAATTCCTTACAGGAGCTAGTCCTCGATCTGCACCAAGAGCTTGGGACAACGATTATTTTTGTCACGCATAACATGAAAGAAGCGGTAAAATTAGGGACGCGCATCGCTGTGATGAATCAAGGGAAGATCGTTCAATGCGATACACCAGAAGTCATTGTTTCACAACCAAAAACCGCTTTTGTGAAAAGCTTCTTTGAAGAAACCGGGGAAGATGAAGCAAAACTGGTCACAGCAGGAGATTTGATACGGATGAACTTTTTCAGCAATGACATCAATCAAGCTGACCCGAAAATTGCAGCATCTACGCCATTAAATGAGTTGTATACTTTATTTGCGAGTCATGAGACGTTGGTGATCGAAGAAAATCACCAACTGATAGGGAGTCTACGTCGAAAAGATGTGTTTGCTTTCTTGAGTCGTGATCGAACGTAAACGATTCTTTTCGCAACGAGAAATATCATAAATTTTTTAAAATCGATGATTTCTCTTGCTCAAAGCAAAAATTCCACGTAAGATTGAGGAAGATATCTTTTGTCAAAATGGCAGAACAAGCTTTCGCCGATGACAAAAGATGCAGTAAAGGAGCGAAAGAGCAGCTATGGTAAAAATCCTCAAAGAAAATTGGTTACTGCTTTTCTTTATCGTCGCCGTGGTTCTCATCCGTCTGTTTGTCCTGACCCCAGTTCAAGTCAGTGGCCATTCTATGGACCCAACGTTGGCAGATAAACAGCGTTTGATTGCATCAAAAATCTCCTCCTATGACCGACAAGACATCGTGATATGTGTTGAACCAGATGATCCAAGTAAAATCGCTGTCAAGCGGTTGATTGGTTTACCCGGTGATACCATCGAGATGAAAGATGATGTCCTAACGATCAATGGAGAAGTATACGAAGAACCCTATTTAGATGAGTTTAAAGAGAAATTTGCAGACGATCAATTACAAGACGAATATTCTTATCGCGAAATGTTTCAGCAAATCGCCGCTGGTGCGGAACAGTTTACGGAAGATTTCTCAGAAACGGTGCCTGAAGGCAGCTATTTTGTGATGGGAGACAATCGTTTGATCTCTAGAGACAGTCGCAGTTTCGGGGTTGTAACGGAAGATCAAATGGAAGGGAAAGTGCTGCTGCGCTTTTGGCCATTGAATCAAATCAAACTATTTTAATCAAAAGAAAAAACATTCTTGCCAGTGCAGCGAAAACGATCGCAACTGACAAGAATGTTTTTTAGATGACCCAAGCGACAAATGCAACCATTGAAAAGAACATTGTCCAAACCGCAATAATAGCTGATGCAATAAAAATAATTTTGATTGATAAAGGTTGGACAAATTTTCGAGCATCTTTAGAGAACGCATAGGTGATCGATGAAAAAATCAAGCAGCATAAAATAAAAAACACTGTTAGAACCATAAGCCTCTCCTTTACTGACGCAACGTCAAATGAATAATGTAATTATAACAGACCATGGTTTTTTGGGGAAATAAAAATGATTAAACGAGGGAATTTTTTTGTGGTTGTAATCGTTTTATAGGGAAGTGTAAGAAAGGTCAAACCTTGGTAGACAGCGAATCTATAAAAATAAGATGTGTTATTAAAGTATTTTTATAAATTTTTCTTTATGAATAAAAGAACAAAAGAAAAAAGCTTGTTGAAAAACGCTGGTTTCAACAAGCTTTTAAAGGTCGTTTATGATAATTTTTTAATCCGATAACTTTCAAAGTAATCAGGTTTGCCTCGACCTTGCACATACGCGATCACGCCCATTAAGGCAGCACCAATCGTGTTGGTCAGTAAATCACCCATCGTATCCATCAATGCTTCACGACCGATAAACGGAGTACCATCTAAGGTTGCATAACGTTGGAGGTTCATTCCACCAACAGAATCGCAGATAAACTCCCAAAACTCCCAGAAGATACCACACAAGCCAGCAAAAGCAAAGCCCATCAGTAAGAATAACCAGGGAGAGACGTTTGAAACTTTGACTTCTTTTAGTAGCAGACAGATCAATCCATAGCCGACAGCCGTCAAGACCATTGGACTTACCGCATGCAGAATTTTATCCCAGAAAGCAATGGTTTCGATCAAATGTAAGATCGTCCCCATAAATACAGAGATCAGCAAGAAAAACCAATAAAAGTAGACGGTGGCGTTTGGTAGCTGGATTTTCAAGAACTTTTTACTCATTTCTGGGACGAAGATCAATAAAATCCCAAGCAAGGCTTGGGCGAGGAAAATCAATCCTTGTGTTTGCGGATAGACCCCACGGAAAAATTCCCACAAAGAAAAACAAAACACGAGAATACCAAAAATAGTGAATACCTTTTGCAGTCGCTGATAATTTTGCCCCATTTAGTTGTCCTCCGAAAGATAGTCGGCTAAGCTAGCTAAAAGGGCTGCTTCAGAGGAGTAAATTTCCCCGTTTAGCTTGATCAAACCCACCGTATAAAGATTGACATAGTGGAACTGATTTTCCGCAACGGTTTGTAATGCTGCCAGCTTTTGCTGATTGTCGGCACCTTGTTGGCGACTATCCGTATAAAGCCCTAAAACAGGAATGCCTTTAGCATAAGCGACACCGATCTCAGAGGCAACCCCAGCATCGATGGTCAAACCATCCAGCAATGCGATCATCAAATCACTTTCCAGCACTTTTTCGGTATCTGCCAAAGCGATCATTTTGCTATCCGCATAGGCGGATTTATCATTGATCGCGGCATTTTCTTGAGGTAAATAAATCTCCAGCTGCGGATACTGCTGACGAATCGACGCAACAAGTTCGGCGTTGTAGCGCAGGTCACTAGCAGCAAACAGGGGAGCAGCAAAATATAGTTTCATTCAAAAACACTCCTTAATCATTCATAGTTGTACATTTTGTTGATTCGTTGTTTAGAAATAATCGCTGAAATAGGCTTCCATATCAGGGATGATCGATTCCAGTAATGCCAGTGTTTCTGAATCGGTATTTAGCCGTTCCACACGCTCTAAGTAAGCTGGGCGGCGGTAATTCATCAACAGACAAGACAATGTCTGAATATCCAGCTGGACCGCTTTTCCGATGGCTTCTCTTGAAACCACGATCTCCCCGTGATTGTATTGGACACCGAAGATCCCGTTGTTCCAATCGGCAACTGGGTCGGAAACAACAAAGTGAAAGGGTGTTTGGAAGGCTTCAAATGGGAAGTTTTTCAAAAACTGTTCAACATCGACGATCCGCGCCATGTAATAAGGCTCGATGGTTTCTTTGATTTGGCTATCGTCCAAGTAGAAGGACAGGGGTTCATTTGAATATATGTCTCCTTTGACCCAATAAACCATTGAGAAATGGGCAGAGATAAAATTCCAAAGACCATTGCGGGCTTCTTGATTCAAGTAGAACATTTCCTTTACATGGAAGACTTCTTCGGCTACCCAATAAAAAAGTACACCAGTCGGATGACCACTGGCATTGTAATAAACAGCCGCGGTGCGCTCTTCTTCATTTTCATAGCGCCAATACTCTTCCCAGTGAAAAGAGGTCCGCTGCAAGGCACCATGATTGTCGCGGGAGAATTGGTTGTAGACAGTAAAGACATCAGGGTCATCCACTTCTTTGCGCTCTACGATCCCAGGGACTTCTTTGGTTTTCGGAAGCTGGGTATCACGAATTTTGAAGGTCAGCTTGTCGGACATGATCTCCCAGCCTTTGCGACGATAGTAGGGCACATTGTATGGATAAAGGTAGGAGATCCATTGCTGATCTTCCCGCATCGTTTCTAAGGCAAGCTTGATCAAGTCTTTCATCAGGCCATGTCCGGCATATTCTGGGTAGGTCCCAACACCGGTCACTCCGCCCATTTTGATCAATTTGCCGTGTATATTGACTTCACAAGGATAAACGGCGATTTGCGAGATCAACTTGTCTTCATTGAACCAGCCAAAGACCTTGGAAAGCTCTAAGATCGGGCGCTTAGATTTGATCATTTCCCGTTTGCTCTCATAGCCGCTTTCTTCAATATCCGATTCAGTGATCTGAAAAACATAGCTTAACAGTTCGTTGAACTGATCAACGTCTTTTTCTTCCACCGCTCGAATATGTAGATTTTGATGAAAATTATTGTCCATTCTTTCAACTCCAATTTATTTGCTAGCTCTAGTATAGCAAAACCTGAATGAATATGTCTAAATAACGGTTAAGAAAAATACTTTATCTATTGGCGTTTCGTTGGTATAATAGAAAAGCTGACTAAAAGAAATGAGGAACGTATCCATGAACATAGAAGAAATGAAAAAACGACAGGAGAAGATTCGTAATTTCTCCATTATCGCCCATATCGACCATGGGAAATCAACATTGGCGGACCGTATTTTGGAACAAACCCATACGGTGACGTCACGGGAAATGCAAAACCAACTATTAGACTCCATGGATCTTGAACGTGAACGAGGAATCACAATCAAATTAAATGCCGTGGAACTTAACTATACCGCCAAAGACGGCGAAACCTACATCTTCCATTTGATCGACACCCCAGGGCACGTCGATTTCACCTATGAAGTTTCCCGCAGTTTGGCTGCTTGTGAAGGCGCCGTGCTCGTCGTTGATGCAGCTCAAGGGATCGAAGCACAGACATTGGCAAACGTCTACTTGGCGTTAGACAATGATTTAGAGATCCTACCAGTCATTAATAAAATAGACTTGCCAGCTGCCGATCCTGAGCGAGTACGAACAGAGATCGAAGATGTGATCGGTATCGATGCCAGTGAAGCAGTTTTAGCAAGTGCCAAAGCAGGTATTGGGATCGAAGACATTTTGGAACAAATCGTTGAGTATGTCCCAGCTCCCGCAGGTGATATTGAAGCACCGCTAAAAGCGTTGATCTTTGACTCCGTGTACGATTCCTATCGTGGGGTGGTCTTAAACGTCCGCATCATGGACGGGATGGTCAAACCTGGAGATAAAATCAAAATGATGAGCAATGGCAAGACCTTTGATGTTACGGAAGTTGGTGTCTTTTCACCAAAAGCCATTCAACGAGATGCGTTGATGGTGGGCGATGTTGGGTATATCACTGCTGCCATCAAGACCGTTAAAGATACCCAAGTCGGGGATACGGTGACATTAGCCAACAATCCAGCAGAAGAAGCCTTAGCTGGTTATCGTCAAATGAATCCGATGGTTTATTGCGGATTGTACCCAATCGATACTTCACGCTACAACGACCTTCGAGAAGCATTGGAAAAATTACAATTGAATGATGCAGCATTGCAATTTGAACCAGAAACCTCTCAAGCATTAGGATTTGGGTTCCGTTGCGGCTTCTTAGGCCTATTACACATGGATGTCGTGCAAGAACGGCTAGAACGTGAATTTAACCTTGAGTTGATTACGACTGCACCATCCGTAATCTATCATGTCAACAAGACAGATGGCTCAATGGTCGTCGTTGATAACCCAGCAGAATTTCCTGAACCAGTCACGATCGACAACGTGCAAGAGCCTTACGTCAAAGCACAAATCATGGTGCCTAATGATTACGTCGGTGCTGTAATGGAATTGTCCCAGCGCAAACGGGGAGACTTTGTCACGATGGATTACTTGGATGATTATCGTGTAAACGTCGTTTATGAGATCCCACTATCAGAAATCGTCTTTGATTTCTTTGATAAATTGAAATCCAGCACCAAAGGGTACGCATCACTCGATTACGAAATGTCTGGTTACCGAACTAGCAAGCTAGTGAAGATGGACATCTTGCTGAATACTGAAAAAGTTGATGCGTTAAGCTTTATCGTTCACCGTGACTTTGCTTATGAACGCGGTAAAGCCATCGTTGAAAAACTGAAAAAACTGATCCCACGACAACAATTTGAAGTACCGATCCAAGCAGCCATCGGACAAAAAATCGTTGCGCGTTCCGACATCAAAGCCTTGCGTAAAAACGTATTGGCGAAATGTTACGGCGGTGACGTTTCTCGAAAACGCAAACTCCTAGAGAAACAAAAAGAAGGGAAGAAGCGGATGAAACAAATCGGCTCCGTCGAAGTACCGCAAGAAGCCTTCATGGCAGTTCTGAAGATGGATGAGGACGAACCGAAGAAATAATCTGTTTTGACGGATGTCAGTAAGAGGAATAAAATGAAAGTACCTTCGAGAGAAGGTGCTTTTTTTAATAAAAGGAAAAATATAAAATGACCGAAGGGACATTCGTCGGTTGTTTAGTAGATAGTTTCAATCGATTGATGCGTGGCTTTTGATAGATTGAAGATCGGAGATGATTTGCGCATGAAGGCGTTGTATTTTAATGAATTCGGTGATTCAACTGTTTTAACATATGGGGATTTGCCGGATCCCATCATTCATGAAAATGAGCTATTGGTAGAAATGGTGTATATTGGGTTGAATTATGCTGATATTTATCGGAGAAAGGGCACCTATCATATTGAATCCCGAGAGCCTCTTATTAATGGCTATGAAGGGGTAGGGAGGATTATTCAAAAAGGAACATCTGTCTCCAAGTTTCAGCTAGGGGAAACGATTCTTTTTGTGGATGTTCCTTTTGCTAATGCAGAATTGGTGGCTGTTCCTGAGGAAAATGCCATCCGTATCCCATCAGGTATACCACCTAAATTAGCAGCCAGTATTGGTCTGCAAGGGTTGACAGCTGATTTTTTAGCTCATGATCTTGGCAATAATGTGAATCATAGTAAGGTCTTCGTCCATGGGATAAGTGGTGGCGTCGGACAAATTTTATCGCAATTATTAACCGCAGATGGTCTAGAAGTGTATGGCGTCACTTCTACGGAAGAAAAGCGGCAACTGGCTTTAGACCAAGGCGCAAAACAAGTTTTTTTAAGAAATACAGAATGGCAAGATACCTACACTTCTTTCTTTGATACCGTTTATGATGGCATTGGGCATACATTAGCCGAAAGTGTCGACTTGCTCAAAAATAGAGGGAAGGTTGTCTTTTTTGGCATGGCCGGCGGAAATCCGCCAGCGATCGACTTTATTCCCTTGCTATCTAAATCAAAAAGTATTTTGACAGGAGATCTCTGGGATTACTTGACAAGTTTTCAAGAGCGGGAGAGAAGAAGCTCTCGATTGTTTGACTACTTTAGCAAGGATCAAATGAAAATCAGTCAACCAACCATTTTTTCATTAGCTGACGGAAAAGCTGCCCATGATTATTTAGAATCTGGAAAAAGTATCGGTAAAATTCTGCTGCAACCATAAGAAGGTAAAAAACTAGATGTTTTTATTGCAAACGATACACCGAATGTTTGATGTTTCACTAAGGCATTTTTTATATAATCGATAGTTCTCTTATGATACATCTTTAAGGATAAAAATAAATGTAAAATGAATAGAATATTGCAAAAAAATTATAGCTTTTATCTATTCAGTGAGAATAAGATAAAACTTTGTGATACACAGTACATTTAATTTGAAAATATTTAATTACAGCAGTAAGATAAATATATCAAATACTTAAGGAGTGATATCTATGACAAACTATGAAGAAAAGGAAGCAAAAGCATTGGTAAAGATTGCAGAGGTTCTTGATAAGTTAGATGAAAATTTAGCTGAATTAGACACACTAGATGCAGATGCAAAAAAACATAGTATGAAGAAATGGATCGTTGAGAAAAAAGCGATTCATGAAATCAAAAAGATCGCACACGAAGCCGGTAAGTATGAAAAGTACGATGAAAAAGCACTACAAAAAGAAATTGATGAAGTTGAGAAGTATATGTAATTGAAGAGAAATAAGTAATTGTCACCATTATTCAGCAATTGAAATCTGAACTGATAAAAGCCAGATTTCAATTGAAGATTTAGAATTGACAATGATCTCAATAAGCCCATGCTCTTATGAGTGTGGGCTTATTTGCTGTACATATGATTAACCACGCCAAGGTGAATAGGCATGAAAGATCATGTTCTACAATGACAAGATAAAACATTAGTTAAAGGGGGACGGGGAAAATCCAAAAACAAAAAAAGTCTGTTTTTTCGTTTTTTTCATCGACTTTCTCTATTTTTTTAGACAAGCTTTTCGCTTATTCTAAATTTATGAGCGGTATCATAGTAAACAGTTAACAAAACGTTTAGACCATCTGAAAAACATCTTTGCAGAAAATAGTGACGAGAGGTTTATGGCTGATAAGCAATTCGATCGTCTATTACAACATAGTAGAAAGTTCTTTACTGAAGATAAAATAATAAACTATATAGATGAAACGGGTGATTACATGGAAACAATATTTTTCATTTCGAAAAATACTTCTGTCACGTCAAAACAGCTGGAAAATGAAGTGATTGGACATGCTTGCGAGATCTTGCAACGTGACATTTTAACCGTTGTGACAGACACGAGGAAGGCAAATAAAATTGAATTGGTTTTACTTGATGAAAAAAATGAAACGGATGCTTTTCATATACTTTTCGTATCGCCAGATAAAGTAAAAGTGTGTGCTGAAACACCGTTAGGATTAATGTATGGGGTTCTTGAAATCTCTCATAAAATTTTAGGTGTTCAACCCTTTTGGTATTTCATGGAGATTCCCCCAATAAAAAAGCCATTTATTGAATGGACAGATTTTGACTTAACATTGCCTGATTTTGCAACGGACTATCGGGGCTGGTTCGTCAATGATGAGTTGCTGCTGGATCAATGGGAAGATAATGGTTCAAATGAATATGTATGGGAACGTGTTTATGAAACATTGTTACGTTTAGGCGGAAATGTCATCATCCCTGGAACAGATAAGAACAGTCATAGACATCGAGAAAGTGCGCAAGCGATGGGGTTGATCTATACACATCATCATGCCGAGCCACTAGGCGCTGAGATGTTTGCTAGAATGTATCCTGGTTTGAAGGCTTCATACGAGGAACATTTTGCGTTGTTTCAGGAATTATGGAAAAAAGCCTTACACGAGCAAAAGGGTACCAAGGTTATTTACACACTCGGTTTTCGTGGACAAGGGGATTGTCCTTTTTGGGCAGAAGATCTTGATCGACAGTGGTCAGCAGCGGAAAAAGCAGCAGTGATCAACGAAATCGTCCATCTGCAATATCATATGGTTAAAGAAGTCAATCCTCATGCAATATGTTCAATGAACATTTATGGGGAGATGACGGAATTATTTAATCTTGGCTTACTTGAGCTTCCAGATGATGTGATTGAGATTTGGGCGGATAATGGTTATGGCAAAATGGTTTCTCGTAGACAAGAAAATCACGATCCACGAGATGAAGTGTTAACAAACACATCAAAACCAAATCAATCAAGAGGAATCTATTATCACGTTGCCTTTCATGATTTACAAGCATCTAATTTCTTGACGATCTTGCCTAATAGCCCAGAATTTGTTTCTAGAGAGTTAATGGCGGTTAGAGAAGTCAAGATGGATAAGTTTGTCTTAGTCAATACAGGCAACATAAAACCGCATATTTTGTTCTTACAAGAAATAGCGAATTTCTGGCGAGCAGATTATCAGTTACGAACCAATCAAAAGATAATTTCAGAGCATGTAACACAATATTATCAAAATCAGCAAGAAGAGATCCAAGCTGTCTATGAAGCTTACTTTGAAGCGATTATTCGCTATGGAACACATGAAGATCAAACCGCTGGGGACGAGTTTGCCTGTTATTTGATTCGAAAAATTATTCAATCCTGGCTCAAGCAAGAAACAAAAATTCCGAGGATAGAATGGTTGACGGGTGATCGGAAAATCAAGGAGCAAGTCACAGAAATTTTCTCTATGGTAGGAGAAAAGATAGCAGCCTGGGAGAATCTATTGCTGAGATGCCAGCAGATTACATTATCCCTTCAGGATAAACATGCACAAAATGCTCGCTTTTTTAATGATATTTACCTCTCAGTAGCCGTTCAATGCAAAACATTAAAAGCACTGCTCCATTTGTTAGACGCTTATCAGATGATTGATCGGGAAGAAATGGTCTTTGTATTTGTAAAAGTTTTCGATGCGTTAGAAGAAATCCATCAACTAATTCAAATACTGAAGGAAAATCCAAGTGATACATGGTATGATTTTTATGAAAACGACGGCTATACCAACCTAACATTGACAAAAGAGATGATCAAAAGTCTGTTGTCTTACATTCGCATCATTGGCGATGGTCCAGATCAAGATCAGTGGGAGAGAAAATATATTATGGATCCCACTGAATCAAGAGTTATGTTGCTTTCAAATACTAAAAAAGCGTTGACGGATGAAAAGTTAGCAAGAAAAATCAGAGTAGCCTTAATGTATTGAAATAAGTACTTTTAAAGACGCGAGTAGACATCCTTGCATTTTTTATTAATAATTTTAGTCATTATCTATGGATATATAGCCATGCAATTTTGGCCCGGATTTAGCGAACTTTCCAATTTCATAAAATAATTGTTCTTAAGCATCTTTTTGAGAAAAATTTCAAGTCATATATTTATAAACGGTTTTACGACAACTTCCTAGCCTACAGAGTTAGGAAGTTTTTGTGTAGAAAATCGATTGACTACAATAGCAAAAAAAGTTAATGTTTATTTATATATAATCATAAAAACGAAAATATATCTTGCAAAATGAATGTTTTATGGGCTTTTATGTAATGATGAACTTTCTAAAAATGATTTATTGAGGAGCGTCTTTTGAAAAACACCTTACTCTTTTACCTAAAATTAGAAACAAACAGCCTAAAGCATCGCTTTATAGTAGTATTCTTGCTGTTATTGCCGCTATTTTTTGTTTTCATTCAAAAAAATGTGACAGAAACAGTCGCAGCTATTGCTCAGGCACGACTATCATCTATCGATATCGCCTTGCAAAGTTATCAAAAAATTGATTTGACCGATGTCGAGAATACCGATGAGCGTTACCTTAGTCTTATCGATCAATCCAACGCTTTAGCAACCATGACACAATCTGCTATGTTAGAAAATCGCCAACGGTATCTGTCTGCCAGTATAGATTATGGTGAAAAAATGGAAACGTTCTATGAGCAATATGCCGCTGAAAGTGACCAATCCCTGTTTCCAAAACAGGCAAAAGTGGTTCAAGAAACAAGTGAGTTCACACAAGTACTTGCCAAAAGCAAAGAATTTCATTGGAATCAGCAAGGATTTAGTGACTACTGGAAAACCGTCTTTTTACTCTATGGCGCACTACTTTTTTATTTGACTGTTTTCTGGTCAGCAGATCTTTTTCTTTCAGAAGTGAAACGACCGCAGTTTTCCAACAGCTTACCTTTTAGAAAACGAGACCGAATTTTTATTCCTATCATCATTCGACTGGTAATTAGCACCATAGGGACCAGCTTGCTTTTGATCAGTGCTGTTTTTTGTTCTTTCTTTTTTGATCATGTTGATTTTTCATATCCTTTTGCCTATTGGTTACGGGAAATTCGAGCAGTAGAATTTCTTCTCTTTTTGCTCTTGTATTTTCTGATGACGATTGTCATCACCGGATTTGCCATTTGTTTGACCTCGTTCATTTTTACTGTAACGAAAGACGTCTTACAATCCTGCTTACTTGCTAGTTTACTTGGGGCATTACCGCTGATTGTTCCTAGTCGGATCTGGCTGCTTACACCGTTTCAATTTCTGAATGTCTTCCAGCTGCTTCAAGGAGACTATGCTTTTGCCAGTGATTGGTCATTCTATTCTTTCTATTTCGCTCTGATCCTCTTGCTCATCTATACGGTCGCTCTTTTTTGGTTGACCACACAACGATTGAAAGGGGGATTAAGGAAATGACTATCTGGATATTCGAATTAAAGCGACAGTTTCGCCAAAAAAGAACGTATGTCTCTTTTTTCCTGCTTTTCTTCTTAGGTGTCTACTATACGTTGCAGGTCGCCTCCAACTTCGAGCCGATCGATAAAATCAATCGACCTGTTATCAGTACTAGAGTTGCGGAAAGACAGACATTTCTAGAAAATACTACTGTGGATGAAAACACTCACTTTTATGTTCATTATGCGCTGAGTGTATTTCCGATTTGGAACAAATGGGATCAAATGCGATTAGCAGCGATCGATAATCATGATTGGCGGCAATACGCTGAAGCCACGAGTGAATGGTATCGATTTTCTGACGAGCAGCTATTCGCAAACGATATTGGGGTTCTACGTTACGACATTCCTTATTATTTAAACAATAATCCGAATGCAAAAATCGATGGACATTACGATTATCAAAAAAATATCTTGAAATATCAGGAATTTGCCCTCTATGAGGGGGAGGTGACAGCACAAGCCTTGGAGGAAAAAACGGCTTTGCAGGCCTTGCTCAGAAGCAGTGAAACGATCTTGCCAATGGCTTTGCTTTTCTTTTTCATTTTAGGAATTAGTGATAGTTTTACACGGGACCAAAAACATGAGACACTGCTTGCGACATTTCCATTGCGCAAGTCCCGCAGATTTTTAGCCAAAGCTGCAGCTGGGTTAGCGTATGGGCTCAGCTTGCTTTTACCAGTCATGGCTTGCGTTTTTCTCTATAGCTTTACCCATGAAGTTGGGCGCTTAGATTATCCAGTGGCGGTTTATTGGACAAGTGGTATCGAAGTGAATTTTGGTTTATCGACGTTGGGAAGCGTGTTGCTTCGTTGCCTTGCTCTCTATGTGTTGTTCCTGATTCTTGGTTTTCTATTTGCGTTTTTACTAAATAAGTGGTTTTCTTCCCAGATAATTAGTGCGATGTTTTCATTGCTGCTGCTTGTTTCCAGTAATTTTTATCTGGTTCGAGGTGGCGGAGCATACAATAGCTGGCATTTTTTCCCCACTTCTTTTGTTAGTATTGGGAAGGTCGTATTGGGGAGAAGCTGGTTTGATTATTATGATCCTCGGATGCGTTTTGATTTCGGAGTCAGGGTCTTATTAGCCTGGATCGTTCGTTTAACGGGTTTGCTTCTGCTTACCTATCTGATTGAAGGGAGACGAAAAAAATGTTGAGGATTCAGAATTTATCCGTCAATTTTGGAGATAAGCAGATCCTAAAAAATATTTCCTTTGAATTGCCAGAAAAGGCGATTATTGGTTTAGTAGCGCCAAATGGTACTGGCAAGACCACAATGATGAAAGCCATACTGGGGCAAGTACCGCGCTTTTCTGGCGAGATAACGTTAAATGGCGAAGATTTCACTTCGCTAAAGAAAAAAAGTCGCTTATTAGAAAATGTATCTCTATTACCAGATCAAAGTGAATTGTTCGAGGAATTTACCGGTATTGAACATCTTGAGCTATACAAAAGTATTTGGAAGTCATCAAAGAAGGTTGAAACCATCGTTGCTCTGCTACAAATGGAAGATTATGCAAAAAACCGCGTAGCGACCTATTCATTAGGCATGCGTCAGCGGCTCTGTTTTGCGATGCAAGTAATCGGGGATACGTCATATATGTTCATGGACGAAGTGATGAACGGACTGGATCCTACCAATGTTTTATTGGTTTCGACTATTTTGCAGCAGCTGGCTGCAGAAGGAAAAGCGATCATGGTTTCTTCTCATATTTTGTATAATTTGGAGGAGATCTCTCAGCAGATCTTATTTCTGAAAGATGGGGTTATGTTTGAATACAATGATCCTAAAAAATCATTGATGGAAAAATATCAGGAGATTTATGTGAAGGGCCAATAATAAAAGGACAACCGTCAATTAAAAAGAGAGAAGCAAAAGACAACTCTTTTTTGCTCTCTCTTTATTCATTTTGTTCTTCGAAAAATGAAAAACATATCCAACTATTCGGTTCTGGGGATGTTGAAATCCGCAAAACTTTTTAATAGTAACTTTGAATCATTAAGAACGGATGATTTAGTAAGGATTTCCCGATGAGTCGGTATCGATCACAGCACCTTCAGGTGTTACTCGGAAAAATCCTATTGTCCCCGATCCGCCTTGATTACGAATCGAAATGCTTGTACCTCGGAAAAGATAATCAGCACCAACCATCCCGAAAAATGCGAATGTATAATCGTCATTTTTCATTTCTGGTCTAGCGGCATACAGCATTTCTAATGCTTGATCTTCCATAGAAAGCGTACCGTCAGCATTCGCTTGTGTATTTGAATCAGTCGCAATATCTGATGATTGGATTTGTGTGTTCTGTGTAACAGATGATTGGCTGGGAATTGTTCCAGTTGTTGTTTCAGCTATTGATTCATTTGTAGAAGAGGAACTGGAAAGAGTACTTTCACTTGTAAGCGAAGTGCGAGTAGTGCTTTCTATGGTTGATACACTATCCGAGGTACCTGTGCTACAAGCTGCAAGACCCAACATTGAACATAAAAAATAGGCAATAAATATTTTTTTCATGTATTTTCTCCTTTTAAGTAAAATTATACCAACTTATTTCTTTTATCTTAATAATACATCTATCTCATTCTAATTACTAGTAAATAGAATGAAGAATCTCAGATTTTTTTTACTATGTCTCAGTTGCTTAAACAGTATTCTCGCTTCCTCAGGTTTCCCGTATGAAATGATTATTGAGCTCTTTAAAAGAAATTTTCATAGTTTCTTCTCCGTAATTTAATTATCTTTTCTAAATCATTATTTTAAGGCATTCCTGTATTATCAAGATTTTGATATCACAGGGAAAAAGGTTAATTATAGAAAGGTATCAAAGGTTGCGTTTTTATCCTAATCAAAGTAATAAATTTTCACTGTTTTTTTCACAAATTTCTCTTTTAAAGAACTCTATGAATGACTGTGACTCGTTACTTAAAATTTCTTTTTTTCGTTTAATCCAACCGATTCTTATGAATACCTGGCAATTCTTGATAGGAATCGTTTTTATTCCATATTGGTTGAACTCATTTTTGCTGATCGACGGTCCAAAACGAAAAACATCTGTTTTTTGCAGCATTGTAATGATACTGGAATTGTCATTTGTATATATTACTTTATCCAACTCGGCAAGGCGGATACCGTCAATTTCGAGATAAAAACTTAAACTGGAATAGTAATCATCTGGTTTTCGTATGACAGGGAAGCTTCTTAACTCTTCCATTGAAATCATTTTGGAATGGTATAACGGATTCTTTTTTCCGAGATTAACATACCAAGTATCGGTCATCCATTCAGTATAAAGCAAGTGCTTGTGTCTCAAAATGTTTTTTATTTCTCTTGACTGTGCTTCATTGTACATAATGATTCCAATTTCAGCATCCGATTTTTCCACTTTTTCAATTACATCATTAAGCCGACATTGCTCAAAATTGATTACAAGGGGATGGAAATCATATACATTATAAAAATCTGCAATAACTTTTTCGACTGTAATCAAGGGGTAAGAAGCAATGTTTAAGACTTTACGGGATTTTTCTTGCGGAATTTTTTTAATCATCTCTAATTGTGCCAAAATCGTTTTTGAATATTGAGCGAGCTTTTCGCCATTTTCTGTGAGTATAACCCCTTTATTTGTACGAATAAATAACTTAGTACCGATTTCCTCTTCAAGCATTTGCATCGATTTACTTAAACTCGGCTGTGATAAATATAGATTATTCGCTGCTCGATTCATGCTTTTTGCTTTAACTATTTCATTGAAATAAATTAATTGCTGAAACTGCATGGTTTCCTCCTCTTTGGTATAACGAATAGTTATACCCAGACTATAACAAATTGATTATGCGAATTGCAAGAAAATTCTGATACTATTAAGTTAAGATAACGAGAACGTTCTCAGATGTGTTCCTATTTCAACCTAAGGAGGCAACAATATGGACAAGCTGCAAACAAAAAATAAAATGATTATGAAGCAAATCGACACCTATGTGGAGAGTAAAAGAACCGAGATGATTGAGTTATGGGAGGAACTGGTCAACATTGAAAGTGGGCCAAAGCAAAAAGAAGGAGTGGCAAAAGTAATCAGCGTAATTAAGTCAGAGCTGGAAGATATTGGATTAGAAACAAAGGTCCTCTCAATGCCTAACGCGGGAGATGTGTTCACAGCCTTTTGGAAAAATACCAACAAGGAAAAACCAATCATCTTTCTTGGGCACACGGATACCGTTTTTCAACCAGGAGTAATAAAAAAGTTTCCATTTTCTATCGATGATAATGGCTTTGCACATGGTCCCGGTGTTCTCGATATGAAAGGCGGACTGGTTATCGCTCTTTATACGATCAAAGCATTAAAAGAAATCGGCTACACACGTTACCCGATAAAGTTAGTCCTTGCGGGTGATGAAGAAACGATGCACAAGGACTCCACAGCAGCCGAAGTGCTGGCTTCTGAAATAAGAGGGGCTGCCGCTGCATTGAACTTCGAAACAGGTTACCAAGATGATGGTATAGTTGTTGGACGAAAAGGCGGAGGGATCTTATCCTTAAAAATCAAAGGTATAGCTGCCCATTCCGGCATTGAGCCCGAAAAAGGAAGAAGTGCCATCTTGGAAGCAGCGTATAAAATTATTGAGCTTGAAAAAGAAAACGACATCTCGGTAGGAAAACTGCTGAATTGTGGAATGGTCAACGGAGGGATAGGTGAAAATACGATTCCAGAAGAATGTGAGATCCGTATTGCTTATCGATTTCCAACCATGAAAATTAAAAATGAGATTGTTTCAGCTGTAGACCGAATTGCAAAAACAAGCTTTATTGATGGAACAACAGCAAAAATAAATCTTGAGATGGGCATGGATTGTATGGAAACTACCCCTGAAGTAATGGCATTATTTGAACACTTTAAACAAGCAGCTCTTGATTCAGGATATGGATCGATTCATCCGTTTTCTGTTGGAGGAATTTCTGATTCAGCGATCGCTGTAGTTAATGGCGTCCCAACTTTATGCGGATTGGGATGTAAAGGGAAGAATAATCACACATTGAATGAATATGCCGAGGTTGAATCATTATTTTCAAGAACAAAATTAGCAGCTGCAGCTGTCTATCAATATCCATAAGAGATGGGAGAGGTCCGAATGAAAACGAAGATCAAAAGTTGGTTGTCACTGATTTTGTTAGTTGTTATTCTGTCTGGCGCATTTAGAGAAAGTGATTCATTCTTGAGAGTTTTCGATTTTACCAATCTCAGCGGGCAATTCGGTTTGATCGGTGATACGAATACAAACTTTTTGGGAACTGGCGGTTTTGGTGCAAGAGAGGGATTCTTAGTGGGCTTGAATTTATTGCCGGCAATCATGCTCTTTTGCGGATTACTTGATGTATTCGAGCATTTAGGTGTTTATGAAGCTTCGCAAAAACTATTCAGTCCAATACTCAAACCTTTATTAGGCATTCCAGGAAGTGCAGGCGTTGCATTTATCAGTAGTTTTACAGGTTCTGATGTAGCTGCAGTAATGACTCGGGATTTAGTAGAAAAAAAAGAAATGACAGATGGGCAAAGAACCGCATTTGTTGCTTACCAATATGCAGGATCGGCGCCTATCAACAATACAATAACTGGCGGCGCTCCATTACTTTTGATCAGTCCAATCGCATTAGGACCTATCTTGCTCGTTCAAATCATTTGTAAAATAGTTGGCGCCAACCTTGTTCGATACCTTATAAACAAACAAGACAAGCGTAAAGTTTCTATGGAGAAGAGAGGAAATCAGACATGACAGGAAAACAAAATGATATTGGGATGACACCTTCAGTGGTTGATATTTTTTTAAAAGGTTGTGCCAAGGGATTTCAAGTTGCTGTAAAAAATATTATTCCCGCAATGATACTTGGCTATACATTGATTTATGTTTTGACCGAAACAGGCCTGTTAGATATCTTGGGAAACATTTTTTCTCCAGTTATGGGCTTGTTTGGTCTGCCAGGTGCGGCTGTCGCAGTTCTAATTTCGGCTTTTTTCGCCAAGGCATCTGGGTGTGCTACAGCTGCTACTTTATACGCTTCCGGCGTATTAACAGTAGGACAAGCAACGATGCTATTTCCCGCATGCATCTTGATGGGGACTTTGATTGGTCATTACGCAAGAATTGTGTTAGTCGCTGGAACTAATAAAAAATGGCACTTATTTATGCTGTTTATTCCTGTTTTTGATGCGTTTCTATCTTTACTGATTATGCGTTTTATTTTGTCGCTTATGAATATTCAATAATGTATTAATTTGATAATATACTGTCCGCTCATCATAGATCGATAACCGGGGTATTTTATAAATCATATCTAGGAGGTTTTATGATGGAAAGAAAATATGTTGCAGAACCATTTAGAATCAAAGCAGTAGAACCGTTAAAGATGTTAAGTCGTGCCGAACGGGTTAAAAAAATCAAAGAGGCAAACTACAATCTGTTTCACCTACGAGGAGAAGATTGTTACATTGACCTTTTGACTGATTCAGGTACAAATGCTATGAGCCAGACCCAATGGGCAGGTGTAATGCAAGGAGACGAGGCCTATGCCGGTTCATCCAGCTACTATAAATTAATCGAAGCTGGAAAGGACATTTTTGACTATGGGTATATTCAACCTGTACACCAAGGTCGTGCGGCAGAAAAAGTGCTGCTTCCATTGTTTTTATCAGAAGGAATGTTCGCTATTTCCAATATGTTTTTTGACACGACACGAGCTCACGTGATCTTAGCAGGAGCCAGACCCATTGACTGTGTAATTGAAGAAGCTAAGAATCCGCATATTCGAGCGAAGTTCAAAGGGAATATGGATGTTGAAAAACTGGAGAAAACGATTCTCGAAAAAGGATCAGACAATGTCGGATTAGTTGTAATGACAATTACGAATAACTCGGCAGGAGGACAACCTGTTTCAATGAAAAACTTGCAAGAAGTGTCAGATATTTGTAAAAAGTATGAGATTCCACTTTGTATTGATGCCGCTCGTTTTGCTGAAAATGCGCACTTCATCAAACGTGATGAAGAAGGATACCAAGACAAAGCGGTGAAAGAAATCGTTCGAGAGATGTTTCAATACGGAGACATGTTTACAATGTCAGCAAAAAAAGATGCCATTGTCAATATGGGCGGCTTGTTAGGGATCAAAGAGAAAGAATCACCACTTGTTCTTAAAGTGAAAGCAAACTGTATAAGCTATGAAGGATTTTTCACTTATGGTGGATTAGCAGGTCGTGATCTTGAAGCGATGGCAATAGGTTTATATGAAGGAATAGATGAAAATTATTTGAAGTATCGGATCGGACAAATGGAGTATTTGGCTTCGCGACTAGATGAAGCGGGGATTGCCTATCAATCTCCAGTTGGCGGACATGGTGTTTTCATTGATGCAGCAGAGATGTATCCACAAATTCCTTATTATGAGTATCCTGGACAGACATTGTGTATTGAGCTCTATAAAGAAGCAGGTATACGTACCTGCGACATTGGGTCGTATATGTTAGGCAACGATCCAGATACGAACAAACAATTAAAAGCCGACTTTGAATTCAGCCGTCTTGCAATTCCAAGAAGAGTCTATACGCAGTCTCATCTGGACACTATAGCAGATGCGTTGATTTCAGTGAAAAAACGAGCACATACGATCCAACAGGGTTATAAGATAACATGGGAACCACCAATTCTTCGCCACTTCCAAGCGCATTTAGCTCCTTTAAGCTGAGGCGCTTGAAATGAAAAAAATTATTCATACAAAAGAAGCACCGCAAGCTATCGGCCCATAATCCCAAGGAATCACAACGAATGATTTGTTTTCCTTTTTGGATAGTTCGGAATCAACCCAAAAATAATGAACTGACCAAGGGCATTATTGACCAGACAGAGCACATATTCACAAATATTCAGCGGATGCTAGCAGCTGTTGATCTTCAATTCAGTCATATTCTAAAAGTCACTGTATTTTAAAGAACATCAAGCATAAGAGTGATGTGAATGCTGTTTTTATCCGGTATCTTATCTTTCAAAACCCTATCCAGCACGCAGTGCATTTCAAATTGCTGAGCTGCCGCTAAATGCTTTAATTGAAATTGAAGTGATAGCGGGAAATCCCGTAAAATATTTATCCTAGTTTCGAAGCAAAAAAATCCAGCGATCAGCTGGATTTTTTGTTTAGTGAATTTATCTGGTTTGCAATTCCCTCCATCAAACGTTAAAAATAGAAGGGAAGATGAGAAAGAATGCTTACTCTTAAGTATTTGATCTATACTCATTACGAATCACCAATCTTCCATTTTAGTCCGGTTGAGCAGACAGACCTCCTTGTAAAACTACCAAGCGGAGTTGGACGATGCCAGTCATCGAAGAACAACGGACAAAACGAAGACAGTTTTCTCAGTCAATCCTAGGCGTTGATTAAAAATGTAATTTTCTCCTCATACCCGGAGTGACACCGTAAACTTCTTTAAATTTTTGGTAAAAGAAATTAATATTCTCAAAGCCGACTTGCTGCGAAATATCAACGATATCCATATCGGTTGAAAGTAAAAAACGATCTGCTGCCAAGATACGTTGATTGATTACAAGTTTTTTGTAAGAATAGCCGGTATGTTTTTTTAAAAGATTGGACAGATAATTGGGATTAAGGTTGAATTGTTCCGATAATTCTGTCAAAGTCAAATTTGCGTAATTTTTCTCGATGTATTTCAAAATTGGAACAATCGGGCTCTTTCGATATTGATCGGAACGATCCGTATAAGAATCTTGATAGATATTCACAAGATCCGAAATGATCAAACCTAACAATCCTTCACAAATGTCGGTATATGCTGTGGAACGATCAAACCATTCGCATAACAACTCTTTAAAAAAGAACTGTAGACGTGTCCTTGTTTCTGAAGCAAAATGAATAAATCGATCATGTTTCATTCCATGAGTGATGGCTTCAATAAAGAATGAAGTCAAAACGCTGTCCGAGGAAAAACGGTTGAAAAAATTTGCAGTTAAATAGTACTTGGGAATAATCAAATTAATGAGAATATCATCTTCGCCAAGCGGTTCAATCTTGTGAACAGTATTTGCATCCATCAGCAAAATTTGCCCTTCATACAGAAAATGTGGTTCATTGTTAATGATCTGCTGACATTTTCCAGCATACATATAGTTAAATTCAATCCAATCATGACAGTGAATAGGGTAATTCTGAAAACGAGAATGTCGTTTTATAAAAAACGGCTGATCTTTAGTAATCATCTGTGAATCTGTCAGTTCCATACAAAGAACTTCTTGATCGTTGACAACTACTTTTTTAAAATCTGAATAGTCGGGTTTTAAATTGCCGTCACGGTAAGCTTCTTCATGAGAAGAAACTTCACGGATCAAGTTGTCTAGCGCTAAATGGTCCATCGTTTTACTCCTTTTTTTCGATTTTAACAATCCGTTATCGAGTAGTCAAATCTGTGTTTTTGTTAAAAAGAAAGCGTTTATTGATATTCGCGTCAGTAGAATAATTTGTTATATTGAAAACAAGTTGAAATTGAAGGCGCTATCAAATCAACAATAAATGATTGGAAGGAAATATTATGAAAGAAAAAATCACAGGTTATTTCGATAAATTAAGTCCTTTTTTTGACAAATTAGGCAACAATGCTTATTTAAAATCGATCTCCGGTGCGATGATGGGGACACTAGGTCCTATTTTGATCGGCTCGATCGCTGTTTTACTTCTAGTATTACCTAATAGTCTTCCAGCACTTTCATTTTTAGCTGGTTTCGCAAATGTTTTTAGCAAACTAAATCAAATAACTATTGGCTCGATGGCTGTTTATGTCGTGGTATTAATGGCTTATCATTTAGTGAAAAATCTACGTCCGTCAGAAGATGGTATTTCCGCTGCTATTATCGCATTGCTTAGTTTCTTTATCATTACCCCTCTAGGTACAACGACGGACGAAGTCAGCGCGATTCCAGCTACTTGGCTAAGTGCACAAGGAGTATTTTCCGCAATAATCGTTGGTTTGGTAAGTGGAAGAGTATATATTTGGCTGAAAGACAAAGGTTGGACGATCAAAATGCCAGCAGGTGTACCTCCTATGGTAACAAAAGTATTTGAATCAATTTTGCCTACGGTTCTTATCAGTGTACTCTTCATTGTATTAAATTCACTCTTTGAAGCAACCAGCTTCGGCAACATGCATCAGTTTGTTTACAGTATCATACAAGAACCGCTTCAAGGGATCGGAGGATCAATCAGTGCAGTCATTCTGATCTCACTGATTCAACAGGTTTTATGGTTTTTCGGTATTCATGGAACAAATGTCGTTATGCCGATCGTTCAAGCACTGTGGATGGCAATGGACGTCGAGAACTTAAACGCTGTTGCGGCAGGCCAAACACCGCCAAACATTACTGGCTATGCATTCTTTATGATCATAACTTGGAGCGGTATGGGCTTAGGATTAGCATTATTAATGCTGCGAGCGAAAAGCAAGCAGTATCGAGAAACAGGGAAAGTCGCAATTGTTCCAGCTCTTTTCGGAATCACTGAACCATTGATTTTTGGTACGCCTTTGGTATTAAACTTTAAATTAGCGGTACCATTCATTACCAATAATAGCATTGCTTTAATTTTAGCTTATGTTTTAACACGTTTTGGATTTGTCGCTCGTTTTACTGGTGTTACTGCCATTTTCGGTTTACCAATTGGGTTCCATGCAGCTGTTCAAGGGAAACTATCGATTATCATTCTACAGTTGTTCATTCAACTGATTTTGTCACCGATATTATGGTATCCGTGGTTTAAAAAGCTGGATAAAGAAACCTATCAATTGGAACAAGCCGCATTGAAGGAGAAAGTGTAAACTCGATGAAGAAAGCGGCTAGTGTCGCTTTCTTCTTTTTACATGTGGCACTAAAAGAGAAAAGAGGAGCACAATGAAGTATACCAATCCGATTATCAAAGGATTTCATCCTGATCCGAGTATCTGTTTCGATGGGAAATCCTACTATATAGTCTGTTCAAGTTTTGAATTTTTTCCTTGTCTGCCGATTTTTGAAAGCCAGGATCTGCTCAATTGGCATTTTAAGCAGTATGCGATTGATTGTCCGGATCATATCAATCTGAAAGAAATCAGCAACTCGATGGGACTTTTTGCCCCAACGATCCGCTTCTTTGAGGAAACATATTTTCTAGTATGTACAAATGTCACCCAAGGGAATTTCATCTGCCATACGAAAAACCTTGACCATGGTTGGTCTGATCCAATCTGGATCGATTGTCCTTTTGGGATCGATCCCTCACTTTCATTTATTGATGGCCGATTTTTCTTCCAACTTGCTGCATCAATGAAAGGGAAAAACAGCATTCTACAATTTGAAATCGATCCTTACAGCGGGAAAATGCTGACAGATCCGGTAGAAATCAGCCAAGGTTGCGGTGGACGCGACGCAGAAGCACCGCATCTATTCAAGAAAGACGAATGGTACTATCTTGTATTGGCAGAAGGTGGCACAAGAGAAGGCCATATGGTAACGATTCAAAGAAGCAAATCAATCAATGGTCCGTATGAAGGAGCTAATACGAATCCTATCCTCTCTAATAGAGATATCAAATCGAGGCTTCAAGCCGTAGGACACGCAGATTTCTTTCAAGACAAAAAAGGTTCTTGGTGGCTGACAGCTCTTGCGACTAGGCCCAACCGTCATTTCACCCTGCTTGGTCGTGAAACGATTTTATTACCTGTAGAGTGGATAGATGGTTGGCCAGTTGTCAATCAGACAGGGAATGCATCGGTTGAAGTTGAAACAGATCGTTTTTCAAAAAGCGTTAAGCAGCGGAATGAACTAGTACCTTTTCTCTGCAAGAAGTTGCAGAGTGTACGTTTGCCAATTGATTATACGTATGATACTGATTTGATCATTGATAACTTACCGACTCGTTTAGGAACTTCTAAGGACGAGCCCATTGCCTTTTTGTCCTTATGTCAAGCTGATACTACCTGCTGCTTTGAAACCACTTTGATGGTCGACGAATGTCAGGAGGGGACTTTTGGTATAGCAATCTACAAGGATGACTTGCATTTTTGCCAATTTGGATTGCGAAAAACAAAACACCAAACAGAACTTTTTGGCAGGAAAAACATCTTTGATTTACTTCTGTATCGATCCAATAATTTAAAAGATAGAGAGCGGTTGACTCTGAAATTGTCTGGAGACAGCAACAGCTACCACCTGCTGATTTTAGATGAAACGAATACAGTAGTGTTCAAAGATCAAATCGCTGTACGTCATTTTACAAATGAATGTTCTGACTCAAAATTTACCGGTGTCCAGTTAGGAGTCTTTGCAGAAGCAGCTACAGGAAAGACTCGATTCATCACACCAGAACTAAGATATCAATAGAAAAAACTATGCGAGGAGTAATAATATGAAAAATCAAACACTGGTACAATTAGTCAACCAACTGACCTTAGACGAAAAAATCGGCCAATTGGTGCAGTTATCTGGAGAATTCTTTCACGGAAGCGATTTGTCTTTGGGTCCTCAGCAAAAACTTGGCATCGAACAACAAACCATCGATGTTGTCGGTTCGGTATTGAACGTCACAGGTGCCCAAGTAACTCGAAAGATTCAAACAGACTACTTAAGAAAAAGTCGACACAAAATCCCACTATTGTTCATGGCAGATATCATCTATGGATACCGAACAGTCTTTCCGATCCCTCTGGGATTGGGAGCAACCTGGAATCCAGCATTGATTCAAAGCGCCTATCAAGCCGCAGCACAAGAAGCAAGAGCGGCTGGCGCACACGTAACATATGCACCAATGGTCGACTTAGTACGCGATGCTCGATGGGGGCGATGCTTGGAGTCGACAGGAGAGGATCCGCTGCTAAATGCTGATTTTGCGAAAGCAATGGTAGAAGGCATTCAGCAAGAAAAAGGGGGAACACTGCTCGGAATCGCTGCCTGTGTTAAACATTTTGCTGCTTATGGTGCAGCAGAAGGGGGACGAGATTATAATACAGTTGATATGAGCGAACGCAAACTGCGTCAAGACTACTTAAGCGGCTATAAAGCGGCTGTCGAGGCTGGATGCAAACTAGTCATGACTTCTTTTAACACGTATGATGGTATTCCCGCTACTGCTAATCAATTTTTGATCAAACAAATTTTAAGAGAAGAATGGCAGTTTGATGGAGTCGTTATTTCGGATTATGCAGCTGTTCAAGAATTAATTCCTCATGGGATTGCTGCGGATGATCGAGAAGCGGCCAAATTAGCGATCGAAGCAACAAATGACATCGATATGAAAACCCGATGTTATGCGAAAGAGCTTCGTCCGCTGCTGGAAAGTGGTGCGATCGATCAGCGGTTGATCGATGACGCTGTGTATCATGTCTTAAAACTTAAAAAGGATTTAGGGCTGTTTGAAGATCCCTTCCGTGGCAGTTCAGAAGAAGTAGAAGCTCAAATACTCTTATCCGAAGAGAACCGGAAACTTGCACGAAAAGTTGCCTCCGAAGCGATCGTTTTATTGCAGAATAAGCAAGAGGTACTTCCTCTTACTCCAAAAAAAGAGAAAATATTACTCGTTGGTCCATATGGTGACAACCAAGCAATGATTGGTTTATGGGCAGTACACGGAAAAACAGAGGATGTCACAACATTAAAAACGGCGCTCCAAAATACAGTGTCGGAAAAATATGTTCATTACGAACCAGGTTGTCCGCTTTTAGAAGATGATTCTATACTTGGAGACTTTGGCTATACTGCCAGCGGCAATTCCTCATCAGCTGCACAGCAAGATCTTTGGCTGAAAGAAGCGTTGAAAGCTGGCACTGAGGCAGACATTATTCTTTTTGCTATGGGGGAACACAGTTTGCAAAGTGGGGAAGCTGGCAGTCGAACGGACCTTCATTTACCAGCTGTTCAAAGAGCTTTTATTAAAAAAATGACCGCTCTTGGTAAAAAAAATATCTTGATCAATTTCAGTGGTCGCCCACTGGTGTTAAAAGAAGAAACAAAACAAATGGATGCAATATTACAGGCATGGTTTCCCGGTACAGAAGGAGCACAAGCAATCGTTGACATACTTTTTGGGAAGGTCAATCCTTCTGGTCGTTTAAGTATGAGCTTCCCAGAAGATGTAGGGCAGCTGCCACTTTACTACAATCACTTCAATACTGGAAGACCATTGAACAGCAAGACACATACAGGACGTTTCGTTTCGAAGTATCTGGATTGCTCAAACGAGCCGCTCTTTCCATTTGGTTATGGGTTGAGTTTTGGGGAAGCATCATACCATTCGTTAAAATTGAGTGATTCAACCATGAATGAAACGTTGGAAGCTGAAATTACGATCCGCAACAATTCTGCTTACTCAAGATTGGAGACAGTCCAGCTTTATATCAGAGATCACGTTGGATCGGTAGTTAGGCCAGTGAAAGAATTAAAAAAATATAAAAAAATTCCGTTGTCTCCATACGAAGAAATAACCGTTTTGTTCACGATAACTAAAGAAGATCTTTTTTACTATCAAAAAGATCTGACTTTTGGCGTCGAACCTGGATTGTTTACTTTGTTTATTGGGAAAAATTCTGCAGAAGGTGAAGCAGCGACTTTCGAACTTCTATAAATATATGGTCATTTTCTGACACGAAACGCTTTCTGATCCTTTAACTACTTCTAACATTTCAAACAAGGTACTGTTTTCATTAGGTATAACCTTGTAAAAATATAGATCACGAGGAAAAATGAAAGATAAGACAGGGGAGAGCCGTAAAGCTACGCTTAATGTTTTAAGGCTTCTTATAATGTGCTGATTCTGTGAGAGAAAGGGAAAGGAAACCCTAAAAATCTTTTTTTGCCTTGCCTTAAAGTCCACTTCAAGAATTATACTGGAACTACCATTTTTGATGGTAAAAGAAAGGAGCAATTCAATGAACAAATGGACAAAAGGACTTTTTCTGACAATGCTTTTTCTAGCAGGATGCAGCAGTGATTCAATGAATGACGAGCCAGACATTGGTACAACAGAAACAAGTACTAGTGACACCATTACGCAACAAATGAGAGAAACAGGGATTGATGGGGATGCCGATATTTTGATCGCCTACTTCACAAGACCAGAAAATTTAGAGCATGAACCAGCAGTCGAAGCAGTTTCTGGAAGTAGTTTTAATGTAATCGATGACACCTTAGTAGGAGATGTCCAGGTGATAGCAGAAATGATTGCTGAACAGACCGGCGGTGCGTTGTTCTCGATTCAAACAGAAGTAGGTTACCCTAACGTTTACGATGAACATACAGCTTTTGCGACTAGAGAGGTGGAAGAAGATGCCCGACCAACGTTGAAGGCTGACGTTGCCGAAATGACTGAAGTGGATGTTCTCTTTATCGGCTTTCCCGTTTGGTGGAACCGTGCCCCAAGAGCCGTTTTAACATTTCTTGAAACCTATGATCTTACGGATAAACAAATCATTCCTTTTGCAACCCATGGGGGAAGTGGACTGACCAATAGTCAAAACGAACTTCAAACGTTGTATCCAGCGTATGACTTTCTGGAAGGCTTTGCAGCAAGAGCGGGAAGTGTTGAAGACGCTGAACCGAATCTGTTGAATTGGCTCGATGAACTAGGATATTAGTAAAATTCAAGTTTAGTAGCCGTTTCTCAATTGGCTACATGTTCATGATGTACCACAAATCGAAATAATCATAATATAATTATGGTAAACTAGTGCGGTTGATTTATGAATCATTTGGGATGAGTTGATGGATTAGAAGCAAGAGCTTCTTCTTCCCGAGAATAGTCAGTTTTTCCGATTTATTCGTTCTAGGTTTACTACAATTCTGTTATTTCGGATAAGAAAGGTAGATCATGACCAAAGAGACGATGAAAAGAATCACACCAATAACCGACAATGGCAATACAGGACCATTCCACGGACGTTTGTTCAGCAACGCACGCACTCTAAAGATGAATCCTGCAAGTCCGAGTAAAGCGATCGCTACACAAAATAAAAGAATTGATAGATTTAACATTGTATTCCTCCAAATCATTGTATGAGGACTCATACCAAGATACTCATACATCCTACGCCAAAAGCCGTAAAAAGCAAGCAGCTGACAAAACTGTTCGTTTAAGCGAACAGTTTTTACATGTTGTTGACGAATCTTTTTACAATTCTGCAATTTCCTACGCTTTTTTAGCTAGATTCGCTGGAACAGTGATTCTTTGTTATCATAAGACTTGAAAAGGAGACTGGAGAGGGAGGTTCTCTTTTGTTTCGAACACCTGGAATGCAAAAGAAAAAAATGAGGAGGAGATTTTGTGGAAATTCGGTTATTAAAATATTTCTACACGATTGCGGAGGAAGGGACGATTTCTCAAGCTGCAGAAGTGCTCCACATCACACAACCGACATTGAGTCGACAATTAAAAGAATTAGAAGACGAGTTAGGGACGGCACTATTCACTCGTGATAATCGTAAAATGGTTTTAACGGAAGCGGGGCGTTTTTTTAAAAGCCGTGCGGAAGAGATTTTGAGTTTGACAGACCAGACAATGCAAGCGTTTGAAGATCGTAAAAAACATTTATTTAGCGGTCACTTCACGATTGGTTGTGTGGAAGCAGATAATTCCGATACGCTTTCCTTGATGTTGGAAGAATTTATCAATGATTATCCGGATGTTCGCTTTCATATTCATAGTGGTACCGGAGATGATATCAGCGATCGTCTAGAGAAAGGCTTGTTGGATCTAGCGATCTTGATCGAACCGATTGAAATCGAGAAGTATGAAAAAATCGTTCTTCCACGAAAAGAAACATGGGGCTTTTTGACTTCGGCTGATTCTTTTCTTGCGCATAAAGAAGAAATTACACCCGAAGACATCAAAGGTGTGCCTTTATTGATCTCCAAGCGTCCAGAAGTACAGCAAATGTTCAGCCAATGGTCGAAGACACCAGTGGAAGAGTTGCCGATCGTGGGTACCTACAATTTAATATTCAATGTCTTTTCCTTAGTAGAAAACCATGTTGGTTCAGCACTGACTGTTAGTGGCGCTGTTGGTCAGCGAAGGAATGAGGCAATCAAGTTTCTGCCTTTAGTACCACAAATCGAGACCAGCTGTGTATTGGTTTGGAAAAAGAATCGTGTACTGTCTCCAGTCGTTATCGAGTTTATTCGACGATTTCGCGATTCCTTTCAATAATCTCAGTGTAAACATCAAAAGAAGCGGTGATATCCGCTTCTTTTTTGTATATCGAAACCAGCTATGCTTTGTAAGCATAAGGTCTTGTGTGAAAAAGCATTAGCCAATCCAACTCGATTGGCTTACCATTAAATCTATCAGGAAACAAAGAGTAGGAGGTGACACAATGGCGGCAATACTTGTTTGTTCACGAGCTGGTGAAAATCTGATTGAGGGACAGCTCAAAAAACTGGGCATAGGAAATACGCAGATTCTAGCAGAGAAGCTGTCAGAGCAGCTGCAATGCCCCCTTTATACTCTTGACCCTGTGGAACCTTATCCTGAAAGTTATCGGGCGATGGTCGAACATGCAAAAAAAGAAAAAGCTGCTAATGATTTTCCCCGCTATCAAACAGTACCGTCTGCGTTTTTTAAAGAACGGATACTATTTGTTGGATTTCCCAACTGGTGGGGGACCTATCCGATGATCGTGGCGAGTTTTTTAAAAGACCATCATTTCGATGGGAAGATTATTTTTCCCTTTTGTACTCATGAAGGCTCAGGATTCGGCAATAGCCTAGAAGACTTTAAAAAAACTTGTCCTGAAGCCCTCATTTATCCTGGACTAGCCATCCGTGGGTCACGAGTGAATAAGGCGGATACTGCCATTCAAAATTGGGTGAGCCAGCATTTTATCACAATAGAAGAAGGAGTCGATCGATATGGTAAAGAAACAAACTTCAGGAAGAGATAACCTAGGGACATTTGCGCCGAAATTTGCGCAATTAAATGATGATGTGTTATTTGGTGAAGTTTGGTCACGTGAGGAAGAATTGGCTCCTCATACAAGAAGTTTATTAACGATATCTGCCTTGATTTCGGGTGGCAATTTTGAACAATTGACTGCCCATCTGACGATTGGCAAGGAAAACGGGATCACTGTAGAGGAAATTGCAGAAGTAATCACTCATCTGGCTTTCTATGTTGGCTGGCCCAAAGCTTGGTCTGCTTTTAACATCGCCAAAACGGTTTATCAAGAAGAGCTAGCTGAATTGGAGGAAAAATAAATGTCAGAACTCGATGCAGCAAAAGAAGCTGGAATCTTTTCATTAGGGAACACAAATGACGCCTATGCACAATATTTTAGCGGTCAGAGTTACTTGAATCCTTTAGTAGCTGATCCAGCGATTCCAGTCAACGTTGGCAATGTGACCTTTGAACCAGGTTGCCGCAACAATTGGCATCGGCATATCGATGGTGGGTATCAATTGTTGATGGTGACTTCAGGAGAAGGCTGGTACCAAGAAGCAGGCAAGAAACCGCAAAAACTTACTGTTGGTGATGTCGTAGTCATCAAGGAAGGGGTCAAACATTGGCATGGTGCAGCAAAAAATAGTTGGTTTGCCCATGTAGCGATTACTGCTGGTGCTTCAGAATGGTTAGAAGCAGTCAGTGATGAAGAATACGATCAATTGCTCGATGCATAAGCGATGATAAGGCAGCCGTACTGGAAGGCGTGTAACAAATCTTATGGGGTCTCACCTGACTGGGGCAGCCAATAGTGTAGCGAGTCAAAAGAGATCGGAGTGATCAATGTGAATGAATGTACGGTCGAGCCGATGATTCAACCTTTATAAATAGGAGAGAAAAAAGAAGCGTCCACTTGCACAGCTAACGTGCGAATGGACGCTTCTTTTTGTTTAGCCAAGATAAAATTCAATCAACGTTTTTGCAATTAGTTTTGTCATGGGATGACCTTTAGTAAAGCTTGATGCTAAATAGATCGTCCTTGATAAGGGGAAATCTGCTAGTTCACGTAAAACGAAAGGTGCCTCATCTTCATAGCCCCAAGTAATTTTAGGAAAAAACGTGATTCCTAGTCCTTGATTGACAAGGGAGCGCAACGTCGCCGGATCGTCCGTCGTTGAACCGATAGCCAAACTGATTTTTTTTGCTTCAAAAGCTTCGTCGATGGTTCTACGCAGCGGGCTGTTTTCAACCAGCATCAGCAAAGGCACGTGTTGGATATCGGCAACTTGCAAGTCTTTTTTTTCTGCCAAGGGATGCTTTTTGGGGATCGCCAGTAAGATGGGTTCCGTGAATATTGGCAGATTGGTCAAGCCGTTCTTTGGCTCAGAGGTAATGTAGAAGGCTTGTTCTTTGTTGGTCTCCTTACTGCCGTGCTGCTTGATCGAAAGTTGGATCTCAGGGTGCTTTTCAACGAATGTCGCCACCAAGTTGGGCAAGGAAACAGAAGCGACTTCAGAGTAGATCGTCACTGCAGGGACCATTTCTCCATTTAAGGCTTGGATCGCACTCATTCCTTCGTCGAAACGTGCTAACGTCTCAACGACATAGGGATAAAATTCTTCAGCATACATCGTCAACTCGATATGCCGACCGGCATGATAGAACAAAGGAACGCCTAGTTCACTTTCTAGGTGTTTCATGGCACGGCTCAAGGCAGGTTGTGAGATGTATAATTCTTGTGCAGATTGGGTAATATTTTTCGATTCGGCTACTTTTTTAAAGTAGCGTAAATGATCAAGGTTCATCAGATACTCCTCTTTCCATACCTTATGGTTATGGATATTCACGAAACTGGTATTTTTTATTATAACAAACTTCCGTTATTATGACACAGGAAAGAGAAATTGTTTAGGAGGTGTTTCATGAGTACAGGTTTCTTATACCCAGGACAAGGCAGTCAGACCAGCAAGATGCTTGAGGACGTGCCTGCCAGTTATTTCCATCGGCTAGAACAGGCGACAGGCTTTGATTTACACCCTGTATCGGGGGATCTCAAACAAGATACCGTCTCTATTCAGTTGGCCCTTTTAGTAAAAGCGGCTTTTTACACGGACCAGATGAAAGCATCTGGTGTGCAACCTCAGCTTGTGGCGGGGCATTCGATTGGCGCTTTTTCCGCTGCGTTAGCTTGTGAAAGCTTGAGTTTCGAAAATGCCGCTAGCTTGGTCTATCATCGGGCGACATTGATGAAAGAAGCCTATCCGACTGATTATGCCATGGGGGTACTGGTTGGTGTAACGAGAAGTGAAGCAGAAGCGCTCGTGGCAAAAACATTTGATCCTGCTGCTCCCGTCTATTTATCAAATGAAAATTGCCCCATGCAGCATACGATCTCTGGTCATATCAAAGGCTTGCGCAAGACGCTAGCTCAAGCGAAAGATTATCATGCGCAAACCGCCAAACTTTTAGCAGTGCCTGTCCCGTCCCATTGTGTGTTGATGGCAGAACCCGTGAAACGGTTTGCGCCATTTATGAACACGGTATTCCTTGATGTGCCTATCTGTCCCTACCTCAAAAATACGGATGGTCGGATGACCATGAACCCTGAAGAGATCCGTCGAGATTTGCTGCAAAATATTGCTTATCCGGTGCAGTGGAACAAGATCATGGATGTTGCCTACGAAGCAGGACTTGATTTGGCTCTTGAATTTCCTCCTGGCAATACCCTAACAAAACTGATCCAAGCAAAATTTGGTGAAAACAAAGCGATCCGTGTGATCAATTTGGATCAACATGGCTTGGATGATGCTTTATTCCTATATCAAAAATGGAGATGAATAGAATGGAAAAACCTGCAAGAAACTGGGCAAGTAAACGTGAAAAGAAGGCCCAAACCATGAAAAAAATCGAGCATCTTCTCGATGGAAAATATGTCCCAACGGAAGCGATCATTGAAGTCTTAGAACAGTTGATCCGTCCGGGAGACAAAGTGGTCCTTGAAGGCGACAATCAAAAACAAGCAAGCTTCCTATCAAAAAGCTTAGAACAAGTCGATGCTCAAAAAGTCAATAATTTGCATATGATCATGTCGAGTATCTCCCGTCCAGAACATTTGACGATATTTGAAAAAGGCATTGCAGCGAAAATCGATTTTTCTTATGCAGGCGCACAAAGTACGCGCGTTGCCCAAATGATTGAAGACAAAACTATGAAATTAGGGGACATTCATACGTATTTGGAATTATATGGTCGCTTATTTATCGACTTGATTCCGAATGTGGTCCTTGTGGCGGCGGACAAAGCCGATCGCCAAGGAAATCTTTATACAGGTTACAATACGGAAGAAACGCCAACGATCGTCGAAGCAGCAGCCTTTAAAGATGGGATTGTGATCGTCCAAGTTAATGAAGTGGTCGATCGTTTGCCGCGGGTCGACATTCCCAGCGATTGGATCGATGTCGTCGTGGTAGCAGACCAACCGTATCAATTAGAAGCCCTCTTTACGAGAGATCCGCAAAACATTACGGAATTACAAATTTTGATGGCGATGATGGCATTAAAAGGAATCTATGCAGAACATGAAGTACAATCGTTGAATCATGGGATCGGTTTTAATACCGCTGCGATCGAGTTACTTTTACCAACCTATGGAGAAACGCTTGGAATCAAAGGGAAAGTAGCGAAAAACTGGGTCTTGAATCCTCATCCAACGATGATTCCAGCTATCGAATCTGGTTGGGTCGAAAGCATCCACAGTTTTGGTGGGGAAGTTGGTATGGAAAAATATATTGCCGCTCGACCCGATGTATTCTTTGTCGGAAAAGACGGCACGATGCGCAGCAATCGAGCATTATCACAAACTGCAGGTCAATATGCCATCGATATGTTTATCGGTTCGACCTTACAACTAGATTATCAAGGAAATTCTTCTACAGTGACGAAAGGCCGCTTATCTGGGTTTGGTGGTGCACCAAATATGGGGCATAATCCGGGGGGCCGTCGGCATTCGACTCCAGCTTGGCAATCCTTGCGGGATGAAACAGATCCTTTAGCAAAAGGACAAAAATTAGTCGTTCAAATGGTTGAAACATATGGGTCCAATAAAAAACCTGTTTTTGTAGAAACGTTAGATGCGTTGGCTGTCCAAAAGCAAGCTGGTTTAGCCAATGCCCCAATTATGATCTATAGCGAAGATACGACGCATATCGTGACAGAAGAAGGCATCGCTTATCTTTATAAAGCAAATTCAAAAGAGGAAAAACAAGCAGCCATCGCAGCCATCGGTGGTGTAACCCCACTAGGAATGACCAGCACAAAAGCTTCTCTGGATGCCCTTCGCAAAGCGGGGATCGTGAAATTACCAGAAGACTTAGGGATCAAACGCAGTGATGCCAAACGATCATTGCTAGCAGCTCAAACCGTTGATGATTTGATCGAATGGTCCGATGGGTTGTACGAACCGCCAATGAAATTCAGAACGTGGTCTTAATAAGAGCAAGAGGAGAGAAGAAGAGATGGAAAAATTAGCTTATACGTATCAAACAACGAAACCAGTCACCAAAAAAGTCCATGTTGGCGTGGTGGGTTCTGGTGACTTGGAAATTCTGCTTTTTCCAACAGACAAACAAGAAACCACCGTTTCAGTTTGTACAGGAAGTGACGGCTTTGGCGATGTGTGGCAAAATGTCTTGACGCGTTTTTTTGAGCGCTATCCAATCAGTGCGCAAATAGTGATCAACGACTTTGGCGCCACTCCCGGTGTGGTTTACCTACGATTAACCCAAGCAATGGAGGAACTAGCAGATGAAGAATAGTTTTGTAGAATTAAATGCTCGAGAACGGGTGCACGCCTTATTGGATGCCAAGAGCGGTCGTGAATTGATCGATCCATTCGACCAAATGATCGCCCCCAATCTGGTGGCTCAAGACATCGTGCCACAAAGCGATGATGGGATCGTTGTGTGTCGTGGAACGATTTCTGGAGAAAACGTGGTCGTGATCGCTATGGAAGGGAAATTCCAAGGTGGCGGTATCGGTGAAGTTTCTGGTGCTAAAATCATCGCTGCATTGACGCATGTGTTGGAAGAAAACCAAAAGGGCAATCCGATCACACCGATCATCATCCTCGATACTGGTGGCGTACGCCTCCAAGAAGCCAATTACGGCTTATTGTCGATCGCAGAAATCGGCAATTTGATCGTTGCAATAAAATCGTATGTGCCAGTGATTGGCTTAGTGCCAGGTCGGGTGGGTTCTTTTGGCGGTATGTCCATTACCTCAGCACTTATGAGCTACTTGATAGCGACGAAGAAAGCCCGTATCGGTTTGAACGGTCCTGAAGTCATCGAACAAGAAGCTGGCGTGAGAGAATTTGATTCCAGTGATAAAGATTTGATTTGGAATACCATTGGCGCCAAACAACGTTTGGAAGCACAAATGATCGATGAACTAGTGACTGACAGTGTCGAATCGATCCAAGAAGCTGTGATTGCGGCGATGGTTGAAAAGAAAGACAGTCATCACAGCGAAAAAAGTGGTTTTTATCTTTCTCTTTTAAACGAACTTGATCTATCAAAGCCGCTGACTATCGAGGCATACAATAAGGCTCTTGCAACGCATAAAGCAACTGAAGTGGCACCTATTACTGTAACAGAAGGCCAAGAAGCTGCTGCTGACAGTATCGGTTATCATTGGTTTTCAGCATTGACGAATCTGCAGTTCCCAACCTCAACTAGTGCAACAGTCTATGCAGCTGCATCTGACCTTTTTACTGAAGAAGTCGTTGTTACAGCGATCGTGCCAAACGCAAATAATCCGATGTATCGGGTACGCAATGGAGAAGTTGGTTTAGTCGAAGGGTACGAGATGGGCCATCTGTTAGAAACTGTTTATCACGAAGACAAAGATAAAGCAATCAAACGGCCAATCGTTGCGGTCATCGATGTCCCTAGCCAAGCGTATGGCTACAATGAAGAATTGATTGGTATTCATGCAGCTTTAGCAAATAGTGCGGCAGCTTATGCCAAACTACGCCAAGCGGGTCATCCAGTGATCGGTTTTATCGCTGGTAATGCGATCTCTGGGGCTTTCTTAGCGCATGGCTTGCAATCAAGTCGTCTGATCGCATTAAATAGTGAAAAGATCACTGTTCAAGCAATGTCAAAAGAAAGTGCAAGTCGAGTCACCAAACGGTCGATTGCAGCGATTGAAGCCGCGGCGGAAAAAGTACCAAGTATTGCTTATGATATCAAAAATTATACGAAACTTGGGGCAATCTTCACTTTCTTATCCTCCATTACGGATCAGTCTGTCACCTCTGAAAGCAAAGCGACTGTAATTGAAGCGATCAATGAGGCGATTGATGATGTGCGTAAAACGAATGACACGATGTTGACCAGTCGCTACACCAATCCGATCGCTAAAAAGAGCGGCCGGCTGGAAACGAATAACGTATTTGAAAAAATGAATGCAGAATGGAATGAGTAACGAATGAACCGTGCCCACGATATCGTTCAATTAGATAAAGAAGTTCTTGATATGATTGATATTCCCAAATGGTTTTCTGAAAAAGAACAGCTTTTTGCGACCGTCCGTCGTGGGAAACCCCGTAACCCCAGCTATTTACCAGTGGGGTTGCGCGGGGAAAAGCGGCAAGAACGGTTTGCCTTTGAGGCACCCTGCAACATGATCAAACGAACGATCCATCCTTGGGAATTGATCACTCGTGAGAGCTTTCGATTCAATGAAGTAGCCAATTATCCAGTTTACCGCAGCTATCAACAAGCACGGCTTTTATTGAAGCACTATTCTTGGGGAATCGGTGGCAGCTTGGGTTTTGAATTGGCTGCAAAACAGGCAGCAATCAAGCCGACCAGTGATTTAGATCTGTTGCTTTATGCCGACACGAAAGAAAAGCTGCCACTGGAACTATTGGAAAAGCAGGCAGCCTTTTTTCAACAGATCGATGTTCAAGTTATCACAAAACAAGGCGGGTTTGCCTTAAAGGAGTATTTGGAACATCCATCAAAAAAAATCTTAGTAAAAACAGACGAAGGGCCAAAACTCACCACTGAGATTTGGTAATTATTAGAAAAGTGAGCGAAAAACATGTTTGAGAACAACGATTTAAAAATCAACATCAGTGATTTCCAAAAAGTATTTGCCGTGACAGCAGTAATGATGCAAACGATTTTGACTTTTGCCTTATCCAATACCCAAGATGAAAAGACTGCAGCATTCATCGGTACCTTTTATGTCTTGGTGAAATTTACCGCACCCCTGTTTATTTTTGCTATTGTTTATAACATGGTTAAGACTAGTCAACATCTGTCTTATCTAGAATTTTTGAAAGAAAAGTTTTTTGAACTTGTCGTGCCATATGTGCTTTGGACGACGGCTTATTTATGGCTGTTTCCCGCTGTCCAACAAGGAAAACCTTATACTGACACAGCAACGTTTTTACTGAAATATGTGACGGGGGATGCGGCGCCACACTTATGGTATACGATCATGATGCTGCAGATCCAATTGTTGATGCCGTTTTTTGTCTGGTTAGGCTACAAAGTGTTGACGAAGAAAAAAGCTGTTTGGCCAGTATTGATCGTCACAACTGCTTTGTATGTCGTTTGGTATGTATTTTATGATCGCCAAGTTTTTGAAGGACCGCATCATGAAAGCTGGTATTTATTGGATCGGTTTGTCTTTAGCTTTGTGATCTACGGGATCTATGGCGAAGCCGCTTTGATTTATCACGAAACCGTTTATCGCTTCCTATACAAGATTCGCTACGCTTTCTTGCCAGTGGGCTTAGCATTAGGGCTATTATCTGCCAATCATCTGCTACATTATGCAGGTGATCTAAGTTTCGCTCATGCACCGTATTTAAATACATTGCAAAGCTTATATAGCTTAGTATTGATTTTTGCAGTCTTTATGTTTGGATCAACTATGATCAAAAACAATGCCCCTCAGTTAGGGACATTTAAGTGGCTGTCTACTTATGCGTATCGGACCTATCTTGCCAATGTTTTTGTCTTTCAAGTCTTGTTGCTATGCTTCAAAGATTTGTTGCTGCAACTGCCAATGGGCATCATGATCATCGTCGCTTATTTGGCAACTGCCAGCTGTGGTTTTTTAACAAGCTATGTTTTGCATGTTTTATGGGTAACGATCAAAGGTCAAATCAAAAACTAGAGGAGGAGTTGGATGTTTGCATTAGCTGTAGAAGAAAATTGTCGACGACTCGCCCAATTGGTAGAAGAAGCCTTGATTGCAGAAGTGACATTGTCCCCAAAACCTGGGTTAGTGGATGCCATTGATTCAGGTGCCCATCACGATATGGATCAAGCACTCTTTCTGCGATCAGCTCGAGCATTGACGCCATACTTTGAAGAAATGGCCTTGGTGTCTTGGGGAAGCAGCATGTCTCAAGAGTTGCGGGAAGCAATCGCTGCCATCGGTCGGAAGGCAGAACAGGCGATGTTGGCAGCCACTGGTGGCATCAACACTCATAAAGGAGCCATCTGGGCATTAGGCTTGCTCATCAGCGCCGTCAGTAGCCAACTTAGTCGCAAACAGCGGATTTTTTTACCAGAAGTCTTTTCTGATATCCAATTTCTCACTGCATTTCCTGATCGTGCGCTGATTCAACAAACAGAAAGTCATGGCAAAACTGTTCAAGCCAAATATGGACATCTCGGTGCGTATGGGGAAGCTGCTGCTGGGTTCCCACATGTTCAAATCGCTCTAGCGGATTACTTTTCTCGGGATTGTTCCAATGAGACCAAAAAAAGGCTCCACATGCTGTTGGCAATCATCGCTACGCTGGACGATACGTGTATTTTATACCGCAGCAATCAAGAGGTACTGGCACTGGTTCAGCAACTCGCACAAAAAGCCAATCAGCAAGCGTTGCCGAACCCAGCATTTCATGCACTAGCAGCCTTCTGCCAGTCAGAAAATGTGTCTCCAGGCGGCAGTGCTGATCTGTTGGCTGCCAGCTTCTTTTTATTGTCCATCAACTCGGTTTTACCCGTAAACGAAGGAAAGACCGTTTACCAATAACTCTTTTCCTTAGAAGAAAGGCAACGATTCTTCTAAGGATTTTTTGTTTCATTTTTTCGCTCGATTAAGAAAAATAAAATCTCTTGCTATTTGCATAGTTTAATGATTAGATAATTCTTAGGCACTACTGAAATGCTTCGTTGCTCCATTGCAACGAATAAAGGAGTTACAGATGAAATACTATAATGCTTTTCTTCAAAATCTTGTGTTGCGGCGCTGGACGGTCCTGTTTATGCTTGCGGGCATTCTTTTTTTGTTTCGCAGTCTGATGACCATTCTTTTGCTGACCTTTATCTTTACGTATCTGATTTATCGGCTGGTTCTTTTGCTCCATCGAAAAAGCCATCTGCCCATCAAGCTTACGAGCATCCTGACCTACAGCTTGATTGTTTTTATTCTTTATTTAGTAGCAACAAATTATGTACCCATCATCATCAAACAATCCGTCCAATTAGTCAATTCCGTTGCTGATTTCTACCAACGGACAGACTCCAATAATGAATTGATCGAATATGTCTTGAATTTATTGCAGACCAGCGAATACATCCAGAAATTACAAAGCGGCGTTCTAGTCGTGATCAATTATCTGTATAATTTCGGTGAGTTGGCGTTGACTGTGCTGATCTCCTTTCTGCTTAGCTTCTTCTTTATGATCGATAACAAAAAGACCGTTGCGTTTTCTCGGCTGTTTTTGCAAGGGCGAGGGGCGTGGTTCTTTGAAGATGTTTACTATTTAGGAGCTAAGTTTACGCGGGCTTTCGGAAATGTGATCGAGACGCAGTTGGTGATCGCCTTAGTCAATACAGCGATCACTGTTTTCGCCTTAGCGGTGATGGGCTTTCCGCAGCTGTTGAGTTTGGCGTTGATGATTTTCTTTCTCAGCTTGATTCCTGTTGCTGGTGTGATCATCTCGTGTATTCCATTGACGTTTATTGCCTATTCTATCGGCGGATTTAATGACGTGATCTACATTCTATTGATCATAGTGTTTGTTCATGCGTTGGAATCCTATATCTTAAATCCGCGCTTGATGGCTAATAAAACAGAGATCCCGATGTTTTACACGTTTATTCTCCTGTATCTTAGCGAACATCTCTTTGGCTTGTGGGGCTTGATCATCGGGATCCCATTGTTCACTTTCTTTTTAGATTTAATGAATGTGAAAGAGATTCCGCGATTGCGTAAAAAATCCGATGACACCTTGCAGGACCAATAAAAATGATTGCTGTAAAGGATGGCAATTGATAGAAAAAACCATCTCTGCCGATGAAAGGCGAGATGGCTTTTTTATTTCGCAGCAATTTTTTTCGTAAAGGAGACAAAGCAGATTGCTGAAGAGGGGCTTTGAAACATCCCTGTTGCTGAATACCCTAACGAGTGATAAAAGTGAACCAGCTTAGGTTCTTGCAGGATCGTATTCAAACGTAACGTATCTGTTTGAACGAGCCTTTCAATCAAGGTCATTGCTTGTCTACCAATCCCGCGGTTCTCGTAGGAGGGAAGAAGGGCGATGGAAGATAGCTTCGTCGTATGTTCCTGCTCAACCGTCAGTTTTATAAAGCCCACGGTTTTCTGAGCGGTCATGATTAAATAATAAGTGGTATTCGACGCAGAAAACTTTGCGTTTAGCTTCTCGAAACTTTGTAAATAGGGAGAAGTTTCTTTGTCTTGATAACGGAGAAAGAGGGATTTGAAGGCCGCTTTTTGTATCAAGTAGATTGAAAGCAGATCGGAAAGCTTCGCTTCTTTAAGCTGAATGAGCATGCACACCTCCATAAAAAATCAGACATCATTTATTGAAAGACATTGATTCGGCTTAGCAGATCCTGATGGAAAAGCCATCGATTAGCAGTCTTTCATTGGCTCGTTTCTGTTTTGATCCTTCCCTCAACCACAGGTTCACAAACGAAGAGATCCGCTGGGGTTCGTGCCGTCGTTGTTTTATTGAAAAAGATCATTTATCGATGTCACTAAGTCGTCATAGGTTTGACCGGTAGCGATTGCATAAACGGAAAGCAAAAAGACGAGTGCTGCTGCCAACACGTAAAAAATACGGAGGCGATAGCCGTCACCTGTCCGACGATTTTTTACAAAAGTAAAAACCGTCACAGCTAGATAAGCGAAGGTCAATAAACAAATAAGATACGTTATAATTTCTGGAGTCATAAGCGTTTTCCTTTCTTTTTTTATTTGTATAAAAATATACTCAATAAATATAATATAACCATTTCAATAGCGTCAAAGAAAGCGCTCAATTTTTGACAAAAAACTGACCGAGTGGTAGCCACTGGTCAGTTCTATTCAAAAACGATGGGGCATGATCTTAATTGTCTTTTTTTTCCGCATCTAGCAAGCTTCTTAGTTCATCTGCTAAAGCGATACAGGCAATACTATCTGTTAAGGACATCAGGGGATTTTCGAGTTGTCCTTGTGCAAGCGCGGTGTGAACTGCTTGAATCTCTGAATGGAAATCATCGATCTCGTACCCAATATCATAGACCGTGTCTTCTTGGTCAATCGTCACGGTAAAAGAAGCGGGGCGATGGAAGTTGGGGATCGTGATTTTCCCTTTTGTTCCTTGTAATTCCGCCACCGTCTCTTTTGTTTGGTCAAATCCAGTCTCAATCACTGCAACAAAGTCTTCACTGACAAAGCGTGCTTCAACGTAGGTATCAACCCCAGTTTCATACAGGCTGTAATCGATCAATTCGGCAGTTAAATTTTCTGGTGAAAAATCTTGGATAAAGGCTAAGTTATAGATCCCCATATCCAGTAAAGCACCCCCTTGTTTTGGCAGATAATGGTAAGAACTGCCTTCGACTGGTAAATGGCGGCGAAAAGTAGTCGTGACACTTGTTAATTCACCGATATGACCACCATCCACAAGTGCTTTTAGTTTGCGATACGCTGGGGTGAAGCGTGGCTTCATAGCTTCCATAAAGAAGACTTCGTGTGCTTGAGCTTGTTTTTGTACATCGCGCATTTCTTGTGCAGTCAAGGTTGCTGGTTTTTCACATAAAACAGCTTTTTTCGCTTGAAAGGCTTTGATGATCCATTCATAGTGATACAAATGTGGCAAAGCAATATAAACGACATCGATAGTTGGATCATCTAATAGGTTTTGGTAGTCATCAAAGACGACGTCACACGGAAATTTTGCTTGAAACGCTTGCGCTTTTTCCATCGTACGACAAGCAACCCCATAAAGCTGGGCGTCTTGAAAATTTTCTAAACTTGCAGCAAAGCGATTGGCGATATTTCCGGCACCAATAATTCCCCAATTGATCATTTCATTTCCCTCTTTTCTTCAGTTGACGGGTATTCTGAGAGAATCCCTGATTCCAAAACAGTTTGTTTTTTTCTTAACTCGACAATATTTTTTTGGTATTCTTTGGCATACAGCAATGCAAACAGTGAATCTAAAATATACTCAAAGGCGACCTGTGAAGAAAAGGTGCCGACTTTGAGAAAATCACGTTCATCATGAGAAGCGATGATCGCATGGGTCGCTAATGGGATGATTTTCGCATGGGCGTTTCCAGAAATCACGATCACTGGTACCCCGACATCACGAAAGTGCTGCATGATTTTTTCGTATTGCGTATTTTTCCCACGGTAGGTAATAAACACGGCACAATCATTTTGCGTGACGTTCGATGCATTCCACGCATCATCCCCATATTCATCAGCTAGGATCAGATACTTATTGATTTTGACCAACTTATTTTGAAAACTTCTTGCCCGGATCTGAGAATCGCCGCGAGCAAATAAGAAAATCCGTTGCGCAGCTTCCAACGATTGCACCACTGCTTCCATCGTTTCTGGGGCAACCTGAGCGTGGGTTTTGTGAATCGAGTTGATCGTTAGATCGGCCATTTTTTTCAAAATGTCAGGTGTTTGATCCTTAGGCGAAAAGGGAAAATTCGCGTCAACAAAGGTTGGGTTGAACATCTGATTATGGGCAATTTCAGCCAGACCTAAGCGAAAACTTTTAAATCCTTCATACCCCATCTTTTTGGCTAGACGAATGACGGAAGAGTGGGATGTGTATGTATGCTTAGCGATGACTTCAATCGTCAACGAAGGCACATCATTGATATTTTGCAAAATATAATCGGCAATCCGTTTCTCCGTATTGGTCAATCCTTCTTGAAGCCGTAATTTATCTCCTAATAACATCAAACCACCTCTTTCTAATCATAGCCTAGGACAAAGAAAACCAAAAGCAAAAACTGTACCTTTTTGGCAATTTGGTAAAAATGTTCAGAACCACTGAGCAGTTTGCGAAAAAGTCTGGTCAAAAGAACCTGTTTTTGGCAAAAGACTTCTCATTTCGAAGGATATCAGCAATAATCAAGCTATCAATTCATAGGAGGCGTCATAATGTTAACTATCGCATATCTCGGAAACGGAAAAAGCACCAATCGCTACCATCTGCCTTTTTCAACCAAGCTGCAGGATAAGATCAAAGTAAAGACGATCTATTCACCAAGCGGCAAGCTGACCTGGCCAACACTAGAAGGCGTTCATTACACCTCTGACTTAGAGGATATCTACCGTGATCCTGAAATTCAATTAGTTGTGGTCACGACCCCCAGTCATTTGCATTATGAATTAGGCAAGGATGTCTTGCTTCATGGGAAAAATGTCTTGATCGAAAAACCTTTTACGGAAACTTCGGCACAAGCAAAGGAATTGTTCGCACTGGCGCAGGAGAAAGGCTTGTTTGTGCAATGCTATCAAAATCGCCGCTTTGATTCCGATTTTTTGACTACGCAAAAAGTGATCGAAAGCGGCGTGCTCGGAGATCTCTTAGAAGTAGAGCTGCATTATGATTATTTTCGTCCAGAGATTCCACGGTCAGTGACCGAATTTTCATTGAATACTAGCTACTTGTACGGACACGCTTGTCATACACTGGACCAAGTGATCTCCTATTTTGGACAACCAGACGATGTCCATTATGAGGTTCGGCAATTGCTTGGAAAAAATCGCATGAATGATTACTTCGATTTGGATCTGTTTTATGGTCGAATGAAAGTCTCAGTCAAATCTAGTTACTTCCGATTAAAAGAGCGGCCTAGTTTTGTCGTTTATGGCGAAAACGGCGTTTTTGTAAAACAAACCAAGGATCGACAAGAAGAGCATCTAAAACAGTTTTATCTCCCAGATCATGCCGATTTTGGGATCGATTTGCCAGAGCACTATGGCACACTAACTTATATGGATGCTAACGGGAACTACCATGAAGAAAAAGTCATCTCTGAAATTGGTGATTATAGCCGTGTGTATGAGGGCGTCTATGAAACGATCATCCATGGCAAAGAGAAAATCGTGAAAGACGAAGAAACGATTTTACAAATCGAAATGCTAGAAACAGGCATCAATCAAGTGATCACTGAGTCATAAGGCAGAGTGATTATGGGGCTTTTGACAAACAAAGCGCCTGAAGGCATCAACTGACTCAACGTAAAGGAGTAGATCCGAATCGAACCTTCAGAAATCCTGCAAGAAGAACAGCAGCTGCAGTTTGCTCATTTTGACAATGACCTCGCATTGCGGTTGGTTATTGCCATCGATCAGTACGTTAAAAGGAACTACCCGAAGCCGGTAGGGATCAAAGTTGTTCATCAGGGCTTGCCGATCATTCGATTTTTAATGGCAGGGCGAAAAGAGAGCCCTTGGCTTGAAAGAAAAGAACGAACGGTACTAGAAAGCGGGCATAGTTCACTATACGTCTATGCGCAAAAAGATAGAGATATACAATTTGCTAAATGGGCACAAGACGAACATTATGCAATTTGTGGTGGTGGTTTTCCAATTATCGAAGACAGGAAAGTCACTGGTGCTATCTGTGTGTCAGGTTTGGCCCATTTAGAGGATCATAAAGTGATCACCGAAGTATTGAAACAAATGATTTAAGAAGATAGAAAAGGGGAAGCAAGATGAACTTAGCGATTTTAGGGGCAGGCATGATCGTCCATGATTTTTTAACGGTGGCAGGGGATGTCCCACAACTTGAACTGTCCGCTATTTTTGGGACAGAAAATGATTTAGAAAAAATGAATCACTTAAAACAGCAATACACGATTCAAACCGTCTACACAGAGTTAGGGGCATGTTTGGCGGATCCATCCGTTGACACCGTGTATGTCGCACTGCCCAATCATTTGCATTATTCCTTTGCCAAAGAAGCAATCCTCGCTGGCAAACACGTCATTTGTGAAAAGCCATTTACGTTGCAGACACGAGAATTAGTAGAATTAGCAGAATTGGCTGCTGCCCACAAGGTGCTTTTGATCGAAGCCATCACAAATCAGTACTTAGCCAACTATCAAGGAATAAAAGCGCAGCTTGAAACATTGGGAGAGCTGAAATTGATTGAATGCAACTATTCGCAGTATTCTTCTCGTTATGATTTATTCAAAGAGGGAACCGTTTTACCTGCATTTAACCCGAAAATGGGTGGTGGGGCATTGATGGATATCAATATCTATAATATTCATTTTGTCGTCGGGCTTTTAGGAAAACCAAAAAGTGTCCGCTATTTTGCTAATGTCGAACAGGGGATCGATACTTCTGGCATGCTGTTTTTAGACTATGAACAAACAAAAGTCGTTTGTATCGGCGCCAAAGATTCGACAGCGACGATTCGTTCAACGATCCAAGGGACGAAAGGATCGATCATCGTCAATGGGCCGACGAATATGCTTGCCAGTTATGACGTTGAACCGGTTCATGGGGCAAAAAGCCATCAGGATCGCAGCGTTCACGGACATCGTATGTTTGAAGAATTTGTCCGCTTTGCACAAGCCATTCACGAAAATGATCAGGCCTTTGTCAAGGAACGCCTTGCCCATAGCAAGCTGGTGATGGAAGTCGTGGAAAAAGCATTGGCAGATGCCCAGATCGTATTAGGATAATCGCATCAATGAGGAAAGACACCAGCTTCTTAGAAAAGTTGCTGGTGTCTTTGTCTGTTGTCTTATTTTTTCTTCTTTAAACTCAATAAGGTTAGTGGGATACCCAAGGTGAGGTAGCCGACAATCGTCATCAAACAGACCACCAGCCAAAAGTTATCTACTGCTAGAAATGCAATCAGGCCATATGCCACCAGAATCGAGAGAAAATAAAAAAGAAAGAGCTGAAAAAAACGTTTAAAACTCACAGTCATTCATTCTCCTTTGTCGTTAAACTGACAAGAAAAGTATACCACATCAAATGCAACTTCAAGGGCTGAATGTGATCTTTCGCAGGAGCCGCTAAAGGCGAATTGTTTTGTCGACTGGCCGTGATTCGCTATACTTGAAGGGAAGAGAAAGCGCAGGAATATTTTTTTAGGAGAAGGAGGAGACAGATGAAAAAGGTGGATGTACTGATTATCGGAGCGGGTCCAGCTGGAACGGCTGCTGCCTATGGGTTAAAAGCCAAAGGTAAGACAGTGGCGATCGTTGAAGCCGATTTATGGGGTGGCACTTGCCCCAATCGCGGGTGCGATCCAAAAAAACTACTGATGCGAGGCGTAGAAGTCAAAACAGAGGCGAAACGTATGCAAGGCAATGGTGTTCAAGGGCAGGTAGCCATTGATTGGCCGGCACTGATGGCGTTTAAGCGCTCGTATACCGATCGGGTGCCAGAGTCAACCAAACAAGGGTTACTAGCAGAAGGGATCACTACTTACTACGGACAAGTCGCTTTTCGTGATGCCCATACGGTCGTCGTGGACGCAGAAGAGATTCAAGCAGAAAAAATAATTATTGCGACAGGACAGCGTCCAGCCGTACTGCCCATCGTCGGCAAGGAGCATTTACAAAGCAGTACTGATTTTCTTTCCTTTGAAAAGATGCCAGCAACGATTGCTTTCATAGGTGCTGGGTATATTACCTTCGAATTGGCGATGATCGCTCAAGCAGCAGGTGCTGAAGTTCATGTGATCCATCATAATGACCAGCCGCTAAAAGGATTTGATGCTGAATTGACCGCAGAAATGGTTCGTTCAATGCAGGACCAAGGCGTTTCGTTCCACTTTAATCAGAACACGCAGCGAATCACGAAAGAACAAAACCACTATACGATCCAGACACAAGCATTGTCTCTCACCGTAGAAGCAGTGATTGGTGCCACGGGACGCAGACCCAATAGCGACCAGCTGCAATTGGAAAAGGCAGGGGTAGAAACGTCAAAACAAGGGATCGTAGTTAATGAGTTTTTGCAGACTAGTCAAAGACACATCTATGCAATCGGGGATGTGCTAGCGAAAAAGCAGCCCAAACTGACGCCTGTTGCCAGCTTTGAAGCCGCCTATCTTGTCGAGCATATAGATGATCAGAAAACACCCATCCGCTATCCGCTGATCCCTACGCTGGTTTTTGGTGCGGAAAAACTGGCAAGAGTCGGGATCAGTGAGCAAGAGATTGCCGATCATGCCTCAGAATATCATAGCGAGGTGATGGATCTTTCTTCTTGGTATACCTATCGACGAATCAATGATCAAGATGCAAAAATCAAATTGGTTTATAACACATCTGATACCATCGTTGCGGTCACGATCGTTTCTGCATTGGCCGATGAGTTGATCAACCACTTCGTTTTTGTGTTGGAGAATCAGCTATCGAAAGAAGCGCTGGCCCAAATGATTTTTGCCTACCCAACACCTGCTAGCGATTTGTCCTATTTTCTATAAATAATCAAACAAGCCTGCGCTAGTTTCCGCTAGCACAGGCTCTAAATTATTATGTCCGTATTGACTATAGTCCGTGAACCTTAAATGAACCTTAAAGTTAGGCTGGGTTTCATTTAAGCAATGTCTTTGTTTTCTAGTAACCCTAGGTTTAGGCTTTTTTTGACAGCCGGCGGACAGCAGCAATCAGTAAGATCGCCGACAAGAAGAGCCCGACCAAATAGATGATGAAAATAGAATCTGGCTCATAGTGCCGATAATTGAATATTTTTACCATAAAAAAGAGAAATGGGATCGCTGCAATAAGGGTTGAAACGAAACGTTTCCGCCATTGTATGAAAAACGATCCAATCACTAGAAAAAGACAAAACGGGATCCAAAAGACCAAATGTCCGATAAGTTCGATTTTTCACACCTCCTAGCAAGTAAAATCATCATAACGTTTCTTCCTAAAAAGCAAGCGTGAAGGAAAAAATAATCCCATTAGGCATGTATGAAATTATGAGTGGAGTCTTCTGAAAAGTTCACAAGAAATCTGAGAATTTCAAAAGGAAATGAAAAAACGAACGGTTAGGAATATCCCAATTGTCCGAGACGAAAAATACCTCTTGCAGCATTCATTTTGACTTGAATCCTGCAAGGGGTACTCTTTTGTAGAAAATCTGGTGCTTTATTCAATTGATACCAAAGAAATGCTTAGGAAGGAGCAGCAGTCCTTTTTTATGGCAAAATGTTCTTACTATAAAAAAGGGAAATGACCATACCTATGTCCAACAGATCCTTATAATAAAATCCTTTCAGTGGGCCAATGTGTAAGAAAAATCCGAGAATCATTAATACAAACAGCAGCAGGAAAAGCAGGTTGAAAGCGGTCATCAAGCGAAAACTGAAATGCCAATTACTCAGGAAATACTGATATTTCGCTGCTCGGTAAACTTTGTTTTGAATCGGAATTTTCTTGAGTGCAGGGATCGATTCGTGATAGGACGTAAATAATTCGTAGTCTTTTTTCGTCAGTACTTCAGAGAAAATGTGCGTCCCTGCCTGAAAGTCGAAATAGCCCCAATGGAATTGTTCTTTATCCTCTGGTGATTCGTGCTTCATCAGCTTTCTTGGCTTGATCGTGAACGCCTTGATGGTCTCATAGGGGTAACTGAAATAGGTGTTACTTTCTAAATAGTCGATGATGACCAGAAAAAGCATGCGGGTTTCTGTGAAAACTAACAAACGATTGCCGCGGGTATCATGAAAGATGTCACGGTATGCTTTTGCTTTCTCGGTTGTTGCATAGGCATAGGCGCCAAGCCCTTGATTGGCGAAGGCGAGGTTTCCATCTGGCGTCAAAGGCAGATAGCCAAGAATCGTTTCGTCTTTTGCTAAAAGCGTCCGAAGCTCCTCTAATAGATCTTGCAAGAAAACATATTGTTTGGACAGCTCGAATGTTGCTGCTTTTTCTTGTTCAGATATTTTTGTCAGTGAATTGTTTTCATTTAAGACTAACTGTTTAAAATCCATCGATAGTCATCCTTTCTTTTAAGCGTTTGCGGCCACGGGAAAGACGATTGTAGATCGCTGAGACATTTAAGTCCGTCTGCTCTGCGATGGTTTCAGGTGACTCTTGGTAAAAATAGTAGAGCAGAAAAATCCTTTGATCGAGGGCTTCAAGGTCTTCAATAAAGCCCAAAAAGGTTTCCTTTGTTAAAGGTGATTCTTCAATAGCTAGTTCCTGCTCATCAACAGGTTTTTCTTCCAGTGAGCGCTTGTTCAACTTCCGCTTGTGGTCAATCGCACGACTACGACTGATCAAAAGCAGCCAAGTAATCAAGCGGCTTCTTTCTGGTTGATACGCAGCAATCTTTTGCCAAACCTCGTAAAAAACTTCGTTCGCTACATCTTGGCGCTCGCTCACTTCATGCGGTTGGGAGAGGACACTATGAATCGTCCTCAGCATGCTATCACCATAAACAGCTAACAGTTCTTCTAAGCCGGCATAGTCTTTCTTTTTGATTCGTTCAATGATTTCTTCATCCTGCACCTTTTTCACCCCTTCACACTATATACGAAGAATGTTTGCCTTTTCTATCAGAAAAAGAAAAAAACCTCTGTTAACGAGGTTCATGTTCTTTGGCCAGAAGATCTGTTGCCAAGCGCTGGGCCAAATATTCCCAAAGAATGCCGCCAAAAAAAGCGCCTATCATATAAAGAATGACTGCTTGCAGCTCCAATGGATTATTTGCTAGCCAGAAAGAAAATAGCGAGCCGATGATGAATAGGTAGCTGCCAAAAAGCACTTGCCGCCACGAGCGTTTTTTAACAAACTTGCTAATGAGAAAGGTTGAAAGGATCATCAAGAGAATTTGGATGAATGCCAGCGAAGGCAAAAGTGCAAAGTCAGAAACAACCATTTCCCAAAATTGTTGAATCAAGAAAAAGAAAGCAAAGAGAATGAGCCCGCTTGATAATGTATTAAGCCGCAAGGAAGATATTTTTTTTCGCATTGGTTTACTCCTTGAAAGGTTTTCTTTATTATAGCAAATTTTTAATTAAATAATGTAAAAAGATGAACGAGAAGATCTGCAAAAAAACTTCTCCTACATGTGCCTACTTTTAGTATACTGGAAAGAAACGAGTGGATGGACTCGATACATAAGGAGGATTTCATGCCAACGATTCTTTTTGCGCCTGCGGTATTCAACTTGGCTGAAACGACAAGGATGATCGAAGTCGCTAAACAAATGCAAGGAAATCACCACTGCGAGTTCTTTGGTTTTTCAAAAACCTTTGCTTCACTTATCACTGAAAGTGGCTTTACGTACCATTTGCTGACGCCGACTCTGACAGAAAAACAAGAGGAACAGATCATAAAATTAGATCAACTACGCTCAATCAAAAATCCCTTCACCAAAGAGATGGTTGCCGCGCGTATTCTGAGCGAACAAAAGCTGATCGATAAACTTGCTCCTCAGGTCATTGTAACTGGATCGAATGTCACGATCTTTCTATCTGCTCGCAGCAAACAGATTCCCTTAATCTACGTAAAACCCTATGCGATGAGCGATCCCTTTTTTCGATCAGATAGCGCATTTATCCCTTCTAGTTTGCGTTTCTTCGGACCGCTAAGGAAACCACTTTGGTATTGGATAAGAAAACAATTAGTAAAATCCCGCTGGATGCCCCGAGCATTCAAACACGCTGCTCAAACAGAAAAACTTTTTATGCCTGAAACGAGCTTACGAATGATGGACGCTGATTTAAATCTCATCACCACTCCTGATTTATTTTTAACGAAAGAGCAGCTGCCAGAAAATTATCAAATCGTTGGGCCGATTTTTGCGAAGCTCGGGTCTTCTTTACCAGACGAAGTGTTGACTTTTATTCAACAAAAGCGGCGGGAAAGAAAATGAATCGTTTATTTTGCGATGGGCAGTTCGGGGAATCCGCGCATGGTGCGAAAAATCTTAGCTTTCTTGCGAAACCGTTCGGAACTAGCGATCATTGCTCCGGTTACACATCTACTCAAGGGGAAACACAACGACTCAGAGAATCTGTTCTTGACCGAATATCTGCCAAGTCATCTATTGCATGAGCATATCGATTTTTCTTTTATCCATGGTGGGGAAGGGACTGTTCAAACAGCTTGTGCATCTGGGAAGCCGTTTATCGGAATTGGGATGCACTATGAGCAATGCTGCAATATTCAGTACTGCGTGGCGTATGGCAATGCAATCGCGCTGACAAAACCATTAACTGAGAAAAAGCTGGAAGCTGCCCTGAATGAGGTTGGTGCTCCGAAGATTTGCCAACAAGCCTATCAGTTAAAGAAGGATTTCCCGGCAAATGGTCCTCAGAAAGCGATGCAGGAGATTGAACACTTTTTAGAAAAAAACAATTTTTCTAAATTTTCCTATTAAAAAAGAGCGATTATCATTGAGATAATCACTCTTTTTTAATAGAGATCTACTAGCATCAGCAAGCCTGGGACCCACGTAGTGAAGATACCACAAGCGATCGCAAAATAATGAATCTTACGACCAAAGTTTACCTTCACGATCGTATCCAAAAAGCCGCAAAACCATAACGCTCCCCATGTTAACCAAATCAATGCAAAGAGGGGATCTTGCTCCCATTGCCAAGAGACCCAAGCAAAAGGTAAGGTATTGATGGCTACGAATAGTGCGAAAATCCCATAAATACGTAGATCTAAATCAAAAAGGTAAATGATCCCTACCAACAAATACGTGAAGGCAAAGAGAAAGCCAGTGCCTGCTTCATAATAAGCGCCTTGAAGCATATAGATTAGATTGATAATAAAAGATAACGTACCTGTAAAAAGATTGATCAAAGCAAGTGAGCGGTAGTCAATGTGAAGTAAGCTGCCCCAGCCGTTGATTATCAAAGTAATTCCTACAAAAAATAAACCGATCCCTAATATAAAATCCTCCTTTACTTAAATTTAGAATAACAAATTCTAAGAAAAAATAATAGCTCTATTTATTTTTAGGTCAATAAAAAGGAAAACAATTTTGAAATTTGCTATTTTTTGCTGCTAAATTTGATAAAATCAATACCAAAGAGCGCTGCTAGCCGATGCTTTTCTCGTTAAGGGGAAAATTTCAGCGTATAAAAAGAACTTTTACTCGTTAGAAGAAGGGGAAAAGAGACAGATCAATAGATTTTCAGTGTATTGATCGGACAAAAAGCAGACCAGGTAGCAGTTTATCGGTTTTTACGAATTTGCAGCAGTGAAGACTGTTTTGCGGAAAGGAGGACTTATGCCTAGAAAAGATCGAATCTTACTTTTCATTGACGAATATATGCAAGCTCAAGGTTGCGCACCTACCATACGAGAAATCTGTGCCAATGAAGAAATAAAAACGACCTCTTTGGTTTATCGTCATTTGCTGCGTCTCGAAAAAAGAGGCCTAATTTACCGAGCTTATCGCTTTAAGTCACGTTCGGTTCGTTTTACTGACGAAGGGAAGGCCTATGTCAAAGCGTTGCGACAAGCACTTTTAGCAGACGAAAAACAAACGCATGGCAATGAAGAATAGCTTAACACCAAAATAAAAAAGCCTAGAGGCTTTTTTATTTTGGTGCACGGTAGCCAGCAGCTTCCGCTTCAGCGATCGTTTTGAACCATTCTTTCGGATTCGTCGTATCATCATAGTATTTAGATCCTGGCAAATGATAGATGCCGCTTCTTGATCCTTTGATCAAACCATTTCCTTGTTGATCGACATATTCTTTCTGTTTCTCCTCTGTTTCACTGTTTTGAGAAGTGGCTGTTGTCGTGTTGTTCTCACTACTTGTAGCATTCTCCTGTTGCGTCATATCTTCATTTGAAATCTCGCTGCTGCCATCCGCATAGTTGATCGTGACACCATCTTGGATGTTGAAGATATAATAGTTGAATTGGATCGTATCGTCGCCAATAGATTGGGCTTGCATCTGTACCCCACGGGCAACCAGCTCGTCATCACGATAGATTGGAGTGACAGAATATCGAACATAATGGTTTTTGTCTTGCTTGAGATAGTAGTTGATATCCATTTCTAAGCGCAACATCTCTGGATTGTTCAATTGACTAGTTCCCGTGATCAAATTCTTCCAGTTTGCATTTTCGCCAGCTAAAGCAAACCCAATCAAATGCGTCCGATTATATAAATATTTCCCATTGGGGAGCTGTTTATTACGCCAGCCTGTCGGTTTCACGCTGGAGATATCGCCACGTTTTTCCGTAGGCATTAAGGATTGATTCAACATTGCTTCAGCCGAAGTCGCTCGATTGAGGTGGTCAAGGTCGCCGTATGCTTCCCAGGCACCATTTTCAAGTGAAAGGTCGTCTTCTGAAAACTCAGGGATGTTTTGATTGACTTCAATTGTTTGGGTGCCTTGGTAGGTTAGCTGTGCCAATTCGTCTGCGCGAATATCTTTAGCAGAAGGGGTGCTTACCTCTGATTGTTGCGTTTCCTGCTTTGGAAATAGGTCATTGTTTTGTAGGAAACCAAAGCCAACTGCTGCGAGTGCGAGAAGCGCAGTGACCGATCCAATCAATGTTTTTTTCTTTGCCATCTCTTTATTGCCTCTCTTTTCATTGATATAGGTTTAGAATAAACGGTGAGTAAAAAAATCACAACTAGTTTATCATACCATTTGCGGGGGATGTTTTACAGCGTCTGCTAGCTTCTTTTGCCTTTTGTTCTTGACAAACTTCAGTCAATTTTCTTTACAAGCGACGTCCTTTAAAAGAATTTTTCGTCTGCGAGTGATATTTTTCATATTTTAAAAAAACTATGTGATATAATGAATAAAGTTGCTGCTCTATCCCTTTGGTGCTTGTTTTAATAACAGTCATCTCCAGCTGCGGAACAAACTTTCAGCTGTCTAGCAGACAACGTTCAAACGAAAGAAAACTGGACAATTTTCTGAACGATTGCCTTTCTTTCTTTGACCAAAATTATAGGAGAAGGAGTGTATCCCATGAACCAGCAAGAAACCATCTTACATTATTTAAATAAGAAAGACTCTGAAAAGTTAAAAGAACTCGTATCAGGAATGGAAGAGCTGCCGCTATTACAATTATTCAGCAACTTATCCGCGGATGAAAAAGTGATCGTTTTCCGACTGTTACCGAAAGACAAAGCCCTTATCCTGTTTGAAGATTTGACACCAGCTACCCAACAACACTTATTACGCTCTTTCACCGATGAACGAGCAACCGAATTTGTGAATGAGATGGCGCCAGATGTTCGTGTACGGCTTTTAGATGAGTTGCCAGCGACCGTAACACAAAAACTTTTACAATCATTGGCGCCTGATGAACGAGCTGCAACAAACCTCTTACTAGGGTATGAAGCCGAAACTGCGGGTCGCTTGATGACACCGGAATTCATTACATTGAAAAAAGATATGACAGTCAATCAAGCATTGGAAAAAGTGCGAATGCAAGCCAAAGAAAAAGAAACGATCTATACGCTTTATGTTACTGATCAAACGAAAACGTTAGAAGGTGTTTTGTCGCTGAAAGATCTCTTAATAGCACAAGGGGATCAACGCATCAGTGAGATCATGTCCCAAAAAGTTATTTATGTGACCACTGACACCGACCAAGAAGAAGCAGCCCGTTTGCTAAATGAACTAGATATCATTGCGCTGCCAGTCGTAGACAAGGAATCAAGAATCGTTGGGATCATTACCGTCGATGACGCGATCGATGTCATCGAGTTGGAAACAACGGAAGACATGTTTAATGCCGCTGGTTTGGTCGATGTCGCCTCCAACGAAGCAGACCGTAGTAATGTTTTGATCAATGGCAGCCTGTGGCAAATCTGGAAAGTCCGCTTGCCATTCTTAGTGATCACTTTAGTGGCTGGACTTTTAGCTGGGGTCGTCATTGATGAATTTGAACAAACGTTAGAGTCGGTGGCAGCCGTTGCGATTTTTATTCCTTTGATCATGGATATGGGTGGAAACGTTGGTACACAATCCTCTACTGTATTTGTTCGGGGGATGTCGTTAGGGCATATTGATCTTTCAACCTTCACCAGACATTTCTTTAAAGAAGTTTGGATCGGTTTGAGTCTAGGCTTGATCGTCGGGATCATCTCTGGAACCGCTGCTTCACTTTGGCAAGGGATCCCGATGTTAGGGGTCGCTGTTGGGATTTCATTAGTTTTTGCTATGACCTTAGCGGCAGCACTTGGCTTTTTAGTCCCGTTTGTACTTATTAAACTAAACATCGACCAAGCAGCCGGTTCGGCACCGATCATCACCTCGATCAAAGATATTGCTGGCTTGTTTATCTACTTCGTTTCAGTAAATGTTCTTTTGGGTCATTTGCTTTAGCATACTGCCCGTTCCAGTGGTATAATAAAGCGACATCACATGATGAGCACAACATAGAAAGGGGAAATGTCCTATGACAAATCAAATGAAGCAACATCAACTCGGAGGTTTCTCTTTTTAAGTGCGGCCTCCTAATTAACTGGAGGGAAATCATGGAAAAACAAGGAATCGTGGTCTTTCAGGCTAAGGATATCGCAAAAGTCCGCCTGACCACAGGAGAAGAATGTTTAGCAACCGTTTCAGGAAAATTTCGTCAACAGGCACGAGCGCCAAAGGATTATCCTATTGTTGGTGATTTTGTCCAAGGGCAGGTGTATGATCAAGATCATTTCTTGATTGATGCTTTGCTCCCACGAAAGAGTTTTTTACAACGAAAAGTAGCCGGAAATCGGACGGATGAACAAGGGATCGCTGCGAACATCGACACGGTTTTTATTGCTACTAGTGCCAATGAAGAATTTAATTTCGCTCGGTTAGAGCGCTTTGTCACGATCGCTTGGGACAGTGGCGCTAACCCAGTGATTCTCTTGACCAAAGCCGATCAAGTCACAGCTGATGAAAAAGCAGAGCTGCTGCAAGCATTAAACGATGCTTTTGGTGTGAAAGCATTCGCTACTTCTATTTATGAACCGAACGAATTGCTGACAGAAGCCTACTTTTCAGACGGAAAAATCAGTGCATTTATCGGTTCGTCAGGCGTCGGGAAGTCCAGCTTATTAAATCAGCTCATGGAACAAGCCGTTCAAAAAACCAATGACATACGAGAGGATAGTCGAGGACGACACACGACGACGAGTCGCCAGTTGTTCACACTGCCCTCTGGCGCAATGATCATCGATACTCCTGGCATGCGGGAAGTTGGCATCAGTACCGTTCGGTCAGCTTCGATCGAGCAATCCTTTGAAGCGATCAGTCAATATGCTGAAGGTTGTTTCTTCAGAGACTGTCAGCATGAAACAGAACCGAAATGTGCGGTAAAAGCAGCTATTGCTGCCGGTGAGCTTTCAGAAGCAGCCTTCGCTCGCTATCGCAAAATGGAAAAAGAGCTGGCGTATTTGAAACGAAAAGAACAGATCAAAGAAATGAAAAAGTAATAGTTAGCACTCCTTTCTATAAGAGGAGTGCTTTTTTGTACGTGTCAAGAGCGCCTTGTTGAGTAAAGAAGAGGAGAGCCGCAGCCAATGTTCTTGTGTTTTCATGAAAAGGCGGCCAATTTCAAAGGGCACTACATGCTAAGTGGTTGAACTAAACTAAGATCGCCTGCCTGGTTACAAGCTGTCGTCAAGAAAAGCAGGATAAAAAAACACAGTGGGGTGTTGTCCCACTGTGTTTTGAGCAATGATTTGCCCCTGCCAAGGTATTTCTAGTATAAAGCGTTGATTCTTAAATAGCAACTCGAAAAAAACGCCTCATTCAGCAGAGCGCAGAATTTTCGTCATGGCTTTTCCTTTCGCCAATTCATCGATCAGTTTATCTAGGTAACGAATTTCTTGAACTATTGGCTCTTCGATCTCTTCTACCCGAATCCCGCAAATCACACCAGTAATCTGTTTTCGTGCAGGATTGAGCTGAGGGGCTTGCTTAAAAAAGCGTTCAAAAGAAACATCATCAGCCATCTGTTGGAGTGTTTCTTGGTCATACCCAGTCAGCCAGGTAATAATCTGATCTACTTCTTCTTTTGTCCGATTTTTCCGTTCTGCTTTGGCAATATACAGAGGATAGACTTTCGCAAAACTCATTTGGGTAATCTTTTGATTTTTCATGATAAACTCCTTTAGTCTTTACACAAAGTATACTTCATTTTTTTCTTTTTGCCGAGATTTTCAACGTTTGTTGTGTGCCAAAATAGGCGAGGGGACTAAAGGATGATTTTTTCTTCTTGTTCACGAAACCCCAATACCTTTTGTCGTGACTCGCCATCCCAATAGAGCAAGTCCAAATTCTTATGCAGCATTAGCTGTGTATATAATTCTTTCAGAGTCAGAGCAGGCTTTTTGGGTTCGAAAAATAAAATCAATTGGTTATGACTATCTTGTGCGATCGTCGTAAAAGGAATCAGGTTTTCTTTGTAAGTTAAATAAATTCCTTGGTAATCTGCTGCACTCGACGACGTTGTCAGTGCTGTCAAGAGGTCTCTTGCTCTCATAGTGAACCCGCCTTTACTGTTTTTTGTCGATAGGCATCGATATCCAACATGATTTTTGTTTTGCCGTACACCGTATATTTTTGCACCACGAATTGGTGGCGCTTATTCCAATAGCCACCCACAGTTAGAAACATGCCCTCATCAACATCCCCTAAAAAATTCAAACTGTGCTTCGCAATCAAACAGTTGGTGGTGCCTAGTGTAAAGCGGACCAAAGGGGAGGGGGCAAAGGAGACGATCCTTATTTTTGAGACAGCGCCTTTTTGTGTTTGCATCAGGTATTCCTCCTTTAGTAAGTAGTAAAAAGCGGATCATTCGTTGAGATCAAACCATTTTTTCTCTTCATAGAAAGCAACATGACGAATCTCATCATAATGGATTTTTTCTATGGTTTCTCCCGTCAAATAAATGCCCAATGTGTCGTATCCGCTGATTTTTCCGACAATATCTGGGGTATAGCCGCCTTCTTCATTGACTTCTTCTCGTTGGATCGCCACAGTTACGTTCTTTTTCATCGCTTCGAATAAGCATTGATTAATTTCTTCCGTTGTGAGTGACGGCTTAGGCGGACAATCAAACGTGCGTGTCGGCTCTTCTTCAATTTCAGTTGTATGCTCAGATAAAAAGAATCCTTGCCACTTTAGCTTTTTCCGATCTTCATATGGTTGCAGCATACCCATAGCAATCACCTCTTATCTATATAATACAAACATACGTTCTCTTTTGTAAAGCGAACAGATTTTTAAATTTCTGATTCTTCTATGAAACATCTAAAAAGTGCATCAAACAAGGGGATAGTAGCGGGTATCGTTTTTTTATACTATATATGTTATAATTTATCCTGAAGGAATCATGAACGTTTTAGAAAATAGCTGGCGAAAAAGGAGAATAGTATGTCTGGATTAATCGTGGTCCTGCTTACGATCTACTTTGCAAGTAGGAAAGATAAAGAACAGTGGCTTTTTGATCGCAAACGATTGACTATTCTGGCGCTTATGTTTGTGATCGTCGGCATAAGTTGGGGCTTAAATGACAAAATAATGAAGGATCCTCGGAACCAAAATATTAGAAGTGATTTACTGTTTAATTATTCGTTCCCCTTATTGATAGGTATGCTAGGTCTATTTATCAAAGAAATACCACGGTGGGGACGGATCGTGACTTTGTCATTTGGCTTTATGATTTTCGGGTATTTAGCTATGCACTATTTGATAGGGTTTCACAACCCGTATTGGGAAAATCTACAGCTAAGTCCATTGTATTGGCTACCAAGTGACTAGCCATACGAAAGTATCGCCAATGGAAACGAAAAAAAGCACTCCCTTTATTGAGTGCTTTTTTCGGCTAAATCACTGCAGCAAGATGTTTCTTTTCAAAAAAATCGGTTGGACCTAAGTAGCAAAGGGATCATATAAGGAGAAGCTACGACTGTTGAAATCAAACCGATTGATTCTTGACTAAACCGTGTCTTTTGATCATTGCCAAAGTAAAATATGCGACGAGCGTTCCTGCAATCCCAAAAAGTAAATCGATTCGATCGGGGGTGTTCATAAAGTCCAAGACAGTCTCGCTCAATAGATTGGCAATGAGTAAGAGCAGGGTCAATAGCGTGACGGCTTTAAATGGCGCACCTACGAGAAGCCAAAAGTATCCCAGTAAGCCAATAATCAAACTAATCGAAAAATTGGAGATATGAAGATAAAAGTCAGGATACATCGAAGTAAAGAAAGAAATGTCCAAGTACTTTGATAAGTAGAGGAAGAGGGCTGTGAACACGAAAAGCAAGTAGAGGAGTGACGCCCAGATTTTTGGTAAAAAGACTAGCTTTAATTGCTTCTTCTTTTTCATTTTTATTCTCCTTTTAGAATTGTCAGCTTATACGGATGGAATTGCTTTTATCGGGTGTTAATTACACAAATGGAAAAAACAAGCTGCAAACTAGGCAAATCAGTAGTCTGCAACTCATTAATGGTAAAATGAGTTGAGGTGATAAAATGACAATAATAAACAATCAGCGATTATGGTTAGGTATAGGGATAGAAATTATTTTGCTCATATCATTCAGCATGATTATGTATTTCATCCTGACGAGTGGCAACTTGAAGCAAAACCCGTTCAGCAGTCGACGAAAAGGAAAAATAAACTTATGGGTAGCTGCTGGTTTAATTTTACTTGCCATGGTTCTAGTATTCCAAGGAATGATCAACGGCGCTTTATTCAGACTTTTTTAGCAAAATATGGACGTTTATGGCGACCTATGAACATTACAATTATATTAAATAACGAAATACCCTAAGTTATCTACATGATTTTAGGGTTCTTTTTTATCGAATCATGTAGTAGATATTTGTTGGCATTTGCAACGTCTAACTACTTGTGTCAGAATTTTGAAACGGATTGGCTATATGAATAAAGTTCTAGGTAAAAGCTCAAAGATTTTCAAAATGATTATAGCATACAATCAAACCGATTGGTTCGTGAATCAAGGCTGATAGTTTGAATCTGTATTTGCTGAGATAAAAAAGACGAATCCGCAAGTAACTTGCTACAAGACCGTTAACAATCTGTTGATCAGTAAATCATAAAAAAGAATCTGAAGAAACTTGTAAAATAAGAAGTTCTTAGCTTTAGTTGAATTTTAGATGAATTAGTGACAATTTCCTGATAAAAGTCATTCGGAGGGAGGTAAAATGATGCAAAATTGACTTGAACTGTCTAAAATATCACGAACTCTTTTTCGAATACAACTTTGTATAATATATATTATGTAAACTAAAAAATGAAATTTTTCGAACACCGTATTTAGCGGATAATTTTACGGCTCTCCTCCCTCTTATTTAGGATTATTTCCTTCAAATTCACCTAATTGGCAGCATAATCAAAAAAATGGTCATTTGAGCGATAGTTTTAGATTTTTGTTGGTTCTACGAGTGAAACAACATGCAACAGACAAATTATCTCTGAACCTTTATCTGTATTTGATTTTGTTGATCCTTGATTCTTTAAATTCAAGCTTTGGTTTGCAGCTGCTGGCCAAACTCAATGAATCAGTCAAGTAATCGTTGTTCACGATCTTATCAGTAATGATTCGCACTTAACCCAGCAAATTTGTGCTAACTAATAGCCTAATGGGAATCTTAATCACAGGCAAACCAGCAACGATAAACAAGAAACGTTTCGTTGCGTTCAGTTTTCACCTAAACGATTCAGATTCCCATAGCGAGTCCTAATCAAGGGTGCACAGTCATCTAAGTACAAGTTTCGTTTTATTGCTGCCAATAAAGCAATGACAGCAACAAAAGTTTCAAACTATGTAATACAGGATCGCCGAAAAGACAATGATCAAAATGACCAAGACAACGATTAGTTGATTTAAACGTTGAATAAGCAGGTTTTTCTTATTTTTTTCAAATTCTTTTCCTTCATTTCGATAATATTCTCTATCTTTTGTTCCCACGAGCGCCAACTCCTTTTCCCTGATTTTATCACTATCCTGAAAACAATGGGTGCAATCAAGGTGTTTTGTACAATAAATGGCAGTATTTTGTTAGAGCCTACAATCGTATGCGTATAGCGACTAAATAAGACGACTGACGAGTTCCAAGTGATTCATAACGGCAGCTTTCCGAATAACGCCCATACCTGGAAACGCCCCTTGCTGATAAGCAGCAACTAATAGCTGCAGCCCAGCTGTTTGTGTAGGATACTCTTCCTCATGCTGCAACAAAGCTTCCATGACTTCAAAAAACTTTTCTTTCTGACTTGGTAATTCTTCCTCAGAAAATAAGTGAACGATTCGCAAGTCTTGCTCTGCTGTCGGATAGATCCAATGCAAAACCAACCGTTTTGAGGGATAACTGTGCTCATAATAAATTTTGCTATCGACAGAAAAATCACTAAATCCCGCATAGCCCAATTTATGATAAAGATGATGGGTTTTTGAAAATCCTTCGTCTGGACATTCTGTATAAAAACTATTTTTAGGTAAACGGGTAAACGGATCTTCCATCAGTAGTTTCGGGCCGTTGATTTTATTTAACAAACGAAACTCTTTGCTTACCAGTACCGGCAGCGTATTTTCCCGCCAATCACTAGCGAGTGCTTGGTCCGCTTGATGAATGATCCAAAGATCAGGCTTTTCTTCCACTGTCTCAATGGGGCGATCTACGATCATTGCTTTAGGGGCAGTAACATTTTGCAACTCTGCTAACCCCTCTGCCGTCAGAAAAGCCCCCGCCTGTGGATTGCGAACCAGATAAAAAGGATGCTGCTTCCTTTGAAACAGGTCAATGGTCGTCCAAAACGTTTTTGATTGCTTGACTGGTTCAATGATCGGCTGGATCGCGTCTGACAAACAATCTTGTTCCAACAGTGCTTTCAACGCCAATAAATCAAATTGTTTTCCACGAATATACGGGAAGTACATCTTCTTCTCTCCTTCTTACTCGCCTGATAAAAAACGTTTTTCCAGCGCTTCATAGGCTGCTCTCGTAGCGGCCAATTCTTCTTTCAAGGCTTCGATCGCTTGCAGCTGAGTTTCTTCAATAAATCGATCATAGTAATTGACTCCACCACCGAACAAGTCATACTCAGGCTGACGTTTCTTCAGTTCTTGGTACAAACGTTCTGTTGAAAATACCCGCAATCCTCGAGCAGTCTGTTTTGCTTTGCCGACTTCTCGCGCTTGTGCCGAAATCAACCGAAACAATAAGGCATTTTCTGGAACCTGCAGCTCTTGCCGTTGGGGCTTCTTTTCGACACTGAAATACCCTTTGCTGCCCGTTTCTTTTTCAAGAAATGCATGATAGACCAGAACACCAATTGTAGGTCCAATCTGATCTTTGACTTTCTCATACAATGCCTTGGGTAAGACAAAATAATTATAATTCCCAATAAAGGATAGTTTTGCTTTTGAGCGAAAATCTGCCAAACTAACTTTGAGTTCGTAGCAACGCCATTCAAAGGTATTTTCAGTCGTCAAGCGACAACTCAAAGTATCCACGATGCCGTGATCATCTGGCATGACTACCTCTTCTACCACAATATCACTGTTTTCCCGACAATAATAATAAAGTGCCTCTTCCATTTCTAAAGTTAAGGATGTCTTCACAAATTCACGACCTTTGTCTTGTTTCACCCATTATAAAACATACGTTCGCATTTTGGAAGAGGGAAATAAAAGCAGCCTATCATCCCCTCACCCATTCGGGCATCCGTTAACGAGAATCTCTTCAACCGTCCTCTTTGTACCGCGGAATCGTAACAAAAAAAGCAACAAGAGCACACCAAGTTGAGCGATTAATAGACCTTTAAAGGGAAATTCAAAAGTAAAGCCTGTGGGAAGATGAAAGAAATGGAAGAAATCCTGCAGTGCTTTTTGACTAAGCCACAAACCGCTGACAAGCCCTATCAAACTAATAACAGTGCTTTGAATGCCTACAAAGAAAAGCTCTTCTAAGGTGACCAACAACGGAGACTGTCCTAACAACAACCGAATACTCAGAGATTGCTGCTCCTCCCCCATCAAATGAAAACGATACATGTGATTGCAGTGACATAAAAAGGCGGCGATCAAGCCTACAGTTAGAACGCCTAGTACGAAGCGTAGCAACTGCAAAAAGAAAAGCCAACTGGCATACGTGAGATCCATCTGATTCTCACTGCTATTTGTTTCATATTGTAGCCATTGATGAAAAAACACTAACCAATGCTCTGCAAAGATGGCGATGATCAGTAAAAGAATCGCCAACACACCACTCATCAGCAAACTGCGCCTACGAAGTGCTGCGTGCCAGCCGAATTGGCAAGGATAGTAGAAGTACCGCCATTTGTTCATGATATCTCTCCTTTTGGCGTCTATTTTACAGAACCATCCAAATTTAGACAAATATCATCTTGTTTACATAATATAATTATGATCAAAAAAAGAGTGCGGCATGCAGTCCACACTCTTTTCCCTTTCGCTATCGACGTTTACAAATACCTTGTCAGTAGCTGCAACAAACGCTGCGGAAATTCTGTTAGATTGGAAAGATCAATAAAGCGTTCTTCCCCATAAATCGCTTTGATCACCTCTTTGTCTTGCCCAATAGCAGCTGCAAGAAACAGCACCCCTTGTCGTTCATAGTCAGCGATCACCTGCTGAATATCTTCTTTGGCTTTTCCCCCTGTATAATCAGGAAGAGCTTTTGGCTGGCCATCACTGATATTCAAGAGTAATTTAGTGGTTGCCGGCTGATGAGCGAGCTTTTCAGCTAGCACGCGCAAGACAGCTCCATCACGGTTATTTTGCCGAGGCTTCATTGTCATGAGTTTCTCTGGCACAAATCCAAAGCCTTCATTAAATTCTTTGTATGCAAAAAGCGAGGTTTTTTCACGAGCGGTCACGTCCGCTGTATCGCCATAGATCATCAATGGCAAAGATAAACGTTGGGCAAAAGCATTCACCGCTAAGACCGCCTGTTGGGCATACAATATCCGATCTTCTCGAATCATCGAACCTGATTCATCGATGCGCAAAGCAAGAGCTAAGGAAGGCTCTTCGTGAGGTGGATTCTTCTTGTCAAAGGTCCGGAAATCCTGATACGCAACCTTGCTGGCATCAAAGCGTGTACCACTGTACTTACCTTTACTGTATGCCGAAGCTTGTTCGTTTTCCAATACTTCTTGGGTTTGCTTGATCAATGACTCTACGATCGGCAGCAACGGCTGCAAACGCTGTTGCGCTTCAGTCGCTTTTTCTAAATCGACGGGTGGTCGATGAACGATCAGCCCTTCTTTGGCATGGATCGATTCTTTCAATGCTTGTCGTGCTGCCTTTGATGCCGTGGTTTTCTTTTCTTTCTCCTGGGCTTCATACGCTTCGATCGACAAAGAATGAGAAGCAGGAGCTGCCTCTTGTGTCTCACTCCCAGCTTTTGCTTGGCCATCATGACTATTGCGTTCTAGTTCTTCTGAAAACGTCGCCTCAGTTGCTGCGCTTTTCGCTTCTTGTTTGTCAGAATCACTGGTTTCCATCGTTTCCGCCTCAGTTTCTTGATTGGCAGTTTCAAGGACTTGCTCATTTTTTAGGACGGTCGTGCCTTCTTCCACTACATTGCGTTGGTCAGCCTCTTCGCTGCTGATTCGGCGTCCTTTGATTTGTTCTTTAAAGGCATTTAGCGGTTGTCCAGAAAACAAAAGCCGCAATTGCGCCAATAACCCTGAAGCTTCTAACGCCTGTTGTAAAAGAGAAAGCTCATTTGGGTCGGTAGTGATTTTGTAGAGCACTTTGCTATCAATTGCTGTAAAGGGATCTTGTCCTTGTTTGACTGCATTTAACCAATAAAAATAGGAACGCATGCCCGCCACCCCTTTGATAGCGTTGGCTTTGGCGGTCACGTCTAGTAAGCGGATGATTTCAGCCATTTTCTCTGCAGTCGTTTTGTCCGGATAATTGGTTTTGGCAATGCCTCGCTGCACCATAACTGCTAGCTCAGGTAAATCCATTTTTTCAGCGTGCTGCATCCGATCTCGCAAGGATTCGTTCAAGGGGCGGTTACCTTGGTAATTCCGATTCGTTGTGATGATCACCACACAGTCAGGGTGTCGTCGAACAAAGCCAGTCGGGATATTTAGCATCCCGTTTTGTTCAAGGGCCGAGTTTAGTGCCACTAGTACCGAAGCATCACGAATGACCGTTGGTTCTTGAATCTCAAGCAAATAGCCTTTTTCCAGCGCCCGTACGATTTCGGAGGGATAAAATTTGTATTGAATCGTCGGTTGCTGATCACTGGTTTCAATCCGTTCGATCAGTTCCGCAAATTTCGCCCGTGCCCGCTCACGAGTCAAGGAAAAATGCCGCTGGATCAATGCCAAGACATCTTCAAAACAATCACTTTGATAAATCGCATCCAGCAAGTCCTTGTCCTCTTCTTGGTCGGTGTTGATCACTGGTAATAAAGCACCAAATACATCTGACTTATCCATATCCGCAAAGCAGGTGATTTTGGTGTAGGGCAGTTGCAAGTCGGCAGAAAGTGCCTTTGCCAACTGAGTCTTACCCGACCCAGCATCGCCTTCCAGCAACACATTGAAGATCTTCATCTCTGGATCCGCCCAATTCAACGCGATCTCTGAAGCAATTCGTAGTTCTTCAGCACTGGTCTGATGACTTTGTGGTTTTTTCCAAATCATGGTTTGTTCTAATTTGCTAAAAGCGCGTCCTTTCGTTACGACAAAAGACGGTTGATTTTGTGTCATGGCAATCTGCTCCTTTTCTTAATAACCTAGCTCATCTAAAAGCCGCTTTAGGATTTTGAAGCGTTCGCCGTATAGCTCGCCATCTTTTTGCAAGGAATCATAAAAAAGCAGAATGTCTTCATCGATTTTAGGATTTTCGGTGTCTACTTCAACGGTCATACGATTTCCTTGCAGGCCAATGATCTCGATCAACGGATTTTCAGGATCGTAAAACTTTTCATGGCGATAGGCCTCTTGAAAATACAAACTAGATTGCGCCACTAAGATTGCTAGATCTAAGATTCTAGTGAGGGGTAGTTCTTCTGACTGACGAGACCATTTTTCACCTGTATGGCGCCAAACCTTGCCTGAGATATCGACTTTTCCGCGATCATTCCATTGTGCTAATCCGAGGGAAAGGCCTTTTGCATCTGTATGTAACGCATTTTTTCCGTCAACAGTATCATAGTCTTCCACTTTAATGACGGGCTTATGTTTCAAGTTTTCTGGTATTTTCATTATTCTCACTCCTTGTTTAGTAAATTAGTAATTTACTAGATAGAGTAAGTATAATGAGGAAGCTGGTTTGGAACAAGCAAAAGGTCTTTTCTAGTAGCTAGGGACAGGTGTCTAGTTGATTTTCAGTGGCAAACGATTCTGTCCATGACTGCGGCGATTTCAGGAACCAATACCAATGTGACCAATGTGTCTTCGCTGAATGAGGAAACAAGCCGTAAAAAAGCACTTGATAAGAAGCATCTAAAAACAAACGCTCTTAAAAAGTGCTTTTTTATGACGCATTACTTCACTAACTCAATTGATTGAAAAAAAGGCGCAACGCTTGTTTTCTCTGATATGTAAGCTGCGCTTTAGGAATGCCTTGGATCGCCCCTTCAATGCCGTAGAGCATATGCAAGCAAGCGCCCGCATCGCATTGGTGGCGGATAGCTAGAAAAACCTCTTCGGCCATTTTTGTGCGTAGTTGTTCAGGGGTATTGATGCCGATACGAACCAGGTGATCCGCTAAAACCTGACCTACATTTGGTAATTTTTGCAGTTCATTCATAGGTTTCTCCTTTTTGATTGTGGTCATCTTGCCCCTCTTTCTCTTGACGAACCAACGCATAGAGCTTCATATCGAACAGCTGTTGGTTTTTCTCCGCATGCTTTCGCAAAACGCCTTCTAACGTAAAACCTGCCTTTTCCAACACACGACAAGAGGAATGATTCTTCGCAAAAGATTCAGCAGAAATACGAACGATAGTTGATGTAGTAAATACATAGTCACATAGTTGCTGAACGGCTTGCGTCATCAAGCCTTTTCCCCAATACTCTTGTGCAATAGAGTAGCCAATCTCAGCCGTTCTATAATGAATATTTTCTTTGCGAACAGCACGGATACTGCCGACTGCTCGGTCATCCACAGTGATCGCAAAGGCAAATTCTGCTTCCTCCACAGATCGAATATAGGCTTGTGCATCTGCGACCGTATAGGGGAATGGCAACCCATCTCGTAAATAATCGTGGATGGTTTGATTATTTAACGCATGGGCTAAATCTTGCGCATCGCTCATTTGCCACCTTCTTAAGGAACACTTCATAGCAATTCCTCCTTTGTCAGTCCTTCATTTTGATCCTATTGTACGAGTTTGTGTGATTTTTTACAAGCGAATCTCAAAAAAGCAGAAAAAAGAACCAGCTAGACAAACGTCTAACTGGTTCTTACATACATCGTCTTGAAAAGATAATGGCGTGATAAACATAGAAAAAATAAAAATTATTGCGCTGAAATAGCGATCCCAATGGCTTTTTCTCCTAAATGCGTGCCGATAACTGGTCCGAAGTGTCCAATCTCAATTTCTGCATTTGGGTATTTCGCTTGTAGCTTCGCTTTTTCTTCTTTCGCTACTTCTAAATTGTTGGCGTGGATTACATAAAATTTAACAGGCAATGCGATTTCTTGCTCCCGTTGACCAATGATATCTTCTGCGCGATTGAATGCTTTTTTACTGGAACGAATGCGCTCGTAAAGCACAATTTTTCCTTGATCAAAGGTCAAGATCGGTTTGATTTTTAATAATCCGCCAATCAAGGCTGCCCCATTGGTTAAGCGACCGCCGCGAACCAAGTTATTCAAGTCGTCCACGATCAAATAGGCATAGGTATTGTCTCTGATAGTGTCCAGATGGGAAATGATCTCTTCGACGGTTTTGCCTTGACTTGATAGATCAAGAGCGGTTTCTACCATGTGACCCATCGGCATACTTGTGATTTTCGAATCGTAAGGAATGATTTGAACACCTTCGATTTCATCGGTGATTCCATACAGCGTTCCGATAAATCCAGAGATCCCGCTTGATAAGTGGATACTAATGATCGTGTCGTAACCGCGATCTTTCAATGACTCATATAAGGCTAACACTTCTCCTAATACCGGTTGAGAAGTGGTTGGGAATTCTTTGCTGTTTTTCAGCAAAGCGTAATACTCATCAGCTTCAATGTCGATACCCTCATTGTAGACTTTTCCATCTAAAATAACAGGAATCGGTATGATAAACAAATCTTCATGGTTTTTGATCCGTTCCGGCAGATAAGCTGTACTGTCAGTAACAACGGCTAATTTCATTCTTTTTCCTCGTTTCAACAAATTTCAAACGTCATTAATAATATAGCATAAATTTACTTACTTTCAAATGGTTTTCAGAACTTTTCATTCTGCTTACTCATTAAGAAAATTCCTGATCGCTTGTTGATTGGTTTCAAGATTGACGACTAACACACTTCCAGCACTCGCACTTGAACCGTATTGCCAAGAGTCAGCGACTGGGACAGTCAAGCTGTCGACTCCTCCCGCCCCTCGAGCAATCGAGAAGGTATTTTTTAATAGGAAAGACATTGGCAGGTTGGTGGAAGCATAGCCTAAGACTTTTCCTGCTGCATAAGGCAATTTTAAAATAGCTAAAGGATTTTTCATTTCGCTAAAGATCGCATCCATTACTTGCTGCTGTCGTCTTACACGACCGAAGTCACCTTCTTCGTCCATCCGAAAGCGTGCGTATTGCAACAGCTCAAGCCCATTCATTTGTTGTTGCCCTTGTTTGATGGCAACTTCAAGATTTTTACTCATATCTTTTTCCGCGTTGATAGCAACACCTGAGGGAAACAGTGTGTCGATCACTTTTTCAAAGGAACGAAAGTCAACTTTTGCATAATAGTTGGTTTCTAGCCCGAAATTCTCCGCTAATGTTTGTCTGACTAAATCAGCACCACCAAAGGCATACGCCGCATTGATCTTGTTTTCGCCATAACCGGGAATCGTAACTAAAGTATCCCGCATAAAGGAAAGCAGCTTCGGTTGCTTACTGGGACCATCTAATTGCAAAACCATAATAGTGTCTGCGCGTCCAGCTTCTCCTTCACGACTATCACTACCAATGAGCAATATATTACGAGCACCATTAGCAGCGGCCGTACCATTAAAGGTCTCTTCATCAGTCGTAGCAAAAGCAGCGTCACTTCTTGCGACTTGCTGACCGACAAGAAAAGCAATTAATGAATAGGCAAAAAGCACCAATAGTACCCGGACCACAATACGTAGAACTGGGTGCTTCCGCTTTTTCTTTTGTTTGGGTTGCTTGCTCTTCTTAAGCTTTTGCGGTTTTTGTTTGCTTTGTTCCTGGCCTTGATGCATCGCAGGTCCCTGAGCAGATAGCGGGGGGATTGCGCTTTTTCGTCCCTCAGATTTTTTTATTCCTACTTGTGACTGTTCTCGGGAACTTTGAGCCGCACGAGGGTCGCTTGCCCTAGGATGCTCGGTGTTTTGATACAAAATGTCTCTTACTGGCTCATCAGCAGACGAAGTAGAATCACTCGGTCTGACGCGCTGGTTTCTTCTTTTGGCTTCTCGGCGGGCAAAGATACTTTCTTTGGCTGCCTGACTGGATTCCTTTTCTAGCCGTTCATGCAGTTTTTTATTTTTTTCCATCCTGCTCATTGCTTCTGATCCTCCAACTAAAAAATAGCTCTCTGTCTATAAGGATACCCTAGACCTTATAGAAAGAAAGCTATTTTCTGAAATTTTAACCTTTTTCTAGGAAATTTCTTCATTTTTCTACCTTAGATGCTTTGATGCTCCTTGTCGTGTGCTCACAAATCCTGCTTGCTCATAAAATGATTTCACTTGATTTGCCGACCAAAAGTTTAGTGAGAGATCATCGAAGCCTTTTTCCAGCGCAACGTTTTCAGCAAATGCCAACAATTGTTTTCCAATATGCATCCCTTGGTACCGAGGGTCAACAGCGATCGCTGCAATTTCCAGCCACTTTCGTTCATGCATCATCGCATTTTGTGGCAAACGGACCTCTTGAAGATGCACAAAGCCACAAGGCTGTTCCGCCAACCAAGCGATAAAAAAGTGGTGGCTTGGCTCTTGCAGCTGCTGTGTGATTGCTTGTTCAAATCTTGACTGATCAAAGGGCTTAAAAATCGTTGGGTACCATTGATGGTGCTGCGTTTGGATCTCTTTATGAAACGTTGCTAAAAGTGTTTCATCTTGGCTAATTTTTATTTTGACTTGAGTCATTTTTTGTCACTTCCTCAACAACATTTACCGAGTACACGCCGAGAAGATGGACGTGTCCACCCAACAACTGAATCTCTTCAAAGGCATTTACAATCAGTTGCCACGGTTTGTCCATCACCAGATCGATCACGAAAAAGTATTCCCCTAAGGTGGTTTTTGACGGCCGCGATTCAATTTTGCTTAAATCAATTTCTCGCCAGCCAAAGGTTGCTAAGATTTTGTGCAAGATTCCCGGGCGATTTGCTGGCAGCGTCACAAAAATCGTTGCTTTCTCGACGGTCTGCTCTGGTAATTGGGTGTTTGCTGCTTTCTTCGTCAAAACCCAAAAACGGGTTTGATTAAAGGCAACATCTTGAATATTGGTTTCTTTGATCGTTAACTGATAAGCCAAAGCGGCTTCTTTGGAAGCAATCGCCGCAACTGCTTCTTCTGGATGTTTTGCTACGTACGCTGCTGCAGTCGTTGTGGAAGCAACCGCCTCAACAGTAGCTCCAGCAAATCGGGCTTCGATGAAGTCGGCACATTGAGCCAAGGCTTGCGGATGAGAAATTATCTTAGTGATGGGACGGTAGTCTTTTGCTGTTTGCTGAGAAACTAACAATTGATGATTGATCGGTAAAATAATTTCCTGTTCGATGCTCAATTGATTTTGACGAAACAGTGTATCAATAGTGGCATGAACGGACCCTTCTAATGAGTTCTCGTTCGGAACGACCGCACGATCGATCACGCCATTAGATAGCGCTTGAATACAAAGTGGAATCGATCCATAAGGGATACAGGCATTTTCTGGATACGCTTCTTGCGCAGCTAAATGCGTAAAGGAACTTTTCGGTCCTAAATAACCAATCTTCATTTTATGCACCTGCTTTGATCAAAATTTCCTGTACGATTTCTTCTGGTGTTTTGTTCGTCGTTTCAACGATCAATGAAGCAGTTTCTTCATAAAGAGGGATCCGAGGACGGTAAACAGCCAATATTTCTTCTGGTGATTTTGAGACGACTAAGGGACGAATGCTGCCAGTATCCGCCTTTAAGCGATGGATCAGTTCCTCGGGATCTGTTTTTAAATACACGACGAGCGGCATCTTTTTTAAAAGCTGACGATTTTCTTCTTTTAATACGATGCCCCCACCAGTGGAAATAATTTGTTCCTTTGCCAAAGTTTTAGCTAAAATATCCGTTTCGATTTTGCGAAAGGCTTCCTCACCGTGTTGATCGAAAAAGTCTTGAATGGTCATGCCGATCTCAGCAACGATCAAGTCATCAAAATCCACATGAGACTGTTTCGTTTCTTCAGCCAAAAGACGACCAATCGTGGTTTTTCCAGCACCCATAAAGCCAATTAATATCACTTTTTTCACTCGCTGTTTCCTCCTTTAGCCAAACGTGCGACATCCTCAAAAAAATCAGGATAAGAAACTGCTACGGCTTCGGCTTTTTCTAATTCTACCTCTTCATCTGTCAATAAGGCGGCAATTTGCAGCATCATGCCGATGCGATGGTCCCCCCGACTTGACACACGTCCGCCATGCAAAGGGGTTGGACCGTTGATGATCAACCCGTCCTCGGTGGGAGTGATGTCCGCTCCTAGTTTTGTCAACTCTTCGGCAGTTGCATCGATTCGGTTGGTTTCTTTTACTTTTAGTTCTTCCGCATCTTTGATCACCGTTTTGCCATGCGCCTGCGTGGCTAACAACGCAATGATCGGCAATTCATCGATCAAGCGTGGGATAATATCGCCAGCGATGGTTACTGCCTGCAAGGTAGAACTTTGAACGGTAAGGTCAGCTGATTGATTCTGATCATCTTGATTAGAAAAAGCAATCGAAGCACCCATCTCCTCTAACACGTCAAGAATTCCTGTACGAGTGGGGTTGATCCCGACATTTTTTAAAACGATCTCACTTTCTGGCATAATCGCGCCAGCTGTTAAGAAAAAGGCAGCAGAGGAAATATCACCGGGAACAACTACTTCTTGTCCTTGGAGTGTTTGAGGTCCCGTCACAGTGATCGTTTTGCCTTGTGTTGTGATGACACCACCGAATTGACGGATCATTTCTTCGGTGTGGTTGCGGCTTGTTTCTTTTTCAATGATCGTAGATGTACCTTGTGCTTGTAGTGCCGCAAAAATCAGCGCTGATTTTACTTGAGCACTTGCTACGGGCATCTGATAATTGATGGAATGTAATGAAGCCGTGCCATTGATGGTGATCGGTGGGAACTCCGTCTGTTCATACCCTCTCACATTGGCACCCATTTCTCTTAATGGCAGCATCACGCGATTCATTGGTCGTCTATTCAATGAGTCATCACCGAATAAGGTAGTTGTAAATGGCTGTCCAGCCAAAATCCCCATCATTAGACGAATCGTTGTGCCAGAATTACCGATATCGATTGGTTCGTCAGCAGGCTTAAGGCCATTGAAGCCCTGTCCTTCAATCGTGATCGTCTGACCGTCATCATGGATCGGAACCCCTAATGATTGAAATGCATGAAGGGTGCTATAGCAGTCTTCTCCACGTAAGAAATTTCGGACAGTCGTTGTTCCTTCAGCTAACGCCCCGAACATGATACTGCGATGCGAGATCGATTTGTCAGCAGGGACCGCTATCGTCCCTTTTAAATGTGTTGCTTTTTTTAGTTTCATCCCAGCCTCCTATTTTTTTCGACACGAATAGGTCGTCTTGTTTTGGATCAGCTGCTCTGCTTGCAGCAAATCATTTTGCGTTTTGAATGAAATCTGTAAAACACCAATGATGTCTTCTCGAGTTTCAAGAATTTTTAAGTTGATCAAAGAGAGCTGATGTTCGCTCAATAGCCCCGTCACTTCAGCGACAACACCGGGATGATCCGGTACATCGATGAATAGATCATAGAATGCCGGAATCGCGCCATTTTGATGAACCGGCAATTGATCCCGTGTTTCCTTCGCGGATTCAAAGAACCGAAAGATCGCCCGTTCGTCTTTTTCCTGCAACCAGTGAGCCATGGTCGTCATTTGTTTTTGCCACTCATCGATCAGCTGCAGTAGTTCCTGTCGATTACTCAATAAGATATCGGTCCACATGCGAGGATCTGAAGAAGCGATGCGAGTGATATCGCGAAAACCGCCTGCTGCAAGTTGTTGCGCTCTGGGGTGGGCTTGGTTGAAAGCGTCTGCCTGATTGACTAATCCAGAAGCAATAATATGGGGCAAATGGCTCAACATCCCTGTGATTTGATCATGCTCTTTTGGCGCAAGCGCCACATATTTGGCTCTGGTGCCGCGAAAAAGCTCTTGCAGCTCTTCCATCCGCTGACTTTTCGTCGGTGTGAAGATATAGTAAGCATTCTCGAAAAGGTTCTCATCGGCTGCTGTGATCCCTGATTTATGAGAGCCAGCCATCGGATGGCCCCCAATAAAATCAAAGGAAAAGGACTCGGCGAATTGGGTGATTTCCGCTTTGGTACTGCCGGTGTCTGTTACCAGCACCGAAGGCTTTAATGAAAGTGTCCCCAGTTCGGAAAGATATTTTTTGGTGATCTCTACCGGCAATGCCAACAAAATCACGTCGGCACGGACAGCACCTTCTGAAAATGAAGGGGGCACTTCGTCTACTAAACTTGTTGCTAATGCGATCTCATTGGTTTCCTGACAATCCCAGCCCATCAAATGCACTTGCGGATGTGCCTTTTTGATACATTTTGCTAAGGAAGCGCCGATCAATCCTAGACCGGCGACAAAGATATTTTGGTTCATGAAAAGAATCCTCATTTCTACTGGAATTTTTGCTGGTTCTTTAATCAGTAGGTTAACAAGTATTCTCGATACGCTTGAACAGATGCAGTCAATTCTGCGAATGAATCACTTGGGAACTTTTCTAATAGTTCATTGGCCACCACTGTCGCCACCACACTCTCACAAACAACACTGGCTGCTGGTACAGCGGTGCTATCTGAGCGTTCGACGCTTGCTTTATACGGTTCTTTGCTGTCGATATCCACACTTTGCAACGGCTTGTACAAGGTCGGGATCGGCTTCATAACACCACGAACCACGATTGGTTCACCGTTCGTCATGCCGCCTTCAAACCCGCCAAGGTTGTTGCTGCGACGGGTATAGCCTCGTTGTTCGTCCCATAAAATCTCATCCATGACTTTGGAACCTGGCAAAACACCAGCCTCAAAGCCAACGCCGAACTCAGCACCTTTAAAGGCATTGATGCTGACCACGGCTTGGGCGATTTTCGCATCAAGTTTTTTGTCCCATTGCACGTAACTGCCTAAACCAGCAGGAACGCCGCCAACAAGTACTTCCACTACACCGCCGATCGTATCGCCATTTTTCTTCGTTTGATCGATCAGCTGCTTGATTTCTTCTTCGACTGACGGATCTAACACCCTTACTTCTGAAGCTTCAGAGCGTTCTGCGATTTCTTTGACGGTCAACCCTTCAGGAATTTCCGCTTTGATGCCGCCTAACATTGTTACATGACCCGCCACATCGATGCCAAGCTCCTTTAAAATTTTCTTCGCGATTGCTCCGATGGCTACCCGCATGGTCGTTTCACGAGCAGATGAGCGTTCCAAAACGTTTCGTAAATCTTGATGATGGTATTTCATGCCGCCGACTAAGTCAGCATGACCAGGTCTTGGTCGTGCCACTCGTCGTAGTTTGCGGTCTTTTTCTGGTACCTCTTCGATCGCCATGACCTTGGTCCAGTTTTTCCAATCTTTGTTCTCAACCACTAAAGTTACAGGAGAGCCTAGTGTTTTTCCATGACGGATACCCGAAGTGATACGGACTTGGTCTTTTTCAATCAGCATCCGTCCCCCGCGACCATAGCCGGTTTGTCGTCTCGCTAATTCAAAATTAATGTCTTCTGCTGTTAATGGCAATCCTGCCGGTAACCCTTCGATAATGGCGGTCAACTCTGGTCCATGTGATTCGCCTGCTGTAATATAACGCATGATCCGTTACCTTCCTTTCTTATAATAGGTAGTCTTTGATTTTTTCAGTCGGGATCGTCACGATTTTCGCCTGTCCGATCGCTTCTAATAGAATAATCTTCAATTGTTGCCCACGGGCTTTTTTATCATGAGTGATTGCTTGGTATAATTGCTCTTTATCTATTTCACTTGGTGTGATCGGCAAATGAAACTTCTCAACCATTTCTGTAAGCTGCTGGGTCGTACCTTTTGGTGTTAATCCGATGGCTTCTGCATGACGGGTGATCATGATCATCCCCATTGCAACCCCTTCGCCATGACTGGTGTCAAACGCGGCTGTTCTTTCTAAGCCATGCCCGATCGTATGACCGAAGTTCAGTGTCAGACGACTGCCATGATCAAAAGGATCTTCTTCTACTACTTTTTGTTTTACCTTTAAAGAAGCAGTGATTACTTTCTCAGCATGTGCCAAAAGATCGACTTCATCTTTCAAACCTGCTAACGTTTGCCAAAGCTCAGGATCTGCAATAGCGGCTGACTTGATGATTTCAGCAATGCCTTCTTGGACGCGTTTGAGGGGCAAACTTGTAAGTAAATCTGGATCGATCATTACACCGGCTGGTTGTGCAAATGTCCCGACGAGATTCTTGGCACTGCCAGTATTTACAGCTGTTTTTCCGCCGATACTTGAATCGACCTGTGCCAATAACGTCGTTGGAATCTGCAAGAAATCAATGCCGCGCATATAAGTAGAAGCAACAAATCCTCCAAGATCACCAATCACACCGCCACCAAGGGCAATGATCCCATCGCTTCTGGTCATTCCGAGTTGGGCAAGACCATCATATAAATTAGCTGCTTGCTCTAGTGATTTGCTTTTTTCGCCAGCTGGTACGACTAACAGTGTTGCCTCAAACCCTGCAGCGGTTAAGGAATCGACGATTTGTCCGCCATACAGGGGTGCGACGTTGCTGTCTGTAATGACGGCAATACGCTGTTTGTCCCACAACTGTTGCACCCAGGTTCCGACTTTTTGAAACGCCCCTCGTTTGATGAGGATATCATAGGAATGTTCTTCTAAATGAATGTGTAACATTGATTTTTGCACCTCTTTTATTGGTTGTCTTGACGCTTAGTCTTGCAACGCTTTGATTTCTTTCATCGCTTTTTCCATGATATGGACTTCTTTCATCATGTTCATGTACGTTTTTTCATTAAGTGATTGAGGACCATCAGACCAAGCATTGGCTGGATCTGGATGGATCTCAACGATCATCCCATCGGCGCCAGCAGCAACACCCGCTCTAGCCATAGGCGGTACGAGATCCCAGATACCTGTTCCATGACTAGGATCAACGATGATTGGGAAGTGGCTCAGTTTTTTGATGATTGGTACCGCACTTAGATCAAAGGTATTACGGGTTGCTGTTTCGTAAGTTCGGATCCCACGTTCAATGAAAATCACTTCACTTTTATCTTGAACGGCGATGTATTCCGCTGCATTCAACCATTCGTCGATCGTGCCAGAGATGCCTCGTTTAAGGCCAATTGGTTTCCCAGTTTTCCCAACGGCAGCTAGCAATTTGAAGTTTTGCATGTTCCGAGCACCAATCTGCAAAATGTCACTGTATTCCGCAACCATATCGATATGTCCTTCGTCCATGACTTCTGTGATGACTTTCATGCCCGTTTCATCCGCTGCTTGACGAATGTATTTTAGCCCTTCTTCTTCCAGCCCTTGGAATGCGTATGGCGACGTGCGTGGTTTGAAGGCACCACCACGTAAGATTTGTGCACCACCAGCTTTAGCGATTCGGGCACATTCACGAATTTGGTCTAAGCCTTCAATCGAACATGGACCAGCCATCGTAACAAAGTTGCCGTCACCGATTTTCACGCCATCTACATCCACAACCGTATCTTGCGGATGGAACTCACGAGAGGTCAATTTGTAGGTGTTTGAGATCCGAATGGCATCTTCGACACCCTCGTAGCTGCGAAAAGCAACATCTTGGATGCGGCGGGTATCCCCTTTTAAGCCGATAACGACCTGTTCTTTTCCTTGGTTGACTTGAACATCTAAGCCTTCTTTTTTGATTCTTGTTACAACAACTTCAACTTGTTCTGGCGTAGCGCCTGGTTTCATAATTACGATCATTTTTTCTTCCTACTTTCGTTTTTTTCTGTTTTTTATTTTTTACATGGATTCGATGAGTGCTTTGACTTTTTCAACAGGCATCGCTTTGCCAGTCCAAAGTTCAAATGCGGCTGCACCTTGATAGAGTAGCATGCTTAAGCCGTTTGCAGTTTTGGCGCCGACTGCTTTCGCATCTTTCAAAAGCTGCGTTTCTCTTGGATTATAGATGACATCATAGACAGCTAATGATTCCCGTAGGAGTGTTTTATCTTTCAGAGGACTTACGGTATCATTTGGTTTCATTCCCACGCCCGTGGCATTTACCAATAAGCTGCTTTGATCGATGGCTGTTTTTAAAGCCATCTGATCTTCTAAGTCGGTTAAGGTAATTTCACAAGCTGTTTTTTGTGCAATCTGTGTTAATTTTTCTTGGATGATTGGATAAAACTCATCCTTGCGGTTAAAGACATGGATCGTTTTGACGCCGTCTAGTGCAGCTTGGCTAATGATCGCTGTCGCCGCTCCCCCAGCTCCGATCACCGTCATGGTGTCGCCAATGATGGATACTTGAATGTCATCAAGAGCTCGCATAAAGCCGATGCCGTCTGTATTGTGCCCAATCAAGCGACCTTCTTGATTGACGATCGTATTGATTGCGCCGATCAACTCGGCTGCGGGTGAACATTCATCCATCAGCGCTACAGCCGCCATTTTGTGAGGCATCGATAAATTGACACCTAAGAGGTCCAACTGACGGATGCTTTGGATACTAGCGGCTAAATCGTCCGGCTCAACATCAAAGGCCAGATACACGGCGTCGATCCCTTGTTCTTCAAAAGAAAGATTGTGCATCGCTGGAGAGATGCTGTGTTTGGCTGGTTTGGCAAATAGTGCCGCCAACCGTGTGTGACCGGTTATCATTTGTTTCATCTGGTTCATTCCTTTCAACAAAAAAAGATGTCCACCGTAAATTTAAGAATCTACAGTGAACACCTTCAAACATTACATAACGACAGAGCCGATATGTGAATATAAAAAATAGCCACTATAGATTTTACGATCTACGTGGCTGCGAATTCATTACGAAATGCTCTAGCCATCATAGATACAAACTTAGCGTTTGTACCCATGCCTTCATGAATACAAACCTATCTAAAATAGCTAAAGTAATATTTATTCAGTTGTGTGGGGTTCGTTAGCAATAATTTTTGCATAGTCGTTCGCTCCAAACTGATGTAAGATTGACCTAAGTATAGGTTTAACTTTGAAAGATGTCAATGATTTTTTCTTATTTTTTTCATTTATTTGATTGTTTTTTTTGAAAACACTGTTCTATCAAGGGTTTATAAGTCATCCTCAAAGAACAGTAATAGTTCTGGTAAGCTTAATTGCGCTTTTTCCTCCGCCGAAAGATCTTTGACGATCTCCCCTTTTCTGAGCAGGATCAAGCGGTCCCCGTATTTTAATGCATCTTCCATCCGATGGGTGATCATTAGACAGGTCAGGTTTTGTTCTTCCACGCGTTTTGCAGTGATTTGCATCAGCTGTTTGGAGGTCTTTGGATCTAACGCAGCCGTATGTTCATCTAGCAACAACAGTTTTGGAGTTTGGATCGTTGCCATCAATAAACTTAGTGCTTGTCGTTGACCACCAGATAAACTGCCCGTTGGCGTATCCAAATGATTTTCCAACCCGTTGCCGATTTCTTTACAAAGCGCAAAGAACATTTCCCTTTGTCCTTGGAGTTGTCGAAGACCAAGTGACCGTTTTTGTCCTCTTTTTTGGGCTAACAGCAGATTTTCTGCCACTGTCATACGGGGAGCAGTGCCCATTTTCGGATCTTGGAAAACCCGCGCCAAAAAGCGTGCGCGTTTTTCTTCCGAAAGTGTAGTCACATTTTGATCATCAATCATCACTTGCCCACTCGTCAAGGGCATGGTGCCTGAGATGCAGTTGAATAACGTGCTTTTGCCGGCGCCGTTTCCTCCAACGACCGTGACAAATTCTCCTGGCTTTAAAGAAAGATCGATTTTATTCAAGAGTACTTTTTTCTCATTTGGTCCGTTGCCGACAACTTTAAAGGCTTTTTTTAAGGCTAACATTATTCGTCCTCCGTTTCAAAACCAGTGCGTAGATGCAAGGCTTGTTTAAATTGAGGGATCAACAAGCAGATCGTCAAGACGATTGCAGAGAAGATCTTCAAGTAGGTCGTATCAAATCCAGCTTTGATCACAAATAGGATCAATAATTGGTAAATAATGCTGCCAATCACAATAGCGATCAAACGTTCCAGCAAGGTCAGTTCCCCATATAACACTTCACCAATGATGATTGACGCCAGTCCGATAACGATCACACCGATACCTTTGCTTATGTCGGCATAGCCGTCATTTTGCGCAATCAATGCGCCTGAGAGTGCGATCACGCCATTGGAGACGATCAATCCAATGATTTTCATTCGATCGGTATTGATCCCCATCGATTTTGCCATATGCTCATTATCACCTGTAGCGATGTACGCTTGACCTAAATTCGTATGGAAAAAGTAAACCAAGACGCCCCCGATCAACAAGACCATGATCAATCCAATGATCACCGTATCATAATAATTCGGTAAATTCATTCTAGTAAAAAAATCTTGAATTTTCGGTTGGTTTAATAAAGAGAGGTTGGGTGAGCGCATCACAAACAGCATGACCGAGTTCAATGAAGACATCACCAAGATTCCAGCTAAAATCACGGGAATTTTGCCTTTTGTATAAAGAAGTCCTGTCACACAGCCCGCACACATCCCAGCCAATACTCCTAAACAAGTCGCTAAGACGGGCGACACCCCATGGGTGATCGCTGTCACACAGACAGCACCGCCTAACGGAAAGGACCCTTCCGTCGTCATATCCGGGAAATTTAAAATTCGATAGGTCATAAAAATCCCTAATCCCAGGATTCCCCAAAGTAGTCCTTGCCCTATTGCTGAAACAATCATCATTCTTCCTCCATATTCTTACAAGTTTTCTCTTTCAAGACCCTCTCGATGATCGCAGGTGGTCGCTGTTCTTGGTTATTACTCGTCACTTGCTTCGCTTTCTGGCGTCGTTGTAATCAGTTTCGCCTCGTCTTTGAGGTTTTCTGGGATAGTGATGCCCAATAACTGCGCCTGAGTTTCATTGATGATCGTTTCGCCATCGCTGAATGTATAGATCGGTGTTGTCGCAGGTTCTGCTGTCCCATCAAGAATTGCTGCCACCATCTTCCCAGTTTCCACGCCTATCGTAAATTGATCTTGTCCGACCGTTGCCAAACCGCCTTGTTCCACCATCGTGTCTACGGAAGTAATGATTGGTGTTTTTGATTTATTGGCTTCTTGAACTACGGTCTGCATAGCATTTGCGATCGTATTGTCTAACGGAATATAGATAAAATCGACTTCCCGTGCCATCACTTGCACCATTTGCGCAATTTCATTACTTGAAGGAACGGCATACGATTTGCTGGTCAAGCCATTTTCTTCGGCAGCAGCTTCTGCTTCTGCCACTTGGTATTTCGAATTGTCTTCGGTCGAAGAATACAAAATACCGACTGTTTTTGCCTCTGGCAGCAAATCTTTTGCTAGTTTGATTTGTGCAGCAACTGGTGCTTTATCGGAAACACCAGTGATATTGCCGCCGGGTTGATCCATATCTGCCACCAGATTTGCCCCAACTGGATCAGTGACCGCTCCTAAAACGATCGGTACATCCTGAGTGACATTCGCCAACGCTTGTGCTGCGGGTGTTGCTACCCCAACCAAAACGTCGGCATCTTTATTTAGCAGCTGCTGACTCATCGTTGCCAATTTGCTTTGATCCGCTTGACCGTTCTGGAATTCGATCGTCAAGTTGTCCCCTTCGGTATAGCCTGATTCTTTAAGGCCTTCTTTGATCCCCTCGGTGATCGCATCCAATGCTTCATGACTGACAAATTGCAGGATCCCGACTGTTTTTTCAGCTTTTTCTACTGGTTCCGAAGTCTCACTAGCTTGATTGGTCCCACTTCTCATTCCTAACTGATAGACAAATGTCGCTCCTAAAAATAATAAAATAACGGCAACCGATGCAATTAATCCCTTGTTTTTCATTTTTCATTCTCCTTTTTCTGCTTACGTTTTTCGTGTTTTTCATTTTATGGTTTTTGAGAACAAAAAAAGCAACTGCCTATGTGACGGCAATTGCAAGTAAGCAAAAGCCGCATAGAAGCTTGTCCTATGCGGCGATAAATTCAACTACCAGCATAGATACAGCACTTTAGAAGGTTCTCTAAAAAGTTGTATCTATGGAATGAGGTCCCATCAATACAACTATCTACGCCAGTTTTGCCATGATTTCACTTGCAATGGAATAAATAGTTTCATGATTGTTCCTCCTTCTCAACTTGTTTTCTTTCTTGATTGAATTCAGTTTAGCTTATTGATAAAAAAACGTCAACAATTTTCTGTCAAATTGTCAGATTTTTTTATCGATCATTGGCAGAAGAACGAATCGTCCACATCGGTAAACGATTCAATTCTGGGATGAATTCCGTCGTTGGCTGCTCAAATGAATCAAAGGTAAAGCGATTTTTCTCAACCCCTTCTTCATAAAAAACAAACGTCACTTTATCAGGATCAACGCTGTATTCATTGGAGAAAAAAGCCGCATCATAGACGATTGGATAATAAAAAAATGTCCGATTCAGCTCATCTTCTTGCGATTGGATCAGATCAAATACTTGATCGAGTTGAGGTCCGTTGGGCTTACTAAACATCACCGAGATCGCTCGTGTTTCACGAATCGTCTTGTCTGCAGTCAGATAAGGCAATGGCTGTACTTTTTCTGACGGCAGCTTGTCAAAAGCGATCCGATCCACTAAAGAAGCATTGATACGATTTTGAGAAAAGACGATCAAACCTGCGAAGACCAGTGCGAAAAGAATTCCCCCGATCAGCGTGAAAATCGTTTTTTTCTGATCTCGATAAAGATCATCTAAAAAAGCTTGCCAGCTTTCAACTATTTTTTCTTTCGTGTAATGAACAAAGTTCCTAACTTGTTCCATAATTTGCCCACCTTTTTTAAAAATCCTACTATTAATTCATACTATCAATTCCCTCCTAGAACGTCAAGAAACTTCACATTTCTTCGATAATTCGGTAAGATAAAAGAAAACGGTAAAGGAGTCATTATGCATAATCTAGCTGATTCATTGATGACTGGAGCCAATCCAATCTTCGATTTCATCGTTGTCTGTTTGAACTTTCTCTCCATTTTTGTCATCGTTTGGGGTGTATTGATCGCAGGCATTGATTTTGTGCGCTACGAATTAACAGAAAAGGATCGATTGGTGGCAGCCAGAGAGAATAATTTTATCCGCAATTATTTAGGGAGCTATGTCTTATTAGGTCTGGAGATCTTGATTGCAGCAGATATTATTGAGACGATCATCCACCCTACTTTCGAAGACATCGTACGTCTAGCTGCCGTCGTTATTATTCGGACAGTTATCTCTTATTTCTTGAATAAGGAAATCGAGCGTGCACTGCAAACCACCGATCACCAACCTACCAAGAAAAAGGAAAGCTAGCTGCCATGGCTTTTCTTTGGATTCTTCGGTATAATAGATAGGAATATTTGACATTGGAAGGATCAATCCCTCAGTCAAACTATTCTTAAAAGAAAAGAGGGAAACAATATGTCTTTTGATGGTGTCTTTACCCATTTAATGGTCCAAGAATTACAAAATCAATTAACCAGTGGACGTGTAAACAAAATTCATCAACCTTATGAAAATGAGGTCGTATTTGTGATTCGTTCCCAAGGGAAAAATCACAAACTTTTGCTATCCGCACACCCCACCTATGCTCGTGTACAATGCACAACGATCGCCTATAGCAATCCAGAAACCCCACCGAATTTCTTGATGATGCTACGGAAATATTTAGAAGGGGCGATCTTAGAATCAATCGAACAAATCGACAATGACCGTGTGATCCATTTTCATTTCACGCGACGAGATGAATTAGGTGATTTGCAAGCCCTCGTCTTGATCGTCGAACTAATGGGCCGTCACAGTACGATTTTATTAATGAATAAGACGAGTGGAAAAATCGTCGATACGATCAAACACATTGGTCATTCCCAAAATACGTATCGTACCTTATTGCCAGGAGCTGTCTATGTTGCACCACCAAAGCAATCGACGCTTAATCCTTTCACAGCCTCTCGCACCAAGATTTTTGAAGAATTATCTACTCTTGATCCATTGACGGCAAAAGAACTTCAACAACGATTCCAAGGCTTAGGCCGCGATACAGCAGAAGAATTGATCGCTCGAATCAATGCCAATCCCAATGAAAAACTGCGTCAGTGGGAAGCTTTCTTTACAGAGCTTACCCAGGAGCTAGCACCAAGTTATCTCCAGTCAGAGAAAAAGGAATATTTTACACCAATTCCCTATCCAACATTGATCGATGCGACCACCACTGTCACCCATTATCAGAGTCTGAGCGAGCTTTTAGATGCGTTTTATCACGACAAGGCGGAAAGAGATCGGGTCAAACAACAAGGTGGCGAATTACTAAAGAAGATTGAGAATGAACTGAAACGGAACCAATTGAAGTTAAAGAAACGCCAACAAACGTTGATCGATTCAGAAAACGCCGAAGAATTCCGTCAAAAAGGTGAGCTTTTGACGACCTTTATGAATCAAGTCCCCCGTGGTGCTGCTTCAGTTGATTTGGAAAATTATTATGATGAGAATCGGCTTTTGACGATCAAACTCGATCCTGCTCTTTCTCCAAATCAAAATGCTCAGAAATATTTTCAACGTTACCAGAAATTAAAAAATGCAGTCAAACTGATCCATCAGCAGATTGCCGAAACGAAAGAAGAAATCGCGTATCTCGAATCCGTGTTAGCCCAATTAGAAATCGCCTCTCCCATGGATCTGGCGGTTATTCGGGAAGAACTGATCGCACAAGGCTATGTCAAAAATCGGGCGAAACAGCGTAAAAAAGCTGCTCCTTCGCAACCAGAACGATTTCTTTCTTCAGACGGAACTGAAATTTTCGTCGGAAAAAACAATTTACAAAATGACCAACTGACCTTAAAAACAGCTCGTAAGAGTGATACCTGGCTGCATACCAAAAATATTCCTGGCTCTCATGTCATCATTCGTTCGGATGATCCTAGTGAGACAACCTTAATGGAAGCTGCAGAGCTTGCCGCATATTTCTCAAAATATCGTCAATCTGCCCAAGTACCAGTGGACTACGTGCAAGTCAAACATATTCGGAAACCGAATGGTGCCAAGCCTGGATTCGTCATTTATGAGAATCAAAAAACACTTTTTGTGACACCTGATGAGGGAATTTTGAGATTAAAACAGTCCTAGCTGTTTCTAAGTTTATTCGGATCAAAAATCATAAAGTAATCAATCAAAAAACCGATCACAAGCGCGTGCCTCTTCGCAGCGCTTGTGATCGGTTTTTATGCTTTTTCGTTCTATCTACTGCTCTTTCAGCAACAATTTTGCTTAGCTTGTATCACAAAAGGCAAGCCTTCTCAGAATTCAGCCATCAACATATCTGCTAGATCCGCTAGAATGGCAATTGAACAGCACCTGCGGCTAATAGGCTCTGCTGGCTAATAAATCCCGCCATCCTCCATAGTGACTTTCTTCTCAAAATCAAAATGATACAGCTTTTCCCAGTGATTGATATTCAACGTTCCTTTGGTCAAACGGATCGCTAGAAAACAACAGCCTTTATCATCCTCATTGTTAACTTCGTCGTACCAGACAAAGGCTTTGCGAATTTTGCTTCTTAATTCTGCATTTTTAGGGTCTAGCACCCACCCTAAATTCTCTCCTTGACCGATCGCAGTAAACCATTCACCACTGACAGCAATCGCAACTGCTGAATTCTTACTGATTTGCTTCATTTTGTTTGATTGCTCATGAGTTGACACGTAAAAAACGCCGTCTTCATAAAAAGCATCTACTTCTCGGACGACTGGCTGTGTTTCTCCCTTGTCATTCTCGTTACAAGCAGTCGTGGCAAGGGCGATTACATTGTCTTTAAAATGTCCGAATTTTTCTTCAAGTAGTTTTACTCCTTCTTCAAACTGAGTCATTGTACTGTTCCTCCTTACATCTCACTTCTTTTTTTAAAAGGAATCCATAATTCAACATGAACGACATGATTTTCTCTTTCTTGATAAAGCTCAGGGAAAAAATCCTCAGCAATCCACCCCTTCTTCTTTAACCAGAAACGGGTATAGCGCATCGCCTTCCCCATATTGATGATCAGTTGCTCTGAAATCGTATCAAAACTGCAAACAACGTAATCCCGAGCCGGTAGCGTCCATTCACTGAAGGTCGATCCCTGTGAGTCATCACCTACTTGGCCAACAAAGTAACTCGAATAGCCTTCTGGCGCATCTCCTGGAAACGAAACACCGATCTGGTAGTTGGCTTTTCCCGGTTGATTGGCAATCTTTTGAAGAAATTTATGCCAAATTTCTTCAATCGGGTCGATCCCTGTTCGTTGCCCTAGCATTTTCCCATAGTTGAATGGGTAGTAACCGACGATCCCATAGAAGACCAGTGGATGCGGATTGCTTTTTTTCTGGATTTCTAAAACAACCCCTTCACTGATCAATGGGATACCCTCTTCCGTCACAATATATCCTAATGAAAGATCTGGCTTATCAAAGTTTTGTAAGCCAATGGGCTTTTTCTGATAAAGCGAGGGTGAAATTCTATAGACCGTTTTAAACGTTCTTGAAAAAACGGCATGACTGCTAAAGCCGACTTCAAAAGCGACATCAATGACTCGCTTCTTTTGGTTTTTCAATAAAAGCGCACCTCTTGCCAAACGACGCAGTTTTATATATTCCCTAACAGAAATTTTAACCAAACGAGTGAATAAGCGCTGATAATAAAAAACGGACAATGATGCAACTTGCGCCAACGTTTCGATCTCTAACGGCTCGGTAAGATTGTCTTCAATATAATCGATTGATTTTTGGATTGCCTCCCATGCATGCATATGAATTTCCTTTCTTTTACTATAAAATAATTCGCTAAAAAAGCTTTACCGTGTCTGCTCTTTTTCAATTGATTCAATTGTGTTTTATTTCACAATAAAACGAATACTTAAAACCTGCTTATTGATTAGTTTAGCATAGTCTTTGTGCTCGATGCCTATGAAAATAAAAAAAGACGAGGATTCTCGTCTTTTTTTCCGTTCGTTTTAAACTATTGTATTGCTTGAAGGTTCCCACTACGTCGGGTTTTATAGGATAATCAGAAGAGAAGTCCGAAAAAAATACGTAAAAGGAACCATTTTTATAAATCAATAGAAATAAATAGGCCGATCTTTGCGGTCTTGTAATGGGCGATTATTATTTTCTAATACTTCTTCGCGGAATTCTAAAATGAAGCGACGGCTCATCTCCCCAATCCAGTCAAAGACAAACCAGTTGATTGGCCCTTTCGTTGGTGGGGTCGTCAAGGAACCAACATAATGAAAATGGTGGGTACGTTCTGGCAAGAACATGCTCGGATCAAACCATTGGGTGTGGTTCTCAAAGTCCCAGATGCTGTCGTCTTGCTGATTGCAGATCCAGTTGAGTTTATCCGTCAGTTTGAATAAGATACCCACCACCAAGTTTTCACCGTCATCATTCATATGAACGAGGTGAAACTCTAACTCTTGCTGCTCGTCATCGATAATGTGTTCAGACGGCATGTGAAAATGAATATCCGTCAAATAGTAGTTGATCCCTTTAAATGTGACATAGCTTTCTTTGTTATAAGGAACGAAGTGAATCGTATTTTTGAATTCTTTTTCCGTGAACCGCTCTCGTTTATAGTGAAAAGCCAAGTCCTGATCGATGGGTTCTTCGGTCTCATCGTGGACTAAAGCGATTGGGGATTGGTAAGGAAATTCGGCACCTTGTGCATACCAGTCGCACAAAGTGTGCCAATGTTCAGGTCCATTGTCTCCGGAATAACTCCAGGGAACGTCCATATTTCTTTTCAAAAAAAACAGCCTCCTAATTCAAGTTGACAGCAAGGTATAGACCTTCCTATCAAAAAACTTTCTCCCAATGCTATCAGAAAATAGGTAAAAATAAAACGAATATGCTTGGTCATTCCCTCACATATCCGTTTCTTATTTCAATTCCTTATTCACTCAACCAAGCAGCAGGATCTTTACGCCACTCTTGTAACAGGGCAACATCAGATTCTTGAATAGCACCCGTTTCTAAAGCCGACTCGATCAACGCTGTATAGTTTGTCAAAGTCACATAGGATAAACCTGCTTGATCAAAATTTTCTTGGACTTGAGGCAGCTCGTAAGTAAAGATCGCAGCGACGCCTAATACATCGGCTCCTTCTCTTTTGGCTGCTTCACAAGCCTCTAAGACACTCCCACCTGTTGACAATAAATCTTCAATGACGACCATTTTTTGATTTGGTTGAATACGCCCTTCAATTTGATTGCCTTTACCGTGTTCTTTTGCTTTGCTGCGAATATAAACCATTGGCAAATCTAACAATTCAGCGACCCATGCAGCATGGGGAATCCCAGCTGTTGCGGTCCCTGCAATCACTTCTGCTTCTGGGTAAGTCGTTTTGATGACTGCAGCTAAGCCTTTCGCAATGGCGCGACGTACATGTGGATAACTCATAGTAATTCGATTGTCGCAGTAAATAGGGCTTTTGATGCCGCTTGCCCAAGTAAATGGTTCATTCGGTCGTAAGAAAATCGCCTCGATGTCTAAAAGATCTTTGGCGATTTGATTGGATTGTTCTTTCATTGGCTAGCTTCCTTCCATTCTTGTTTTATTTGCAGATAACTTTCATACGGTGCCTTAGATTGGGTGATTGGACGTCCCACAACGATCATGGTAGCCCCTGCTTTACGAGCTTGTGCAGGTGTCATGATCCGTTTTTGATCACCAACTTCACTGCCAGCTGGTCGGATACCAGGCGTCAAGCGTATGAAGGCATCCGTTGTCCTTTGTTTGATCTGCTTTGCTTCGTGAGCGGAGCAAACAACACCGTCTAACCCAGCTTTTTGGGCACAAGTGGCGTAATGCATGACACTTTCTTGCAGTGACGTCATGATCTGCTGATCATGATGCATTTGTGCCTCACTAGTGGAGGTCAATTGGGTAACTGCAATCAAATCAGGAACTTTGTGCCCTGCGGGGGTTCCTTGCTGCAGGCCTTTTTTAGCAGCAGTCATCATTTCGATCCCACCGGCTGCATGAACATTCGTCAAAGCCACACCTAAAGAAGCTAAGCGTTCCATTGCTCGTCCTACTGTATTGGGAATATCATGTAGTTTTAAATCTAAAAAAATATCATGACCACAGTCTTTTAACCAAGTAACGATCGCTGGTCCTTCTTGGTAGAAAATCTCCATTCCCACTTTCACAAACAACTTTTCCTCTATAGGAAATTGCGCTAAAAAAGTTTCAATAGCCTGTTTGTTAGGAAAATCTAAGGCAATAATTGGCCGTTCACTCATCACATGTGCTCCTCTCTCACTTCTTTTATCAGCTGTTCCAAAGAAGGGATTCCTAATTCTGCCATTCGTATAGGCAATTCTTCAATCAACTTTGGGCAAATGTAAGGATCGGTAAAGTTTGCGGTTCCGACTGCAACAGCACTAGCACCTGCCAGATACATTTCAAGGACATCATCCACTGACATCACGCCCCCCATGCCAATAATTGGTAATTGAGAAACTTGCGCCACTTGTTTGATCAGGCGAATCGCCACTGGTTTGATTGACGGACCAGACAAGCCCCCTGTTTGGTTAGCTAAAATTGGTTTCCGTGTTTTTAGATCGATCCGCATGCCTAAAAGTGTATTGATCATCGTAAACCCGTCGGCGCCGCCTGCTTCGATCGCTTGTGCAATTGGGACGATATCCGTCACATTCGGCGAAAGTTTGACATAGATCGGCACTTGCGAGACTTTTTTGACCGCTTCAGTCAATGCACCAGCAACCGCAGGATCGGTTCCGAACGTGATGCCGCCATGCTTGACGTTCGGGCAAGAGATATTCAATTCGATCGCTTTGACATTTTCTGCCTGACTGATTTCCTGACACACAAGAACATAATCTTCGACGGTCGAACCGGCAACATTCGCGATGATTGGCAAATCGGGGTGTTTTTGAGCTAAGTCGGGTAAAATTTGATTCATGACCGCTTCTAACCCAGGATTTTGCAACCCGATGGCATTTAACATACCGCTAGGCGTTTCTGCTACCCTTGGGGTCGGATTGCCAAAACGTGGTTCAGGTGTGGTCGCTTTGATCATCACCGCACCTAATTGACTGATGTCATAATATTTATCATATTCTGCACCAAACCCAAAACAGCCGCTGGCAGGCATGATCGGATTTTTTAGACTCAATCCGGGTAGCTCGACATTGATCGACATTAAATGACCACCTTTCTCGCCTGAAATACAGGCCCTTCGTCACAAACTTTGACACTTTTTGTGCCTTGTTCATCATCTTTCGTATGGCAAACACAGGCATAACAGGCACCCATCCCGCAAGCCATTCGCGCCTCCATGGATAATTGAACATCTGGAAGGTCTTCGAAAAGCTGGGCGGTGGTTTTTAAAAGACCGTTATTTCCGCAAGCAAAGACCGCCGCAGGTGTTTGCTCTGCAGCTAATAACAGGTTGCCAACATTTCCTTGTAAACCCGCGCTGCCATCATCGGTAGCGATCCTCGTATCTCCCAGTGCGCGAAATTCCTCTTCATAATACATGACGTCTTTGCTGGCAAAGCCCAAAAAGTGAATGACGTGGACGCCTTGTTGCGTCAGGCGTTTCGATAATTCATAGAGCGGCGGTACACCGATACCGCCCCCTACGATAAATGCAGTGTCCCCTTGGTTTAAATGATGATAGCGAAACCCATTTCCTAACGGCCCCATCACATCGATTGGATCACCAACAGTCATTTCTGAAAAAATTCTTGTGCCATCTCCTTCGACCCGATAAATGATTCGGCATTCTTTTTTCTCAGCATCGATATGATTGATACTGATCGGTCGGCGAAGAAGAAAGGCATTTTGAGGAACCCGCAGGTGTAGAAATTGCCCTGGGGTCCTCATCTCATTGACTAATTCACCCGTCAATGTCATTTCAAAAATCCGCGGTGCCAGTTGACGCTGTTTGCTGATGGTCATGATTTCTTGCTTCATCAAAAAACTCCTTTATCTGCGTTAAATTGCTTTCGTTGAAAAACTGCGGGATTCCATCACTTTTAGAATCGCATCCGCTGTATCAAGAGAAGTAAAGGTCGGTACACCATGTTCCACCGCTTCACGGCGGATGATAAATCCGTCTTCCGTTGCATTTTGGCGATCTTTGTCCATGGTATTGACTACTACTTGGGTCGTTCCTTTACGGATCAAATCAACAACCGTTTCTTCTGCTTGCTGTTCGGAAATCTTGGCAACCCGAGTCACTTGTAGTCCTTTTTCTTCAAAGTAATCGGCGGTTCCATTGGTAGCCAATAAGGTGAAGCCGACCTCTACGAAACGCGCTGCCAGTGCTGCTGCCTCTTCTTTGCTTTCGTCTGCAACGGTGAAAAGTGCTTTTCCAAATTCAGGAATATGCAGGCCTGATGCCTCAAAAGCTTTATAAAGTGCTTTTGCCAAATCTTTGTCTGATCCCATTACTTCACCCGTTGATTTCATTTCAGGGCCTAAGTAAGTATCGACTTTTAAAAGTTTTGTAAAGGAGAAGACAGGTGCTTTGATGTGTACTTCATTTGGTGTTGGGGCAAGTCCGTCTTGATAACCTAACGCTGTGATCTCTTCCCCGAGAATCGCCTTCGTGGCAATTTGGGCCATTGGGATCTCTGTTACCTTGCTTAAAAATGGTACGGTTCGGCTAGCACGAGGATTTACTTCAATGACATACACTTTGTTCTCATGGATGACAAATTGGATATTCATCATACCGATACAATTTAAACCTAATGCCAAGCGTTTGGTATATTCTTCGATCGTAACAATTAGTTCATCCGAAAGATTTTGCGGTGGATAGACCGCCATTGAATCTCCTGAATGGACCCCTGCACGCTCGATATGTTCCATGATTCCAGGTATCAAAACAGTTTTGCCGTCACAGATAGCATCGACTTCACATTCTTTACCGACCAAGTAACGATCGACCAAAACAGGATGTTCTGGTGATGCTTTCACTGCATGACGCATATAATCTTCTAAATCGGCTTGGTTTTCCACGATTTCCATCGCACGTCCCCCTAAGACATAACTTGGGCGGACTAAAACAGGATAGCCGATTTCTTGAGCGATGGCGATCGCTTCTTGTTCGTTCGTCGCTGTATCCCCTGGTGGTTGCGGAATATCTAGCGCTTGTAATGCTTGCTCAAAGAGATCACGATTTTCGGCACGATCAAGATCTTCAATGCTGGTGCCTAAGATTTTGACCCCAGCTTTTACTAAAGGCTCTGCTAAGTTGATCGCCGTTTGCCCGCCAAATTGGACGATGACCCCAATGGGTTGTTCCAAATCGATGACGTGTAAGACATCCTCTAAGGTCAATGGTTCAAAGTACAGCTTGTCGGAGATAGAAAAGTCAGTCGAAACCGTTTCAGGATTACTGTTCATGATGATCGCTTCATAGCCAGCAGCTTGGATCGCTTTCACCGAGTGCACTGTTGCATAGTCGAACTCCACCCCTTGTCCGATTCGGATCGGTCCAGAACCTAGGACAAGAACAGATTCTTTTTCACTGCGCTTGCTTTCATTCTCAAACTCATAGGTGCTGTAGAAATAAGGTGTTGCTGATTCAAATTCTGCGGCACATGTATCTACCATTTTGTAGACGGGCAAAATCTTTTGCTCATGACGCAGCGTGCGGATCTCAGCTTCCGTGGTTTCCCACAGCTCAGCAATCTTTTTATCCGTAAAGCCGTTTTGCTTGGCTTTTTTCAACACATCAAGGGAATGTGGTTCGTTTGCTAATGCTTGTTCGATCTCAAAGATGTGAAGCATCTTATCCAAGAAGAACAAGTCGATTTTCGTCATTTCGTTCAAATCTTCGATGGTGTACCCTCTTCGGATGGCTTCCATGACGTAGAATAGGCGATCATCTTGCGCTTTGATGACTTTTTCCATCAGATCATTGTCAGAAAGAGCTTCTAATTCTTTCATTTCGATATGGTGTGTGCCGATCTCCAATGAACGAACGGCTTTTAATAATGACTCTTCAATATTACGACCGATCGCCATCACTTCACCAGTCGCTTTCATTTGTGTTCCTAATCGACGTTCCCCAGTTTCAAACTTGTCAAACGGCCAGCGAGGAATTTTTGCGACGACATAGTCAAGGGCGGGTTCAAATTCTGCATACGTCGTTTCTGTGACTGGATTTTTCATTTCATCCAATGTTAAACCGACGGCAATTTTCGCTGCCAGTTTGGCAATCGGGTACCCTGTAGCTTTACTTGCTAACGCAGAGGAACGTGAGACCCGTGGATTTACTTCAATGACATAGTAGTTGAAGCTATGAGGATCAAGCGCCAATTGAACGTTACAGCCACCTTCGATTTTTAACGCGCGGATGATTTTTAATGAGGCATCCCGTAACATTTGGTATTCATGGTCTGACAAAGTTTGGCTCGGCGCAAAGACGATGGAATCGCCGGTGTGGATACCGACTGGATCGAAGTTTTCCATATTACAAACGACGATCGCGTTGTCAGCAGAATCTCGCATCACTTCATATTCAATCTCTTTATATCCAGCAATACTCCGTTCAATCAAGCATTGGGTCACTGGCGAGAGCTTCAAGCCGTTTTCAGCGATTTGGCGAAGTTCTTCTTCATTGTTACACATGCCACCGCCCGTTCCTCCTAGCGTAAATGCTGGACGAACAATGATTGGAAAGCCGATTTTTTTCGCAAATTCAACTGCTGCTTCCACCGTTGACACGATTTCTGATTCTGGGATCGGTTGATCCAATTCTTCCATTAATTGTTTGAATAGATCTCTGTCTTCTGCCTGGTCGATTGCTGCTAATTTGGTTCCTAGCAACTCAATTCCTAATTCATCCAAAATACCTGAGTTGGCTAATTCCATCGCCATATTCAAGCCCGTTTGTCCGCCTAATGTCGGTAAAATTGCATCAGGCTGTTCTTTACGTAAAATCCGTGAGACGAACTCAAATGTGATTGGTTCAATGTAGACTTTGTCAGCAATTTCTTTGTCCGTCATGATCGTTGCGGGATTCGAATTGACTAACACCACTTCGTAGCCTTCTTCTCGTAAAGCTAAACAAGCTTGTGTACCGGCATAATCAAACTCTGCCGCTTGTCCTATAATAATCGGTCCAGAACCGATAACCATGATTTTCTTGATATCTGTACGTTTTGGCATATTAGTTCTGCTCCTTCCATGCATCGATCATCTCTAAAAATTCGTCAAATAAGTGGACTGCATCATGCGGGCCCGGTGCCGCATCTGGGTGGTACTGGACACTGAATGCGGGGTAACGGCGATGACGAACCCCTTCGATCGTGCCATCGTTTACTTCGACGTGGGTTACCATTAGTTTTTCTGGATCGATGGATGCTTCATCCACAGCAAAGCCATGGTTTTGTGAGGTAAAATCGATCCGACCAGTGGCGATCTCTCTTACCGGATGGTTTAATCCGCGGTGACCGAATTTCATTTTATAGGTATCTGCCCCATTTGCTAATGAGAAGAGCTGATGGCCTAAACAAATCCCGAAGATTGGTACCTTGCCTTGAATCCCTTGTATCATTTTAATTGCTTCTGGCAAGCTTTTGGGATCGCCTGGTCCATTCGTCAGCATTACACCATCTGGTGCGAGGTCTAAAATTTCTTGGGCTGTCGTATTGTATGGCAAAATCGTTAAATTGCAGTTGCGGCGTGACAACTCCCGTAAAATACTGTGCTTTAAGCCGAAGTCGATGACTACGATATTGCGACCCGTTCCAGGACTTGGATAAGGTTTTGAGGTAGAAACTTGTGCCACTTGATTGGTTGGTAAAACCGCCGCTTTTAATTGATCAAAGGCATGATCAAAGACATCGCCTGCATCAACGATACTCGCTTTCATGGTCCCGTGTTGACGAATCTTTCTCGTCAGCGCTCGTGTATCGATTCCTGCGATCCCTGGAATATTTTTGCGTTTTAAAAATTCGTCTAACGTCAGCTGCTTCCGCCAATTGCTTGCTAGACGCGCGTGTTCTTTCACAACAACCCCTTTACAAGTCGGTGAAATTGATTCGTAATCGTCTCGGTTGACGCCGTAATTGCCAACCATCGGATACGTAAACGTAATGATTTGTCCGTTAAAGCTTTGATCCGTAATGGCTTCTTGATACCCTGTCATGCTTGTGGTAAAAACGATCTCACCAAAAACATTGACACTGGCACCAAACCCTTCGCCTTCAAAGTATGTTCCATCTTCTAAAATAAGCCAACGCTTCATATTATTGCCCACCTTTTTGCCATACTGTTTTACCATTTACAAATGTATAACTCGTATCCCCATATAACGTCCATCCACCGAAAGGCGTATTGACTCCTTTTGATAGGAATTGCTTAGGATCCACGTTATAAGCTGATTCTAAGTCAAAAATTGCCAGGTCGGCTTTGTCTCCGACCATCATCGTTCCAGCACTTAGACCAAAGAGCGACGCTGGTTTCACGGTCATCCAATCCACTAGCTGCTGCAAGGTAAAGCGTCCTGTTTTCACAAAATGAGTGTACAACAATTGGAAGGCATATTCTGATCCGACGATGCCAAAGGGTGCTTTTAAAAAGCTTTGCATTTTTTCTTCATAGCCATGTGGGGCATGATCCGTTGCGATACAATCGATCGTGCCATCCAACAGACCTTCGATCAACGCTTCACGGTCTTCTTGCCCACGTAACGGTGGGTTCATTTTCCAAAAGCCTTCATCGGCAGGAATATCTTCATCGATGAGAAGCAAATGGTGGGGAGAAACTTCGGCTGTCACATGGATCCCAGCTTTTTTGGCATCTCGAATCACTCGAACACTTTCTTTCGTAGAGACATGGCAGACATGGTAATGGGCTCCTGTTGCTTCCGCTAAAAGCACATCCCGAGCGATTTGAGATGCTTCTGTTACACTCAAGATCCCTGGCAATCCAAGTTCTTCCGCTTTTTTACCAGCATGCATCACGCCGCCAAAGAGTAAGGAATCATCTTCTGTATGGGCAACCAATGCCAAGTCATTTTCGGCGGCTTGCTTCATTGCCAAATACATTGTGCCAGCAGTCTGAACCCCGACACCGTCATTTGTTAAGGCAAATGCCCCCGCGGCTTTCATTCCAGCTGCATCCGTCAACGTTTCGCTGCGCAAGTTTTCGGTGATCGGGGCGTATTGTAAGACATTGATTGATGCATCTGCGTTGATTTTTTCGTAAACAGCTGCTAATTTTTCTGGTGTATCAGGAACTGGGTCAAGGTTTGGCATTGCGCAAACTGTCGTAAACCCGCCACGAGCGGCTGCCATGCTGCCCGTTTCGATTGTTTCTTTGTATTCAAAGCCCGGTTCTCTGAAGTGTACATGAACATCCACTAAACCTGGTGTGATCAATTGCTCTTTGGCATCGATGACTTCGTCAAAATCTGTTTCGGGAAATTCTGTACCGATCCCGCGAATGATTCCGTCTTCGATCCAAATTGCTGCAGGAACACAGTGATTGTCTTTTTTGATGATTTTACCGTTTTTAATGAGCGTTTTCATGTAAACTTCCTCCTCTAATTCATTCCTTTTTGCCTGTTAGGCCTTACCGTTCAACACCGCTTCAAGAATTGCCATTCGAACAAAGACGCCATTGGACATCTGGGTGATGATTCGCGAGCGTAAGCTTTCAACTAAGGCATCAGCTAACTCCACATCGCGATTGACTGGTGCTGGGTGCATAATGATCGCATGCTCTTTCATTCTTGCGGCGCGTTCGACGGTCAATCCGTGATTTTTTAAGTATTCTTCTTTTGAAAAGCTTTCCGTTCCATCATGGCGCTCGTGCTGGACACGAAGCATCATCATGACATCGACTTCTGCGACCAATTCGTCGAGTGGCATCCAGTGACCGTATACTTCAAATTCTTCGTCATACCATTCCTTTGGACCTGAGAAGAAGACTTTCGCGCCGAGACGCTTCAACATTTGCATGTTTGATTTTGCGACCCGTGAGTGGGTGATGTCGCCTACGATTGCGACTTTCAAGTCGTCAAAGTGCCCGAACTCTTCATAGATTGTCATCAGATCTAGCAAACATTGCGTTGGGTGTTGGCCGCTGCCGTCCCCGCCATTGATGATACTGCACTGGATCGTTTTGCTTTGGATCAAAGAGTCGTAGTAGTTTTCATCGCCGTGGCGAATGACCGCAACGTCTACACCTAAAGCCGACATCGTCAAGACCGTGTCATACAAGGTCTCGCCTTTTTGAACAGAGCTGGTGGAGGCTTCAAATTCGATGACTTCGATCCCTAGTTTTTTCTCAGCAACATCGAAGCTTTTGTGGGTTCTGGTACTGTTCTCAAAAAAGAGATTTGTTGCGAAATATTGTTCTTTTTGGGGCATCCATTTCGCCCCTCTTTTGAATTCTTGTCCTCTGCGGATGAGTCCCATCACTTCACGGTCTGTCAATGCTTCGACCGTCAAAAGATGCTTTAAGCTGATTCTTTCGGATTGAATAATCATGAATGAATTCCTCCTTTGATTCTGTTTAAACGATGAGTTGGCACAAGTTATTTTTCTTCGCTGCGAGAGCTGTCAGGTAAAATAAGATTCAAGAAGATTCCTAGGACATTTGCTAACGCCATTGCGGATAAGGTGAAGGTCCCGACCGTGAAGACAAGCCCGCCGATTCCTACCACAAGGATCACTGACGCAATGATCAAATTCTTTTTACGATCAAAATCGATTTTATTGTCGATCAAAATTTTTAACCCGCTGGCAGCGATGACGCCAAAGAGCAGGAAGCTGATCCCTGAGATGACTGGACCAGGAATACTTAAGATCAATGCGCTTAGTTTTCCAACGAAGCCTAGTACGATGGCTAGAATTGCCGCACCACCGATGACGAACACACTGTGGACGCGTGTAATGGCTAAAACCCCGATGTTTTCTCCGTAACTTGTCACTGGGGGTCCCCCAACGAGACCAGCTGCGATTTGAGCAAAACCATCGCCCAAAAGTGTTCGGTTCAAGCCTGGCTCTTCAAAAAAGTTCCGCTTCGTTAATTTGTTCAAGACCATCAGATGACCGATGTGTTCGGTCATGGTAACAAAAGCGATCGGCGCCATCGTCGTGATCGCATTCAGATACAGTTTTGGTTCATAGTTAATGAAGGGAATCTCGAAGCTCGGCATGCCAAACCAGTTGGCGTCAATGATGGGCTGTACATCGACGATTCCCGCTGCTAAGGCGATCAAGTATCCGCCCACGATCCCCAGAAGGATCGGAATCAGTCCTAAGAACCCTCGCAGAAACATATTGAAGAAAATCGTTAATCCTAAGGTAGCCAAGGCTACCAGAATGTACTTGAAATCGTAGACTGAGTCATTGTACATCGCATTCTGAGCTGCGTTAGCGGCTAACCCTAATCCAATCACCATAATCACAGGACCGACAATGATCGGTGGTAAGATCTTATCCAACCAAGCAGCACCTGCACGTTTAATGATCATCGAAACGATCACGTAGACCAACCCAGTCGTGATGGCGCCTTGTGCGATAGCTGGGTAGCCGTCAGATTTCATCAGCATCTGCATCGCTGCGATAAACGCAAAGCTGCTGCCTAGATACGCTGGAATCTTCCCTTTCGTCGTGACCAAGTAAACCAATGTTCCAATACCTGAACTAACTAATGCTATGCTGGGGTTGATCCCAACGAGGATCGGAACTAAAACGGTTGCCCCAAACATCGTGAAAAGATGTTGTAAGCTTAGGCCTAACCAAGGCAGCGCTTTGGGCCGATCTTTGATGTCTAAAACTGCGTCTGGATTACGAAATTCTTGCTTCTGCATGTTGCTGTCACTCTTCTTCCTAGTCGTTTTCTTTATTGATCATGATCCGGTCAGAACCATCTGATTCTTCCATCTCCACGATAATTTCTTCACTTAAAGCAGTTGGAATATTTTTTCCAACAAAATCTGCCCGAATCGGCAGTTCACGATGACCGCGGTCAACTAAAACGGCGAGTGAGATTCTTTTTGGTCGACCAATATCCATGATGGCATCCAAAGCTGCCCGAATCGTCCGTCCTGTAAACAAGACATCATCGATCAAGATGACTTCTTTGCCATCAATGGCAGTCGGGATGTCTGATGAATGGATCTCTGGATCATCTTCTGTCTTTTTGTCATCTCGGTACAAGGTGATGTCCAATTCACCGACAGGTACTTCTACGCCTTCTAGTTGTTTTAAACGTTCTGCTATTCGTTGCGCGATATAGATGCCGCGGGTTTTGATCCCTACCAGCACCAAGTTATCAATGCCGCGATTTCTTTCTATAATTTCATAGGTGATCCGCGTTAACGCTCGTTTCATTGTTACTGCATCTACTACTTCTTTCGCTGCCATATGTTATTCCCTCCTAATTTTGAACATAAAAAAACTCCTACCTGCTTGAGGTAGGAGTCATGTTTTCCGATCGTTGCCTAAAATCCCATTCTGTGGATTTTGGGTACACGTTATCATCTAGTAAGGGTTCGAATCTCCAACGCGGGAGTCGTCTGCTTACTCATTCCTTCTTAGCCTCACGGGACTACATTTAAAGGAGCTATTTAGTTGTTACAATTACTATACAGTTCTCACACAAAAAAATCAATCATTTTTTCGCAATTTTTTTAACGTGTCGGCGAACAGCTCTGGTAATGGCGCTTCAAAGACCAGCGACTCGCCTGTTGTTGGGTGGGTGAAGCCTAGAAGCTTGGCATGTAAAAACTGCCCATTGCCTTTTAGCGTGCGTTTAGGTCCATATAGCGGATCGCCAGCTAGCGGAAAACCGATGTACTGCATGTGGACTCTTATTTGATGGGTTCTTCCTGTTTCCAGCTGTAGTTCTACTAAGGTGAACTGCTCGAAGCGCTCCAACACGGTGAAGTGAGTGACAGCGGGTTTGCCATTTTCGATCACGGCTTGCATTTTGCGATTGACTTTTGATCGACCGATTGGTGCATTGATGGTGCCTTTTTCGTGGCTGATCGTACCATGAACCAATGCTACGTACTTGCGTAACGATGTTTTGTCTTTCAATTGTTTCGCTAACGACTCATGTGCCTGATCATTTTTGGCGATCATTAACAGACCCGACGTATCTTTGTCGATTCGATGAACGATTCCTGGCCGAACAACATCATTGATCGTGGATAAATCATTCATATGGTACAATAACGCATTAACCAAGGTGCCATTTGGATGCCCAGCGGATGGATGAACCACCATCCCTTGCGGTTTGTTGATGACTGCCACATCAGCATCTTGATAGACGATCGTCAAAGGAATATTTTCTGGTTGTAAGTCTACAACTTCAGGTTCTGGTACTTGGATGATCAAGTGATCACCTGCTTTTACCTTATAATTTGCCCGAACCGTTTTGCCCTTCAATGTGACCGCATCTTCTTTTAGCCACTGCTGGATTTGTGACCGACTATGATTTGGCAAGCGTTCAGCCAACACTTTGTCGACCCGCCCATTTTCTTCTTTAATGATTACTTCAATTTGCTTTTCCATTTGATTCTCCTTGTTTCCCTTTTGCTTCGTCATCTACCAGTGCATAAATAAAAATCAAGATCACCCCGAACACTAATGACATATCAGCGATATTGAAAATTGGGAAATTGATAAAATCAAGCTGGAACATATCGACCACAAAGCCATGCTGCAACCGATCGATAAAATTACCGATCGCCCCACCTAGAACAAACGCCAGTCCGAAACGAAACCATAGGCTGCTTTTTTGGTAGCGAAACAATAGGTAAACAACAACAGCAACCGCGATAACGGTGATGATCGCAAAAAAGGTGATTTTTCCTTCTAGAATACTCCAAGCTGCGCCCGTATTCTGAAGATAGGTCAGGGACAACACATTGTCGATCAGAGAATGTGTTTCACCCAGTTGATAATTGGCAACGATCCAAATTTTCAGCCATTGATCCAAGCCAATGACAACAGCACTTAACAAAAAAAACAACGCGATCATAAATTTTCCACTCTTTCTTCTTTAAAAATATCTCGCGGACGGATGATGCCCAAGAGATTTCCATTCGGATTTTTATCCTTGGTGATCAAAACCGCCTCAAGCAGGGCATTTTTTTGAAACAATTCTTCCACTTCTACGATGGCCGTTTCAGCCGACACGAAACAATAATTCGATCGTTTCCCATCTCCTGCTAATAATTCATCTGCCGTTCTGCCTGCCAACTTGATTTCACCATGGAGGCTTTCTTTCGCTAACCAGTATCCCAGCATCCGCAAGGTGATCAAGCCCAAAAATCGACCATTATCATAGATCGGAAATTGTGAATAGCGCTTTTGGGCAACGATTTTCAATAACTCTGGTAATGGCAGGTGCTTTTCAAAACCAGTCACTCGTTTCGCAAAACGCGGCATGACTTTTTCAGGTGCCAGTAAGGAGCGTTCAATTTCTTGGATGCGATTGACAACCCATTCATTCGGTTCCGCAATGACAAAGTTTTCTCCGATTTTTTCATGTACGATGGCATTGCGCAGCTGAGCCATTTGTAATAGATCATCTTCTGCTCTTCTGACATTGATATTTTTGCTTTTTGACAAGCGACGAACCATTTCAGAAAAACCCATATTCCGCGGATTATCCAATTCGTCACGAAGCCGCTTTTCAATTCGATTGAAACTGCTCAAAAATTGATCTGCACCACTAGCCATGAGGAACCTCCTTGATAAGATACGCTTTTTTTAAATAAATCAAAACAAAGACAAAATATGCCACTAAATACACACCGACAAAAAGCAACGAGTAAAGGGAGATGGATAATAAGCCCAATACCCCCATCATGAGAAAAAGGCTTAAATAAAAGCCGATATATATTCTTTTAAGCGCAGGATTCATCACGACCTCCAGCTTGAGCGCTGATTGGCCTTTTGGTAACTGAAAAGGCTGACTTTCTAAAAAAAACATGCGCACACGAATCGGCGTCTGCTCAGCTAGCCCCAAAAAAATCGTTTGCTGATGATTGATGGCAGCGATTCTTTTTTTTCCTTGCATGACCTCCAAGGGACTGCCCATTCCATAAAAACCAGTCCTCCTAGTTAGTTGTAGCTCCATTGACAAAGATCACCTCAATTGGTTAAGTATACTTGATTATCAAAAGAAAGAAAATAGACTTTTGCTTGCTTCCTTGATTATTATAACAAGAATCCCTACTTTTATCTTCCATCACGTCTAATGAACGAGAAAAAGACGAATGCCGCTTGCACCCGTCCTTTCAAATCATCTCTTTCCGTTTTTCCGTTTCAAATGCCGCGAATGCCTTCTTTGTTTGTGATAGCTCTTTTAGAAAAGACCGATCGCTTGGCCATCAGAAGTCACGTCCATATTGATGGCGGCAGGTTTCTTCGGTAATCCTGGCATCGTCATCACGGCACCTGTCAAGGCTACGATAAAGCCAGCCCCTAATTTTGGCACGAATTCGCGAATCGTTACTGTAAAGTCATCTGGTGCGCCCAATCGCTTTGGATCATCACTGAAGGAATACTGGGTTTTTGCCATACAGATCGGCAGCTGATCCCAGCCTTGTTCTTTGAAGCTTTGCAACTGTGCCTTGGCTTTCGGCGCAAACTCAACCTCTGCCCCGCCATAGATTTCCCGCACGATCAAAGAAGCTTTATCCGCTAAAGGCAAATCGTCGGTATACAAGCGTTGATAGTTGGCAGGTTTTTCCTCGATTACTTGAACCACTGCTTTTGCTAGATCCGTTCCACCTGCACCACCGTCTGCCCAAACGGCTGTCCGTGCGATGGTGACGTCGATTTGCTGGCACATGGTTTCGACTAATGTTCGCTCCGCTTCGGTGTCTTGTGAGAACTCATTAAGCGCAACGACAACTGGAATCCCGTATTTACGCATGTTTTCAACATGTCGCTTTAAATTACTGAAGCCTAACTCTAATGCTTTTAAGTTTTCTGTCCCTAAATCAGCCACAGCGACCCCACCATGCATCTTCAGTGCTCTGATCGTCGCTACTACTACGATCGCATCTGGTGCCTTTGATAAGTTCGGTGTTTTGATATCAAGAAATTTCTCTGCCCCTAAGTCAGCACCAAACCCAGCTTCGGTCACCGTGTATTCGCCTAAGTGCAAAGCCGTCTCGGTTGCGATGACACTATTACACCCATGAGCGATATTTGCAAAAGGTCCGCCATGGATCAGCGCAGGGGTTCCTTCAATCGTTTGAACAAGATTCGGTTTGAGGGCATCTTTTAAAAGTAAGGCTAAAGCACCTTGGACCGCCAGATCTTTTACGTAAATCGGTTGTTTCTCAAAAGAATAACCAATTAAAATCTTTCCTAATCGCTCTTTTAAATTATCAATGCTTGTTGCCAAGCACAAAATCGCCATGATTTCACTAGCAACGGTGATGTCAAAACCGTCTTCTCGGGGAACGCCTTGTAACGGTCCCCCTAGACCGACGATCACTTGTCGTAACGCTCGATCATTCAAATCGACAACCCGTTTCCATGTGACCCGACGTCCGTCGATCCCCAGCTCATTGCCTTGCTGGATATGATTGTCGATCAATGCAGACAAGGCATTGTTTGCTGCTGTGATCGCATGCATATCGCCAGTGAAGTGTAAGTTGATGTCCTCCATCGGCAACACTTGTGCTTTGCCGCCGCCGGTGGCGCCGCCTTTGATGCCCATTACTGGTCCTAAAGATGGCTCACGTAAGGCGATGACGGTTTGCTTGCCGATTTGATTTAACGCATCTGCAAGTCCAATGGTCACGGTTGACTTGCCTTCTCCAGCGGGTGTCGGACTGATCGCTGTGACTAAAATGAGTTTACCCAGCGGATTGTTTGCTTTTTCGTTGATTGCCGACCATTCGATTTTTGCTTTATATTTGCCATAAAGTTCCAGGTCATCGCCTGTCAAACCAAGTGGTTCAGCAATTTCAATAATCGGTTTAGGCATTGATTCTTGTGCAATTTCGATATCTGATTTCATTTTTACCCTCAATTCACGAACTATTTAGCACTTTAAAATGTATTTTGTTTGCTATGCTCTTATTATACTTGATTTTATTCAGAAAGAAAGAGTGATTTTTCACACTTTTACAAGAAGTTTCACGAATCCTTTATGTAAACAAAAAACAACGTCCCTCCTAAGGCTGTAACGCCAAAAGGAGTGATCGTTGCTTTCTAGATTCCTATGAATTACTCGTTGGTTTCGATCTGCACCCTTTTTTCAGGGATTTTTTCTTGAAAAAAAGTTTCTAACCATGCCACATCTTTTTTACGCAACGTGAAGGTATATGTTTTTTGATGATCGGTAATGCTTATTAAACGGTTTATAATTTGCCATTTTTCTATCTCAGGTAAAGAAATAAGGCTTTTCTTCCATAAGCGCGCATAGCGAATCAGGAGCAAATCATTCCTGATGAGCATGCTTCGGTGAATCCCTAACCATACAAAAAAGAAAAAGACGGCTAAAACGAGGTTGCTTTTCCAATAAGGTCTGGTATTTTCTAACGAAAGAATCAAACTGATAAATAATATCATCATAGTAAACGACCAATAAATGATCGCTGTAGCAGCTTCCGGTTGCCAATACAATTTACGCTTCATAAAAGTTCCTCACAACATAAAATTTCTAGTATACTATCTTTATCATATCAAAAAAGGGTGAGACAATGTTAAAAGTTTATCTTGATGCTTCCACGAAAGGCAACCCCGGCCCTAGTGGCGGTGGAATCGTCATTGTCGGTACTGATCTGCATGAACAAATTGCGTTTCCGCTACCTGATTCAACCAACCACCAAGCAGAGTTCGCTGTGATGGTCAACGCGTTGCAGCTGCTGATTGACAAAGGTTTACAGGAACAGACAATTATGCTCTATACCGACAGCAAAGTCGTTGCGCAGACCATCGACAAGAATTATACCAAAAACCCTGCTTTTTCTGATTATTTAACAGAAATTCAATACTTGTTGAAACAGTTCGCTTTAGCAATCATCCAATGGGTCCCTGAGAGTCAAAACAAAGGTGCCGACCATTTGGCACGCCAAGGATTAGCAAAAGCGATGAAATTAAAGGATCGGAGACAATAACCGAGAGAAGTTTTGTTTGAAGCGCAACCAGTAAGATTGCTTCGCCAAAATTTCATCCGTCAGTAATGTTGATTGTGCCATATCTTCTTCAAAGAAGCCTTTCAACGTTTGCGTGACATCGTGATCGTAGGCGAAGGCATTGACTTCAAAATTCAAGGCATAACTCCGAATGTCTTGATTCGTCGTCCCAAAGGAACTAATGGTATCATCCATCATGACCGTCTTCGCATGGAGGAAACCATTGTTATAGATGTAGATTTTTGCACCACGGCGATGCAAGTAATTGGCATAATGCTGTGTTGCCCGATAAATGAATGGGTGGTCAGGCATACATGGAATCATGATTCGGACGTCTACACCTGAGTGGATGGCAATTTCCAATGCGTTCATCATACTGTCATCAGGAATCAAATAAGGCGTTTGGATCCAAATCGATTCTTTGGCAGCTAAGATCATTTTTACAAAACCGCCTTTGAGAATTTGGGTCTCACTTTCAGGCCCATCAGCGACGATCTGCAAATCGACATTTCCAGAGCGCTCTTTCGGCGGTAGAATAAAGTAGCGATCCTCGTATTCCAGCTGATCCTCTTCTCTTTTTACAGATGCGTTCCAGTCACGAATAAAAATCTCTTGTAGTGTAAAACTGGCAGTACCTACGATTCTCGCATGGGTGTCTCGCCAATAGCCAAATTTGGCCTTTTTCCCTAAATATTGATCGCCGACATTAAAGCCGCCAGTCCATCCGATTTGACCGTCGATCACAACGATTTTTCGATGTAGATGGTAGTTCAATCGTGTGTTGCGGATCAGGTTCTTCGAAGTGATGAAAGGCACGACTTTTCCACCGGCATCAATCAACGGTTGAAAGAATTTCCGATTGGCCTTCGGTGACCCCCATGGATCATAGACCAAACGCACTTCAACACCTTCACGGGCTTTATCGATCAAGATTGACAAGAATTGGCCACCGATCTCATCATTAAAAAACGAATAATACTCCACATGCAGATTATCTTCTGCTTGCTTCATGTCCTCAAACAATGCTGCAAATTTTTCTTTTCCATCTGTATAAAATTCTACTTTGTTTCCTTTCGTCAAGGGCGATTCATCAAGGTTCTTAAAATAGCGCTCTAATAGATGATTGTCATCTGAGTAAGGATGTTCAGGAAAAGAATAATTGTGCACTTTGATGATTTGATTCAACTCATTGATCCTACTTTGGTGGTGCTCACTAAATTTATAAATAATTTCTCCGTCGATCCCCCGACCACAAAACAAGTACAACAAGAACCCGATGCCGGGGATGAATACCAACGTCATCATCCAAGCAAAGACACTTGCAATCGAGCGTGGTTTCCGAAAAACAGTAATAAAGGCAGCGATCGTATTAATAAACAAAAGTGCCAATAATACCGTGGAAATCATGCTCATATCCATTTTTATCATAGTTTCCTCCTATATCCTGTAACCCTATAATAGGTAACTGTGATCGAAAGCAAGCTTCAATTCATAGTCCCCTAGTGTTTCTTTGATTTTTTGTTTCAGCATTTCTTCGATTTCTTGATCACTATACGCCGATTTTGCGGGAATCACTAAATCAAAAGCCAACAGATCTCCTTTGACCTGAAAATCATGCATCCGTAACTGTGGGTCAACGAAGCGAATGATCTTTGACACTTCTTTTTTTAAATGCCGATACTGCTGATCTTGAATTGGTACTGGATCAAGATGACAGACCAGGTCGACCTTTAAAGATTGGCGAAAATCTTGTTCAATCGCATCAATCACCTCATGCGCTTCTCGTAAAGACCACGTTTCATCCACTTCGATATGCACACTGGCAAAGCGATTTTTCGGTCCATAATTATGAACCAGTAAATCATGGTAACCGAGAATCGTCGGATAGTGATCCAAGCGTTGCTCCATGGCAGCTACTTCTTCTTGGGTTGGGCGTGCCCCTAATAATTCGTTGATAAAGGAACGAATCATTTTGATTCCGCTAATCAAAATATACAAGGCAATCAGACAGCCGACAAAGCCATCGATACGTAGGCCAGTCAGCCACTCGATCGTCGCTGAAAACAAAACTGCCCCCGTTGTATACACATCGTTGAGACTGTCTTGTCCGCTGGCTTTAAGTGTTTGAGAGCCGATCAGGTTCGCCAGTTTGCGGTACATCGCTCCCTGCCAGATTTTGATCAAAATCGATAAGACCAAAACGATAAACAATAGTGGGGAAAGACGGATACTCGTCGGTTCCATGATGCGTTGCACAGAGCTGATGAGAAATTGGCCGCCAACAAACGTGATGATCAAAGATACTACAAACCCACTGATGGCTTCAAATCGCTCATGACCATATGGATGTTCACTGTCGGCTGGTTTCGCAGAGATCCGAAAACCGATCAATGTTAAAATAGACGAAGCGGTATCTGAAAGACTGTTGATGGCATCTGCCATAATCGAAACAGACTGGGCAGATAAGCCAATGATAAATTTCCCAGCAAATAATAGTAGGTTGGAAAGCAACCCGAGGCTGCCTGCTAACTTCCCGATGGCTGTACGTTCGTAGACACCATTTTTTTTGCTGCGATTTAAAAAAAAGTTTAGCAAATCATCACCCTCTCAAAAAACCATCTTTCTTATTTTACCCCGAAGGAATTCAATTAAACAACTATTCGTATCGTTTTTTCGAAAAAAAAGCGAATTCCCTTCAATTATCAAACGCATTTTCAGATAACACGTAGGAAAAAAGGAAAAAGATAACGGAAGGGTCTCCCCCTCCGTCATCTTCGTTCAAAAAAGGAATGTGTTAAAGACCTACGCTCCTCTTTCACCTATCTTCTTAAAGGAAAGGAACTCGCGGGTACAGATTCAACCATAGTGTGCTTACTTGGCAGCTAACCACGCTGCTGCTGTCTCAAGCGCTGCTGCGATTCCTTCTGGATTCTTCCCGCCGGCTTGTGCCATATCAGGACGGCCGCCACCGCCGCCGCCAACTTTAGGCGCGATCTCTTTGATCAAATCGCCTGCTTTCAATCCTTTTTCGTTGGCTGCTTTGTTCATGGCAGCTAAAAGATTCACTTTGCCATCATTCGCGGTAGCTAACACTAAAATATCAGAATGGTCTTTTTGTTTCCATTGGTCAGCTAGTTGACGTAATTGGTTCATGTCCTTTACAGTCACTTTTGCTGTGATCAGACGCAGACCATTTACTTCTTTGACATCCTTGAAAACATCCCCTGCTTGCTGGTTTGCTAACTTGCTGGCAAGAGCTTCGTTTTCTTTTTGCAATTCACGCAGCTGCGCTTGCAGTTGTTCTGTTTTCGCAACGACTTCTTTTAATTGGGCGGATTTAACGATCCCTGCAATTGCTTTTAATTGCGCTTCTTCTTCATGAAATAACGTATAAGCTTCTTGACTAGTCACTGCTTCGATCCGACGAACACCAGCACCGATCCCTGATTCAGAAACGATTTTGAAAATACCGATATCCTCCGTATTTGCTACATGGGTTCCCCCGCATAATTCGATCGACCAATCGGCAACATTGACGACGCGAACGTCATGCCCATATTTTTCACCAAAGAGTGCCATCGCTCCCATGCCTTTTGCGGTATCGATATCCGTTTCGATCGTCACAACAGGAAGAGCTTCCCAAATTTTCTGGTTGACGATTTGTTCCATTTGGCTCAGCTCTTCGCTGGTCACTTGCCCAAAATGACTAAAGTCAAAGCGCAAATGTCCTGGAGCAACTAATGAACCTGCTTGGTTCGCATGGCTGCCTAATACTTCTTTTAAGGCTTTATGCAATAAGTGAGTCGCCGTATGATTTTTAATGATCTTATTGCGACGATGCTGATCCACTTGTAAGAAATAGTTCACGCCTTCTTTTAGTGGCGCTTTGATTGTAGCAGTATGCAAGAACTGACCGTTCGGTGCTTTTTTGACATCCGTCACTTCCGCTACAATCGTACCATCTTCTGCTACGATCGTGCCTGTATCCGCAACTTGTCCACCCATTTCTGCGTAAAATGGTGTTTCGGCAAAAATCAGTTTTGCTTCACCTGTCGAAACAGAATCATGTAACGCTTCGTCTTGGATGATCACTAATAATTCGCTGTTTGCTTCAAGTGAATCATAGCCAACGAAACGGCTGTCTACTTTGATATCTGTCAATAAAGCGGATTGTACGCCCATTGAAAGCTCCGTTTGTCGAGCCGCACGAGCACGGGCACGTTGTGCATCCATTTCTTGTTCAAACCCTTGGTGGTCCACTTTCAACCCTTCGTCTTCCGCCACTTCTTCTGTCAATTCAACTGGGAAGCCGTAAGTGTCATACAATTTGAAAATATCTTGACCAGCTAACGTATCTTGACCGTCTGCTTTTACTTGGGCGATCACTTGATTTAAAATATCTAACCCTTCATTGATCGTTTCATGGAAACGTTCTTCCTCGTTGCGGATCACTTTCTCAATAAATTCTTGCTGCTCTAGTACTTCAGGATAGTAGCTTTCCATGATCTCGCCAACGATCGGTACTAATTTGTATAAGAAGGCAGTATCGATCCCTAATTTTTTCCCATGCATGACTGCACGACGTAATAAACGACGTAAAACATAGCCACGGCCTTCATTTGAAGGAAGTGCCCCATCGCCGATCGCAAAAGAAAGCGCGCGGATATGGTCTGCAATCACTTTAAAGGAGATATCTGTCGTTTTGCTGTCGCCGTAGTTCACACGACCGCTTAAATCTGCCACTGCATTAATGATCGGCAGAAACAAGTCTGTTTCAAAATTGGTTGGTGCATTTTGAACGATGGAAACCATTCGTTCCAGCCCCATCCCCGTATCAATGTTTTTATGTGGTAGTGGTTCATAGGAGCCATCTGGTTGATGATTGAATTCTGAAAAGACCAGATTCCAGATTTCCAAATAGCGTTCATTTTCGCCACCAGGGTAGTTTTCGGGATCATCTTCCGCTACGTCATTAAACTCAGGACCACGGTCATAGAAAATCTCTGAATCCGGTCCACAAGGTCCTGCACCGATGTCCCAAAAGTTGTCTTCAATCTCAACGATATGCTCTGTTGGTAAGCCGACTTCTTCTGCCCAAATCCGTTTTGCTTCTGTGTCTTTTGGATAAACCGTGACATATAATTTGTCTGGATCAAAAGCCATCCATTCTGGTGAGGTCAAAAACTCCCATGCCCAATGGATCGCCTCATTTTTGAAGTAATCGCCGATTGAAAAGTTGCCTAGCATTTCAAACATCGTATGATGTCTTGCTGTTTTTCCAACGTTTTCAATGTCGTTAGTCCGAATCGATTTTTGCGCATTGGTAATTCTTGGGTTTTCAGGAACAACACTGCCATCAAAATATTTTTTTAGCGTTGCCACCCCTGAATTGATCCATAACAAGGTTGGATCGTTGACTGGAACAAGGGACGCACTCGGCTCGATGGAATGTCCTTTTGATTGAAAGAAGTCCAAAAACATTTGGCGTACTTCTGCACTGGATAATTGTTTCACGTTATTCTCCTACTTTCTTCTGTGTTCGCTTAAGATACAGGGGCTGACAAAATTGCTGGTAAGGCGCTCTTATTCCTGTAGAGTCATTTTGACGATAAAAAAACACCATTGCAGAGCAAGGACGTCGATACGCGGTACCACCTTGCTTGCAATGATGTGACTCATTACCTCTTAGACTCGTTAACGCGGAGTGGACGGCAACATTTCTGCTGCAGTTGAGCACCAAAGGGAGCAATCCGTCCGAATTCATGTTTTTCTCTCAGCAATGAAAAACTTTCTGTAATGAATCATCAAACCGACCATATCCTTCGTCAATCAAAGTATAAGGAAATGTTTCGAAAAAGTCAATCCTCAAATCCGTTCTTTGTTGATCAGAATCGCTTTGCGGTAACGATAGCTCTGGGGAGAAAGCTTTTGATCTGGCTGCAGCATTTTCCGTGAACGGTAATAACTGGCATATGGCAAGGCATCGAATAAGGGATGCCCACAAATCTGCCAGTTCTCCATTTTTAAAGACAAGCCATCTGTCAGCTCCCACGCATCCGCAAGCCCATAGGTGCAGCCAAATAAATTCGGTTCAAGCAATTCAGCGGTTGACAAAGAGACACCATCGTCGCAGGACTTTTCATTGCCCCAGCGAAAAAGTCGCCGAGTCGCAGCACCGCAAACGTATTCCCATTGATCCTCTGATAGCAGCTGAAAGCCTTGTTTGTCTAACTGCTGTTTCAATTCTGTTTGACTGACGGATTCGTGGGTAAATAACTGATAGGTTTCCGATAACGGCTCGAGTGCAGCAAAATAGCGATTCTCTTCGTGATAAAAAGCGGGTAATTCCCAACGCAAGCTTTCCTCAAAGGACGCTGGTGCTGTGAATTGTGCCTTTAGCTCTTTTTCGAAAACACTGAATTGATCGACTAACCCGTGAAACTCCCCAGTGATCGTATTTAACTGCCCGATATACCTTGCGCCAGCAGGCAGAGAACTTTTTTGGACTAGCATAGGATCAATCACAGCTTTGCGCAAAGGGCTCGTAGACTCATTGACAAAAATCCCCCAATCCTGGCTGGTTTCTAACTCATAGATTGTTTCCAGCTGGCGAATGATCTCGTTGGGGGCTGACTGCCAATTTTTACTCCAGCAAGTAGCTGGTAATCCTTGCACACCGAGATCCCAACCTAAGATCGCCTCAGAGTTCCCTGGTATAAAGACAAAGTCTTCGCCATCGATCGTTAATTCAAAGGTAGCACATTTCAACCCTGCATACGTCAACTGACTAAAATGGACATCGGTGATCTCCTTTAAAGGACTGACAAAATACATTAAAATTTGCTGGATCAGCTGTTCTTTGATTTCAAAGGACAGTGTCTTCCAATTTGACCATTGTAACGCCTCAAAAAAATCCACGTCATTTCTCCTCTCATCTGCTACAATTACTATATAACGAGTATACCACGAAAAAGGAGGAAAACGACGGATGCTTTATTTTGGACGCAGTCCGTGGATGCTACAAGCGGTTTTCGCCCTGCGGCAAGCCGTTTTTGTGGAAGAACAGCAAATCCCTATAGAATGGGAATTTGATGAAAAAGACCAAACTTGCCCATACTATCTTTGGCTAGATGGAAACGCATCGATCGCTACCATCAGATATCAATTCTCTACGCCAAACACCCTGCAACCTGATCGCTTTTGCGTAGCTAAGGCCTATCGGCACCAAGGATACGGCACCAAATTATTGCATTATCTCGAAATGCGTGGTGTCCAAGAGGGTGCCCTCCAATCAGTGTTATCCGCAGAGATCGACGCTTGTGCGTTTTATGAATCCTGTGGGTATCAAAAAACATCTGAACCCTATGCTGAAGATGGCGTATTGTGTGTAGAAATGACCAAACAATTAAAAACAGCAGTCAAGGAAGAGTAGTTCTCTTCCTTGACTGCTGTTTTGCTAAGCATTAGCTATTCGAATTTTTCTTGTTTTTACGGGCCGTTCGAGTCGTTTGACGACGTTCGATCTTCCGTTTTTCTTTGTTCTTCTTATCAACAGCCCATTGAATTTTTTTCTTGTAGCCAGGCTTGATTTTTTTCTTCTTTTTCTTGACTAAGCCAATCAAGGTTGGGTCTAATTCGTCACGAGATTTTTCTCGCTTTTGCCGACGATTCCGATCGTAAGTCGCAACGATCTCGCCATTTTTGATTTCCTTCGGTTGGAAAACAACCCCTAGATCTTCGATGGCTTGGATTGCCCCTTCATCGCTTGGATCATATAAAGTGATCGCGGTCCCATCCATTTGGTTTCGACCGGTCCGACCAACACGGTGGATAAAGAAGTCTAAATCAGCTGGAATCTCAGCATTGATGACATGAGAAACCCCTTCAATATCAATTCCTCGCGCAGCTAAATCTGTTGCGACAACATATTGGTAGTCCAAATTTTGCACTTGGCGCATGATCCGTTTTCTTTCACGAGGACTGATGTCGCCGTGGATCTTCGCTACTTTTAAGCCTTGTTCCTTTAAGTAATCCGTAATTTCATCCACACGGCTCTTCGTGTTGGCAAAAACGATGGCAAGATAGGGATGGCCTGTAGTCAATAATTGATAGATCAATTTATTGGTATTTTTCCCTTTGGTAGAAATCAACCAATTCTCGATCGTATCAGAGATGACTGCTTTCGATTTGATTTCTTCGATCAATGGATTGGCCATGTATTTTTTCAAGAATGGGCGCAATTTCTCTGGAATCGTTGCGGAGAAAACCAGCATTTGTAGTTTCTCAGGCAAACGCCCCGCAATTTGATCGACTTCTTCTAAAAAGCCCATATCCAAGGTCATGTCTGCTTCATCCACGACAAATACATTGGCAGTGTGAACCCCTAACGCTTGTTCGTTGATCATATCCAGGATACGACCAGGTGTCCCAATCACGACATGGGGCTGTTGATTTTGCAGACGGCTTAATTGACGTTGCTTATCTGTTCCTCCGACGAAATTTGACACTCGAATTTCAGGATCATGAAATCCGCCGATTTGTTTTGCGGCGTGATAGATTTGCGTGGCTAATTCACGACTCGGTGCAGTGATCACTACTTGCACTTCATCTTTTTCGGCATCGATTTTATCCATCAACGGCAGTAAAAATGTGTGGGTCTTACCACTTCCGGTCTGTGATTGCCCTACAACACTGCGTCCTTTTTGGATAACAGGTATCAGTTTTTCTTGCACTTCTGTTGGTTTAGAGAACTTTTTATCAGCAAGTGCTTCATAAATAAATGGTTGAAATTTAAATGACTCAAAAGACATTCAAACACCTTCTTTCTTTTAGCATCCTTTGGATTATAGCATATGTTGCCTTGTTTTCCTAACTTTCTTTTGTAATCGATTGAGGATCGATCGTACTGATAGTATACGTTGCACTGCGGCGTTCATAGAAAAAGCGGCTTTCTTTTTTTATTGCTGCCCACAAGAGATTCAAGTAAAAACCAAACTGGATCAACCCAAAAATAACTACCATCAACAAACTAACGACTAAAAGCAGCAGATTGTTGGACTCAAGAAACGGTGCGAAAAAGATATTGACCCGACTGATGCTGGCATAAATCAGATAAAACAAACCATAGCGTTTCAATAAAGCCCCCAAGCTGACACGCTCACGACCTTCTTGCATGATTTTGATTCGTACGAGTTTTTTTCCAATCGTTTGTCCTTTGGCAAGGTAAGCCAACAACACAAAGTACAGCAACACTTCAAGAGCAAAGTACCAATAGTCCCCACTAAAGTCCCGTACCGTCTGTTGAGTGAGCAAACGAACAGCGATCACCACAATAAAACTGACCACATTCAGTATTCCCCAGTCGATCAACCAAGCAAACACCCTTCGTGTCACAGTCACCCGAGTGCCTTTGGCGTAAGAATCGGCATCCATCTCTTCCCTTGATGGCAATAAGAACGTAAAAAGTGGGGCGATCGTCCAGCCCACAAGCCCTCCAATTGTATTGACAAAGAGATCATTGACATCGAATAAGCGATACGGACGAGGATAAATAAAATACAGTCCCGTCAACTGCGTTAATTCAAAAAACAACGTCAGGCAAAACGTAATAACGAGTGTTTTTAAAAAGGAACATTTGAAGTAATAACGCAAATAGACCCCAAATGGTAAGGTCAACAATAAATTAAAGAGTGGCTCAAGGAAGACCCCCTGCTTCATAGCGGGAAGATAGGTTTGCGGATCGTGAATGTTTAAGACGGTCTGTTGGACAAAATGTTGCCACGATGCCCCTAACTGCAATTCCATCTTAGGACCAGTCATCTGCGCTACCTCTTCGATCGAGGGCAATGGTAGGATAACTAAGAAATAGGCGCACAATAAATAGAAGACAAATGAATACAGAACCAGTGCGCGTGACAAGATAAAACGACCGTATTTTCGATATTGGATAACAAAAAAAATCATTGATATCGCCAATGCTAGGAAAGGAAAAACCAGCAAGGCAACCTTTATTGGGGTAATATAAGCGGACATAAAGAACTCCTTCACGTTTTCTTTTTATCTTACACGCTATTTCCCAAAACGTAAATTTTGGAGTATCATAAAAGAAAAGGAGGTTAAAAAACCATGTTAAATCCCTATTTTGCCTTTGGCGTACCGGCATTCCTTTTGGTTTTATATGCAGCTTTTGCTCTTTTTCGCCGGTCTTCCGATATTCCCTATTTAGGCTTCGTCCTTTTCATCATTGCTGGTTTTCTGACAGGATTTAGTTTACAAGTCATTCAACAAGCCATCAATGAAGTGGAAAAAACATCTCTTGAACACGTGCAAGCAACCCACCTTTACTCGCCTTACTTATTAGCGATTCCATTGATTGTGGGCATTCTTTTACTGATTGTCAACTTGATTCGCGGCTATTTAAAAGTCAAAAACGTTCGTCTGCGGACAAAATAAAAACAACTTACCTAGAAATACGAATTGATCCTGCTCCTCTTGACGGGAAATGAGATCGCTTCGTATTTTTTTGGTAAGCTGCCTAGATTGCTAGACCCCTTCTAAAGATCCATCCGCCACTTTCGTAGTAAAACAGTTTATCAACTAAAAAAAGGTTTATTCGTCGGCTAGTTCTTCATCCAGGTCTGTCTCTGAGGTATCAGCAAAAGACTCTTTCACATCATCATTGACTTGCTCCAATAAATATTGCCAGTCACTATTCGACACAACCACCACATCGATATTCTTTTCTTCATCGATCAGCTCGAGATTCGAAACATCCTCTCCTAACTGCTGGAATAGGTCGATCAATGTTTGGTCTTGTAGCGTTACGTATTCAGTCCGTTTCATCCTTCTTCCCCCCATGAGTCAAAAAATTCATAAAACAAGATATCGAAACTAGTAAGATCGGTCATCTTTTGTAAAGTAGATAGATCTAAACGAATAAACGCTTTTTCCACTAATAAATAATGGTTTTCTTCCAGCGCTTCTTCGATAAATGGTAAAATCTCTTCTTCATCCCCTAATGTTTCACTAGAGATTTGGTCGATTTGATCAAACAAGCGATCATCTTGCAACAAAAAGAATTGATCGTCGTAAAGATAGACTGCGATTTGATATTGCCGGATGGGTAGCTCAGCCCGAATGACAAAAAAGCACTCTCCTGAATTGGAAATCGCTGGCAATAATTCATTCGGTTGTAATGCCTGTTGGTAGTACATTTCCATCCCTCCTTTGTACTTACTATTATAAAGAACAAAGGAGGAAAAAGGAAATAATCGAATTCTAGTTTAAAAAACTCTAAACAAAGTTAGACATCCCATTCTGCATAGAATTCTTCTAAAAAATCCTTCATGAAAGCCACACGTCGTTGGGCTTCTTTTTTGCCATACGCCGTGGTCATCTTTTCAGGAAGCAAAAATAGTTTCTCATAAAAATGATTGATCACCGTCGTCCCTTTTCGGTAATCTTCATGATTTTGAAACGTCTTCGGGGCTAAGTCACTGACATGGATCGGGTGTTGATGACTGCCACCAAAATAACTCGTCCGTAAAATACCGATCGCACCTAAAGCATCGAGACGATCCGCATCACGAACGACGCGGCCCTCTACTGAGACAACTTGCGCGCCTTGCAAAAGTTCTTTTGAAAAAGACAGATTCTCGATAATAGAAAAAATTTCTTTCGTTTGTGCTTCACTGGCTCCCGCTGTGGTCAAACAAGCTCGCACTTCGTTAGACGCCGCTGTGACATCCGCCACAACTTTGTCATCCACCGTATCATGGAGATAGGCTGCCGCCTGTACGACAAAGCAATCAACTGCCAATTCGTCGGCATCAATGATGGCTTGACTTAACCCAGCCACTCGTTTGACATGATCAAACCCATGTCCTGTGTAATCATTCCCCAGAATACTTTCGGCATAAGCAATTACTTTGCTAAGATCGGCAACATTGTTTTCTTCCTTCATTTTTTTCCTTCTTTCGATATGAAAGCAGCTAGCCTTCTTTTTTCGATGGTGATTGATACAAAAGGAAAAGAAGTTCAACAAGACGAGCACCCCATGAAATAATTGGGGCGGCAACGTCTTGCGAAGCTTCTTTCCACTCGTTACTTTTAAGCGAAATCTTGCGTCTCGCTGATTTTATAGACACTAAAATAGATCTTGCGTAAATAGTCTAATAGATATTGAGGATTCAATAATTCATCCGTTGCATCTAAAATCAATTCATTTGGTTTCTTGGATGCGCCATATTGATGAATATTTTCAGTCAGCCATTTACGAATCGGTGAATAATCATCCGAAGCCAACACTTCATCGACATTAATTTCTTTTTCCATGGCGTGGAGTAATTGCGCTGCATACATATATCCTAGAGCATAGGATGGGAAATACCCGAAGCTTGAACCTGACCAATGAACGTCTTGTAAGATCCCTTCCAAGTCATTTTCTGGACGAATCCCTAAATATTCCTCGTATTTGTCATTCCAGATTTTTGGCAGTTCATCGATCGATACGGTTTCGTTAAAGATCATTTTTTCGATCTCGTAACGAATAATAATATGAATGACATATGTCAGACTATCAGCTTCAATACGGATCAAGCTAGCTTTTGAGTGCTTTAAGGAGTCATAGAAAGTGTCAAAAGACACATCATCAAACGTGCCTTCCGCACATTCTTGGAAAAATGGGTATTGCTTTGCCCAGAAATTGCGGTTGCTGCCGATAATGATTTCATTAAACAGCGATTGGGATTCGTGGATTCCCATGGACGCCCCTTCATGAACAGGCGTGCCTTCGTATTTCTCATCGATGTTTTGCTCGTACATCCCGTGACCAGCTTCATGAATCACACCGAACAGTCCCATCGAAAAGTCAGTTTCGCTCCAGCGTGTGGTCAACCGTACATCATTGTGGTTGATCCCCGTAGCGAATGGGTGGACCGTATTATCCAAACGGCCGCGAGAAAAGTCATAGCCTAAGTCGGCGATCACTTTTGAGATAAATTTACGTTGTTGCGCTTCGGTCATCTTACGTGAAAGGATCGAAGTGTCTGGCGCTGTTCCTTTTTCAGCCAATTGACGACGAATATCCATGATACCGTCTCTCACTTGTGAGAATACGTTATCCAAGATCTCAACCGTCATATTCGGCTCGTATTGGTTTAACAAGACGTCATAGTTCGTCAGCTCATTTTTCTTCCAATAAGGAATCAATTCTTTCGTCAAGCGAATGTTTTCAGAAAGAGCGTCTTTAAATAAAGAAAAATCTTTTTCTTTACGGGCTTTGAGCCAAGCAGTATGTGCTTTTGACGTAGCTGCGGAAGCCGCCATCGCCAACTCATTGGGTACATCTTTTTGCAATTCATATTCTTCTTTGACTAATTGATACGCAGCTTTCCCTACTTCTGATAATTCATCTGGGTGTTTCCCGAAATAGCTGATCGCTTCTTGGATTGGTTCCCCCACTTTTTTATCAAAGTATAGACCATATAAATAGCTGTCAACTTCCGCACGGTAATCACTGGCTTTTTCTGGCATCCCTGTTTGATTATCCCAGCCTAAGATCCCCATTGCTTGTTGTAATAGATCGATTTCTTTTAATTCTTTCAGAAATTCTTGTTCTTTCATTCAGCAGACTCCTTTTTGCGTGGCGGACGTTGTCCCCAGTATTGGAAGAGATCGGTACGAATCGCACCGTTGTATAATTTGCGTTTTTTTGTCGCTTTTTCGCCGTAATGGGTCTCAAAAGTCAAGTCACTGGTCAAAAAGTACTTGCTCCAGGTTTTTAGCGGCCGAAACACTTGGCCCATTTCCTGATACAGTCGCTGAACGGACGCTTCTTCTCCTAAGCGTTCACCATAAGGAGGGTTAGCCACAACGACACCATACTCTTTTTCTGTTTTAAAGTCTTTAACGGCTTGTTGTTTGAAGGTGATCGAATCTCCTAGACCGATTTCTTCCGCATTTCTGCGGGCGATCTCAATCATTCGACCATTGATATCCGAACCGGTAATATCTAATTCGACATCATAATCTGCTGCTTCATCTGCTTCTTTCCGTACTTTTTCAAATACTTCTGCTGGGAACCAATCCCACGTTTCGCAAACAAATTCCCGATTAAAGCCAGGGGCGATATTGTGACCGATCAACGCTGCTTCAATGCACAACGTGCCTGATCCACAAACGGGATCGACAAACGGCTTGTCTTTGTACCAATTTGTCAGCATCACTAAAGCCGCAGCCATGTTTTCTTTCAGCGGCGCGCCTCCTTTTTCTAAACGATAGCCACGTTTAAACAAACTAGGGCCAGTCGTATCCAATGTGATCATCGCATGGTCTTTCAATAAAGCGACTTCTAATTGGAAAAAAGCGCCCGTTTCAGTCAGCGGCACACTTGCTGGACGATGGTATACTTCTCTTAAGCGATTGACGATTGCTTTTTTGGTAATCGCTTGACAATCAGGTACACTATACAATTTTGATTTGATTGATTTTCCAGCTACCGGAAATTCAGCATCTAAAGGTAAAAAGTCTTCCCACGGTAACGCTTTAACTTCTTCAAACAGCTGATCGAAAGTCAATACGTCAAATTCCCCGACGACGATTTTGATACGGTCCGCTGTACGGAGCCACAAGTTCGCGGTAGCAATGGTCTCCATCGTCCCTTTAAAACGCGCTCGGCCGTTTTCAACCTCACACTCGATCCCTAAATCCCGTAATTCTTTGCCCACTAGTGCTTCTAAACCGCTCGCAGCGGTGGCAATACAATTAAATGTTTTTTCAGTCATAACGCTCTCCTTCTTGGTATAAAAAAACCTTCCGTTGCTGGAAGGATTCCCTGATAGGTTGTGATTTTCTATAAGCCATGTTTTGTCCGTATTTTCCTCAGGGAGAAGAAAACACTGGGTAATTATCTATCTGCAATTACTTGCCTTCTTGCTCCGTTCATTTCCGTGCAAAAAGTGCCCCTACCATTGTTTGGGTTGCTCGCTCGAGGGGTTTACCGCGTTCCACCAAGACGGTTTCCCGCCTTGCTTCGTCACTGTGGCACTTTCAAGGATACTTTGGCATAGCTTACACCTTAGCCATTTTTCCTGCCGTTACTTTCTCAAGTACCCTAGCTTATGGTTTCGCTAGGCACGAACACTACAAGCATCTCAGCTTGTGCGAGCATGGACTTTCCTCAGCATAATCGAGTTATGCCGCAATTACCCGAAAACCACAACTATCTTTTCTAAAATAGATTAGAATTGACGGGTTTTTTCGTTGTCATCTTCAAAATCAGCATTTGTATAGTTGCTGTTGTAGGAAGAAGAACGAGTGACAGGTTCTGATTCACGATCAAGCTTTTTGCCAAACACTTCTTTTTCAAGATTAGACAAACGTTTCAAAATATCAAAGTTTGTAACGGTTTGGCTTTTCGGCGCTTCTTGTTGAACACGAGATGCGATCGCTTGGTTTTTCGACAATTGATCGATTTTCGCTGTCAGACGGTCATTTTCTTCTTGCAGGGCTAAGATCTCTTTATTGTAGCTTTCGTAGTCTTTAATGATATTATCTAAAAACTCATCCACTTCAACTGGATCATACCCGCGCATTTTTGTTTTGAATTCTTGTTGCAGAATATCTTTTGGACTATAAATTAAATTTGCCATTATTTACACCTCATTGTTTATTCCAAATGGTTTTCACTTTCTAGACCATTCTATCAAAAAATATACGAAAATCAAAGTAAATTACTATCAAATGTTGCGTTTTGTAGGTCATCCATTGTTATTTGATGAATAAAGTAGGGATTTTGCTCACTATAAGCTTTGGCATCTCTTAAGAAATAATTAGGTTTTCCTGGAAATTCGTCATCATATAACACAAGTGCGCCTTCGGTATGCTCCAGTAAAAATGCCGTGTGATTTCTTAATTGACTGGGGTCTTGGTAAGGCTTATGGCTGGTGGCATTGACATAATCGGCAAATGACTTCGCTGTTTGCAGTGCCTGCTGATTTGTTTCGTTCCAATTTTCACCAAACCCTTCAAATGGAAAAATAATTCCTAGTTTCAGTTCTGGGTATGTCTGTTTTAATTGTTCAACGGCTTCGGCACACCACAGCTCCGCGCCAAGATTCCCGCTGATCAAGAGCCATTCTAACCCTTCTTCGACATAATTGGTCAAAGTCGACATTATTACTTTCTTAATAACTGCAATCTTGGGATCTTTTGCTTGAAAGACACCTAATTCATAATTACGATAGCCAGTAAAGTATAAGGTTTTCATTGTTTCTCTGGTCATCTCTTTTCTTTCCAAACGACTTTTTGGTATAATGTTGCCTAGGAGTGTGAACAACATGGTTATTCGTTACCCGAATGGACAATCTACTACCTATGATGACGGCAAAAAACAAAAAATGCAAGAGAAACTAATAAAGCCAAAAACGTATGCCAATCGTGGGATGCGTTTTGAAGAAGCGATCAATGAAAGCAACCTTTATTATTTGAATCGGAAACTTGCTGTCATTCATAAGAAACCGACACCAATTCAAATCGTGAAAGTAGATTATCCAAGAAGAAGCGCCGCCGTAATCAAAGAAGCCTATTTCCGTGAGGCATCCACCACTGATTACAATGGGGTTTATCAAGGGCAATATATCGACTTTGAAGCGAAAGAGACTCAAAACAAAACGTCATTTCCCTTTAAAAATTTTCATCCACACCAAATCAAGCATATGGAAGACTGTTTGGAACAAGCGGGTTTATGTTTTGTTCTTTTATGGTTTTCTAGTCTACAACGCTGCTTTTTTCTCGATAGCAAGTGCTTAGTTTCTCAATGGCACCTGCAAAAAGAAACGGGAAAAAAATCAATGACACTGGCCTATATTGAAACGAATGGGATTGAAATCATCCCTTCAATTGCGCCGCGTATTCCCTATTTAAAAGCAGTTGATCAATTTTTAACGATGAAGGAGAATGATTAGTATGGCAAATGGATCACAATCGAGGACCTCTCGGCATGATTCTAAAAAAGGTACAGCTAAAAAAGCACCAAAGCCTCCTAAGGCAAAAGGCAAACGAAGCATTGGGAGTATTCTTTTAAAAGTATTTATGGGGCTGTTTTTCTTAGGCTGTATCGGGATTCTATCCGGGATGGGGCTATTCTGGTGGTATGCCAAAGATGCGCCTGCACTTGATGAAACACGTTTGGATTCAACGGTTTCTTCTCGTTTCTATGCGTCAAATGGCGAATTGATCACTGAATTCGGTAGTGAAACCAGAGAAAAAATTACAGCAAGTGAGATTCCTCAACTGCTGGAAGACGCGATCGTCTCTGTCGAAGATCGCCGCTTCTACCAGCATATCGGAGTCGATCCGATTCGGATCGTCGGTTCCGCATTATCCAATGCCACAACCGGCGGTATGCAAGGCGGAAGTACGTTGACACAGCAATTGATCAAGCTGTCCTTCTTTTCTACCAGCGCTGAAGACCAAACATTACGTCGAAAAGCACAAGAAGCATGGATGGCGGTTCGTCTTGAACAAATGAAATCAAAACAAGAGATCCTCACTTACTACATCAATAAAGTATATATGTCCAATGGTGTATATGGGATGCAAACGGCCGCAATGAAGTTTTACGGCAAGCCGTTAGCTGAACTAGACCTTGCGCAAACCGCTTTGATTGCCGGTTTACCAAATGCCCCTTCAGCTTTTGACCCATTTGCGCATCCTGATAATGCGAAAAGTCGGCGAGATGTTGTTTTAGGTGCGATGCTGGAAAATGAAAAAATCACGCAAGCGGAATATGATGCGGCCGTTGCCGAGGATATTCAAGAAGGCTTGCAAGACAATCCCCGTGAAAACCAAGAGTGGAAATACTTTGACAACTACTTTAACGAAGTGATCGCTGAAGTCAAAGAAAAAACTGGGAAAGATGTGTATACTGACGGCTTAGATATTTATACTAATGTCGATATCGATGCACAAAAACGATTATATGACATCGTCAACAGTGACGACTACGTTGATTACCCAGATGACAAGATGCAAGTTGCCGCTACCTTAGTTGATGTTAACACAGGCAAGGTGACCGCTCAGATCGGTGCCCGTAATGTTGATGATGTTCTAGCAAATAACCTGGCTGTCAATGTCGCACGAGACTTTGGTTCGACCGTCAAACCAATCACAGACTATGGCCCTGCCTTTCAATTTCTACAAGATTCCACGGGTAGAATGATTTTAGATGAACCTTACACGTATAAAGGGACGAATATTCCTGTTTACAACTGGGATCGCCAATATATGGGCAATATCACCTTGCGGACCGCTCTAGCAGAGTCTAGAAATGTGCCGGCAGTGAAGCTGTTTGATGAAGTCGGCGCGGACAATATCGCAGACTTTCTCAGTGGTTTAGGAATCGAATATGATACGATCACCCAATCCAATGCGATTTCCAGCAATACGGATAAATTGGATGGCACAAAGTATGGGATCTCCAGTCTGAAAATGGCCGCTGCTTATGCTGCGTTTTCAAATGGTGGCACCTATTATGAACCACAGTACGTCAATAAAATCGTCATGCAAGATGGTACAGAAGACGAAGAATCCTTTAAAGTTTCTGGTCAAGAAGCAATGGATGATACGACAGCTTACATGGTGACCGATATCTTGAAAGATGTTATTTCTGTCGGAACTGGAACCAACGCGCAAATCGATGGTTTGTACCAAGCAGGGAAAACGGGAACGTCCAACTACACCGATGACCAGTTAGCACAACTGGATACATCGAATGGTGCCTACCCTGATATTACCTTTGCCGGCTATACTCCCTCCTACTCATTGGCGGTTTGGACAGGCTACAACGACAAAATGACACCGATCACTGATAGTAGTACCCATGTGGCTTCAGATGTCTATCGTGAATTGATGCGCTATGTTTCTGCTTCTGTAGAAAACACGGACTGGACAATGCCTGACGGATTGACACGGATCGGAAGAGAGCTTTATCTTGAAGGGACGTACACCCAACCAAGCTATTCAGCACCAAGTTCGTCCAGCAGCAGTTCCTACGTTGAACCAACGACACCTTCTACAGAAAGTAGCGAATCAACACCATCAAGTACAACAGAATCATCAAGCGAAGTAACACCACCAGTGACAACACCTGATGAGGATGATTCATCATCGGTCGTTACGCCTCCTGCTTCTAGTCAGGATCCCGGTTCAACAACACCTTCCAGCAGTGAGGATAATCCTTCCTCACCACCGGACCCGCCGGAACCAAACGATGGTAGTGTCGAATAATGGAGAATCGCAAAAAAACAGTAGATCAAAATCTGATCTACTGTTTTTTTATAACTAACTGCCATATAAATGTAGAAGCTTACTTTTCAAGCTCTTCAAACAGCAATTTTTTATCGGAAAGCTGATAAACTTGATTATGCAGATCGTCAAACAAGTGAATCACATTTTCTTTCGTCTCGTTCACTTCAAAAAGAATCTCTTTGGCACGATCATGAATCCCATCGATCCGCATTTCTGTTGTACGGATCATTCGTTCAGATTCGATTTTCGCTTCCTGAATTGTGCGATTCGCTTTTCTTCTAGCAAAGACTAAGACCTCACTGATTTCTGTTTGGAACTGCTCGTTTTCGATTTGTAGGGCTGCATTTTCTTCCCTTAATGCTTCGATTGTCGCCTGAAGCTCTGCGACTTCTTCATTTGATTCGCTAGCTGATACATTTGCAGCAAGCTCTTCTTTTTCTGCCAATTGCTGTTTCAAATCAGCAATTACCTCTTGCAGCTGCTGGATTTCTTGCCGCTTCAAGGTCCATTCAGCGCGTTCCTTTTCGTAAGTTTGTTTCTCTTGTTGCTCTTTTTCTTGCTGAACAGCTAACTTGGCTTCTAATTGCTGGATTTTTACTTCAAGTTTTTCTGTATCTACTTTTGCAAGCTGCTCTTCTAGGTCTTTGACTTTCTTATTCGCTTCTACTAGCGAAGCTTTTAATTCTTTTGCCTCTGCTTCTTGTTGAGCCACTACCTTCTGCTGTTTTTTTAACTGATTTTTTTCTTCCTGTAGTTGCTCATTTTCTAAAATCAATTCTTTGATTTCAAAAGATAAATTTTCAATCATATGATCCTTTTCTTGTTCTTTTGACTCTTGCTTATTTGTCTGGTTTGTACTCAATTCTTTCTCCATACGTTCTCCTTTATCTTCAACGAGTTGACTATCCTTGGCGTAGCTATCACGGTTGCCAGAGGACTTTTGCTGCACTGCTATCTTTTTGACACTTTGCTCTTTCTGCTGATCTCCAGCCACTCTTTGGTGAGAAATCGGTTTTGCGAAAGTTTGTGCGACAGGTTTTACTGCTTCTTTCTGGGTTTTAGGGAGTTCATTGTCTGCTGGTCGATTGGTCTTATCCTCTTTTTTTTCAGGGGTAGCCTTTGCGGACCCTTGATCCTCAACGATTCCCTCTTCTTGATTTGTCTCCTCAAATTCATTCAGCTCTTCTATGGATAATTGATTCACTTCATCCATTAGCTTTTGGGCAGAAAACCAACCTTTGTTTTTCTTTTTCATCATTAATTTTTCACACTGCCTTTTTGTTCATTTGTATTGATCGTTTCACTTTGATCCGTTTGAGGAGTAGACGATATGCTCTCGCTCCTCTCGTTGTTGGCTACTTCTTGAGCATCAGTGTTTGGGAATCTGCGTTCTAAAAGGGTCCAGACCCCATTCTCGTCACGAATGATCGTCTGCTCAAAGGACTGATCAGAATCCTTGGAAAATTGGACAGAGAAGGTTCCTTGGGTGATCAGGGGAACGTTCTACATATCATGGAGTAGACGAGAAAAATTCTCTTCCCATCCGTTTAAGTCATCAATTGATGGTAATTTGCTAGATAGAACAATCGAGATTTCTTGCAAAGGCTGATCAACAAAAATCATCGCTACAGTGCGACCTAGATATGGTGATAACTGATAGGCCAACTCATATTCAGCTGCAAACTGTGCTTCACGATCATTGGAGACGAGTAAATGCTCCCAATCAATCGCTTCAAAAGAAAAGCCGTTCTCAGGATATGCAAAAATCGGCATACGCATCCATTCCGTTTGTTCAGTTCTTAGCGCGAAGACTTCCTCTTTCAATTGACTGGTTTCTTCTTGCAGCTTTTGCAAATGAATGCCGCCTGTCAGCTGAAAAACTGTTAGTAGCAAGACACTTACGATTATGGCACTACTGCAGCCCAATACAATTAGCAGGTGCCCACTGCGCAGGTTGTGCTTAAATAAACGCAGTTTCCTTTTGGATAAAGCATCTGACGACAGCTGCTTTTCAACTTTTCTTAATAAATATTCTCGATACAATCGCCAACCGATGATACTACCTGCTCCAATGGCAAGCAGTATCATCCCAATATAGATAAAAATCACAGTCTCTTCCTTCCATCAAAACTAAAATTCGTTTTATTCATCCATTTTGATACAAACTTAGTCTCGTTGATATGTTGCAAGAAATGAATCATCGCAAACTTCCTTTCAAAAAGCTGATGTGTCAGAAGAACGTGGTCACCACACCATAAAAGGTTTTACTTGAAATGATTCCAAATTCTCTACTATCACTTGAAGTGAGCAGTGCATCGCCAACGACAAAGTACTCATCTTCTTTGAGGTACCCCCGAATCGGCAACGCCTCAACGGCTTCATCCTTCACAGTGATCATAAATGAAAAATCAAAGTCAGTATCCTCCGCCCCAATCAACAACCGCTCCTGTGTACGAACGAAGGAATCCCCCGGTACACCAATCACTCTCTTGATCAAAAATTTTCCTTCCTGTTCGAAAGCGATCAGCTGATAGCGATTTGGCTGGCGCTTTTTATGAATCAGCACAACTTGTCGATCCTCGATCGTCGGCAGCATGGACGTTCCTCTGACTAACGCCAGTCGATACGGCTGAAGAAACGCAATAAGCAAAAGGACCATCAAAAAGATACCGCTGATAGGAAGACCTATTTGTCTATGCCTTTTACTCATATTGCCAGCCCTCCATCCTTATTTTGGCATAATATATGAAACACTTGATGAGTGCGCCAATTCATTGCTGATCACGCGATAAGAGATTGTGGTTCCACCATAGACATTTCCTTCTGAAACCAAAATACCATTTGGACCAACGGCTTCAACAAAAGCGACATGACCATAACGAGGATCAGATCCAGCTGTTCCAGGTGCAAAAGAGATCATACTACCTGCTTTAGGCGTTTGACTGACGTTGTAACCTAAACGTCGTCCGGTATTGCCCCATTGACCACCATTTCCCATGTAGTCATCTACTTGACCGCCTAATTGACTCACCCGATTGAACACATACCAAGTACATTGTCCAACAGGATACGAACCAGAAAGATTGTAGTCACGACCGTTGTATTCTGGAAATGTCATGAGGGAGCGATACTCTTCTGGAATTTGTTCTTTTCCTTGGATAAACAAGCCTGTTTCTGTTGCGATCACTTGGTCATATTGCGTCAATCCATAGACCGCAATCAGTGAATTGATTTTTTTACTATAATTAACATCGGTCGCATAAGTGCCCGTCAAAGCATCTGCTGCCCGAAGATAGTTTTTTGATTCAGAGCGCCACACGTCTTGATAAAAGGTTGGATTTCCAGTGATTCCTCCGCGAATCAATTTGACATAATCTGCCATCGAATCTCGATAACTTGAATAGGAACGAAAGGCTGCTTGAATTTGGAATAGTTCTCCGTTGCCTTTATCTTCCATTGTTGGTAAAGTCACGCTGCTTCCTTGATAACTGCCTTTGATCCCAAAAAGGTTATAATGGGGACTGCTGGAAAGCCCGCTGTCGCCACTGCCGCTTTCAAGGATCGCTTGCGCGATTAATACAGAAGCAAAGACATCGTATTCTTGCCCTAAGCTTTGGGCTTCTTGTGCCAATGTTTCAATAAACGTCTGGGTCTTTTGATTCACTGTAAATTCGTAAGGGGCTGGATATTCAGTAACTAGCTTTTCGCCATATGTAGCCAATTCAGGATTTGATAGCCGTCTGATCGATAGCGGCTCTTCGATTGAAACCCGCTGAACTTCGATGGCAGTTTTCGTTGGCTCTTCTTGATTTGTCACTAAACTTGCTTGGTAACCATCTGCGAGGTAGATACCGATTAACTTATTTGCGTCATATAAAAGATCCCCCGGTTGTAATTGTTCAACCTGCTGTTCTTTTTCTATCCAGCTAGCTTTTCCTTCTATAACCGCTTTGATCCGTTCATTGATCCATTCGTCCATTGTCGATGGTTCTTCTAGTTCACCAATTTGCCCGATGATCTCGTAGACCAATGCCGCTTGCCATTGGGCATCATAATCAGCTAATATCGGCAAGGTGAAATCTAACAGATTCGAATCTGCGATCTTCGCTGCCCGAAAACTCTCTGGTAAATCAATGGTACGTCCATCATAAAAAGAATTTTTCAAGTGAGAAGTAGCATCTGGTGATTGAACGACAGGGTTTATTACTTGCTCAGGTGCAATAATCGGAGGTGTTTTCGGCTCCTCTTTTTTTGCATTTTCAGTATTTTCGTTGCTCTCAGTTGAAATTTCATTTTCTTTTGGTGCCAATGACTCATCAATCAAGTCGGTCTCTTTTGGCTTGTTCTCTGTTTCTACTTCTAGATCGTCCGTTTCAGCATCTATTTTTTCCTCTTCCTCGGAAGGTTCCGTGGACTCTAATTCCTCTAGTTCGGTCGTTTCCGCTGACTCGGTCGTTTGTGTTGAGTCTGATTCTTCAGACGAATCAAGAGATTCTACAACGGGATCTGCTGTTTCTGAATCCATAAGCGGTTCATTTGATTCGGAGGATAACTCGGTCGAGTCCTCCGTTTGCTCTTTGCTGACGTCTTCTTGACTTTCTTGGTCTTCTGCTGCCGATGAATCTTGGTCATCAAGTTGCTGTTCGACATTTGTATTTTCTGAATAGTTATCAGGCTGAGGGCTTTCTTTCGCCAGCAATACGGGAGAAACAAAAAGTTGGCTTGCTAAAATCCCAGCACTGAATAATGTCAGATATGACTTCTTTTTTTTACTCTTCATACAGTTTCCTTTCTCTTGTTTCAGCTGGCATCATTGGTTTTGAACAAAACCTGACGAACTGATTCAAAGCTGCTTGAATAGTTTTTGCACGAGTTTAGGTGAACTCTATATCTTCGCGGTTATTATGAAGCAAGCGTGATCTACCGCAAAAAAACGGTAAAACCCACTGCTTTTCAAGCGATTTACTCACTATCTTCCTATCAAGAATGGAAGCTGTCATAGGCGTCAACAGCTTCCATTTGATAAGATTGAGCATTGATCATTCGGTAGATGGGACAAAACTTAACTCCCATTCAATTGTTGCTTGGTAGGTCATGTTACGCGGATTTGATCCAATGGGTACTTCAAGTTTGACACTATCCCCCATCGTCCCCATATCCCCGTAGCGCTGAATCCAGGTACCGCTTCCTTCATTTGCATCTGCTTCAGCGATCAAAGCGGGTACCCCAGGATCAAGGATCATTGATTCACTATAAGTGGGAGGAATTGCTGAATTGGCAGCATTCGTCAGCATAACTGCATTTTCTAAAATAATTCGTGCACCCCGAAGTTCTTCTCCTCGATCATTACGAAATCCTGCAGCGGATAATGTCGCGTTAAGTTCCCAACCGGTAAATTGAGCGCGCCGGTCAGAAATCTGCACGTAATTTGGCCGTTCCTCAGTTACTGAGCCATCTGCACTACTAAGACGTTGCGGCAATGCCTTGTACTGTTTGGTATCTGCACTTATTGATACATCTCCAAAGCTATACTGGGAGATGAAATCGATACTGATAAACCCTAAATGTTCTGGTATATCCGGTTTATTTTCTGGGTTCACTTCAATATCTGGTGCGATCGGATCTCGTGGATTCATTGTGGCAATCTCTTGAACAACTGTTTCAGCTGTATCAAATTTTCCATTTAAGAAAGCGTAAGCCGTCACCGTATTATGTTTTGTAAACCGATCCCCCTCGGCTAAAGTCAAGCTGAAATCACCATTGGCATCTGCTTGAAGATGGAACAAGCTGTTATCATCAAAAGAAGGTGATTGCAGTTGCGGTGCGGGAATCGCTGGATCTCCGTCAAAACGAATCACACTATAAGGTGTGGCTTTTCCCCTAATGATTCTTGAACCTTCCAGTGCCGGGTCTTCCGTTAATGGTTCTAAATGAACCTCGACATCTGGAATATATTCAAATAGGATACGTTGTGCTCTTGTGGTAAAATTCGCGCGAAAATGATCAACGATCTCTTGAGAGATGGAAGAAACATTCGAAATCGATGACAAGGTAGAGGCAAAATTCACTTTTAAGTTGAAGATTGGACTCCAACTGAAGTCTGGTTCCTCCGTCAAGTTTCCGTGCCGCCATTGTTTCGCTGCTTGAATATCCACATCTAATAGCCCACCGCTGCCGGAGATCGAAATAAGGCTGCTATTTGCTGCATTTCCGGTAACCGCCCTTGTTTTCTCTAAATTGATGCGTTGTGCATCCGCAAAAGTGAAGGTTGAGGCCGAGCTCAAAAATGTCATCAAGGAATGAGAGGGATTGGTTCCGTCTGACTTAATATCCAAGATTCCTTCTTTAGCAACAATAAATGTGGCGGCACCAGCTACATGGATCACTCCGGATGTGGTGGTCCCTTGATTCACTGCATCAATTTCGACACTGCTTTTATTTCCAATAAGCATCGTGCTTCCAGCACCCATGTAGATAATGTTATAGCCCCATCCATTGAGGCTTGTGGTACGTCCGTCAGCTTTGATTACCACTTTGCTATCCTCAGACATTTCAAAGTGGGCGCCGCTAGCATACATACTGATTGCGGGGGAGTTGGCTCGAGCATTCAAATGAAGCTCTGATCGATTACCGATATCGATCCGACCATTTTGAATGTAAATATTTGCCCCATAGGCTTCTCCTCCTGTGCCAGCTGTTCGCAAGGTCATTTTCACATCATCGCCAATAATCATTCGACCCGTTGCATAGTACAAATAAATATTTCCCGCATTAATCGTTGACATGTCAACTACTGCGTTATCAAGAACTTCTAATTGGGTTATTTCCATATTTACTTGATTCGTTGCGTTGATCGTTTGTACTCGTCCTGATCGGGACGTATACGTCGGTGATTGATGCGATGTTACCTCGCCAGACATAACGACAGGTGTTGCGTGCGAGTGAATCAATTGATTTCCCGCATTGGTCAAGTTATGGTAGCGCATTCTGGATAGATTCTGTTGTGGAATGCTCATATTCGTAAAATTCATGAAGCCATAATAGTTGCCATGAACGATATCGATATTTTGGTACGTGATGTCCCACGGCGTTGCACTATTGACGGTACTATCATAAAATCCGACAGCAACAGCTCTAAAGTCGATTTGATACCCATTGCCTTCGATCACAAGCGTTCTTGAAATTCCAGAAGCATTGGTCCAAATATAGGCTAATCCATTTGTTGGGTTGGAAGTTGCACTTCCCACAGCCACTCCAGAAACTCCTTGAGTAGGATTATCCGAAGATTCAAAGTCGTTTACGATATTGATATAATTTACATCTTTATTCACGATTGCCGCCATAAATTCTTGCCAGTTGGAAACATCCCGGTGACTGATTTCGTTTAACGGTGTGACCGGTTCTGTCAATTGGGCAATCGCTTCTGCTTGATCAGCTTCTGTGTCTTGCTGATTCTCGTTTAGGTTCGCGTCATTGGAAGGTTGCGTGGTTCGTTCCCCTTCCTGCGGCGTCTCTGATGGTGAGACTTCTGTCTCGATCGTTTCATTATCTGCATCATCATCCGAGTCCTCTTCCTCGTCATCTTCTGCCTGTACTTCGATCGTTAGTTCCGCTTCACCTATAACCAGTTGATAATCGCCTATTTTATTAAAGACGATAGGAATCTCGAACTCCATTAGCTCTTCATCAAAGGTAAGCGTCCATTCCTGTTCTTCTTCAGACAGCTTTTTACTCTTCACTTCTGCAGCAAATTCTTCTTCCACGATCGCTGCTTCTTTCGCTACAACCAGCGTAATCTCATCTAACGGTTGGCTTGATACGACGAAAACATCGATCGGTTGATCCACGACACCTTCAATCACACTAACTGGAAACTGAAAAAAAGGGGTATGGATGTCAAATTCTTTTGTTTGGATCGGTTGTGTTGCTTTATCAAGCAAGGACATGTTCTGCGTTTCGTCCAATGGTTCAATCGTGTGATCGATGGCGTGGATTTCTGGCAATAGTAAACTGCTCAGACTTGGAAAAAAAGTTTGCACACTTAGTAATCCAATAATGATCGCAATTATTACCTTGTGTGAGGTATTCTTCATTTCAACTTTTCCCACCTTCCTTTGCATTTTTTTTCTGACGAACAATTAGGATGATCGCAAGCAATAGAAACAAGCTGATTAGACCAGCCGTGGCGATCATCCACCAATTGAGTGACGTATCTACAGTGACATCGAGTTCATTTAAGCGGCGAGCATCTTCTGCCTCTACGCTAAATGTCTGTTCCCAAGACCACTCTTCCTCTCCTGACCGCGCAGTAAGATTCAATACATACTCCCCATTACGAAAACGATCACCATTCAAGGGAATTGGGAAATGCATATGTGAATTAGGAGCCATTTGCATCGCTGATTGACTTGTTTCATATAAAATCGTCTCACTGCCAACAGATCGAATTTCAGCTGTTACTTCCAATTGATTGACAAATGTTGAAGTATAATTTTGGATAACAGCACTAAATACGTTTCGGTAGTTTACTTGATCGGCAAAAACATCAAGCAGTTCCAATCCCGGATCCGTTGCGGACCGATTGTTGCTTACTACCACACCAATGACATAGGAAAATGCATTCCGAATGCCTAATCCTTGTTCAGCAGATTGTGTTTGCTCCTCTTCCGAAATAACCTCTTTGATTCGAATGCCACCTGCCAAAACCCCTTTAAATTCCTCTTCTGGCATCGTAATCGGTAAAGAAATGATTCGTTTTTCTAATGGATCGAACGATACGGTTTCAGGCACCTCTACCAGTTCATCAATTGATGCAGGTAAAGTCGGATCAGGGGATTCTGCATCCCGGCCATATTCCACAACACCATTCACATTCGTAAATGCCGTATGGGCAGAAATTTCTATTTCGATCGCTTGATCAGAACCATTTTCGATCTCTAAAGCCAATTCATCACGTTCTCCCGCCCCAAGATTTAAATCGAAATACCCTAACGCCCCTCCTTCCAGCTGACTTTCAGGTAAGATAGGCGTCACATAGAAGTTTAATTCTGATTCTGTCTGAGCATAGCTCAATCTTGGTGAAAAAAAGAATGATAGTAGGATGACCGTACAGGTAACCGTTTTTATCCATTTCATTCTCATACGTTGTTCAGTCAAAAGTGGTTCTCCTTCCAAAAAAGGCAGGAATAATTTACTATTCCTGCCAGTTGTTTCTTGTTGCAAGCTATGATCCTTCTTACGGATTTACTGTTTCGCCACTACTATCAACAGAAGCAGTTAGCGTCCATGTCATTTCCGCAGTATAGTTAGTTGCTAGCTGCGTGGTAGAGCCTGGTACAAATAGTTGAATATCATCATTTCTGATAATTTCGCCTTCTTGTTTATTAAGATTTTGTTCCGTCAATTTTTCTTGATCTCCCCAGTAAATCGATGAAGCGCCCGCGCCTTGACCGACCGAAGCACGCATGACAGGAATGTCTTGATCGTTGACATCTAGGATCAACGCATTTTGTTCTTCATTATTGATAACGGCACTTGGCTGTAAGTCTCGATCACCCTCACCTTTGTTGAACACGATCTCAGGGTTTGCCAACTTGATTTTTGCCCCAGTCAAGACATCCCCTGATTCAGAAGTAAAATCAGTTAGACTAACATTTAATGTCCAACCAGCATGCGTTCCTCGGGTATCTTGTACTTGGGCAAACGATACATACGGTGTCGTACCTGATTGATCAGCCAAATTACGCTCATCAGCAACGATCGAATACCAACGATCACTGGTAGAAATAGCATTCTGACCAAAATCAAATGTTTGTGGTGCATAAGCAATGGTAAATGGACCCGTTTGTCCTGGCGGTGTTGGTTCGATCGTTTCTACTTCTGGGTGCACGACTGGCGGTTGTACCACTGTTAGATCGCTTCCGTCTGAGGTAAATCCTACAACGTTATCGGTAGTCGTTTCTAATGAAGATTGGGCAAAGGCTTGAACGCCTCCTGCTAGTAAAGTGGTGGATAATACAGCGACCGTAGCTAAACGAATCTTTTTCATTTCTAGTTCCTTCTTTCTTTTTTATTCAGTACAAAACTAAGTTATTGAACCGTTTCTCCGTCCGGTCCAGCTGTTGCAGCCAATGTCCAAGTAAGGGTTGCTTCATAAAGAGCAGCGTCTTTTGCTGTTGATCCAGGAACAAGTAACTCGATTCCAGCATTTTCAACAACCTCTGCGCCTGCTTCCACTTGTCGATTGATTTCTTCCTGATCGCCCCAAACGACTGACGATACGCCAGCACCTTTTGTTTGAGCAGCGGTCAGAACCGAACGCTCACTATTTGTAGCATCTAAAATCAATCCATCCGCATGAATTTGTGGTTCATTTTCTTGGTTGCTTCCGTTATATTCCAATTTTGGCGAATTAAAACGAATTCTTGCTCCAGTCAGTTCATTATTCTGTGTTCCTGATTCAAAAGCACTTAAGGAAACTTTTAAGTCCCAACCAGCATTTGTCCCACGCGTATCTTGGACTTGAGCAAATGAAACATATGGAACTCTTTCTTCACTATCTTCCGCGTCTTTTAGCTTGTGTAATTCAGCCACTAGCTTATATTCTTGATCGGTATTAGAAATCACTTGCTCACCGAAATTAAGCGTAGGTGCGTAAGCAATCGTCAATGGTCCCGTTTGTCCTTCCGGGCCGACTGGATTGATCTCTACATCTGGACCATTAGGACCAGGATTTGGTGGTTGAACCACTGTCGCTTCGCTATCGTTTGGTACAAAGAGAACTTTCCCTTCTGTATCATGGTTTGTTACACTTTCAGTAGCGAAGGCTTGCGCGCTAATAGTAAATAAAGTTGCAGCTAAAACAGCTGCCGATGCAAATCGTACGAATTTCAAATTCATCCCTGCTTTCAAATTATTTGTCTTTTCTTTTTAACCATCATAAATCTTGATCGATGTTTGGTATATTGCACATACAATACAACCAGTACGAGCAGTAATCCAAGTAAGATTACGCCGTAAGTTCTTGTCTCGTTGGTCTTTGGTAAAATACCACCTGGTTTTGCTACCTCGTTTGGTGGCGAGATATTCTCTGTAGGGCCTGCTGGCGGTGCTGGTTCGGGTTGCCCAATAGGCTCATAAACACCGGTAAAAAGCACAGAGCTTTCTGTTTCAACCGACTGCACTTCCTGAGCATTCACCGCTGCCGTAGAAATAGTTATCCCATAAAAAAGAGTGCAAAACAGAACCATACGAACTAATTTCCATACCTTTTCTCCTTTCATTCTCCCTCCTCCTCTATACTTGCCACATCTTATAAGTGATCTTTTCAAAACTGCGTTTGTCTAAGACCCGTTAACAAAAAATGATTTTGAGATCGTTACAGAATCATTTGAACTGTGCAACGCTTTTTCTGTCATTCGTAAAATAGCAGAGAAAGACTTATAACCTTTGACAAAGTTCACTATACTGATGATTTTCACAGATTTGAAATACTATTTTTCACCAATAGGTGAATTTTCTTATTGATTTTACATTTTATTGACTATAAATAAGCATTTTTATAAAAAGAAAGGGTAAAAACTGTGCGAAAGAAGCCCATCATACTAAGCTTACAAATAGTTTCAAAAAAAAGGCGTATCGGAAGGTTCATTTCGCATCGAGCATCATCCCTCACACGATCTCTTTGTGAAAAAGCACCTAATTTTGAGTGGTGTAATCAAAAAAATTCAGTAAGCTTATGTTTTTCCAGTTACTTGAAAGGGCTTTAATAAAGTGTATTACGTTAATTACCTGTTTTTTTATCAATTTGTGCAAAAAAAAAAAAAAAAACGCTAAGCGATTTCGCTTAGCGTCTTGATCCTAGTTACTTTTGGTTTATGTTCACCATTAAATGGTTTTCTTCCCCTTCATCCGAAGTTTTCCTTCTTGGCACATTGTCAACAATGGACAAACCTCACACTTAGGTGCCCGTGCTGTGCAATGATAACGACCAAAGAAAATTAACGTGTGATGCGTTTTGACCCACAACGTATCTGGAATCTTTTTCATCAATGTTTGTTCGACTTCTAATACGTTGGCGTCTAGTTTACAGATGCGCAGCCTTTTTGATACCCGTTCGACATGCGTATCGACAGCGATTGCTGGAATGCCAAATGCATCGCCAAGAACGACGTTCGCTGTTTTTCTGCCGACACCTGGCAAAGAAATTAAGTCTTCTCTGGTTTGAGGCACTTCGCCTCCAAAACGCAGCAACAATTCAGAGGCACAAGTTTTGATATTTTTCGCTTTGTTTCGATAGAGGCCAATCGATTTGATTTTTTCAATAATGTCTTCTAACGGCGCCTCGCTGAGAGCCTGAGGCGTTGGATATGCTTCAAAAAGTGCCGGTGTCACTTTATTGACTGACACGTCCGTTGCCTGTGCGCTTAGAATGACAGCAATCAGCAATTCAAAGGCATTTTGTGACACTAGTTCTCCATGTGCTTCAGGAAACATCTCATACATTATTTCTATCGCAGTCATTGTTTTTTCTTTACTGATCATTGGACGAATTAAACTCCTTGTATCTTACTCTCCTTCTAACCAATTATGCATAGGGATTTTGGGCATTGGGCCATCTTCTTGTGGCGTGGTTTCATTTTGAAGAAACTGTTTTTTTCTTCTTTTTTGCTCTTCTTCTACTTGCGCTTTTGAGGTAATATTCTTGCGTTCCCACGAAAGCAAAATACGATCGATATAGTTTAAACTATACGCTTGATTCAAGACCGCTTCTCGCAAAGCAAACTGGACCAGCTCGGGATCATAGTGGTCCTCATCCAACCACTGCCCGATCCGTTGGTATTCGATCGCCGATAAGGGGCGACCAAATTCTCCTTCAAATAAGCGATACAACTCGCGTATCTTCTCTTCATTTGTTTCAGCGACTTCTTTTTTGGATTGCTGCTGTAAAAGAAACTCGAGCCGTTCATAAATGCCAGTGAAATCATAATAATCAACCATTTTTCCTGCGTCGTCTTTTTTAGAACCCATTCGCAGCACATCTTTTTTCAGCAATTGATTCAACCAATGATAGATCTCTTTTTGGTCGCTGCCCATCACCGAGGCGATCTCACGTAAATCTGGAAAATCATTGCCTTGCTCATGGCTGCGATACAGTTGCAGCCATAACAAAAATTCATCATTCGTCAAACCAAGATGATGGTAATTCTCTAAAAGCAAATTTGAAATCGTCGTTTGCCCTTTTGCCAAATATTCCTTTAACGAAACCATACTACATCCTCTTCTCCTTGGCTCACTTGAAACATTAAGATTCTTCCTATCAGGATCGAATCAATAAAAAGGGGACGACGCAAATGCGGACGTCCCACGATTCTTTGTTGGTTACGCTTTTTCTTTGACTGCTGCGATGATCTCAACTTCAACCAAAACATCTTTTGGTAAGCGAGCAACTTCGACAGCAGAACGTGCAGGTAACGCTTCATTGAACAATGTGCTATACGTATTATTGAAAGGAACGAAATCATTCATATTTTTTAAAAAACATGTCGTCTTAACGATGTCATCTGGCGTAAGTTCCGCCGCTTCAAGAATCGCGTTGATATTTTTCAATACTTGCTGTGTCTGTACTTCAATCGTCGTACCGACAACTTCCCCTGAAACAGGATCTAATGGCACTTGACCAGAAGCAAACAAAAAGCCGTTTGCGATTTTTGCTTGAACATAAGGACCGATTGCTTGTGGTGCTTGATCTGTAGAAATTATCTTCATTTTGTTTCCTCCTCTTTCACTTGGCATTCGGGACATAGACCATAAACTTCTAGTCGATGGTTATTTATTTGATACCCAGTTAATTTCGAAGCTGCCATCTCGACATCTTCCAATCCTGGATAGTAAAAATCAGCGATCTTTCCACACTTTTGGCAGATAGCATGATAATGAGGCTCCGTTGTAAAATCAAAACGACTGGAGGCATCTCCATAATTCATTTCTTTTACAAAGCCAATTTCTGTGAACAAACGTAAGTTATTGTATACCGTTGCGACACTTATACCAGGAAAATGAACTTCGATCGCCCGATAAATCTCTTCAGCGGTCGGATGGGCATCGTGACTGGCTAAAAATTCTAATATCGCTACTCGCTGCGGTGTAATACGAATATTTTCATGTTTTAATCGTTTGATCGCTTCATCGTAGATCGTACTCACAGGAGTTCCTCCATTTCTCTTATCTTACCTATCATACTATGTAAAACCTAAAAATTCAAACAGCTTTCCTTGTTTTTTTAAAGGAATAACGCATTTGCCTAGCCCGTCTTCCCTCAGTTTTTCGAGAAAGAAAAGCAGACAAACGAATGCCTGCTTTCCCCCTCTTTGCTAGTCTTCAAACTGATACAGTGCCGTAGACAAATAGCGTTCACCATTATCTGGTACGATCGCTAAGACTTTTTTGCCTTTTCCTAAGTCCTTAGCAACCTCTAATGCCGCTTTGATCGCTGCACCAGAAGAAATTCCTACTAAGATTCCTTCTTTCATCCCAACTTGACGCGCAGTTTCCATGGCATCCTCACTAGCGATGGCAATCACCTGATCATAAATCTCAGTGTCTAGTACTTTAGGAACAAATCCCGTGCCGATCCCTTGGATCTTATGGGGACCAGGTTTGCCACCTCCTAAAATAGCTGATTCTGCAGGCTCAACGCCCACGATCTTCAAATTAGGATAGACGCGCTTCAATTCCTTCCCCGCACCAGTGATCGTGCCACCTGTGCCGATCCCAGCAACAAAAGCGTCTAACCCTTTAGATTCAAACGCATCCTCAATTTCTTTCCCTGTCGTTTTTTCATGGACTTCTGGATTGGCTGGGTTTTCAAATTGTAATGGCATATAATAGCCGTCTTGTTCTGCTAATTCTTTTGCTTTATTGATAGAACCAGTGATTCCTTCAGACCCAGGGGTCAAAATCAACTCTGCGCCATAAGCTTGAACAATTTTACGTCTTTCAATACTCATGGTTTCTGGCATAACCAGCACGACACGATAGCCTTTTGCCGTACCGATCATGGCTAAGCCGATCCCAGTATTCCCAGATGTTGGTTCGATGATGGTATAACCAGCTTTTAACAAGCCATTTTTTTCTGCTTTTTCAATCATGGCTAAAGCAATTCTGTCCTTGACACTTCCCCCAGGATTGAAGAACTCTAATTTCAGATACACATCCGCAGAACCTTCTTCTACGATGTGATTTAATTTGACGATTGGCGTATGCCCAACTAACTCATTGACCGATTGATAGATTTTTGTCATTGAAAATCCCTCCCGTTCTTATTCTTCCATTCTACCTAAAATAACCCCGAGTTGCGAATAAAAAGTAAGCAATTTCAATTTTTTTCTTATTTTTTTATATTTGTTAGTATTCACTTTCTTGATTTTGTTTTTCCATTACAAAAAAACCTTAAGAATGATGCCATTTAGAGCAATCATTCTTAAGGCGGTATCAGATAATTAAACGATTAATTCTTGGCCAACAACAATGACCTCACTAGATAACCCATTTGTTGCCATTAGAGCGTCGACCGTTGTGCCAAATTTATTGGCGATATCCCAAAGTGTATCGCCTGAAGCAACGTGATAGCTCTGCGCTGTAGATCCGCTGTTTACCTGAGTCGTCGTTGTAGTTTGCGTAGTACTGGTGCTAGTCGTGCTCGTTGTACTTGTCCATGCGGTACTTTGCGTTGTCCCAGTATCAAAGCGTGTGAGCTGATACGTTTCAATTAACCAGTTCAGTTTTTGTGCATACCCTGGATCGGTAGCATAGCGCCCCGTCAAGTAATTCGTTGCATCATAAAATGAGGTTGTTTGGCTTTTCCAAACACCACTGTAATGAGCAGTTCCTGTCGCGAAACTCGTGCTGCGCAAGACATTCGCATGATCCTGAAACGATTCCCAGTAAGAGTTATATTGACGAAACGGTTCATTCATCTCTACCCACTGACCATTCAAATACTCTTGTGTAGGCATATAGACACTTTGTCCGTTGTAACTGCCTTTGACCCCAAACAAATTGTAATAGGGTGCATTGGATAACGCGGAAGAACCATAGCCGCTTTCCAAAATCGCTTGAGCAATCATCACAGAAGCATAGAGATCATTGTTGGCAGCAACATCTTGTGCTGACCAGCCAATTTGCTCAATAAAACCTGAGACGTCCTGCGTCGCGTATTGATTCTCAGCAGCTTGTACCTGTTGAGGAACGAAAGTGACCGTCATTGGCGCTAACATCATTCCTGCCCCCATCAAAGAGACCACCGCCTTTTTAGTAGGTCTTTTTATCGTCTTCTTTGGTTGATGATGTCTTTCACTTCTTGTTTGATAACTTCCCATTTTTTTCCTCCAGTAACTATACGTTTTTTCAAATAAATCAATACAGCTATTATACGGAAAAACATCTAACAGTGCAAACAATGTTCACTTTACACTCGGGAAAGAGTCTTTTAAAAAACTAAACGAACATTCTTAGAATTCTTAACAAAATGAAAAACTTTTAAAAGTTTTTTCGCTTTCGTCTTTTCTGTTTCAGAAATAATCAAAAAGCAAATTTGTAACAACTCAGCTTCCTTCAACCACCTTGCTTTCTTAGCTCCTTTCTGAACCTGCCTTGTTGATCGCCGTCGATTCCTGAAAAATCTAAAACTATTTGGGACGAAAACGCACTCGGTTCCAAAGATACACACAAAAAATGAAGCATAAGTAAATTATGGGGAGACTTATGATAGTGCGGTAAGTTGACTTCATAGTCGGTGTGATCCCTATCCATTTTACCGAAAACAGCGAGCCTACGGTACCATTCTCATTGATCACAACTGGTACTTGCCTATGCACCTCTTCGTAGAATGGTTCGCCATTTAGAAAATCATTGATCAAGACCATCTCTGCTTGGTCAAATACATCCGCGGATTCTCTCATTACTTTTTGGGCTTTTTCGATCAATTCATTGGGACTATTTTCATCGAGTTCTACCCATATATACGGAAACATCGGCAGAGGATCGATTACTCTGATTCCATCGATTTGCCTTACGGCATCGTCCGCCCGTTGATAGAACAATGATCGTCCTAAATCAGTGGACGGAAAGTACTTGTGCAGCAAATAATTCTCCTCACTCAGGGTAAACTTAAACCTGAGCAGATTCGCTTGATATTTGCGCAAAAATAGTCCAGGGACCCACCCTGTCTGAACCATATCTGAAGTAATTGTCATGGGCCGAGCTGCATGCTTTTCGTCTCTAGGATCAAGTGAAACAGTCGTGGGATCAATTTCTTCCAAAGCTCCCCTTTTGATCAACCCAGAAGAAAATTGTCTGATTTCAAAGAGGATCTGATGAAATTCCTCAAAGGAAAAGGGTGCTACTTCAATTGTTACTCGATCATTTTGATCAGGTCCAGCTAAAAGTTGAGCTTCACGTGTGATGAGACTATCCAACAATTGTTCAGTCAATGTGGGAAACTGCTCATCGCGAGCAGCACGGTCGATTTCAAGGTGTATGCGATTGTTCACAAAACCCTTTTTTACGCCGTCTGCCTCATAAGTAGTGATATGCTCCAAAAACAGTGCAGGTAGGCCTGGAGATTCGTTCATATAAAATGGTTCTTCAAATGAATAGGTCGCCATTGCTCCTGTGCTGTCAATGGCTACAAGTTCAAATCGATGCGCTTCAGATTCAGTTGGAAGAAATAAACGTGCGTCAGCTATTTTTCGACCGGGTTCGATCATTACTGATGAAGTGATACTTCGAAAAAGATAACGATCGAATTCCCCATCGACCTTCACGAACACTTCATCAATAAAACTACCTGTAGTAGGGGTTATTGCGTAGATTATCTCAAAAAAGGGCACATTTAATTCTGCACCAGGCTCTTCACTGAGTAGTTCGATGATCGGTTTATCTTCCATGTTTATAATTGTTTGCCCGTCTCTTTCTGTATTACTATTCGTTTCAGCATGACTGATTTTGGGTGTAAACAGCAAGATGATCACTAATACCACGACTTTATTGCGCAATCGTTTCTTTTTTATTTCCATTTTTCCTCCTATTTAGCGTTTGTGTCTGAGTAAAAACCATGTTATGGCCAAACTTGGCACTGGTATTACCATTATTATATAAAGAAATAGTGTCATTCCGGTGGGAATCTCCAACGGCTCAGTAGAAGCTGCAGCCTCATTTGATCGTGCATAGGCCAACGGATCATTTAAGGTCTCGTTCGTGTCCACATCAAATGTCTCACTTGTCTCTCCTGCATGTCCGACATTCTCAATTATATCTAAACTGCCCCCGTCGAAGACCTCAGGATAATTCGTCACCAGACTCATAATCATGGCGATCAGCTCTTCAGCGGTACTTTTTTTGACACCTATGAGAATGTGCCATGACCAATCCGCTTCTTGCAAAATTGTCCCGCCAATCGATTCGACTGCTTCATGGATCTTCGCTTCTGATACTCGGAATCTGTCTATTTCTGTTTCTCCAGCGATTCCCATGTATAAGCGATTGTTCACAAATGTTCTTTCATCCTCCCAAAAGAATTCAGTACTAATTTCATCTGGAGTTGGTGACGGCAGAGTGGGTGGATCTACCACAGTAATCGGATGTTCTAATTTGAATCGCCCACTGGCGCCGCTGCTGTCAACCGCTACAAGCTCAAGATACATCGCTTCTGATTGATGATAGGGCAAAACAACGATTCCACTGCCGAATTCGAATTCCTCCACTGTTTCGTGATTGTTTTCATCTTTTAAATAAAGATGACTATGGTATGCCCCATTGATCTCAACGTGAACATCAATTATCTCACTTCCACTTGACGGAACGGCCGTATAGGTGAGATAAATAGACGGATTTGTCACTTCACTCTTGAGAAAATCAGTATGTATCACAACGTTTGCTTGATCACCTGTTGCAATTTCATTCAATTCTGTTGCGTAAACGTCTCGTGAAAATAGCTTTAGCAGTAGTATTACCAAAAGAATGGTTTTTTTCTTTTTTCCACTCATAACGCCGCATTTCTTTCGTCGGTTCGTGTGACTAACCCTCAACCTTTTCATCGTGTTTTCCCATCTCCTTATTCCTCTTTCTTCAAGTAGTCGTTCTTCCCTGTTCTCTTTTCTTGAGCCATTCTCCTTGGCTCTTATTGTTTAGTTTCCTTTTCTTTAACTATACACAGGAACCAGCCTTGCAACAACGAAAACCAGCATTTTTATTCATATATATTCAATTTTATACAACAAAGTGACGTTTATTATTTGTTTGATCCAGTTTCTCTCTGACGATTGGCTCATCGATAGAAAGTATTTCCCTGTTGAATCGGTGACTTGCGTTTCTCATTCCTCTCCCTTGTGGTTCTCTAACCATGCTCCAGACAAAAAAACACGCTCGAAAATCGAAAAGATTCTCGAACGTGCTATTTTTGATTGATTGTCGATCAATTAATCGATTGATTTGAAAGTATTCACGACATTCTCAACACTGAAGCCGAATTCCGCTAAGACTTTGTCACCAGGTGCGGATGCACCGAAATGATCGATCGCGATCACTTTTCCATGGCAACCGGTGTAACGTTCCCAACCAAATGGGGAAGCCGCTTCGATCGCTACCCGTTTCTTCACTGCTTTTGGCAAGACGCTTTCTTTGTATTCTGAGCTTTGTGCTTCAAACAGATCAAAGCTTGGTAAGGAGACCACCGATACATCGATGCCTTCTTCTGCCAATTTAGCTTGTGCTTGGACCGCAAGATTCACTTCAGAACCTGTGGCGATCAAAATCCCCGCTGGTGTTTCACCAGCTTGTTTTGAAATCACGTAACCACCTTTTGCGACATTTTCATCCGCACCGGTTTGCGTGCCTTCGATCACTGGTAGATTTTGTCGGCTTAAGACTAAGACCGTTGGTTTATCCGTTGTTGTCATGGCCAATTTCCAGGCAGCACGGGTTTCATTGCCGTCTGCTGGACGAATCACTTGGACATTTGGCATGCAACGGACGCTGGCTAATTGCTCGATTGGCTCATGCGTCGGTCCATCTTCTCCCACAGCCACGGAGTCATGCGTCAAGACATAGATCACAGGTGCATGCTGGATCGCAGACAAGCGCACCGCTGGACGTAAGTAATCAACGAAGACGAAGAAGGTTCCGCCATAGATTCGCGTACCGCCATGCAATTGGATGCCGTTCATCGCTGCCGCCATCGCAAATTCTCGGACGCCAAACCAAATGTTGCGGCCTTCGTATTGGCCAGGTTCAAAGTCTTTTTCTGCTGCCACCATCGTGTTGTTGGATCCAGAAAGGTCAGCCGATCCACCCCAGAGACTAGGGACGGCTTTGGATAAGGCTTGGATCATCTCTTTGCTGGATACTCGACTAGCTTGTGAGCTGCCAACTTCGTAGCTTGGTAATGCTGCATCCCAATCTGCTGGCAATTCACCCGCAAAGGCTTGTGTGAATTGCGCAGCAAGTTCTGGGTAGGCTGCTTCATAGGCACGGAAGGTTTCGTTCCAAGCTGCTTCAGCTTTTTGCCCTTCATCGATCATGGTTTCTTTGAAGCGCGCGGCAACTTCTTCAGGTACGGTAAATTCTGGGTATTCCCAACCATAAATCGCTTTGGCTGCAGAAATGCCTTCGGCACCGATCGGCGCACCATGAACGGCAGAGGTGCCTTGATTTGGCGCACCGTATCCGATCACAGTCTTGATTTCGATCAAGGTTGGTTTGTCGCTTTCAGCTTTTGCTTCGTCGATCGCTTTCGAGATCGCTTCTAAATCATTGCCGTCTTCAACGAGAATGTGTTGCCAGCCATACGCTTCAAAACGCGCACCGACATTTTCTGTAAAGGCTTTTGAAGTTGGGCCATCTAGGGAGATGTCATTTGAATCGTACAAGACGATCAGTTTGTCTAATTTCATGTGACCAGCCATGGATGCAGCTTCTTGCGAAACACCTTCCATCAAGTCGCCATCGCCACATAAAGCGTAGGTATAGTGATCGATGACTTGATACTTGTCGCGATTGTAGGTTGCAGCCAAGTGGGCTTCGGCCATCGCCATACCGACTGCCATGGCGATCCCTTGTCCTAAAGGTCCAGTGGTTGCTTCCACGCCGTCTGTGTGATCGACTTCTGGATGTCCTGGCGTGCGGCTATCCCATTGACGGAAGTTTTTTAGATCCTCAATGGTCACATCGTAACCAGACACGTGCAACAAGCTGTACAATAACGCCGAACCGTGTCCAGCAGACAAAACAAAACGGTCACGATCCACCCAGTTGCGAGAAGTCGTTGGATTGACTTTCAAGTGTTTCGTCCACAAGGCATAGGCCATGGGTGCTGCCCCCATCGGTAATCCTGGATGTCCTGAATTGGCTTTTTGTACGGCTTCGATACTTAATGTACGAAGGGTGTTCACTCCTAATTGATCGATTTTATCAAACAATGGTAGTTCCTCCTAATTTAGGTTTTTTTTACCTTTATTACATCTTTCATTATACGTGATTCAGAAGCTTATTTCAATAGCAATGAAAAGGAATTCACAATTATCTGCCGTGGAGACCTTTTTTCTTTTGAATCTCTTTTAACTTCTCTGGTGTCACATCAGCACCTTCAGGGTCAACGATTTTCATTCCTTCGATATGGTGTCGCATCCCTCCACGAAAGGCGGTTAAATACTCTTCACGCAGAACTTTTTGTTCGTGGGTCTCAGCCTCAGTCAATCCTTCTGTTTTTTTCTTGTTGGCAAGTTCATTGATTCGAGCTAATTTTTCTTGAGATAGCATAGTTGTTCCTCCTTTTCCCTCTTGATTTTACTACAAACTAGCGAGCAAAAACAATAGCACAAAAAGCGAACATTTGTTTGAATAATCGATATAGCTATGGTACACTAAGGTTATCAAATGAAAGAAGGTGTCAGTTTTGGCAAAACGAACAGAAAATCGACAAATCGAGATTCTTAAGTTCATTCATACACGTGTCACTGAAAAAGGCTATCCGCCGACTGTTCGCGAAATTGGCGAAGCCGTTCAGTTATCTTCTACCTCAACTGTTCATGGCCATTTGTCCCGACTTGAAAAAAAAGGGCTGATCTTACGAGATCCTACAAAACCCAGAGCCATTGAATTAACTGCTTCCGGTCTTGAAAAAATCGATGTTCAACCAGCATCCATTCCGATGCTTGGTGTCGTAACTGCTGGAGAACCGATTTTAGCCGTGGAAGATGCATCCGATTTCTTTCCGATTCCGCCAGATTTAGCGAATAGCACAGGAAGTTTATTCATGTTGACGATCCGAGGAGAAAGTATGATCAATGCTGGCATTCTCGACGGTGATCAAGTAATCGTTCGTAAACAACAAAGTGCTCAAAATGGCGATATCGTGATTGCTATGACAGATGAAGACGAAGCTACGTGCAAACGATTCTATAAAGAAAAGAATTACATTCGTTTACAACCAGAAAATGATTATTTAGAACCAATCATTTTGCCTGACGTAACGATTTTAGGATTGGTTGTTGGATTGTATCGCCATCTGCTTTGATGCTCAACGAGCTGACTAGGAAATCTTCGTTTTTACGAAGATTTTTTTTCTTTCCTCTTTACAAAGCGAACAAACATTCGTATAATAAGTATACAAACATAAGTTCGTATTATTTAAGGAGTGAATGAGATGAAAGCAGTTCGTCGATTTGGTTTTATGTTGTGGGTATTATTGATGGGAATTGTTATTGGCTATTTTGGCGTTTTAAGTGCTGTTCTGATTTTTTGCCCTCTAATGATGCTTTGGTTCATGCTTTGGGATGAAAAGAAATTCCGCCAAGCAGAGCGCAAACGTAACCGCCATTATTATCACGATCATGATTTTTATCGTTATGAACCATGATCCTTCCCCTACATACGCCCATAAGGCAGCAGAAACAAAAAAGGACTCCAGCGAGTCCTTTTTTGTTTCTGCTTTTTTAGTATTCCATTAACGTCTTGATTTCGACACCTTGGATCTTGTCTCTTCCATGTAGATCCATCAGTTCGATCAAGAAGGCACAGCCAACAACGATGCCACCTAGTTTTTCTACGAGTTCGATCGTTGCTTTGATCGTTCCGCCAGTTGCTAGTAGATCATCACAGATCAAGACACGTTGACCTGGTTTGATGGCATCGGCGTGCAGCGTCAAGACATCCACACCGTACTCTTTTTCATATTCTGCTTCAATCGTTTCCCGTGGCAATTTGCCTTTTTTACGTACTGGGGCAAAGCCGACACCTAATTGATAGGCAACTGGACAACCAACGATAAAGCCGCGGGCTTCAGGTCCTACCACCATATCGATGCCTTTTTCTTGTGCATACTCAACGATTTGTTGTGTCGCATACCGATACGCTTCTCCATCTGCCATCAATGGCGAGATGTCCCGAAAAATAATTCCTTCTTGGGGATAATCAGGAATACTAGCAATATACTCTTTTAAATCCATTTTCTTTCCTCCTAGACTGTCAACCACTGACGAAGGGTTGATAAATCACTCATTAATAAAAATTCTTCTGTTTTGATCAGTTTTTGTCGTTGCTGATACAAATGACTCTCCGTCAATGGACGGGAAACAGGATCAGCAGTTTTATTCAAAACACCATCTTGTATTGTAACAAATTCCAGCTCAGAAAACACCTGAATCATGAAAATAAGTAATTTTTGTGGAATTTTTAGATAGTCAGCGACCATCTTTAGTTTGTAACGAATGTCCAAACGAGGCTGCTGTTTGATCAGTTGAAAGAGACGACTGTATTGCTCTCTTGTCCCTACCCCATCTAAATATGCATCTTCTGTCGAGTAGAAAACAAAAGCAACTCTTGATGCCTGGAGCGCTTGAACGATCTCTTTGATCACTGCAGGGTCAGCAGGACAATCTAAAAATGCAATCTCTTGGAACTGACCAGCACGAAAAGTATCTTCCAAAGCTGTAACTGAGTCAAATATGGTGGTTTGCCCACAAAAGCCTTGCAATTCCCGAGGAAGTTTCTGCTTGAAAAGAACGCCTAATGTTTGACTGTCCAGAGAGACACCTTGGCGGCTTCTTTTCGAACGATAATCAAATAGCTGAATCCCTTCCACTGCAAAATCATCCAACATGAGCTGCGGTTTTTTGTTGCCATTCCATTCATTGATGGAAAGCTGACCAACGATCGATAAGCGGTCGTTTTCAAACGCTACTAAATCTTTTCCAAAACCAAACCCAATGACATCCAGCTGCGTGTTAGACTCATCGCTCATCACTAACTTCAAATGCTGATTTTCTGAACCAATCTGGCGAGCATTTTGAGTCATCAGATTAGAAAATAAAAATTTCGGTAAGGGGTTGTCCGTTCCAAAAGGCGCTAAGACTTTTAATGATTCAATAAAACTGATCGAAACTTCTGTTAACGGTAGCTCCTCATCGATCGCTAAGGGGATGCCCTGACTGAGGTCAATGGCATTTTCTTCAACGTAACGATTCATTTGGGCTTGCAGCATATCTAAATGATCGATGGGGATACTTAATCCAACTGCTGCATGATGGCCGCCAAAGCTAGTAAACATGTCTTTCATCGTCGACAGCATTTCAAACAGATTCAACGCAGCAATGCTTCTTCCCGACCCTTTGGCTAAGCCATTTTCTTTTTTGGTCAAAACGATCACTGGTTGTCCTGTACTTTGCATGATTCGCCCTGCCACGATCCCTAAAACGCCTTCGTGCCAATGATCTCCCACCACCAAATGAACATGGTTCGCAGGATCGATTTTTTCTTGTGCTTCTTTCATGATTTCTTCAACAAAGGTTTTTCGCTGCTGATTGATCGTATCTAAGGTTTGCGCTAAGCTGACTGCCTCTTCTTCATCGAAGGTAGTCAACAAGCGAACAGCCGGATTGGGGTCCTCCAAACGACCGATCGCATTTAACCGTGGTCCAACGGCGAAGCCAATATCTGTTTCGTTGACTGTTTGTTTTTTTAAACCGCTGACTGACAGCAACTCATTCAGTCCGATGCGATCCGATTGCTGAATCATTTTCAACCCGTTGCTGACTAATAGCCGATTCTCATCGGTTAAAGAAACCATATCAGCGATCGTCCCAATCGCAACAAGATCAAGCAATTCCACTGGCACTTCTTCTAACAAAGCGCAAGCCACTTTAAATGCAACGCCGACTCCAGCCAAATCACCAAAAGGATAGTTTCCTTGAGGGTGACGGGGATGGACAATAGCAAACGCCTCCGGTAGTTCTGCAGGTAGTTCATGGTGATCTGTGACGATCACGTCAACTCCTTGTCCTTGAGCATAAGCAATCGCCTCATGACCAGACACCCCATTGTCGACGGTGATGATCAATTGCGTCCCTGCTGCAATTTTATCTTGATAGACAGTTAGATTGGGCCCATATCCATCTGTAAAACGATTAGGCAAATAATACTCAGCTTCCGCCCCTAGCAATTCCAACGTTTCCTTTAACACGGTAGTGCTCGTAATCCCATCCGCATCGTAATCACCATAAATCAAGATTCGTTCGCCATTTAAAATCGCTTCATGGATTCGTTCCACGGCTTTAGCCATATCATGAAATAAAAACGGATCATGAAGATATTGCAGGTCCGTTGATAAAAAAGCATCGAGCGCCTCTGCTGTTCGAATATTTCGCTGCCATAGCAACGCGCCGATCCGCTCAGGGATCTTTCTTTCTTGGATCAGCTCTTTAAATACTGGGGTCGTTTCGCTTTCTTGCGGACGCACCCAGTGAAAATTTGCACGTTTCACCAAATCACTCCTAACTAGGATATTATAGCAAAGTTTATGCAAAAAAGAAAAACAACGAGAGAAACAGCACTCGTTTTACAACACAAAAAAAAAGAGCTTGCAGCAAATCTTGCACTAGCAAACTCTTTTTTTGTGAAACGTCGTTCTTTTAGGCTTGCGATTCAAAAGACTTCATTTCCTCATTGATCGTTGGCGGCGTGGATGCACCCGCAGCACGTGAGGAAAGCTGGGCTTCTTGATCATCGAGCTGCTGCTGTCTTGCCGCTAACTCCGCCTGCTTGTTCGTGTATTCCCGTTCCAAAGCTTCTCGTTGTTCTTGGAGAACCTTCTCGTTATTCGAACGATAATCTGAAAGCTCTTTTCTCAATTGCTTTAGTTCTTTTTTTTGGCGGAACATTGCGCTTGTGGAAACCAGCAGCAAAATCAATGCGCCTAACAAAGCAGAACCAATAATGACTAAGATCAGTGGCGATTGAATCGTTGTGAAGCCAAAGTTGATCGGGACAGTCATATTGTTTGCAACGGCAAATAAAACGATCACTAAAATCAGTAAAATACCAACGATAACACGCCATTGATTTTTCATGGGCTTCAACTCCTATTTTTTGTTGAACATCGTTCCCGCCATATAATCGCCGATTGAAGGAAACAGGGTATATAGTTTCGCAGCAGCGCCTAAAATATGTGGGCGATTGATTTCTCGTTTTGGATGGATCATCGCTTTGACGATCGTTTGCGCTAATTTGTTCGGTTCGAGCACTAGGCTGCCCACCGACGATAAGTAACTACCGCTTGGGTCTGCTTGGTCAAAGAATGCCGTTTCGATCGGTCCAGGATTGACCGTTGTTACGTTGATCCCTAATGGTTTTAGTTCTAAACGTAATGCGTTAGAAAAACCGAGCACAGCAAATTTTGTTGCAGAGTAGACGGCCGTTTTTGGCGTAGCGATCTTACCTGCGATCGAAGCAACATTTATGATATGACCATGCTTTTGTTCAGCCATTTGGATCGCTACTTGCTGGGTCAAAACCATCATGCCAAGCACATTGACTTCGAACATATTTCGGATGACCCCCGGGTCCATCTCTGTAAATTCTTGAAAGATCCCGTAGCCAGCATTATTGACGAAGACATCGATCTTACCAACTTTTTCATTGATTTTTTCTAGTAAGCGCTCCACACTTTCAGGATTTGCTACATCCAATTGAAACGCATACGCTTCTTTGCCGCTTAATTCCATACATTGTTCTTTGACTTTCCCAATCAGATTCGTTCTTCGGGCACAAGTCACGACGATCGCACCACGTTTTGCGGCTTCATAACAGATTTGTTCTCCAAGTCCAGCAGAGCCACCTGTTACAACGACAACTTTATTCTCTAAATTCATCTGTTTCTTCCTCTCCGGCAAAAGGGATCTCGACAATATCAAAATCTTTGACGATCAACGTATTCGGAAATACTTCTTTTGCTTCATTTACTAAATTTGTAATATCTTTGCCAACGTAACGCGCACTGATATGGGTCAACAGCAAACGCTTCGCTTGAGCTTCTTGTGCCACTTCGGCAGCTTGCCGCGTCGTCGAGTGAAAATAAGCGCGAGCCAACTTGGCTTCTTCTTTGTTAAAGGTACTTTCATGCACCAATACATCCGCATCTTCTGCTAGCAGTACGGCGTTTTGACATTTACGCGTATCACCTAATATCGCAACGATCCGACCTTTTTTCGCTTGGCCCAAGAAATCAGCCCCATTGATTTGACGTCCATCGTCAAGGGTAACTACTTCACCTTTTTTCAAACGACCGAAGAGCGGCCCAGGTTTCAACCCAAGTTCCAGTAAAGCCTGCACTTGCAATTCCCCTTGATGGCTTGCTTCAACAATCCGATAACCAAAACTGTCAATGCCATGATCAAGACGCAGACACGATACTTCAAATTGCTGATCTTTAAAAAGAATCCCTTCTTCTTCAATCTCGAAAAAATGTAAGGGGTAGCTGACTTTGGTCTGAGAAATCCGCAAAACGGTTTGAACGTATGCTTTGATCCCCTTGGGTCCATAAATCTCTAGAGGCGTGTCGCCTCCTTGAAAGGAGCGGCTGCTGATCAATCCTGGCAACCCATAGATATGGTCACCATGAAGATGAGTGATAAAGATTTTTTCAATCTTTCGTGGACGAATCGTAGAATGCAAAATCTGCATTTGCGTCCCTTCGCCACAATCAAAAAGCCAAACGGCATTCCGTTCATCTAAAAGTCGTAACGCAATGCTGGTCACGTTTCGATGTTTCGCAGGCACACCCGCGCCTGTTCCTAAAAATTCTAATTCCATAAGCTTCTTTCCTTTCATCTCTTTCCAATTTTAGCGGAAAAGAAATCAAGTTGCAATTGAAGCTTGTGGATTTTATTTCTCAGATTGGCGATCTTCTGCGTCGTTATGAGAGTTTTTCCAGTCTTCTTGAACGCGTGCTTTGGTGGATTCTTCGACTTTCTTAGCCGTTTCAATCTCTGCTTCCACTTCATCATAGTCAAAGCGCGTGATGTCACCGCCTAATTCATTCATGATCAATTGATTCAAAGGACGATTGTCTTCTTCATCTGCGATCAATAATAACCCCGTATCACCAACACCAATTTGGTTTCCGACATGTTCAAAAAGCATTTGCGCATTTTGGATCTCTTTTGCATCACGAGTAGCACCGATCATACTGCCACCAAACCAGCCCAGCATGATTCCTAAAGGTCCGCCTAGCACACCAACGAGCATCCCGATCAATCCACCCGTTGATGTCTTATTGTTCCCAGTAAAATCGAGAAAGTCCTCGACTTTAAATTGATGCACGCCTTCATTGGTGTGGGTAAGAACTGCCATTTGTTCCCCTTTGATCTTCCGTTCCATATGCATCCGTTTCACTTCCGAAAAGGCTTGGTACGCTTTGGCACTGGCATCAAAATTCATTACAATGACACGTTTTGACATAAAAATCGCTCCCTTTGGTTTATTTGTTCTCTTCTTTATTTTAACAGTAAATCATTTAAATGAAAAAAGAAACCAAAAAGACTACCGATCATTGATTTCTTAGTGAAAATCAATGATCGGTAGTCAAATGCACTGCAGCTAAAAAGGTATTTTTTAGGCAAATGATGTTCTTTTAAACGATTATTCGACAAACTCGAACTCGAAGTTGCCGATCCGAACGATATCGCCGTCTTTGGCACCGCGCGCCCGTAATGCTTCATCGACACCTAAACCACGCAGCTGACGAGCAAAACGCATCACGGTCTCATCATGATCAAAATTCGTCATCTGGAATAGTTTTTCGATTTTTTCACCGCTCAAGATCCAAGTTGCATCAGGATCGCGATCAATTGAGAACTCTGGTTCATCCGATTGGAAGCCATAATGAACAACATCTTCTTCCATTTCTTCATCGTATAAAAGAAACTCAGGAGTGACTTCCAATAGATCCGCTGTCGCATTCAACAAGGCATCGATTCCCTTACGAGTGACACCAGAGATGGGGAAAATCATTGGTTCATCCGCGAACTCATCCGTTTTTTCTTTTGCCAGCTGCTCTTTGAAAAGGGCTAGGTTTTCTTCAGCATCCGGCATATCCATCTTATTGGCAACGATGATTTGTGGTCGCTCTAGTAAGCGCAAGTTATGGGTCGACAATTCATTGTTGATGGACAAATAGTCCTCGTATGGATCGCGTCCTTCCATGCCACTCATATCGATCACATGTAAAATGACGCGGGTCCGTTCGATATGGCGTAAAAACTGAGTCCCTAAACCAACCCCTTGTGAGGCTCCTTCGATCAGACCAGGTAGATCAGCGACCGCAAAACTACGGCCATCAGTAGTTGTTACCATACCTAAATTTGGTACCAGCGTGGTAAAATGATACGCACCAATTTTTGGTCGAGCAGAGGAAATCACAGAGAGTAATGTAGACTTCCCAACTGAAGGGAAACCAACTAGACCAACATCTGCTAAAACTTTTAATTCGAGCTCGATTTTTCTTTCTTGACCAGGTTCTCCATTCTCAGCTAATTCTGGGGCTGGGTTTTTCGGAGAGGCAAACCGAATGTTGCCACGGCCGCCACGGCCACCTTTAGCAATCACTAATGTTTGGCCTTGCTCAATCAAATCACCTAATAAGGCACCTGTTTCAGCGTCACGAACGGTCGTTCCCTGTGGTACTTTGATGTAGGTATCATCTGAGCCACGACCGTGCATTCCTTTACTCATGCCGTTTTCCCCGGGTTGCGCTTTAAAATGACGATTAAAACGGAAATCCATTAATGTACGCAGACCCTCGTCTACGACTAAAATGACATCACCACCACGTCCACCGTCACCACCTGCGGGTCCGCCGTCTGGGACATATTTCTCTCGGCGAAAAGCAACCATTCCGTCGCCGCCTTTTCCTGCTTTGACATCGATTGTCACTTGATCTAAAAACATGGACATTATTTGTCCTCCATTCTTTTTTTACTACCTTCTATACTTTTTGATTATCAGTTATCTCACCTTAAGTGGTTACTATTTCTCTAATAAGAAAGTCTATTTTATTGTAACGACCGAAACGTCTTTTGTCTATCTTTTCTCATGGGTTTCCGTAAGAAATCGCGAATTCTTAAGGGTTATTCTTTGACAGTCACTTGAAATCGTAGCAAACTTTTAAGTGTACCAGACACAATCAAAGGAGGAAACAAGAAATGACAGTAAAAGTTGGAATCAATGGTTTTGGACGAATTGGACGTTTGGCTTTTCGTAGGATCAAAGAAGTTTCTGCCGATATTGAAGTTGTGGCAATCAATGATTTAACGAGTCCAGTCATGTTAGCACACTTATTGCAATTTGACTCGACCCACGGCACGTACCCTGGAACTGTTACTGCAACGGATAATGCTATCGTTGTCGATGGCAAAGAGACCCGTGTGTACGCTGAACCAGACGCAAGCAAAATCCCTTGGGCAAAAGAAAATGGCGTCGATATCGTTTTAGAATGCACGGGTTTTTACACTTCTGCAGAAAAAGCACAAGCCCATCTTGATGCGGGTGTCAAACGAGTCGTTATCTCCGCACCAGCTGGTAATATGAAAACGATCGTTTACAATGTCAACTCCGACACGTTAACACCAGAGGATACTATCATATCCGCAGGTTCTTGTACGACCAACTGCTTAGCTCCGATGGCCTACTTCTTAAATGAGGAATTCGGGATCGAAGTTGGTACGATGACGACGGTACATGCCTATACTTCTACACAAATGCTATTGGATGGTCCGGTAAAAGGCGGAAACTTAAGAGCCGCTCGGTCCGCTGCAGATAACACGATCCCTCACTCGACAGGTGCTGCTAAAGCGATCGGTCTAGTTATCCCAGAATTAAATGGCAAATTACAAGGACACGCCCAACGGGTTCCTGTCGTCGATGGTTCTTTAACAGAATTAGTCTCAATTTTGAAAACCAAAGTAACCGCCGATGAAGTCAATGAAGCGATCAGAAAACACACCGTCGATAATCCGTCATTCGGTTACGATGACCGTGAGATCGTCTCTGGAGATGTGATTGGTACCACTCAAGGTTCTATCTTTGATCCGACACAAACAGAAGTAACCACGGCTGGCGATTTCCAACTGGTGAAAACCGTCGCTTGGTATGATAATGAATATGGCTTTACTTGCCAAATGATTCGTTTGCTAGAAGAATTTGCTCGTTTATAAGCCAAGGGTCAAGCAAAAAGTGCCGGTTCTTTTTTTGAACCGGCACTTTTTTATTCACTTGCTGGGTGATCGTATTTGTCCAAAAAAGCTGCAATTTTTTCTTTATAAAGCGCTGGATCTGTTTTGTAGCTTTTCGCATGCTCGGCACCTGAAACAACCCACTTTTCTTTTGGTGCATCGGTCGCGTTATACAAAATTTCCAGCATCGAATAAGGAACAAACGTATCCGCATCGCCATGGATAAAAAAGATTGGACGCGTATTCTTTTGCAGTTGTTTGACTGCATCTGCTTCACCAAAGAAATACCCCGCTCGGATTTTTGTGACAAGGCTAGTGACATTCATCAATGGAAAGGCAGGTAGACCAAACAATTGATCGAGTTGATACCCCAATTCTTCATTGACGTTGGTATACCCACAATCTTCAATGATAGAAGTGACATTTTTCGGCAAGTCTTCCCCACTGGTCATCATTACCGTGGCAGCCCCCATACTGATGCCATACAAAGTGATCGTTTCTTCAGGACCATTTTTTGCGAGTACTTCATCGATCCATTGCAGATAATCCTTACGTTCGTGCCACCCAAAACCAATATAATCTCCTTCGCTTCGACCATGCCCTCGAGCGTCTGGAACCAAGACATTATAGCCTAAATCATGATACATCTTAGCATAGTCCGCCATCGTTTCTGCATTCCCCATGTAGCCATGCGCGATGATCGCCGTTTTTCCTCGATTCTTCTCCTCCGCCGGTAGATAAATGGCGGATAATTTTAAATCATCTTCAGAAGTCAGCTGCCACATCTCACGATTTGCTGGATCTGTAAACCAATTTTGCGATTCATTTCCTGTCTGATTTTCATCCGTACCTGGGGTATCTCCTTCCAAAAAATCTTTTTCTGAAGGAACCACCGCATAATCGTAAAAATAGTTTCCTGCATACCCTAATCCTGCAATTGCTAATACAGCCACTCCGATGGCAATCTTCCAGCGCAATTTCACACTTGTCACGTCCTCTTGTTATATAGTTTACATAATATTATTATAGTTTCATCGTTCTTCATGGAAAGAACCCACTACATAAATTACCGTTTTTTGCTCGTGTTTGTCAATTGCAAGCGCCCAAAAAGAAAACCATTGCCAACACGCTTTGTTGGCAATGGTTGATTTCTCGTGATAATTAGTTATTTTCGACCAATTTAAAACTTGACCAAGGTTTCAAAAATTCTAATAAGAATAGTTCCTCATCAGCGATCTTACCAACGACATTGACGCGACCATCATTTTTCATTGCTTTCAAGGCGATTTGCGTCTCACCTTTGTATTGTCCATAGCCAGCATTATCGATCAAGACATCCCCTCTTACCATATCACGGGTATCATGAGGTGGAAATTCCTTGTCTTTATAATAGATCCGCGTCATCGTTGAACGCAAGATGTACTCTGAGCGATCTCCTCGATAGCTATGCAGATTATCGAAGAGGCAAATTCGTTCATCTTCAGTGATTCCGTCAACGACATCGACTCTTAATGTCGGATAATCAGCATGAAACGCTTCAGCCATTGCTGCCAATTCTGCTTCTGAAGCATAGGCATTTCCAATAGAGATATCATCGATCAAACCAGTCAACACTAAATGTTTGACTTGTGTAGCTAGTGGCAGATCACGATGGTCTTCCAAAGAGCATAAACCATCTTGTGTTGGCCATGGACCGAAATCAGCTTCGTGAGAATTCACGAAAGCCATCGTATTTAAATTGTATTTGCGGAATTTTTCCGAACAAAAAACAAAATGGTCATAGCCTAACCCTGAATAGCGATGAGGATAGAAGTTATGCGAACCGAGTAAATTTTCAGTATTAGGTGAATAACTCATGATGTTATCCACGTAGCTCGTGCCGCTGCTCATATTGATTTCGATTTTGATCCCGTAAGGATTACGGGTCATTTTGGCTTCTTCTGAACCAGTGAAACCAATATCTAACCGAACACCGTAAGCCCCCATCTCATCAAAGAAGGATAAATCATCATAAGAAATACCTAACTGTTCGAATAAACCAGGATTGATATCTACCATGACTTCCATTCCTAACTGATTGGCATAATCTACGACTTGCTTAAAGTCTGCCAAGACTTTTTCTTTGTCATCGTTGATTTGCAGCAAACTGGTAAATACCCGTTTAAAGCCGTATTTGTGTGCCAAGTCTAGATACGCTTTGTCCTTTTCAAACGTTGAGCGCTCTGGATAAATCGATATCCCTAATTTTCCCATCAAAAAAACCTCCTGTAAATTCTATCCGTTTATTATAATGAATCCTCTTTCATTATAGCAAACATCTAAAAAGTGGTCTACACCTTTCCGTCTGTTTCTTTCACATTCCACAAAATCTGCGCTTTCTTCTATGTCTCTTTTTTGTTATGATTATCAATAAGAAAACTGGAAGGAATGAAAGAATGAAAAAAATTCTATTCACACTGACAGCAGCTGCTAGCCTTTTATTATTAGCTGCTTGTACAGGTTCAAGTACCACCGATCCCTCATCAAGCAATTCGGCAGAAAGCACGTCAACCTCAGAATCTGTTGACTTGAATGCCCTGGAATTGCCGCAATTATCAACGGATGTGCAAGAGAATGAAGCTTTAGTTGAAATGGTAACGGAAGAAGGCTCGATCAAAATCAAACTTTTCCCAGAGATCGCGCCCAAAGCAGTCGAAAACTTTTTGACCCATGCCAAAGATGGGTATTATGACGGCTTGACTTTCCATCGTGTCGTAGAAGAGTTTATGATCCAAGGGGGCGACCCTAATGGTGATGGCACTGGCGGAGAAAGCATTTGGGGCGAAGGATTCGGCGAAGAATACTCCAACCAGCTTTATCACTTGCGAGGCGCATTAGCAATGGCAAAATCAAGTGCGCCAAACAGCCAAGGCAGTCAATTCTACATCGTTCAAAATGATCAAGATGTATCTGACGGTCTAGCGATCCAACACTATCCTGAAAAAATCATCGAAGCCTACAAAAATGGTGGAACACCACGATTGGACGGCAGCTATACTGTATTTGGTCAAGTGATCGAAGGCATGGATGTCGTAGATAAAATTGCGCAAGCAGAAACCCAAGACTCTGGCAATGGTGAGAATTCTCAACCAGTTGAGCCAGTGAAGATCGAAACGATCAAGGTCTTACAAGAAGCCAAAGAATAAATAAAAAACCGCTGAAGTCTCCGATATTCGGGAATTTCAGCGGTTTTCTTTTATTTTTGGTCGCCAACTATTTAATATTATTTTTCTATCTTTCCCTATTTACTTAGTGTTTCAAATTCCCGTCAAATCAAGAATTTATAACATGATTTACAACTAAAGAGGTTTTCAGAGTTTTCTCCCTATTCTTGTTTTTCATTTAGCAATCACCAAAACAATCACCAAAAATTTAATTCCGTGTTTGCATTACTACGAGAACGAAAGTTCGTATAATCCCCTTAAGGGTGGACCAAAATATGAGCGTTGTAAAACCATATGAAGACAGAAAAAAATAGAAGTGGATAGGATTCTTCTTGTCAGAGCATACAGCCGACATCGCAAGAATAGATAAAGAAATGAAGTACACCTACACTGATAAGCCGGAAATGGCAGAAGAAGAAATAAATGAATTCTTACAAGCAACAATCACAAAAAGTAAGAAGCTAGCTATACAGCCCAACTTTACTGTCGATGATAAATTCATGCCTGATGTTACAGGAACACTGAAAGGTTACGATGATCTAGGATTTTATTTAGACGACACTCTCGTCCATTATGATGAAATACGAAGTGTTGACTATTAGTTAAGTAAAGTGGTTTGATATATGAATCTTATTACTCAATATGAGCAAGGTCCCATTGGTGCGGTTTTCGCTTGATAGAGTGAACTGTTTGATTGCTTCGCATAGTTTGAACTTCTTAGCCGATGTGCATGAAGGAATGCAGATTTTGGTAGCTGGTGAGTATATAGTAGGAAACAATTTGTAGTTAGGAAGTATTCGGTAATTGGTAAAACGAGGGTTATGCCTGAATTTGAAATTATCAATGTTCGCTAAGCGTTTTACTTTGCCTATTCAGGAAATTATTATATGATGATTGCTATGATGGCGGAACATAGTTCCACTTGCACGGCATATGAGAATATGTTGTGCATTTTTTTTGCAAAAAAATAACCACCCCCGGGGAGGAGTGGCACAATCAGATAAAAAAGTTTTTTTATATGGTAAGTTAATTATATGATCAATCTAAAATTTATTCAAACCTTTTGATCAAAAATAACCCACCCTCAATGAGAGTGGGCCTGAAAAAAGATATAAAATGAAATAGCCCCGGTCAAGGCTATGATTTCATTCTACAAGAACATAGTTTTTATTTCAACAAAAAATCCACCCTAGCTAATAAAGTGGATCTCGAAAGAGTAAACGAAAAAATAAACATTTTGGGTATGAGTCTATATTAAATCTTTTATTATCAAACTCAACAAATTTATGACGGTTTTCTAATCAATAATATCTATTAAATAGTAATCATGATAGAATATAAAAATCGAAGAGTACTAGGCACACTTCCCCAAGCATTACCGCCTAATACTCCTCGTAGAGTATTGCACGCACCTACTAATCTATAGGATAAACTTGGTTACCGCAAGTAAAACGAATATGATCTATGTATAAGCCCGCCATAGATGGCTATTTATTTATTATAAATTTTCTTGTTCAACGTTCATTGAAACTATCTATCTGGAAAGCATGATGCGAGATCATTAATCAATTACAAAGAAACTGATTAATAATCTCTAAGAATTAGGACAATTAATCGAAGAACGAAAAACTTCTTTGTAAAGGAGGAAATTGTATGTTACATCATATAGAAATAAATGTTAGTAATTTGAAGAAAACAAAAAAGTTTTACGATTTTCTACTTCCAAAATTGGGTTATCAACATTTTCAAGAATGGGATCAGGGATTCAGCTATAAATATGAAGATTACTATATCGTATTTGTTCAAACCCGTGAAAAGTATAACGGCAGACAATTTTCCCGAACAGGCACTGGATTAAACCATATTGCGTTCTCAACTCCAAGCAAGTATGAAATTGACTCATTGCGCCTTGAATTGTTGAAAGCAGGAGTGATTGAATTATATCCAGACGCTTATCCTCATGCAGGTGGAGAAAAGCATTACGCATTTTTTTTTGAAGATCCGGATCGTATCAAACTCGAAATTGTAGCAAAATCACCTTCTGTTCGAATCTGAATAAGAAATATATTTTGCTTTTCCATTTATATAATAATTCAACTAAATACTCGCTTTCTGCCTTAAGAAAATGTAAAATTGAGAAAACTAGAAGAGGTGTCTATTATGTTAGTTATATTAAAAAGAAATTTTAAGAGTCACGCAATTTTACGAGCTATTATCTATGTGATTTTTGGAATAATTATTGCAATTAATCCAGCTGGTTTCTTCAATTTTATTGGGTATGTACTTGCTGGGTACTTAACGTTGATCGGACTAATTAATATTCTCGAAGATTTTAAATCGAGAAAAGACTCTGGCCACTGGGGATTAGGACTATTTAGTGGGATATTTTTACTTGTATTAGCCCTTGTCGTACTTCTGTTTGCGAATACCATCGCATCTGTTCTTCCAATCTTATTAGGTTTATCCATTATTTCAAATGGGGCCTTTCAATTAGTACTAGGTCTTAATACCAAATCTGTGGCTTGGATTATCTATAGTGTAATTCTTGTTATAGGTGGTGCATTGTTGCTATTTAATCCATTCGCAAGTTTGTTGATTCTTCTGCAAGTATTTGGCTATACCTTAATTGCAATGGGAATTCTAGAAGTCATTGGATACTTTATGTTTCGATCTCAATTAAAACAATAGGTCATCATCAATCAGTTCGAGTTTTAAGCCCAAGTATATTTTTTTATTTGCACAGCGTTCGAAATTACGCTGTGCTTTTTCTTTAAAAGAAACAATATTAAACAAAAAAAGAGTGGATTTCTCCACTCTATAAACATTTTTTTCGATTTATACAATATAGCAATTACTATTTTTCAATTAAGAAACCCACTTGTTTTCATCCCAATCAACTATTATTATTTCCAAAATTTTTAAAACCTCTTCGCATGAAGGATCATATTCGACTCTTTTTTTACAATAATAAGGTCTCTCTTCAAGAAACATTTGTTTCCAAATTTCTTCTGACCTTAAGTTAGAATTTACAGTGAATCTATAAGAATTACCAACTTGAACTAAATCTGTTTCAGTTTCTGTGACCTCAATCCGACCACTTAACTTACTATACGCTCCGTCAATTATCTTTCCCTTTAACGAGAAAATACGATCTTCAGTAAAAGTTCTTTTAGAGAAAATTTCTTTATCTTGCTGATCAAAGAAGATTACATCTTTTTGTTCTGATTTTTCACTACTTGAAAGCTCAATAGAATTAACTTTTTGACCATCAATCTGCTTAGAAATTCTAGTAAATTCAGGAACAAGTTTTAATGCTTGTTCAGGGATTCCGGGATATACATTTATAGTTAGATTATCACCTGTATTTCGATCAACATAAACATTAACGCCTTGTTCTGAAGCCGTTTGATTTACGCTCACTTCCTTCCCCTCCCTCTTTGCCGATAGTTTTGCTTTTAAAAAATCATACGAGGCTTTGACAGTATTCCAGATTACTTCTTTATTTTCTACAACTACAGGAACCAAAGGAATAATCACACTACTATATATTATTTTACACTCAGACAAAAATGAACCTTCACTTACATCCATTAGTCTTATTGTAAAATCTTCTTTATCCTCATACGAAAATTTACTTTTCCCAACCAGACTCAAATAAACCTTTTTCGAAGCATTCTCAAATGAACTTAATGTAGCTAAGACCTCACTAAGATTATATCCTTCTGCTTTATTCATTTGCTGTCCGGATATCCTAATTTGAATATCTTCAATATACTTTACAGGTAATTCTTCTGATACTACTGTTTCATTATAGTTTGCCATAAAATAATACCTACTTTTCAATTATATCTGCTAATTAAATTAAACCAAAAGGAAGCCTCGAAAACAAGCGTTTTCTAAGACTTCCTATAGCAGATATAATCGTTTGAGGATTATGATGCAATTATACCAAACGTTAGTTCGTATTTCAATATGATTTTTTAAGTATAGTCCCTTAAAAAGGGATTGTACTTTTCGTTAAATTTCAATACCACTTACCCAATAAGATGTAACTATACTATTAGCAGTTGAACCAATAGCTAGCCAAGCGTAACCTTCGCTTAGAGATTGGCGGACAAATGCATGACCATTTTTCTGAACCAGTATTCTGTCATATGCAACTGTTTCACCTAAATCTACTCGGCGTATGATTGGTAAACTCGTAGGGTTTGTTACGTCTCCCGCAGAAGGACCTCGGAGATTAATGCCTCCAGAAATAGCAACTTTCACTTCACCACTTTGTTCGATCCACTCATTGTCAACAGAGGATTCCGCAACTAAGGATCCTGAAACCCATCCATTCCCATCAACTTCATACCAATGTCTGATTCCATTTACTAATTCACCATTGATCGTGACACGTGCGGATTGGAAGACTTGACTTCTCGTTAATTGTAGCAATATTGCTGATTGTGTATTTGGCTCTTGACGTACATTCAAAATATCAGCTGCAACAACCATCTCTTTGTTCCAATCTTGCATAATATAGTCTGGCTCTGGAATATTGCCATCACCACCGTTAAGAATATCCCTTACGACATCCATGTTGATGCCCGGGCAAATGTTTGAAGCATGACCACTAAATTCGTTATGACCCAAGACATTTTCAACACCTAAACCAAATCGTTCCATTGCTGCTTTCGCTCGTTCATTAAAGGCTTTTTCTTGTGCTTCAGTAAATGAGCTGTTCCCTACTAAACAAATATGATAGGTCGGTGTATTGTGTCCACCTACGCCATTGGTTACATCGTCATCGAAGTAACACCATTGAACCGTGCCATCACGGAGAATGATTTCATGATAACCACCCGTTCCCCAACCTAATGTTCCGTTCCAATACTCTTGAAATACAAATACATCGCCAGTGTCCGTTGCAGAGTGATGGCGAGCAATATTTGTCACCACTGAAACATCTCGTTTCGCATTTGACGGTCCTAGAATTCTTGCATCTCCTCGTAAATCTTGAATCGTTGTTGTCATAATAATCTTCCTCTCTAATATGATTTTTATTACTTAAGATCATTTTTACATATTTTTTTGAATTTTTATGGTTCATTGTATGCGTTTTTATAGTTTAAAGTGTGATTCCATTTACCCAATAAGATGTCACTTTTCCATCCTTAGTTGGTCCAATAGCTAACCAGCCAAATCCTCCAGAGCGAGGTTGACGTACAAAGGCATGCCCATTTCGTTGGACTAGTACACGATCATATTTAACTTGCTGACCATGTCCCAACAAAGCAAGAACGCCTAGATTAGTCGGTGTAGTTGTATCTCCGCTAGAAGTTCCTCGCAAATTGATTCCCTTAGCTGCGATCACTGTGACGGTTCCTGAACGACTATGCCAAACGTTAGCTGGCGGTGCTGCTGAAGCTGTATTATTACTTGAAACCTCAGTAACTAAAGCACCAGATACCCAACCAGCACCATCAACCTCAAACCAAGTAGTGAACCCATTGACGCTTTCACCGTTCCTAGTGATACGAGTAGCGGTGAACGTTTGTCCACGTAGCAACGTTTTAATGATAGCAGAGTTCGTGTTTTGCGCAGCTCTTACATTTAGCACGTCGGTGCTCACTGTTTGGCGCTTGTTCCAAGGCTCCACATTGTAGGTAGGAGCAGGGCTTGGTGTCGGGGTCGATCCAGATGAACCGCTAAGTCGGCTTCGAACAGTCGCCATATTGATTCCTGGACAAGTACTAGATGTGTGTCCTGAAAACTCGTTATGACCAAGCACATCAGATGCTTTCAGATTGAAACGTTGCATGGCTGCTCGTGCACGCTCATCAAAGGATTTTTCTTGTTCTGCAGTAAATGATCCGCTGCCAACTAGGCAAATGTGATATGTGTAACTGTTATGATTACCTACACCATTTGTAGTGACATTATCCCGATAAATCAACTGAACTGATCCATCACGCAGGATAATCTCGTGATAGCCACCAGTCCCCCATTTATTTACATTACGCCAATGATTTTGGAATGCCCACACATCGCCTGTCGCTGTTGCTGAATGATGACGAGCAATTTTAGTGATGCCCGCCACGGATCGATTTGGATTAGACGGTCCTAAAATTCTAGAATCGCCGCGTAAATCTACAATTTTTGTCATAATGCTTTCCTCCTATATTTCTAAGCTTTAATAGCTTTGTTTTCCCACTTTTTATATGCATCAAAGTAGTACTCGTCTTTATCACCGTTGTAGGTGATCTCGTAGTATATCCCATCAAATAGCTTTGTACTTAACAGCGCCTTGTTGTTCTGCAGTACCTTAACTTGCCAGACAATAAACACATCATCCGATGTAATTTCTTTCTGATCACTCTTATCCAAATGATCATTGGTATAACTGACTACTAGGTCTCGACATTTGTCACTAAATTTCTTCTGGTCCAAGATAAATCCTCCTAAAATTTTGGTATAGAAAAAGATCAGCCCTTCGACTGATCCTGATCTTTGTGCTGATAGATTGTTTTTTCTGTTTCGCTTTGGCCATCACCATAGTCTGGCGGCGTTGACTCTTTGTGTACATTTTCCTTGAAAACCGCAAGCCACTTTTGCAAGTAACCAACCTTGACCCCTGATTCATAAGCATTTTCTAGAATGCTGCTAATCTCATAGAAAATAAGTAAGATCGTCCATACAAGCGCAATGTTGATTGGTAAACTAATCCCAATGATTGGCGCCACTTTATCAAGAGAAGCAGCTGCAAAAATTGTCGCAAACGTAATGAATTTCGTAAACAATCCCTCTAAATTCACCGCAGACATCCAACTATGGGACTTAAGGGCTTTAAAATACCCTACGACCAAATCAATAACGACAAAGGTTAAATAGACATCAATGACATCTAAACTTCCTCCAAATAAATGAACCATAAAATCTCCTCCTATAAAAAGACTGACAAAATAAAACATACCGATTACCTTCACTTTCCGAAATTGAAAAAGAGAAGCCTTAAGACTTTCCTTCTCCCTCTAAAATTGTATTTGCCTGTTCCTCTGTGATTGCACCAAGTGCCAGAAACTGATTGACGTCATCTTCTGTCATCCAGCCACGATTGTACCAATCTTGAATCGTCTCAAAATTAAGCATTTTTTTGCCCTCCTTGAGTCAATTCTCTTACTTGTTGTGACAGTTGAAGATTTTGTAACGTCAGCTGTACAACTTGTCTGCCCAATGTATCCGTCGTTTCTTGCAACTCCTCAACATCTTCTGGTGTTGCAGCACTCACCACATTCCAACGTTGGCGATTAAAATCAAAACCAATAACCACCACATGCGGATCAATTGGCGGTGCCACTTCCGTATAGGGATGAAATACAGGGCGATCCTTCGGCGTATATAGCGGCCGCAGATCTTGTAAGTTCCTTGTGTCGTAGATTGCTTTGTGTCCGTCCATTTTTATCATCCTTTCATTTCTAATTCGTTTACTCGCTGGGCTAAGTGATTGAACATATCAATAGTTGGATTTGACATCTGATTGATCGTTTTAGGGATAAATAACTTATCCAAACTAAACGCCACCGTATAGTCTACTTTGGCATAGGCAACCCGAATCGCACTTTGATTAGTTGCTTGTCGCTCAGGTCCTCGTAATACCACGGCTGCTTTCCCCACATGCGCTGGTATTGCTGGATTTGTTATCAACTCGATTGGAAAAGTAAGTTGATCGTTGAAAGTACTCTCGTGGCTTGCCATTTCCTCCCAGTTAAATCCTGTGTTATCAGGCATTCTTCGATACCCAATGATCGGATATGATGTGTTGGAATTGATATGTGCAAAAGCTGTGAACTGAATATTTTTAACAAAAGGTTGAATTACCGCTAATTCTTCTTGTACTGTTTTTGGGGAAAAGAAAGCAAATAATTCAGGAAACCGTCGCTTCATATCACCGAGTATGTCCCATGTAAATACAACTTGCATACGACCATTTGAAGAAGTGCCACTAATACTCACATCAATTCCATCATTCACGGCTATACGATTGTATTGCGCTTGAGTGACTTCCGTCCCACCATTTGCACTGCTGGGTAAAGAGGTAGTTAAACTTCCACCGATTCTATGGAGGTTCTCTTTCATACTCCCACGGATTTTCCCAGTTAAATCAAGCAGTGGTTCTCGGACCAATGGAACACCAAACATAAATTTCTCTAGCGATTGATCAACATTTTCTTCTGTGACAAAATCCGCAGCTTCAAGTCGTTTCTCGATATCACTGAGCCTGCCTTCTACTGTTGTGCGAATCTCTTCTTCAATTTCCTTTGCTAGGGAATCTATATCAAAGGCCGCAAGGTCTGATTCAATTTGTTCAATTCGATTTTCAAATTCGGTCAAATCGTGATCGATCCCCGAGACTTGTTCCAAAACTAGGTCTCGTAGATCTTCAAAACGCTTCACATAAAACTGCGTCATTTCTTCTAGGTCCTCATCAAGCCAAGATTCTTGGAACTCCGTACTAATTGCTGGATAATCTAATGATTGGCCATTGGAAAATTCGACAAACACATAAATGATCACTGAGCCGGAATACGCATAGATGTCATTTGGCAACATCACATTCACTTTTCCGGCTGCAGAATCTTCAATTTTGATCGAGCCATCAGCACTTTCAAAAATGACTGACTGACCTGCAGTCACGAAATCAAAGCCTAAAATGACATTCGCTTCTGATAGGTCCAACGGCTCACCTTTAAACTGAAAGTTGATCGTCTTTTTGGCAACACGCTGATCATAACTAAAAAATTCTGTGTTGGTCGGTACTGGAGAAGAACGTTTTTCCGCCGTTTTGTTTAACGTGATCTCACTGGTTACGTAGAGATTTTCCATCGTCCGTCCTCCTTCAAGCTTTGTCTTCTAAAACCCACAGTTCTTTTAAAAATTCTTGAATTCCATCACGGCAAGTCTTTTTGTTTTTTTGGTATAAATCGGGCTCTTGGATACTGATTGATGGTGACGTTGACACACCTTTATCTTCATCGATCGAAGCCGATAGATAAACAACCATCGTTTCGTCAATCATTACCTGTCCATTTACACTAGTGCTTTTGTTAGTCTTTAACATCTTGTTTTTCCTCCTGTTTCTCAAATTCGTCCATTAGGCGGTCGTAAATATCGGCTTCCTTACCTGAGATGACACCGTCATAGTTGCCAAGTACTTGTCCAAACTTCTCGAAATTTTTGGCGTATAACCCACTCTTGATCACGACCTCTTCATCTAATAGAACATTCATTTCTTGATAGAATTGTTGGCGATTTTCCGCTTTGATTTCATAACCAGTTTTTTCTTCATTTATGATCAATTGACCTTCAGAGTCTTTTTCCCCATACAACTCATATAATTCTAATTCTGATTCCTGTAGCCCCTTGACTGCTTCAATCAATGAACTTTTAAACTTTGACCGATGGCGGCTATCTGCAGCTTTCAACGCCATTTCTTGAATAAATAAAAGAGCAGCACTTAGTTCATAATTCTTTAGGGTAATCTTCATGCGATTTTCTCCATTTCTCGTTCTAATTTTTGAATACGCTGTTCTTGGCATTCAACGATCGCGATCAACTCTTGATTGGTCTTCGTATTAAGATTGACTTGTTTATTCATATCAATCGACAAATAATGATTATCCCCATCAATGTTTGCTTGTAAGAAAGGTACCTCTTGGGCAATCATTCCAAACTGACGAGTAGTTGGTGGCGGAGTGTCTTTGTCAATTGGACGATAGTCTTGTTTCCAATCAAAATCAACCATGCGAATTCGTTTTGTTTCTTTTATGCCTGAAACAGAAGTTTCTTGGATGTTTTCTTTCAAGCGGATATCGGATTGATTGGTAATGCTCCATCTATTCATGTTGATGTTGGCGTGCATCTGGATTGCAGCGTTATTTCCTTGAATTTCCATCACAGGTATTCTTTGTTCACTCGTTCCTGCGGAGTTGACTATTCGTCCCAACACTAAGCTATAAGAGTTTCTTGCAAAGTACGCGACGCAAGTCCGCCCACTCATACTGCTTCGCTCAAAACCACCAATACGTGTGCTTTGACCAGTGAAAAATTCAAGACGAAGACCAGTCATTTCCATAAACCGCACTGAGGTGCTTTGCCAAAATGCCAACGTCGTAGGTGTCAACCTTAAGCTATTCCCCATGTTGTTAAAGCCAACTTGAATGGCATTTGTCGCTAATTTATCCGCAGTCACAGCTCGAGCGACGATTTTATCAGCGGTGACGGCTCCAGCAGCTATTTTGACTGCTGTCACTGATCCAGTTGCCAATTTGTCTGCGACGACCGATCCTGCCGTAATATTGCGCGCAATGATACCGTTTGTTGCAATTCGATTCGCTGTGATCGTTTCTGTGGCAATCTGATTGGCCGTAATGGTATTGGATGCAATCTGCGCTGCTGTGATTGTATTGGCAGCGATTTTAGCAGCCGTTACCGCCTCGGCGTTCAACTTGACTGTTGTCACAGCACTTGTCGCAATTTTCTCAGCAGTGACAGCACCTGCGTTGATTTTTATGGCCGTTACTGCGTTCGTATTGATCTTTTCTGCCGTGATTGCGCTAGTAGAAATATGACGAGCGATAATTGCATTTGTGGAAATATTATCTGCAGCTATAGTATTGGCGGCTATCTCATTCGCGGTTACCGCATTGGTTGATATGTGCCTTGTGATAATTGCATTGGTTGCAAGCTCGTTTGCTGTTATCGTTTGGACATTGATTTCTCTGGCTGTAATTGTATTTATGGCCAAATCATTCCCAACAATGCTTCCTGCTTGAATCTGAGTTGTTGTAATGCTTCCTGCCATGATAGACAACGCTTGGATCGTATTGGCTCGAATTTTCCCGCCGTCAATTTCAACCGTGTCTTGCCACTGCCAGTCAGAAAGCAGATCCTCAACCTCACGAATATCTGCCATTGCATCATCGATTCGTTTTTGTGCATCAAGAAAATTTTGTTCGGCTGACTTCAACCGATCATCCAACAGTGGTAAAGAAACATTATTCAATTCATTTAAAGCAAGCTCGTTATCGATCAATTTCTGCTCAAGTCCCGGTAACTTTACAGTGGTGAGTATATCCATTTCGACTTCAAGATCTTTCAGCCTTCCTTCAAGATCCGGCAAAATGTTCTCCTTCAACTCATAAAGGATCTGATCATTCTCAGTTAACCGCTCATCCAGTTCCGGAAGAATCCGATCATTCAAATCATCCAAGATTCCTTCTAGCTCATCCAGTTCTTTTGTATTGGCTGTTTGACCATATACCTCATCTGAGAATGGACCAGCAACATCATGATGGTTAACTGCTCGAACACGATAATACCATTGCAACTTGGTTTCTGTTCCATGGGTATAAGCATTCACATTTGTAGTCCCCAACAGATTACTTGGTCCCGGAACAAACCCTTTTTCTTGAGAGGCATAGATTTCATATTCTCTGACCGTTAGCCCTTGCATATCCCAATGTAAGATCACTTGGCTAAAGCCGCCATACGCGACTAGATTTGTAATCGTGCCAGGTCGAACATTTGCTATGTTTCCGGGTCCAATAATTGGTGGTCGATTGATTTGTTCCTCACGATCGCGATCCTGTTCTTTTTGGTTGGACCCTAATGTCGCTCTTGAATCGCCAATCTCAATCGATTCGTACTTATCTAACAGCACATTCCAAACCGTCTGATTGATCTTTGCATTGACCTTGACACCTAGCTTGTTAAAAGCCACGGTGACGGTGTCGTATAGTTCCAATTGCTCAAGCAGTCGATGTTGCTCTTCACCAGTAGCGCTGTATAGATCCGCAAACTTCACTTTCAGATTAACTTTAGGAACGCCAATTTGATTGCTCGAAATATAGTACTGGGCGAATTGGCGCAACTCTGCGACTGTTTGAGGATTGCGGCTGCTTAGATCAACTGTCTGAACACGTCGTTCCGGAAAATTATTGACGTGTGGACCATCAATAATGACTTCTGGAAGAACCAATTCATTTGCCCCTTCTTCATTCGCTCGAGCATATGGTCGAATCGAAGTATAGGTACTCTCGATCGTCTCTTCTTGAACGAGAGCCACTAAGTTCTTACCGTACGCAATAACAACTCCGGTCTCCTTACCACCTTCTCGCATCAAGCGAATTTCGTTATTGTCGAAAATGTATTCGCCATTATACTTTTGAAGAATTGAGCCCTCTTTACCACCCAAAGCTTCAGCGGCACTTTCAAAGTGACCAACTTCGGAAAAATCCATTGCAGTGACCGTTGTCAGATCCGTAAACACGGTAAAATCACGCTGTGGAACTAAAAGAGCACGCCACTGGTTCAACGCCTCTTGCGCCGAAATAGCGGTGTGCTTCTGTCCTTTGTTTAGTGCAGTTTTTTCAGTGATCAAAGCAATGTGTTCGCAATAGACCGACACAAGACCATTTTGCGGTTTGGTGATCCGGACGATTTCAAATCGTTGACGCTTTGATCTTGTACTCGGACCAACATCAACAACTACTTTCTTCCCTTCTTTCAACTGAGAAAATAGCTGGCCATTGATCGGATAGTTGAAGGTAAGATATGGAAATTGATTTCTATGCCTTACAGCCAACACGCTGCTTGCTTCGTTCAATAAACCTAGACCGAGCGTGCTGTAATCGTTATTCGATTCATTGTAAAGAATTGGCACACTCATATCGCCATCGACCTCCATCTTGGTGTAATCATCATTTGTGTGATTTGTGTAGTAAATGAAATAGTATTATTGCCTGATTGCAACTGAGGCACATGATATCCATCAGATTGCATTAGGATTGCATTGGATATATTCGCTATTCCATCCCGATAAGCGGTGCCTAGTTCGCTGTCAATCGTAATCAACCCAGCTCCGGCCGCTCTTAAAATACGGAACTGCCTTCCATTAATGGTCAAGGTCGCATCAGCCGTGCCGCTATATCTAAATTGAATGATCGGCAGTGAAGGAATCGATTCAGGATTTTCTAGTGTACGTCCGGATAAAATAGAAACAGCAGTTTGGCCATCAAGCCGAAACATTACTGGCTTACAACGAAAAGGCAATGCCACGTCAAAGTGATCACGCCATCGATCGAGAATACGAACTTGAGAGTGAAAGATGCCCTCATAGAAGTATTCCGGATCCTCAGAAAAAAGAAGCCGACTGTATCGCTTTGGTTCCTTCAGCCAGTGAGTGATCTCTCTGACTTGTTGGAAAAGCGACTTGTCTGCTTCTTTTCTAAGTTCCATGGGAAATGTCTTGATAATATCTTTTTCTCGTTCATTGTCGTAAATGATTGCGCCTTGCCGGCCGTCCACCTCGTCAAATCGAAGATCTGATTCAGGAATTGTCAACTCCATCTCATTCAGGAGATAGAGGTTCTTGTCAATCGACTTATGGCCATTAAATTCAAAATAAGGTTCTCCACTTGTCACTCTAATCTCCTCCTCATTTCATCTGCCGTGTGTTCCGCCAGAAGCTCCGATATTTCAGCAATATCACGATTATCATTGATTGTGATCTCATCAAAACGAATATCTATATGCGGTGTATTATGGATCGTTTGGTTGGTGGTTGTCGATCCACTCTTGACCGCTGGCAACGATAATCCAAAGCCTGCGTTCCCAGCAATAGCCACTGATTCAGCTTGGATATTCGGCAAAACAAGTTGTGCGCCCAAGTCCTCAATGGCATCTAGTGCAAAATGCTTGAATCGTTCAATCCCTTCACCGATACCAGCAGGTATCCAACGTCCCACATCCATTTCCATTACTTTTGATGGCGAATTGATATCTAAGGCACGCTGCATCGTTTGGGCCACTTGATTGGCAATCGTAGCTGCAGTACTTAAAACTTGTGCTTGACCAGCTACCAAGCCGTTATTTAAACCGATCATAGAATTTTGTCCGATGCGATAAAACTGATCAGGTAAATGACTCATCTGATCTGGCATGCGTTGAGCACCTTCACGGATTGTGTCATTCGCATCTCGCATCCCCTCACGGTAGGCTTGATTTGATTCACGCATAGTGGCTGCGGCGATCCTTGGCATGTTCTGCAAAGTTCGATCCACATCACGATCCATCTTTTCAAATTCCTTGACGACGTCTTCTGCAGCCTTCTTGGACTTTTTGACCATTTCATCCGTCATCTTGGCAATTGAACTAAGTACTTTGGAAGAATTCTGATCAATCCCTTGGGCGATTCCTTCGACCATCGGCTTCCCGATTTGTTTGCCCATCTGATTGGCATTTAACTCCTTATCTAGTAAGGACATTAATTTCTTGGCCAACTGTACGATCGCTCGTTCAGGTGCGCTGCTATTTTGCTCGATTCCTTGGGCAAGACCGGTCGTAATATTACCACCATACTTTCGGTAAACACCAGATGGTGAGTTGATATCATTTTCCTTACGGAAAGCTTTGTTTGCCAATTCAGCCATTTGCTTCGTGGCGTTTTCAACTTGCGGGGCAGATTGATCTATCCCTCCAGCTGCACCTTCCCCAATATTTACGCCAAATCCTTTAAACGTTTCTGGATCCATTTCTTTTTCAAAGACTTCTCGTGGCACACCTGATAATTCGGCGGCACTTGCCTGAACTGCTTCCTTACTTCGATCGATGCCTTCAACGTATCCTTTACCCGGCGTCTCACCATGAGCGACAAAAACATCTTGATCGATCACTTCACCAAATAATTTCTCAGGCGTTTCAGCTAGTTCTTTCGATGCATCTTCAACAGGTTGGATCCCTGCCAAAATTCCGTCTGACGTCCCCTTGGCAAGTGGATCTGTAATTTCTGCGTAGTTCGTTTCAGCAATCGTTTCTTCAATCACTTGTCCCGGAACTTGTGCGATATTCTCAGCCGCTTCTGCAACTTGTTCTTCACCTTCAGCCATTCCTTCTGCGGTTTCTTTAGGAATTTTTTTGCCGACGGAGGTCAAATCCGCTTTATCCAATTCATCCCGAAGAGTACCCACAGATACATTGGCTAACTCTCTTGAAGCAAGCCGCACATCTTCTTCTCCAAGGCCATGGGTTTTGGCGAATTGTTTCGGTGCATTTTCACCAATTTTGGCGTATTCCTCTAACAATTTCGACATTTCCTCTTCAGAAGCATTGACCATATCTGCAGCCAAAGCTCGCATCTCCGGCGTGCCTTCTGCCATCTTCTCAAGCAAGCCTGTATCCATACCATCCCCGGCTCTAGCCCACAATTTCTCCATATTGTCAGCGTGTTCGGCTTGATAGGTGAGGTGATCTTTCAGATGTTGCCTAGCCTGCCCCATGCCGTACTCTACTTTTTCAGGCACATCTTTGAAAACATCCTCATTCTTCTTTTGAAAACTATCTAGCTGACTATTTAACTCGTCGACTACTGCCTTTTGACTGTCACTCAAATTTGCATAAGAAACGATCATCATTTCGTTTGCTGCTGCGGTAGCCTCAGATGTTTCTAGTCTTTTCGCTTGCTCTTCATCCGAAAGTCGGTCTTTTTCGGCATAAATGCCTTCGAGATTCCCCATAGCCTCTGCTTCTTTAGCATCCAATTCTGCTAGGGATTCCTGAACAGCTTTCTTGCCATCGACCCCTGATACAGCAGCATCATATTCAAGCATTGCTCGTTCTTTCGCAACTTCCTTAAGGGTCGTCTCATATTCAGCAGCTTCTTGTGTCAATTGGTTTTGACGTTCCACCAGACTATTGACTTCTTCCATCCCTTTAGAAGCCTCAATGCGTTTTTGAATTTCTTCGGTTGTGGCATTTAACAGGCCCGATTCTTCATCATAGGCAAGATTCAACCCAGCAACTGAACTATTTAACTCTTCGACGGTGTCGGCCATCAATTGCTTTTCAGCAGCTGACTTTCCTTCTATTGCGGTCAATCGTTCTAACTCTGCAGCTAGGTCTTTGTTCCTTTCGGTATTTGAATCAATAACTTTTCCTTGTGCTTCAAAAGCTTTGGCATTTGATTCAGAAGTATCGTTAAGGCTGTCAAATTCATCACCTAAACCATCAATTTCACTTGCTAACTCTTTTGCCGCTTTACGGTTGTCATTCCATTTTTTGGTTAACCACGCTGCACCACCAGCAAGCAAGGTCAAGGTCCCTCCGAGCGGATTCATAACCATTTTTAGCGCCATCTTCGCCGCAGTAAGAGCTCCGGTAGCTAATGTATAAGCTTTGGTTCCAGCTGCCGACCCTGCCATGAGAGCCTTTGTTTTGGCCGTAGCACTTAAATGTGTTTTCTCCGCCACAGTTAAAGTTTTAGTAACTGCAGCTGCAGCTGTTTTAGCACCAGTTAAAGTTTTAATTGAAGCAATAAAGCCGCGAGTGTACAACTCTGCTTTCTTGATGACCATATACCCTGCGATTGCAGTGGTTACACCAATAATCGCTGGTGCCAAGATAACCGATGATTCTTTAAGGTCAATAACCCCGCCTACCATCGTGTCAATTGCTGAAACAACTGGCGGAATAACACCTGCTACACCGTTTAACACACCTTCAAAGGTTTTCCCAAACCCTTGGACATTTTCTTTCATGGATCCAAAGCGAGTTTCTCCAAATGCTTCATCAGTAGATTGAATAATGCTTGCGGTTCCCCTTGCAGTGGCAGTGGCCATGTTCGCAAATGAGCCTTTCCACGTATCTCCTGCTTGTTGGGCCATCCCGGTAACAGAAGCCAGTTCATTACCTCCTTCACGCATCGCATGCTCTACTGCATCAAAGAATTCATTAGCACCCATCTCGCCATCGCGCATGGCATCACGTACATCCCCGACACTACGACCTGTGGCATCTGCATATATTTCCCACGGATCAACTCCACGACGCACCATGCGGTCCATCTGTGCCATGTTGACTGTGCCTGTCGCGCGCATTTGGATCATCGCATCCATGACGTTATCCATCGCATCAGCAGATCCATCACCATAGAAGGCTACTGCGTCACCCCAAACCTTGTAGCTTTCCGTAGATTTCTCAAGGTCTTTATTTTGCATAACCAATCGTTGCACCGTCTGAGCAGCGCTATCAAGCATATAGTTTGTGCCAACTACCGCATCTCGCACACCTTCCATGCCCTCAGCTGCTTCTTCTGAGCTGCCAGTCAATCGCGTCATGGTGTTCTCGAAGTTGTTCAGTGTATCAATACGACCAAAAGCACTGTCCAATGACCCTTTAGCCATAGACAATGCTGCTGTAGCACCTTTCGTGATTAACATTGCGGCACTTAATTGTCCGATCGTTCCGGTTAGTTTTTTCGCCTTCGGTTCTGGAATATGAAAGGCATTGCCTGTTTGATTTCCTACCTGTTCCGCACTATCTCCGAGATCTCCCAGATCCTTTTTCATGATAGCAACTGCATCTGCAATCGATCGTGCGCCATCTTTCCCAGCAGCCTCTAAGTGCCTAGACAAGCTATTTCCAGCTGCTGTTGCCGCCAGATTTACTTCTGGCACCATTTTAGCAGAGGATTGTTTGATCGCATCCATTGATGCGGTGGCATGTTTCGACCCTATAATAAACGGCTCGCTGATTGCACCACCTAGTCCTGGCATAGCTATTTCTACTGAACCAACCATATTCGATACAGACTTAGTAATCCCATCTGTGGAATTGCTTGCATCTTTTGCTCCTGATTCAAACCCTTTGGCTATTGAATTGGATGCTCGGGTTGCATGGGCTTCAACAGCTCCGCTCATTTCTCCTGTCGCATTTGATATCTTGTACGTAGATGCTTCTGAATCTTTAGCAGCACTTAAGAAGGTTTCACTTATGCTACGCCCCATATGTGGTGCAGAAGATTCGACAGATGATGCTAGATCTGCAACAGTCTTGGCCACACTATCAGTCGCTTGATTAGCTCCCTTAGATCCCGAATCAAAGTTATCGCCGATTGATTTACCTGCTTTGGACGTTGATGATTCAGTCGTCTTACCTAGATCTGAAACCGTCTTTTCCACCGAATCCACCGCTTTATTAGCGGATTTGGCACCTGATTCGGTGTTTGTTCCCATATCAGAACCGACTTTTTTCATCACATCGTCGGCATTTTTACCTAGTCGGGAAAAACCTTGTTCGACTGTGTCGATTTCTTTCGTGACTTGTTTCCCATTGACAATAATGTCGATCGTTACCTTGCCATCACTTCTGCTCATCTTCTTCACCTTCTTTCGGTAGTGCATAGAGTTTCTTCAATTTCCGAAGCTCATCCTTTGCTTCTTTGTTCCCTTTTCCTGTTGGCATTTTTTTCGTCCGAATGGATACGATTTGGCGGAATCTTGTTTCATCCGGCAATCCGCCAAACAAAGCAATAAATTTCTCCCACCTCATTTTTCCTCGCTGATCAAACAGATCGATTCCGTACGCTTGGTAAAAGGCTGCGTAGATATTTGGCGCATCGTAATCAAAAGAGAAATGCTGATCCGCAATCTCTTTCATTTTTGGTTTTAATTTGTTGCCTTTCTTGTCGTATCGTGGTTTCGGCTTTTCCCAAATATCAAACGTCTCCAAGATCGACAAAAAAATCGTATTTTGTGTTTCGATGTCATATAAAAATGAAACACCTAACAAAAGATTGATGCCTAAAAGGATTTTTTCTGGCTCCGATAGTCCCGGGTCTTTTAATAAATCGAAAAGGCGAAGTACCGTATCGAAAGAAAGATCGATCGGATAACTTACACCTTCGATTTCCACCGTGTCTTCTAATCGATACTGTAATTTCATTGATTTAACCTTCTAAGTAGTGTTGCACTTTATCGAAGAATTGTTTTTTTCGATCACCTATTTCTTCTCCGATTGCTGAACAAATCTCCATATAGTACTCGGAGATCAACGTATAGTCAGGGGAAAGCTCAAACAATTTTTCAAATGCGCCGGGACCTAAAAGATCTTCGATCACTTTTTCTAATGCTTCGTGTGCATTCTTTTTGGCTGTTTCTGGTTTAATCTGTTCCTTTTCCAACTTTTTCGTGATTTTGGAGGACTTTTCCGCATATCCTGCAACCAATTTCCAAAATGCCTCTGCACCTTTTTCCGATGTGTCGATGTAAAATGTATGTTCGCCAATTTCAATCGGCAGTTGGGTTGTTTTTACTGGGATTTTTACCATGTTTGTTTCCTCCATTTGTTTGTATGTAAAAAAGAGAAGCGCTAAACGCTCCTCTTACTTGGTTTCTTCTTTCTTGTTTGCTTTGGCATTAACTGGCGCCGAATTCAACGCCGCATCTGCATTATTTCCCCCAGATCCCGGGACACCTTCAGTTGGTGTTGCGTCATAGGTAATCGTACAAGAGAAGTCTTCTGTGGCATCCGCTGCACCAGAACCAGCCACAATGTCCGTCACTGTCGCATGACCAGTCCATTGTTTCGTCTTGTCGGCACTTACCACTCGATGCCAAACTTTTCGACCAATACCGGTCTTGTACTTCATATCCGCAATCATTTCTTGCGCTTTATCTTCAGAATCATAGTCACCAGATATGTTATACGCACCGGATACACTGTTGACCATGTTTGTTTTCACGCCGTTGTAATAGGCTTTTTCTTCTGTTGTTTCTGTCGTCGCATCGGAAATATCTTCAATCCCGTCTGCTAGCTCTACCCACGCTGATTCCGTTGGTGGTGTGTTGATATTCGTAAATGGCGCAATAAAATGGCCACGCTCGCTGTTTACATTTTTCATTTAGTCTTCACTCTCCTGCTTTCGTTTTTTGATATAAAGTTTTGCTTGTACAACTAAGCGATAATAAAAGAATTTTTGATCATCTTGTCCAAGTAAAAAAGGTTCATTGGCAATCGTCAACGCCATGAATTGATAAGAACCATTTTCAGATGGGATAGATGTCACATTTTCTAAGATCTCTGACAATAGATAAATGATTCGATCGCCAGAAAAACTTTTCGTTTTAAATCGGAATTCAAAAGGCAATTCCTTGACCTTGTCGCCATTCATGTACGATTTCGCTGTACGTCCTCCCGGTAAAGGTGCCAACCGGATTGACTCCTCCTGATCGATGGCTTGGATGATCACTGGTACATCGATTTTGCTGGCTACTTCCTGCAGCCGATCAATAAAATCCATTATAGTTTCGCTCCAATCTTAAATGCCTGTAACCAGTCACTCATGAATAGCGGTTTCGCGGCTTCATCCCAAAAAGGACCGGTGCCGGGCTGTTTATTCACAAATGGAATCCAAGCACCAGTTGTTTGATGTTTACGACCTCCATAATATTGAGGGCCAGCATAAGGAACATCCCACACTAGCTGATCACCTCTTCCGGAAACGTGACCACTGTCGCGTAAATGCATGGTATCCCACGGCACCACAGTTTCGTTCATGGTTTGTAGCATTCGGTTGGCCATGTTCAACTGACCAAGTTTAAGGTTATCTTCACTAAGCTTTGATCGGACACCAGACAATTCAATGTCAATCTTGATCCCAGACATCAGACCACCTCGATCTCATAGCCAAATGGATCAGGTGAATCGGCAATCAACGGAATGACCTTTGCGATCGTGTACTGTTTGCCAAAGATCTCAATTTGATCTGCAACAGCAAACATCGGTAATGGTCCAGTGTATTTCTTGACCATAGAGATCAATGCATTGGGCGTTTGTACTTTCCCATCGATGTCGCGTGGCTCAAACTTAACCGTGTCATCAAAGCGGATATTCTCAATTACAAGCTCATCCTCAAGAATTGGCTCGCCTCTTGTGGTTATACCAATTTTTTTCCGATAGATCATTGCATGGGGAAAAAATCGTTTTGGTGGCATTCTCATCTACTCACCCCACGATATAGTAGCCCAGTTCCTGACAATTGCATCATGGCGTCCCCAGAAAGCAAAGGCGTTTCATGTGTGGATGATGAACCACCTTTACTCTTAGAAACACTCATGCGTCCGATGGACCAACTGTCAGGCTCCTGCATGCCAAACGTGGTCGTGGCATCCGCTTCATGCATGTACTCGATTTGATAGGCAACAGCCAATTTAAAAGCGTTGCGCCGCATTGGAATATCTGATTCGAGATCATTGCGTTGATAGAAACGTCTCGTTTGGATGTCCAACAATGCACTGGCTCTCCTAAGAAGCTTTCGGAAATCTTTTTCAGTCAGTTCCGTTTCTTTGTCTACCAAGCGTTTGTATTCTTTAAGAGACAAATAGCCACAAGACTCGATGCTTTCCTGATCGTCAAAGATTTCATTCAACGGCTTTCTACGTAATCGCTCCATGGTTTCACCTCCATGAAAAAAGAGAGCGATTATTCACTCTCTTTTAACAGCTCAATTAATTCTGGTTTCTTGGCAGCAGCCGGGTACTCAATCCCGAGACGGTCTAACTCGGCTTTAAGCTCATCAACTTTCATGTCATCGATAACAATTGATTTACCTTCTACCCCAGACTTCCCCGGTTCTTCCGGGGTTACGCTTTTGGGTCATCATAAGATATATAGATCGCAGGACGTGCCTTCTTAAGTACCAAGCAGTCGTAATAGTCCAACCCTTTGATGGTGTCACGGTAACCACCACGATCCTGGTCAGCAGGAACCAAATCAATCGTATTGTACTTCTCGATTGGCTTAGCAACGGTGATAGGCGTCATAATGAAGTTAATATGCTTGTCTTCATCGACCTGCAATCGATTTTTAGCAACCTTTTGAATGATGATATTCGTGCCGTCCAGCATTTCAACACGTCGATCGATACCGTTGAATTGAACAGTATTGGTAGTAAAAGTCTTAGAGACGCCATCTGCATTCTTCAATGCTTTGTATGCATCACTAGACATAAACGCCACAAACTGCCCAATGACTTCTGTATCAGTCATGTACGCTTCAGCATCATCGAAACTATCTAAAATGTTAGATTTAGTGATTGTTTCTTTGACCGTTTTTCCTTTGTAAACATTGTCAGAAGTGTCAAATCCGGCTTCAAGTAAACGAGCAACAGCGGTTTGATCTTTCTCTGGAATAGTAACCAGTCGAGTGTGCTCTTCAATGACAGCACCTACTTGATACGCTGCATTTTCCGATTGATCCAAGCGATCCATATCGTAGCCCATCCAACGTTCCTTTTCCAATTTTAAAGTTGATTTCTCAACTGAAATATTGTTCCGTTCGTTTTCTTTATTCCGCTTATAATCAGCAGCAGTAAATCCTTGCATTTCATTTACACGTACTTCATGAGTCCCCACAAAATCCTCTTCTGTGATATCTTTTGCCCCTTGCGTCAATACTTCCCATACTTGCGACTCGGCAGAAAATTCCTTGTCGATTTTCGCTAAATCTTTACTGTCTAAAATTACTGGCATTTAAACCACTCTCCTAATTATTTTTTGTTTTTGCGATATTCTCGGCTAGATTATCTTTCCAGCTTTTTTCTTTAGGTGGTTCGCCACCACCTGTATTCCCAGCAGCCACAAATTGCTTTTTCTTCGGCTGCGGTGTAGGATCATTCGTTTGAAACAAATAGCCTTCATCTTTTTTCAATGCAGCTACTTTTTCATCTAATCCTTTGACACCTTCGTCAGTAATTTCCAACTCATCTGTCTTCAACAAAGCTTTCACAGCTGTAATGTTCTTAGCTCCAGCTTGTGTTAAAGCTAATTCGATTGCAGCGTTCTTACGATCTGCTAGTCGTTCAGCGGTCACAGTTTCTAACTGATTTTTATAGTCATCAATTTGCTTTTGCAAATCTTCGTTGCCACTGTTCGATGCTTTCAACTGCTCAACAAGCACATTTGCGGCAGTTAAATCCTCGTTAGCCGTTTTCAACTTTTGAGACTTATCGTTAAAATCAGCTTTTGGCACTGCATTCTTTGGAAATTCTGACTTAATTTCCTTTGTTGCCCCGTCTAAATCAAACTTCCCATCCTCTCCGACGTGTTTTGACAAAATTTCTTTGATCCATTCCATAATTCATTCTCCGTTCCTTTTTATTCTGGTTGGTACCAGTTAGAGTGCGAGTTATACCGATCACTCGGTAAATCGAATAGTTTTATGTCATGTTCAGGACAAAATAAATAGGCATCGCTATGATGACTCTAATTCACAGTATATTTTTCATTTAACTTTTATTTATTTTCGTATATCATTTAGGTATAGTGAAAAAAGGACGGTGAGACTATGATTACCTATGTCTACAACATTTCTTTAGTATTAGATGATAAACAAAATTATGAGAGTCTATATAATTATTTAGATTCTTTCGGGGACGATTATTTCGCCATAACAAAAACGAGTTTCATCATTGCTACGTCTCTTAGAGTAAATGACCTAAAGAGCCAGCTTGTTAGCAAGACAAATAAGACTGATAAAATATACATTTTTTCCTTATCAAAAGGATTTGTAACTTGGCACGGATTGGATGATTCAGAAGAAGCATTGCAATTAATACTTTCAAAAAACACATACAGATGATTAGCTTCCACAACTAGCTTTCAGTTTTGGAGTTTAGGTATAGACTTGTTCTCTTGAATAATCTCGGCGTAACAATTGATCATGCTCACTGATAAATATTCGCAACGCTCCTTGTCGTCGTCTGATCAGCTGTTTGAAATGCTGGACATCTTCTTTATTGTCAATCGTTATTGCGGCATTCAGTTGTCTTTTTGCACGACGAATAGCGACTTCCATGCGGCGCTGCTTGGCAACCAAGTCCGCATTTTCAATCGCTTGTTTGGGGTCATATTGTTTCATATGGACGTCAATATTAGGATCATAGATTTGGATATACAATTGATGCCTACAGTTTATCCCTTGTGTGCCATCAGGCTCACCGTATCCATGATCATAGATGGATGGGATGTTGCGTAACTCTTCCGGTGCATCTTCAGTGCGGACAAGTAACACCCATCCACCTTGAATATGGGCACATTGTGGTCTTGCAGCCACATGGCTACTCATTAAAGCAGTGACGATGCCATGCTCTAAGCCTCGCTTAAGTCGCAGATCCTGATAGACACGGTGAGTGGTTGCTTTTAAAACCATCCGAACATAGCGCTCAAGGCTCCATTCACGCCCTGCCTTGTCGACAAAGGTCGTCATCACACCTTTTTCCACCATCGCATAGATCGATTCTCTAAGCGCCTGCTGTGGCGTTTTAGCACCACCGATGATTTTGGCTACTGTATCGTTGAGAACTTGCTGATACATCTTAGCTAGTGGATTGTCAGGGTAATTGGTGTCGATCAGCGTTTGATTGACATGGTTGTCGAGATCACGCCACTGTTGGTTGAAATATGACTCCATCACATTATCGATTTCAGTCTTTGGTGGCGGTTCGTTTCCTGTTTGCTTAGATAAATTCTTGTCGAGATCCGAAACGACCTCAAAGCCCATGTCCACGATAATCTTACGTAATTGATCATAAGAATACTGACTTGTTTCATTGACCAGCTGCTGCAGCGATTGCTGATTCAACAAATTTAATTGCTGCATCTTTTCAATCTTCCAACGGAATGTATTGTCTTCTGTGAGCGGTGTGCTGGTTGGCTTATTTAACTGGCGCACAAGCATCTTCATGATTTCATCTTCCATCGCCATATAAGCATCTTCGACGTACGAAGCCTCAATCTCTAATTGCTTTAGCGTAATCGCCATTCAATCACTCCTCGAAGGCTTCGTATCCAGAATCACGTATTTTTCCAGTAGTTTCATCGACCACATCCAATTGCGCTTGTCGATAAAGATCTTTTGCCTTACTTTCAGGCAACTTCATTATTTTAGCTAAAGTTAACCATCCGGGAATCAGGCCATCATTTTTCAGTTCACGATAATAATCAGATTCTGACTTTTTATCTAAGAAGATGCCATCATCAAAGTTAACGCCAATATCCTCACGATTTGGAGGTTCTCCACTAAACAATGGTTGCGCATCAACTTCTGTGGCTCGGCCAAGCTCACACAGCGCCAGCACCACATCCCGAATAAATTCTTCTAGTTCGGTTGTTTGTTGGTTTCTTGATTGATACGTCTGCGAGTTCTCACTAATAACCTCGGTTGCAGTCTTGTTCGTCGTACGTACACCAGCACCATCGAAAACGAACGTACCAGTCGACAGCCCCACTTCCATTTCTAGAAGTCGTAAGCGATGATTAATTGCTCCGATGTATTGTTCTGTTCGAATATCATGCGTTAAATCAGTAATTTTAAATTCATCAGGGTTCGTACCAGGGACAATGACATAGAAGTCATCATCTTTATCAAAGGTTAATTTCGTTTCGCCTGTTCCCTTGTCAGGAATTCCACTTAGCATAGATTCAGGAAAGGCAGCTCTTCTCTTTCCCACGTCAATTTCATGGTCAAACGCATCCAACGCTTTGTTTAGTCGATCGAGCGTCCGCTTGCAGTTGTCGTAAACACCAACACCAAGTGGTGAGTATGGGTTGATATTATTAAAACCAGCTGTCTTGAAGTAAGAGAAGATCGGACGTTCAATTTCTTCCCCATGCCTCGATGGATCTAACTCTGCATATTGTTCCAAAGTTTTTAACGATACCTGCATCCCTAGAACATTATATTTTTCACTTTCATAAAGCTCATTTATTACCCAATACTCTCCATCGATCCATTGGTGAAACTCAAGTAGCGTGTAAAAGAATGTTTTGGAGCCTTCCGTTTTGATGGTTTTAAACGAAATTGCACACTGACTGATTTTATTGGTGCTACTCTCCAATGGGTAAAATGCATCAGGTAGCGCCCATGAGAACTCAATTTGTCCCGATTGATCATTGAAATAAGGTCGCACAACTAAGCCACCAAGAGCCATTGCTGGTTCAAGATACTTACTGAGATTACGCTTGAAGTCATTATGCTGAAACACAGACTCTATCCAAGCACTGGCTTCATCATATTTTTTTGATTTATCATCTTTTCCGATCGTGATTTCTGCCTGTTCATTAAACATCACTTTCGCATACTCAGAAGCAACCTTGCGGGCCATATTGATATTTGCCTTTGCTCTCTGATCAGAATCACAATGGGTGTAACCTTGGTAATAAAGTAAGCTGCTTTGAATACGATCATACTCTTCTCGGCTCATTTGAATCTTAGGATGATCTAAGATACTTTGTAGCTCTTTTTTCGCCCCTATCGCAACCGCCCCCTTTCCAAATACTCTTTTTATTGACTGCCAAAATGACACTGGACCACCTCCTACTAAAGAACATAGCGTTTTGTAAAGTAATTAATTGCGTACCGACATTCATCCAGAGCATGGTTGTTTTTATCAACCGGGTAGCCGTTATCATTACGGACATACATCCCTAGTTCCTTGATAAAATAATAATGGCCATATTTGTCTTCATGATCGTAAAGAAAAAAGCGTCCTTTTGATAAGGCGCTTTGCATGCGTTCAATCCCTATTTCAATTTTGGTGCCGTTACTCGTTACTTTATCTTTTGAATTGTTATCTGCTTTTGTAGTGACAATACCCAAAACACGTAATTCCTCACTCAATGACTTACAGGCCGGATCGACAAAAAATTTTGAATGCTTTGGCAACCACGACCATTCTTTATAACACCATTCCTTAAAGTGCTTGATTTCCTTGGCATACTCACTCATTGCTTTTGTGACACCAGTATCAGCGCCACTATGATAAAAGTTGGCCATTCGATAGAGAAAATACTTTCCATCTTTCCATGTGACGAGGTTTAAGGAACAAGTTGTCGCATCGCTTTGACCACCATCGGCACTGAAGAACACTTCTATAGGCTTGCCTATGATTTCTTTTGTCATATGGGTATCTTCGTTAAACATTGAATAGATTACGCCCTCAGGCATCACACGATCGCCTAACCAGTCACGTTTGTAGAGATAGTCAGAGACCTTACACTCTGCTTCCCATTCTTTTAATGATCGTTTCGTTAAAATTGGATTATCTTGTGGCCGCCAATGCCGAAACTTGTAAGAACCCGTTTCAATAAATGGCTTCAGTGTTTCAAGATTCGGATGATTTGGCGCCGGTGGGTTTTGTTCTGCAAGGTGGTACCGAAAGCTAGAAGCCTTGGTCCGACGAAAAGCTTCTTCGATAACCGCCTTATTCAGAAGATTAAACTCTAAGAATGTGACAGTCCCAAATGACATCCCAGTAATGGCACCGACCGCATTTACTTTGCCGCCACCTTTGTAATAGATCCGTTTTTCTCCTGTCGGAAGATTGATCCATAAGTGGTCGCCGTGCTCATCGTGTCGAATCTCTGCACAGCTGGCAAAGATATGTTCAAGTCCAAATCCTTCGCAATCCATAAACATTCTGTAGGCTTGTTCCTGGTTATAAGCGAGTACAAGATGATTCGTATCAGGATGTCCTGCATAGATCAACGCCATTTTCTGTGCATCTGACATGGTCTTGCCTGAACGAATCGTTCCCTCGTTCAATTCCATTCGAATCCCTTTGAGTGGTTGAAAAATATTCTGTTTTTGCTTAGTCGATAATTTCAACTGACTCATCGGTGTCATTCTCCTCAGCTTCTTCTATAGGACCAATAAGCGCTTGGCCAATATCAATAAGACCTTGCACTTTACTTTGTTCACCTTGTTTAAGTACCAATTTAGCAGCTTTGTTTTCAAGGATATCTGCTTCAAAGGTCATCTTCCGTTTTTGTTCTTCCAATAATGCAGCTTTTCCACCTGATAATGACAACTCGTTCAGTTGCTTGATGGATTTTATCAGCTGGTTACTGATGCGTGTTAGAGCTTCCTCAATAGCTAAAATATTATCTATCTTACGAAACTCTTTCCTTGATACTTGAACATCTTTTAGAACTTCTCGCTTGATAGTAACCACTTTACCGTCAACAACAGTCGGCTCCTTGACCTTTCGCAGCTGCTGTAATCTTTCAATTTCTTCCTGATTAAGACCGTCCTCAGCATCTTTGATGCGTTGCATCATGCGTCGTTGTCTAATTTTCAACAACTTGATTTCTTCAGACAAAACAAAAAAAGGATCATCACTCAAGCTTGAGTAAATTTCCTTTTCTTCGTCAGATAAAAAATCCTCAAATATCGTTTCGTATTCACCAGTTTTTAATGCATTCTTGTTTCTCTCAGGCGGTGACGCCCGACTATTCCCTCGGTTCCCTTTTGCGTTTTTGTTACCTGGCGGAGCGCCACCTTTATTTGTAGTACTACAATCATCTTTTGCAGTACCACATTCTTCGTTTTGTAGTACTGCATTCCACTTATCACGAGATTTCCAAGCTGAAATCGTCTTTTCCGGCACGTCTAACTGTTTAGCGATCTCTCTGTTAGTGACTGTCCCATTTGATTTTTTAAACAACTCAAACGCTTTGTCACGTTTGGGATCCCTTTTTCTAGCCATCCATGCACACCACCTCGCAATCAATTTAGGTTGAGTTTTGTTTTCTCATTTTTCAATTTGTTTCAGCATTAAATCAGCTTCTATGAGTACCTTAAGATCACTGATTGAGTTTAATTTTATTTCACCTGATTTTAGATTATTGAGCCACTTTCCTAAAGCCACACGAATTATTTTTTTGTACTCTTCGATGGATTCTTGCTCGTCTAACGCCTTTTGAATCAAATATTCCATTTCACGATCTTGTGTTCCCATTGTTTAAGCCCTCCGCATTAGATATAATGCTAAAAGATACAGAGGGTATCGAAAGACCACGCGTGGGCATTCTCTGTATCTTCGGGGGCTTATAGTTCTCGTTGATGGGTCGGTGTTAGCGCACCGGCCTCTTTTTTATTTCAGCCATTGTAAATAGATTTGTTCAGCGATTTTCTTCATCATGATCGGCGGGACGCTCATCCCACAAACATATTGAACGTTCTGGTCCATGAAATCATAATCATATGGGAAGGTTTGGATTCTGATAATATCGTCATTGGAAATAAACTCAGGGATGTCATCTCGCAAATACATTGATGATGCTGTAATCGTGTTAGGGACTAGCTGATCTTTGAATATCATCGTACTGAAATTTGTGTCCCTTCCTACTTCTCTTTTCATGATATCCCCGAAGTTACGATCTTTCGGACGTCGCTTCTTCCAGCGTTTATACGTTTCAGATTCTTGAGAAATAGATCGGCCTTTTCCAGTTCGAATCCTACCATATGTTATTGGCGGTTCAGAGAATTCTAGCTTCAATTTAGGATAAATCAATTCTTTTCGATGACATACAAAAAATACGCGTTCACGTTTTTGTGGTACCCCCATCGTCGCAGCGTTCAATTTAAATAATTGTGTTGTATAGCCGATCTCATCAAACGCTTCGATGATTGCTGACACATAGCCTCTTGCTTTCCCAAGTATAAGACCGACAACGTTTTCCGCCACGATAACTTTCGGCTGAAGCCTATCTGCAGTTTCGATAAAATCAAAAAACAGATCATCCAGACGCTGCTTTGCTTGTCCTTCACGAAAAGAAAATGCTCCGCCCCATTTCTGTTCTCGTTTCCCTGAGACAGAGAATGTGGAGCATGGTGGTGATCCATCTAAGATATCTATGTTGAAAAACTCTTTCGGTATTTTCGAAATCGGTAGTCTATTGAATTCCTGGATTGGCATTTCAAAGGGATATTTAGGATTATGGTTCTTTTTATAAAGTTTCATCATGGCTGGATCGATTTCAACATTCCCAATTACCTCGAAACCAACCAACTTATAGCCTAGTGTGGATCCGCCCCCACAGCTGAAACACGATACGACTCTGAGACCATTTTTCTTAATTTCATTTATTTTATCTAAGGACCAATTCCATTCGTTCATTTTTTTCACTCCTGGTCAAATCTAAAACCACACTTAGGACATTGACAATCAAATTCTTCCCCTGAAAAATCCTTAATGTCAATTTCAGTATTATTAAAATCGCCCAGTGCATCTTGAGGGATTTCATTAAATGACTTGATCAATTGATTCGCTTCATCGTTATCAAATCCGCTTAAACTAATTTGATCAGCATCCATTTCTGATAAAAGAGCAACAAGTGCTTCATCATCCCATTTCCCCGAAACTTTGTTTAGAGCAAGATTGAGCTGTTTTTCTTTTTCTATGGACAAATCTACTATCGAAACCTCTATCTCGTTAAATAAGCCTATATCTTTAGCAACAGCTACACGCTGATGTCCACCTATCAGATTACCGGTACGTTCATTGAATATCGGAGGGTCAACGAATCCAAATTCTAGTAGGGAATTTTTCAGTTTTTCGTACTCATCCATTCCTGGCACGAGATCAACTCGAGGATTGTAATCCGCTGCTCTCAGATCGGCTAGTTTCATCTTAGATATTTTCATAATTTCCTCCCAAAACAAAAAAGTCACTCGTAGAGAGTGACTTCGTCACGTATCACAATCATCCCTAGCAATGATCATTTTATATACACGATACTAGGTCGCTCGCCGGATTAGTTTCCGCTAATCGGCTAATTAATTGACGAGACCGGACTCGAACCGGCGACCTTTTGGCTATCCACCAAACGCTCTCACCACTGAGCTACACGTCACGTCTTACAGAGAATACAATTAGGGTGGTTCGGATTATCAGTCCGATCATATTACGTCCGACTTAACTAGTATGCGAAATCAACCTAATGTTTCAAATGCGTTATGTCACTGGAGTGGGATTGCGCCACACACAAGAACTTACTAGGTTCTCACGAGGTTTTTCACCATTGACCGTTGCGTCTCCTACTTCCGCCACAGTGACATAAGAAAAGACGGCGAATGAAGATAAGGAGCGTTCTCAACTCCATTCGTTTTAGTTTTACCGTCTTTCTGTCAAAGAAGAATAAAACGACGAGGGGATTAGCCCCCTTTCGGTTTATGAGTTATGTGAGTAGCCCAATAACCACATCTCTTAATCTTTCGACGTTACCATAATATCATGGATTTTTGTCAAAAAACCCTACACTTTCCCTACAAAAACCCTATTTTTTCAGAGCTATTAGTGTTCCTTTTTTGTAAGCATCCGCAAACTCGACAAGAGCGATTGCTTTTAGCTTTTCAACATTCTTGTCGCTATACCCGCCAATAAGTTTACCGATTTCGTAATTTGACCGCTTCTCGAGATCGCAAAATGAATAGTAAAGTATTTGCCTACTCACTAATCCAAGCTTGGCCAGCGCAGCGACAATTGCGTCTCTTTCAATTTCAGCGTCTATCCACTCCAGAAAAGCATCTTGTGATCCATTTTGCGCCCCACTTCTGGGCATATCAGTAATAATGGGCGATTTCAGATCGATGGGCGCACGTTCTGCAATTCGGTTTAATCGTCGGTATTGAGATAAGACAGCTCGTGCATTCTTCTTCGTCTCTTTCTTATTGATTTCTGGAACTAAGGTCATAGCGCGTATCCCTCCGATTTGTTATAATTCATTTAAGTCATGTATCAATAGGTTCAAGGAGAAGTCGGAGGATCCGACTTTTTTTATTCCCTAGATTTCTTAAGAAATCATCCGTTATAGATTAAGCTTTCTTAATCTGTTTGAAATACGTTATTTAAATATAGTAGCCTGTATCTGAAGGCTAGTATCGAATCTCCTTTCAAAGACATGGGTATTTAGACGATAACATTTATTCGATAATTACTAGCCTTCTCCTAACGAGGCAGAAAAAACCCACTAATATTTTGCTACTTCTATCAAACCTCGCTAGGATACATAGCTATTCCCCATAAGTGTAGGTATAAGAATAGTCGGTGAAACCGACTTTTTTATTGCCACAGACCTATCAATATCTAACGTGTCATATGGTATCTTCCCCTTATAAGAAAACTATCAAGCAGAAAAAACACAGCTCTCCATATTTATTTCCAATTAACACAATATTTTATTGTTTTTCATATCTTTGATAAAATACTAGAGTAGAAATAAACCTAAAAGGAGTTCATTTATGGAGCATATTTATTACTTTTGCGACAAAATAAAGTGTATCAAGTGGTTTACGTATACTCTCGAAGTAGAATTCAAAGATGGTTCTGTGTACCAGTACCATAGCGTATCAGAAGCAGAACTTCGGGTATTATTGGAATCTGCTTCAATATATTCCGCTCTATCACGAATCAAAAGGATTCATCCATATAACAAAATCTAAATCCTTTTTCTGCTATTGTATAGGATAGCCAACTTAGACCTGCGATTGTCAGCAGTATCAACATGATTGCATGACTAGTTTTCATTGGCTTGCACCACAACGCCATCAGATGTGCTAAAGTATTCTTTTTCTAACAATTTTTGATGTTGATAAATATTTCCTACTACCTCTATTCTTCTTCTAGCACTCATCAAATCTGTATCATAAATATGCTTGCCTTTAATTCTAAACGCTCCGTTATCTATTCGGTATGCTTGTACATAGCTATGCCAGTAAGTATCACTGTAATTAACGGATGAACTTGTGTGCAAAAGAACATCTCCCTCGAAAATCTCCACGTCGTTCTTGTCTTTCAAGCCAGTGGATTGCCCAAGCGTTTCAGGCACTATTTCAATTAAATATTCATGTAGTCTTTCTGGCGGATAGGCTACTTTGTCTGTCAAAATAATAGGAATCATGTGGACCACGTTGCAAAAGCTATTTGGAATCGGAACTCCTACAACCCACTCTCCATTGTCTTTTCTTTTACCTCTAAATTTTGGTACCATCTTATCCCTCCTGTTTATCAAACGTCTCAGAAATGAAGTCATCAAATTCTTTTAAATGCATAACTTTCTTGAAACAATTTATGTTATCGCACTGTCCCAGCCCTTGACTTTCAAGACTTTTCCGCCAAAAATCAGCGGTGTCTTTGTGAGACGTACTGATGAGTACGTAAATGGTTATCACTAGCCCTGAATACTCGTATAAGCGGCAATATCCCAATGTTATGCGTAAGTTTCCTCCTAATATGGCCTTGTCATATGCATCAAAATTATTTCTTTCGACTTCAACGTACTCAATTTTTTTCTTGAATAATCCTAACATCTGATCCCTCCTGTTTTTCATAGAAAGCATCTAAAGGTCTAAGGTAAGTAGATAACTCACTAACTTTTCTTTCAATGTCTTCTGCTTGTCCTTTTAACCATTTTTCCAAATCAACATCATCTCTAAAATTTTTCCTGTTTTGCCATGCCATTTCCATCTGTACTGCACTTTCTGCAATACTGTTAGCATAATCAGTAATGTAGTTGAATCTCATTTGACTATAACCAAAGGCCCTCTCCATGTTTATTCCTCCATTCATTTATCGCTGACGATTACGGAATTCCCTTTTATATTTTTTTAAACTTTATTATTTCCTCTATACTGGCAATTAAAGTATAATTAGATAAATTTACTCTCATTAAAGCGTTTTTTTTAAGCTCGGAAATAAAATAATATTGTTTATTTTATTTTTAAGAGTATATTGAATTTTGTTTCACAATAACTTATTAGGAGCTATAAAAATGGATAAATTATTAAATCGAAATTTAGAATTAAAAAAAGTAATAGTAGGTACTCTTATAGTTTTATTAGGCCTTTGGGGACTGTTATGGGGACCATCAATAGTCAGTATACTTGCACTGACAGTCACAGGTTTTATTGCTTTTCGCTATGTTTATGGGCCGGGTAGTATAAAGTCCCTTTTTTCTAAACCCACTGCACCAATTAAAAACTTCCTTCTGTACTTCTTTTTAAATCTGATTTTGAGTTTCATTGTCTCTGTGATATTAGAACATGTATTGAAATGGGATCTCAAAGGAAATTCTGCTACAGAAGCTGTTCAGCCTTTACTTTTTCTTATTTTGCCAATAATGATATTGGGTGAAGAACTCTTTTCTATTTTCATTTTATCCATTTTCTCCAGCAAATTTCGTCTTCCAATTGCCAGCATATTGTCAGCGATCATATTTGGGCTAATACATTATTCCACTTATGATAATGGTAATATTATCCATACATTAGGTCATATCTTATTAATACAAGGAGCGGCAAGGATTCTCTTTAACCAAGCTGCTATTAAGAGTAATTCTATAGTTACCAGTTATGCAACTCATTTAATATTTGATTTCACTGCTATTTTGTTAGCTTTTTATTTCGGTTAATATTCATACTATCCAGCCTAATTAGGGCTGGCTTTTTTATTTCGTCGGATAACTGACTTGGTAAAATATAAATATGTTACAATACCTAAAAGGAGGTATTGCTTTGGGAACTTTTTTAGCTTTTATTTGGTATATTTTTATAGGATTTATGCTTTATGGAATCATCAGATTGGCAGTTAAACACGGAATTTCAGATTCCAAAAAAAATAATTTATGATTCTGTTGCTACTCTTTTAGGGTAGTTTTTTTTAATTCCACAATTTTGGTGGATACCTAACTAAATTAGTGTTTCAAACAGACTTTCAAAGATACCAACTGGAATACTATTCCCGGCCTGCTTATACATTGGCATTCGAAATCTTCCGTTTCTCTCAACGGTCGAAGCAGCAGCAAAGTAATCATCGTCTGAATAACCTTGTAGTCGCCAGCACTCCAGTTCAGTAAGATATCTATAACGTTCTTTCCCACAGTCAATAACTTGTGCTGGTGTACGATCCTGTCGAGTTGTTATCGTGTAAGCATAATCTTGAATCACTGTTGCACGTTTGATTCCTTTTTTTCCGATAACGGATAAGACACTAGGCTGCGTTACGTTGTAGATTGGATCAACCTGGTCGTTATTAAGCAAAAACTCTTTGATATCTTTCATAGGTTTACGATTCAAAATTTGAAAGTTAAAAGGTTCTTGATTAAGAACTGAAATCGTAAATACCCTTTGCCTTGCTTGCGGTAGACCGAAATCTCTTGCGTCTAACAATTCAAATGAATTCGAATACCCTAGTTTTTCCATTTCATCGAGATACCGATTGAAATTCTTTCGCATGTGTTTGTACAATACACCTTTGACATTCTCCCAAATCACAATCCTTGGTTTCCACATACCCATATCAGCTATGATTTTAATTGTTTCCCACATCAAGCTAGATCTAGTTTCCGATCCCTCATCAGCACCTTTTTGATGACCAGCAATAGATACATCCTGGCAAGGCGATCCGTGAATCAAAATATCTGGCTTAAGGTTCCAATTAACAACTGACTGAGTACTAAACGGTAACTCGTTTGCAAAGATAGCATTGTAACTATCAACGGCTTTCTGATCGATTTCAACGTAGTCTATTGACTTAGTCGGTATCCCTAAATTTCTTAATGCAATCCGAGGGCTGCCAATCCCTCCGAACAGTTCTAAAATCTGAAGCACTGGCTTCACTCCTCCGGTTGATTATTTTGGTGGGATAGAAGAACAATTATGATAACCAAATTTCTTTATATCGCCTTGATCCTTCTTCAACATAGTTATCTATAAATTGAATATCTTCAGCTTCAAAATACTTCAAAAAATCGGAACGTCTCAAATTAAATTCTTGTATTAGTTCTGCCCCTGCACCATTGCCATAATGTTCTATATCAAGTGACATTGCGTCTCTCATTGCCGAAAAATATCCCTCGTCAAAATGGTGCTGCTCTTTTTTCGATCTCATGAATAAATTCCTTTCTAGTTTTCTATTTCTTCCCATCAGTGACTAAATTAAGTGAATTATTAAGATCTTTTCGGGCTTTGTCAGTCCGTTTTACAGCGGATTTATACACTTCAGATTCTTTGCTATACCCTAATGATTCGAGTTCTGACAAATCTCTTTCCAACTTTTCTACCCACATTTTTTTATGATCCATTTGACTGTATCTCATATTTTTTCCTCCTATTCCGTTATCTCTTCCAATTCTCAACTCACAAATTTTTGATGTGAATTTTTAACTTCCTCATCATCGATCATCGAATAGGCCATCGTCGTTTCAATATTTTCATGACCAAGGAATCTAGATACAAGCTCTATCGGCATGCCATGCCTTCTCGCAAGAGTTGCAGCTGTCCTCCTAAATCGATGAGGGTGTACATTAAAAACACCCGCACGCTCACCTATTCGCTTCACCAACTTCTGGACACCTGCTGAAGTCATCTTTTTTCCTTTTGTCTGTCCATAAAATAATGGACCAGTGATGTGAGGAACTTCCCTCAAGTAATGATTCAACGCCAACTTTGCTTTTGCATTAAAGTACAAAATTCTTTGTTTGCCGCCTTTTCCAATCACTTCGATCGAATCGTTTTCTTGGTCATAGTCACTAAAATCCAATGAAACCAATTCCGATACACGACAGCCTGTACTCAGGAGCAGCTCAACAATTAACGTTTCTTTTGTATTGTTTGCCGCGCTTCTCAGCTTTTCAACTTCAAGTTCGCTGAATTCTTGCTTGCGTCGTTTCGGCACCTTTATCATCTCTACTCGTATTCCCGGATCACGAGGGATATATTCTTCAACATACAACCATCGGAAAAATCGTATGATGCAACCACGCTCTCTCGCCAATGTCCCTTTCGAGACTTTGTCAGTCATTTCACGATTTGCAATGAACAATCGAATGTCATTTGTGGTGATATCTTTATATGGCTTTCTAAGCGTCCTCATAAAGAGATTGATTGTTTGCATGTACAGATTCAAAGTTCCGTCTGAAAGCCCCTGAATCTTCTTTGAGACCACAAATTGACGATATGCGGCGACGTCCGATGTCTCGTCATACAAAACGAGCTCTCTTGAAGGCTTAGTTAGTTCAAAATGGTCCAAGCGCATCGTTAAGATGATTTGTAGCTTTCTCAACTTCTCCCCATCGATGTCATTTTCCATATCTGCTACGACCCATTTAATCAATGATTCTTTTGTGTTCATCGTATCAAGCTCCACATAATCACTAATGTGACCAAAATCACGATGGCGTGAACTGCTTTGTTTCGATGCTCTCGCTCCTCGGCAAGATTGTAAACGCTAGTAAGAACGATAATTCCTAAGAAGAGCAAAAATAGATTCATTCATCTGCCTCACTTTCACAGTCCTCACAGTCTCTTGGATAGCCAGGTGCTTCTCCGTCGACAAAACTGCCACACGTCTGGCAAATAAATCCATCCAACATATCATTCACTACTTGGGACATTCAACTTCTTCCTCCTTTGGCGCATTCTCTAACCGCCATTGCATCCATCGATATTTACTGATACCTAATGCATTGACAATTGCTTTCACACTGTAGCCCTCATCAATCAAACTCATATAATCTACGTAGGTAAATGTGTAAAAATCGATTGGCTCTAATGGTTTTGAATGGTCCATAATTGGCGATCCGATCAAATTTCCGATTCGTTGAACTTGTTTCAACTCGTTTTTGGGGATCTCCTCAACAGATCGATCCCCGATGATAAAAATCATTTTACGTCGATAAAGTGTTTTTTGCTGTTTGGTTAACATGCGCTCCTCCTATCCAAATCGTTTCCTGATTTGATAATCGTTGTTTATGAGTTCGGTCAAAGTATCCTTTGGATACACTTTCTGTTTTCCTGCACGCTTCTGATGCTGCTTACATAACCACTCAAGCTTCTCTATTGTGTGATCATCCAGCGCATATCTAGGGCGTTTTTTCTTTGTAGGCACTAGGTGGGACACCTCCTATGTTAGGGTGGGACACCTTTTGAATTAATCCTTTATCCGGTAATACCGCTTTTTTCGGTCAGGTCGATTCTCCCGCAACTTCCTGCTCATATTCGAGTGACTCATTCCAAATTCTTTTCGGACCTCTTCCCTATTACCTGTGAAAATAACATCTCCCTGGAATAGCACTTCTACTTGAACATTTGCCGTATTGGGTGAAGGATAATCGTTGCCACCCTTGAGACGTTTCCACTCCGCTCTTATATTTGGATTAGTTTCAAAATCAGGATGCTCGGCTAAAGCAACTAAACGATAGAGTTTCTCACGCCGTCGTTTACGATTTTTTTTATCCATCTGTTTTCTCCCCTTTTAACTTCTTGTATACTCGCTGAGCCTCATCCCATAGTTCATCTGTGGTCGCTTGAACAAAACTATTGCCAAAAAAATCCGTTGGTACTTTTTTTTCTGAGATTAACCAATGACGGTATAGCAACATAAATGTTCGAAAATTTGCTTCAGCACCTTTACCCTCAGTATCACCAGTCTCCTCAACGTACCCAATCATAGAATCCAATGGGAACTCCATCAAATTTTGCTGTTCTTTGGGCAAGAGATTATGAATAAGCTTGACAGGCTTGCTAAAATCCCTCTTCTCTGTCTGAGACATTTAAGAATCTCCTCCGATCTTCATCAGTCACTTTCGGCTTATTCCTAGAATAATCAATTGGTTCGGCTGCCCATTCTGGCAATGTTTCTTTTCTCGTAAATATTTGTTCTTTCCGAACAACTTGATTGTTCGGCTGTTTGTCCTTCTTCGCCCATGCTCTGATTGTGGCTAAATAATTCTTGTACGTCTTTCCTGTGACTTCACAGTACTCAGAAACTCGATCTATTCGTTGGTCCCAATCGTTTGGAAATTCCGATTTGAGTTTCTTCATTTGGTCGTCACTCAGGAGAACATTTTTATACTCACCGTATTTATGACGGGTTGGCTGAGACTTCGGTTTTTTCGAAGTCGGCAAATCTCTTATATATTCATTTGTATTATTAATTGTATTATTAATAGATGTACTATTATCTTTGACTTTTTGGTCAATAGGGTGATTGACGTTTTGATCAATAGGTTCTTGATCTTTTTGAGGGTACGTATTGACATTTTCGTCAATAGGGTGATGATTTATCCGTAGGTATCTATGAGTAATCTCTTTTGTACCATCTTTAAAAACTATTTCCCTCTTCAGATAACCAAATTTTATTAACTGACTGATCCACCTACTGACTGTTTCCTTGCTGACACCATACAGATCAGCAAAGTAATCATTTGTTGCCCAACAGAACCCTCTTTCGTTACATAAAGCTGTTATTTCACCATAAAGTAGCTTCGTATTAGCTTTTAACCGCTGATCATACCGAACGTTTGCTGGAATGATGGCAAAATATCCTCTGTGGCTTGTCACACTATCACTCCTTAAATGTTTTCCTGAATAATTCTTCATCTTCATATTTTTGATCAAAACTGATAATTTGGGCGTTAGACATGATTCCAATCTTGATCAATGCTTCTCTGTCTAAATAAACTGGGGAAATCAAAAACTCGGTTATTAACTGGATCTCTCCAATCGTATGAGCGATATTGTGATGCACCCAGCATAGACTCGAAAAAGGAAACAGCCGGTGATCGACCTTATTTCGTTTTCTCTTCCCTACCGCTTTTACATGATGAATTTGAGCATGTGGCTTCCCACATATACAACACCTGCGGTACTTGCAGCAAAAGTAAAAGAATTTTTCGTACTCGAGCAGATAGTCATAACGTTTGGGAAGCGGAATCCCTTCGCTTAATACTTGTTCAATCAAGAATTCGATCCATCGGTTCATTTCAGTCATTGACGCTTCAGCGTGGCTAAATTCGATCCCATGCCCTTCTTTGTACAAATCTTTCATCATCTGCTTCGCCTTGTGCAATGGCAATTCCTGATGCTTTGCAATATCCTTGATCAACGCATGAGCCAAAGCATTCTGCTTGGCAGACTTCGGCTCATTATCGATCAATTTGACTTCCACTAAGTTCTCTTTTTCTCGAGCAAGTAATTTCAAAAATTCCGGATTGATTTCTTCTTCAAACTCAAGCATCAAGCGCTTATTTTCGTGATAAACAACCTTTCCAAGCATTATTCGCTCACTTTAACGACTTCAATCCCAAACTCAACAATGCTTTTATTTAACAAAAAGAATTGATCATCGGTTCCTCTAAGTTTTAATGTCACAGTTTTTCCATCTTTAACTATTTCATTTTTTTCAACTGAATTCTCAAGAATCTCACCAGTTTCTTCATCGTGTCTCACTGAGCGAACAGGCTCATTTTGTTCCACTTCCTGAATAACCTTTGCCGCCGCCGCGAGGCGTCGTTGTTTTTCTGCTACTACTTGCTTTATTTGATCAATCACTTCCTGCAATTCATGTCCTTGGTCGATCCATCGTACCCAAGAAACAGGATCCAATCCCATTGCTTCCGCGTAATTTTCGATTACTTGTTTATTCGCAGCCAACGTCTGCTTCTCAGAAACAATCTCGTTGATCTTCTCAGTGATTTCTTTAACGATCGCTGCTTTCAATTCACCTTTGGCTAAAGTGAAAGCACCTTTGTTCGTCCACTGATCAAGAATTTCGATTTCTTCAGGATCGACTCCCACGACACTGCATAATTCATTGACTTTTGTCTGTACTTTCTCCTGTCGACCTTCTCGCTCCTGCGTTTCAAATTTTTCAAGGCTTTGAGCGATTCCTTCTTTGGCTTGATCGATCTGACTAACAAACTCTTTAATTTTGTCTTCAAAAGCGTCGAGAGGTTCAGAGTAGCCTTTTTTCACTTCTTTTCGCTTTGCATCTAAAAGCTTGATGATGTTGTTGAGAGACGTTCGAGCATCTTTTGCCCCCTGAATATCTCCTTCAGTAAACGTCAAGCTCTTATAATGCTTCACCGTATTTTCGACTAGTTTTGCTAGTTCTGCTTCGTTTTGGATTGAAATGGTGCTCGGTGTGTAATCGATATGAATTATCGTGTCAGGTTTAATTAATTCATTCATCTGCTATTTCCCCCAGGTAAATTTCTTTGTTTCTGGCTTAGGTGACTTCGTTTCCTCTGCCACTCTCTCTTTTAGCTGTAACTCAGCTCTCTTACCCATCGCTTTGACGGTTCCAATCACCTGTGCATACATGTCCGGCGTCACATCCTTTAGACGTGCGAATGTATTAACGCCCAAGACATTTGCCTCGATTTCCTCATATGGCTTATTCGTCAATTCTGCAACGCCATTAGCATAGTGCTTGAAATACTCAAAGAACACTTCCTGTTCTGTCTTCTCAGGCTCTTCCTCCCCTTCGTTTAACGAATCTGGATCAATACCATCATCCACTAGGTAAAGACCTTGCAAGGCGTATTTGCGGGCGTAAGAGGAAGCAGAGCCAGTGAGTTGACTGTCGTCCATTTTTGATTTCGATTCTGCTTCTCGGGCATAGGCATCAATGCAGATGGATTCTTGCCCATCGGTGAGCGTGGCGGTAGCGCGGATATAAAAACGACCTTCAATAAATAGAGGAATGTCTGTTAAGGTCAACAAAAGTCCATGTTCTAAATTATGCTTTTTAACGGCTTTCAAAATGTCTTCTGCATTGCGGAAGTTATAGCCACCGTATTCACTAAAATTATTCTTCGGCACTTTTAATTCTGATTGAATCTGGATCAATTTCTGCTGGATAGTTAATTTTTCTGCAGTCATAAAGGCACCGGCTTTCCTAATTTTTCTTGGGTATAGCGCAATAAATCGTCTTCATGAACATATTGATCATCAATCGAGTAAACCATTTCCCCTGCGAAAAGAGGATCACCTTTCCAATCGAATGCAATTGGTGTCGGTTCATCTTTCGGAAACTGTCTTGCTCCTAAAGAATCGAAGGCGTTCATTCAAATTCACCTCGCATAATCCGGTTCAAAACATCCGGAAGATCCGCCAGATCATTTAGTACAAAGGTATGACCGTTGACCTCATCTTGTTGAACCGCTGTACTTTTCAAAGCTTCTAATGCGGTTTTCCGTAAAAGTGCTACAGGAACTGGGAGTTGTTTGTCCAGATTCCGATCTTCCATCGCTAAACACAATCCTATGTCCACAATATTTCCAAGAGCAATGACGTTAGCTTTTCCTTTTTTTTGCATCGTGCAAAGTAAGGACACCCCTTCCTTACGACATTCATCTTGTAGCTGTCTCGCTAAATCTTTCATTTTTTCATTCATAATGCTATAATCTCCTTGAGTAATTCTTTATTTTTTGTTTTGGCTTACACTAGCGGGAACTGGTGTAGGCCCTTTTTTGTGTTTTGTTACTTTGGTTTGGATCTGTGTTAGATTCACACCTGCCAACGTCGCTTCTGGAATTTCAGAGCGCCACTGTTTTCGGTTCAACTGTAAGTTTTGAGCTTGTGTAACTAACTTCAAATTCTCCATGGTAATGTTTTGCTTGTTGCCATCAAGAAAAATCAGTACAAAGCCCGGAGGGATTTTCCCATGCACTTTTTCCCATTCCACTTTATGCTTGGGGCGCCAGCGTTTATGCCATGGGCCATCGTCTTGCACTTTTACTATCACATAGCCATCACGATCGACACGTTCGGTGCCGACTGGCTTATGATTTCGAGCAGGTTGTCCTTTCTTGAACGATGTCTTATTTCCACCAACATTGAACATCCCTTTGGTTCCTTTGTTTATAGGTACATGGCCTTTTGAAAAATAACCAGTCAAGCCACTCCCCACCGCATGATTTGCCTTCCATCCTTTGATTTGTGCAATCGTTAACTGAAGATCGAATGTGCGGTTGATCAATTCCGTCAACTCTTTGTTCGTTTTCCCTTTTGCATTTTTTCTAATAAAAGCTTCTTGCTCGGTAGAAAAGAGTTTTCGTGATTGATTTGCTCTTCGTCTTCTTTCAGAATGAGTGATCCCACTTCGTATCTTATAATTACTTCGGAGACTCTTCATTTTGCTTTCTGTTAGAGCCATGTCGAATTTTTGATTAAACATCGCGGTGACTTCGTCATTCAATCGCCCAGGAGTGATCTCTTTCAGATAATCGATCATTTCTTGGGTATACAAATATTTAGGCATGCTTATCATCCTTCAATCATTTTTGGTCTTCGTTTTGGATCGACCCAACCGTCTTTTCCTGAGTACATTTTTTCTGCTGCAAGAACCGTATTGGCATTTTTGATCACTTGTTCAGCAACGTCTGTCATAGCCTCTGATCGCTTGATTTCTGCTTCTAATTCTTCTTGTGTCATTTCTGGGTTATCCAATCTTTCCAGTTGACCAAAAAGAAAATTGTTCAAATCGTTTAGCGTATTGTTCGGCATATTATCTCCTCCTTAAATTGCACTTACGATATCAGGAAACGCATCCTGAAATTTCGTCCAGTTTTCCAATACGCCACAATGCAGTCCGTTCCAATTGTCTCGCACATCCTTCTCGGTCAATGTTTCGGCACCAGACATCTTGAACATATTGATGTAGACCTTTTTCGGTGTATCAGAGTACCAATGCAGGACCGTTCGGAAACGATCACCTTCTTTACTGATTACCAATTGCAGTAATCGGTAACTTTGGGTCTTTTTAACCTCCTCAAACCCGTATTCTGTCAGTCTTTTTCTAGTTGTTGCCATCACTTTCTCCCTACTTTCTTTTGAGTTTTCGCCCACATTTCGAACAGTATGGACCCTTCCAAGGTTTACATTTTTCTAGCTCAGTTGCGTTCAGATAAACTGTTCTGCTACAAAATTTACAAGAAAATGTGTAACATTTTTCTTCAAACTGCATATGTTTTATCCTCCTTCAGATACAACTGAATAGATCGTTTCATTCGGTTGATATTCTGACGGGACCGAATCAGCTCCTTGTGTTCTTCCCACCATTGATTTGCGCCAACCCAATCGAAATGACGCACATCTGTATTAGTCATCCTTAGCTGCCCTCCTTGGATTTAAGTTGATTCGAAGACCGCTTTTTCCCTTCCGCAACTCCTGCATACCAAGCAAGATCGATAGTAGCCCAAGCCGTGATCAATGCAACTCCAAGAGCTGCGTGGATAGCGCTGACAGTGACAACAATTAGTAATAACAGCCAAACACCGATTGTGTCTTTCGTTGATTTTCTCATTCTGAATCCTCCTGTAATTTTTCTAAAAAATATACCTGGCCCTTTCCCGTGATTAATGTTGTCGCTTCCTGTATGTTCCCTTGTGTTCTTGCGACAATTACTGGATTACTAACAAATAAACCTTGTTCGATGTATTTTTGTTTCGGATTATTTTTCTCTCGACCATATGAGATCAAATATCCTTTTTTTCGAAGCCAAGAGAACATTTTGTTTCTTCCAATACTAATTCCGTGCTTCTCGTAAACAATTTTGCAAAATTCACCAATCGATATTGCTCCGTCTGAATTCGATACTGTTTTTCCGAAAATAGTGTATGGTGCATCTAGTTTTATTTGTTGCTCCATCCGTGCGCGCTCTTCTTCTGTATCTGCTGCTAATCTTAGTGCCTCTTGAAACGTCCGAGGAATGTTTGTGTAGCCTCCAGTTTTTCTAATAGACGGAAGCACTTCACTTGTGACCCAACGTTTAAATTTTTTAGCCTTTGGTAACTTACTTCCTAAAATAAGGGAGTACAATCCTGATTCATTGATAATCGTCAGTCCTCTTGGAGATTCAAAGGTACCGTTTTGGTAGTTTTGGCGATCTTCCTCGTCAACGTGACGATTAATGTCTCTACTAACATTTTTATAGCCTAAAATTTCAGCAACATCTTTTCCAACAAAATACAGTTCATCGTTAACTAAAATCGTCCGAATACTATTGTTTTCAAAATTGAAGACTTGTTGAGTTTTCAAATTGTTCACCTCTTTTCCGTGTAGACATTAAGTCGATTTTGGTAAAGCAATTCTTGGAATTCCCTCAAATCTCGGTTACTAGCTTCACGTTGTCGATCGCTTAAAGATCCCTTTTTATCATGAAGCAGGTGTTGAAGATCTTGAATTTTTTTCTGATGCCAATTCACGAATTAATATTTCTTGTTTAGGTGTGTAGGACATCATATCCTCCTAATCTGATCAATTAGAATTTCTTTCTTCCCATTCCTTGATCTTTTCAAAATCATATTGCAGCACACCAGATAAACGTCTACTCGGCAAAGGATCATCTAGACGATTTGTCCATCTAGAAACAGTTGCCAAGCTAACACCAAAGTATTCAGCAACAAATTTAGCTTTTTTCCATTCAATTTTATTCTTGTTTCTTTTCGGCTCTGGCTGAGCTTTCAGCATCTGGATAGGTTTTGCCTTGGACACTTGTACACCCAAATTCTCTCCTCCTCCCGAATTATCAATTTTTTTCAATGAACTCTTTGATTCTTTCAATTTGATGCTTTGGTTCGTCCCGACCGTTTAAGATACGAGAAAGATACCCTTCGTTTATTTCTAGCTTATTTGCTAACCACGATCGTGGCTTGCTTTTCAATGCAAGAAAAACATCAACATCTTTTTTCAATGTCATTACTTCATCCCCTACTCTTCCGTTAGTTTTCATCACTTGCTTCACCTCACTTATAGTTTTTGGCAAGATTATTTACAAATCTTATTGACAAATTAGTCAAATTTTGTAAAAATAGGGTATACGAAATAAACCTTACAATACATTAATACTTGCTGGGGAGCGGATTATAATGTGCGTTGTTTGGTAACTTATTTTGTAAATATTCTTGCTTACGAGATAACTATAACGGAATATACTTAATTTGTCAATTTACTTTGGTTATATTTCGTAAAAATAACTCGAAGTATATTGGGAGTGTGCTTTTATATGGAGTTATTTGACAGAATAAAAGAGCTATGTAAAAGAAGAGGAATTACTTTGCAAACATTGGCAGAGCGAACAAACTTAAGCATAAATTCACTTTACGGCTGGAAAACAAGTGTGCCTTCTGCTGACAAATTAAAAAGAGTTGCTGACTATCTTGGAGTTACAACTGATTACTTACTCGGTGGTGATACATCACACAAAGTCGAATTAGCTCCTGAAGAGGATGAATTGATTGTGATGTTCCGTAAAAATACTGCAGATATGGATTCAGAGGAAAAAAAGGAATTTAATGAATCATTAGATAAGCTGATGTCAGTCGCAAGAGATCTATTTGAACGAGATAAAAAAAAGAAGTAAGGACTGCTGCCTATGTACAATCAGGAAACTTACGAATATAGAGAAATTGAGCAACCGGATTACCAATTATATTCTGCAAAGGCGTATGATTTACTTAATAGTATTTCGGATTGGGCACAAATGCCCATTTCTGAAATTACTTATTTGAAAATCATAGATTATTTTAGTAACAAGTTTGATATTGAAGTGGTTTATTTTGATAATAAGCCCTGCACTATTAATCCTAAACACGATTTCATCCATCCTGAAGTAATTGTAGTATCCCAAGCCTTTAGTAAGAGAGTATCAGGCTTTACTGTCTCTAGTGCTTCGGGCTCACAATTTAAATTATTTATTCGCAAGTATAATAGCAAACAACGGATGATTTTTACACTTTTACATGAACTAGTTCATATATACTTTCATTGCTCAGATAGAGACTATATGCAAATCTTTGCCTCTGTGGATGTAGACGGTTTTTATCCAGATGAGATACTCCCCTTTGAAGATGAGGCAAACGTAATTGCATCGATTCTTTATCTAAACAATGAAAAATTGGTTGAGTACCTAGATGAAGGTTTGTCATTTGATCGAATTTTAGTTAAACACTGTATTAGTCGTAAAGCCTTACATAACAGAATAAATAATTTTCTAGTTTATGACGTTGGTTTAAATCCGAAAGTAGCATTCTTTAACTATTTAATGCCGTATAAAGATGAAGTATATGGTAATAACGGCATAACACACCTGCAGTCACTAATGGCTGTGAGTAAAAACTACTATTGACAAACGCAAAAATCCCCCACAGAAGCTGTACACTTCATGGAGGAAATTTTTTTAACCTTACAAATACGATTTTAGCAGAAAGGAGAAAACAAAGGAAGTTTTTTGAAGATATTTCACAATTTTAGTACGTTTAATGAAAGACTTGTAAATAGGAGGATTTTAACAAAATGAAAAAGATTGCAGCGCTATTTTTCTCAGCAATGCTTATGCTTCCCCCACCAGCTTTTGTCAGTGCATCTGAAATAATGTTTCTTGATGATCAGGTAGGAAGCGAAGAGGTTTACCAGCCAATTCCTGAATTCAGTGAGAGCTGGATTCGAGTATGGCAAGAAAATGATGGTATTTTAACAAAAAGTGATATTCTTGATTATGTAGACTACGCTAGTGATAAAAATGAGCTAGATATTACTATAGAATCTACTATCGTTTACATTATTCAAGGTGAAGAAACTTTTTATTATCACGATTTAAATAGAGTTCTTGAAAAAACAAACTTTGACAACCTAGTAAGTTTCGATGAGGAATACGCTATTCGACTAGGATATGTAGCTGCAGAAGGAAGTACACCTTTTATTAATCAGATTAACTTAACTCATGGTGGAGGAACATATTACCGAGTAATTGCATCCAATCAATACGGTTCCGCTGAGTCTTACATCCAAGTTGAAAGTCGTTGGACTCCTGAACCTCCGATTGATCCACCTACAGAACCGGAACCTGAGCCACCAGTTGAACCGGACCCTCCTATGATAATTGATCCTGAACCAGAACCTGGGCCTCCAATAGTAGTTGAACCTGAAAAACTACCAAATCTAAAATTTATTAACCAACGGAACAATTTCTCTGTAAAACCTAACTCAACAATTTCCATGAAGGAATTACACGAACTTGTTGAGTTTGATGGGGATAAAAAAGATTTAAAGTTCAGCATCAAATCCAATATGGTTTACGTTCCTAAGGATAGTAAAAATTATCATTTTGATCTAGACGAACTGTTAAAAACAAGCAAAGTTGATGACATTGCAGTCTATACTGAAAAAGATGCAATTTCTAAAGGATTAACTCCTGATAGCGAACATGGATTAGTTTCTTCAATCAATCGAAGTCTACCTGGAAAGTATACTGTTGAAGTAAGTTATGATTTTGGAGAAGAAAACGGACGATTCATACAAGTTGATGGAGAGATATTAGTCACCGGTCAAACCGAAACAAATCCAGATGATACAAACAAACCTGATGACAGCAAAAATGATGATGACTCTGATGGTAATCCAAATGATGATCCTAAGAAAGATGATAATAACAAATCAGGTGACGGATCAAATAATGGATCGAACAATAGAGACACAAACAGGCAGACTAGAAATAGTTCAAAACAATCTAAGTTTCCTGCTACAGGTTCTCAACATTCAGCAACTTTTTCTGTAATCGGTCTAGGTATTTTTGTTACTGGCGCATATATCTTGTCCAAGAAAAAGAAACTTAATAGATAAGATTAGCCTTCGGGCTTTTCTTTTCAAACAACACCAAACATACATTCGAAGAAAGGGATACTGCTAATGAACATACAAGACATAACAGATCACAAAAAGAATCAACTGTTGAGAACCCTTATTAAGATTTCTCCTTAAGGCACAATTAAAGATTTCCTGATCAATAACAGGTATTTATTTGTCCAGCAAATTGATAAAGCCGATGCAACCCCTCCTTCTATTACTCTGTATCTGATAAAAAATTCAAAAAGAAAATAACTGGGACATTACTTGAGGGCATACTCAATTCCGAGTTAGTTGATCAAGAGCTAATTAAAAATTTGGCTACAAAATTTGGTCATCCCCTCAAAATGTTACTTATGTCGTTCCAGATAATAAATAAGGAAGGAATGATTTAATGGAGAAGAAGAAAAATTCAACAGGTGATGGAATTTATCCCTACTATCTCAAAAATGGAAAACTAAAGTACGAAGCATATGCATTCAACGGAACCAATAAGGGCACAGGAAAACAATCCAAAAAACATAAAAAAGGATTTTCTACTTATGCAGAGGCTAAAAAATGGAAGAAGGCAACAGAGGGAGAATTTGCTAACGAAGACCACCTCCACGTTAATCCCCAAAGAGTAAAGATCAAAGAATATCTAAATGAATGGTTAGAAGTATATAAACCTGACCTAAAGTTAGGTGCTCAGATCAATTATAAACAAACTATCGACATTTATATCATTCCGCATATCGGGAATTACATGCTATGCGATTACAGTACAAGGGAGCATCAAAAATTTATTAATTCTCTTTTGTCTGATAAAAACATAGGAAAACAGAAAAAGGGTTTAGCTCTAGGTTCTGCTAAAAAAGTTCATGACTTAGTTTCAAGTGCTTTCAACACAGCTGTAGCATTGGGAATTTTGAGAAGAAATCCTGCAAGAGGAATTTCTTTTCCCAAAAAGAGACAAGATGATACCCTACATTATTTCACCTACCAGGAAACAGAAGTATTTTTGGAAGAAGCACGGAATCAGAAAGACCCTGCTTGGTATCCCATTTTTCTAACTATATTCGATCAAGGATTAAGAAAAGGCGAAACGTTAGGCTTGGAATGGAAAGATATCGACTTTAACAAAAACATTATGCATATACAACGTACCCGAGTTTTTGCAGCCGAAAACAAAAAGAAATGGACCTACGTCGTGGATGATCCCAAAACTATTTCAAGTATACGTGATCTTCCTATGACTAATAGAATGAAGCAAGCTCTCCTCTCCTATCGAAATTATGTGATAGGAATCTTTGGTCACTTGCCGTATACCGGTGAAAATCAGTTTATATTTCTCAAAACCGCTTATAACAATGAAATCGGTACGCCATTCCGTGGGCAAGCGATAAATCCAGCTATGAACAGAATAATTGAATCACAAGATCTCCCTAAAATAAAAGTACACGACGGTCGACATACCTATGCTGTGAGGCTCAGAGAAGCTGGTGTTAGCCTTGATGATATAGGAGAGCTTCTAGGACACACAGACGCCAAAACTACACGCATATACGCTCATATAACCCCAGAAATAAAAGAACGAGCTGTAGATAAGCTCGAAACATATCTAATATCTAAACAAAACGCTTCAGTTCACTAACTCCTACCAATCACCAAAACAATCACCGTTTTCTGTAGCATTTATCGTTGTTACAATCACCAAATAGCCAAGAATACTATTTTATAAGTATTCTTGGCTTTCGATAAACAGATAAATTAAATCCCTTTTTACTTTTGGTCGCCAACGATAAAGGTGAATTCGCATTCCGCAGCTTTTTTGCCGTCCACTGTAGCGATCGCATCAGCAGTTCCTACAGAGCCTTTGATTTTAGTGATCTCGAAAACAAGTTTCATGGTATCTCCCGGAACAACTTTTTGACGGAATTTGGCTTTGTTGATGCCGCCGATATACGCCGTTCTACCTTGGAATTCCTCGGATTTCAAGATCAGGATCGATCCTGCTTGTGCCAATGTTTCTAAAATCAAGGCACCTGGCATTACTGGATTTCCTGGGAAATGTCCTTGGAAAAAGTCTTCGTTGATGGTGACATTTTTCGTTGCGATAATCTTTTTGCCAGACTCGATTTCATCGACGTAATCAATATATATAATTGGGTAGCGATTTGGAATCAAATCCATGACTTCTGTTTCAGTCAATAGTTTTTTCATGGTTTCCCTTCCTTGCTTAAGAATTTATTATAGTTTGATTATCAAAGTATCATAGTTCAGCGAAATTCGCAACTAAATATTTATTAAGAAAAAAATAGTTTGACAATCAAACAATTATGCTTAATAATTAGAAATCAAGATAGTTTGATTTACTATTTGTCATTATACGTATTTTATTATTGTTGAATTTATTAAGGAGTGGAATTATGAGTTTTTTAACCGGTAAAAAAGTTGTCGTCATGGGCGTTGCTAACAAACGCAGTATCGCTTGGGGCTGTGCACAAGCATTAAAAGCACAAGGAGCCGAAGTGATCTACACGTATCAAAACGACCGCATGAAAAAGCCTTTAGAGCGCTTATTGGAATCTGATGAATTTGTAGTGGAATGTGACGTCGCCAATGACGAAAGCATTGCTTCCGCCTTTGAAACGATCAAAGAATATGCAGGTGAGATCCACGGTGTTGTCCATGCCGTTGCTTATGCCAATAAAGAAGATCTATCTGGCGATATTTTGAATATTTCTCGTGACGGTTATGCTTTGGCGCAAGACATCAGCAGTTATTCATTGATTGCCGTCACCAAATATGCCAAACCAATCTTAGCTGAAAATGCTGGAATCGTTACCCTTTCCTACTTAGGTGCCGAACGGGCAGTACCGAACTACAATATGATGGGGATTGCAAAAGCCGCTTTAGAATCAAGCGTTCGCTATTTAGCTGCCGAACTTTCACCGCAAAAAATCCGCGTCAATGCGATTTCAGCTGGTGCCATCAAGACGCTGGCAGTAACTGGTGTAAAAGACTATCAAAAACTGATCCAATTGTCAGAAGATCGAACACCTGATCATATTGGTGTGACGATTGAAGAAGTGGGCAATACTTGTGCCTTCTTGATCAGTCCATTATCAAGCGGGATTATCGGCGAAGTGATTTTCGTTGATAAAGGCGTTCATTTATCTTAAACAATAATTGTCATAGAAAAGTCTGCTATTTGCCTACCCGTTGGCTAAGCAGGCTTTTTCTGAAAAAAACAGGTATTTCAGAAAACCTCCTTTGCATTTCTATTTTATCTTCGTTAAAATAGATGCAGTAAGACTTGGAGGGATTTTATGAAACAACTGCTACTTGCAGCTAGCACGACCGATTCAAGTGGTTCCAGCATTACCGAACCAGCAGCTGCTCAGCTCAATGCATTACAAAAATGGTGGGCATCGATCGACTGGGAATCGATCATTGGCCTACTGATCCAAAAAGCACTGATGCTGCTTTTTTTGTGTATCTTATTCGGAATTTTATTAAAAATAAGCAACATGATCATTGACCGGATCTATCGGTCCTATGAAAAAAAAGCCACCTTCAATGTGAGTCGAATCAACACGATCCATACCCTGATCCGCAATACGGTTCATTACACATTAGGCTTCTTTTTTGTCTATGCACTCCTTTCAACCATCGGCGTACCTGTAGGCTCGCTACTAGCCGGTGCCGGAGTCGTCGGTGTCGCCCTCGGTCTCGGTGCCCAAGGCTTTATGAATGACTTGATTACTGGCTTCTTTATTATTACCGAACAACAAATCAACGTTGGTGATTACGTCCGCTTGACCAATCTGACGCTTGAAGGTACAGTGACGGCCGTCGGTATTCGGACTGTTCAATTAAAATCCGTTGATGGAACCGTTCATTATATCCCAAATCGTAACATCACAACCATCAGTAATACATCCAGAGCCAATATGCAAGTCGTGGTAGACGTACGTATCTTACCATCTGAAGGCTTAGATGAAATACGTGCCATCATTGAAGAAGTCAATGAACAGATTGCTCAGCAGCACGAAGAAGAGATTCAAACGGCCCCTACGGTCTTCGGTCTGGTGGATCTAGGAAACAACAACTTTGCAATTCGCACGACCATGTATGTGACCAACGGTACGCAATGGAAAATCAAAGAGGAATTTTTGGCCGCATCGATCGATGCTTTAACTGCCAAAGGCTATACGATCCCCAATGCGCCGATCGTCGGTATTTAAAAAAGGTTATCCCGAAACTGGGATAACCTTTTTTCTATACCACATGCAGTTCATCTGTCATCTTTGGGGCATCTTCTTTCGAAATCAGCAAATAGCGTCTTTCGATTTCATGCGCCAAATGATTGACGGATTTTAAAATCTCTTTGCGGGTGATAATCCCAACAAAGACATTGTCATCATCAACGATCGGCAAGAATGCTTGATCCACTAACAGATGCAGCATACTTTCCAACTCATCGTTTTCTTTGATGCAATTCACATTGACTTCCATGACATCTGCCACAGTCAGCCCTTCAATATTTTCCATACTGAAGCCAGTGAGATCCATCATTCGTTCTACGATGTTTGAGAGGCTGATTAAGCCGACTAAATGGTCCTCACTATCTAGTACTGGGATCTTTGAATAGCCCACTTTTGATAAAACAAGCAATGCGTGACTCAAAGGGTGGTTATAAAATACCGATGCCACATTCTCTGCCGGCACCAAGAAATTTTCTTGATTCTCGAGTAATATTTTTTCTACGGTCTGTCCTATCAATCTAATTGCCTCCATTTCACAGCTACTCTTCTATTTTACTTGAAAATGAGAATAGAAAGTAGAAACCTGCAAAATTATAATGAAATTTTTACTTTTTGATTCCGCTTACTTAACGTGTAAAAACGAAAGCTAGCTCTGGGACTTTATGAAAGGAACGATCATAGTATTGGATTGCCCATTGTTCTGGCGTACTTTCAATAATCGCAAAACTTTTGATTTGAATTTGCCCTCGCGGTTGGGAAATACTGCCGGGATTCAAGAAAAGTCGATTCCCGACTTTCTCACAAGCAATTTGATGCGTATGACCAAACAAAGCGATCGAGGCATCTGCTTGTTGCGCTTTTAAGCCTAATTTGGTTACGCCAAAACGAACATCCGCCAAATGGCCATGGGTCATATAGATGGTATCCAGCGGCGTTTTAACGATACGCTCATTCGGAAAACCACCACCGTAATCGCAATTGCCACAAACGACTTGGAATGTTTCCCATAAAGGATCCGTTTCAGGAAGTTCTGAATCCCCACAATGAAGGAACAAATCGACTTGATTTTCGAATTCATTTTTAAGATCAACAAGAATCTCACGATCTGAATGATTGTCACTGACAACTAAGTATTTCATACATTTTCTCCTTCTAACCACTCCTGCCACTGTTCCTGCAGTTTTTTGATTGCTAGACCACGGTGGCTCACTCGGTTCTTTTCTTCTTGACTCATTTGGGCTGCGCTTTGCTCTGAACCATCAGGAATAAACAATGGATCGTAGCCGAACCCATTTTCTCCGCGAGGGATGCGGCCGATTCTCCCCGGCCATTGAGCTTCAACCACCAAACTCTCTTTTCCTGGCGCTGCGAAAACTAACGTACAGTGAAATTGGGCACTGCGTTTGTCATCTTCGACATCCGTCAATTCATAGAGCAATTTTGCATTATTGGCAGCGTCACTTTTTTGCTCACCAGCAAATCGAGCAGAGTACACCCCTGGTCGTCCCCCTAGTGCATCGACTTTCAGTCCTGAGTCATCAGCTAACACCGGTCTTCCCAAAATTCTGGCGATGGTTTCGGCTTTAAGGCGGGCATTTTCTTCAAAGGTGGTGCCGGTTTCTTCAACATCTGGCAAGGAAGGATAGTCTTTTAAGGTACGGACATCGTAACCTGCTGCGCCAAATACGGCTTTAAATTCCTTGGCTTTTCCTGGATTGCCTGTAGCAATGACGATCGTTTTTTCGGGAATCTCATAAGGGGGTTCATCTGGTAAAAACAGTGCCTCTTTTTGATAGGCGATCAATTCTTCGATAGCTGTTTTTCCGTAGATCAGCATCTCATTCAACTGCTGACCATCAAAGGTCGCTTCTTCCCCAGTTCCTTGCAATTCGACAAATCGACCAGATTCCGTCATCACCAAATTCATGTCAACAGCAGCTGAAGAATCTTCTTGATAATCGAGATCGGTCACACAGGTGCCATCTGGTAAGATCCCGACACTAATTGCTGCTAAATGCTCCTTGATTGGATCTTCCGTCAACGCTTTGTCACGCAACAAGGTATCGATAGCTAAACGCAACGCGACAAATGCGCCGGTAATACTAGCTGTTCGGGTACCGCCATCTGCTTGAACGACATCACAATCGACCACGATACTGCGCTCCCCTAATTTTTCTAAATCGACTACTGCGCGCAAGGAACGAGCGATCAGCCGTTGGATCTCCATCGTCCGACCAGAAAGCTTGCCTTTGGCACTTTCTCGACGATTCCGAGTGTTGGTCGCTCGTGGGAGCATACTGTATTCGGCTGTGACCCAGCCTTTTCCCGTATCTCGTAAAAACGGAGGGACCCGATCTTCAATCGTTGCCGAACAGATCACGGTTGTGTCACCAAAAGAGATCACAACCGATCCTTCGGGGTGTTTGTAGACGTTGGTTTGAATTTTAACTGGTCTTAACATTGTTTCTTTTCTGCCATCATGTCGCATTTAAAAGCCTCCTAAATCAGTGTGAATCGATGAGATCGTGTCTAAATCAAGCCAATCATTGGCAATCTCATCAAACATTTTCGGTGAACCAGTAGTAAAAAATGCATGTTGCGGATGCGGATCGTCCTGACTCGTTGCAGCAATGGAAAAATAGTCCAACAAGGTACTGACTTCCCCCACCGTTTCTGCCCCTGAATCAATCAGCTGGATATGAGCGCCCAATTCATTTTGGATCAAAGGACGCAATAAAGGATAATGGGTACAACCCAAAATCACTGTATCTAGCCGTTTGTTTTTCAATGGACGCAACGTTTCTGCCACGATTTTCTTGGCGACCGAGCTATGGTATTGTTTGCTTTCTACGATCGGCACAAACTTCGGGCAAGCCAAACTGACGACGGACGCATGGGGCGCTTTGCCATGAAGCGCGCGCTTGTAAGAGTCACTTTTGATCGTTCCGTTTGTCCCGATGACACCGATTCGTTGGTTTTTGCTTGCTTTGACTGCTGCTCGACTGCCAGGCAGGATCACGCCGATCACTGGGATCGCTAGTTGTTCTTTGATTTCTTCAAGGGCGACCGCTGTCGCTGTATTACAAGCGATCACCAACATTTTAATATTTTTTTCTAATAAAAAACGGGTCATTTGCCACGTATACTCGATGACTTGCTCAGCAGGTCTCGGACCATACGGGCATCTGGCTGTATCTCCCAGATAAAGAATCGATTCGTTGGGTAATTGCTTGATTGCTTCTTTGACGACCGTCAACCCACCAACACCAGAATCGATAAAACCAATTGGTCTGTTGTTTGTCATAGTTTCCATCCTTTACATGAAAGAAAGAGTTTGGTGCATTTTTCTCTCTTATTCATTTTGGACTTTTTTTGACTATTTTTCAAGTATTCCTTTCGCTTGCTAAAAAAGCTTTCCCAAAAAGCACGAAACGGTCAAAAAGAAAAAAGCCCCTACGATTGGCTTACACCCCACAAGTTGCACTTGCATGGGTAATAGACCGATCGTGGGGATTTTTTTGACGATTATTCTTTTTAGTAATCGTACTGACGTTTTTCCAAAAAGCCAGAAAGCAATGACAAGGCATAACAAACCAAAAAGTATAAAACAGTCATTGCCAAAAACATAGGCAAAACATAGTTTGTATTTTGGCCATAAATGATTCGAGCATGATGAGTCAGCTCTGGTAAAGAAATAATCACGGCTAATGACGTATCTTTGATCAAAGAGATCAACTGACTGACGATCGCTGGCAGCATCGCTTTAAATGCCTGCGGCACGACGATGCTCCGCAATACTTCGACATAGCTTAGCCCTGTAGACAAACCAGCTTCCATCTGCCCTTTTGGCACAGAATTCAAACCAGCACGAAAGATTTCAGAGAGCATCGCTGATTCAAAAATCGTCAACGCCACAACCGCTGACCAAAAAATATTAAAGCGGATACCGATCTGCGGCAATGCAAAGTAAGTGAAAAAGATGATCAAGAGCAAAGGCAAGTTACGAATAACATCGATCACGACACCTAATACTTTAGAAAAGACTGGGATCGAGCTGAAGCGCAAAATGCCGGCGATCCCTCCGATAATAAAGCTAAATAAAATCGATAGGATCGACACTTCAACTGTTACCCGCAAGCCATCGATCAAGAAGCGAATGTTAATCGCTGAAAAAGCTTCAAAAAAGTCCATAGTTCGTTAGCTCCTTTCTATGAGCGGACAGCCCAACGCCGTTCCAAGTAAACCATCAAATAAGACAATGGTAGGGTAATGATCAAATAGAAAAGACCAACAATGATATACGTATCAAATGTATTGAAGGTCTCACTTGCGATCAAATCGCCTTGATACATAATATCTAATCCTGCGACCATCGCCAAAATTGATGAATTTTTGACAAGATTGATAAATTGATTGCCTAACGGCGGTACGACGATTTTAAATGCTTGAGGCAAAATAATGTAGCGCATCGCTTGGCTGTAAGTAAAACCAGAAGACAAGGAAGCTTCCATCTGGCCTTTAGGGACCGTTTGAATCCCTGAACGGATCGTCTCAGCGATAAATGCCGATGTATAGATCGTTAAGCCGATCGTTCCTGCTTGAAAGCCGTCAAAAGAAACCCAATACATTGGCACAACGACATAAAAGAACATCACGATGATCAATAAGGGAATATTTCTAAAAAACTCAACATACGCTTTGGCAATCCCTTTGATGAGGCGATTGTCTGACAACTGAAAAATTGCCATTAAGGTTCCGATCAAAAGACTAAAAAACAGTGCGATCAAACTCGCCATGACTGTGTATTTAAAGCCTTCAATAAACTGACCGGTATACGTTTGAAATAATTCAACCATTCAGTTTCCTCCTACTCTACTTTTCCTGATTCGTCTTCAGGGAACCACTTGTTGTAAATCTCATCATAGGTTCCATCTTCACGCATTTCCCGCAAGGCTTGATTCACTGCATCAAGAAACGGCTTTTGTCCTTTATTGATGGCAATACCATAAGGTTCTTCTGTAAAAGTTTCGCCAACTAAATGGTAATTGGGATTTTCACTCGCCATCCCTAATAAGATCGCATTATCCGTGGTCATAGCATCCCCTTGACCAGATTGTAAAGCGGTAAAGGCTTCCGCATAATTCTCAAGTTCCAAAATTTGCGCTTCTGGTGCTGCTTCACGGATGTTGACAGCTGAAGTAGAGCCCTTCACGACCAATACAGTGGTGTCTGCGGTCAAATCTTCGATCCCTTGGATTGGACTATCTTTTGCGACTAATAAAGATTGTCCTGCATCAAAGTAGACATCGGAAAAATCGACCTGTTTTTTACGTTCTTCCGTGATAGTCATCGTGGCGATGATTGCATCGATGTTGCCGTTTTTCAAAAGAGGAATCCGGGTTTTTGAGGTAACTTCAACAAAGATGGCATTGCCATCACGACCTAAAATTTTCTCAGTGATTGCACGAGCGATATCAATATCGAATCCTCGTACTTCTCTGGTCGCGATATCCATTAATCCAAAAAGACGGGTATCGTTTTTTACGCCCCAAACGATCTGATTCGTCTCTTTGCTGTTTTCTAAAATATCGATCTCTGCGGCACTTTGTCCTTTACAACCTGAGAAAGTCACAAGGGCAAAGGCTAAGACTAGAAAGGAAAATATTTTCTTTCTCATAAGGGTTCCTCCTATTGCTTAATGATTGCTGACTTTGCTCAAGAATTGTTTTGCACGTTCGTCTCTTGGTGCATCAAAGAATCCATCGACATCGCGCCGATCCTCTAGGACTTGTCCTTCCGCCATAAAGACGATTCGATCTGCTACTTCACGGGCAAAGCTCATTTCATGGGTAACAACGATCATGGACATGCCTTCACTGGCAATTTTTTTCATGACATCCAAGACATCACCAATCATTTCTGGATCCAATGCTGATGTTGGCTCATCAAAAAGCAGCATTTCTGGTTTCATCGCAAGCCCTCTGGCAATAGCGACCCGCTGCTGTTGTCCGCCAGATAACATGGAAGGATAGGAATCTTTTTTATCTAACATCCCTACCCGATCAAGAAGCTTTTCCGCCAAATTGATGGCTTCTTGCTCATTTTGTTTTAATACTTTGATCGGTGCCAACGTAATGTTTTCTAACACGGTTTTATTTGGATACAAATTGAAATGTTGAAACACCATGCCGATGTTTTTTCTAATTTCTGTCATTTTGACATCTTTGTCAAACAAGTTCTTGCCATTGACCAATAATTGACCACCTGAAATGGTTTCTAGACCATTAATCGTACGGAGCATTGTACTTTTACCAGATCCTGAAGGTCCGATAACAACAACGACCTCACCTTTTTCAAATTCAAGGTTGATGTTTTTTAATGCATGGAACTTTCCGTAATATTTCTCTACGTTCTTAAATTCGATCATTGCCATTGATTCACACTCCTAGCTTTTTTTAAAATTAAATGAGTAATTGGAAAGATTTGATTCATATTATAGCTCAATCTTTTTTCATTTGTAAAGGTGCTTTTCCAATGTTCCCCCCTTATTTCTGAAAAGACAAGTGCTATTTTACTTTGATGTGAGGTTTTTGTCCATGAAAATTTTTCTCACCCCATCAGATCACAAGGAGAACCGGTTGTTTCTTTTGCTAAAAAAAGGTAAGATAAACCATATAATAAAGGAAAAGGTGGAAAAAAAGTGAATACGATTTTAACTGGCGACCGCCCAACTGGCAAATTGCATCTTGGCCATTATGTGGGGTCTTTAAAAAAACGGGTCGAAATGCAAGCCGACCCTGAAAATCAGCTTTATATCATGGTCGCTGACATGCAGGCACTAACAGATAACGCGAAAACACCTGAGAAGGTCTCAGCGAATATTTTAGAAGTTGCTTTGGATTATTTAGCCGTTGGATTGGATCCAGCAAAAACAACGATGTTTATTCAATCGCAAATCCCTCAGCTCTCTGAATTGACGATGTATTATCTCAATCTAGTCAGTGTTGCTCGAGTACGACGCAATCCAACCGTTAAAGCCGAAATTGAACAAAAAAAATTTGGTGAAGGCGTCCCTTCAGGTTTCTTCATCTATCCTGTCTCTCAAGCAGCGGATATCACCGCTTTTAAAGCAAATTTAGTCCCCGTTGGAGAAGATCAAAAACCAATGCTGGAACAAACGCAAGAAATCGTGCATAGTTTTAATTCTACGTATAGTGAAGTATTAGTCGAACCAAAAGCGGTTTTACCGCCAAAAGGCATGGGACGTTTAGCGGGGATCGATGGGAACGGGAAAATGAGCAAATCACTGAACAATGGTATTTACTTAGCTGATCCAGCCGATGTATTACAAAAGAAAGTGATGAGCATGTATACGGACCCAAATCACATTCATGTCAACGATCCTGGACAAGTTGAAGGCAATATGGTCTTTACGTATCTTGATGTATTTGGCACTGAAAAAGAAAAAATTGCTGAATTAAAAGAACATTACACCCGTGGTGGATTAGGCGATGTCAAAATCAAACGCTATTTGATCGATGTTCTAGAAGCCGAATTTGCACCGATTCGTGAACGCCGTGAAGCTTTTGCAAAAGATCCCGGTGAAGTGATGAACTTATTAAAAATTGGTAGTGAAAAAGCAGAACAAGTTGCCGCCCAAACGTTAGCTGAAGTCAAAAATGCAATGGGCATCAATTACTTCGCCTAAAAAACAAGCCTTTACGGCTTGTTTTTTTGTTTACAAATCGGAATGAATTCTTTCATACAAAACCTATGTGTCAACTCTGTGTTAGATTTCACGAGAACCCTTCCTCCCCAGACTGACACTTTGTGTAATTTGATTTGATGCTGTTTCTTGCACAAAAACCAAGAAAGCTGTCCTAAAAAATAACCTCATAAAATGCGGATTAGGAAATCCTTTTTTCAACCTTGCCAGTGTTTAAAAAAGTTGTACCAAAAAAGCTGGATTGCCTTCTATAGAGAAATCTTTTACGGCTTTCACTCAACTCCTCACATTCTTGTGTCATCTGAGCATCTATTATAATAGTAGAAAACGTTCCCCACCCAACTTCTTTGTATGGTGGAGAACGTTTTTCTACTTATTTGATTAGCGGATTTCTGCTTGAACTTTTTCTTCTAAGTTACGAGTAATTTTCGCTATTGCTTGATTGATCTCTTCATCCGTCAGGGTAGCTTCTGGATTGCTAAAGGTAAGGCTGTACCCTAATGATTTTTTGCCTGCTTCGATGTTTTTCCCTTGATAAACATCGAATAAACGAATCGCACTTAAGAAGCGACCTGCACTTTCGCGAATGATCTCCATCACGGACTGGTTATCGATCGTTTCATCAAGCAAGAGTGCCATATCTCGGGTCACTGATGGGAACTTAGAAACTGGTTGATAGACCAATTGTTCTGTTTTCGCTGCTAACAGTTGATCTAAGTTCAATTCAGCAACATAGGTTTCACTCACTTCATAATCTTTGGCGATCGATGGGTGGACTTGTCCCAAGAAGCCGATTTCTTGGTCATCTAGCAGGACCATTGCCGTACGGCCAGGATGCATCTCTTTGATAGCTGCCGTTTTTTGATAACGAATACGGTCGGTTAATGCCAACGAATCAAATAGATTTTCTAAAATGCCTTTCAAATGGAAGAAATCAACTTTTTGAGCTTGGGTTTGCCAGTCTTTCTCATGGATATTTCCTGTCAAAGCTAGCCCTAAGTGATTGACTTCTGTTGGCAGCTCGTGCTTACTGTCGCCTGTTTGATAGAAGACGCGACCAATTTCATACAAAGCAACACGATTGTTTTTACGTGCCAAATTGTACGCAACGTCGTCTAACAAGCCTGAAATCAGATTCAAGCGCAAGACGGCACGCTCTTCGGTCATTGGCCAATCCAATCGAGTCACTTGGCTCGATTTATCCGTAAATTGTTGTGCCTTCTCTTCAGTGGTCAAAGCATAGCTGATGGCTTCACTGACCCCGTTGCCTTCCAATAGCGTCCGAACTTCTCTAGTCAGACGTTGCGCTTTGGTTAGATGACCGGCAACCGTTTCTCCTTGCGGTAAAGTCGATGGCAAACGATCATAACCGTAAATACGCGCCACTTCTTCAATGATATCTGCTTCGATCGCAATATCCCAACGACGAGGTGGGACAGAAACAATATAGCTGTCTGCTTCTTGACGATGGCCAAAGCCTAATGCATCAAAGATTTCTTGCACTTCTTCATCAGTGATTTCTGTGCCTAAATAGCTATTGATTCGAGCTAAAGTGATTGTAACCTCCACAGGTTCTACAGCTACTTGGGAACCTATTACTGCCCCTTTTAAGACCGTTCCGCCAGCAAGTTCTGCAATTAGTGCTGCTGCTGCATCACAAGCTTTTGCAACCGTTGCTTGGTTGATCCCTTTTTCAAAACGAGCAGAGGACTCACTTCTTAAATTGAATTTCTTTGAGGTTAAACGAATCGCTAATGGATCGAACAACGCCGCTTCTAAAGCGACTGTGGTCGTTGTTTCCGTGATTTCAGAATCAAGCCCTCCCATGACGCCTGCGAGCGCAACGGGTGTCGTTCCGTTGGTGATAACGATGTCTTCTGATGAAAGCTGACGTGTTTCTCCATCTAAGGTAACCAGGCTTTCATTTTCTTTGCCGCGACGTACCAGTATTTCCTTGCTGTCTAGCTTTTGATAATCAAAAGCATGCAATGGTTGGCCAAATAATAGCAAGATATAATTTGTCACGTCCACGACATTGTTGATTGGACGAATGCCTTCATTCATCAAGCGATTTTGCAGCCATTGTGGACTTGGGGCGATCGTTACACCATCAATGATTCGAATTTGGTAAGCGGGTGCATCAGTTGCTTCCGTGACCTTCACCTGAATTTTATCGGCAGCAGCTACTTCACTTTCTTTAAGCGCAATTTCAGGAAACTTCGGTGTTTGCCGATAGATGGCACCGACTTCATAAGCAACCCCCCGCATGCTCAACGCATCCGCGCGGTTCGGAGTGATCGATAATTCGATAATGTGATCATCCATATCGAGATAAGGAAAAACCGGTGTTCCTACTTCTGCTTCTGCTGGTAAATAATAGATTCCTTCTGCGTATTCCTTGGGGATTACACTATCAGCATACCCTAGTTCTTGCAATGAACAAATCATGCCGTTCGAAACTTCTCCCCGCATCTTGCTCTTTTTGATTTTTACATTGCCTGCGATTCGAGAGCCTGGTAATGCTACGATGACTTTGATGCCACTTTTGACATTTGGTGCCCCACAAACGATTTGCGTGTCTTCTTCCTCACCAATATTTACTTGGCAAATCGATAGATGATCAGAATCTGGATGTGGTCGGCAGTCGGTCACTTCTCCGACAACGATTTTTTTTAAACCCTCTTCAGGCACGTCAATACCTTCGACTTCGATCCCGGTCACTGACATTTTGTCCGCCAGCTCTTTTGGTGTGATCTCAGACAGATCAAGGTATTCATTTAACCATTTGTACGATACTAACATTTATTGTTCCCCCTTGAACTGGCGAATGAAACGCACATCATTTTGATAGAATTGGCGAATGTCGTTTACGCCGTAGCGCAGCATTGCCACTCGATCAGGACCTAAACCAAAAGCAAATCCTGAATATTGGGTTGGATCGATCCCTGACATTTCTAAGACGTTAGGATGCACCATTCCAGCACCGAGGATCTCGATCCAGCCAGTTTGTTTACAAACGTTACAACCCGCACCACCGCACTTGAAGCAGCTGACATCGACTTCGACCGATGGTTCTGTGAAAGGGAAATAGCTTGGTCGCAAGCGAATTTGGCGATCTTCACCAAACATTTTTTGCATCATGACTTCTAAGGTTCCTTTTAAGTCACCCATCGTAATATTTTTATCGATCACCAATCCTTCAATTTGATGGAATTGGTGGCTATGGGTCGCATCATCTGTGTCACGACGGAAAACTTTCCCTGGTGAGATCATCCGCAGCGGCCCTTTAGAAAAATCATGAGTCTCCATTGTTCGCGCTTGCACTGGTGACGTATGGGTCCGAATCAGCACTTCCTCTGAAATATAAAAAGTATCCTGCATGTCTCTGGCTGGATGATCTTTTGGCAGATTCATCCGTTCGAAGTTGTAATGATCTTTTTCCACTTCGTAGCCTTCAACTACTTGGTAGCCCATACCAACAAAGATATCTTCGATTTCTTCCATGATTTGCGTTAGGACATGGCGTGTTCCTCGGTCCATCTTTTTACCAGGCAAAGTCACGTCGATGGATTCTTCAGCAAGGGCTTTTTCCAAGTTTGCTGCTTCGATAGACGATTTTGCTTCTTCGATCGCTTCTGTCAAGATATCACGAATCTCGTTGGCATAGCTCCCCACCTTCGGCCGTTCTTCCGCAGAAAGATCTTTCATTCCCCGTAGAACTTCAGTAATGGGACCTTTTTTTCCAAGCACTTCCACTCGAATCTGATTCAAGTCATTCATGGTTGGACTTTCTTTGATTTTAAGCAATGTCGTTTCCTTCAATGCTTCTAATTTTTCTTGTAAAGACATGTGTTTCCTCCTTCTATACAGTGAATAGTGTAAAAACGATTTGACTGGAAAAAGTGACGATCTTTTGAAAAAAAGACAAAAAAAGACGTCATCCCTTAAAAAGGAACGACGTCTCGTGTTACCATCCTCATTCGCGGAAAGTTCCGCGCACTCACTTCGGCTAACGACAGCAACACTGCCGACTGATTGTTCTCAGCAAGCTCCAGAAGTGAAATTCATTTTTCGAATACAGGACTTGCTTTCAGTCTGTGACAAGTCTCCCTTTTTCTGATCCAGCCAAATTACTAGTTTCTATCAACGCTTTTTATTACTATTCATTTAAGCTTAGTTTACCTAATTTCCGTTGAGAAATCAACTGCATTCTTCCTCACGTACCCAGGTTTCTGCCCAACGCTTCACACTCATCATACTCTTTTCAAGAGCAATACCTCTTGGCGTCAAGCAGTAAAGATTGTTTTCTTTGCAGACAATTTCTTCCCGCTCTAATTCTTTCAAGCGTTCGACTAACACCCGATCACTCACTTGAGGAATCTTGTTTGCTAACTCAACAAATCTTTGTTTGCCGTCTTCAAGAAGGACATCAATGATCAAGCCGTTCCACTTTTTGCCTAAAATAGAAAAAGCTTTTTCAAATTTAGGACAAAGGGCATAATCCGATTCTACTTTTATCATTCTCCATCACCTCTTTTACCTATTATAGCATATGACTTACGAAATGTAAGAAACTAGGATCGATCAGCTAGAATGCCACGATCATCTTAGGTTTTAACAGCACTAAATAGGTCTGTCTCACTGGTTTGTTCAATGCTTTCTCCAATGCTTGGCAATAGAGTTTTAATTGACCATAATATCGTTCGCGCATTTTCTGTTCAATCTGAGCCTGACTGCCGAACACATCATCCGTTTTAAAGTCATACAAAATGATTTCATCCGCCAATTCAATATAGCCGTCAATAATACCATGGATCAAAAGCGGCGCATCTGGTTCGTCAAACCCTTCAAAGATCGTATCGGCCTCTTTTAGCATCGAAAACGGCTGCTCCCGCTTCACCACATCAGAGAATTGGTTCAGCAGTTCACCTAGTTCAGTTTGATAAAACCACAAAATACTCGATCGGTCAATTTTTTTGGCGATTTCTTCAGAAAAAAATTGCTTTTTCACGAGTTCAGCAATCAGGAGCGCCAAAGTATCTTGTGTTGGCTTCATTCCTAAGGGGATCATTTGCAAAACCGTATGTGTTGCGGTTCCGATACTGCTGGCGAGAGGCTTCGTTTCTTGCAGAAATTTGGGTTTCGCCAATTCATCTTGTACGTAGCGATATTGCTGAGGATTCGTCTTCTCGGAAACCGACCGCCATTCCAACAAAGTGGTCTGTTGATCATCAGGATCGTTATAGAGTCTTTTCAATTCTGAAACAGATTGATAACTAGTCGTTTGGGTCGCTTTTTGATAAGGATAGCGATAGGCTAGGCGTTTCAAAAGATCATCGATATTGCTATTTGGCGCAATCAATCGTTTAGGCTCCTCGACTGGCGCAAGCGTCTCTTGGACTTCTTGCGTGATCGTTTCTTGATTCCACCATGACAGACGAAAATGAGCAGGATGATCGATCGTTCGCTTGCGCTCTGACGCTTCGGAGAATACTGCTTCCATATCTGGATGGCGCATCAAGGTCCGTCCGACCCAATCCATCAAGCTCCCCCGAGCAACAAGGCGCAACGCTGGATCAAGAACCATCTCGGATTGTGTCAAGCCAGATTGCCACGTCTTAAAGGCATCCGCTTGATTTTTATAGGAGCCTACTAAGAAAAGCTTCTGCTCTGCTCGTGTCAATGCTACGTATAATTTTCGCATCTCTTCTGACAAGGCTTTTTTCAAACGAACTTGCTTGATGGCTTGAAACGGTAGTGTTTCAAATTTAAGGTTTTCTGCGGGTTCCACATATTGGATCCCAGCCCCCAGCTGTTCTTCAAAGATATAGCGTTTTTGAAAATCTTGGTAATTAAAGAATTTTGTTGTATCCAATAAGAAGACTACAGGAAATTCCAAACCTTTACTTGCATGGACGGTCATCACACGAACCGCATCTTCTACTGGTGTAGCTAATGGCTCTGCCAAGTCCTTGTTTTTTTCTTGCATCTTTTCGATGAAGCGAATGAATTGGTACAACCCACGGAAACTGCTCTTTTCGTATTTCTCCGCTCTGTGGACCAATGCCGCTAAATTGGCATAGCGCTGCTGACCTGCAGGCAGTCCCACGACATAATCCAAATAGGCAGTATCTTCATAGATTTGCCAAAGCAAGGTTGGGATTGGTAATCGTCGTGCTTCCTCTCGCCATTGTTCCAGTTTTGTTAAAAACCCATCCACCGTTTGCCACAAGGGTGACGCTTCTTGTTGCCCATGGTAATCCAATACTGCATCGTAGTAGTCGCTGGAACGATTCGCTAAACGGATCTCAGCCAATTGATCTTCTGTTAGGCCGACGATTGGCGAACGCAAAACGGCCACAAGTGGGATATCTTGGTACGGGTTATCAATGATCTGCAGCAAAGAAACGACGGTTTGGATCTCCGTTGCCTGAAAATAGTTTTGAGCATCATTGACCGCCATCGGAATCCCAAACTGCTTAAAGACATCCAAAATGACAAGATTGTTTTTACGTGTGGGGGTCAATAAGACGATGTCATTGTAAGTGATTGGTCGATTTGTTTTGGCTTTTTTGTCATAGATCATGAATTTTGATTCAATCAACTCTCGAATCTTCAAGGCAGTGATCTGCATTTCACCTTCTGTTTTGTCATCGATCAATTGTTCTTCGGATTCATGCTCTTTTTCATATAACAAGAGCTCTGTGGCAAAGGCCTCGCTTTCTGGAAAATCAGGAAAACCGGTAATCAAGGCTGCCGCCTCATCGTAAGGGATTTGTCCAACCCTTTCATCCATCAGTTGTTGAAAAACTAGATTCGTAAAATCCAATACATCGGAACGAGAACGGAAATTTTCTGCTAAGACGATTCTTCGCCCACCATTCTCTGTTTCAAATGCCAAGTATTTTTCGATAAATAGCGTCGGATCTGCTAGTCGAAACGAATAGATCGACTGCTTCACATCCCCCACCATAAACATATTGCCAGGGTTATGATCGACTTGTCTGACCCAATATAAAATTGCCTCTTGCAGCCGATTGACGTCTTGGTATTCATCGACTAAAACTTCTTCAAAGTGATCACGATAATAGGTCGATGCCTCACTTCCACTGCCATCTCCTTGTAAAATCTGCAAGGTGAAATGTTCCAAATCATTAAAGTCTAAACGGCCTTTTGAAAGCTTTCTTTCTTGAAATGCTTTCATAAATGCTTCGGTCATCGCTGCCATTTTTTCAACGACAGGTGCTGATCGATGAAGCAGCTCCATCATTTCAGCTGGTGGATACGGGAAGGTGGCTTTCAATTGCTCGACCAATTTTTTCGCATCATCGCGTAAGGGCTTGATTTCTTGGGACAATTCCTTTTGTTCTGGTTTGCGAAAAGCTGGGTAACGACCAAAACGCAATGTTTGGATCTGCTCATAGAAGCCATCGACATCGTCTGCATCCAGCAGAGCCTTTAAGGTTTCCACCATGCCCAATTCGGTATCGATCAACTGTGCCGCTTTTTCCATCGCTTCATCAGAACGGGCATAGTCTTGCGCCGCCTGCAGCAAATGCGCCGCTGTCTTCAAATTTTCTTGCAAAGTCGGTTTGATTTGCGATTGATAAAGGATATTTTCAGCAAAGGTTTCTTTGCCGATATAGTGATCACTTAGATGAGCTAGCCAGTTGACTGGATCTGGATTGGCTCGGGCAAAGTCATAAAGAGACAGGATCAGATCCCCGACGCCTTCATCAGAACGATCACTTGAAAAATTTTCCGTCAAACGAAAGAAGGCTTCATCATTGGCTTCATATTGTTGATCTCTCAGCTGTGTCCATATTTCTTCTTTCATCAATAAAATTTCGGTTTCATCGGTCATCATGCGGAAATTGGGATCTAAATCGATCAAATAATAAAAACGCCGAATCACAGTTAAACAAAACGCATGCAAGGTAGAAATGTTAGCTGTCGGCAACAGCTGCAGCTGACGAACGAAGTGCTGGCGCTTTTGCTCGTCACTTTCTTGATTGATGGCCTGTTGCAATGCCACTTGAATCCGTTCTTTCATTTCTCGAGCAGCTGCTTCGGTAAAGGTTACGATCAGTAAAGAATCGATCGTCGTTCCTGCTTTTAGCTTTTCGATCACTCGCCGAACCAAAACGGTGGTTTTGCCTGAACCCGCTGAAGCGGAAACGAGGATATTATCCCCTTTATCAAAAATGGCTTGCCATTGGGTATCCGTAAAGGTTTCATTTTGCGGTTTTAAAGGGATCTTACTCATCTTCTTCCTCCCTTAAGCGATGGATAATCTCATCTTTAGATAAGTTTTCTAAACGGTGGTACTCATTTTCTTTCAACAATACATCAAAGTCACAGATGCTGCGAAACGGACAAAATTCACACGCCCGTTTTTTGTCTTTTATTTTATAAGACGGGTTTAAGGCGATTTCACCGCTCAACAGCTTCTCACCGCTTTGCTGCATGTTTTTACGATTGTGTTTTCTTAACAGTTCAAGCTCTTCTTCTGTATAAAACTTGTTTTTCGCCTGCGTTGTTTTTTGATAATTGCCGTTTTTGTCTTTTCGAACAGGGAATATCGGTGAATTTTTGCTGGCTTCAACATCCTCATCTAGCAACGGGAAAACAGCCGGTTCGTCAATAAACAACCCGTCATACTTGAAACGTTTTAAACGTTCTTCTTCACTGGCTTCTTGTCCGTCCAAAAGCGGATTATGCACATGCAGATAATAAGCCCCCGCTGGTCGCACATTTGGCGAACCAACCAGTTGGACAGCATCCGTCAATGCGACATCGAGATAGGTGATCAACTGCATCGCAAGTCCGTAGTATGCTTCAGAAAGGTCAAAATCTCGGCTGCTAGATTTATAGTCAACAACAGAAAGCCATTGTTCTTCTTCCGTTTTCGCCGTATCGACACGATCGATCTTCCCCCGCACATGCAGTTTCCCGCCAGAACTTAATGGCAATTCGATCCCATTGATTCCATTTGAGCCAGCGATCTGACCGAATAGCACCTCCGTCTTTTCAGGACTAAAATGCATTTTTTGTCCTTGTTTCGCTAATGCCCACGCTACTCGCTGAATCGTCTTGCCTAATTGATACCGAATAAAATTCATCCGAGCAGAGCTCGTCAGTAAGCGATAACGGCTTTCGCCAAAAATTTCCTGCAAAACGACTTCCACAAATTGCACGCGTTGGTCAGCAGTTAACTGGGTCAAGGAAATATTTTCAGCAATCAGGACTTTGACAAAGCGGTCCAACGCATCATGGAAAAACTCACCGGTCATTGCTGGATTTAAGCCGTAAACTTCCCGTTCTTTCAACCGTAATCCGTAGCTGACGAAATACTTGTATTCACACTGATAGAACGTCTCCATCTGAGAAATGGAACTGTAGATCGACGGTCCATATAGTGCCGCAGCTTGTGCTTGAGACAAAGGAATCGGAATATTTTGATGCGTTTGGCTTTCAAATACTTGGGCAGCTAAATCTGTCCATTCCGAACGCAGCAGTGCTTGTTTCAGCTGCTCCCAAACCCTAGGCAAATTCTCTTTGTTTTTTTGCGCTTGCTGACTGAGGTTATTGATTTGATAGATCAGGCCACGGTAACTGCCGACATAGTTTCTTGGATCGCTGACTAGCGTCAAAATCCCTCGCTCTTGCAGTGGGACATCCAAACGTTTGACCACGCGATCTAAATAAGGCGACATTTTGATGTTTTGCTGGGTATCAAAATTAACGGCATAGGACAGTGATAAGTGTTCCGTTGCTGAAAGCAAGACAGAATAAAAGGCAAATGGCTCCTTGACACTGCCTTCCACCACTGTATCTCTAAGGTATTTTTCACCATTGAACAACTGATTGAAATGCTGACGTTCTTCATTCGTCAACAACGTTTTGTTCTCTATTTTTCTTGGCAACGCCGTTTCATTCAATCCCGGTGCAAATGTGATCTTTGCTTGCTTTGGACGTGCCAGATCAAGGCGATTGATGTTGACTTGGTCGATCGCTGTTGGGATCTTCCCGAATGTGACATTTTCTAAGCCAGTCAATAAGACATCCTCAAAGAGCGCAAAATCAAAGGACTCTTCCCCATAGATCGCAGCATATTCATCCAGCAAATCCATCAAGGCTTGCCATGCTTGTTCATGATTACGGGCTTGATCCAACTTCCCTTGCTGGATCGCTTGATCTCGCCAATGCCGCAGTTGTTCTTCAACACCGGCATTCAGTAAAAAGCGATACAGCAGTTCGACCGCATCGCGGTTCGTTCTAGCAGCTGTCAGCCAGTCAAGAGTATCAGCAACATCTTGTTTAAAGGCCCTGCGCAACTGGTTGGTATACGCTGTCAAATCCACTTTATCCGTCTGCTCTTCTTCCGATTGTAAATACTCGATCAGTTCCCAATCTTCGTTTCTCGTCCAACTCGCTCCTTGGAAATCATGAGCCAACGCTTTGTTCTCGGTAATATCCACCAACTTACGAAACTGGTCACGCCCAACGAGCCAATCTGCTTCGGAGCGATAGGCTGCCGGTAAGTAAAGTTCCGTTCTAAGCAACCGTAAAATATCATTTAAGCGAAAGCCATAGGATTGACAAGCAAAAAAAGCATTCAAAAACTCAACCAATGGATGTTGCGCCATCATCTGCTCTTCATCGATATAAAAAGGAATCTCAAACTCAGTAAAAATTTTAGGAATATATTGATGATAGATTTCTGGTTCGGCGATCAATAATTGGATCTCTCGGTATCGTAATGCTGGGTACCGTTTCTTATCGCTCATCATCCCACGGATCGACGCTGCAATCTGACGGATCTCTTCTTCTGGATTCCCAACTTTCCAAACTGCCAGAAAGTCCTTCACAGAGGACTGTTGCTGATAGTTGACTTGTGACTGGGTCTGCCGCCAAAATGTTTCAATTTCATTATACGCCTGTTGCATCGATCCCTTCGCTTCCTTGTCTACCTCTTGGTTGACCGAAAGTTTCTGATCCAAATAAATCGGCACTTGATTTTCTCGGGCAAAACTGATCAATTGATAATAGGTTCGCCCTGCTTCATAAAACAAATTTAACGGTGAAGGCAGCTCTTGTGGATACCCACGATCCAGAAAAAGATCAATAATGACATGACTTTTTTTCATCAACACTTGAATCAGCTGCTGTTCCTGTGTTGAAAAAGCGGAAAACCCACTGATAATAAATAAGGCATGGGAAAGATCTGGTGCTTTGTTCATTGACACCGCGTTAGGCATTGCTTGCTCCACTGGAGAATCATCCGGCAAGGAACCTTCAAGAAAGCGTGTCAACAAGGTGATCGGTTGTTCGACTTGTAATGCACGCTCCAGAAGTTCTTGTTCAAATCGTTGAAATATTTTCGCTAATTCACTGTATTTTTTCTCCTCGTCTTGGGTTGCGCTTGGTGCAGCACCACCTGCCAATAAATCTTCGATCCCCAATCGACTTGTATGCATTTCTTGATAGAACGCCAACAATTGCTGGATAAAACCCGCTTTGTTGATCTCACCACGGTATAAGACGAGTTCTTCTTCTAGTTCCAAAAGCAGCTTACGCATGATCATGGAGGCACCATTTTCAGTGATGGCATTTTGAGAAAGCAAGCCGGTTTGCTGCAAATAAAACCAAGCCAAACGGTGAAAACTATACACTTGCGCGCGAATAGAAGCAAAATCTTCTACGCGATCCTCTTTCAGTAATTGAAGGATCTCACGCTCTCGTTCAAATTTGTTGTAGTTAGGTACCAGAAAAAAAACTTCTTGATGGTCTTTTTCTAACCAACTTTTTGCATTTTCTATCACTGCTTGATCATGACGACAACGGCCATCGCCAAGGATAAATCGTAAACTCATGAAAGGACTCCTTCTCTCCATCGTCTTTTAAAAAAAACACTAAAAATCACCGACACGCTTCTTCAAATGCGTCTTTGTTTTAAAAGAATCTCCTTAAAAACAAAAAAACGGTCGCAGAATTTCACTCTTTGCCTAGCATACCAAAATCGGCAATTGGCCAGAATACAAATTTTACATCACCCAAAATCGTTGCTTCATCGATCAGACCTAATTGACGACTATCTTTGGAAATTCGGCGGTTATCCCCTAACACTAAAATTTGACCTTCAGGAATGACTTCAACACCAAATAACCCCATATCAAAATCACTGGTCAATGGAAAGCCATCTGTGACAGCTGCTTTGAATTCATCCAAGTAGGGTTCATCATATGCTTGTCCATTGATATAAAGGGTATCGTTTTGATAGGAAACCTGATCGCCAGGTAAACCAATCACGCGTTTGATATAGTTTTTGCCTGCTTCATCCGGTGCTTCAAACGTTATGATATCGAAACGTTCGATCTCGGTATTTTTCAAAGCAATCACCCGCTCACCATCATGTAATGTGGGGTCCATCGAATCTCCTTTTACGATCACAGGAGTAAAGACATACTGTCTTAATAACAAGAGGAATAAAGTGAAGATCACGACAAATCCTACTGTTTTTAAAAGCTCTTTTACTTGTTGCACGCGTCCCTCACTCCTTGAATATTTTACTATATTTTCCAAGAATCGAACAAACATTCTTATTTTTCTATTCTACCATAAAATGATAGGAGCAGGACATTTCCCCTTTGGTTCTTTACAAAAATTTGGAGAATCAAGAGACTTGCATATGAATTGTCATCCTTTCTGATCCGTGCTAGGGTTAAATAAGAACCCATTATTGAAAGGAAGTGCCAAGATGAACCAACAGTTACCACAAGTACCAACAAAGTTATTGATTAACGGAAAATGGCTTGAAGGAACAAAAGAGTCGGTTTCGGTTACCAATCCTGCCACTAATGAAGAACTCGTAAAAGTCAGTCAAGGAGGGATCGAGGAAACCAAGCAAGCAATCGATGCCGCAGCGATTGCTTTTCCCGAATGGTCAAAACGCTCCCCTCGAGAACGTGCCGATTTGATGAACGTCATTGCTGATTTGATGGAGGAAGAAAGCGATCGTTTAGCAAAAATCATGAGTATGGAACAAGGAAAACCATTAAAAGAAGCGGAGGCAGAAATCCAATCCAACGTTGACAATTTCCGTTGGAATGCAGCTGAAGCGCAACGGGTCTATGGCGAAGTGATTCCAGCCCCTGAACACAATCATTGGCTGGTACGCAAAGAAGCGATCGGGGTTGTTGGCGCGATCACGCCTTGGAACTTTCCTTCTAACATGATTGCAAGAAAAATTGCACCTGCTATGGCCGTTGGCTGTACCCTTGTTATGAAACCATCAAAAGAAACCCCACTATCCGCATTAGCTTTAGGCGAGCTTTTTCAACAAGCAGGACTTCCAGACGGGGTCGTCAATATCGTCTTAGGAGATTCTTCTGAGATTGGGAAAGAATTGACCGAAAATGAACAAGTCAAAAAAATCACCTTTACCGGCTCCACGAAAGTTGGGATGAAATTATATGAACAAGCAGCACCAACTCTGAAAAAAGTTTCATTGGAGTTAGGTGGTCATGCCCCGTTTCTTGTTTTTGCTGATGCTGATTTAGATTTAGCTGCTGAAAAATTAATTGCAGCAAAATTCCGCAACAACGGTCAGGTCTGTACATCCCCCAATCGAATTTTTGTCGAAGAGTCCGTCAAAGACGCCTTTACCAAAACATTACTAGCGAAAATGGAAACCGTAACGGTCGGCAATGGTCTGGAAAACCCTACTGTTGGTCCTTTGATCAACCAAGCAGGCGTTGAAAAAGTCATCGAGCAGTTGGAAGATGCGGTAAATAAAGGAGCTAAAGTTTTACTCGGTGGTAAGAAGCTTACTGAAGGTGAGTACGAAAAAGGCAACTTCTTCGCACCAACGGTCATCGATGGGATTACTTCTGAGATGGCTATCTACTATGAAGAAACCTTTGGACCTGTGATCCCATTGATCTCATTTACGGATCGACAAGCAGTCATCGCTGCGGCAAATGATACGGAATTTGGACTAGCTTCCTACTTCTTTTCAACGAATTTGCAAACGATCTCGAATGTCGCCCAAAACCTCCAATATGGGATGGTTGGGGTCAATGACATTGCGATCTCAAATCCGGCGGCTCCCTTCGGCGGCGTCAAGCACTCCGGTTTTGGTCGTGAAAACGGCAAATATGGCCCTGAAGAATACGTGACCGTTAAATTCATTGCTATCGATGCCCAATAAGAAAAAGTCAGGTGCGTTTGCCTGACTTTTTGACGTCCCAAGCATTTTCTTTTACTAACATTAAGTAAGAATGTATACTTCACTCTATGACAATAGAAAAGGTGGGAATACGATGACAAAATTTCTTGATACGATCAAACAGCGCCGCTCAATCTATGGGCTAGGTAAAAATGTGGCTCTTTCCGACACTGAAATCGAAGACATTGTGAAAGAAGCAGTGAAAAATAGTCCAACTGCGTTTAACGCACAATCACCAAGAGCCGTGATTTTATTTGGCGAAGCCCACGAAAAATTGTGGACATTAACAGAGGCTGCCATAGAACCATTGACACCACCCGAAGCGTTTGAAGCGACAAAACAAAAACTTGCTGGTTTTAAAGCGGGTTACGGAACCGTTCTATTCTTTATTCACACGGATACCGTGAAAAATTTGCAAGAGCAATTTGCTCTATACGCAGAGAACTTTCCCGTTTGGGCAGAACAATCGAATGGGATCGCTCAAGCGAACGCTTGGACCGCTTTAGAAGAAGCTGGATTAGGGGCCAACTTACAGCATTACAACCCTGTCATCGATGACGCTGTTGCAGCTGAATGGTCAATTCCTGAAAATTGGCAACTGCGAGCGCAACTAGTCTTTGGTTCAAAAGAAAGCGAACCGAACGAAAAAGAATTTCTAAGTGACGATGAGCGCTTCCGCGTGTTCCATTAATCAATTTTCGACCTAAAAAAAGACCCTTGATTACGCCTTAAACTGGCAGTAATCGAGGGTCTTTTAGTCCTTTGTTCCTTGATCATGATCGACTAAAATATCGATCGGTGTCCCTTCATTCAAGTGTTCTGACAAGAAAACAACCAATTCTGCTAATGGCTGCTTGAATTTCATCAATGGGCCTCTCATCCCTCTTCGAAAATAGTTCATCTTGATGGGCTGCCCTTCCTTTTCTTGAAACAAAACGACTCGATCGATCTCTTGGTATAGTACCCCTTTGATACTCATTGGATGGACAATGATTCGATCAAGTGCTAAGCCGCGGCTGTCTAAGACAAAGCTCAAAAAGACCAAACCCGAAACGATCCCTCGCACCCGATTATCAAGTGCCTCTTCCATCATCACCATGGATAGGATGATCATTACTGAAAAAATCGTAATGGCGACCTTGCTTAGTTTGCGCTCCACAGCAAGAAATTGAATGTCTTTCCGTACCACGAATAAATAAAGGTATAAAACGATCGTAAAGGCACACATCACTAGCGTTAACCCACTCATAATACTCTCCGTTCTGTTTTCTTTTCCTTATTCTACCAAAAAACCATCTGATACAAAAGGCTTAGCCTATTTCGTAGGTTTTTTGATATCTATTTTAACAAGAATTCGGTACAATAGGAAAAAAAGGAGGAATTATCATGAATGCATTTTTTGATAAATTACAACGCTATGATTTACTTCGTGCCGTCGTATATATCGTCTTTGGCTTCATCATCTTGATTGCACCACGATCTGTCTTCAACACGATCGTTTATCTTGTTGCCGGGTATATTGCATGTTTAGGGATCATTAGCTTGTATACGAGCTACAAAGAAAAACAAAAGGGCTATCGCAATGTGCAATCCGTCTCTGGTATCTTACTGTTGATTGCGGCAGCTGCGATTTTAGTTTTTGCCAAAGGATTACTTGCCATCGTGCCATTTTTCTTAGGAATCATGATCACCATCAGCGGTTGCACCCGATTGATGGCAAGCTTTAACCAAAAACGCATTGGTTTACCTTATATCACTAACTTGATCATCAGTCTATTGATCATTGCTGCAGGGATCATCCTAGTATTGAATCCCTTCGCCACTTGGTTATTATTCTTCCAAATTTTTGGCGGGATCTTGATTTTCATGGGTGCCTCCGATGCGGTCAACCATTTTCAACGAAAAAGAGCCTAATAAATGAGAATGTTTTAAAATTTCCTACGAATCTAACATCTACATGTAGACTTTTCCCGCTATTCCTTTTAAAATAGGAGATATCAAACAGTCAGTCCATTGACACGCGGGAGGTGCGACATGAAGAAAATCAAGCAAGCAGCAAAACATCCAAACGATGTACCGGTAATTTTTTTGACCGATGCAACTGGCAAAGTCGTACGAAAAATCTCGATCAATGAGTGGCGTGCGCTTAAAGCAACCCCTGACCAGATCGAAGAACTTGATATCAAATTGTATCGTGAAGCAATCAGTTTCTATCTTCAAGAAGACTACGCAAAAGCAAAAGATCTTTTGCATTTCTTGATCAACAAAACAGACTATAGTCATTATGAATACGTGGAACGACTAGCAAATATCTACCGCATCGAAAACCGTCCCGCTAAAGAAAAAGACCTGTTACTGACTGCTTATCATGCAATCAAACCGTTGGATTCCTCTGAAGGGATTTTAAGAAGGATCGAAAATCGATTGCAAAAAATCGATGCCTTTGATTTTCCAACTTCGACACAATTCAGTCATTAAAAAAGCAGCTATCCTTCGATAGCCGCTTTTTTTATGCATCTGGCAGTTTGCGCAAAAGGCGCAACCCGTTAAACAATACAATCAACGTACTTCCTTCATGGGCAAATACCCCCAGCCCAATATTCATTTTTCCAAATAGATTCAACCCGACTAATAATGCGACGATAAACATGGAGAAGAAAATATTTTGCCAAATGATTCGATCCATTTTCTTCGCTAAGCGATAGGCATACGCGAAGCGTGAAAGATCATTTTTCATGATCACGGCGTCCCCCACTTCGATAGCAACATCTGACCCTTCGCCCATCGCAAAACCGATGTCTGCCTGAACAAGTGCGGGCGCATCATTGATGCCATCCCCCACCATGGCGGTTTGTCCGTAGGCTTCTTGGAGTGCTCGAACCGCTTCCGCTTTGTTCTCAGGTAACACATTAGCCGCCACTTGATCAACGTTTAGCCGCTTTCCGATGGCTTCCCCAGCAGACGCACTATCTCCGGTGATCATAACGGTATGGATCCCTTCATTTTTTAAATAACGAATCACAGAAGCTGCCTGTTCGTTCGGCTCATCCATCAAAGCGATGATTGCGACAACCTCTTCATTGATGGAAAAAATGACCATCGTTTTTCCTTGCGCTTCCAGGTGACGGTACTGTTGCTCCAACGAACCTGTTAACTGGGAGTTTTCGGTTCTTTTTCCTAATCGATAGGTTTTTGTTCCTGAGACGGCTACTAAACCGGAACCAATCTCATTCGTAACCGTCAGCTGTTCGTTTTGCTGCCCTTTATTGTTCTTCTCAAAATAAGTAACGATCGCATCTGCCAATGGATGATTGGCTTGTTTTTCCAGCGAAACGATGATGGAAGCGGCCTCTGCTTGATCGATGGCTTCTGCGAAAATGACATCCGTGACCGTTGGTTTTCCGACGGTCAACGTGCCCGTTTTGTCAAATGCCACCGCTTTGATCTGAGCAAAATTCGTTAAGTAGTTGCTGCCTTTAAAAAGAATCCCTTTTTTTGCTAGATTTGAAATCGCAGATAAACTAGCAGGTACCGCACTTGCCGCTAACGCACAAGGAGACGCTGCAATCATCATCACGATCCCGCGATAAAAACTGGTATACCAATCCCAACCAAGTAGAAACGGTGCTGTTAAGATGAACAAAGGGACTGCAATGAAAACAATGGTTACATAGATTGGTTCGATTTTTTTGATTCGTGTTTCTGTTGGTGACTGATTCGACTGTGCCGCTTCAACGACTGAAAGAATTTTGGCAAAGACCGTTTCCGAGCTGTCTTTTGTGACTTCCATCAAAAATGTTCCATTGCCATTGATGGTACTGCCATAAACTTCGTCTCCCGCTGTTTTTTCTCGCGGTATACTCTCGCCATTGATGGAAGCTTCGTTGATGGCACTCGTGCCAGAAAGAATCACCCCATCTGTTGCTAACTGATCACCAGGCAAAACTTGTAAAATATCCCCTTTTTTTATCTCTGAAGCAGCAATTTTTTTGGCTTTCCCATCTGGGCCCATCAAACGTGCTTCCGTTGGATTCAATTTGAGAAGATTGGTGATTTCTCGTCGGCTTTGCCCTTCCGCGTATTCTTCTAAAAAGTGAGCACCAGCAAAAATCAAAATCAGTAAGGCTGCCTCATTAAAATTGCCTATGATCATTGACCCTATCGCTGCTAATAACATCAATAGATGTACATTTGGCGTAAAGCGCCGATTGATTCTTGTGCTTTTTACGGTATCCTCGATCCCTTCCCACGAAATGTGGTAGCCCGCTAATAAAACTGCAGCAAAATAAACCCCGTCTTTTACCCATTGATTCGAAATAAACAGCGCCACTATAAAGAAGATTACCCCCGCGAAGTAAACTTTACGAGGAAACGTCCCATGATCATGGGTATGCGTATGTCCCTTCGTTTTTGTGTGCTCGTGTTGACAAGTATGTTCAGCCATCATCAAAACCTCCTCTATTCCATCGAACATATGAACGATCAAACATGTTTATACCCTGATTATATATGAACAAACAATCATATGTCAACCGAAATAAGTTTTTCTTGTGAAATGTAAGCGTTTATGGTTTTGAGAATGCGGATGGCATGCTAGAATAAAGTTAGGAGAAAAAAGGAGTGTTGGCTATGAGAACATTTACTGGTGGAATTTCACTAAGTCCCCCGTTACAAATGTTAAAAGAAAAATTAATGATCGAACAAGATGAAATCCTTACCTTTTCACCCACGATGGTCTTTATCCCTTTGGCACAACATATTGGTGCCCCTGTCGAACCGACGGTTTCCGTTGGTGAGTACGTCAAGCAAGGGCAAGTGATCGCTGAAGCAGATGCCTTTGTATCTGCGAAAGTCCATGCATCTGTTTCGGGCAAAATCGTCGATATTGTCGATTGGCCAAATCAAAACAATGAAGAAGGAAAAACCATCATCATTGAAAACGATTATGCCTTCGATAATGATTTTTTGTCTACCCCATTCAACTGGCAATCTGCTGCTAACGAAACGATCCTCAAAAAAATCCGTCAAGGCGGTATCGCCGGCAAAGGCGGTGCAACGTTTCCCACCCATGTCAAATTCAGTATTGATGAAAATAAAAAAATCCATACCTTGATCTTAAACGGATCTGAATGTGAGCCCTTTTTGCGCAGTGATGCCTTCTTAATGCAAAAAGAAGCCAAAAAAATCATCCAAGGGGCAAAAATTGCCCAAAAATTGTTAGCTGATCCAAAAATCATCATTGGCATCGAGGATGATAAACCGCTAGCCATTTCAGCGATGCAAGCCGCAAGTGCAGAGGATGACACGATAGAAGTCGTTACTGTCCCAACTGTTTATCCAACCGGTGGTGAAAAGCAGTTAGTAGAGTTATTGACCGATCAGGAGGTACCTTTAGGCGGCTTGACTGCCGATATTGGGATCGTATTGATCAATGTTGCCACCAGCTTTGCCATCGCTGAAGCGGTCTGTTATGACAAACCGCTGATTGAACGCTATACAACCGTGACTGGTGATGTTCAACATCCACGCATCGTCAAAAATCCTTTAGGAACACTCGCAGGAGAGTTGATCGATTTTGCTGGCGGCTTTCAAGGTGCGCCCAGCAAGCTGATTCTTGGCGGCCCCATGATGGGGAAATCCGTCAAAACATTAAAGGTTCCGGTCACCAAAGGCAGCAACGGGATCGTTGTTTTTAATGAAGAAACCGATTGGCTATATGCCGAAAACCCCTGCATTCGCTGCAATAAATGTGTCGAAGCTTGTCCGATGCGCCTGATGCCGATGGAGATCGATCAATTCTATCGAGCAGGCGATTATCAAAAATGTGAAGAATTGCTGGCAGAAGCGTGTATCAATTGTGGTGCTTGCACCTTTGTCTGTCCAGCCAAACGTTCCTTAGCTGCCAACATCACTGCCGCAAAAGGCAAGGTTGCACAGCTGCAGAAGGAGGCGAAGGAAAGTGCCTGATTACTACAAGGATTCCGATAGCGAGCGCCTCTTTCAGCAACGAAAAAACCAAGAAACACCACCAAGCCCCCATATTCGCAGCAATGACGAAACAGTCAAAATCATGGGCTGTGTAGTACTAGCCTTACTACCAGCAGTTTTATTCTCTGGCTACCTTTTCGGGCTCAAGGTATATGGGTTGTTTTTCATTGCGCTAGCCACGGCGTTTGCCGCCGACGGAATTTGGTCCTACCTCATCAAACGGCCATTTCGTTTCGATCTAAGTATCGTTGTGACGGCATTGCTTTTAACGATGAATCTTCCACCGACCGCACCTTGGTATTTCCCAGTGATCGGGGTGGCGTTTGCCGTGATCATCGTCAAAGAATTTTTTGGCGGTATCGGCTATAACTTTTTAAATCCAGCCCTTGGCGGTCGCGCCTTGTTGATTGGCTTGTTTTATAACCAGATGTTTTTGATCAGTTGGCCAGATCCACCTTTTGGCAGCATCGCTCCTGATGTGGTTTCGCAAGCTACGGCGAACGATGTCGTTTCCGGTGCTACGCCATTAGCTGTCATGAAGGCCGGGGACACCTTAAGCGGTTCTGATCTGTTGGATGCTTTTTTAGGATTTACTGGGGGACGAATCGGTGAAACCAGTGCCTTGCTTTTACTTCTGGGTGGAATTTTTCTCGTTTACAAGAAAATCATCTCCCCTCGTATCCCGCTGATTATTTTTGCAACGATCGGGCTCTTTGCTTTTATCCTTGGTCCAGAAGGACTTTTTACTGGCAGTTGGCAAACGGTGATTGGGCATATCATCAGCGGTGGTGCCATGTTGGGTGCGATCTATATGGCGACTGATTATTCTTCGACTCCAGGAACAAAAGCAGGAGAAAATCTTTTTGCCTTAGGCGTGGGGCTTCTCGTTGTCCTCTTCCGTTTCTTTGGTTTCACAAACGAAGGCATGAGCTATGCCATCTTGATCATGAATTGTTTTACTCCACTCATCGATCGCTTCTTACGCCTTCGCATTTTAGGGGAAGGAAAAAAGACCCCGTTCAACCTTAAAATCATGAGCTAAAACGCAAGAAAGGAGCGTTCTCATATGATGATCGCCAATCGACTAGTGGTCTTCCTAGTCATTCTACTCACAAATTACGCCTGTCAAAATTTGGCGCCGACCGTCAAAGAAAAAAAACCGAACGTGACGACACGGGTGGTTTTCCTGTCAGGGATCATTGCAGTCGCATACTTGTTGAGCGGTTTAAGTTTTTATCTTTTGCTTCAAAATCGCTTTGTCTATGGCAATCAAGTGGTCACCAATTTGGTAAGTGCTGCCATCATCGCCTTGATTACTGCCAGTTTATGCTTACTGATCGTTCCAGCAAAAAAACGTTTCTTGACGAATGATCTAAAAAAGACGACCCTAGTCAGTGTCATCTTGCTGACGATCGCCACTGTGACCCAATTTCCCTATACCGATTATTTAACCAATTTATTTGTTGCTGTAGGCATGTATTTTCTCTTTTCCTGTGCTTTGTCAGGGGTTCATACACGAAATCAAATTGCCGCAATTCCGCCAATTCTGAAAGGCTTACCTCTGGACATCGTGACACTTTTTCTATTTTATCTGAGCTTTTCCTTTCTCAACGGTGTCTTCTTCAATTATTTATTCTAAACAAAAAGAAAGTCCCGCTTTGGCAGCGGAACTTGCTTATTTCTTGCGGAATATTTCTCTGAAGGAACCGATCAAAAAACCAGTCGAAAAAGCATTTTGTGCTTTTTGTTCTTTTTCAGCAGCGATTTTTTGTCGTGTTCGCAGCCCTTTATTGGCATTTTTGGACTTCTTCCCTTCACGGAGTTCTTTTGAAGCCTTTTGAAACTCTTTTGAGAAACGGTTATACCCAACCATTCCTTTTGCCTCCTTTCTTTTTACGTGGCACATAATAACGAGGATTTATTATAGGAATTGCCTTTCTGATGCAAATCAGGTAACATAACAGACAGAAAGATGATTTATCCCAGGTTTATCAGAAAGGAAGATCCCATGAACGAAACCCACACTGGATTGTTAGTCAATAGCCGTGTTTTTCAAGAAACGCCAATGATGCTAACAGGTATCCAACTTTTAGAAGACCACAAAATCGTGAATTGCATTATTAAGGATCGCTACTTAGCCAGTTATGTCTTACGCCTTCCATTAAATAAATACCAATTAGAAGTCGAAGGAAAATGGAACAAGCGGGAACAGTTAGTGATCAAGCATATGAAAATCAAGAATATCGATGAGTTTATTAAAATCGTCGGTACGCCAGAATAACAGGACTCACGAAAAGCAAGTGCAGGCAACTGCCCTTGCTTTTTTTTGAAAAAATCCAGCTGATTTTTCCCGCGTGTTCCTCCGATGTTTATCGCGACATTCTGGTAAACCGATCGATCAAGGCTTTTTGCTCCTCTTTGATACCGATCGCCAACGGTTTGATCATTAGTTTGACAGTGGTCGAAGGTGTCTGAATCTGGACTTTTTTATTTACCACACCGCCTAGTTGTAATTTTGTGATCTCATGGATCATAATTGTCTGCATCCCTTTTTCATGAAATTGCAGATCTAACTGAATCAAGTGGATTTTTTCTTCGTCAACCACCACGATAAAATACTTTGGTGTTGGCAGGGCAATCATTTTGGCTTCCTCGGCATAACCAGCCAGTTTTCCATGGAACTTCGCACGGTAGCTTTCTAAATCATCCTTTTTCACGATCCATTTCATCAAAAGCCACATCCTTCCTTAGATACCTTAAGGATACCTGCAGAAACCGCTTTTGCACAACAATATGCCTGCTTGTTTCCTCACATAACCCCTTTCACCTCATTTGATCGTCAAAGACTTTTTCCTCTAGTCATGGACGTTTTGCCCGACACTAGCTAACTCAACAAAAAAAGCGAAGCGCTTAGTGCCCTTCGCTGTTGTTCTTTGGATAGTAGTGTTGGAAAAGCCGCAGAAAGATCGGTGCTAGTAACAGATAAAAAATGCCATTGCCTATTGCGTGGAGGGCATCAAAGCTCAATCCTTGAAAATAATAAGCCCAAAAGCTAGGAAACCCATAAAGTTTGACACTGATCCAAGATATCACAAAGCCATAAGCAAACCCTGCAAATACACTGTAGCTGACTTGTAAAAGCAACCGTTTCATAAACAGCTTGCTTTTTGACAACAGATACATCCCCAAAATAATGATTGCATAGCTAACTAATTGAGCAATCGTCCATATTCCCATTCCCATGTAAAAATTGGTAATCAGCATCGAGAGCAGACAAACGATCAATCCACGACTAAGACCTAAATGGATGGTTACTAATAAAAAGATCACCGTCATTGGTTGAACATTGGGTAAGGGTTGAAAAAGTGACCTGCCGACGACGGCCGCTGCCACAAGCAGCCCTAAATAAGCAATTTCTTTTCCAGCAAATGCAAGTGGTTTATTCGAATTTTTCATAGGTGAAAACCACTTTATCGTTGTTTCCTAAAAAGGTATCATCTGACCCAGTTGTAATCATTTCATCATTGATCGTATATGTCCAATAATAGCCAGCTTTTTCATCTTGCGCTAAACCGTCAATGCTGGTGATCATCCCTTGATTTTCTTCCAAGTCAAAGTTCTCTTTCATGATAGTCATCAAAGAAACCCCTTCTTTAAAAGTGACCGTTTTGGTTTCGATCTCCTGGTCTTGCTCTTCACTTTTATTATTGAAGCTGATTTGGGCAGTGCGCTCTTCGGCGTTTTGTTGGACTGACGAAGATTCACTGGAGGAGTTTCCCGCATCCATCGATGGTTTGGCACAGCCGGCAAAAACCAGACTTAGTAAAAAAATATAACTAAAAACAACTGTTTTCTTCATAATAATGGCTCCTTTGATTTTTTTTACAACACCTTATTCTACTAAAAATTAATAAAAAAGGCGAAATTTTTTTGTTCCTCTCTATAGAAAGCATTGTAAAACCATGAGACTATGGGTATACTAGCTTCAATCATTCGTAAGAAGAAATGAAGGAGTGTTGGAAAGATGGATAGAAAAAAAGCGTCCTGTACCACTTTACTAGTAGGAAAAAAAGCATCGATCGACGGCTCGACCATGATTGCCCGCAATGAAGATTCTGGAAGCGGTTCGGAACCGCAAAAATTCGTCGTCATCACTCCAGAACGGCAAGGAAATGAATTTTACGCCGTTTTAAGCGACTGTCGAATCAGTTTGCCAGCAAAATCATTACGCTATACTTCAACCCCTGAAGCAGATGAATCGCAAGGAGTTTGGGCAGCTTCAGGAATCAATGAAGAAAATATCGCCATGACTGCAACAGAAACGATCACAACCAATTCGCGCGTTTTGGCTATTGATCCATATGTGGAAGATGGTATCGGGGAAGCTGATTTCGTCAGCATCGTACTGCCTTACATCCATTCCGCTAAAGAAGGTGTTTTACGCTTAGGGGAACTCTTAGAAACCTATGGGACCTATGAAGCCAACGGGATCGCTTTTTCTGATGCCGAGGAAATCTGGTATATGGAAACCATCGGTGGACATCACTGGGCAGCTGTTCGCATACCAGATGATGCCTATGTCGTGGCACCAAATCGCTTAAACATTGATCACTTCGATTTCGCCTCAGAAATGACGTTGTGTTCGCAGGATCTCGAACAGTTGATTGAAGACTATCAATTAAATCCTGATTTTGAAGGCATTAATCTACGCCATATTTTTGGCAGCTCCTCAGAAAAAGATACCCGTTACAATAACCCGCGGGCATGGTACATTCAAAAACACTTTAGCGGAACAGCCGCTGAACCGATCGATCAAGAGCTCCCGTTTGTATGCTACCCAAAACAAAAGCTATCCGTGGAAGATGTAAAATGGGCATTGAGCTCCCACTTCCAAAATACGCCTTTTGACCCTTACGGTACAGGGAGCGAGACACAAAAAACACAATTCCGATCGATTGCTCTCAATCGCAACCAGCAAGTCCATATTTTACAGATCCGCAACCACGTGCCCGCAGCAATCGCTGGCATTCATTGGCTTGCCTTTGGCCCCAATACCTTCAATGGCGTTGTGCCCTTTTATGCAGCTATCACTAAGACCCCACTTGGCTATTGTGATACGACAAAGACCTACGATCCATCAAATAGCTATTGGTTAGGACGCACCTTGGCGTTGATTGGAGACAGCGACTACGATCGCTATAGTGATCTTGCCAACCGTTTTGAAATGGAAACGATGGCAGCTTGTCGCCGCATCCAACAAGAAACTGATCGTAAAGCTTCCGTTGACAAGCAGCCTACTCGTCTGCTTGAAGAAGCCAACGCTGAGATGGCCGAACTGTATTTAAAAAATGCAACAACGTTACTAGGAAAAATGGTGGAGTCTGGCAGTAATAAAATGGCCTTGCGTTTTTCTTTAGCCGATTAGTCAATCGCTGAAAAAAAAAAAGGATTAACAAAAACTTTACATGGAATTGCAGCAATCTAAACATTGCTCTCCTATACTAAAGATACCAATTCGTTTTCTTTTTCCTTGCTGGTACAAATCAAGCAATTGATTTGTACTAGTCCCCCTATTGAAGATCAATTGGTAAAAACCGTTGGGAGGAATGAACATGACTACAAGCATTTATCGGACTGTCACCAACGAAATTGTTAAAGGTGAGATCATCAAGAGCAAGAGTCAGCAAGATATGCTGATCATTCAAGACAAAGAAGGTTATTTCCATGTCGTTGAACCAATCCCCGTTACTACTGCAATGACTCCCCGCACGACGAAAGACTAAAAAACCACTGGCGATCAGAAAGAATACAGGATCTTTCTGATCGCTCAGTGGGTTCTTTTTTATGTCAAACTCAATGTGAATCGCTTCAAGCCATCAATGAGTTTTTCTCGCGAACAGCCAATGTTTAGGCGCAAAAAATTTCTCCCCTCTTTCCCATAGAGCTCTCCTGACATAATCGCGACTTTCCCCTTTTGAATCATTCGTTGCTGCAATTCTACCATCCGCTTTTTTCAGTTGGACTAAGATACTAAAAAGGCTGACTCCATTCATTGGCTCTATTCCTATGATAATTAGAAGAATTTTCACATCACATTGTTTCTTCAGCGATTTTCTCTCTACGATTCTTTTTACTTCTTTATCGACCTTTATCGAAGCAAACACCCCAGTTGAAGAAACTTGCCATCCTTAAAAAAAGGACTCACCCTATGAGGGTGAGCCATCTTAGTTATTTTCTCTGCATCGGTCATCTGTAGACAGTCACTTCTGTAAACTCTTGCCCATTGCCGTAATCATTTTCTTTCGTATGATGCTTTCCACCAATTCGTTGTTTGCAACTGGCAAGTCCATTTTCGACATAGTTCACTGCATTTGCAACGAACTTTATTATAGTTGCTAGACCTTTGATCAAGGGATCGTTTGGTTCCATCCTCTATTCCCCCATTTCCTTCACGTGTAAGTTGTTACTGACACTTCCTTAACAATGAATATAGACGAGGTACCTTAAATCAAACTAAAAGAGGACCAACACTACGAAAAGCAAAGCAGACTAGTTTCCCTTTCTGGTAAAATATGGTACATGTAGTAGGAAAGGATGATCAATCTCATGATAAAAACCTTAGTGGTGGCTAGCCACCCAGATTTCCACAGCTCTCTTTCCCAACGTTTTTTCAGTGAAAGTGCCAAACTTTCTAATGTCACCATACACTTTCTTGATGATTTTTCTGACTTTTCCCTTGCCGATGAACAGGCGCTGCTGCAAAACTGTGACCGTTTGGTTTTACAATTCCCCTTATATTGGTACAGTGTTCCAGCAAAAATGAAAGCTTGGATCGATACGGTTTGGGAAAATTGCGCGCCTGCTTTGATGGGGAAAGAAATCAGTTTCGCCGTTTCTACTGGTGTTGCTGCCAAAGAATTTCAGTTAGGTGGTCGAGAAAATACGACCTTTAACGAAATTTTGCATCCACTCGTACTGATGGCAAAAAAACACCAAATGACCGTGTTACCCATCGTTGTCCTTGACCAACTGATGTATAAAACGGAAAAAGAAAAGCGTGCCTTTGTCATTGCCTATCAGCAATTATTATCGATGCCCGCTCCCTTTACGTTTGATCAAAAGCAACAATGGTTTGCTGAGAAACTGGCACATTTGGTTTCTAAAAAACCGCAGCTTTCTCCTTTGCTATCCCTGTTGCAGGAAAACCATGAAACATTGACCGAATTAGAAGATGCTTTAGCTGAATTGGAGGTGCTTTGATGGGTCATGATTGGCTAACACCGCTGATAGAACAATCCATTCAAGAAACCACTGATTACCATGAAAAAGCATTTTTGCAAGAGCTGGGACAGTTGTTGCAGCAGCAAGAAACCCGCATCGAATTGAAACAAGGAGAACTTGACGGGAAGTTGTGGAACCCTAGTGAATGGTAAGAAATAATTTTCAACGCAAGAAAAAGCTTTGGTCCCACCCAGCCTTAAAATACTGGGTGTTGCCAAAGCTTTTTTAGGTGGTTTCTATTGCATAATCACAATGAATCGCTTTTATTCTTTGTGGCAGCGATATACGCTGCTTGCAATTGTTTCGTGATTGAACCCAATTCGCCAGTGCCAACGGGTTTCCCATCAATGGCAACGATCGGAACGATTTCCCAAACTGAGTTGGTCAAGAAACACTCTTGCGTGTCGCGTAGTGCCTCAATCGGGACGGGTTCTTCTCGATAGGGAATTTCTAATTGGCGACACAACTGAAGGACCTTCATTTTCGTGATCCCCGGTAACACCAAGCGCCCGTCCGGATGAGTATAGACGATCCCATCAATGACAAACCAGAGATTGGATGCAGATGCTTCTGTAAAAAAGCCATCTCGTTGCAGTATCGCATCATCGAAGCCAGCTTCGATCGCTTGATCCAGCGCCAAAAGATTCCCTAACAAACTCAATGATTTGATATCACAATGCAACCAGCGTTCATCAGGAAGAACGGTTGCCGAAAGCCCTGCTTGCTGCATTTCATCTGGTCGTTCAAAGGGGATCACATTTGCCGTCACCACCCCTTTGACCGATCCAGCTGGTGGAAACTCGTGATTTCTCGGAGAAGCGATTCCTCGGGTGATCTGAAGATAGATTTCTCCTTCTGTGATTCCTTCAGTCTTAATGAGTAACTTTAGATTTTCAGTCAATTGGGGAATCGAATAGGGTAACGTTAGCTTAATTTTTTGTCCACTGCTTTCCAATCGAGCCATATGCTCCGCTAACATAAAACAGTGGCCATTATATATTCGGATAACTTCATAGATCCCATCACCATACTGATAGCCACGGTCTTCGATATCAATTCTCACTACCTCTCGATCAACGATCTGATCATTCCACAAAACCTTCATTTCCTCACTCCTATCGTCGTTTTCGTTTCAATCAGTATAGCATGAGTCTTTGTACCGTGCTATGTGTCATCTAAAACAAAAAACTTGCTGATGAAGATTTCTTCAACAGCAAGTTTTATTGTTACAATGACTCCTTATCGATCACAGAACGTTCTAGTTTGCGTTCCTGGAAAAAACGGAGTAGCGTGCCAGACATCGCCATTATGATCGAATACACTGGAAGTGCAACGATCATACCAACAAATCCCAGCAAGTTGCCTGCGATCAATAATAAGAACACCGCAATAATCGGATGGATATGCAACACTTTATTCATTACTAGAGGTGAAACTAGATACGATTCACCCAATTGAATGATCGTGATGCCCACTACCAATAAAATGGCAGTCCGGATATCTAAACTTAAAGCAAATAGAAATGCGGGTGCCGCTCCTATAAATGGTCCGAAGTATGGGATGATATCCAAGACACCACAAATCAGGCCTAAAAGCAACGCATTCTGCAAACCTAGCAAAGAAAAAATCAAATAACTGGAAACGGCAACGTACGAACATACAAGCAATTTCCCGCCAATATAAGCAGACGCTGCTTGGTGGAAATCACTGCATAATTGACGCATCAAACCTTGATACTTTTTCGGTGTTTTGTTTGCTAAAAAGTCTGGCACTTTCTCACCGTCTTTAAACATATAGACTAAGAGCAGTGGGATCGTAAACAAAACGATCGCTGAGTGAGAAACGATGGAGATCAAACTCGTCAGACTATTCGTTGCCCCGGTAATAAACTGCAAAGCGAAATTGCTCGCTTGCGAAATATCGATCGAATCAATGAAAGGACCGAAAAGTTCCTCCAAATAGGAATGATCGATGTTATCGATCACCAAATTGATGATAACGGGTATTTGATTGATAAAGCGTCCCATCTCATAGGCTAATGCGGGTCCAATCACCTGAATGATCAAATAGGCTGCAAAAACGATCAACAACAGTGTCGCATACAGCGCAATGCTTTTCTTTTTCGTCCTTCTTTTTACCCAATTAAAGAAAGGCAAAAAGATATAAAAAATAAAAATGGATATCAGTACTGGTAAAAAGACACTAGAAAAGATTGCTTCTAATGGTCGAAAAACAAACAGTATATTTGAATAGATCCAGACGGCGATCCCTAAAAGGCAGACGATCACCAGACCTGCAAAAATTTTTGATTTTTTAAGAAACTCCAATAATTGATCCTCCTGATTCTAGAAAATACGTTCACTTCTTTCAGTTTATCATAATTTTTTAAGTGAATGATCCTTTTGCGAATATTTTTTCAAAAATCCACGTTTTTCATAGGAAACTTTTGAGTAATTTAATTATTTTACCAATAAAACCCTTCTGCAAAATCAATTTTGATGAGCAGAAAAAGGAACCGAGAGTTGCAAGTGTTTGATACAGTAAGCTGCCACACCGAGCTGGAGTAAACCTAACACTAAGAAAATCAGATGCAAAACATTCCCGCCCCTTAATAAAATCACTTGAACAATGATCCAGATAATTAAACAGATGCCTAAAAGCAATTCGCCATGATACCCTTGGTTGCGCCACAATCGGATAGCTGCCAATAAATTGCCCAGTCCTAACACAATTAGCAAAAACACCCCGGGAATCAAAAATGTTGTAAATGGCGTTCCTTGGAGCATGGACGATTCCAACCCAGCAAATGACTGTCCTTTCCTTAATGGCTCAATACTCATAAACGCCAGCATGCTTCCTCCACATGCGCCAACACCAATCACTAAACTTAACACAAATAACGCAAATCGCAGCTTCATTTCTCCCACTCCTTCATCAAACATAAAACCGTTAATAAATTGACTATTTTCAACTAGCGATCGGGTTTCTGGCTATTTACTCGTTTTTAGGTAAATAAATAAATGCTGCAATTTGCTGCGTTTCTACAGAGGAAAAGCCGCAAGACTCATAAAATCGGCGCGTTTTCTCTGTGTTGTCCGTGATCAAAACCTTTTGTCGAATTGATGGATATCTCGCCAGCATTTTTTTGAGCAATCGCTGGCCAATTTTTTGACGTTGGAACGCTGGCGCTACTAATAGATCCTGAATATAAAGAATGGTTTGTCCATCGGTTATACATCGAATAAGTCCGACTAGCTGCTCTTCAACATAGGCAGTGATCACCTGTGACTGAGCTAGGCCGTTTAATAGTCGCTCTGGCTCTTTCGTATAGGCGACCCAGCCAACACATTTATACAAAGCGAGTATCTGATTTGAATCCGCTGGTAATTGATCTTTAAAGATGATAGTCATTCTTTTCCCCCTTGTAACTTTTAACCAAACGATATAGCAACAAATAAAGAGTTAACAGTCCTTTTCCGAACAGGCTCTTGCTACCCTTCAAGCCGAATTGCTTTGCTTGACTAAAGAGTATCCTGAGGAAAAGCAGCTGTCAACTCTAATCACGATTTACTAGAGGAACAAAGAGGAAGTGGTGTTGTTACTAATTAAACCCAAGGCTTACTTAATCAAGCATTAATTCGCTTTTTAAACGCTGACTCGTCGCTTGTTGTTCTTCAGGTGACACTTCTTGATAAGAGATACCGTATTCACCTCTAAAGCCATCGCCAGTGAACCCAGTACCCGCCATTTGGTAAGATTCGACAGTAACGAGTGCCGATTGATATTGGGTGAATAGTTGACTCATCTGAGAAAACGTTAAATCTGTTTCACCATTTTCCCCAATAATCGTTAACAGATCCTGAATCCGCATCACGCTTGATAGAGAAACTAATTCATTGGCCAAAATCTCTGTCACTTCTCGCTGACGACGTTGGCGTCCATAGTCACCTTCCGGGTCTTCTTTGCGCATACGGGTATATTGAAGTGCTTCCCAGCCATCCAAATCAAGGATACCTTCTTCAAAATAGATATCCTCAGCAGTAAATGCAAAATCGTTTTCAACGGTAATACCGCCAATCGCATCAACTAGATCTGCCATACCATCCATATTTAAAGAAAAATAATGATGAATCGGAACATTAAGGTATTGTTCCACTGTTTCAATCATCATCTTTGCTCCGCCAAAGGAATGTGCGTGGTTGATTTTATCTTCATATCCTTGACCAACAATTTCAACATACGCATCCCTGGGAATACTCGTAAGTGTCGTTTTTTTCGTAACTGGATTCAACGTTGCAATCATGATCGTATTGGCACGATAATCTGTTTGCCGGCGAGCATCATTGGCAATTCCTAGCAAAAGCAGACTTAAAGGTTCTGTGTTTTCTATCACCTCTGCTTCTTGTCTTCCTTCTATCGGCCGATGAATCGAGTGCGCAACATTTTCAACTTGAAAATATACTTTGATTCCGTACGCAGTCCCCGATGCCACAACCACTGTAAGCAAAGCCAAAAATACAATAATTATTTTTTTTACCAAACTCAATTTACTCCCCCCTAAGCACCCTTTTTTTTATTGAAAAAACTATTGAACACGTAATTGAGCTGACTCCGCTTGTTAAAAGAAGACTTGCTAACAAGTCACTAGGATAGTGAACCCCAAATAGCAAGCGGCTCATCATAATAAGCAGTAAATAAACCAATCCCAAAAACATAGCTAGTTTTTGGCTAATAGGACGTTTGCCTCTTTTGCCAGGCGCTGTTTGTGCGAAGAAAAAGAGGAGAGAAATAATTAGCGTGGTCGCTAATAGCGTATGCCCACTTGGAAAACTGGCGGACGCCCGTTCCATACTGTCAGCAAACTCCGGTCTTGGGCGATCAACGAATTTCTTGATCACTTGGCCAACACCACTGATTATGATCATATTTCCCATCAACCAAAAACTCTCGATCCGTTTCTTTCGAAGAAACAAAATTGCTGCCAATAGAAAATGAATAGCCGCTATCGGGACGATCGTTGCCGTGCTAGCAAGCGGAACAAAAATCGCTTCTACTGTAGCCGTCCGCCATTGAGGCACGTGGGAAAACAGGGTATCAAGCGTTTGGAACCACTGCGGCTCTAATGCTACAAGGAAAAACAACCATGCGAAACAGCTACAAAGCAGTCCACCTATCACCCCTTGTTTTGCTGTCTTGCTCATGTTAATCCCCTACTTTCTTTTAATGCGTAAGATCGTTTCTTCGCTTTAGTCGGGAATTTTTCTAACCCGAAAATAATTCCCATCGCAATACTGATCGCAATCAACGAGGTTCCTCCTTGGCTTAAGAATGGCAGAGGAATTCCCGTTAATGGCAGCAACCCAATCGCCGCTCCGATATTTTCAAAGATCTGAAAGACTAAGCCAAAAACGTACGTGATGGCGATATAGACCGACGCCTTGTTATTCGTTTTTAACGCGGCGAAGATGATTTGATAGATGAGATAAAAATACAAGAAGATCACTAAGGTACTTCCTAAAAAGCCATAGGTTTCACCAATAACTGTAAAAATCATATCTGATTCACGAACCGGCACGTACACTGTCGTATGGGTGTCAGGCGCTCCCAATAAGCCTCCTGAGCCAATCGCCCACATACTGCGAACTTGTTGGAACGCGATAGAGTCTTGGTACGCTAGGGGATCTGCCCAAGCTCGCACTCGGTCTAATTGATACTGCGAGAAATGAAGTCGAAACAAGACACGATTGCCCCATTCCGTAAACACGAGCAGCAATAAAATAGCGCCGAGGGCTGCGATCAAACCGATCACTACGGTCAAAATTTTCCAATGAACACCCGAGATAATAAATAAAGCCCCTAACATCACAATAAACACTAAACTCGTACCAAAGTCCCGTTGCATAAACATCAATAGAAATGTCGGTATACTATAAAGCAAGATCTTAGTGACGTAGATCAAATCAGATTTAATGGTCCGTTCGGCTTTTCGTTTTTCATACACTAAGGTGAGATAGACCATAAAAAGCAGAAAGGCCACTTTCATAAACTCTGAGGGCTGAATGGTAAAGTCGCCGATTCTGATCCAGCGTTTGGTAGAAGTCTGCTCAAACATCGTTTGATCGTAGAACCAATGAAGAGAAGCCATCAGACCTAGCGCCAATACATACAAAAGACCCGAAAAGCGTAAGAGCAAATTGGTTGGGATCAAACTCGTAACGAAGAGCGCGATGGCGGATAGAACACAAAAAACGATCTGTCGAAAAACGATTCCAGAAGGATCATTGCCATCCATTACAGAAGCTTGATGCTGGACCCAAATGCTTAGCAAAAAAAGCAGAAAAACGGGTAGCAGCAAGGCATAGTTTGCATCATGTCGTTTGAGGAACTTCATTTCGTTTGCCCTCCTCTCGCTCTAATTTCAGGCACATACTAAAGGCAAATGAAAGAATAAAGTAACTGGAGCCACCATAGCTGATAAAGGGTAACGGTACCCCCGTCATCGGCATCAACCCTAAAATACTGGCTATATTGATACTTGTTTGCAACAAAAGTAATGTACTTGTTCCTAGCAATATCAACCCAATCTGAGGGTTTTCAATAGCTGCGGAACGAATAAATAAACGTAAGATGATTACGAATAATAAGCCAATAACAAAAATCCCGAAAAGCAAGCCAAGCTCTTCTACTAAAACGGAAAAAATAAAATCGGTTTCCGCAACTGGTAAAAAGCCTTTTTTCGTAATACTGTTTCCTAAACCGAGACCAGTAAGCCCTCCATTAAATAAAGCATAGTAAGAATGGATCATTTGGAACCCCTGATTGTAAGGGTCGGAGAATGGATCACCTACTAGGCGAATTCGGTTATATACGTGCATAAAAATATGAGGCAATAAATCATTGTCGCCTAAAAACATGATCAACAGGGCAGCCAAGAATAGACTGATCACTAAGCCACCAAATAAAAGAGCCGTCAGCTTCACGGGGACTTGTACCGTAGTTATCATGACAAATGCTAAAAAAAGCAAAATCATCACACCGGCTATTTTCGGTTGAAACAGGATCAACACGCAGCACAAAAACAAAACGAAAAGCGGACGTTTCATTTCCTGCAAGGTGGTTTTTGCAGTTTGAAAGTAATGAGCAAGGTACAAGACCATCCCTACATTCACAATCTCTGATGGTTGAAATTGAATCCCTGCGATCGAGACCCAGCGTTGTGCCCCATTAACAGAGACACCGAAAAAGGGCAAACGAGCTAAGAGCAAGGTAAAGATCCCAAATGCTAGCAGACCGATCGCTAAGTATTTGCTAAGCAAAATCTCTCTTCGCGTCCGCTGAATAATGAATAAAAGAACCCAGCTAAGTAACAAAAAGACCAATTGACGGATAAATAGCGACGCTGGTGGTTGATCTCTCGTTAATAAACGGTATGAACTTGCACTATAAATCATTAAAAGACCGATAAGGCTCAATAGCAAATAAGCTATGATCAGCAGCCAATCGATCTTCTTTTTTTCTATCATTGCTTCCACTCCTCTTGCCTTGGAGTAGGTGTTCAGACGGTACCAGTTATTTTGCTCTATGAGCTTCGTCATCCATCAGAAAGAAAAGCAAAAAAGTCTCACTTCTCTTAGGACGTCAGACTTTAGCAGCAATCTCATCGTCCGAGTTTTAGCACTATACAACGTAAAGAAAGTCATTTGCTCTCTTAGCTATTTTATGAAAAGCCTTAATCCGACAATTCCTGTTTTACACATTGGCGTCTTTCGACGTTTCTGCGCAATAGCTTGTGTTTGTATAGGAGCCTCACCTAACAAGGTTATATGTTATTTTTCAATCCAATATGAATGGTACCCTTCCTCGAATAAAGATACAACCAATTCTCTGTTATTTTTATTTTTCTTTAACTTTTCTTAAAGAATTTAGATATTTCGAATATTTTCTGCTCTATAAAGAAAAAACAACCAAAATAATCATCCAAACAAAGGGACGGCATCGATAAAGGACGTTATTAAAAAAACGAACATTTAAAAAAAGCAGTCCTTTTTCTAGGTGCTGAAAAAGGACTGCTTGCTTGATTTTGGTCTATCGATTGAAAGTTTTCTTAATCTATCAATCCACGGGTCGATTGGTTTGCCGTTCTTGCGCTGCTTTTCGTAACTGCTTCTGCGCTTTTTTAGATCCCCGTTCAATATCTCGAGTAAACTTGCGCTGCGCAAAATCAACGAATAGCTGATCAAAATCATAACCTGCGGGATAGAGCACCTCTCGCTTTGTGAGGAGTTGCAAGCGACGAGCGGCAACGACAAAAAATTGTTTCTCTATTGAAATTTTCGCTTGTCCTTGTTCCAAATACTCATAAAAAAGCCCGCGCTGGTTATGTTCTGTTGAAAAGACCAAGTCTCCTTTTTGAAAAATAAGATCTATCTTGGCTTCTTGTTGATGGGGTTGTTTCTTCCCCTTTTCAAAAGGCTCCTTCACAAAAGAATAGGTTTTATGCTTTAAATATTCCTTTGCTGTTTGGACTACGTCAGCGGGGATCGCCATCTTTTCGGCAATCCAAAACGCATTACTATCACCGACTGCATTCGTCAGCAAACGATATTTTGGTGTCAAGGTTTTGGCATCAAAAGCCATTGCCGCTGTTTCGAAATCTTGATGATCGACGGCAAACTGCTTGATTTCACCATAATGCGTTGTTGCGATCATTAAAGCTCCTGAGCGATAGATGGATTCCATGATGGCGATCGCCAAAGCAGCCCCTTCATTGGGCTCAGTGCCGCTGCCGATTTCATCCAATAAAACAATACTGTGTCGGGTAGCATTCTTCATAATCTGAGCAATGTTCGACATGTGTCCAGAGAAGGTACTTAAAGAATTTTCCAGACTTTGTTGATCGCCAATATCCATCCAAAGACTTTTTAAAAACGGAACAGTGCTTTTGCCATTGTGTGCTGGAAATAAGCCATAATGAGCCATGGCGCAAACAAGTCCAACGGTTTTTAAGACGACGGTCTTGCCTCCAGCATTTGGACCCGTGATGACCATGCAGCGGTTTTCTTCGCCAAGTTTTAAAGAAAGAGGAACCGCATCACGCCCCAGCAAAGGATGACGGACTTGATCAAAAAGCAAAACTTCTTCCTCAGTCATAGTTATCGCCTGCCCGTTGATTTCTCGACAATATTTTCCCCGAGCAAAAATAATATCCAGCACAACTAAAATGTCAAGACAGGCAAACACGGCGTTCATTTGTTCGGCGATCGCCCCTGTCAACTCTGACAACACTTGGTATTGAGCGGCTGTTTCTTCTGCTTGCGCCAAGATCAATCGATCATTTAAACGGGCAGCTGCCTCAGGTTCAATAAAGACAGTCGCTCGTTTATTGGAACGTTCGATGATCGTTCCGTTAAATTGCTGTTGAAATTCAGCACGCACAGGTAACGTATATCGGTCGTTCTTTTTGATGACACGATTTTCTTGTAAATAGCGACTTTCCTTAAAAAACTTTGCAAAAACTTTTTTCAGATCAGCTTCATATTTTTCGATCGTACCGCGAATTTTCCGCAATTCTCGGCTGGCATTACTATCAACCTGACCATTGCGAATCTTTTGGAAAATCATTTCGGCGATTTCAGAAAAGTCTTCTAACCCTTGTGCATATTGATGTAATCTTGGGGCAATCGATTGATTCTTTTCGAACAATTGACGGATGATTCGAAAAGACCGTAAAAAGTCTCCATATTCGATAAGCTCCTGTGGTTCTAAAACAAACCCTTTTTCAATTTTCTCCGTATGGTGTAAGACATGCTGCAGCCCCATAAAAGGCACTTGACGACCAGCGGCTAATAGTGCCATCGCTTCAGTGGTCTCTGTCACTCGTTTTTGTGCAGAGTGGATCGTCGCTGCTGGTTTTTCATTCGCAAAACGCGCTTTGCCGTAATCGCTGATTATTTTTTTACTTACTTGTTCTTTAATTTGTTCAAATTCAGTTGCTTGAGGTATCTTCATGAGTTATCCTTTCTTGTGCCTGAGGATTCCGATCAGATCCCCGTCCAAAAAAGTGTACAAAAAAAGCGATAGTCTCCCATCACCTGATTCATCAATAACGATTTTTATCGGTATCTACAGGCACAACAAATAAACAGTCTGTTTTTGCTTATTTGTTTTAATTGGCTGATTAGATACCTACGACACTCATCAATATACCTCTTTCTTTTTTGAACGAGTTTTTTTCATTGTAATATAGAAGCTGTCCTTCTGTCAACTGCACCCAAACTGCCCTTACAAAAAGAAAAAACGCTCAGTAGCTCCTAAAAGCCCCTGAGACGTTTTTTGATTTTAAATGATGCAAGGCGCTTACGAGCGAATCAGGTGATCAAAGGCACCTAATGCCGCAGTGGCACCTGAACCCATTGAAGTGATGATCTGCTTGTATACACTATCGGTACAATCCCCTGCTGCAAAGACCCCTTCAATATTGGTTGCGCCGTGTTTGTCTACGACGATCTCATTGCGTTCGTTTAAAACGATGCGATCTTTTAACCATTCGGTATTCGGCATCAAGCCAATCAGGATGAAGACACCCTCAACAGCTAATGTGAATTCACCACTCGTTTCACGATCAACGTAGGTCAATTGTTCGACATGATCGGATCCAGCAATTTCCTTCGTTGCCGCATTCGTAATAACAGTCACATTTTCTAACGTGTTCAAACGGTTTTGTAGCACAAGGTCCGCTTTTAGTTCCGGTAAAAATTCAAGAACATAGACGTGTTTTGCCATGCCAGCTAAATCGATCGCTGCTTCGATCCCAGAGTTTCCGCCGCCAATGACAGCAACCTCTTTCCCAGCAAATAACGGGCCGTCACAATGTGGACAATAGGCAACACCTTTATTTTTGAATTCTTTTTCTCCTGGAACATTGATGTTACGCCAGCGAGCGCCAGTTGCTAAAATGGCCGTTTTGGTTTTTAAGACTGCACCATTTTCTAATTCAACTTCGATGACATCATTGCGACGAATATCTTTCGCACGCTGCCCTTTCATCACGTCTACATTGTATTCGTTGATGTGCTCTTCTACCTGACGCATTAATTTTGGTCCTTCGGTATAAGGAGTACCGATCATGTTTTCGATCCCCAGGGTTTCCATTACTTGTCCACCCATTGTTTCGAGGACCATCCCAGTATTGATGCCTTTACGCGCTGCATAAATCGCTGCGCTTCCGCCTGCAGGTCCGCCACCGACAACTAACACATCGAAAAGCTCTTTTTCAGCAAAGTCATCTTTACTCGTCGGACCAGCTGCTTTTTCCAACAACTGTTCGATCGTTTGACGGCCGCTTGCAAATTCTTCACCGTCTAAAAAGACGGTTGGCACAGCCATAATTTTTTTCTTGTCAATTTCTTCTTTGAACATCCCACCTTCGATCATGGTGTGACTGATGGAAGGATTTAGCACTGCCATGATATTTAACGCTTGAACAACATCAGGACAGTTATGGCAGGTCAAACTGACATAGGTTTCAAAATGTAATGGCTTATCGATCGCTTTGATGCGCTTTTGAAGTGCTTCGTCAATTTTCGGCGGACGACCGCTTACTTGAAGCAACGCTAAAATAAACGAAGTGAACTCATGTCCTAACGGTAAACCAGCAAAAGCGATGCCGCTTTCTTCACCGGGACGATTGATCGAAAAGCTTGGTGTCCGTTCACTTGCTACAGCTTGGATAGTGATTTTTGGCGACATTTCTGCGATTTCTTCTAAGAATTCACGTACTTTTGTGGAAGAATCATCCTCACCTAAAGTTGCCGCAAAAACAACCTCTGATTCTAGCATCGCGAGATACTGCGTCAGTTGGTCTTTGATTGCCTTATCTAATGCCATGAGAGCCTCCTAAATCTTGCCTACAAGGTCTAAGCTTGGCGTTAAAGTTTCTTCGCCTTCTTTCCATTTTGCAGGACATACTTCACCTGGATGAGTACGGACATATTGTGCAGCACGGATTTTATCGATCAAGCCACTAGCATCACGACCGATACCGTCCGCATTGATCTCAACTGTTTGGACTACGCCATCTGGATCGATGATGAATGTTCCACGTTGAGACAACCCAGAAGCTTCATCTAGTACATCAAAGATCTCTGAGATCACATGAGAAGGATCTGCAATCATGATATATTCGATTTTATTGATGGCATCAGAATGATCATGCCATGCTTTATGAGTGTAATGAGTATCTGTTGATACAGAATAAACTTCTGCGCCTAATTCTTTTAATGATGCATATTGATCTTGCAAATCTTCAAGCTCTGTTGGACAAACAAATGAGAAATCTGCAGGGTAAAAACAAACAACGTTCCATTTTCCTTTAAAATCTTCTGATGAAACATCGATAAATTTTCCATTGTGGTAAGCTTTCGCTTCGAATGAACCAATCTCTTTTCCAATTAATGACATATCATTTCCTCCAATTAGAATAATTATTTGAGAATAATCTCTATTAATTATTAGTATATCTAACTATAAAAAGCAATAGTTTATTCAGAATTAGTCAAAAAAAATGTTATCCTCCTCAGAAATGAGCATATTTATTTCCTATCCAATACAAATAGAGTATAGTTGTAAGTTTGACTAATCGTTTCCATTTTAATTCCCTACTTGTTGGATTCTCAATTACACCTCTCATTCTCAATTAAATAAAAAAGATTGCCTCTTCCTATGATTCCTCACCAAGTAAAGTGAGCCATAGAAAAAGGCAATTTTTTATTTAGTATTTAAATAGTTGAACAATCCACTGATCGTTCGATCCCTCAATGTAATCCGCTTACCGTCTATAAAAACTTCTTCGACTGGGTAATGGTCTTGAAAAGGTGGAACTTCCAAGTATTGACTTGCGAGAAAGCGCTCCGGAGATTCGACTGTTGCTATTTCTTTGCTGCCATTTTTCAGATAATGAATTTCTAACATATTCATTGCCTCTTTTCTTGTATTCTGAACTTTTAAAAAGCATTGAGAGAACCATATTTCTCGCTGTTCTTTTTTGATTGGTTCAGTTACAAGGCGTATTATAATCTTTCTTTTTTTAAAAGTAAAGAAAGCACTCTCGATTGAAGTGTCTCTTATTTTTTTGCTTTCGTATGTCCGATAAAGTAGTCCTCTAAGACACCACCAATAACAAAAATGACCCAAGAGTAAGCCCATGCATGAAACATGAAGGACCAAAGCATGTAAACGACCAAAATCACTGGCCAGTAGACTGTTCGAAAAAAGGTAACTCTACCAGCGGATTCGCCATATTTATGACGTGTTGCTCGATCCCCCGGATGGTCTTCGTCGCGAATAAAATACGTCTCAGTTGCCAGCTTCGCAAAGCCTGTACGGATAATACTTACATAAATAATAAAGAACACACCTGCTGCAACCGTCAAGAAAAACAAGGAAATCCCAAATTCAACAGAATAATAAAACAATTCACTTAAAAGTACAGGCGCAATTGATAAAATACAGGCACCAATTCCTAAAACAAGACCAATCCGAAAACTTTTTTCATAATTTGCGAGTTGCTGAGCGGCTTCTCGTTTGGCATCCCTTTTTATTGGACGATCATCCAACTGTTTACGCGCACCGGAAAAGTGCAAACTGCTAGAGATAATAAAACCGACCCCGATGGCGATAAAAAGAAACATCACCATTATTCCAAAGGTCTCAGCATATATACTAACAAAGAGCATCAAGGCTGCTAGGGATGCGATACAAAAACCGATTCCTATAGATAACGAGAAAGCAAAGTGTCGCACAGTTCCCCAATAATCAAACGCATCGTCTTCTGTGATGGCATCGGACCAATCATCAATCGGCGCTTCTTCTTTTGAAACATTTAACTCTTGCAACAGCTCATCTACGGAACCAAACTCACTGATTACTGCACCGATGGCTTCATGCTCGCTTTTCCCTTGGTGAATCAGTTCTAAGTAGTGGTCTTCCATAATCGCTAAGAGGTCTTCTTTCGCCTTTTTGGTTTCCGGTGTGATGGGTACTGATAAAAATAAGCTGTCTAGATAGTCATGAATGGTTTTCATTTGTCTCCTCCTTGTAAGAACTGGTCAACGACGATCTTTGTCTGCTGCCACTCCAATAGTTTCTCCGTAAGGCTTGCTCTTCCGTCTGCAGTTATCTGGTAATACGTCCGCTTTTTGCCATGCGTCACTTCTCCAGGATATGAGCGGATCAATCCTTGTTTTTCTAACCGAGTAAAAGCGGAATACAACGTCGTTTCTTTGATCACATATAAAGCATCTGTTCCTTCGCGAATACGCTTGGATATTTCATATCCATAAGAATCTTCATTGGAAAGAATGGATAAAATGATTGCGTCGTTATAGCCGCGAATTCCGTCACTCGAGATCACGCAATCGCCTCCTAAATTACTTCATCTGTCGTACTAATTATAAAACAATTACTACGACAGGTAAAGTAAAGCAGGGAAAGTTATCAAAAATCAGTCGTAGGTCTTAGAAAATAGGAAAATAAAAAGGGACACGCATTCTCAGTAAACTGATACGCGTGTCCTAATTACTTGATTGCTTTTCTCACCTATTTATTCAACGGCTGGTTTGACATCGTCCATCATTAGTTGGATCGACTCCAAGCCTGAACCTGCTAAATACCAAACCGCAGCATCCAATTCAATGACTTGATCGTTTTGCCCAGCATTTGTTTCTTGGACGATTTCATTTGCAACAAATTCACTTTCACTTTCATTGCCGCCGATCGCTTTTGTCCGGTCGATCACGAAAATGATATCAGGATTTTTCTCAAGCAAGTACTCATAAGAAATACTTTGTCCATGTGTCGACGCCTCTAATTCCTCATCTACTGCAGGGAAACCAAACGTATCATACAAGATACTGTAACGAGAACCTGGCCCAAAAGCAGAAAGATTGCCTTCATTTACCATAACAACCAAGGCTTTCTCGTCAGCATTTTGCGCTTGCTCCTTCAAGGTATCGATCTGACCTTGTAACGATGCTAGTTGTTCTTGCGCTTCCTCTTCCTTACCAAAAATTTGACCAATGGTCGTAATGTTGGCTTCGATCGATGCCCAAGTATCACTATTGTCAACGCTTAAGAAAACGGTTGGCGCGATTGCAGACAATTCCTCTTGGAAATCACGTTGTCGCCCAGAAATAATGATTAGGTCTGGCTGCAGTTGATTGATTTTTTCTAAATCAGGCTCTTTGATTCCCCCTGCTGATTCAACATCTGCATACGCTGATAAATAATCTGGTAAATTGCTGGTCGCAGCAGCAACGATTCGATCCCCAAGGCCAAGCGCATCCATCGTGTCTAAGGCACTATTGTCAAAAACCACCACTTTTTCTGGTGCATAAGGAACAGTAACAGTTCCATTGCTATCAGTGATTTCAACCTCTGTCGGTGTCTGTTCACTCTGAGCAGATTGGCTTTGCTGTGTCCCTGTCGATTCGATTGTACCAGTATTATTTGATCCGCATGCGGTCAACCCCGCTAATACGAAAATACTCATAAAGCTTACTACAATTTTTTTCATTTTTTTCCTCCTTAGAAATACATTTTATTGGAAGGTATAGCAAAATTGCCGACCATCCACTTGTACCAGTTTGATTGGAATCTCATATAATGATGCCAACACTTGCTCCTGGATCACAGCCTCAGTGTCGGCCGCTTTAAAAATCTGACCGTCTTTCATGGCAACGATGTGATCGGCGTAGCGAGCGGCAAAATTAATGTCGTGCAAAACGATCACAACGGTTTTCTGATAGTCTTCCACCAAGGTGGTCAATAGCTTCATCAGCTGGTTAGCGTGCTTCAAATCTAGATTGTTTAACGGTTCGTCCAACAGCAGATAATCTGTATCTTGAGCCAAGATCATCGCCAAGTAAACTCGTTGTAGCTGACCACCAGAAAGCTCATGAATCGATTGATCGGCGTATTCGGTAAGGGATAGCTTAGCTAAAGAATCATCAATGATCCTATCATCCGCTGCCGATTGTCGCCCGCGGTTATAGGGATAGCGACCAAATGCCACCAGTTCTCTTACAGTCAGATTGACTGCATAGCGATTGCTTTGTTGCAAAAAAGCCATTTTTTTGGCTAGCTCTTTGGATTTCCATTGGCGAATCTCAGTTCCATCTAAATAAATATCACCAGTTCTCTGGTCCAGCATCCGACTGACCAAGGAGAGTAAGGTGCTTTTTCCCGCACCATTTGGCCCGATAAAGGCAATCATTTTCTGCTCAGGTAATGCTAAAGAACACTCGGTCAACACCTGTGTTTTCGCATAATTTTTGGATACGTTTTTTGTTTCGATCATGATTTTTTCCTTTCCAGCAGCAATTTGCTTATAAAGAAGACGCCACCTAATAATTGAATCACTGTACCAATGGTCGTTTGCCATTGAAACACTTGTTCCACTAAGAACTGCCCCCCTACTAACAGGAGAAAACCAATCAGGCTGCCACCCGCAAACAACCACCCATGGCGATAGGTGGGAAAAAGCTGATAGGTGATCGTTGCCACTACAAAGCCGAGGAAAACAGCTGGACCTACGAGTGCCGTAGCGGTACCTGTCAGAAGCGCAATCAAAAATAAAATACCTCTATGAAGCCATTGAACAGGAACGCCTAGACTTTTGGCTTGCCCGCTTCCTAAATGTAATAGATTCAATTCTGGAATCAACAGAATCAGGCAGCTACTACCGATCAAAATGATCACAGCAGCAATTAAGAGATGTTGCGTATTGATATTGCCAAAGCTAGCGAATAAGCGTCCTTGCAGTAAATCATATTCATTCGGGTCCATCAAGACTTGCAAAAACGTGCTCAGACTACTGAACATCGTGCCGCAGACCATTCCAGCCATCAACAACAAAAACAATCCGTTGACGGCTTTTTGATAGAAAAAACCGATCAATAAACTTCCTAGAATGGCAGTCAGACTGACAGAGAATAAGAACATCGCTGCTGTTTCTTGGCTTAGCATCTGGATCCCGCCGATAAAAAAGAAACACAGGGTCTGAACCAGGACATATAGTTGATCCAAGCCTAAGATTCCTGGTGTTAAATAGCGATTGCTCGTAACAGTCTGTAAGGTGATCGTACTAAAGGAAATTGCGATCGCCACCAGAGCAAAGGCGAAAATCCGACGGCCCCGCAATGCAAAAGCAAATGACCAATTACCATAGGTGTTATAGGTCAGATAGGCAGTAGCGGCACAAAGGATCAGAAAGAACAAAAGAAAGAGTTTTTTCTTCATTGAAACTTCCTCCCCAGCAGCAAAATCAAGAAGCAGCAACCACCTAGTACACCGGCAACCACACTTACGGGCATCTCATACGGAGCAATCACGATGCGTGCCAATACATCACATAAAAGTAAAAATGCACTTCCAGCAAAGCTGATCAGCAGTAGATTATTCTTCAAATGATCCCCAAAGACCATGCCGATCATATTTGGGATAACGATCCCTAGAAAAGGGATTTGTCCAACGGTCAATAAAACGACACTACTGGCAAACGCCACCAGAGCGAACACAGCAAAGCGTAAAAACAGATAATTGATCCCTAGACTCTTGGCGGCACTTTCTCCTAAACCAGCAATCGTGATCTCATAAGCTAGGAAATACAACAGACCGAATACTGGAATCGTCAAATACAAAAGTTCATACTGGCCAGACATAATGGTAGCGAAATTTCCTTGTAGCCAAGAAGAGACATTTTGAACCAATTGGAAACGGTAGGCCAAGAAGCTGCTAATGGCACCGATGATATTACCGAACATCACCCCGGTCAAAGGGAGCATCATTGGATCTTTCTTTGGTAGAAATTGGCTTAAAAATAAAAAGAACAAAACACCTGCATAAGCAAACACAAATGCTGCGGTTGTCCGAATCAAGTTAGACGCATTTGGCAGAAAAAGCATGACTAGCAAAATTCCTAAACGAGCACTATCAGATAATCCGATCGACTCTGATGCCACAAATTTATTTTGCATCATATGCTGCATGATTTTCCCACATAAACTAATGATTCCACCTGCAATGATCAAACTGATCGTCCGTGGGAGCCTAACTTTTACCAAAACAAGCCAATGATTCGGATCACCCTGCTGTAAACCACTTAATGATAATTCATGGGTACCTACCAGTAAAGAACAGCCCACAAGAAGAATCAAGATCAGCAGTAATCCGATTTTTTTCAACATGCCCCGCCCCTTCCTTATTGAGAATGATTCTCACTCTCTTTAATAGGGTAACGTATTTCACTTAAAATCACAAGAAGTTTTTTAAAAAAATCCCTTTACCAACGCAATTTCAGTGAAAACGAATCTGCGAAGGCAAGGGATTATGTGATGTTTTTCTCTTATAAAGACTGCGAGCACGTATTTTTTCTCAACGGAGCCTATTTAATCGCTTTAATCAAATAAATACTTGAGAAGGCTAGATTCAACTTCTGAGTTTCATTCAATAACAAATCATTTACACGTTCAATCGTTTAAATCTGTTGAAACCCCTGTGTAGTTCACACATGCTCATCCCAAGCTGGGCGTAGCTTTTCAGATAAAGGGTACTGATGAGCTAACGTTTCCATCCAAGGAACATTCGTCTGCCGATAACAATCCTTTACCAAAAATCGTTCAGTCATAAAATGAGCATCGTCATATTTTACGAGTTTCTTCATCAAAAAAGATAGCGATACCAGTTGGCATCAAAGCTCAGCACAACCCCACCTGGTTTTAATACGCGATACCTTTCATGGGCGCAATCGCTATTTTCTCCCGATTAACGTCAATTTAAAAAAACCTGCGATCATCGCAGGTTTATCAAGACTTACTATTTTACTTTAACAAGCCATCAAGGGCCAATTGATTCAAAAAGTGCAGTGGAAATGAGATGGTTGGATTGAAAAAGTAATCCATTGTTGCTAATTGGTGCAAGGTCGTCTTGCTATTGATCAAGGTTGAGATCGTATTGATGATCTCCAAACTTCCACGATCACTCGTAATGATTTGTCCCCCCATAATCACTTTCGTTTGCTGATCAAAAATCAGTTTTAACGTTACTTCAAAATCCTCATCTGTCGCGAAAAATGTCCGAGAATGAAATGTTTGCGTCACTGAATCTACTTCAAAGCCGTAATACGGTGCCTCGGTCTCATTAATACCTGAACTGCTGACGAAATAGCCAAACAATTTACTGACGACGGTCCGTTGCATTTTTGGAAAAGGAATTTTCGTTGTTCCCCGTTCATTTGCCAATAAATTGGTGGCAGCAACGATCCCGGTGCGGTAAGCATTTGTTACTAAAGGAATATACAAGGAGCTATCCGAATGATTAAATGGGATCGAAACAAGATCCCCAATTGCATAAATCGCTGGGTCAGACGTTTGCAAATACTCATTTGTCGATACCGTGCCATCCAGATTTAATTTCAGAAAATCTTCTACTAGCGCAACATTTGGACGTGGATTGACAGCATAAACGACCACGTCAGCTTGAATTTTCGTTCCATTTGACAGCTCAATTCCTTGATAATCGCCTTTCTCATTTTTGATCGTATGAGCGACATTGCTGTTAAGATAGATCTGCAAATTTTTAGGAAAGCGTTCCATCAAAATTTTGGCAATTTCATGATCAAAATAACGGAACAACAGCGTATCCATGCGATCGATCAAATGAACGGCTTTTTGTTGTCCGCTTAAAGATTCCGCTAATTCAAACCCGATCAGACCAGCGCCGACGATCGCAACGGTTTGGGCATTCTCGATTTTTTCTAATGCTTGCTTTGATTGACCAATGGTTTTGTAGGTCGTTATATGTGCTTCGACATCTGAGGCAAACTCCGAACGGAAAGTACTCGATCCCATCGCCAAAATCAAGCCATCATAACTCACTTCATCTTCTTGCTGATAAGATTCCGTTGATGTGACAAAATGAACCGTTTGTTCTTGCGGAAAGATTTTTGTGACTTCACTGTTTAGCATCACATTGATTCCTTCTGAAAGAAGTTCACTGGCAGTTGCCGTTTTGGAATCTTCCAAACGCTGAATGTAACCTTCCAGTACTAAATTCAAACTGCTGGCAACATAACCAAGAACGCTTGATTTTTCTATAATTATCACATCGACTTTTGGGTCAACTTTTTTTAAATGACGGGCAGCAGCAATTCCTGCATGAGAGCCTCCAATAATCACTATTCTCATATCTTTTCCAACTCGCTTTCAAGGTTCTCATTTCGTATTTCATCCACGATTTGATGAAGCCGCTCTTCTTCAAATGGGGTTGCACCACCTGTTAAAATCAATCGTTTTTTATAACGATAGCCTTCCGAGATCTCAGAATGATCTACGATCAATAGATCATAGTCCTTCTCCTTCGTCCCATCGAAGTGAATATTCGGATAGCCAGCCAATTCTTTGATCAAAAAGCGCCGTAAAAAGCCACTGCGTAATCGTGATTGAGTCAGTAAAATCCCTACCGTAAATGCTTTTTCCTGTTTTACTTGAATCCATTGACGGATCAAAAGCAATTCATTGGTCAAATGCTGCTTTTTCTCAAGAGAAAAGGACTGGTTTACGTTTTTCTCCAACTGTTCGATTGCTTGCTGTGCCACTTCGATCAAGCTCTCATTCGCAACACTTTGCGGCTGAAATTCAGCAAAGGCAATAATGCCGCCATGAATATACAACGCTTGGATCGTCACACTCGTCAAGAAGACGCGTAATTCCGTAGAAGTTTCTGTAGTCTTTCTTTCACTATCACCAATGGCCTGCAGCAGCTCCCCATTTAACGCATCGATCTCTTGGAAGAAAAGTGATTTTTGCAAGGAGTCATCCAGTGAAGGGCGAATCAAGCCTTCAGCTAATAAAAATAAATAGAAATATACCGTTTCATAATCGCTCCAGGATACGGCAAAACGACTGAGATAGCGCCCTAATATATTCCGCAAAAGCTGGAACATCGCTTCATTTTCCAATGACTTCAACAATGGATACGAGGCTTCATGCTGTTGCGAGCCGCGATAATCAAAACGGGCTTCCATAATGCCTAACCAAAGCCCGACTTTCCAACGCTCTGCTTGACTAAACGTTGTCTGCAACTGTTTTTCAATGACTCGAATCAAATTGTTGATGGCTGGTGCATTCAAGCGAGCGATCAATTCTTCATTGGGATAACTTTGTGAAAAAAACTGATAATAGAAAAAGCGAATCTGTTTTTCATCCCCAATCAATTTTTTATTTTTTAATTGGATGTCGAATTCTTTCAATAACTGATTGATCGCTTTGAATCGACGAAACAATGAAGCTTCACTCAACATCAGTTCTAACATCATTTTCGTCGTTGACTCATCTCGATGAAAAAACAAATACGACAATATCTGAAAATCGATTGCTTCTGAAAGATACGCATAAAAAAATTGCTTCAGGGAAAAATCAAGAGGCAATACCAATTGCACTTGATCATTTTCTGAATAGATCAAAGCTGCGTCTTCATGGAAAGCAGCTAAATTTTGATGAAGATTTTGAAGTTCTTTTTGCAAAGTGGGCGCGGAAATGGATAACGTTTTTGCAAGTTTTTTATAAGAGACTTCTGAGCCATTCTGAAAAAAAACAGCCAAAATTTGAAAATGTACCTGCTGATTTTTTTCAAGCAGCTGCATCACATTCATTCTTGAACCTCCTTCACCTTTCACATACTAATTTCCCAATTAATGAGTCGTTTGTCAACTATAAAAATTGCCTGAATGTCTTTGAGTTCGATGGAAAAAGCGTTATTTATTGTTCCTAAAGCATAGGAATGGTAAAATTCTTGAGAAGAAAGGTGGTGAACTATGGGAAAACGAATGTTAGCATTTTTTCGAACGGATCGATTATTTTCGATTTCCCTGCTACTAGCACTTATTGCGTGTTTTTTCGGCACCTTCCGTTGGTCGTTTATTGACTTTAAAGTGATTTTATCACTGTTTGGATTAATGTTAGTAATCAATGGGTTAGAAGAAGCTGGTCTTTTACGAGCATTTGGACAAAAATTAGTGGAAAAAAGTCGCAATCTGCGTGACTTGATCCGCGCAATCGTCTTGCTAAGCTTCTTCAGTTCGATGTTTTTAACAAATGACGTGGCTATCTTAACTTTATTGCCCATCTATTTACTCTTAACGAGGAAAGAACAACAGCACACCAGTGTCTTATTAGGCGCTGTCTATTTGATCGTAGCAGCCAATTTAGGAAGCAGCCTGTTTCCATTTGGAAATCCGCAAAATCTATTTTTATTTTCTTACTATCAGATTTCGCTGCCACAATTCATGTGGACTACCGGCACCTTTGTGGGACTTTCATTACTATTACTCCTTGTTTCGATCCAGCTCATCCCAAAGACTCCATTGGAAATCGCCCTGCAAGAAGAACCCTTTGAAAAAAAGCCAGCGCTGCTTAATGCAGGATTATTTGTTCTTATGATTCTTGGTATTTTTAGTGTTCTCCCAATTTCAATCGCCGTGCTTGTCGTCGCAGCCGTGGTTTGGTTTAGTAATAAACGATTATTTGCAAAAGTTGATTATCGGTTACTACTTACCTTTCTCTGCTTCTTCTTGATCGTCGGGAATATTCAAGACCTATCTCTGGTCACCGATCACATTCGACCGTATTTTCAAGAAACGCATCGCGCTTTTTTAGGTAGTATTTTACTCTCCCAAGGAATATCTAACGTTCCAGCAGCAATTTTGATTGCTCCTTTCACCGATTTAGAAAAAGCCGTTCTTTTGGGCGTCAATGTTGGTGGTTTGGGTACATTGATTGCTTCTTTGGCGAATTTGATTGGGTACAAATTATTGAAACAAGCCAGACCAAAAGAAGCGAGAACGTTTCAAAAGCTGTTTTTTATCGTCAACATCGTTTTTTTACTGTTATTAGGCAGCATCATATACCTTCTATTGTAGCAAATTCACTGTAAAACGAGATTCCAGCATAAGATGTTTCCAGTCAGCAGCCAAAAGAAGCCTAGCTCCTGTACCTGTTTCTTGATCTTATGTCAGAATCTCGTTTTTTCGATACCCATTGTGTGATTTTACTTAGGCTAAGAGAAGCTCAAAGGTGATTTTCGTTTGGCTTTCGACAGTCAATGCCTCACCAAAGACATGTTGAACCATTTGTTGCCGTTGTTCCAATGAGTACTCCTCCTCAAAATAAAGATGAAATATTTCTTGATCGATCTCCTCCTTCAAAATATACTCGAATTGCCGACTCTGCCAATCGATCACTTCTTCTGAAAACCACTTCTTGTACCAAGTGTTTAGGTTCAGGTCATTCTTCGCTGAAAGATTTTTTTCATATGGCTGAAACACGTTTTCTTCTTCTGTGATCATTCTTAGAATAATCAATTGATGGGCCTTTTTTTGAAACTGAAGCAATGTTTCCTTGTCTCTGACTGCTGGATTCATTGCCATAAAAATACAGGGCCAGTGCTGGTCTGCAGATAAAAAGTCTTTTTGGCTCTGCTGAACCAGATGGAGCTTGTTCATCGGATCTTCCGTCGTTTCTTCAATGATTTTTAACATTTCTTTTGAAAAATCAATTGCGTAATACTCATCTACATAAGGATAAAATGCTGAAATGTAGCGGCCAGTCCCCGCAGCAAAGTCAACGAAGGCCGATATCGGGAACACTTTCTGCTCCACCAAAAAAGCTGCTACCTCTTCGGCAATTTTCAATTGGGATTCTCTTTGAATCTGTGCATATTCTTGGGCAAATTCATCCCAAAACAGCATCGCTTCCTCTTCTTCCATCTAGCGGACGCCTCCAGTGATCACTGTCTTTCCTTTCGTTCCTTGCTCAACCGCTTTTGTAGCGAGCTTTAAGGTCTCGATGGTAATTCCTCCATCAAACGTTTGGACCGCAGTCGTATGGATCTTTTTGTCAGCGAGTAACGAGGCGATCCGTTGCAAAATGCTCCCTTGTGTTTCAATCATCAACTGAGCATCTGTTTTTGCGAACATATACTCCCAATAAAAATCGATGCCGAGGTTTTTAAATGGATTTAAATCTAGCGCTTCTTTCGTATTCACGATCATTCCGACTTTGCCAAACGGCAAGATTGCTTTCGTTAATTGTGGCAAATAGGCTGAGGCGTCATAAAAAATTGCAACGGCTGAAAAAGGCTCAGTGATTTGTTCAGCCAACGGCAAGCGATGATTAAGTACTTGATCCACTTGATTGTTTTTAAGCCATTGATCGTTCTTAGGACTCGCAGTGCCATAGACTGTCAATCCTGCCCATTTTGCTAGTTGCGCCGCAATTGAGCCAACACCACCGCTGGCATTGACCAATAAAATCGATCCTTCATTCGCGTTTTCTTCAGGCACATACCCAAATTTTTCAAAAAGCAATTCCCACGCTGTAATACTCGTTAATGGCATAGCTGCAAGATCGCCATCAGAAAAGCCGGCTGGTGCCTTTGCTGCGATCCGAGAATCAACTGTTTGGAACCTTTGATTCGCACCAGGTCGTTGTGTGGTTCCAGCATAAAACACCCGATCACCAACGGCAAAGCCATTAACTGCTGAGCCGATTTCTTTAACGATCCCAACGGCGTCATACCCTTGGATCTGGAACGCTTCACTTAAAGCAGTCATCTGCCGTCTTTTTGTATCGATTGGATTGACCGAAACTGCCTGTACTTCCACCAATAAATCATTTGCTTGGCAATTGGGTATCGGAATTTCCTTTTCAATAAATACATTTGACTCATCTAAAGATCGTCCTTCATAAAAACCTAGTGCTTTGTTTTTCATCATACTGCTCCTTCCAAAAAAAGTGCTGAATAGTTATAAAAACCATTCTAGCACTTTTAATGAATTTAGAACATTTATTCTTCACCTTCCACGACAAGCGGAACCAAAAATGGATAGCTTGTGAAGAAATCTAATAAGGATCGCTTCCATTGATCTGAATCAATCGTTAGTAAAGTGGACTCTGTATACAAATGGATCGTCAATCGTTGATTTTTATCAAGTAAAACAAGAATTTCGCCTTTGTTTTCTGTGATAAAATCATATTGCTGATTCTCCATTGTAATAATGAAAATTTGATCGAGAACTTCTGCTGCAACAGCAAAGTCCGTCTCCATATCGACAGCCAATGTTTGGGTATTGTCGATCAAGCTTGGTGAAACCGTAAAGCCTAATTCTTTTAAATGCGCCAATACCAAGTTGACATCATAATTAAAGAGCGAAAGCTGATTGACCGAGAAAATATTCTCCGCATGCCATTGACTGATTAAATGCAAAATCTGTTCATCATTGACAACCACCGACTGGGAGTTTGAATTGATAGTCAACAATGGCAAATAATTAGATTGATACGTAGAATTGACTGGATTAAGTTTGAAACTAAACTCGAGCTCCTTTGTTTCTGTTAAACGAAAACGGACATTGAAATGCTTTGTCTTCCATGTGTCATAGTTATCAGTAGCAGTTAAATGAATCGTTTTTAATGGTTTCAAGAATTCATAGGCATAGTATTCAAGCAATGTCTTTTTGGCGATCACCGAAATATCTTGATCTGTTAAAATCAACTGGCGGTAATGAGCAAGCAATCCAGAAAAATCAGCTTCCATAATTGATTTTCTCAATTTTAAATCAGCTAGTTCGTTTTCGGCTTGCTCAATAAGCGATTCGATTCGTTGGTGATCTTGCGCTTTTACAGCATAATAATCATCTTCGTAGTCAGTTTCTTCTTTTGCTGAATCAAAAGAATCATCCACTACATTTCCACTATCTTCTACTAAAGGACCGTCATTCACTAAGTCCGTCGCATTTGTTGATACGTTTTCCTCGACTTCATTAGCTCCTTCTGTTTGGACCTCTAGAGTCGGTTCCTGCTCCAGCAGCTGTGATTCCTCAGGATTCGTCTGCGTTTCTTTCGTCAACTTCAGTCAGCTCCTTTCCAGTATAGTGAGCT